>JAEWHE010000042.1 GCA_023387965.1 Bacteroidota bacterium | reverse complement strand
CATCGTATTGATAGCCATATGAACGTTTGATATTGTCACTATTGGTTTTCCAAAACGTTTCAGCGATGTTACCGTTGTATAATTCTTTTACGTTATCATTATCAATTTCCTTACTATCGTAATTAATCTTAAACGCAAACAAATCCACGGGATCTGTTCCTTGGAGCAAATTGTCCACTTTGTTGATTTCCTTGAGCCATCCTCTGATGTTGTAAGCATAATCCACTTTCTGTAAAGCAGTTTGTCCGGTAACGTCAGTGCCACCCACACTTTTTCTAACCAATTGGCCTAAAGCATCATACTCGTTTTTAGCCAATAATTGAGGTGTTCCACTCGTGCCAATCTGGTGCAAATGTGTGTCCAATCGGTCTTGCGGGGTGTAACTAAAAATATCTTTGGTGTAAAGCTCAGTAGCACCATTGGTACGTTTGTGTTTGGTAACGGTATAAAGCGCTTTACCCGCAAAATCAAGTTTGTTGTCGGTTGTGGTGTAACCGCCCAAATAATTTTTCTTGTGGTTACGAATAGCTCTGCCTTTTTTGTCATAGAGAATGTAATTGGTCTCGCCCAAATATTCAGATGATGACGTCAACACCCTTGTCCAACTACCGGTTGGCATGCCCTTGGGTTTGATGCTGTTGTTGTAATAAACAGGCTCGCCTTCCACATTGTCAAAAACAGTAGGAGCTCCGGGAAAACTATAACTGTCATAATAACTGGCAGAAAGCACAATCATGCCGCTGGTAGGGAAGGCTACATTGGTATAACCTATGGCTATGTTGTTGATATTGCTGGTCGTGTTTTGGGTTTCCCAAAGATTTGTAGTCTGGCTATTGCGGGCTTGTTGCATGGTTTTTCTTCCTGCAGCTGTTGCCGGCACACCGCTGTACCAACCCGTATAAGCCACACGCCCAAAAGCATCGTATTTGGTCACCAACCATCCAGTTTGTTGTCCCCCAAATGGCGTGAAAGCAGGTCCTGTTGCCACGGGTTTGTCTAATTTGTCATACACAATAAATTCCCATTGTTTACCGGGTAACTTTTTTTCGACCAAACGGTTTCGGTAATCGTATTTATATTGGTAACACAAACCCTCGAGATTAGGACTTACAGGATTGGCCAAAGGCGGAATCACGTAAGTCAAATTACCATAAATATCATACACATAATAAGTATCGTGAGCTTCGCTTCTTGGAGTTCCATTCACATCAGAAACACCGTAAGTTCGCTTGAGCACCACCCGACCTTCTTTGTCCTTAAATTCTTCAGTGGAATGCTCATTTCCTGATGTCCAGTTTTCATCTTTGGTAATGGTTTTGTACAATTCGCCGGCAGCGTAATTTCCATGATCCACTAAGGCAATGTCGTACAGCTGAATCGTGTCATTCCAAGTGGTCGTAGCCGAGTAGCGTTTAACTTCACTGGTGCTATTGGTCTGGTAGTCAAACTTAATTTCTTTGCCACTACCCAGCATCCACGATGCTCCAGGAGCAGCTTGTTTCAACACACGGTTCAAGGGTGAAGCCTCAAAAAGTTTCTCGCTAAAAGGAACTTCGCCTTGATAAGGTCCAAAACTCAATACATCACTAAGCGCATTGGCTTCGTAATCCAATCCCGTTGAAGCACTTTCGTAAGGAAGGTATTCTTTGGGTTGCCTTCCAAAAGCATCATACGTGATAGGAGTAACGATATTTTTTCCGGTTCCGGATTGTTTAGATACCACTTGTTGAATAGGACGCCCCAGTCCATCATAAAAAGTAATACTCTGGCTTGCCACAGATACAGCAGGCGAGGGGGTAGAAGTTGTGGTGGGCTGTTTGTAAGTAGTAGTTTTCACATAGTTCTGCTGTTGGGCAAAACCTACAGTAGCCAAAACTAAAGAAACGATGGTATAGAGTTTTTTCATGGCTGGTTTAGTTTTGGGTTCTGTATTTGTACTCATTTTCACTAAGTAAGTTGTTATCCTTATCCCGAACAGCATTCAGCCTTCCGAAACTGTCGTATTCGTAGGTAATTTTATCACCTTTAGGATCGGTGATGCTAGTAACCCCCACAAGTGGTTTGTAGGTATAGGTAGTCACCATTGAATTACTAAGTGTATTGCGTAAATTATCTAAAGCTGTCGTCATAGCCGTTTCGTTAGCAGCACTGTGAATAGCTGTAATCAAGTATTGAGGGATAGAGGCGTAGGCCATATTGTCAATTTTGGCAACCGGTTCGGTTTGGTTGTAACCGTAGATATAGCTGATTTTGATGCCGTTTTCTTGTTGTACTTCGAGTGGGTGACCGTAAGTGTCGTATCGGTTGTATCTTATAATCGTTAGGTCTGGCTGATTATTTTTGCTGGTCAATACAGTGTTCAATTCTTTCCTCATGACGCCCGACCAAGCAGAGTTATAATGTGCCGTTTTCGAATTCAATAAACCGGTTTCATCAAAGTTTTCAATTTTGTAAACATCTCGAATGGCATTTGTTCCAAAATTATGATAAGAGAAAATAGACTGCTTAAATTTAGTTTGGTCCGGTTTCATAAATATCTTTTGGCTCTCTATCATTTTATTGAAACTGTTATTGGAGGTTTCTTGAGTTGTTTCTACGAACGTATCAAAATCGAAATATTCTTTTGTGGTCTTAGTGATTTTTTTTATCCAACCAAATGAATCCCACAATTGAAAATAAGAGACATACTTGTAAGTATCTTCTTTGTCGAGGTTTCGACATGCTGCAATCCATAGCCAGTCGGGCTGACTGTTGCAGTAATTAATTGTGTTTTGCCAATCCTCAAAAGTGTAATGTCGTGCGTTACTGATGCTCTGAGTCACGCCACGTACCGCTTGAATACCTGTCATAATTTCATCTTCAATTATCTCATAATTATAGTCGGTTTCAGACAGTAATTTGCCATCCTCTCTATAGTGTTTTTCTATAGTGACCAAGCCTCGTTTGTAGTCTAAATCACGAGATGCTACGAAGGGAGGTGCTACCGTGTATGCATTTGCGTCCGCTGGGAAATCAATAGGCGAAGTGTAAGTAAAAGCTGATTTTCCTTTTCCAGATTCCTTGATGCTCACATTTTTGTAGCCCACATCAGCCCCTTTGGTCCTTAAACTTTTTAGGTTATTATAGCTGGAAACGGTAATATAAGGTATAAAATTACGTGGTGATCCGGAGCAAGTTTCGTCAGCTTGTATTAATTTATTATAGGTAAATACCGGTTTTCCATAAACAAGTGAGCCGCTACTTTTACTTTCGTCATCCCCAAATTGATAGCTTATATTTTTAGAACGAAGCGGTACATGACCGTACTGAAATAATACATTTTTAAAATATTCCTGAGAAACCGTGCTGTCCTCAAACCATCCTATATTGTTGATTCTCAAACCACCCCCGTAAATATATTTTTGTAGATTTTGAATTTTTTTTGTTCTGTAATCTATAATGACATTTACACTGCTCGTTTGGTCAATATTAAGCCATTGATATCGAATTGAATAGCTTCCGGGTGGAAATGAAAGTTCTTGACTTTCACAATTTAAAAGTTCGTTACAGTTAAAACTGGTGAAGTGTGAGTTTACGCCATTTACTTCCCTATAAATATTAAACACTCCAGTTGAATTACCAGCTGTAGCATTCACGTAAAATTTAGCTTTGAAATCTTCGACACTGAAAACATCAAAATATTGTGCTGGTGTTAGCCCTCCTGCGGAAGTAAATGACATTGATTGTTGGGAGTAGTTCCAGTTTTCAAAATTTTCGTAATAATCTGTAATTTCTGTACTTCCAATGTGTGAGTAAGTATTTGATCCAAAATCATATACAATAGCACCACCAGTTGGCAAAGTCATCTTTTGCAAGACATCTGTTGTAATAGAGTTGGGAGTAGCCTCCCTAAACGTGCCATTCCCCAAGAAATAAGGCTTTGCATTTAAAAATCCCCAATTGTCTTTTCCTAGGATAAGAGAAGGTTCATTTGGTTTGGCGCCATAACTTAAATGATAACTGAGTTTTTGTGAGTCCTGAAAATTTTCTTCGTGTACAGCCGAGAGCATCATTCGCTTACCATAAATAGAATTGATTTCGGAATATGTGTGATCGAACGAATATTTTTTGACAGGGTTATTATTCCAGTCATACACAATGATATTTTTAAGCCTATATGAATTTTCTGGAAATTGTAAATTATAATCTTGTCTTCCTTGCTCTTGAACGATATCGATATTTGCTTTTCCGATTATCTTAATTTGCTTTAATTTTTTCGTGTTTACGCTTCTAACTGATCGAGTGGAGGAAACGTGAGGTTCGTAGCGATACAATTGATAATCACATGAACCACCGTGAGTATCTATAAGATCTAATGGAATCATATCCGTATAATTTCTTTCAGTGGATACGTCAGAAAAAATTTCTTTGATAGGCTCTTGGATACCATTGTACACAAACTCTACTAACGATACACCTGCGTGATCTTGTATTTTGCTCAAGTGGAAAGCACTGGTAAATTCCATTTGGCTTCCTGAAATATTATTTACCCCACCATAATATTCGTTTTGTGTAACTGTGGCTTGGCTAGTATTTTCTACTTGGTCGAAAAAGTATTTGTATCCATCCTCATCCGTGATTGTAAAGCCTAAAAAGGTGTAAGTGTGAGTATTGGAGTTAAAAGTTTTATGAAACTGTATTTTAAGGGCATTGTCATTGCCTAGCTGGACCACTTCAAAATCATTTAATGTATTCTTTCTAATTATAAATCTTCCAGACCTTCCCATGAAATTGAATTGATATAGATCATGCTCCATATCATACCTTCCTTTAAAAAATGTTTCCCATAACATTTTTTTAAAAACCGGTAAAAGTTGCAAATTACCTTGAAACACTCCTAATGATTCATAGTAATGATTTCCAAACGTTCCCATCGAAACGTCTTGATAAATGCCTGACGGAACATTGTTGTTATTATCAAAGTACTCATCTGGTTTTCCTTTGACAGTTCGTGAAATAGTACCGCCAGCGAATAAACTCCATCCTAGACCTGAATAGCTGGCCACTTCACTCAATGCAACACTATAAGGATGATAGTTTAGAGAAAGATTTATTGTGGTTTTTCCTTGTGACTTTATGCTATAAAGGGGTATAGAAATATCAGGTATCCCAGTGTAATTATCTACAGGTACCTCCTCAAATTTCATTAATCCTGCAACAGTTGGTGAAGGACCTGCTATTTCAGGAAATGCAGTTTTTATATCAGGAATAGTGTTATTTTGAGCGTTTACAATGTGGAAGGTAAATAGTAGGATTATCAAATATCTCATAATCTCAATTTTTATTCAAAGTTTTTACAATTTTTACAGCATTTTCGTCCACATCGGTTCTGATTTCGATGATATAAATACCTTCAGGCGATGCTCCTAAATCTACGGGGATAGTTTGGTCTTTGATTGGGAACGATTGTAATTGGCGTCCCGCCAAATCAAAAACAAAAGCAGTTCCCTTGGTGTATTCATGCCCTACAATCACATTGGTAAATCTTTGGGTAGGGTTGGGGAAGGCCTCTAATGGAGCGCGTTTTTCTTTTTTCTTTTCGTTGTCTTTGAGTTTCACAACCCAAAAATCATCCCGTCCCTGCACCTTGCTCATACGGTCTCGGTTACCTCCTTTTGGTTTTACCTCACTATTGGAAGTACCTGCCAATAGATAACCGCCATCGCGAGTTTCAATGGCTTTGCGCAGCACATCTGTACCGGAACTTCCAATGCTTTTGGACCAGATTTCTTCACCATCAGGTTTAATTTTAAATACCACGTAATCATTAATACCTTCATCTTCTTTTTTGGCTTTTTTACCCGTTGCCATAGCAGGGGTAGGTTTTCCTTGAGAATAACCAGCCAAAAGCAGGGTAAGGTCATCATTTTCTACCAATGAGGTTAAGATATCAATGGCTCCGGTATCGTATGTTTTTTGCCAGATAGCCTCACCGCTTTCATCAATTTTAATAATCCAAAAATCACTTCCGTTACGGTTACCAATCATTTTGTTTCCGGTACTGGATGATCCGGAATATCCCGCAAGGTAAAAATGACCATCTTTTGAAGCCAATACCGTGGCAAGCTGGTCATCATCTTCACCGCCAAAGGTATTTTCCCACTCAGTTTGTCCGTTTTCGCTAAGTTTAATGATATAATAATCTCCCATACCGTAGTGGGGAGCAGTTTTACTTCCCGATATCGGAGAGTTAGAAGTCCCACCCAACAAAAAACCACCATCAGCAGTTTCCACCACGCTGTATAACTGGTCAGCATAAATGCCACCCAAAGTGCGTTGCCACAAGACCGCTCCTTTCGCATCGAGCTTTACCACCCAATAATCAAGATTTCCGTAACTGTTTTCTGATTTTCCAAAAGCATCTTTTTCGCCTTTTCTAATGAGCGGACTCATCATCGAGCTGGAAGAACCGCCAATTAAAAAGCCACCATCTTTTGTAGGAATCACACATTGCAGTTGCTCTTGTCCCGAACCTCCAATGGTGCGTTGCCATTCTTCACCGCCTTTAGCATTGAGTTTAATGACCCAGTAATCCTCATTTCCCCTGCAGGAATCTTTTTTAATGTCACCTTTGCCTGATTCTGAAGTACCGGCTAAAATAAATCCACCGTCTTTGGTAAGACGAATACCTTGAAGCAAATCAGCACCTTCACCTCCAAAACTTTTTTGCCATTCTTCTTCTCCTTTTTCATTCATTTTCCAAATCCAATAATCCAGATTACCTTGTCCGTTATCGGTTTTGGTTCCGGTCGCTTTAGAAAGAGAACTTCCCGCCAGGATAAATCCGTAATCAGGAGTGGGTTGCACGTCAAAGAGATAATCAGAGTGCTTACCTCCAAAGGACTTTTCCCAATCGATGTCTTGGGCAAAAAAAGGCGAAACCGTTGCCAGAGAAAAAATCAGTAGCGCTTTTTGAAATGTAGTGTTGATCATGATGTTGTATTATTAATTGCAAGTATAAAATAAAAAACATACCTAAGCCTTACGGGTTTCCGTAATCTCAATGAAAATCAATAAAAAAGTGTGGTAGAAAAAAATGTTAAGGCGTACAATGGATACCGAAACCTTAACGGAATAAACCTACAAATAAAATATTAAAAAAACAAGATCAGTTGTTAATTTTCAAAAAATATATCGTGAACATTCAACAACTTAGGTCAAGAACTTTAAACTTTGAACCTCAAACCCTCCCAATTTCAAACTCCCACTACTCACTACTCACTACTAACTACTAACTGCTAACTGCTAACTGCTAATTGCTTCCCCATACCTTCTCCCACTCTTCCTTATGGATACTTTATGTTTTAGCCCACTTTGTTAAATTCTTTAACATTTTATCTTAATATGCGAGAATTTCATAGTTTTCATAGGTTGAGCAGTGCGCTAACTTCTTCCAGTGAAAGTCCGGTGTAATCACAAAATTCAGGCACGCTAACGAATTGATCCGCACTTTTTCCGAAATGAATTTTTACTTTTTTGAGAAGTAACCGGCTTTGCTTATAAGATTTTCCGGTAATCAACTGCACATCCTTCGGATAAATGCACAGTCTGGACGCTTTTGTTTTCATAAATTATTAAATTTTATAGAAACCAAATTTCAATGCATAAATCCGTCAGTATTCACAACTTGGGAGAAGGTTGGGTACGATTTTTAAAAAATGCTGATACTCATCCTAATTCAATATAGGTCATTTGCGGTCGTCTAAACCCCACACTATTGCAGTTGTCAATCAATCACTTAAACTTTGTCTTGTCAATCAATCAGTTGCAACACTTGATGGCATAGTATTAATCATTAAATTTTTTAAATTATGGCAAAGCAAAAAGGCCTTGTAAAATTAAAAGGCACACTCGGAGACATCACATTCTACAAATCTAAAGATGGGTATGTAGCTCGGGAAAAAGGAGACTTGAGCGGTTCTCGTATCGCCTCAGACCCCGCTTTTCAGAGAACAAGAGAAAACAATGCCGAATTTGGCAGAGCGGGCAAAGCAGGTAAACTGTTACGTGTGGCATTCATGTCGCAAATTGCAGGGGCAAAAGACGGTCGTATGGTAAGCCGCTTAACCAAAAAAATGGTCGAAGTCATCAAAGCCGATGCAATCAACGACAGAGGCTTACGCAATGTTATTGACGGAGAGGCTGAAATGCTGACTAATTTTGAATTCAACATCAATGGTAAATTGGCAGCTACTTTTTTTGCCCCCTATACGGCAAATATCGACCGCGTTTCTGGTGAAGCAACTGTGGCAATTCAGGCATTTAATCCGCTAACGTTAATTGCAGCTCCCGCAGGTACTACGCATTTCTGTTTGAAAATTGCCGCAGCGGCAATAGACTTTGAAAACAATGAGTTTGAAATGGTACAATCAGAATTACCGGTTGCACCGCTAACAGAGCCAATGCTTCCTGTTAACGAGGTGTTAGCCCTTTCGCCTGCGAGTGAACATCCGTTATTTTTGGTTTTGGGGATTGACTTCTTTCAGGAAGTAAACACCAAGTTGTACCCGCTGAAAAACGGTGCATTTAACCCATTGGCGCTAATCCGTGTAAATGGTTTGTGATGATAATCATATTGCATCGTAGTTATCTCACATCCGGCACACAAGGAGTGCTCATGTGCGAGGGGAAAATGTTGGCATTTACAATTGAATTGCCGTGGCTCAATAATGTGCGCCAACGGTCATGTATTCCGGAAGGAACTTACAACTTGTCAATTGCGGAAAACCAACGGTTTGGAAAACACTTGAAGATTGAAAAAGTGCCCAATCGCGACGCGATTCTAATCCATCCGGCAAACGATGCTTTAAGGGAACTAAGGGGCTGTTTAGCCCCGGTTTCCTACCTCTCAGGGCTAACCTCAGGTGGAGCATCAAGAAAAGCGATGGAAAAGCTCATGGAACTTGCTGAAAAAGCAGCAAACAATCACAGCGAATTATTATTAAAAATCACTTCTTAAAACACAATCATGAAAGAAATTGTAAAAAGAGTAAAAGCGCCCACGCCAAAATTTTTTCGTTCACTCCGTTCCATCGGTATGACGGTATTGGCTATCAGTGGAGCAATTCTTACAAGTCCGGTGACATTACCTGCGGCACTTGTGTCAATCGCGGGCTACTTAGCCGTGGCAGGCGGAGTCGTTTCGGCGGTAAGTCAGTTCACCGTCGAGGAGGAGAAAAAACAGGAGCAGGAGGTGAAGCCATGAATAATGCAACCACACTTCGCAACGGAACATTATCAGGTACGCTTTTAGGGATATTGCCCAGCTTACCCGAAGCAGAATTACTGAAAACAATGATACTCGCGGCAATAGGAGCATTTGTCAGCTTTGCAGTTACGCTCGTTTTGAGATCACTTTTTAAAAAACCGAAAAAATAATTAATAATTAAGCCCGGACATTCCGGGCTTTGCTGGTTTTAAGAATGTTCATCCGCTTCATCCATACGTCTCAACAGAAGCGTTTTCATCTCCTCTAAAAAAGCACACCGGTCGCCCTTTCGCTGGCGCAATTCAATGTAAGTTCGGCTAATATGCGTAAGGTCAACACCAAATGCCACACTTAAGCATTGTGCAATTTGATTCAGATTTGCAGTTCCATTCTCAAACGTCTTGGAGCAATATAACCCGTATGCAAGCTCCGTTAACGCAGCTTTGGAACCCGTCCACTGCAAAGTCTTTGACTTTGTAACAGTGGGTAGATAACTACAGGCAAGTAATTCCATAAGATAAGCCTTCAACTTCCGATTACTCAAAATCTGAGCAACACTAAAATCATGAGAGGTATTGAAGGCAGCACTACCGAGGTAATTTTCAGTAACAAGAGAAAAGCCGGTACAATTCTTCCGCAAAAAATAAAAATGGTCATTATGGGTACAGCTATTATCAAGGTAACGACAAAGCTCCTTTTGCCCATCAAGTAGTTGATTGATAGTTTTTAGCTGATTTTTTAAAAAGTGCTTACGCTTTCGTGCGTCCGCATCCGGACAATAGGCTTCAATGTGCAATATAGCATTGCAATACAACAATTGACTCAGGTACTTGGGTTTGGTAAATTTAAAAAAAGTAATCTCATCTTGTTCGCAGTCGAAACCGTCCGAGGTTGCATCCTTCAACTGATGAAGAAGTTGATAAAGCATTGGGAGGGCTTCCTCGCAATAAATGAAATGATTGAGGCTGCTTTGCCCAAGCAAAGCCAAAGAATTTTCCGCAGATTCAACAAGTAAAGATACATTTTGTAACATGGCTTATAATCATAATCTTAAACTACCGAAGAAAATCAAGATGCAAGAATTATCTGAACAATAATTCTCTTAACTACCTAACAACGAAATTCTTGTAAAAAAATTACAACCAATTGAAAATATAAACAATTGATACAATCAGATAGCAAAAAGATAAATACCATTTCCATTAAAAATTTTAAGAGGGGAAATAAAAAATCCCAACAGATTTTTAAAACCTGTTAGGAACTTAATATCGTGTACTAAAACCTGTAACTACTGACTGCTACTGCCCACTAAACACTGCCCACTGCCCACTGACCACTAAACCTATTCCTGCAATAAAATATCTAAAATAGTAATCGCGGCTTCACTGATTTTAGTTCCGGGACCAAAAACTGCAACGGCTCCAGCATCGAATAAATATTGGTAATCTTGTGCGGGAATAACCCCTCCAACGATAACCATAATGTCTTCTCGGCCGTATTTTTTGAGTTCTTCGATGACTTGTGGTACCAAAGTTTTGTGTCCCGCTGCCAAAGAAGAAACGCCTAAAATATGCACATCGTTTTCCACAGCTTGTTTGGCGGCTTCAGATGGAGTTTGAAACAATGGGCCAATGTCCACGTCAAAACCCACATCGGCATATCCGGTTGCTACCACTTTTGCGCCACGGTCATGACCGTCTTGCCCCATTTTTGCAATCATAATGCGCGGTCGTCGTCCTTCGAGAGCCGCAAATTCGTCGGCTTTTTTCTTTGCCGTTGCAAAACTTTCATCGTTTTTAATTTCTTTGCTATACACGCCACTAAATGATTTAATTTGTGCTTTGTATCTGCCAAAAACGGCTTCGAGAGCATCACTGATTTCTCCCAAAGTAGCGCGTTCTCGAGCGGCATTTACGGCTAATGCTAATAAATTTCCTTCGCCGGATTGTGCGGCTTGGGTTAATTGTTGCAATAAATTTTTGACTTCAGATTCATTTCGGGAAGCTTTAATTTTTTCCAAACGCTCGATTTGCGCTTTTCGCACCATTTGGTTATCAACATCCAAAATATGCAAAGGATCTTCCTTTTTTAATCGGTATTTGTTGACACCCACAATCACATCTTGCCCAGAATCGATTCGGGCTTGTTTTCTTGCAGCAGCTTCTTCAATTCGAAGTTTAGGGATTCCGGCTTCAATGGCTTTGGTCATACCGCCTAATTCTTCCACTTCTTCGATCAATTTCCAAGCTTTATCGGCGATTTCGGCAGTTAATTTTTCTACATAAAAACTTCCCGCCCAAGGATCGACAGTTTTGGTAATTTTAGTTTCTTCCTGAAGGAAAATTTGGGTATTTCTGGCAATTCTCGCCGAAAAGTCTGTTGGCAAAGCAATAGCTTCGTCTAAAGCGTTAGTATGTAAAGATTGGGTTCCGCCAAAAGCAGCAGCAGTGGCTTCAATTACGGTTCGTGCCACGTTATTAAACGGATCTTGTTCGGTTAAACTCCAACCCGAAGTTTGGCAATGAGTTCTTAACGCCAAAGATTTCTCGTCTTGCGGATTGAATTGCTTTAACAATTTTGCCCAAAGCATTCTTCCGGCTCGCATTTTGGCAATTTCCATAAAATGATTCATGCCAATCGCCCAAAAAAACGAAAGGCGAGGGGCAAACTCATCAATTTTCATTCCGGCGGCAAGCCCGGTTCTGATGTATTCCAAACCATCGGCTAAAGTGTAAGCCAACTCAATATCTGCGGTTGCTCCAGCTTCTTGCATGTGATAACCGGAAATAGAAATAGAGTTGAACTTCGGCATTTTTTTGCTGGTAAATTCAAAAATATCGGCAATGATTTTCATCGATGGCGATGGCGGATAAATGTAGGTATTTCGCACCATGAACTCTTTCAAGATGTCATTTTGAATGGTTCCGGAAAGTTTTTCGGGCAAAACGCCTTGTTCTTCAGCAGCCACAATATAAAACGCCATGATGGGCAAAACCGCACCGTTCATGGTCATGGAAACCGACATTTCATCCAGCGGAATTTGGTCGAAAAGAATTTTCATATCTTCAACCGAATCAATGGCAACGCCAGCTTTTCCAACATCTCCGACAACACGTTCATGGTCTGAATCATAACCGCGATGCGTGGGCAAATCAAATGCAATGGAAAGTCCTTTTTGTCCGGCAGCTAAATTTCTTCGGTAAAAAGCATTACTTTCTTCCGCGGTAGAAAATCCTGCATATTGGCGAATCGTCCAAGGGCGACGCACATACATCGTGGCGTAAGGTCCACGAAGATTTGGTGCAAAACCAGCTCCAAATTCTAAATGCTCCAAACTTTCTAAATCTTTTTCAGAATATGTTTTTTTAACGTCAATGCCTTCTGCCGTTGTAAAATTGTCTGTGCTTTCAACTTCTGGTTGATGACTTTCAACTTTCAACTTTCGACTTTCGGCTAAATTAATATGCTGGAGATTTTTTCTCATAATCAACACTTTTTTGGCTTAAAAAATGGTGTAAGGTTTTGCTTTTTTTCTTCGAAATTAATTCTCGTACCGTTCGATTTCGCGGTCGTAAAAATTATTGGCTTCTTCGATTAAATCTTCCATGATTTGATTGAGTTCGGCTTCGTCTAAATCTTCGGCGTCTTCCAAAAATTCCACTTCATCATCTTTTAAATTGATGATAAATCTAGGATAATCCATGTGAATGATGAAAATATCATCGGGAAAATCAGTGTTGTCGCCTAATAAAAATTTTGGTAATTCCATTTGAATTATGAATTATAAGTTGTTTCGTTTGCTAATTAAAAGTAACTAATCACAAATGACTATTCACTTTCAGCTATTCACTTTCAATTATTAATCTTTTCGTGAGATAATTAAAGCGAATATACAAAAATATGGCGGCAACTGTCAAACCTGCTAAAAGTCCGATCCAGATTCCCGTGGCTTCAAGCGAAGTATATTTTCCCAAATAAAAAGAAATCGGGAAACCTACAATCCAATATGCAGCAAAGGTGATGTACATTGGGATTTTTACATCCTGTAAACCTCTCAAAGCACCTAAAACTGCAACTTGAATTCCATCTGAAATTTGAAAAATAGCGGCAACCAAAAGTAATTTTGCAGCAATTTTTATGACTTCCAAATTATCCGCCGCCAATTCAGGATTGTTCATATTAAGGAAGAAATGTGGTAAATATTGGTGAAAAACCACAAAAGCAATTCCGAAAATCGTTTCAACAATAATCACCAATAAAAAAATCGATCTGGCTACTACTAATAATTTGTTGTAATCCCGCAAACCCTTTTGATTACTCACGCGAATCATTGCGGTAACGCTTAATCCCATGGCAAACATAAACGTTGCCGATGCCAAACTCAACGCAATTTGATTGGCCGCTTGACTTGTTTTTCCTAACGAACCCGACAGCCAGATTGCTGCAGTAAACAGTGCCACTTCAAAAAACATTTGTAGAGCAGAAGGCAATCCGAGCGCAATTATTTTTCGGGAAGTTGCTTTCTCAAGATTTTTAAAACTAAATCCTGCAAAGTATTGTTTTAATTTTTCTTTTCGGGATAAGATGACGTGCATGAAAATGACCATCATGATTCGGGAAATGACGGTTCCTAATGCGGCTCCAATAATGCCTAATTTCGGGAAAATCCAAACACCGTAAATGAGCAAATAATTTAAAATCACGTGAACCACATTTGCCATGATAATCGCATACATGGAATATTTTGTCATCGAAAGTCCGTCGGCAAATTGTTTATAACCTTGATACATGACCACCGGAATCATTGAAAATCCAACCCAATCAATATAGGGTTTTGCCAAAATAATTACTTCTTCGGGTTGTCCCATGAAATACATAAGCGGCTTGGCTGCTAAAATTATCGTAAACAATAAAAGCCCCAAAATCGTGCATAAAAATAGTCCGTGGTGAAAAGTTTTTCTAATATTTTCGGCATCGCCTTCCGCATCACTTTGTGCAATAATTGGCGTTAACGCTGTGGAAAAACCAATTCCTAACGAAATGGCGACAAACATAAAACTGTTGCCCAATGAAACAGCCGCTAATTCTGCCGAACCTAATTTTCCTACCATCACGTTGTCCACAATTCCAATTAAAGTATGCCCCAACATTCCTAAAATAATAGGATAAGCCAGTTGAAAATTGTATCGAAATTCGCGGGTATATTTTTGCAGATTCACAGCGTAAAATTTTCCGGCAAAGATAATTTTCAAAACTTGGATTTGGGGTAATTTCAAGCGAAATATTTCCACCAATTTCCCACGACTTTATAAAATTTTTCGAGGACGTTATAGCTTTACCATTTTTAGTGTTAATTTTTAACAATACTTTAAAAATTATGCAGTAAATCCGTCGTTTTTTTAGTGTTAATTTTACATCAACTAACCATTTTAATCTTTTTATCATGAAAAATTTAAAACAATTAACAAGTGCAATCGCCGTTTGCTTTGCCTTGTTTACCAGTAATGTTCAAGCTCAAGAAGCACTTCCTACAGATGTAACCGAAAATTATGATTCAGGATTTCGTTTAGGCTTCGGATTAAATACCGGATATGTTTTTGAAGACCCTTACGGATTTGCCCTTGGTGGAGATGTTCGTCTGCAGTATGACTTCAACCGAAGATATTCTGTAACCCTAACTACAGGATTCACCAACATGTTTGTGCCTGGTGAAGATTTAGGATTTATTCCTGCAAAAGCTGGTTTTAAAGCCTTTATTTGGGAAGACCGTTTCTATATTTTAGGAGAAGCTGGAGCCGCGTTTGCAGTTACAAACGATTATAACGAAACGAGTTTGTTGTTAGCTCCTGGAATTGGTTATGCCAATAAATATTTTGACGCAAGTATCCGTTATGAGCATTACAATAATTTTCCAACAGCTGGCGGAAACGAAGGTGTCGGACAAATTGCTTTGCGTTTAGCATACGGTTTCCGACTATAAAAATAAAAGTTAGTAGTTAAGTAGAAAAGCCCCGAAATTCCCCATATTTCGGGGCTTTTTGTTATTTTTCGTTAGATAATTCTGTTCGGTAAAGATTAATATTATCTTTTACCTTATCTTCTAATTCAGGGAATTTAATATCTTGGTATTTAGACAATTCGTTAAAAATAGTTTCTAAAAAAATAACCCTTGCCATTTTCTTATCATCAGCCGGAATCACAAACCAAGGCGCATTTTCGGTACTACTTTTATTGATGGCATCCTCATAATATTGCTGATAATCATTCCAAAAACCGCGTTCTTTCAAATCTCCCGGCGAAAATTTCCAATTATGTTTTTCCTTTTCTAAACGTCGCAACAACCGCTGGCGTTGTTCTTCTTTGCTCAAATGCAGGAAAAATTTCAAAACAATCGTTCCGTTTTGTTCCAAATGTTTTTCAAAATTCACAATCTGCTCTAAACGTTTGTCGTAAAAATCATCCGAGATATCTTCAACCGAATCAATTCCCGGTAAATTCTCGTTCAAAATATATTCTTTGTGAACCCGCGTCACCAGCACATTTTCATAATGCGTTCTATTAAAAACCGCAAATTTTCCCTTTTCCGGCAACGCAATATAAAGTCGCCACAAAAAATCATGTTCCAGCTCCGTAGAATTTGGCGTTTTAAAACTATGCACCACAACACCTCTCGCATTAAATTCCTTAAAAACCTCCCGTATCAGGCTGTCTTTCCCCGAAGTATCCATCCCTTGAATGCAAATCAAAACCGCATATTTATTATGAGAATACATCATATCCTGAAGTTCCGCCATTTTTTTCCGCGTTTCCTTAAAATGTTTTTTTTGCACCTCTTCGTCCATGTCCAAAGAAGTTTTCGTAGGAATTTCCTTTAATAAAATAGGTTTTGTAACCTTAAATCTATCGGTGTCAAAATGTTTCATAGTCCAAAATTTAATGCTAAATATAAATAATTATCTTTATAACTCAATTTTTGTTTTGGGCAGCATTTCCCGTTTTCCGCTACAATCTTTTTATCAATTGCCCCGGATTTGAATCCGGGCAACTGATAAAAAGGCTTTCCACTGCTCCCGAAATTTCGGGACGGGGCTGCAAACCCTGCTAAATTTCACCAATTGTAAACAACATGAAAAAAATAAAATTAGAACTATTCCTCAAAATCATCGGCATTGGTTCGGCTTCGGGACTAATTTTCAAAGACAATAATTTGTTCATCGTTTCCGATAATGCTTCAGTTTT
The DNA here is from genome assembly GCA_023387965.1 of Bacteroidota bacterium. Taxonomy (GTDB): domain Bacteria; phylum Bacteroidota; class Bacteroidia; order Flavobacteriales; family Flavobacteriaceae; genus Flavobacterium. The sequence goes on along the minus strand of JAEWHE010000042.1, from coordinate 122,173 downwards.
ATACCAGCAAAATCTCGATGAAAATCAATGGACGCAACATCCCGTTATCGAAATCCCAAACGCCCCAACCGAAAATATTCCGAAAAAAATAAAACCCGACTTTGAAGCCATTACCACCAACGGAACCGATTATTTTCTCTTCGGTTCTGGAAGTACCCAAAACCGAAAGAAGCAAATTACATTTCAAACAAACACTAAAAAAACCACCGAAACCGATTTGACTTTACTCTACGAAGCCATGCAAAATTTCGCCGAAATCAATCCCGAAAATTTCAACATCGAAGGCGTCATTTACACCGAAAAATGTTGGTATTTCTTCAATCGAGGCAACGGAGATAAAGCACAAAACGGAATTTTTACCGTAACCGGAAACCTTACAGACGAATTTTCCATCATTTACAATCCGATAAAATTGCCCAAAATCAACAAAATTCCCAGCAGTTTCACCGATGCGGTTTGGCACAACAATACCATTTATTTTCTCGCTGCTGCCGAAAATACTTCGTCCACTTACCACGATGGAGAAGTAGCTGGGGCCCTAATTGGCGCCATCAACCCCGAGAAAATGAAGGTTACTTTCACCCGAAAAATTTCGGACAAAAATAAATTTGAAGGCCTGAGTTTCTTTTGCGAAAGCGAAAACAAAATAGAATTTTTGCTCTGCGAAGACAATGACAGCGATCTACTTTCTACCGAAATTTTTAAGTTGACTTTGCACAAATAACTTTTTTTCAACCTCGTCCCAACCTTTTCCTCAAAAAAATGCTCTATATAAAAAAAGCGACATCGTGATAGACGAAAAATTAATAATTGCCTGCCGGAAAATGCAACGCGACGCTCAGAAAAAAGTGTACCAACTTTTGGCGCCACCGTTGTACAACACCTGTAAACGCTACCTCAAAAACGAAGAAGAAATTGAGGAAGCCCTTGCCGATGTGTTTTATATTATTTTCACTAAAATCGACCAATTGAAGGAAAATCATGCGTTCTTTTCGTGGAGTAAAAAAATTGCGGTAAACCAATGTTTGCTGGTGTTAAAGAAAAAATTAAACTTCAATATGTACCTCGAAGAAGCCCCGCAAAGTTGGCAACCTGTAGCAATCGAAGACACCGGTTTAGAAGAAGAAGATTTGCTCAACTTGCTCAATTTTATCCCGGAAGGTTGCCGAACGGTTTTTAATTTGTTTGCCATTGAAGGATTTGCTCACAAAGAAATTGCGCAAATGCTCAATATTTCCGAAGGAACTTCGAAATCACAGTTGAATGTTGCCAAATCCAAACTGAAAGTTTTAGTGGAAGATTTGTATTACCAAAAAAGAAAAATGTAATGGAAAGTCAAGATAAATTTTACCAATCTTTTAAACAAGCCGCCGAAAATGCTGAGCAAAAGGAATTTCCGGCGATGGAAAAAGTGTGGGAAAGAGTAGAGGAGAAGCTGGATAAAAAGGTTTTAAAGCAAGAAAATAAAACTTGGAAAAAGTTGACCATTGCGGCTTCGGTATTGTTGTTTACGGTTTTAGGTTACCAATTTTTTAACCGTGATGAAACGGAACAAGTTAAGAAAGAAAAAGTGGTTTCTGTTGAAGCAGAATCGGTTAATAAGGAAGAAGTTGTAGCGGAAACAGAAGCTGTAATTTCCGAGGAGAATACGCCAATTGTGAAAGACGCAGAAGTGATTTTGCAAAAACAAATAGAAAAAGATGCGGTTGCTGTAAATGACGATATTCAGGTGCGAGATTCTGCGGTTTCGACACCTATAATTTCTGCAAAATCATCCGATAAAAAAGTGGCAAGCGAAACGGCTTTTGCCCAAAGAAAATTTGACGCAGTTGGAGTGCAAAGAAATGAAATCGTCATGGATGAAACTGCTGTTGCTGACGTTCAAGAAACAAAAGAACCGCCTTTGGTTGTGATCGATGGCAAAGTCGCAAAAGAGAAAAAATACAAGAACGGTTTTTTACCCGAGTCTGATTTTGAATCGGTTACGTATTTGGCGAATCCGTTGTACATTATTAACGGCGAAGAATTTACGGAGAAAGAACTTTTTGGACCAAAACCCACCAGTAAATATGCACCTTTAAGCAAGCAAAAAATTGTTTCCACCACAATTTTGCAAGGTGAAGCTGCGGTAAACGCTTACGGCGAAAAAGGGAAAAACGGAGTGGTGATTATTACAACGAAGTAGCGTTCAGTTTTCAATCTTTCAATCATTCGATCATTCAATCATAAATCATATATCTAAAATCCTAAATCGCCATGAAGTCTTTATCCATCTTATTTTTTCTGCTAATTTTTCAAGTTTCAAACGCACAAAATATTGTTGTTTCAGAAAAAGAACGTGCCGAAAAACAATTTGAAATTGATGCAAAAAACAACCAATTAAAAATTTACGTTCAAGGCGGAATTGTTCCTGTAATAAAAAAGGAAGATGTAGATTTCGCAGAAAAACACGGATTTTACTACCATGAATTTGGATGTTTAGCTCCCGCAAATCGCGATTATTACGAGCATTACAACCAATGTGTTTTTGGATATTTGACGCAAAAATTTGGCACAGAATGGAAAAATAAATGTTCTATGAGTAGTATTGGGTTTAAAGTTTAATATTTCAAGTTCAAAGTTTTTTGAAAGACTAATCACCAATAACTAATCACCAATCACTAAATTACTTCTCAATCTCCCGAAGGCTTTCCATTTTTTTCAATGCCAAAAATCCTTTGATGTCTTCAAAATGTTCTTTGACGCGTTTGTTGCCAAATTCAAAAACTTTTGTGGCCAAACCATCCAAGAAATCACGATCGTGAGAAACCAAAATTAGAGTTCCGTCGAACTCACGAAGCGCATCTTTGATAATGTCTTTGGTTTTCATGTCTAAATGGTTCGTTGGCTCATCCAGAATCAGTACGTTCACAGGCTCGAGCAATAATTTCATCATCGCCAAACGTGTTTTTTCTCCACCCGAAAGCACTTTTACTTTTTTATGAACATCATCGCCACCAAACATAAAAGCACCTAACATATCTTTTATTTTTGTTCGGATGTCACCCACGGCAATTCTGTCGATTGTTTCAAAAACTGTGGCATCGCCGTCTAACAACGACGCTTGATTTTGGGCAAAATAACCAATTTGAGCATTGTGTCCCACTTCTAATTTTCCTTCAAAATCAATTTCGCCCATAATGGCTTTAATCATGGTTGATTTTCCTTCACCGTTTTTACCAACGAAGGCTACTTTTTGACCACGTTCTACCACCAAATTTGCTTCTTTGAAAACCACGTGATTGTCGTAGGATTTTGACAATTCTTCCACCACAACAGGATATTGTCCGCTTCGTGGAGATGGCGGAAATTTTAATTTCAACGCAGATGTATCCACTTCATCCACTTCAATCGGAACAATTTTTTCCAACATTCTCACCCGCGATTGAACCGCATCGGTTTTAGAAAAAGTTCCACGAAAACGGTCGATAAAAGCCTGATTGTCTGCAATGAATTTTTGCTGTTCGTCATACGCTTTTTGCTGATGAACTCTACGATCTTTACGCAATTCGAGGTAATGAGAATATTTGGCTTTATAATCGTAAATTCTTCCCATCGTCACTTCAATCGTACGATTGGTAATATTGTCCACAAAAGCACGGTCGTGAGAAATCACCATCACGGCTTTGGCAGAATTGATTAAAAATTCTTCTAACCATTGAATCGACTCAATGTCCATGTGATTTGTTGGCTCATCCAGCAAAATTAAATCTGGTTTTTTCAATAAAATTTTTGCCAGTTCAATCCGCATTCTCCAACCTCCGGAAAATTCCGACGTAGGTCTTGAAAAATCTTCCCGAACAAACCCAAGTCCTTTTAGTACTTTTTCAACTTCGGCTTCATAATTAATTTCTTCAATTGAATAAAATTTTTCGCTTAATTCCGAAACACGTTCAATCAATTTCATGTAAACGTCGCTTTCGTAATCCGTTCTTACAGTTAATTCGTCATTGATTTTGTCAATTTCGGATTTCATGGCAAAAATTTCCGCAAAAGCTTTAGACGTTTCCTCCATCACGGTGCAATTATCTTCGGTCAATAAATGCTGCGGAAGGTAAGCAATCACGGCTTCTTTTGGTGCAGAAATTCCCCCTCTTGTAGGTTTATTTACTCCAGCAATAATTTTTAAAAGCGTAGATTTTCCGGCTCCGTTTTTGCCCATTAGCGCAATTTTATCATTTTCATTGATGGCAAAAGTAACATCGCTAAACAAAACCGAACCGCCAAATTCAACGGCAACATCATTAACTGTAATCATTTATGAAGAAATTTTTCGGGAGAATATTTCCCGATTTTTGAGGTGCAAAGATAGATTTAATTTAAAAAGAATAAGATTAAAATATAGATGAAAATTTATTCTTCAGAAAAGTCAATTTCGTCGTCTTCCATTTCGTAAAATAAGGGTTCAATCATGATTTTATCGGCAAGAATTTCGATTTTTTCGGTGATTTCATTGCAAAAAAATACGCGTTGCATTTTTTCTACACTTTCCGAAAGTCTGGCAATAACCGAATCATGACGGTTTCTTAATAAAATATCGGCATCATCGACAGCAAAAAATTTAATCGTAGTCATGTTGAAACCAGCGGATGAAAACATGGCATTGATTTTTGTAGGCGTTCCAATTAGAATATCGCAACCTGCAGAAATCTGGTTTTTATCCTCGTCCATATCACTTTTTTCGTAAACGCCATAAATGCGCAACTCATTGTAACGGTTGAAGTTTTTAAAACTTTCTAGCATTTCCAAAACTTTTTCTTTTGTTTCCACCAAAATTAAAGTTCGGGTACTTTCGCCTTCTTGTTTTTGCATTTTCTGAATGGCGTTGATGACAATTGTAGTTGTTTTTCCTGTACCTTTTGGCGATTGAATAACCAAATCTGCGCCACTTTTTATTGCCGAAAATGTTTCTTCCTGAAGAAAATTGGCTTCATCAAACCCGTTTTCGACTAAGGCTTTCTGGAGGTTTGAATTTATTTTTTTTAGTTTCATTTTTGTTGAGCTTTAGGCCAAACGCTTTAGGCTGTAAGCTTATTGCTTATCGCCTAAAGCCTATCGCCTGAAAATTATTTACTTGCGAAAAGTTTTACATCCATTTCAGAGATTTCTTGTCCGCCCAAAATTATAAGGCGTTCCACAACATTCCTGAGTTCGCGGATATTTCCAGTCCAATCGTATTCTTTGAGCAAATTTATGGCTTCTTTGCTAAATTTCTTTGGAGAAGCTCCTTGTTCGGTTCCAATTTTTTCTGCAAAATGATTAATGAGCAACGGGATATCATCTCGACGGTCGTTCAAAGCCGGAACTTTAATTAAAATCACGGCTAATCTATGGTACAAATCTTCGCGGAAACGACCTTCTTCAATTTCTTTTTTCAAATCTTTATTGGTTGCCGCCACCACTCGAACATTAACTTTTATGTCTTTGTCGGCTCCAACTCTTGTAATCATATTTTCTTGCAACGCACGTAAAACTTTGGCTTGTGCCGAAAGACTCATGTCACCAATTTCATCCAAGAAAATTGTTCCACCATCTGCGGCTTCAAATTTTCCAGCGCGATCTTTTACGGCGGAAGTAAACGCGCCTTTTACGTGACCAAACAATTCGCTTTCAATGAGTTCCGAAGGAATTGCCGCACAATTCACTTCGATTAACGGAGCGTTGGCACGTTCGCTTTTTTCGTGTAATTGATGCGCAACCAATTCTTTTCCGGTTCCGTTTGGTCCGGTAATTAAAACCCTGGCGTCAGTTTGGGCTACTTTGTCCACCATTTCACGAATGTGGTTGATGGGTTGGCTCTCGCCAATCATTTCGTAGTTTTTGCTAACTTTTTTCTTGAGAATTTTATTTTCTACAACGAGTTGTTTTTTGTCCAACGCATTGCGAACGGTGTTGAGCAAGCGATTTAAATCTGGTGGTTTTGAGATATAGTCGAAAGCTCCTAGACGCATGGTGTTGATGGCGGTTTCGAGATCTCCGTGACCGGAAATCATGACCATTGGGATTTCGGGTTTTATTTTTTTTACGGCTTCTAGGACTTCTACGCCATCCATTTTTGGCATTTTGATGTCGCACAAAACAAGGTCGTAATCGTCGTTTTTTATTTTTTCGAGTCCGATTTGGCCATCTTCGGCTTCTTCGACTTTGTAGTTATCGTTTTCTTCGGATAATATTTTGGTCAAAACTCTACGGATTGCCGCTTCGTCTTCTATAATGAGTATTTTGGACATTTTTTGATTTATGATTTATGATTTTTGATTGGAAGATTTAAAGATTGAAAAATTTAAAGATTTAAATATTGCAGATTTATCTTTCATCTACTGTCTATTGTCTATTGTCTTCCGTCTTTCGTCTTTCGTCTTTCGTCTTTCGTCTGCTTTTCGCTAATTTACGAAAGTTTACTGAAACAAAAATGGTTTTTCCTTTAGCCCCGATTGAGCCGATATCCTCGCTTTTCCCATTTTTTTTTGGGGAAAAAGCGAGATAAAGGCGAAAGCGGGAACTACGATTCCTGACAAGAAACGACGATTGTGCTTCCCGAAAAAATTAATATTTGAGCCAACGGAAGAGTTCTTTCCAGGTTGGTTTTTTGCCGTACATAAGGATTCCGACGCGGTAAATTTTGGCGGCAAACCACACGACTCCGAAGAATGTGCCGAACAAAATAATTAGCGAGAGGATGATTTGCCAAGCTGGAACGCCAAACGGGATTCGCATGAGCATGACGATTGGAGAGGTTAGCGGAATCAAGGAAAATGTGGTGGCGACGGTTCCGTGGGGTTCGTTTAAAACGGAGAAAAATCCTACGTAAACGGCTAACATCAACGGTAAAATAATTGGTAAAAGGAATTGCTGTGAGTCGGTTTCATTGTCAACAGCGGCACCAATTGCGGCGTAAATGGAGCTGTATAAAAAATATCCGCCGATGAAATAAATGACGAATCCGATGGCTAAGGTGAAAATTGGTATGTTTAAAAATTCATTCAAATACAGTTGAAATTCGGAATTTTCCGAGGCATTTTGGGTAACTTGTGCGGTTGCCGGAGTGGTTTCGATGCCAAATGTGACGCTAACGATGAAGAGTAAAACGCCACCGATTATAGCCCAAATTAGAAATTGTAAAACGCCGGCAAGTGAGGTTCCAATGATTTTTCCCATCATAAGTTGGAACGGTTTGACGGATGAAATGATGATTTCGATGATGCGGTTCGTTTTTTCTTCGATAACACTTCGCATGACCATGTTGCCATAAATGATGATGAACATCATGATTAGGTATCCGAAAGACGCGCCAATAAAGACTTTGATGTAATTTAATCCTTTTACGTTTTCTTCTCCGGATGTTTTGGCGAGGGCAATTTTTACATCGGCTTGCGCATTTTTTATGGCCAAAGTGTCTAGTTTAGCCAATTGCATATTGGTTTGCGTAAGGCGTTTGTTGATGGTGTTTTCTGCATCAAAAATAAAATCTGGATCAGGACTGTCGTTAGAAATGTACTGAATTTTCGATGCTAATTGGCTGTTATTTTCTGTTTTTGGGATGAAAAGTAATCCTTCAAATTTTTTTGCCGAAAGACTGTCTTTTAAACTTACCAATGGTAAATTGCTGTAATTAAGGTATTGGTATTCGTCGGAATTTTTGAAATCGTTTACAAATAAACCGGTTTCGTCGTGAAGTGCAATTTGCTTTACGTCGGACTTCATGGTACTTAAATACACCACAAACGCGACCAAACCTACCATCAACAACGGACTCAAAAATGTCATGACAATGAACGACTTGTTGCGAACTTTGGCTATGAATTCTCTTTTTATGATTAGTTTTAAAATGCTCATTTTTTGGATATGTGATTTATGACTTTAGATTTAGGATTTGAGATATATGATTTATGATTGAATCTAAAATCATATATCATAAATCTGAAATTATCTGCTGACAGTTTGAATAAAAATATCGTTTACGCTTGGAATTTTTTCTACGAAATGTGTGACTTGACCATTTTGGGTAAGAATGTTGAGCAAGTCGTTAGGAGTGGCATTTCCGATGTTGATTTCGAGTTTCAAATCGTCGTTGAGGGACTTGAAGGAAGTTTGTGCCACGGTAAATTTTTGCGTAAGCTCAAACATCAATCTCTCCACATTTGAAGATAAAATTCCGATTTGGAAATTATTAGAACGGTATTCGCGTTTGACGTCGTTCAGTTTTCCTTCGATCAGTTTGTTAGATTTGTGGATTAAAGCGATATCATCACACAATTCTTCCACGCTTTCCATTCTATGCGTCGAAAAAATAATGGTAGCACCTTGTTTCTTCAGTTCGAGGATTTCGTCTTTGATAATATTGGCATTAACCGGATCGAATCCGCTGAAAGGTTCATCAAAAATCAGCAGTTTTGGTTTGTGCAAAACGGTTACTACAAACTGAATTTTTTGCGCCATTCCCTTTGAAAGTTCCTGGATTTTTTTGTTCCACCAACCTTGGATTTCTAATCTTTCGAACCAATATTCGAGTTGTTTTTTGGCATCAGCTTTGGACAATCCTTTTAATTGAGCCAAATAAAGAGCTTGTTCGCCAACTTTCATCGATTTGTACAAACCGCGTTCTTCAGGCATGTAGCCAATTTGCTGAATGTGTCTAGGTTGTAGTTTTTCGCCATCTAAAAAAACTTCGCCTTGATCCGGCATCGTTATTTGGTTGATGATTCTAATGAGCGACGTTTTCCCGGCACCATTTGGACCTAAAAGTCCGTAAATGCTACCTTTAGGAACTTGCAACGAAACATTGTTAAGCGCGGTATAATCTCCGTATTGTTTTACAACATTTTTTACTTCGAGTATGTTGTTCATAAATTTAAGTTTGATTTTATGCTGGTAAAGTGCCGTAAAGATACAATTATTCAGATGTTTTTTATAGCGAAAAAAAAAACCCACCCCTATTTGCACAAGGATGGGAAAAATTGCTATGAAAAAGAAAATCACTAGCGAACTAGTAATGTTCAAATATATAAATTTTTTGAATTACTACGAAAACATATCCTTAACTTTTTCAAAAAAAGATTTTTCGGACTTTTCCGGCTTTGGTAAAAAGCTGTCTTCGTTTAATGAATTTTCGAAAAATTGACGTTGTTCTTTTGTAAGATTTTTTGGTGTCCAAACATTCACATGTACTAGTAAATCTCCGGTTCCGTAGCCATTAATGCTCGGAATTCCTTTTCCTTTCAAGCGAAGAATTTTTCCTGATTGAATACCTTCTTCTAATTTAATTCTTACTTTTCCGTTTACGGCATCAATGTCTTTTGAAACACCTAAAACTGCTTCAGGGAAACTAATATATAAGTCAAAATGCAAGTTTTCGCCTTCACGTTTTAAAAATTCGTGTTCAATTTCTTCAATAGCAACGATTAAATCTCCCGGAATACTATTGCTTCCCGGAGCGTCATTTCCTTTATTAGAAACTTTTAGTTGCATGCCGTCCACAACACCAGCAGGAATTTTAATTGAAACGGTTTCATCTGTCATTACCATTCCGTAAGAATCGGCATCTTTTGGCTTGCTTTCCAAAATTTGTCCAGAACCCTGACAACTATGACAAGTTGTCGCAGACTGCATTCGTCCTAAAATAGTATTCGTTACCTTCATCACCTGACCTTGACCATTACAAGTAGGACAGGTTTTGTATTGAACGCCTTGAGCCTGAACTTTTCTTTTTACTTTGACTTTTTTCTCAACGCCATTGGCAATTTCATCGAGCGTTAATTTTACTTTGATACGAAGGTTACTTCCTTTAACGCGTCGCGGACCTTGATTTCCGCCACCAAAGCCACCAAAACCGCCGCCAAAAGCACCACCAAAAATATCTCCAAACTGACTGAAAATATCGTCCATGTTCATTCCGCCACCGTTGAATCCGCCACCGTTTTCAAAGGCTTGATGACCATATTGATCATAACGCGCTTTTTTCTGCGGGTCGCTTAAAACCTCGTAAGCTTCGGCAGCTTTTTTGAAATTTTCTTCTGCGGTTTTATCTCCCGGGTTTTTGTCGGGGTGGAATTCTATTGCTTTTTTGCGGTATGCTTTTTTGATAGCAGCAGCATCTGCGCTTTTTGAAATTCCGAGTATTTCGTAAAAATCCTGTTTCATTTTTTCAATAATTATGTTGTGATGCGCTTTTTATTGTCCGATAACTACTTTTGGGAAACGAATAATTTTATCGCCCAATTTATAGCCTTTTTCTATTACATCAACAATCTTGCCTTTTAGTTCTGGGGAAGGAGCCGGAATTTGGGTGATGGCTTCGGCGAAATCTGCATCGAAAGCATCTCCTGTTTTTAATTCCACTTCCTCTAATCCTTTGGAAGCTAATGTGTTTTTAAATTTGTCATAAATTAAATCGACACCTTTTACCAAATTTTCGTCGCTTGATTTTGCGATTTCAGTTTTAGCTCTGTCAAAATCGTCAATGATTGGAAGCATTGCTAACAAAACTTCTTGGTTTGCGGTTTTGAAAAGGTCGATTCTTTCTTTTGCTGTACGGCGTTTGTAGTTTTCAAATTCTGCAAAAAGACGGATAAACTTGTCTTTTTCTGCCGCCAAATCTTCTGAGAGTTTTTCTTCAACGGTTAATTCCTGTGCAGGAATTCCAGCGTTTTCTGGGGTTTCCTGAGTTTCGGGAGTTATTGTTTGGTCAAGCTCTTGCTCGTTATTTGGGTTTTCAGCACTCATATTATTTTTGCTTTTAAAAATATTCTTGATTTTCATTCTTGATTTTTGTGGTTGCAAAAGTATTGCCATTTGTGAATAAATGTCAAAATGTCACGGGATTTTTTCGACATATAAGATGGAATTTTTCTTAAAAAGTGTTGGCGAAAGAAATTTTTGTATCTTTGTAAGGAAACAATATACGCCATAAATGAAAAAATTTGAGGTTTTATTTTTAACTGAAGCCAGAACATTTTTGCTCGACCTTGATGAGAAAAGTAGAAACAAAATAATCTTTAATATTGATAAAGCTAAAGTTAAGACAGATATCGAATTACTTAAAAAACTAAAAGGTGAAATTTGGGAATTTAGAACGTTATTCAATAAAGCTCATTACCGAATTTTTGCTTTTTGGGATAAAGATGATAAACATACAACTTTAGTTTTAGCGACACACGGCATCATCAAAAAGACCGACAAGACGCCAGAAAAAGAAATTGAGAAAGCAGAACAAGTTCGGCTAAATTATTTTGACTTAAAAAAAAGAATAAAAGATGACAACAAAAAATAGTGAATTAGAGATATTTACATTTGACCAAATCAAAAACGAATTTATTGGCGAAGTTGGCACTGAACGAAGAACGCAATACGAGCGAGAATTGCAATTTGAACTTATGGGAGAATTGATCAGGAAAGTGAGGCTTGAAAGAAATTTGACTCAAGAAGAATTAGGAAAGTTAATAGGTGTGCAACGTGCCCAAATTTCGAAATTAGAAAATAATGCAACTAACGTTACAATTGAAACTATCTTGAAAGTTTTTGGAGCGTTACGAGCAAAGGTCAACTTTAATGTGGAATTGACGAACACTAAAATTCACATTGCACAATAATTGTTTTACTTTAAGCTATTGTTTTTTCGCAATACAAATCCCGAAATTTAAAATACAAAAAGACGATTGGATTTAGCCCCGGGAGAAACGGAAATCCTTTGCTTGCCATTTTCACTGAAAAATTGGCAAGCAAAGATTGAAGTGTATCACGGGACGAAGTTCAAAGAATTCACTGCCGTGTTTGCTCCTTAAAAATGTTAGATTTATCATTTTTTTAAGAGAGTTTGGTAATTTGTTTTGATAAGTTTGCGACAACTTAATAAAACCAAATTTATGAAAAACCGTATTCTTACTTTTTTTATGGCGGCAACTTTGGGTTTGACCGTTTCTTGTAAAAATGATAAAACTTCTGAAGCTGGTGAGGCTGCTGAGGTCCAAGAGGCTTCGGCTGAAGCTGTAACTTATAATGTGGATGCTGCAAACAGCAAGATTGAATGGTCTGGAAGCAAACCTACGGGAAAACATACCGGAACGATTGCGATTAGCGACGGAACTGTGGCTGTAAAAGGTGATCAGTTAGAAAGCGGAAAATTTGTGATTGACATGAATTCTATTGTGGTTACAGATTTGACTGGTGAAGAAAAGCAAGGTTTGGAAGCGCATTTAAAAGGTACCGGAAAACCGGGGGCTGAAGATGAGTTTTTCAACGTGAAAAAATATCCAACCGGAAATTTTGAGTTGACTAAAGCGGTTACTGAAAATGGTAAAACTAACGTGGAAGGTAACTTGACTTTGAAAGGTGTAACTAAAAATGTGAAATTCCCTGCAACTGTTGCGGTTAATGGCGATACGGTTACGATTACCAGCGAAACTTTTGCAATTAATAGAACGGAATGGAATGTTAATTACGGGTCGAAATCGGTTTTCGACAATCTTGGTGACAAGTTCATCAACGACGAAATTGAACTTAAGGTTAGCGTTACTGCTAAGAAATAAATTGTTAATTCACCCTCAGAAAAAGCCTTGTTTTACGACAAGGCTTTTTTTATTTCAATAAATCTCGAAGCGCTTCTTTGAGGTCGGGAAATTGAAAAAGATAGCCGTGCGAAACTGCTTTTGCTGAATTTACTTTTTGCGAAGAAACTAATAAAACATGCATTTCTCCTAAAATAATTTTGAGCATAAAAGTAGGAATTGCTGGCATGAAAAACGGTTTGTCAATGGTTTTAGCCACGACAGAAGTGAGTTCTTTGTTAGTTACAGGATTTGGTGCCGTAGCGTTAAAAACTCCGTTCCATTTATTTTTTAAGGCAAAAAGATAAATGCCAACTAAATCGTTAATGTGAATCCAAGATTGCCATTGCTTGCCAGAACCCATTGGCGAACCAAGACCTAATTTGATAGGTTTTAAAATTTCAGGAAGCATTCCGCCTTTTTCAGAAAGTACTAATCCGGTGCGAATTTTACATACGTTGATGTTTAATCTTTTAAAATTATCAACGGCTTGTTCCCATTTTACAACTACGTTTCCTAAAAAAGAAGAATCAACAGCGGTTTCATCTTCGGTGTAAAATTTTTTTAAACTGTCAGGATAAATGCCAATTGCCGAAGCGGAAATAATTTGCCTGATTTCGTGGTCTGCGGCTTTGACGGTTTTGTATAATAAATTGGTGGATAAAGTTCGGCTTTCGATTATGGCTTGCTTGTTTTTGGAAGTCCATCGATTAGAAATTGAAGCTCCCGCAAGGTGAATTATGGCATGAACTCCGGCAATTGCGTTAGTATCGATGATGCCTTTTTGCGGATCCCAGAAATAACCTTGATGATTGGGTTTTGAAACAATTTCGTCTTTGTTAGTGGTAAGAAAATTCACACTGTAATTTTCTTTCAATAATTGCGAAACGAGTTGGCTTCCTATTAATCCTGTAGCTCCGGTAACTAATATTTTCATGGCTTAAAATTTTAGGCTTTCTCCAAATTTACGAAGCAATGCCTGAAATTAAATGTTAATTAAGGAAGGTTTATGAGAGGTTGAAGGTGGTTTAGATTTTGGAATTTTTTTGTTAACCGCAATCCCGAAGCTTCGGGCAGCAAAGTTTTTTGCAAAGTTCGCAAAGGGGCAAAGCCATGTTTCTTCTTATTGGAATTAGGAGTTTAAAAATTTGAAATTTTTTAAATAAATTTTGCCACAGATTTTAGGATTTTTATGATTTGTTTACTTGGAATTTGGAATTTTTTTTATTGGAATTTATTTTTGGAATTTCTGGAACAAATCGCCACGAATGCACTAATTTTTTTTTGGAATTTGGAATTTAAAAAATTGGAATTTTCCCCGTGGTTGGAATTTATTTCACTCTAATGCTCCATTCAAAATCAAGTTCTGAAACTTGTTCGCCTTTTTCATTGACACCAATGGATTTCATCCAAAAAGTTTGACCTTCGCCGGTGGCAATTGTTTGCTGAATGGCTTCTCGAATGAGATGGCCGTCTTTGCAAGTAAAAAAAATCCTACCGGTGGCTTTTTTGGTGAAATTACTTTTGTTGTTGGCAACTAACATCGAGATTTTTTTTCCGCTTTCGCGAATATGAAGCATGACCAGTGCTCCAGTGGATAATTCGGCAGCCATTGCTTGAACAGCGAAATACATGGAGTTAAAAGGATTTTGGTTAATCCATCGATGTTTTACCGTAGCCACGCAAGAATCGGCATCAATCGACTTTACTCTTACGCCACAAATAAATGCTGAAGGTAATTTGAAAAACAAAAATTTATTGAGGTTAGAAGCCGTAAATTTCATAGTGAATCAGTTTGTGATAAAGATAATATTTTGAATTTGAGTTACAAAAAAAGCATTTGACTCAAAAAAATAAAGATTCTTAAAATCGCTTTAATTGTTGATTATCATTGAGTTGTTTAAAATTAAAACATTTTAATCTGTTAAAATATTGTTAAATTAAAGTACTATGTAAAACAAGATACTGTTTTTTAGCCATATATTTGCATAGGATATTATTATATACTTTTTCATCATGACAACATCAAATCAAAAAACAACAGGAGCTTTAACCCATTTAAGTGCGTTATCGCAATATTTTATTCCTTTCGGAAATTTTATTTTGCCAATTATTATTTGGTCATCAACCAAAAAAGAGGGCGACATTATTGATCACAGCGGAAAACAAATCATCAACTTTCAACTGAGTTTGTTTTTATACTCATTGATTTTGGCAATGATTGCCGTCCCGATTTTTATTTACAGTGTAGTTGGGAACATTCCGTTTGAAGCTGTTTTAAACGAAGAAAATATCGAACAATATTTTAGCATCGATAATATTTCGGGCATTATTGCTTTAGGAATTACAATCGTGTTTTTGTTTTCGGTTTTAAAAATCGCGGAATTTGTCCTGATTATCTATGCTTCGGTAAAAACAGCTAACGGGGAATTTTATCGCTATCCGTTTACCATTAATTTCTTAAAAACGAATGAGGTTCAACCGGAAATTGATTTGGCAACAGAAACATCATCTTAAATAGTCGATTTCAATTTCAAAATAAATCATCAAAATAAATCATCAATCATCAATCAAAAAATGAACAGTTTAATTAAATCTAAAAGCACTTATGAATATTGAAAACACTAAAGCTCAAATGCGCAAAGGTGTTTTAGAATTCTGCATCTTATCGGTCTTAAAAGAAAAAGACGCTTATACTTCAGAAATTCTTGACACATTAAAAAACGCGCGACTCCTTGTTGTGGAAGGTACCGTTTACCCTTTGTTAACAAGGTTGAAAAACGACGGATTACTCAACTATCGTTGGGAAGAATCAACTTCGGGACCACCAAGAAAATATTACGGTCTAACCGAATTAGGAAAACAATTTTTAAAAGAATTAAACGGAACCTGGACAGAACTTTCAGATGCCGTAAACATTATAACCAGCCAAAACTAAACCATCATGAACAAAACAGTCAACATTAATTTAGGAGGTGTCTTTTTTCACATAGACGAAGACGCTTATCAAAAACTAAGTCGTTATTTCGATGCCGTGAAACGCTCGCTTACCAATTCTACCGGTAAAGACGAAATCATGAAAGATATCGAGATGAGAATTGGAGAAATCCTTTCGGAAAAAGTTAAAGGAGATCGTCAAGTTGTTTCTATCAAAGATGTGGAAGAAATCATTGCCGTGATGGGCGAACCTGAAGATTACCGCATTGATGACGAAGCTCAAGCCGATAGAAATTATAATTTTGCTTCGGGAAAACGCACCAAAAAGTTGTACCGTGACAAGGACAATAACATGATTGGCGGTGTCTTGGCAGGAATTGGTCATTACCTTGGTATCGATGCTTTGTGGCTCAGAATTTTAATGGTTATTTTATTTTTTGGCTTTGGAACTGGGTTATTGATTTATGTAATTCTTTGGATTTTAATGCCGGCTGCTAATACCACGGCAGAAAAATTAGAAATGACGGGGGAGCCCGTAACCATTTCTAACATAGAAAAAAAAGTGCGTGAAGAATTTGACATGGTTTCGCAAAAATTCAGCAACCTTGATTATGACAAAATGGGTAATCAGGTAAAATCTACCGGAAAAAGAGTAGGGGATACCATAGGCGATATTTTCTTGAAGATTTTTTCTATCATCGGGAAGATTGTAGGAATTTTTCTAATTGTATTTTCGTCCATTACGCTAGTGTCGATGATCATTGGTTTTTTAAGTGCAGGATCACTTTCAATGGTTGATTATCCTTGGCAAAAGTACATTCAAAATTTTACTGATTTTCCGCTTTGGACCATTGGTTTGGCTACTTTAGGTGCTGTTGGGATTCCGTTTTTCTTCCTTTTGATTTTGGGATTGAAATTATTGGTGAAAAATATGAAATCCATTGGAAATACTGCTAAATATACACTTCTGGCTTTATGGATAATTTCGGTTGGAGCATTGATATTTTTGGCGGCGAATCAAGCCAAAAACAGTGCTTATGATTCGAAAAAAATTGAAAGAAAAACTTTTGATTTGGCACCAAATGATACGTTGAAAATTCGTTTCAAACACAATGATTATTATGCCAAAAATCATTACAGAACCACTCACGATTTTAGATTTGTACAAGATTCTGCCGGAGTTGAAAAAATTTATTCTAACAACATTGGATTGTTTATCATGAAAGCCGATGGTACAAAACCTTACATTCAAATTGAGAAACAAGCCGACGGAAAAAGTTTTGCGGAAGCAAGATCAAGAGCCGAAAAAATTGAATACAACTACCAAATCATCGGAAACGAATTAATTTTAGACAATTATCTTTTAACCGATATGGCTAACAAATATCGCGATCAAGAAATTAAAATCTACCTTTATTTGCCAAACGGAATGTATTTCAAACCGGATGCTTCGGTAAAAGACTTCGATTACAGTGATGATAGTTTCTTTGATTTGTGGTACGATTCTGACAATAATACTTATCAAGTGATTGACTCTCAAGTAAAATGTTTAAATTGCGAAGCATTAGTTCCGGAAGAATTACAAGTAGAAGAACTTAAAGTACAAGATACTGTTACAGTGGAAGTTGCTCCGGAAGTTCCTCAAGAAACCAGAAATGCTGACGGAAAAATAAAAAGACTCGAAATCACAGAAAAAGGTGTAACCGTTCAAAGATAAAGTTATGGCACGAATTATAGTTTACCTCTTAAAATTTTTAGTAGCAATTATGTTTGCGCTGTTTTTTAACTCTTGTCGAGAATCAATTCAAGGAAGCGGAAACATTGTGAAAGATACCAGAACGGTTGAAAAATTTACCGGAGTAGATGTTTCAAGCGGTATTAAAGTGATGATTGAACAAGCCGAAACACAAGAAGTTGTGGTAGAAGCTGACGATAACATCAAAGACCAAATCCATACCAAAGTGGTGAATGGAACTTTGGAAATTTCAACATCGTTTAACAGTTTGAGAAACGCCACAATGATTGTTCACGTAAAAATTCCTGAAGTTTCCTATTTAAAATCCACAAGTGCTTCTAAAATTAATGGAAAATCGTTGCTTATTTCTGAAGATTTAGTATTAGAAACATCAAGCGGAGGTAATATTGAAACTGAAGTGGAAGCTCATAAATTAAGAGCCGAAAGCAGCAGCGGAAGTACCATTGAAATTTCGGGAAAAGCTTTAAATGCTGATTTTGATTCGTCAAGCGGAAGTTCAATTGATGCGCTAAATTTAGTGGCTAACGAAGTTAAGGCAACTGCTTCAAGCGGAAGTTCGATAGATGTTCAGGCATTGAAAAAATTAAAAGCTGATGCTTCAAGCGGAGCTTCGGTAGATTTTTCCGGAAAACCAGTTAACATCGAAAAGTCGGAAAGTTCCGGCGGAAGTGTTTCGCAGAAATAAAAATTATCCCGGTTTTTTAGCCGGGATTTTTTTTTGCATAAAAACAAAAGGTAAAATTCGCTCAGTTTCCGCGTTTTTTTATATTTGTGAAAACAAGTCTCCGAATGAAAAAATTTTTACTCATTACCGTATTTTTTATCTCAACCCTCGCAATTGCTCAAAACAAAGAAAAAATTAAAGGGACTAAGACCGTAACCATCGAGCCGAAGGAAGTACAGTCGTTCGAGAATATTCAGGTTACAGACAACTTCGAAATTTTTCTGGAAAAAGGAACTACGCCAGCTTTAGAAATTGAAGCTGATGATAATTTACACGAAATTATTGTGGCAGAAGTTACCGCGGGAACGCTTCATCTTTCAACCAATAAAAAAGCTACAAGCTTTAAAAAACTGAGTATCAAGGTAATTTATACTGATGATTTGAAGTTGATTACAGCAAAAGATGAGGTAACGGTTAGTGCTTTGTCCGAACTAAATTTGGACAACATTACCTTTAAAACTTTCGATTATGTCAAACTTTTTCTCAACGTAAAATCGAGATTGTTTACCGTTTTTGCAAATGATAAATCCAAGCTGGAACTTAATGCCAAAGCCGAAATTGCCGCTGTTGAGTTGAGCAAGAATAGTAGCATGAAAGCCCTAATTTCCGCACAAACGCTTAAGTTTGATATGTACCAAAAATCAACTGCCAACATTGAAGGTGACGCGGTAGATTTAAAACTTCGTTTAGACAACAACGCTAATTTTACAGGAAAAAATCTTACCGCTCAAACCGCTGATATCACTTCAGAAAGTTATGCTTCAGGCAACATTTTTGTGAATACCAATGCCACGATTAATGCTTCTGGGAAATCTGAATTGCAAATTTTTGGAGAACCCAAAATTGATTTGGTTAAATTTAGTGACAATGCTGTTTTGATGAAAAAAACGGTACGGTAGTTTAATTAAGAAAATCGATTATTTATAAAAAAAGGTCTCAGATAGTAAGACCTTTTTTTTATTACAATTTTTTAGCTTCGTTCCAATAAACATCCATTTCGGCAAGCGTCATTTCGCTTAATTGTTTACCGGATTGACTCGCTTTTTGTTCCAAATATTGAAATCTTTTGATGAATTTTTTATTGGTTCTTTCGAGCGCGTCTTCAGGATTTATCTTTAAAAAACGGGCATAATTGATTAAAGAAAAAAGCACATCGCCAAATTCCGATTCAATTTTATCCTGATTGGCGTTTTCAATTTCCACCTTAAATTCCGCTAATTCTTCTTCCACTTTTTCCCAAACTTGCTCTGGTTCTTCCCAATCAAATCCCACGCCTTTTACCTTATCCTGAATTCGGGAAGCTTTTACCAAAGCCGGAAGACTTTGCGGAACGCCTTCTAAAACTGATTTTTTTCCTTCTTTTAATTTTAATTTTTCCCAATTTTGCTTCACTTCTTCCTCATCTTTCACTTCTACATCACCATAAATATGCGGATGACGGTGAATAAGTTTTTCGCAAATTTCGTTACAAACGTCAGCAATATCAAAGCTTTCGGTTTCGCTTCCGATTTTGGCATAAAAAACAATATGCAACAAAATATCGCCTAATTCTTTTTTGATTTCTTGCAAATTATTATCCAAAATGGCATCGCCTAATTCATAGGTTTCTTCAATGGTGAGATGGCGCAAAGACTGCAAAGTCTGCTTTTTGTCCCACGGACATTTCTCGCGCAAATCATCCATAATATCAAGCAATCTGCCAAAGGCTTCGAGTTTTTGTTCTTTTGAATTCATTTTGGGAAGATTTTGAAAAAAAATGCCACAGAAAAAATAAATTCGCTGTGGCAATGAAACATTTATTAATTTTTTGAAGGAATATTTTCGAGGATTTCCAACACGAATTTCCAATATTTTTGTGCCGAAGAAATGCTCGCTCTTTCATCCGGACTATGAGCTCCTTTGATGGTTGGTCCAAAAGAAATCATGTCCATTTCCGGATAATTGGTTCCTAAAATTCCGCACTCTAAACCTGCATGACAAGCC
Source organism: Bacteroidota bacterium (assembly GCA_023387965.1). Lineage (GTDB taxonomy): Bacteria > Bacteroidota > Bacteroidia > Flavobacteriales > Flavobacteriaceae > Flavobacterium. The sequence continues at coordinate 102,192 of JAEWHE010000042.1, read as the reverse complement.
ACAACATTTGGCGTTGAATTGTTTTGCTTTTGATAAATATCTTTTAAAACCTCAAGAATTTCCGAGTTTGCATTTGGTGTCCAACCAGGATAAGATCCTGAAAATTCCACTTCGCAACCCATCAATTCAAACGCTGAACGAAGTGAATTTGCCAAATCAAATTTTGAACTTTCAACTGACGAACGCGTTAAACATTGTACCGACAATTTTCCAGAACCTACGGTTACTTTTGCGATATTATTAGAAGTTTCTACCAAATCGGCAAAATCCGGACTCACGCGGTAAACACCGTTATGAGCCGTGTACATTGCTCTTACAAAATAAAATTGCGCTGCAGTTGGCATCACTTTTTTAGGAGCTTCGCTTAATTTTTCGAAGGTAATTTCAAGTTTTGGTTCTGTGGTTTTGAATTCAGTTTTGATTTCATTTACAATTTCTTGCATGTCAAAAACAAATGCTTCGTCGTAAACTTCAGCAATAATTACTTTCGCCACGCTTTCTCGAGGAATTGCATTGCGTAAACTGCCGCCTTGAATTTCAGATATTTGCAATCCAAAATTATCAAAACCGTCAAATAAAAGTCGGTTCATGATTTTGTTTGCGTTACCCAAGCCTTTGTCGATATCCATCCCTGAATGTCCACCGTTTAAACCTTTTACGGTAATTTGGTAACCAACCGAACCTTCTGGCGTTTCTTCTTCGTCGTATTCCGCAGTTGCCGTAACATCAACGCCTCCGGCACAACCGATGTCAATTTCGTCGTCTTCTTCGGTATCGAGATTTAGTAAAATTTCGCCCGAAAGCAAACCGCCTTTTAATCCCATTGCACCTGTCATTCCGGTTTCTTCGTCAATCGTAAATAGTGCTTCAATTGCGGGATGCGGAATGTCTTTCGACTCCAAAATAGCCATGATCGTCGCAACACCGAGACCGTTATCGGCACCAAGAGTAGTTCCTTTTGCACGAACCCAATCGCCATCAACAAACATCTCAATTCCTTGTTTGTCAAAGTCGAAAATTGTGTCATTATTTTTTTGATGAACCATATCCAAATGCGATTGCATCACGATGGTTTTGCGGTTTTCCATTCCGGAAGTTGCTGGTTTTTTGATGATTACGTTACCGACTTCATCTTCAATGGTTTCTAATCCAAGGTTTTTCCCGAAATCTTTCATAAATGCAATCACTCTTTCCTCTTTTTTTGAAGGACGAGGAACCGCATTTAAATCGGCAAATTTATTCCAAAGTTGTTTTGGCTCAAGGTTTCTTATTTCTTGATTCATTCTTTATGATGGTTTTCTATTAAATATTCGCTAAAAATTTTTTCAATATTTCGTTCAGAAACTTCTCCAAACCACAGATTCTGTGGCTGCAAAGCAATAACAGGAGCACATTTACAATTGTCCGTACAATACATTTTTTGGAGCATAATTTCTTTTTTCATACCGGTTTCTTTCAAAATAGATTTAAAAATTTTCCGGTTTTGTTTGTTTTCCTTTCCACATTTGCTTCCATCACAAAAGAGCACTACTTTTGAAGGAACGTCCAGTTTTTTCATCTTGCTAAATTTTGCCATACAAAGTTACAAAATACAAGACGATTGAGCAGATAGTATTTATTCTTTATCTCAAAAACAATGCAACGCAAATACATTTTACCGATTTTTTTAGTCATTCAAATAATTTTGGTGAAAGTTTTAGCACAGTTTCCCGAAGCAATTGAAACTTATTACAGCAACGGAATTTATTTGTGGATTTCAAAAATTTCCCGCACTTTTTTTGGCAAAATTCCTTTTTCAATTGGCGATGTTATTTACCTGATTTTAATTGTTTTAGCAATAAAATACATTTTTAAAAACAGAAAAAATATTTTCAGTAAAACCGCTTGGAAATTATATTGGAAATCATTTTTTTTGAAGTTAACAAGTTGTATTTCAGTTATATATTTTTTGTTTCATTTGCTCTGGGGAATGAATTATTACCGATTGCCATTGTTTGAAAAAATGCAATTAGACAAAGAATACACCGAAGCAGAATTAATGGCTTTTACCAAAAAATTGATCGACAAAACCAATGAAATTCACTTAAAAATTACAACCGATAGTTTGCAAAAGATCGAAAATCCTATTACGGAAAAAATGATTTATGAGCAATCGATTAGTGGTTATAAAAATTTATCGCAACAATATTCTTACTTTAAATATAAAATTCCGAGCGTGAAAAATTCTCTGGTGAGTTTACCGTTGACTTATATGGGTTTTGGCGGTTATTTGAATCCTTTTACCAATGAAGCTCAGGTGAATTATAAAATTCCAAAATATAATTTCCCCACTACTTCTACTCACGAAATGGCGCATCAATTGGGTTATGCTTCAGAAAGTGAGGCGAATTTTATAGGCTTTTTGGCTTCGATTGAAAACGAAAATATTTACTTTCGATACTCAGGTTATTCGTATGCTTTAAAGTATTGTTTGGCAAATTTGGAACGATTTGGAGAAGGAAAAAGTGAAGAATTTTTGCCACTAATCAATCCGGGAATTTTAAAAAACTTTCAGGAAACACGCGATTTTTGGGATAATTACCAAACGCCGATTGATACCTTTTTTCACTTTTTTTACGATAAATTTTTAAAAGCCAATCAGCAAAAAGACGGATTAGAAAGTTATAACAAATTTGTAGGATTGATGATGGGGTATTATAAAGGAAAAGAAAGAGTTGAATAGGCAAAAGGCAAAAGTCTTTTAATTATAAACTTCTGCCTAATGTCTAATCTATAACATGTTAATCAAATCTCATCAAAAGTAAAACTGGTAAAATTTTTCTTTTTGTACGGACGAATAATCAATCTTCCTTCGCGATCGAAACGAATGTAATTGTATAGCCAATTGAGGAACACAACGGCTTTGTTCTTGAATCCAATTAACGAAAAAAGGTGTACAAACATCCAGACAAACCAGGCAAAAACACCATGAAAATGGTATTTAGGCAAATCGACAACGGCTTTGTTTCTGCCAATTGTTGCCATCGAACCTTTGTCATTGTAAGTGAAAGGTTTCATGGCTTGGTTTTTTAATAATCTTTCTAAATTTTCGCCTAAATGTTTTCCTTGCTGAATGGCAGGTTGCGCCATTTGCGGATGACCTTGCGGAAAATCTTCGGTGGTCATGGAAGCAATATCGCCCAAGGCAAAAATATTTTCGAAGCCTAAAACTTGGTTGAAATGATTGACTTTGATGCGTTCCACTTTTTCGATTAAGGCAGAAGCTGGCAATCCATTAACGGTTGCTCCTTGAACTCCGGCTGTCCAAATTAATGTGGCGGTTTCGAGCGAAAGAGAAGTGTTGGTAGTAATATTTCGACCGTCATAACTGGTAACTCGTACGTTTTTGAGAACGTTTATGCCTAAATTAATTAAATATTTTTCGGCAGCAGCTGACGATTTTTCGCTCATGGTGTTGAGGATTCTATCGCCACTTTGAATGAGGTTGATTTGCATTTTGCTGATGTCGAGATCAGGATAATCTTTTTGGAGAATGGCATTTTTCATCTCAGCTAAAGCTCCGGCAAGCTCGACTCCCGTTGGTCCGCCACCAACTAACACAAAATTGATGAGTGCGTTTCTTTCATGTTCATCTGTACAAAGTGTTGCTTGTTCGAAATTTTCGAGAATTAAACTGCGAATGTTGAGCGATTGCGGAATGGTTTTCATGGCAATGCTGTTTCGTTCGATTTCTTTGTTGCCAAAATAATTGGTTTTAGAACCTGTGGCAATCACGAGATAATCGTACGTGAGTTCGCCAATATCGGCGATTATTTTCTTATTCTGTGTGTCGATTTCATTGACGTGACACAAACGGAAATAAAAATTTTTGTGGTGGTGAATTACTTTTCTTATGGGATATGCGATGGAACCTGCTTCTAAACCACCAGTTGCTACTTGGTACAAAAGCGGTTGAAATGTGTGATAATTGTGTTTGTCTAACAGTACAACTTGAGCGGGTTGGCGTTTTAATTTTTTTGCTAAAGCAATTCCGGCGAAGCCGCCACCGATGATGATAATTCTTGGGAGTTTACTGTTAGGGATGTTCATTTGTTTTTGGATTGAAAGATTTAATGATTTAAAATTGAATGATTCAAAAATTTCTAGCATTCGTGTGGATTTTTAAACATTAAGTTTGATTCTTATTAAGCATATAGGTTTTATTATGGTAAAAAATATCTTGTCAAAAAAAAATCGACAAGTATATTTATTTTCTTGATTACCATATAAGGCATATAAATTCATAAAAGTCTTTTAGTTTTGTGTTTTGTAGATGCAATGTACAAAAGTTTTTTCGACAAAGTTTGGTGACTGGCGTTTAAAAAAAAGCCAAAAGATTGCTTAATAGCCCCGATTGAAGCGCAAATCCTTTTTGTCGATTGCCTTGGGTTGAAAACCAAGGTAATTGATAAAAAGATTGAAGCGGAAAGCGGGAAAATGTCCCGAAGCTTCGGGATAAAAAAATGTCTAAGCGATTGGCTTCTGAAAAAAATTTTGATGTAATTTGTAACGTTTTGAAAAATTGGTTAACTAATGTGGTAATGGAACAGAGTTTAGAACAGTCTTTTGTGAAGCAATTGAAGGATAATCAGAATATTATCCATAAGATTTGCCGACTTTATACTTCGGGGGAAGACGCCCATAATGATCTGTTTCAGGAGATTACAATTCAGTTGTGGAAGGCTTTTCCGAAGTTTCGTGGTGATGCAAAATTTTCGACTTGGGCTTATCGTGTGGCGTTGAATACGGCGATTACGTTGTATCGAAAAAGTACGCGAACGGTTAGCACGATGGAGTTTGACACGGCGAAACATTTTGTGAAGCAGGAAGAGTATGATTATGAGGAGGAGGAACAAATTAAATTGTTGTACAAGGCTGTTTATCAATTAAATGACATTGAAAAAGCGCTGGTTTTTATGTACTTGGAAGATAAGGATTATGAGGAAATTGCGGAAACTTTGGGGATTAGCGAAGTGAATGCTCGAGTGAAAATGAACAGGATTAAGGGAAAATTAAAAAAAATATTGAACCCGTAAGGGCAATGAAATATGGAAGAGTTAGATTTATTAAAGAAGGACTGGAAACGTAGCGAGAGTAGTTTTCGCCAAATTTCGGAGTTGGACATTTATAAAATGATCCACAAAAGTTCGTCGTCTGTGGTGAAGTGGATTTTGGTCATTAGCATGATTGAGTTTGTGATTTTAACTGTTTTAGGACTTGTGGTTTCGGACGAAAACTATGTTCAGCGGTTAGAAATGATGCATATTCTTACTGTTATGAACGTTTTGACGTACATGAATTACGCGGTTGTAATTGGTTTTATTTATTTTTTCTACAAAAATTTTAGAGCGATTTCGGTAACGGATTCGGCTAAAAATTTGATGCAAAGTATTTTAAAATCGCGCAAAACGGTGCAATATTACATTTACTACAACCTGACGATGTTTGTTTTTATTTTTGCGTTAGTGCTGGTTTGTAGTTGTTTGTATGACCCGAAAATGATTGAAACGTTTAACCAAATTTCTCAACACGATAATTCAACGCTTATTTGGATCGTGACTGCGGTTTTATTTTTAGTCATGTTTGCCGCAATGTTTGGACTGTTTTGGTTATTTTACCGACTGGTTTACGGATTTTTACTACGTAAATTGTATAAAAATTATCAAGAGCTTAAAAAAATTGAGTTATAAAAAAGAAAATCCGCAACTGCGGATTTTTTTATTAGTATTCCCAACGGCGTTTTTTGTTGAGTTCTTCTTCGGTTTTTAAAACTTCTTCCTGCATTTCCGGCGGCAACACTTTTAGAAACGAGGAATGTTGCTCAATGGCAAATTCTACCATTTCCACGATTTCTTCAACAGAATTATTTTCGTAATCAATTTGCAAAGGTTCTTTAATGATAAACGATTGGAGAATTCCTTTTTTCTTTAACCGAAGTCCTTTTCTATCAAACGATCTTCGGAAACCATCGATTACAATGGGAACCACAATCGGTTTGTGTTGCTTAATGATATGAGCCGTTCCTTTTCTCACAGGTTTAAACGAACGTGTTGTCCCTTGTGGAAAAGTAATTACCCAACCGTCTTCGAGCGCAATTTTTATGTTTTCGGTATCGTTTAAATTTACTTCGCGTTGCACATCTTTTCCTTTGGAACGCCAAGTTCTTTCAACAGTTATAGCTCCTGCATAAGAGAGAATTCGCGGTAGCAAACCTTCTTTCATGGTTTCTTTTGCGGCAACGTAATAAATATTTAATTTGGGATTCCAGATGTAACCAATGTTTTTGATACTATCTTCTCTGCCTTTTAATGCTGCGTTAAAAACATGAAACATAGCCACAACATCCGCAAAATACGTTTGGTGGTTAGAAATAAAAAGTACGTTTTTTTCGGGTAAATTTCTGATAATTTCCGAACCTTCGATTTGGAGTTCGTTAAAGCCACGGTATCTTCTGTGCGTGAGCATTCCGAAAAACCTGATGAGCCATTTTTTTAAGAAAAGTATATGTCCGAAAGGATTTCTTTTAAACAATCCCATGTTTTATTTTAAATTTTAGAACGGCAAATTTACGAAATCAACCTTATTTTAACGCAGTTTTTATGACTTCTTTAAGTTCGTTGAGCATCATGGCGGTCGCACCCCAAACCACAAATTCGCCAAATTTAAAAGCGGGAACTTCCCAATTTTCGGCGTAAGAAGTGGTTAGTGATACTGCGGAAACATTCGCATCATCTAAAATTTCATCAATAGAAACTTCAATCATGCCGGCAACTTCACGTTCGCTTGGATTAAAAATAATTTCGGAATGTGACAAACCCAAAAAAGGTGTTACCACAAAATTACTTGGCGGAATAAATATTTCCGAAAATTGACGAATCACCTCAATGGAATTATTGTCAATACCAATTTCTTCAAAAGTTTCCCGCAAAGCCGTTTGTTTTAAATCAGCATCCGAAACTTCCACTTTTCCGCCGGGAAACGCAATTTGGGACGAATGCACGCCTTTGTATGAATTGCGTAAAATTAAAGCTAAAAAAACGTCATTATTTTTGGGATAAAAAAGCATCATCACTGCTGCTTTTTTAGAGTTTTCTGGAAAAATCGGCTGTTTGAGAGTGGCAATTCGGTCCAGAGGAGCCATTTTGGCGTGGGCTTCAAAACCGGGTAAGGATAGATTTATTATTTTTGGGAGAAATTTTACAAACTCAGAATATTTCATTTTGGTATTTTTTGTAACTTAAAGATACCAAATAAAATTCATAAAATCATGTACAGCAAAGCCGAAGCACAAATCATCAAAAAAGAATTCTGGATACAATTTGCCGAAGAATATCCACGAAAATGGCTTTTGTACGATACGAAAATCAAGGATTTTTCCTTTAAGTTTTATGTCGATAATAAAAAAGCGCAAGTGATGATTGACATTGAACCGAAAGACCAAAACAAAAGAAAAATCTACTTCGAGAAATTAGAGTCCCTGAAGCAGATTTTGTTAGATGAATTTCTTCCCGATGCAATTTTCGAGCGAAATTTTCACTTAGAAACCGGAAAAGTCATCAGCAAAGTGTGGGTTGAAAAAACCGGAATCAGCTTAATGAACCGCAACACTTGGCCAGAAATTTTCGATTTTTTCTACGAAAATATGGATGCTTTTGAACGGTTTTTTTATGAGTATCGGGATTATATTGAGGATTTGGACGTGAATACTTAAAGTTGATGCAAAGAGGCCCTAAAAATTGCGGCAGGCTTGTTTGGCAAATTTCAACTCAGACTTCAATGATTTTTAATTATAAAAAAATCAGCGAATCAGCGGCTAGAAACTTGCCACTCAGATTTCAATGATTTTTAACAGTTTTAATTCAAAAAATTAGTGAATTCGTGGTTAAAAACTTCGCCACAAATTCACTAATTTAAATATTTTGAATAAATTACTCCAAAGTCGCTAAAAATCTTTCAGCAAACTTTAATTAATTTTTTTTAAAAATTTACTCCAAAGTTGCTAAGTATCGCTCCGCATCTAAAGCCGCCATACATCCTGTTCCAGCCGCAGTAATGGCTTGACGGTATTCTTTATCCTGAACATCTCCAGCTGCAAAAACACCCGGTAAATTAGTCTTGGTAGATTTCCCCGCGGTAATCAAATAACCGGTTTCGTCCATGTCTAATTGACCTTTAAAAATATCGGTGTTAGGTTTATGACCAATGGCAATAAAAAGTCCGGTGATTGCAATTTCTTCCTTTTCACCCGTAACATTATTCACCATTCGCAAGCCTTCAACCACTTGATCTCCTAAAACTTCATCAACTTCGGTGTTGAATAAAACTTTTAAATTTGGTGTATTTTCCACTCTATGTTGCATGGCTTTCGAAGCTCTCATCGCATCTTTTCTTACCAGCATTGTCACGCTTTTGCAAATATTTGCCAAATAAGTTGCTTCTTCAGCAGCCGTATCTCCGGCACCAACAATAGCTACATCTTGACCTTTGTAAAAAAATCCGTCGCAAACTGCACATGCCGAAACACCGCCACCACGCAATTTTTGTTCACTTGGCAATCCTAAATATTTTGCTGTCGCTCCTGTAGAAACGATTACTGTTTGTGCGTGAATTTCTTTATTTCCATCAATGATTACTTTGTGAAATCCACCCTTTTCTTTAGAAAATTCTACAGCAGTTGCCATACCAATTCTCACTTCGGTACCAAAACGTTCCGCTTGTTGCTGTAACTGAAGCATCATCGTCGGACCATCGATTCCTTCAGGATAACCTGGGAAATTGTCAACTTCTGTAGTAGTAGTCAATTGTCCTCCAGGTTCCATTCCGGTGTACATGATAGGTTTCATATCAGCTCTTGCGGCATAAATTGCAGCAGAATATCCCGCAGGACCCGAACCAATGATCAGGCATTTTATTTTTTCAATCGTATCAGACATAGTAAAGTTTGTTTTAAAAAGTAAGCAAAAATAAGGTTTTCTAACTTGAAAGTAAAGCCGAATAAATTAGTTTTAACTATAAAAAAATAGCCTATGGTTATTTCCGAAAAAAAATTTGCACATAATAAAAATAGAAGTATATTTGCACTCACAAATTCGGGGTGTAGCGTAGCCCGGTCATCGCGCCTGGTTTGGGACCAGGAGGTCGCAGGTTCGAATCCTGCCACCCCGACTTTTTTAAATTGTTACTCAGAAGACCCGCAAATTTATTTGCGGGTTTTTTTGTGCGGTTTCTGGAGTAAATTTTTTTTTCTTTTTTTTTTCGCTTTCGCAAAATTTCCTCAAAAGAAGTACTTTTCGATACTAAACATTTAAAACTCTCGTTACCTTTGAAGTTTTATTTCGAAGCCAATTTACAATAATGAACAGACGAAAATTTATAAAACGAACATTTTGGGGAGCCGTTGGTTTAGGGATTTTTACAGGTTTTTATACCTGGCAAATTGAACCTTTTTGGCTAGAATTTGTACACAAAAAAATGCCTATTGCTAACTTGCCAAATCATTTGGTTGGTAAAACTTTGATGCAAATTAGTGATGTTCACATCGGTAATAGATTTGACTACAGTTACATCATAGAATCTTTCCAAAAAGCACAAAAACTCAATCCTGATTTTGTAGTTTACACTGGCGATTATGTAAGTTATGAAGATGAAGAGCAATTTTCGCAATTGGATAAAGTTTTGGAACATACTGTAAAAGGTACGGTCGCAACTCTTGGCATTCTCGGAAATCACGATTATGGAAAGAATTGGGCGGAACAAGATGTTGCCGATAAAATTACGGCTCAACTAAACGAAGCTGGTATTCACATGTTGCGAAATGACGAAGTGGAAGTTTCCGGTCTCAACATTATAGGATTTGATGATTTTTGGGGTTTGAATTTTAATCCGGAAAAAGTGATGAATAATTTAAACCATGACAAAGCTAATTTGGTGCTTTGCCACAATCCCGATGTTTGCGATTTAGATGTTTGGAATGGTTATCAAGGTTGGATTCTTGCCGGACATACGCATGGAGGACAATGCAAACCGCCGTTTTTATCGGCACCAATTTTACCTGTAAAAAATAAAAAATATTCTCAGGGCGAAATTGATTTGCAAGATGGCAGAATGCTTTACATTAACCGTGCGGTTGGACATTCGTTTCAAATAAGGTTTAATGTTCGTCCGGAGATTACCATTTTTACACTCGAAAAAGCGGTTTAAAGTTTTTATCAAAAATAATTCGGTTAATTAACATTTCTCATTTTTAGAGATTCGTTTCTCGTATTATCTTTGTGGCAATCAGCATTTTTTGACAAAAAAGGAAGGAATAGAATGAAACGGACAGAATATGCCATCGTAGATATTGAGACCACAGGCGGAAACGCAAGCGGAAGCCGAATCACCGAAATTGCCATAATTATTCACGACGGAATTACAGTTTTGGAACGATTTGAAACTTTGATAAATCCGCAAAAAGAAATTCCGTTGCCCATTTTTGCCTTAACCGGAATTAACAACGAAATGGTTCGCGATGCGCCAATTTTTGACGACGTAGCCGAAAAAGTTTTTTCTATGCTGGAGAATCGTGTTTTTGTGGCTCATAATGTTAACTTCGACCATACGTTTGTGCGACACGAATTGCAAAATTCCGGATTTAATTGGACCGCAAAACACAAATTATGTACCGTTCGAGCAGCTCGAAAAATAAAACCCGGATTTCCGTCATACAGTTTAGGAAACCTTTGCCAATCGCTTTCTATTGATTTGCAAAATCGTCATCGGGCTGGGGGAGATGCTGATGCAACGGCTATTTTGTTGTGCCAATTATTAGCATGTGACGACGATGGCGTGATTGCAAAAATGATTAAAAAAACGTCTCAGGATCAACGTTTACCGCCTAATTTACCGCCCGAAGATTTCGAAAATTTACCGGAAAAACCTGGCGTTTATTATTTTTATAGCAAAGAAAAAAACGTGGTTTATGTGGGCAAAGCCAATAATTTAAAAAAACGCGTAGCCCAACATTTTGGCGGTCATAAAATTACATCGCAACGACAAAATTTCTTGCGCGACATTTACGGAATTTCCTTTGAAGTTTGTGGTTCGGAGTTGATGGCGTTGGTGCTGGAATGTTGCGAAATTAAAAAATTGTGGCCCATTCACAATCGGGCGTTAAAAAAGTACGAAGCCAATTTTGGTCTTTTTCAATACGAAGCCAGAAATGGTTACCAATATCTCGCGGTCGGAAAATTAGCTAAAAACCAACCGAATGTGTTGCAGAATTTTTATTCGCTGCAAGAATCTGTGAACCAATTATCGAAGTTAATGCAGGATTTTAATCTCGATTATAGGTTTTGCCAATTTGGAATTGCCAATGATTCTTTGTTTAAAAGATTTGACTCCGAAAATCTACCCGAACTTGAAGAACACAACCAAAAAGTGACTGATGCTGTTGCTTCGCTGGAAGAACATAAAGTAAGTTTTGCGGTTTTTGACAAAGGAAGAACGCAAGACGAACGCAGTTGTATTTGGGTTGAAAAAGGGCATTTTTACGGTATGGGTTACATTCCTAACGAAATTGGTTTTCAAGATATTTCCGAGCTAAAGGATTATGTAGCGATGCAAAAAAGCAATCATTATTTGATGCAATTGATTAATTCGTTTGTGGAAAAAAATCCGAAGAAGGTGGTTTTTTTGTAGTTGGGAGTTTTTAACCGCAATGTCGCAATGGTTCTCGCAAAGGCGCAAAGCCTAAAGATGTTTGGAATTTCTGCAACAATTCGCCACGAATGCACGAATTTCTTTTTGGAATTTGGATTTTTTTTTTTTTGGAATTTTCCCCAATGGTTGGAATTTGGACTCGAGCGATTAGCGAACAGGCGAAGCAATTTTTTGTATTGGAATTTTTTTTCTCGCGTGAGGGATTGAGCCTTTGTTTGAGCTCGTTTTTTTGGTGGAACGAAGTGGAGCCGAAAAAACAGCGAGTGGTGAAAGCCCGACCCGAAGGGGCACGCCCAAAATGATAATTTCTTGGTAAAATTCAATTTGTTGCAAAACTGTTTTCGTAAATTTAAGTCAATAAATTCTTGAAAATCATGGCGAAAACGGTCAAAAAAGCTAAAAAACGAAGCAAAAAGAACAAATTAGGCGTAAAAAATTCTTTGGTAAATAACATCAATGCAAGGCGAAAAAAAGGAAAATCGAGAAGCAAACGCAAATCGACAATTTCGAAAAAATCCTATCAAGAGATGCAAAACAATTGGTCGAAAAAAAAATAATTTTGGCTTACGTGCGACTTTCACTAAAAAAACGAAAAGCGCTCCCGGAAAAATTTCTATTTTTGCCAAAAGAATTTTTTATAACACAACTTTATGCTCATTATTGGAATTGCCGGAGGTACCGGAAGTGGAAAAACAACTGTGGTTCAGCAAATTATGAACGAACTTCCGCAAACTGAAGTCGGGATTATTTCGCAAGACTCTTATTACCGCGAAAACCACAATTTGTCTTTTGACGAACGCGCTTTGATTAATTTTGACCATCCTCGGGCTATAGATTTTGAACTTTTGGCACAACATCTTAAAGATTTAAAAGCCGGAAAAACCATTGATCAGCCGGTTTATTCTTTCGTAACTCACAACAGAACTGACGATACGGTTTTGACACATCCACGAAAAGTGATGATTGTGGAAGGCATTTTGATTTTGGCAAATCCGGAACTTCGCGAAATGTTTGACATTAAAATTTACGTTCAAGCAGATTCGGACGAACGCCTCATTCGCCGTTTAAAACGTGACATTGCCGAACGTGGTCGTGACATGCAAGAAGTTTTAAACCGTTACCAAAACACGCTAAAACCCATGCACGAGCAATTTATCGAACCCACAAAAGCCTTTGCAGACATTGTGATTCCTAACGATAAATACAACACGGTTGCCATTGATGTGGTTCGCGCCGTGATCAACCAACGCATTTTGTAAATCCTCTTCGCCATGAAAAAATTGTTCAAAAAATCGCCCGAAAAAAAAACTTCTTGGCTCAAAATTATCTCTAATCGATACATGCTCGTGACGGTTTTTTTTGTGGTTTGGATGATTTTTTTGGACAATTATTCGTTCGTGGACCAAAAAATTCTCAATAAAGAATTAAAGGAACTCGAAGACAATAAAAAATATTATCAAGACGAGATTAAAAGCGACCAGCAAAAAATAAAATTGCTCAAAAACCCTGACCAAATCGAGAAATATGCTCGAGAAAAATATTACATGAAGCGCGACAGCGAAGACATTTACATCATCGAATTCGACGAAGATTTGCCGCCAGACGAAGAGAGCAAAACGCTTTAAAATTATTTTTTAGGAGCCATCCCGAAGCATCGGGACAGGCATTTTTTTAAATTTGGGTTCCCGCTTTCGGCTTTAGGCCTCCGCTTCGCTACAGCGCTATCGCCTCAATCGGGGCTAAAGAAAAACATCAGGCATTTTTTTAATCGCCAGTAAAACAAAAACGTAACAAAAATGGAAAACCAACTTTTTAACGAATTTAATCCGGTTTCTTCCAAACAATGGAAACAACAAATTCAGTACGAATTAAAAGGAGCAGATTATAACGAAACCTTGGTTTGGGAAAGCCCGGAAGGCATCAAAGTAAAACCATTTTACCACAAAGACGAATTTGAAAACCCGCAAAACATTGCCACAAATTCTGATGCTTTTAAAATTACGCAAAACATTTTTGTTTTCGACCTTGAAAAATCTGTTTCACGAGCCATTGAAACCCTCAACCGCGGTGCCGAAAGTCTTCGGTTTACCATCACCGATGAAAATCTCGACATTCACAAACTGCTCGAAAAATTACCTTTAGAAAATGTTTCGGTATTTTTTAAATTGCAATTTCTATCGGTAGATTTTGTGCAAAAAATAAATGCAATTGCTCAAAATAAAACCGCACGATTTTTTGTTCAACTCGATCCAATCAATCAATTAGCCAAAGAAGGAAATTGGTTTCAAAACCTCAATCCTGATTTTGATGCCTTGAATACCATTGCCGTTTCTTGCCAAAATATTTCTTTTTTAAACGTTGATGGAACGCTTTACCAAAACGCCGGAGCGAATATGGTACAGCAAATTGCGTACATTTTAGCCCACGTTACCGAATATTTTAATAAAGTGGCAACCATCTCAAAACCAATAGTTTTAGAAGTCGCAGTGGGTTCCAATTATTTTTTCGAAATGGCTAAAATTCGGGCAATCAAACAACTTTTTGAATTAATCGCTCAAGAATTTGACCATCATTTGCCTTGCTATATTTTGGCAACGCCTACGAAAAGGAATAAAACTTTGTACGATTATAATGTAAACATGCTTCGCACCACAACCGAATGTATGAGTGCAATTTTGGGTGGTGCAAACGCCGTGAGTAATTTAGCGTATGATGTTTTGTACCACAAAGACAATGAATTTGGAGACAGAATTTCACGCAATCAGTTGTTGATACTTAAAAGCGAAAGTTATTTTGACAAGGTTTCAAATCCAGCCGACGGAAGCTATTACATCGAAAATTTAACGCAACAATTGGCGGAAAAAGCTTTGGTATTGTTTAAAGAAATCGAATCGAATGACGGTTTTATCACGCAATTGATTGAAGGAAATATTCAGAAAAAAATTCAGGAAAGCGCTAAAAAAGAACAAGATTTATTTGATTCCGGGAAAGAAATTTTGTTAGGAACGAATAAATATCCAAACAAAAATGATAGAATGGCGCAAGATTTAGAGCTATTTCCTTTTGTAAAAATAAAACCAAGAAAAACATTAATCACACCAATTATCGAAAAACGTCTCGCCGAAAAAATCGAACAAGAGCGTTTAGCAGAAGAAAAATCGGCGACGGAATAAATTTATTTCTCGAAATATTTTTGAAGTAATGCTGCGGCAGCAACGAACGGAGAAATTTTATTTTCTTGAACGGCTTTTAGATTGGCTTCTAACAAATTTTTAATTTCCGGATGATTGAAAAAGTTATTTTTTAATTGCTCGTTAATCGTTTCCAATAACCAAAATTGATTTTGTTCTTGTCGTTTTTGAGCGAAATAACCATTTGATTTTGTGAGGGAAATATATTCGAAAATTAGTTGTTCTACCTCGTCAATTCCGTCTTTAGTTAATGAACTTGCCGTAACCACTTTAGGTTGCCATCCCGAGTTTTTTGCCGGAAAAAGATGCAAAGCCCGATTAAATTCGGTTTTGGCTAATTTTGCTTTTTTGATATTGTCTCCGTCGGTTTTATTAATCACAATCGCATCTGCCATTTCCATAATGCCGCGTTTGATGCCTTGTAATTCATCGCCAGCTCCCGAAATTTTGAGTAAAAGAAAAAAATCAACCATACTTTGAACCGTGGTTTCACTTTGTCCCACGCCAACGGTTTCGATGATAATCGTGTCAAATCCACAAGCTTCGCACAAAATAATTGTCTCGCGGGTTTTTCTTGCCACGCCACCTAAAGTTTCCCCAGATGCCGACGGACGGATGTAAGCGTTTTCGTCTTTCACCAATTCTTCCATCCGGGTTTTATCGCCTAAAATACTTCCGTGCGAAATAGTGCTACTTGGGTCAACCGCTAAAACCGCAACTTTTTTTCCTTTTTGAGTTAAATGTTTTCCGAAAGTTTCGATAAAAGTGCTTTTTCCAACTCCAGGAACGCCAGTAATCCCAATTCTAATCGAATGATCGGCATGAGGCAAACAGGCTTTTATAATTTTTTCGGCTTTTTCCAAATGCTGAATATTAGTGCTTTCCACCAACGTAATCGCACGAGACAACGCCGTTTTGTTACCGGCTAAAATACCTGCAATTAACTCATCTGCAGAAGGTTGGTTCTTTCGAGAACCAATAATTTTGGCCACCGAATTTTTTCCCACGATTTCCGGCGGGTCAATTCCTTCTTTTTCATTTAAAGCCGATTGCTGATGTGTTTTTTTTGCCACAAGTATATTTTTGAAGAGTAAAAATAGGGAAGAAGTTGCAAAATTGCAAAGTTGTAAAGTCCAAAATCAAAGTTTACATAATGGCGTAAAAACGTTACTTTTGCACGAAAGTTATGGTCAAGCAGTTCATAACTCATAATTTATAACTCATAACTCCACTACGTGAATTACTTATCTGTAGAAAATATCTCAAAATCCTTTGGCGAAAGAACGCTTTTCAAGGACATTTCTTTTGGAATCAACAAGGACCAGAAAATTGCTTTTATTGCAAAAAATGGTTCGGGGAAGACGTCGATTATGCGAATTATTAATGGCGAAGATGAGAGCGATACAGGTCAGGTTGTGGTTCGGAAGGACATCAAGATGGCGTTTCTTTCTCAGGACAATAATTTGCAGGACGAATTGACAATTGAGGAGAGCATTTTCGCAAGCGACAATGAGACATTAAGGGTAATTCACGAGTATGAAAAAGCCCTGGAAAACCCTGAGGATGAGGAGGCTTACCAAAAAGCGTTTGACCGGATGGATCAATTTAACGCGTGGGATTTTGAGACGCAATTCAAGCAGATTTTGTTTAAATTGAAGCTGGAAGATTTTAAGTTGAAGGTAAAAAATCTTTCGGGTGGACAGAAAAAAAGGTTGTCTTTGGCGATTATTTTGATCAACCGTCCGGATCTTTTGATTTTGGATGAACCTACGAACCACTTGGATTTAGAGATGATTGAATGGTTGGAAAGTTATTTTGCAAAAGAAAATATTACGTTGTTTATGGTGACGCACGACCGTTTCTTTTTGGAGCGTGTTTGCAACGAAATTATTGAATTGGACAACGGAAAATTGTACCAATATAAAGGCAACTATTCTTATTATTTAGAGAAAAAAGAAGAGCGAATTGCTTCGGAAAATTCGAGTATTGACAAGGCCCAAAACTTGTTCAAAAAAGAATTGGAATGGATGCGTCGCCAGCCGAAAGCGAGAACTACAAAGAGTAAATCGCGTCAGGATGATTTCTATGTTATCAAGGAAAAAGCCGAAAGCCGACGTAAGGAAAACAAAGTTGAACTGGAAATCAACATGGAGCGAATGGGAAGCAAAATTATTGAGCTTCACAAGATTTCGAAGAAGTTCGGCGACAAAGTGATTTTGGATAATTTCAGTTTTGATTTTCAGCGTGGGGAACGCATAGGGATTATTGGTAAAAACGGAACCGGAAAATCTTCTTTTTTGAATTTGTTGACGGGAACGATTCCGCCAGATTCTGGAAAAGTAGTGGTAGGCGACACGATTAAAATTGGCTATTATACGCAAAGCGGAATCAACCCAAAGCCGGGACAACGCGTGATTGAAGTCATTAAAGAATACGGCGAATTTATCCCCCTTGCGAAAGGCAGAATTATTTCGGCTTCGCAATTGCTGGAGCGCTTTCTTTTCGACAGCAAAAAACAATACGATTATGTCGAAAAATTAAGTGGTGGCGAACTGAAACGTCTGTATTTGTGTACAGTTTTAATTCAGAATCCAAACTTTTTGATTCTAGATGAACCAACGAATGATTTGGATATAGTCACTTTGAATGTTCTCGAAAGTTTCCTTTTGGATTATCCTGGATGTTTGTTGGTGGTTTCACACGACCGGTATTTTATGGACAAAATTGTAGATCATTTGTTTGTGTTTCGAGGCGAAGGCGAAATTGAGAACTTTCCAGGCAATTATTCCGATTTCAGAGCTTACGAAGACAGTGCTGATGTTCAACAAAAAGAAGACAATAAAACCGAGAAAAAGGCTTGGAAGCAAAATAATCCGACAGGAAATTTGACGTTCAACGAACAGAAAGAATTTCAAAAAATTGAGCGTGAAATCAAGGATTTGGAAATCGAAAAAGCTAAAATAGAATTATTATTTTCTGAAGGAAAAGTAGCCGATGATGCAATTGAAAAAAAAGCAAACGAATTGCAAAAAGTGATCGAATCTTTGGAAGCTAAAGAAGAACGCTGGTTCGAGTTGAGTGCGAAAAAGGAGTAGTTTTTTTGAAACATTAAGAAGTTAAGGTTCATTAAGTTTCGCTGATTTTTAAGTCTATCAAGCCTTAGAAGGAATATTTTTAATCATTTAATCTGTGGCAAAAAATAAACGATAGTCATTTTGCAACACATCATAAAATCATACCTAAAATTCCTTTGGAAATCCACAAACGCTCATGGTGTTCATTCGCCATTTGTGTTTGATTTGGTTCGGAAGTGTTTTTATGATAACACAAATTACAGCGAATATCAAGTTTTAGAAAACTACCGAAATTCGCTTCTGAAAAATAAAAGTGAAATTGAAGTTACAGATTTTGGCGCAGGTTCCAGAGTTTTCAAAAGCAACAAACGACAAATATCAAAAATTGCGCAAAATGCCGGAATTTCTACAAAAGATGCCAAACATCTATTTCGCATTGCAAAATATTTCCAACCGAAAACTATTCTGGAAATCGGAACTTCGTTGGGATTAGCAACTTCGGCTTTAGCCATAAATAATTCAGCAGAAATTACTACTTTAGAAGGTTGTCCGGAAACTGCAAAAGTCGCTCAATTGCAATTTCAAAACTTCAATTTCAATGTCAATTCAATCGTAACTGAATTTGGGAGTTATTTTGAAAACTGCCAACTAAAATCTGAACACGGCCAACTTATTTACTTCGACGGCAATCATTCGAAAGAAGCTACCTTGAATTATTTTGAATTGCTTTTGCCCACAATTTCTAATGAAAGCGTTTGGATTTTCGATGATATTCATTGGTCAAAAGGCATGGAAGAAGCTTGGGAAATCATTAAAAATCACCCAAAAGTTTCGGTTACCATCGATACTTTTCAATGGGGAATTGTTTTTTTTAGAAAGGAACAGGAAAAAGAACATTTCATCATCCGAACGCGGAAAAATTTCTTTTTAGATACTATTTTGGGAGTAAAAAATCTTTGGGGATTGATTCATTAATTGCTTCGTAGTGCTTTAATTAATTCGACTTTACTCATTTTAGAACGTCCTTCAATTCCCACTTTTTTAGCTTGGTCGTAGAGTTCTTGTTTCGTTTGCTCTTCGTATTTATCGGCTTTGCCACCACGTTTTTCCGCTCCTTTGCTATTGGCAATTCTCGCAGATTTTTCTTTACTGTAACCTTTGTCACGCAATGCTTCGTATTGGTCCTTGTCTTTTACTTGTGGACCTGGTTTTTTTCCTGGCATAACACTTTGATTTAAAAATTTATTTAAATTACCAAATTACTTAAATATCAACCGGTTAATAATTGGTTAAAAACAGAAATGGCTGTCGTAGAACTACAACAGCCATTTCCAGTCAAACACAAAAATCAGTTTTTATTTTTTTGCATCTTTGTTTTCATCAGCCTTGGCACCCATTCTTTCCCATTTGAATTTAGGAGCAAATTCAAGTTTTAAAGCTGCAATTTTTCTGTTATCTTCACTAGATAATCCTTGCTTTTCAACCGTATTTTTGTGAGCGTCTAAAGCTTCATACATGGCTTTAATTTCGTCAAAATCTTCTCTCGAATAACTATCTTTATTTTTGTTGAAAGTATCTACGAAATTTTGGTAAACTGACAAAATATTGTCTTTGTTAACCCAAGCAAAACTCATGTCTTGCCCGATTTTGCCGGCTCCAAAAAATGAATCTCTCAAAGTTTGAACACGATCTCCGGTTGTGGCAGTACCATCAGTTGGAGCTGGAGCAGGAACGTTAGCTTGAGCTTTCGTTTTTAATTCTTCGTATTGTGCACGTGATTTGTCAAGACGTTTTTGTGCATTTTCTTGGTCTTTCATGTTAGCAAGAGCTGCTTCAGCTTCTGCCATTCTGGTGTTGTAATCAGCTTCAATGGATTGCCAATTTGCCTGAGCTTCTTCCGCAGAAAAATTACTAACTGAATCTACATAGTTTTCGTACATGTCGAAAGATTTTTCAGCTTGTTGTTCTGTTTCGCTTTTGCAAGAAGTTAATCCTAAAGCAATAATTGCAGCACCTGCAAATAATTGAATCTTTTTCATAATGGTTGGTTTTAATTAAAATTGTTACTTAAAATTAATTCAAAAAAAATAATCTGTAAAATTTAACTTAATAATTTAGGAATATTTTAATAAATCTTAAATAAACCTTAACTTTTACATGGATTTTTCAACAGAAGCTATCCTAAAAATTCTTACATTTAGCACAAATTATTGAACAATGGCATTAATTGATATCAAAGATATTAAGCGTGATTTTATTTTAGGAAACGAAACAATCCACGTGCTAAAAGGTGTGGATCTCACCATTAATAAAGGCGAATATGTAGCATTAATGGGGCCTTCGGGTTCTGGAAAATCTACTTTAATGAACTTATTAGGTTGTTTGGATACCCCTACATCTGGTACTTATATCTTAAACGGAAAAGATGTAAGTCAAATGAGTGACAATGAATTAGCCGAAATCCGAAACAAAGAAATTGGCTTTGTTTTCCAGACTTTTAACCTTTTGCCCAGAACCACCGCGTTAAGCAATGTGGCTTTGCCCATGATTTATGCCGGACATTCAAAATCCGAAAGAACCAAGCGAGCCGAAGAAGTGTTGACACAAGTAGGTTTGGGCGACAGAATGGATCACGAACCTAACCAACTTTCCGGAGGACAACGCCAGCGTGTTGCCGTGGCAAGAGCTTTGGTCAACCGCCCGTCGATTATTTTGGCAGATGAACCTACGGGAAACCTCGACAGTAAAACTTCCGTAGAAATCATGAATCTTTTTGACGAAATCCACGCTAACGGAAACACCGTAATTTTAGTCACCCACGAAGAAGACATTGCCGAACACGCCCACAGAATCATTCGCCTTCGCGACGGCTTGATTGAAAGCGACGTTCAAAACCCAGCAAAAATTTTAAGCTAATATTTTTTTTTGGAGCCATCCCGAAGCATCGGGACAGGCATTTTTTTAAACCATATTCCCGCTTTCCGCAGTAGCTTTTTTTTTCAATTAGCTTGGAATCAAGTTCTTCAATCGAAAAAAAAAGGCTACTTGCTTCAATCGGGGCTATAGAAAAACATCAGGCGTTTTTTTAAGCGTTTGGAGTAAGAAGTGAGAAGTTTGGAGTATATTATTTATTAAATTCAATTTGGAATTTGAAAAGATTGGAATTTGGACTCGAGCGATTAGCGAACAGGCGAAGCAATTTTTTTTATTGGAATTCATCCTTTATCCTAACCATATATCTTAAATCAAATATCCTCAATCATAAATCCTAAATCATAAATCCTCATGAAAGTATATACCAAAACCGGCGACAAAGGCACAACCGCTTTATTTGGCGGAGATCGCGTCCCGAAACACCACATCAGAATTGAAAGTTACGGAACCGTGGACGAACTCAATTCCTACATCGGATTGATTCGCGATCAAGAAATAAATCCGCAATACAAGCAAATTTTGATGAAAATTCAAGACAAACTTTTCACGCTTGGCGCCATTTTGGCAACGCCACCCGAAAAAGAAATGCTAAAAAATGGAAAACCACGTTTAAACATTCCAAAAATTTCTGAACAAGATATCCAACTTCTTGAAAACGAAATTGATGACATGGAAAACTCACTTCCACAGATGACACATTTTATTCTTCCCGGAGGACATACAACCGTGTCATATTGTCACATCGCACGTTGTGTATGCCGTCGTGCAGAACGACTTTCAACCCATTTAAACGAAGAAGAACCCGTAGATGAACAAGTTTTAAAGTACTTAAACCGACTTTCTGACTACCTTTTTGTGCTGGCACGAAAGTTGTCCTACGACTTGAAGGCTGACGAAGTGAAATGGATTCCTGAAAAACAATAATTTTAGGAATTATGATGTAACGACAAAGCCAAATATTTAGTGATTGAGCCATAAAATTTTTAGATAACAAATCAAAAATCAGATATCTAAAATCATCAATTCTAAAAGACGTTCTTGGTTTTTTGAAAATAAAATAAAATTTACTTGACTTTCTCAGTAAAAAAATTATTTTTGCATAAAATATTAAATCGATATCAGATGTATTGGACATTAGAATTAGCATCTTATTTAAGTGATGCACCATGGCCAGCAACCAAAGATGAGTTAATCGACTATGCCATTAGAGCTGGTGCTCCATTGGAAGTTGTGGAAAACTTACAATCTATAGAAGATGAAGGTGAAATCTACGAATCTATGGAGGAAATTTGGCCTGATTATCCCACTGACGAAGATTATCTTTGGAACGAGGATGAGTATTAAAAAATAATAAAATCACATTAGAAAGTCTCGGTTGAGGCTTTTTTTTTGTGTAAATTTGCAACCCTTATATAATAGAAAACAACAAATTATGAGTTTCATTAACAGCATATTAAAAGTTTTTGTTGGTGACAAGTCGGAGAAGGATGTAAAATCCATCATGCCACTCATCAACAAAATCAAATCTTATGAAGAAGCTTTAGCAGCACTTTCACACGATGAACTTCGCGCTAAGACTATTTATTTTAAAGAAAAAATTAAAGAAGCAAGAGCTGATAAAGATGCTAAAATTGCTTCGTATAAAGAAGAAGCAGAAAAAACTGCCGACATCGATGCTCGTGAAGACATCTACGCTTCTATCGATACTTTAGAAAAAGAAGCTTACGAAATTTCGGAAAAAACTTTGATGGAAATTCTTCCGGAAGCTTTTGCTGTGGTGAAAGAAACTGCAAGACGTTTCAAAGACAATACATCCATTAGAGTAAAAGCAACTCCTAAAGATTTAGAATTTTCGGCTACAAAACCGTACATTCAAATTGAAGGTGACGAAGCCGTTTGGGCAAATACTTGGAATGCTGCCGGAAAACAAATTACTTGGGACATGATTCATTATGATGTCCAACTTATCGGTGGAACTGTTTTGCACCAAGGAAAAATTTCCGAAATGCAAACAGGAGAAGGAAAAACATTGGTTGCAACGCTTCCGCTTTATCTAAATGCTTTGACTGGAGAAGGTGTTCACCTTGTTACGGTAAATGATTATTTGGCAAAACGTGATAGCACTTGGAAAGCACCACTTTTTGAATTCCACGGTTTAACGGTAGATTGTATCGATAATCATCAACCCAATACTGCCGGAAGAAGAAAAGCTTACAATGCTGATATTACTTACGGAACCAACAACGAATTTGGTTTTGATTATTTGCGTGACAACATGGCTCACACGCCAGAAGAATTAGTTCAAAGACGTCACAATTATGCAATTGTCGATGAGGTGGATTCGGTTTTGGTAGATGACGCAAGAACTCCGTTAATTATTTCTGGTCCGGTTCCTCAAGGCGATCGTCACGAATTTAACGAGTTGAAGCCAAAAGTGGACCATTTGGTGAACACCCAGAGAAATTTGGCCAATACATTTTTGGCGGAAGCCAAAAAACAATACAAAGACGGAAACTTAAAAGAAGCCGGATTTTTATTGTTGAGAGCTTACAGAAGCTTGCCTAAAAACAAGGCATTAATTAAGTTTTTAAGTGAAGAAGGTGTTCGTCAATTGCTTCAAAAAACCGAAAATCATTACATGCAAGACAACAATCGCGAAATGCACAAGATTGATGAAGCCTTGTATTTTGTAATCGAAGAAAAAAACAATCAGGTTGAATTAACCGATAACGGAATTAAATTCCTTTCTGGTGATACTGAAAATGATTTCTTCGTACTTCCAGACATCGGAACTGAAATTGCCCGAATTGAAAAAATGAATTTGGACAAAGATGCCGAAGCAGAAGAAAAAGAAAAACTATTTCAGGATTTCAGCGTAAAAAGCGAAAGAATCCACACGCTAACGCAATTGTTGAAAGCCTACACGCTTTTCGAAAAAGATACTGAATATGTAATCATGGACAATAAAATTCTTATTGTTGATGAGCAAACGGGTCGTATCATGGACGGTCGTCGTTATTCTGACGGTTTGCACCAAGCGATCGAAGCAAAGGAAAACGTAAAAATTGAAGCTGCTACGCAAACTTTTGCGACAGTAACACTTCAAAATTATTTCAGAATGTACCGCAAATTGGCGGGAATGACAGGAACTGCGGTAACGGAAGCGGGTGAACTTTGGGAAATCTACAAATTGGATGTTGTGGAAATTCCAACCAACAAACCGATTTCAAGAAAAGACAAAGAAGATTTAATTTACAGAAGTACACGCGAAAAATTCAACGCGGTAATTGAAGATGTAACGCAACTTTCTACAGAAGGCCGTCCAGTTTTGATCGGAACAACGTCGGTAGAAATTTCAGAATTGTTAAGCCGAATGTTGAAAATGAGAAACATTCCGCACAACGTTTTGAACGCGAAAATGCACAAGCAGGAAGCACAAATTGTAGAAGAAGCAGGAAAACCTGGCGTGGTAACCATTGCAACCAACATGGCAGGTCGTGGAACCGATATCAAACTTTCTCCAGAAGTAAAAGCTGCGGGAGGATTGGCAATTATCGGGACAGAACGTCACGATTCTCGTCGTGTAGACCGTCAGTTAAGAGGTCGTGCGGGTCGTCAAGGAGACGTGGGAAGTTCACAGTTTTATGTTTCTTTGGAAGATAACTTGATGCGTCTTTTCGGTTCGGAAAGAGTAGCAAAAGTGATGGACCGATTAGGTTTGAAGGAAGGTGAAGTAATTCAGCATTCCATGATGACAAAATCCATCGAACGTGCTCAGAAAAAAGTAGAAGAAAACAACTTTGGCGTTCGTAAACGTTTGTTGGAATACGATGATGTAATGAATGCACAACGTGAAGTAGTCTACAAACGTCGTCGTCACGCTTTGCACGGAGAACGTCTAAAAGTGGACATCGCCAACATGATCTACGATACCTGCGAATTGATTGTGGAATCTAACAAAGCAGCTGGTGACTTCAAAAATTTTGAGTTCGAATTGATCCGTTATTTCTCGATCACTTCTCCAATTTCCGAGTCGGATTTCAACAAAATCAATGTGTTGGAACTTACTGGAAAAGTGTACAAAGCTGCTTTTGAATTCTACAACGAGAAAACAGCAAGAAGTGCTCGCGAAGCGTTCCCAATTATTAAAAATGTTTTTGAAAACGAAAACAACCAGTTCGAAAGAATCGTGGTTCCTTTCACGGACGGTATTAAAACGTTGAACGTGGTTACGGATTTGAAAAAAGCCTACGATTCTGAAGGATCGCAGTTGGTTGGAGATTTCGAGAAAAACATAGTATTGGCGATTGTGGACGAATCGTGGAAAAAACACCTTCGCAAAATGGACGAATTGAAACAATCGGTTCAATTGGCCGTTCACGAGCAAAAAGATCCGTTGTTGATTTATAAGTTTGAAGCATTCAACTTGTTCAAAAAAATGATTGACAGCGTCAACAAAGAAGTGGTTTCGTTCTTGTTCAAAGGAGATTTGCCGCAACAACAGCAAGCTCCGG
Organism: Bacteroidota bacterium; assembly: GCA_023387965.1. Lineage (GTDB taxonomy): Bacteria > Bacteroidota > Bacteroidia > Flavobacteriales > Flavobacteriaceae > Flavobacterium. The sequence continues at coordinate 76,740 of JAEWHE010000042.1, read as the reverse complement.
AAATCCAGGAAGCAAGAGAAATTCCTCGTCCAAAGGAAAACTACCAAACTTCTAAGGACGAAATTCCAAACACGGATGAAGTAGCTGCAAAAAAACGCGAAGCATCGCAAACACAACAGCCACAGATTACCGAAACTGTTGTTCGCGAGATGCCAAAAATCAATCGCAATGACAATGTTACCGTAAAACACATTATGACTGGTAAAACGGAAACCATGAAATTTAAAAAAGCCGAAAGTTTAATTGCATCAGGCGAATGGGTTTTAACCAACGAATAATTTTTATTCATATAAAAAAATCAATCCTCAACAGCGATGTTGGGGATTTTTTTTGCCTCATACCTAAACATTCTTTGGAAAAAACGTGCTTTTTTGTTATTTTTGTAAAAACGCCAAAATTCTAAACTTTATATGGAGTTATATTACTCATTTTCTGTTCTCATTGTTCTCGCCTCATTTTTTGCATACCTCAATAATCGCTTTTTAAAACTTCCGGCAACCATTGGGATTATGATTATTGCGATGATTTCCTCAATATTATTAGTTGTTTCAGGAAATATTTTCCCGCAAACATTTCAAAATTTTAGCAAGCTCATTGCCAATTTCGATTTCACCGAAGTTCTGATGGGGGCCATGCTTAACTTTCTACTTTTTGCTGGAGCCGTTCACGTAAACCTTCGGGATTTAAGGGAACAACGTGGTCCAATCATGGTTTTTTCTACCGTAAGTGTACTCATTTCCACGTTGGTTATAGGTTTTTTATTAGATTATATCACCACGTTTTTAGCCATAGATATTCCTTTTATTTACTGTTTGCTTTTTGGTGCGTTGATTTCTCCAACGGATCCCATTGCTGTTTTAAGCATTTTAAAAGATGCCAAAGTGCCCAAATCTTTAGAAACGAAAATTGCTGGAGAATCATTATTTAACGACGGTGTTGCAGTAGTAGTTTTTGCTGTAATTCTGCAATTGGCGCAAGATCCAGCAAGTGATTTTTCGCTGCCACACGTTTCTTGGTTGTTAATCAAAGAAGCTTTCGGCGGATTTATTTTGGGAATTTTATTGGGAATAACCGCTGGAAAAGCGATGAAACGAATTGACGACTACAAAACTTCTGTCTTAATCACACTTTCGGTTGTTATGGGTGGATATTTGATTGCTCACGCAATGCATATTTCGGGTCCACTAACGATGGTTGCTGCCGGTTTGATCATAGGAAATTTTGGCAGAAAAAAAACGTTGATGTCGCCAATTACGAAAGATTATCTAGATAAATTTTGGGAATTAATCGATGAAATCTTAAATGCAATTTTGTTCCTTTTTATAGGTTTCGAATTATTGCTCATTCCCGATATTTGGAGTTACTGGAAAATTGGCGTGATTTGCATCGTATTAGTACTTTTCGGAAGATTTGTTTCAATTTATATTCCAACTAAAATTATTCCGTTTAAGAAAAAATTTGAAGCCTCAACCGTGAAAATCTTGGTTTGGGGTGGTTTGCGAGGTGGCGTTTCTATTGCTTTGGCATTGTCTATCGCAGAAGGTCCAAACAAGCAAATTATTCTGGCAATCACTTACTTTGTAGTTGTTTTTTCAATAATTGTTCAAGGATTGACCATCGGAAAGTTAGCCAACAGATTGCTTCCAAAATCTAAAAAGGCAATTTTAGAGGAATCGATGTTGTCACAAAAATAAATTTTTGACTATAAATGATCAGGTAAAACTTTTCCTGGATTCATGATATTTTTAGGATCAAACAATTGCTTGATTCCTTTTAACAGTTGTAATTGAACATTACTGAAAGCAATGTCCATGTAATTTTTTTGCACAAAACCAATACCATGTTCTCCCGAAAGTGTTCCTTTTAGAGCAACCGTCAATTCAAAAATTTCCCTGATTGCTTTTGGTATTTCGTTTTGCCAAGCGGCATCAGTCATGTCAGCTTTGATGATGTTCACGTGAAGATTTCCATCGCCAGCATGACCATAACAAACAGATTTGAAGCCATATTTTTTTCCAATATTTTTGATGCCTTCTAACAACGTTGGCAACTCATACCTTGGGACGACGGTATCTTCTTCTTTGTAAATGGAATTGGCTTTCACGGCTTCACCAACAGCTCTACGCAATTTCCAAAGTGCATTTTTTTGATCTTCAGTATCGGCAAAAAGTATTTCATCGATATTAAAATCTTCTAAAACTGTAGTGATTTTTTCCGCTTCCGCAAAAAGTACATCCGGGAAATTTCCGTCTACTTCAATTAGCAAATGAGCCTGAACTTCCTCTTTTATCTGAAGATTTACGCCATCAATATACTGCAACGTCCAATCAATGGCGTCCCGTTCCATAAACTCTAAAGCACTTGGAATGATTCCGGCTCTAAAAATTCTTGAAACCGCTTCACAAGCTTCTTTGGCATCAAAAAAAGGCACCAACATTAATACTTCGTGATGGCGTTTTGGCAATAATTTCAATACAATTTTAGTTACAATTCCTAAAGTTCCTTCGCTTCCCACCATCAATGCCGTCAAATTATATCCTGTAGAATTTTTGAGCGTGTTGGCTCCAGTCCAAATAATTTCGCCGTTAGGCAAAACTACTTCGAGATTTAGAACGTAATCCTTTGTAACTCCGTATTTTACCGCTCTTGCGCCACCAGAATTTTCTGCGACGTTTCCGCCGATAAAACAACTGCCACGACTGCTGGGATCAACCGGATAAAAAAGATTTTTTTCGAGTAAAGTTTCCTGAAGGGTTTGGGTTACAACTCCCGGTTCAACGGTAACTTGAAGATTTTTTTCGTCAATTTCCACAATTGAATTAAGGCGTTCCAAGGCAATGGCAATTCCACCGAAAACACTTAAAGCGCCACCACTCAAGCCAGTTCTTCCGCCAACGGGAACCACCGGAATTTCATTTTGATAAGCAATTTTTACAATTTCCGAAATTTGAAAAGCATCGGCTGGTTTCACGACAATTTGCGGGGGAAAAAGTAAATCTTCCGTTTCATCGTGACCGTAATCATTTGTAATTTCTGTATCATCAAAAAAGTAGGAAGCCCCAACAATTGCCTTGAGCTGTAATTTTACTTCGGGAGAAATTTCGGTTTTCATCGGATAAAAAACTAATAGGAACAATTGCCAAAATTAGTCTTTTTGCCGAAAAAATCTTAATAATGTGTGGGTTTTGTTTTTTTATAAATCAAATGGTCGATTGAATATTTTCCAGGTCCGGCGATTAAAATAAAAACAAAAATCGTTAAATAAAGTGCACCAATTTCTTGCATTTGAAATCCATCATTTGCATGAACGATAAAAACAGCGATGAACATTGTAATTATCAACGGAATTGCAGCCAATCTCGTCAAAAAACCGAGAAGTATCAAAGCCGCACAAATAAATTCGGCAAAAATAGCCAAATAAAGCGTCGTTGCTCCACCAATTCCTATGATATCAGGAAATTCTGCAGCACCACCAGATTGTAACATTTGTAATTTTTGCCAACCGTGAACCATCATACACGATGAGGTTGAAACCCTTAAAATGAACAGACCCAAATTAGTCATGCTCTTAATTTGCGAAGTATTGAATAAACGTTTCATGGGTAAATTTTTAATAAAATTAACAAAAAAACCTTTATAAAATGTTTGCACTAAGAATTTTTCTTTTTGAGATTTGGAAGAAATAAAGCGATGATTCCGATTAAGGGCAAATACGCACAAATTTTATAGACACTTTCAATGCCGATATGATCCGCAACGTAGCCTAATAGCGCAGAACCTAAACCACCCATTCCAAAGGCAAAACCGTAGAAAAGTCCTGAAACCATTCCGAGTTTTTTTGGCAATAATTCTTGTGCATACACCAAGATTGCGGGAAAAGCCGACGAGATAATCAAACCAATTACCACCGACAAAACTCCTGTCCAAAAAAGTGAAGCGTAAGGAAGCATTAAAGCAAATGGTGCCGCTCCTAAAACCGAAAACCAGATAACATATTTTCGACCGAATTTATCTCCCATTGGTCCACCAGCAAGCGTTCCTAAAGCACATGATGCCAAAAACAGAAAGAGATGGAACTGTGCTTCTTGAACTGTCAACTCAAATTTTTCCATCAAATAAAATGTGAAATAACTCGAGATTCCGGCCATGTAAAAATATTTTGAAAAAATCAAAACCAGTAAAATGACAACCGACCAAAAAATTCTCTTTTTGGACAAATCGGGCAAGATAATGACCGGCGTTTTTTTGGCTCGCAAAATTAAATGTTCGGCATACCAATTGGCAATGTGGCGCAAAACAAATAATGCCAAAGTGGCAATCAAAACAAAAAATAAAATATAACGTTGTCCGTTTGGAACTACCAAAAATGCAACTAACAGGGGGCCGATTGCGGTTCCGGCATTTCCGCCTAATTGAAAAACAGATTGTGCCAAGCCCCGTTTTCCGCCTGACGCCAAAAACGAAATTCGCGAGGCTTCGGGGTGAAAAATAGACGAGCCAATTCCTACTAAAATTACTGAAAGCACAATCACGTAAAAATTAGCGGCAAATGAAAGCACGACAATTCCGGATAAAGTGAACAACATTCCGAAAATTTGTGAATACGGTTGTGGTTTTTTATCGGTGTAAAAACCTACGAAAGGTTGCAAAATTGAAGCCGCCATTTGGTAAGCAAAAGTGATCAGACCAATTTGCGTAAAGCTCAAATCATATTTTTCCTTTAAAATAGGATAAGCTGACGGAATCACAGATTGCAACATATCGTTTAGCAAATGCGCAAATGCGATGGCAAATAAAATGCGGTAAACCGTTTTTTGAGCGTTATCGGTAGCAACCGAAGCTTCGACAGAAGGATTGGTATTCATCGTTAGTTTATGCCGGATTGGTTTCTAATTTCCACTTTTTAATTTTTGAATTTAAAGTCATAATGATAATAAAGCAAATGCTTCCGCAAAAGAACATTCCGAAAATCATCGGGAAAATGGTGCCGTTGTGTAAAACGCTAACCAATCCGGAAATGCTGGCTCCTGTTAACATTTGGATAAATCCAATTAACGCTGAAGCACTTCCGGCATTGTAAGTGAATGGCGCTAAAGCCAATGCGGTACAATTCGGAACTAACAATCCTAACGAAAATAAATAGAAAAATAGGATGGAAATCAGCACAAACGGATTCAAAGCGTTGACTAAAAATAATCCGAAAATCAGCACAGACAATACCACCAAAAGCACGCTTGAACCGGTAATTACTTGAAGCGGCGAAAATTTGTTTAAAAAAACTCGGTTTAACTGGCTTCCCAAAATAAATCCTAATGCGTTTCCTCCAAAAACCCAACTGTATTCTTGTTCCGAAAATTTGAAATAATCCATAAAAACGAAAGGCGAACCGCTGATGTAAGCAAACATTCCCGCCATGGCAATGCTGCTTCCAAAGGCGTAATACAAGAAAGTTTTTTCTTGTAAAACATCAGCATAATCACGGATGACGTCTTTGGCTTTTAATGATTTGGCACGATTTGGATTTTTGCTTTCGGGTAAAAATAATGCTACGCAAACAATTAGGATAAAACTGAAAGCAGTTAAGAAATAAAAAATAGTTCGCCAAGTAGAATGTGCCAAAACCCAACCGCCAATTGTAGGCGCTAAAATTGGGGCAACCCCAACGATTAACATTAAAATAGAAAATATTTTGGGAATTTCGCTTACCGGAAATAAATCCCGAACCACGGCTCTGCTGACGACCATTCCTACGCAACCGCCAAGCGCCAAAATAACTCGCATGGCAATTAAAAAATCAATCGAAGGCGACAAAGCACAACCAATTGAAGCGATTAGAAATAACGAAAGTCCAAAAATCAAAGGTTTTTTTCGACCAAATTTATCCGTGATAGGACCATAAAATAATTGTCCGATGCTAATCCCAATGAAATAACTGGTAAGCGAAAGGGCAACGTGGGAAATATCAGTTTGCAGTGATTTGGCAATAGAAGGAAACGCCGGCAAATACATGTCGATAGAAAATGGCGCCAATGCCGAAAGACCACCGAGAATAAACAAGATAGAATATTTTTGTTTAGAAGTCATAATAAGTAAAAAAACGAAGCTGCAAAATTAACGCTTGAAAATTTGTTATCAGATTTTTGAATCTTAAATAAATGTGAATAATTTTAACTTGAAACCGCAGCCACTTTGCAACTGAAATTTTTTTAGGAACGAATCGTTCAGGCATTTCCAGCCATCCATGTTCCCGCTTTTTGCAGTAGCTTTTTCCCGCGAACAAGCGTTGTCTTTAGCGGGAAAAAAGGCTACTTGCTTCAATCGGGGTTAAGGGAAAAACTTGGGGAATTGCATTCATGGTTGGTGATTTATGATTTGAAATTGCTGATTCCAATATTCAGAATGTCACAACGTCGGGTTCTGGCGTTTAAAAAAAATCCCGAACTTTTTTCATAGCGCCGATTGGCAGCTCTATCCTTTTGTGTAGCGATAGCGGAACAAAAGATAGGGCAGAAAGCGGGAAAATGGATTAAAAAATGCCCAAGCGTTTGGCTTCAAAAAAAATCCTGACTCAAAAATCATCTCAAATGATAAATTCTTAACTTCGCTTTAAAACCAACAAACATGGCACAAAATAAAACCACCGAAACCGACGTAGAAGTATCGGACTTCCTACAAGCTCCCGAACGCGAAAAAAAACGCGAAGACAGTTTAGAATTCATCAAAATATTTGAAGAAGTAAGCGGATTTCCACCAAAAATGTGGGGACCGTCCATTATCGGTTTCGGCAGATATCATTACAAATACGACTCAGGTCACGAAGGAGATATGCCTCTTGCTGCATTTTCACCAAGAAAAGACGCATTTGCATTATACCTTTCACCGGAATTTCCCGAAAAAGAAATGTTGCTTTCCCAACTCGGAAAAAATAAAACTACTAAAGGCTGCATTTATGTGAAAAAACTCGCCGACATCGACGTGGAAATTCTAAAAAAAATGCTTAGAAATTGTATCGCACAAACCAAGATTATGTATCCTGAAAATCAGTAATTATTTTTTGTATCTTTGTGGAAATCAATTGTTATGAACGCCAAAAAGAAAAATACCGTAAACGAACCATCTCAGGTTTACCAATCGCCAGAAATCGACGCAAAGGAGGAAAATCTTCATCCAATACTTGAGAAATTATTGGAAAAATCTTTGAAAGAAGCTGATGAAGGAAGAGGAATTTCAAATGAGGAGATGCAAAGAAGAATTAAAGAAAGGTATCCTTTTCTAAAATGAGTTACCGAATAATTTGGCAACCCAAAGCTGAATTGACTTACTATGAGGAAGCTGATTTTATTTTGAGGAAATGGAACTTCGATGAAGTTCAAAAGTTTCAGAATCTAGTTTCTGATAATTTAATGAGATTGTCTGAAAATCCATCAATTGGTGAGTTCAGCAAAAAATTCGGCGTTTATAGAATTGTAATTTCAAAACAGACTTCGCTTTATTACAGTTTTAATGAAAAACTAAGGGTTATCGACTTGCATATTTTTTGGAACAACCTCAAAAATCCAGAAGATTTAGCAAAATTCGTCTAACTTTGTGGCATGCAGCTTTCCGTCGTTATCTTAAATTACAATGTTCGATATTTTTTGCAGCTATGTTTGTTGAGCGTTCAAAAGGCTATTCAAAACATTGATGCCGAAATTATTGTGGTCGATAATCTTTCGCCAGACGACAGTTGCCAAATGGTTCGTGAACTTTTTCCCAATGTAAAACTTATCGAAAACAAGGAAAATTTCGGTTTCCCAAAAGGTAACAATATTGGTGTTCAGCAGGCTTCCGGAAAATATATTTGCATCTTAAATCCCGATACCGTTGTTGCCGAAGATACTTTTGAAAAATTATTGCAATTCTCTGATAACCAGCAGAATTTAGGTATTGCCGGATGTAAACTTATCGACGGTTCCGGAAAATTTTTACCTGAATCCAAACGTGGCATTCCCACGCCATTCGTTTCGTTTACCAAAATATTTTCGTTGTATAAAATTTTTCCGAAAAACAAAAAGTTAGGACGATATTATGCTTCGCAAACTGCTGAAAATCAAACTGCTAAAGTAGATATTTTGGTTGGAGCGTTTATGTTTTTAGAAAAAGAAACCTACGAAAAAGTAGGCGGATTTGATGAACGCTATTTTATGTATGGCGAAGATATTGATTTGAGTTACAGTGTTTTGAAAGTACAAAAAAATAATTTCTATTTTCCAGAAACTACGGTAATTCATTACAAAGGTGAAAGCACGATTCGGAATAAAAAGTATTTGCGCCATTTTCAGGATGGAATGAATTTATTTTACCAAAAACATTTCCAACCTTCTATTTTTTTCAAAACTTTTATGAAGGTCGGAAGTTTCGCTTTTTCGTTATTGAAAACGGTTGAAGGCAATCAAAACCGAAATAAAAATATAGCACAATATATTTTACTGTCTGAAAATCAGCAATTACAAGAAGAATTAGAAGTTACGCTAAAAAAAAATGTAAGACTCACGCCTTTCGATTGGGAAAAAGAAGTAATTTCGCAAACGTTTTCGAACGACAAATCAACCGAAATAATTTTTGACGAAAGTCATATTTCTTTTAAGCAAATGATAGCCTTTATGGAAAAATGGCAACATCCAAATGTAAGTTTTAAAATTGCACTTTCGGGACAAAATTTTATTATTGGAAGTAATCACAGCGAAGGCAAGGGTGAAGTCATCAAATTTTAGAAGAGATTTAGCTGGAAAGATTTATCCAAAAGTTAATCGTTGATAATTTCTATTTGGGTTAAAATTACATTAAATTTGTGTTTGATTATAAAAAAATGATTCCTGTAAATTTATATAATTCGTAGCATAACATCGAAAATAATATTAATTTTGCATTAAGAAAATAAAAGTTCATCATTAGGTTATCAATATGGCAAAATTTGAATTAAAACTTCCCAAAATGGGAGAAAGCGTTGCAGAAGCAACGATTACCAATTGGCTAAAAAAAGTTGGCGATTCTATTCAAGCTGATGAAGCTGTTTTGGAAATCGCAACTGACAAAGTAGATTCTGAGGTTCCATCGGAAGTTTCAGGGGTTTTGTCGGAAATTCTTTTTAATGTTGACGATGTTGTAAAAGTAGGGCAAACCATTGCTTACATTGATATCGAAGGTGGCGTGGTTGTCGATGCCGGTGCTCCAGTAAAAGAAGAATCACCAGCGGCAACAATTGAAAAAAATATTGAAGCAGTGAAAGAAACCGTGGCAACTCCAACGGTTGTGGACTTTTCTGATTCGGATAAATTTTTCTCGCCATTGGTAAAAAATATTGCCAAAGAAGAAGGCGTTTCTGTTGCTGAATTAGAATCAATTTCTGGTTCTGGAAAAGACGGAAGAGTTACTAAAGATGACATTTTGAATTTTGTTGAAAATCGAAAAAAAGGCGATACTCAAAAACCAGCTGTTTCTCAACCAATTGTTTCTCAACCAGCAAACAATCAAGCGGCGACTTCAGCAGCTCCAGTTTCGGTAAATGGTGGCGATGAAATTGTAGAAATGGACAGAATGCGTAAGCTGATTTCTAAATACATGGTAGAATCGGTTCAAACTTCGGCTCACGTTCAATCGTTCATTGAAGTTGATGTGACTAATATTGTGAAATGGCGTGACAAAGTGAAAAATGCTTTTGAAAAAAGAGAAGGCGAAAAATTGACTTTTACTCCAATTTTCATGGAAGCGGTAGCGAAAGCCTTGAAAGATTTTCCTGGAATGAATATTTCTGTTGATGGCGAAAATATCATCAAAAGAAAAAATATTAATTTAGGAATGGCGGCTGCATTGCCAAATGGAAACTTGATTGTTCCGGTAATTAAAAATGCCGATCAGTTGAATTTGGTTGGAATGGCAAAAGCAGTGAACGATCTTGGAAATCGCGCTAAAGCCGGAAAATTAAAACCAGACGATACACAAGGCGGAACTTACACGGTTACTAACGTTGGAACTTTTGGTAGCGTTTTCGGGACGCCAATTATCAACCAACCGCAAGTGGGGATTTTAGCACTTGGAGCCATCAGAAAAGTTCCTGCAGTAATCGAAACTCCTGAAGGTGATTTTATCGGAATTCGCCAAAAAATGTTCCTTTCACATTCTTATGATCACCGTGTTGTAGATGGTGCTTTGGGTGGAAGCTTCGTGAAACGCGTGGCAGAATATCTGGAGGCGTTTGATTTCAATAGAGATTATTAAAATTTTATAAATCGATAAAACGATTGAAACTCCTGGAATTTCCGGGAGTTTTTTTTTGTAATTTTATTATCTTTAAAAGAAAAAGTATGTCCTTACTGCGAAAATTCCTCACATATACCAACCTACAATCGGAAATGGTGGATTACGATGTGATCCATGAAAACATCGAAAAAGATATCATTTTTAAAGGCACAAACCTTTGGATTTTGGTGTTCGCCATTTTCATTGCCTCCATCGGTTTGAATATGAATTCCACAGCCGTAATTATTGGAGCCATGTTAATTTCGCCACTTATGGGACCCATAAATGGAATGGGATACAGCATTGCCACTTATAATTTTCCACTTTTTAGAAAAGCACTCAAAAATTTTGCCTTTGCGGTGATAGCCAGTTTGTTAGCATCAACTTTATATTTTTTAATGAGTCCGCTTTCGACTGCACATTCCGAATTATTGGCAAGGACAAGTCCTACCATTTATGATGTTTTGATTGCTTTATTTGGAGGTTTGGCAGGAATTGTGGCAATTTCAAGTCGCCAAAAAGGAAACGTAATTCCTGGTGTTGCAATCGCTACAGCCTTGATGCCGCCGCTTTGTACAGCAGGATTTGGATTGGCAAATGCAAACCCGACATTCTTTTTAGGAGCACTTTATTTATTTACCATCAACACCGTTTTTATTGGAATTTCATCAATTTTAATCTCTCGTTTTTTAAAATTTCCAATCACGAAATTAGTTGCCGAAGGTCAGAAAAAAAATGTGAAACGGTGGATTTCGCTACTTATTGCAGCCACAGTAATTCCGAGTATTTATTTTGGATATGCTTTGGTGAAAGCGGAACGTTTTACTGAAAAAGCCAATAAATTAATTGCTGATGTAAGTGTTTTTGATGGAAGTTACCTTTTAAATAGTCAAATTGATGCTCGAGAAAACACTATTACATTAATTTACGGCGGAAATGTTTTAGATAAATCGGATAAAAGTGAAATCGTGCAACGTGCGATGGCATTTGAACTTAACGATGCCAAATTGATTTTCAAACAAGGATTTTCTTTAAACGACGGAAAAGAAAATGTCAACCAAATTGATAAATTAAAAACCGAAATCAATAGACTATCCCTGCAATTGCAACAAGAGCAGAAATGGGGTGATAGCATTCAAGCGCGTCCAAAAGTGGGTGGAAAATTATTGGCGGAAATTAAAACCATTTTTCCAGAAATAAAAAGTTGTAGTTATGCCGAATCGGTGACGTATTTAGATAGTGCCAAAATTGCTCCTGTGAAAATTGTGGTAATGGAAACAGATAAACGCCGAATTTCAGCAGAAAGCAGAACTCGTATCCAAAAATGGCTCGAAAAAAGATTAGAATCAGAAAACGTCAAAACTTTTTTTAATTAAAATTTAATTTAAAATTAAGAACCTTTCTGCCTAAAAAATCAACATTTAGGCGAAAGGTTTTTATCTTTGCATACCATACAAAATCTACACAATGGAACTAAAATTATCTAAGCCAATTTGTTTTTTTGACCTAGAAACTACTGGAACAGACATTTGCAAAGACAGAATAGTTGAAATTTCTATTCTAAAAGTTTTTCCGAATGGAAATAAAGAAAGTAAAACTTTTCTCGTTAATCCGGAAAGACCAATCCCAGCCGAAACTACAGCGGTTCATGGTATTACAAATGAGCAAGTGGCAAACGAACCCACTTTTAAAGAATTATCTCACACTATCTATAACATGATTAAAGATTCGGACTTGGCCGGATTTAATTCTGACAGATTTGATATTCCACTTTTGGCAGAAGAAATGCTTCGGGCAGGTTTGGACTTTGACATGAAAAATCGTGTTTCGGTGGATATTCAAACTATTTTCCATAAAAAAGAAGAACGAACATTAAGTGCTGCTTACAAATTTTATTGCGAACAAACGCTTGAAAACGCTCATTCTGCGGAAGCAGATACTAATGCTACCTACGAAATTTTAAAAGCGCAACTTTCTCGTTATGACGATTTGCCGCAGGACATGAAGCCGCTTTCCGAATATACAACCAGAAAAAAATCGGTTGACTTTGCCGGATTTATTGCTTTGGATAAAGAAAATGAAGAAATTTTTACCTTCGGGAAACACAAAGGTGCTAAAGTGGAAAAAATTCTCGAAACCGAACCAGGTTATTTTGGCTGGATTCAAAATGCTGATTTTCCGCTTTATACCAAAAAAGTTTTGACAGCGATTAAATTGCGAAAGTTGAATACGCGGTAAGGTAGAGAGAAGAATATAGAATATAGACAATAGAACAAAGAGTTAAGACCATAGAAGGACGATGAACGAGAAGAAAATCGCAATACGATGAGCAACAAATATTTTTAGTCCGTCATTCATAAATCACAAATCTTCAATCATAAATTCTAAATGAAAATAATTTGCATCGGTAGAAATTATACCGAACACATTGCGGAATTGCAGAACGAAAAGCCATCGGAACCGGTTGTTTTCTTAAAGCCGGATACGGCGGTTTTGCAGAAAAATTTTCCGTTTTATATTCCTGATTTTAGCCAAGATGTACATCACGAAGTAGAAGTTTTGGTTAAAATCAGTAAAGTGGGAAAATATATTGACCAAAAATTCGCACATAAATATTACGATGAAATCGGATTGGGGATTGATTTTACCGCTCGTGATTTGCAAAAAAAATTAAAAGACAAGGGATTGCCTTGGGAAAAAGCCAAAGCATTTGACGGTTCGGCGGTTGTGGGTGATTTTTTGCCAAAAACAGAGATAGATTCATTAGAAAATATTAAATTTGAACTGACCACCAACGGAAAAACCGTTCAGCAAGGCAATACGGCAAATATGCTTTTTAAAATAGATGAAATTGTTGCGTATGTTTCGCAATATTTTACGCTAAAAGTAGGCGATATTATTTTTACAGGAACTCCGGAAGGCGTTGCTGCCGTTCAAGCCGAAGATATTCTCGAAGGATTTTTAAACGGAAAAAAATTATTTAGATTACAAGTGAAATAATGGCAATTCATTACAACCTTTCAAAAGTGTACGAAATTTCGGAAAATGACGATGATTTCGTAAAAAGCATTATCGATTTATTTGTGAGCGAAGTTCCTGCAGATCTGAAAAATGTAAAGCAAGGAATTAAAGAAAAAGACTACAAATTAGCGTATAGTTTTGCTCATAAAATAAAACCTACTTTAGATTTGCTTGGTATGACACAAGGCTACGAAGAAGTTTTGCTCATCGAAGGCTGGACCAAACGCGAAGGGAAAAAACGCGAAATAAAAGACACCTACAAATCCCTCGAAGATAGAATTGAAAAAGCGGTTAAAGAAGTCAGTAAGGATTTTAATTTGTAATAGATTATTTTAAGTTTTGAAAGCAACCATTGTAACCATTGGCGACGAAATTTTAATTGGGCAAATTGTCGATACTAATTCGAGTTTTATAGCAAAAACTTTAGATAAAATAGGAGTGGAGGTTGCCGAAATGCTTTCCATTAGCGATGATAGAAATGTGATTTTAAATACTTTTCAACGGCTTCAAAACCAAACTGATTTAGTGATTGTCACCGGAGGTTTAGGTCCTACAAAAGATGATGTGACCAAAAAAACTTTCTGCGATTATTTCCAAGACCAATTAATTTCGGACCCAAAAGTTTTAGACCACGTTACCCAATTAATCGAAGGCTTCTACAAACGAACAATCACGCAAATGAACATCGATCAAGCGTTAGTTCCGTCAAAATGCACGGTACTTTATAACCCAACCGGAACGGCTCCCGGAATGTGGATGAAGCATGAAAACACCGTATTTATTTCGCTTCCAGGAGTTCCGTACGAAATGAAATATTTGATGGAAAACGAAGTAGTTCCTAAAATCATTCAGGAATATAAACGACCGTTTATCGTTCACAAAAATATTCTCACTTATGGTCAAGGCGAAAGTTTGGTGGCAGAACGCATCGAAAATTGGGAAAATAATTTGCCAAACTTCATTAAACTCGCATATCTTCCAAGTTTAGGAAAAGTAAAACTCAGACTATCTGCAAGAGGCGAAAATGAAGCGGCACTTCACGAAGCTTTGAACCAACAAATTAAAAGTTTAAACCAAATTATTAGCGATATTATCATTGGTTATGACGATAACGATTCTTTAGAAAAAAGCGTCGGAACTTTGTTAACCAATAAAAAGCTCAGCCTTGCCGTAGCCGAAAGTTGTACCGGCGGATTATTAGCTCAAAAATTTACCGCCATTCCCGGATCGTCACAATTTTTTAAAGGAGGAGCAGTAACTTACGCCACCGAAAGTAAAATTTCTGTTTTAGGTGTAAACGAAAATAGTATCGAAAAACATTCGGTTGTAAGCAAAGAAGTTGCCGAAGAAATGGCAAAAGGCGCACAAAAAATTTTCCAATCCAGTTACGCTTTGTCCACCACCGGAAACGCAGGTCCCACAAAAGGCGACTCAGATGCCGAAGTCGGAACGGTTTTCATCGCCATGGCAACCCCAGAAAAAATAATTTCCAAAGAATTTAACTTCGGCAAACAACGAGAAATAGTCATCGAAAGAGCCGCAAACAAAGCCCTTGAAATGCTAAAAGAAGAAATTTTAAAAAATCTCTAACAATTATTTTGTATAAAGGTTTATTTTTTGTTTCTTTGCACCCTGATTTTGAATAACGATAAAAGAAAAGCATAATGTCAAGAGTTTGTGACCTTACAGGTAAAAGAGCGATGGTAGGAAACAACGTTTCTCACGCCATGAACAAGACTAAGAGGAAATTTTCTGTAAACTTAGTTAAAAAACGTTTTTATCTTCCGGAAGAAGACAGATGGATCTCTCTTAGAGTAGCTGCATCTACAATAAAAACTATCAATAAAAATGGAATCGCTGCAGTTTTGAAAGAAGCTAAAGCAAAAGGATTTATCAAATAATTCCTTCCTAATAAATATATAGCAAGATGGCAAAGAAAGGTAACAGAATCCAAGTGATTTTAGAGTGTACAGAGCACAAAACTAGTGGTCAACCAGGTACATCAAGATACATTACAACAAAGAACAAAAAAAATACTCCGGATAGATTAGAAATCAAAAAATTCAATCCAATCCTTAAAAAAGTAACTGTTCACAAAGAAATTAAATAATAAGGAATTTTTATTCACTAAAAATTTCATAAACTTATTTGAACCATGGCAAAGAAAACCGTAGCAACCCTACAAACCGCTTCAAAGAGATTAACAAAAGCCATCAAAATGGTAAAATCTCCTAAAACTGGTGCTTACACTTTCGTAGAAAGCGTTATGGCTCCAGAACTTGTTGACGATTTCTTAAAAAAGAAA
Source organism: Bacteroidota bacterium (assembly GCA_023387965.1). Classification (GTDB taxonomy): domain Bacteria; phylum Bacteroidota; class Bacteroidia; order Flavobacteriales; family Flavobacteriaceae; genus Flavobacterium. The sequence goes on along the minus strand of JAEWHE010000042.1, from coordinate 61,136 downwards.
TAATTCACAAACACAGCATATCAAAAAGCTACTTTCATACGGAAGTAGCTTTTTTATTTTTATATTTGTCGTAAAATTTTTAGAAGCCCATCATCAGGCATTTTTTAAACGCAATTCCCGTTTTCCGCTACAATCTTTTTATCAATTGCCCCGGATTTAATCCGAGTCAATTAATAAAAAGGATTTCCGCTACAACCGGGGCTAAATGAAAACGCCTTCGCCTTCTTTAAACTTTCAGAACCAAGATTGTCAAAAATCGAAACACCAATCAATCGGAAATACCTAACATCCATTAAAAATGAGCTTTTTTAAGAAACTATTTTCGTCAGAAAAAAAGGAAATCAGCGAGCAAGACAAGCAATCACTCGACAAAGGATTAGAAAAATCTAAAACCTCCTTCTTTTCAAAACTCACCAAAGCCGTTGCCGGAAAATCAAAAGTGGACGACGAAGTACTCGACAACCTCGAAGAAATCCTCGTTGCCTCAGACGTTGGCGTGAACACCACACTCAAAATCATCGAAAGAATAGAAGCACGCGTTGCCGCCGATAAATATTTAGGAACCGATGAACTCAACCAAATCCTTCGCGAAGAAATCGCAGGATTACTTTCTGAAACCAATACCGGCGAAGCCACACAATTCGAAATTCCCGAAAACAAAAAACCATACGTAATTATGGTTGTTGGTGTAAACGGCGTAGGAAAAACCACCACAATCGGGAAATTGGCGCATCAATTCAACAAAGCCGGATTAAAAGTAGTTCTTGGAGCCGCTGATACCTTTCGTGCCGCAGCAATCGACCAATTGCAAATTTGGGCTGACAGAGTTGGCGTACCAATCGTAAAACAACAAATGGGAAGCGATCCTGCATCCGTTGCGTTTGATACCTTACAATCTGCCGTTTCTCAAGATGCCGATGTTGTGATTATCGACACCGCAGGACGTTTGCACAACAAAGTAAATTTAATGAACGAATTGACTAAAGTGAAACGCGTGATGCAAAAAGTAATTACCGATGCACCACACGACGTACTTTTAGTGCTCGACGGTTCAACCGGACAAAACGCTTTTGAACAAGCCAAACAATTTACCGCCGCAACCGAAGTTTCTGCTTTAGCCGTTACCAAACTCGACGGAACCGCAAAAGGTGGCGTCGTAATCGGAATTTCTGATCAGTTTCAAATTCCAGTGAAATACATTGGAGTAGGAGAAGGTATTGACGACTTGCAAGTATTCAATAAATATGAATTTGTAGATTCTTTTTTTAAATAATAAAATAAAACAAACTTAATGAAAATCAAATTTACTCTATTATTGTTAATCGTGACAATGTTTGGATTGTCAGCCCAAGAACTCAAAAAAGGTTACATCATCAATACTAATAAAACTGTAGTTTATTTTAAAAATCCAGATTTTAACGATGTATCCAGTATTCGTTACAAACTCTCAGAAACGGGCGATTTCCAAAAATTGGATCAAAATAGTGTCGTAGAGTTCGGAATCGAAGATGATATAAAAATTGTAAAAAAGAAAGTTAGCCATGATGTGCTGTTTGGCACAATCACTAAAAACAAAGATACCAAGATGGAAACTGAGGATTTGTATCTAACTGTTTTATCAGAAGGTGATATTAATTTGTATTCTTATGTCCAGCTTGGAGTTTCTAAATTTTTTTACGAAACTGATAAGCCATCGTCAAAACCAATTCAATTGATACATAAAAAATACCAATTGAGCAAAAACAGTAGCGTTATTGCAGATAACCAATATAGAAATCAGTTATTTGAAGTACTGAAATGTAATACCATTTCCATGAGCGACTTCACAAATTTAAAATACAATAAAGAATCTATTTTGAGCCTTTTTAAAAAATATTATTCTTGTTCAGGAAATGAAGGCAAAACTTATGAAAATAAAAATATTCGAAAAGCCAAAATTAATATTTCTGGCGTTGCATCGGTAAACAATTCGAGATTTGGAGTTACATATCCTACTGGAAGCTCTGAACCTTCAAATAGTATAGGATTTGGTATTGGTGCTGAAGTTGCAGTTGTGCTACCATCGGAAAAATTAGAATTTTTCTTAATGCCTGAATACGAAATGATTTCAGCTTCGAGTCGTTTTATAAGAGGAAACGGTTCTGTACAAGAGAATAGTACTTTTGAAATTAATGATGGTTTTATCAATTTACATGTGGGATCACGATACAATTTTCTTCTTAATACTAACAATAAGATATTTCTCCAAGTATCGTTTGGTTTTTCGATGCCTATGAATGATATCGATTACCACGAAACATATCCAAATGCGGGGGTTGATCCGAGATTAATAATTTTGAAAACCTCTACAGCAAATTTTTTCTCTGCAGGAGCTGGTTATACTTACAAAAATAAGGCAAGTATCGCTTTAACATACACTTTTAATAGAGACTTTTTAACTCAAAATTTAACGTCTACTGATTTTTCACGAATAGGATTGTCTTTACGATACAAAATAATTTAAGAGATGGCATTCTCCATAAAAAACGTAAAACCGCTACACCTCTACATTTTATTTGTAGTGTTGATTTTAGTGGCATGCCTCTTCGAAAAAAGAATTCAAATCTTGTATTATTTATTTTCGATTTTCGGTTGGTTGGCTTTTTTTATGGCAGCGAGAAATTTTTTCAACCGAAAAAAAATGAATCACACGAGAAAAAAACCGGCTGTTTCCAAAAAATAACTGGCTCCGAAATCTATTGTAATGAAAAAATTAATCCCCTTATTTTTTAGTTTCTTTGTAATGTTTTCTTGCAACAAAGTCTCTAAAGAAAATGCTCAAAAACTAAACGGTTATTGGGAAATCGAAAAAGTTGTTTTGGAAGACGGTTCTGAAAAAGAATATAAGATTAACACCAACTACGATTTTTTTCAAATAAATGCTGATTATAAAGGCTTTCGCAAAAAAGTGAGTCCGCAATTTAATGGTAAATTTTTAACCGACGATTCATCAGAAGCAGTTGAAGTAGTTGAAAAAGACGGGAAAATTTTCCTAAAATATAAAACCGATTATGCATCTTGGCAGGAAGAATTAAAATCAGTTTCTGACGAAAAAATGCTAATCGTAAACCAGCAAAACATCGAATATCACTACAAAAAAGCAAAACCTTTTTTTGATGGCGAAGAGATTAAGTAACGAAAATTCCCTTAGTGAAGTGCTCAAACACATCATTGAAAATAACAAGCTTCAAGCCGGAATTGATCAGGTAAACATTCAAGAAGCTTGGATTTCGCTTATGGGAAATGGCGTGAACAGTTATACTAAAAATGTAGTTTTGAAAAAAAATACACTTTACGTAGAACTCACTTCGGCGGTTTTACGCGAAGAATTAAGCTACGGCAAACAAAAAATCATCAAAATGATTAACGAAGAATTTCGTCGTGAGCTTGTCACAGAAATTATTTTTAGATAATGAAACAAAAACAAATCAGAGGCCTTCACCGTGATTTAGGTTATTTCTACATCGGTTTAATCATCGCTTTTGCGTTTTCAGGAATTTTAATGAACCATCGCGAAGTTTGGAAACCCGAAAAATATACTGTAGAAACCAGAACATTTTCGACAAAATTACCTTCAGAAGAATTAATTTCGGAACCATACATCAAAAAACTTCAGGAAGAAATCCAAGTAGATGACAAACTCCGTCGTTTCAATATCAAAGAAGGAAAATTAAAAATTTCTTTTGAAAAAAATGACGTAGAAATCGACATGAAAACCGGTCAAGGCGAAGTCGTATCGTTCATCAAAACACCCATCATCGGTCACATGATGAAACTCCACAAGAGCACCTCAAACTGGTGGATTTATTATGGCGATATTTTTGGAATTTCCCTTATTGTCATTGCCATTACCGGAGCTATTATGATTCCAGCCGGAAAGTTCACCTTCAAACGAAGAGGCTGGAAATTAGCCTTAGCCGGACTGATTTTTCCACTAATATTCCTATTTTTACTCGCATAAAAAAATCCCGTTTCAACCGAAACGGGATTTTTTTTATAAGAAATCTGAAATTAAAAATCTGAAATTAAAAATCTGAAATCAAAAATCTGAAATCAAAAATCTCAAATCATGAATTAAAACTGCTCTCTACCAGCAAAGTGAAAAGCACCTTCGATAGCAGCATTTTCATCGCTATCACTTCCGTGAACCGCATTTTCACCAATAGATTTCGCATATTTTTTACGAATCGTTCCTTCAGCAGCATCCGCTGGATTTGTTGCTCCAATCAAAGTTCTGAAATCCTCAACCGCATTTTCTTTTTCTAAGATCGCAGCCACAATCGGACCTCTCGACATAAATTCAACCAATTCTCCATAGAAAGGTCTTTCTGAGTGAACCGCATAAAATTTCTGAGCATCAGCCACAGTTAACTGCGTCAATTTCAATGAAACAATTTTAAAACCACCTTCCGTGATCATGTTTAAAATCCCGCCAATGTGCCCGTTTTCCACAGCATCCGGCTTAATCATTGTAAATGTTCTATTTGTTGCCATTTGTTTGTTTTTTATTTTGGCGCAAAAGTAGTCTTTTTTTAACAGACCCCGAAAATTTTTTATAAGAATTAGAAACAGAAAATTCTCGCATTATCAGTTTTCGTCCGTCCCGCTTTCCGTTTCAATAAAAAATTTTTAAAAGAAAAAATTTTTTGATTTCCGCTTTAAACACAAAGTGTTCACCGAACACCGATGAAAATAAATTTAATGTGAGGTAATCGGGGTTAGGAGGAAAGGTCAGTGATTTTTTGTAAACGCCAATTAAACGTTGTCGATAAGGCTTCTCGTCAAAGTTGGCTTTGAAGTTTTTCTTCAAATTTTTTTTACAACCATTGTCATTCCGAGGAAGGAAGAAACATTAAAAAGCAAAACGATAAGATTCTTCCTTCTTCAGAATGACAAAATGATTCAAAATCTCAATAATCCAAAAAATCTGTGGCAAAAAAAACAGCAAATAATCGGCAAATAAAAAATCAATAATTTACACCACCACAACCGAAAATTCTTGTTCCAAAGGTTTCAGTTCCGCAAATAATTTGGTCAATAGATCTTCGCCACTTTCTAAGTAAAATTCCGAAAAATTCGTTATTCTTTCCTGTAAACTTTGATTGGGGAAAAGTTCATTTTGTAAATCCGTAATTCTCGAAAGTTGCTGTTCTCGATTTTTTTTCTCGGCTTTTAGCAAGCGTTTTTCTAAGTTATCCAAGCCTTTCAATTGCTTTACTTCTTGCGCTTTTACAGCACCAGTAAACGATTTGTCAGTTTTTTGAGCTATTTCGCTCAATTTCAAAAATTGATCTCTCAAAAACTGTTTCTGCTCCGAAAAATCTAAAGAAAATTCAGAAAAAACCTTCACTTTTTCGTTCTTTAAAATTTCTTGTTTTGCAAATAAATCTTTCCAAGTCAAATTCAATTTATCAGCTTTTTGAACTTGTTTTTCAGTTGCCAACAATACAGAATTTCGCAACAATAAAATCGGGAACGTAACTTTCTGCGAATCAAAAAAAGATTTCAATTCTAGCCAATAAGCTAATTCGCCACCGCCGCCAATGTAGCATAAATTGGGCAAAATTACCTCTTGATAAAGCGGACGCATAATCACATTCGGACTAAATTTTTCCGGATTTTTTTCTAACAATTCTAAAATTTCACTTTGCGTGAACACTAAATCTGTATTATTTACGAAGTAAGACTTGTTCTCAAAAATAATACGTTCTCTTAAATCATTTTCAATGTAAAAAAGATTAATTTCTCTGGGATTTACTTGAATATTGTAGCTTTTTAACGCTTCAGCAGTTTCCAAAACCTTTTGGTGAGAATTCTGTTTTAGCAATTCATCCTTCGCAAATGGCACAAACGATTTCTTCAGTTGAGCGTCATCGGCATCAATAATTACCAAACCATTTTTGCCAAAAATTTCATTGGCCAAAAACCGAGTAGCATCCGCCAGATTTTCATGTTCCAAATACGCTTTTCGGAACAAATTTTTCAAAAATTCTGCATTTTTGCCCACGCCAATTTCCAACGAGAAAATCTCCGAAATTTGTTCCAAACCTTCGTTTGACAGGCGTCCCACAGGACCATCACTATTTTTATTCCACCGAATTTTTTTTCCGTGTAAGTTAAAATAGCTGATTTCCTCAAAATCATGATCTTCCGTTGCCATCCAAAAAACCGGCACGAAATGGTAATCAGGATAAGCTGTTTTCAGCTCATTCGTTAAATTAATTGTAGAAATAATTTTGTACAAAAAATACAATGGTCCGGTGAATAAATTGAGCTGATGTCCTGTTGTTACCGTGAAAGTATTGGGTTTTTCCAGCAACTCAATATTATTTTTGGTCAAAGGCGAAACATCAAGATTTTGGTATTGTTTTTTCAAAACAGAAACTAAATTGAGTCTGTTTTGATTGTCAAGCTCATTGAAATTTTTCTGTTTTTCAATAATTTGTTTGCCAAAATTTTCAAGCGTAGGAAACCGATGATAAAGCGACTGTAACTTCGGATTTTGATTAAGATAATCCACAATTAATTTTGAAAAATAACCCGAATTTTGATAGCTGATACAGTCAGTTGGCATAGTTTGAAATTTTTGTAAAAATACGCAAATACCGCGAAATTTCCGGTTGAAATTAATCTGAAAATTTTTACACAAAACGCTTTGATTTTCAAACTAAAAATATAAATTTGAACCCTCAACAAACCATCTATGAAGGCACTAAAAATCATTTCAGACATTCTCCCAATTCCAGGATATTCCATTATTTTAATCTGTTTTTTTCTACCGTTTTTCACCATAAAATGCGGCACAACTGATTTGGTTAGCCTTTCCGGGTTTGACTACATTATGATGAACGATGCAAAATCGAAGATGAAAGACAGCCCATTTGCCAAAGAATTAGAGAAAAAAATGGGAGCCGAAAGTCTTTTTGGAATGGATACCGAAAAAGAAAAAGAAGAAAACAACATTTACGGTGACGAAACCGATGAATTAACCGCCGATTTAACCAATTCAACCGAAGAAAAAACTACCCAGACGGCAATTCCACCTGACACTCAAGACGAAAAAAGAGCGAAAATTCTGATGTTTGTCTTGATGCTAATTCCGTTTTTAATGGCAATCGCCGGACTCGTTTTCAGTTTCGTAAAAAACCGCTACAAAAAAATCCTGAACATCGTTTTTGCCAGCATCGGATTCCTCAATTTGCTCATTTACGGCTTCATCATCAAAGCCTCAAACTCCGAAATTGGAGCAGCAGCTTCAGCCATGGAAAGCTTCGGAGGCATGATCAGCATTGAGCTTGGAACCGCATATTACATCGCCATCATGTTGTTTTTAGTATTGCTCATTTTCTTTTCAGTCGAAAAATACATCCGCAACACTTACCTCCAAGAACAACAAATTCGCAACGCAAATCAAGACGAAATTTTTCCGTCAGATGTGATTTAAACAATAATTTGGTCAGCAATCCGGCTGTCGTTTCAAGCCCTCGTTGGGAAAACCTTTTTTTCCAATGCCACAAAAAGAGCTTCCGCTGGTCGCTTTTTTGTGTCAGGAAAAAAATGGTTTTCCCCACTTCGGGGCTTTCCACTCACATCCGGGCTGCGAACCACTTTGCGGTAAAACTCCTGCAAACCAATCAAAAAAAGCGGTAATTTTACAATTCATAAAAAATGCAAATGAAGCCCGTTTTTCTTATTACGCCACCGTTTACCCAACTCAACACGCCATATCCGGCAACGGCTTACATCAAGGGTTTTCTCAATACAAAAAAAATAAATTCGTTTCAAGCAGACTTAGGAATAGAAGCGATTTTGACACTTTTTTCTAAATCCGGTTTGCAAAAACTTTTCCTCGAAGCTGAAAAAAATCCGCATCCAAAATCAGAAAATGCACAACGCATTCTTTCGCTACAAAACGAATATTTTAAAACCATCGATTCGGTAATTCTGTTTTTGCAAGGAAAAAATCCTACGCTTTCGCATCTTATTTGCCAAGAAGATTTTTTGCCCGAAGCTTCCCGTTTTTCACAGCTCGACGAACTCGATTGGGCTTTCGGGACAATGGGAACCCAAGACAAGGCCAAACATTTGTCTACTTTGTATCTCGAAGATATTTCGGATTTAATTATTGAATGTGTCGATGATAATTTTGGTTTCAGCCGTTATGCCGAAAGAATGGGACGTTCGGCCAACTCGTTCAACGATTTGTACGAAATGCTTCAACAAAACCCAACTTACATTGATAACATTTTGCTTGAAAATCTTCAGCAAAAAATGCAACAATTACAACCCGGGTTGATTTGTTTTTCGGTTCCGTTTCCGGGAAATTTATACAGTGCTTTCCGAAGCGCACAATTTATCAAACAAAATTTCCCAGAGGTAAAAATTGCTATGGGAGGTGGATTTCCAAACACCGAACTTCGTTCGTTGACGGATATTCGGGTAATGGAATTTTTCGATTTTATCACATTAGATGATGGCGAAGTTCCTTTGGAAGAAATAATTTTGAATCTTCAAGATGTTAATTATCAACAATATAAAAGAACTTTTTTAGTTGAAGGTCAAGAAATTGTTTATAAAAATAATTCTCTAAAAAAAGATTACAAACAATCAGAAGTTGGCACTCCAGATTATTCTGATTTGCTGTTGGACCAATATATTTCGGTGATAGAAATTGTAAATCCAATGCATAGAATGTGGAGTGACGGCCGTTGGAATAAGCTCACGATGGCTCACGGATGTTATTGGGGAAAATGTACTTTTTGCGATATTTCGCTCGATTATATCAAAATTTATGAGCCAATTGCAGCCAAAATTTTGTGTGATAGAATGGAAGAATTAATTTTACAAACAGGGCAAAACGGTTTTCACTTTGTGGACGAAGCCGCTCCTCCAGCTTTAATGCGGGCTTTGGCGTTAGAAATTTTACGCCGAAATTTGGCTGTGACTTGGTGGACGAATATTCGGTTTGAGAAAAATTTTAGCCGTGATTTGTGTTTGTTACTAAAAGCATCCGGTTGCATTGCTGTTTCGGGCGGTTTAGAAGTAGCGTCAGACAGGTTGTTAGAATTGATTCAAAAAGGCGTTACCGTTGAACAAGTGGCAAAAGTTACCCGAAATTTTACCGAAGCCGGAATCAATGTTCATGCGTATTTGATGTACGGTTTTCCTACGCAAACAGTTCAAGAAACGGTCGATTCGCTTGAAATGGTGAGGCAAATGTTTGAAACCGGAATTTTACAATCGGGGTTTTGGCATCAGTTTGCGATGACAGCTCATAGTCCGGTTGGGATGTTTCCGGAAAAATTTGGTGTTTTGAAGGAAACGGAACTTGTGGGTAGTTTTGCCAATAACGATATCATCCACATTGATAAAACCGGAATCAACCATGATAAATTTAGTTTCGGTCTAAAAAAATCATTATTTAATTTCATGCACGGAATTTGTTTTGACTATCCGCTTCAGGATTGGTTTGACTTTAAAATTCCAAGGACAAAAGTGCCGCAAGATTTTATTTACAACGCCATTTCTGAAGAAGATTCGCTTCAAGCAAAACCTTCGGCGAAAATTGTTTGGTTAGGTGGAAAGCCTTTGACATCCGTTTTTGCAAAATCCAAAAAAGGACAAACTTGGGAAATGGTTTCGCTGGAATTTCACACTAAAAAAGATTTTGTGACCATTCAATTCCCGAAAAATGAAGGATTGTGGTTGGCGAACTTGTTATCGGAAATTTCGGTAATTCAGGAAAAAACTCAAACTTTTGCGCAAATAAAAACCGACTTTGAGAAAGCCGGTTTAGAAGATTTTGAATTATTTTGGTACGGAAAAAATGTACGAAAACTGCGTGAATCAGGATTGTTGGTGCTTTAATTTGTCAACATTTTTTTCTCTTGTTCGTCCAATAATTCTTGGTATTTTTTCTTTTGCTCTGGCGAAAGAACTGGCATCACTTTTTGGTTAATATTATCGGTGATTGCTTTATATTGGTCTTTCTTTTCCGCAGTTCTAGCGTCACTTTTCATGATTTCATCAATTTGACTTTGGTGGTCGTCAAACGTAGTTTTGAAAACCGCATATTGCAAATCATCTAACTTCAATTCTTTTTTCATGTAATCAGCCCAAAGTTCGGAAGGATCCTTTTTAACCACATTTTTTTTACGCGGTTTATTGTATCGTTGTTCCGCACCAATGCGTCGGTCAACTTGCGAAAAACCTTCAAAAGTGCCTAAAAATGCAAACGTTATAAAGAGAAGAATTGTTTTTTTCATGGTAAATTATTTTTCAAAATTTAAACAAAAATCAAGCCGAAACCCTATTTTGTAAAGGTATTTAAAAATTATTTCTCTAAAATTGCTTCGCCATATAAATCAAATTCGGCGGCATCTGTAATGCGAACATTTACGAATTCACCAGTTTTTAGATACACGGTTGAAGCGTCGATTAAAACTTCATTATCCACGTCAGGACTGTCAAATTCTGTTCTTCCTACAAAATGACTTCCTTCTTTTCTATCAATCATCACACGGAAAACCTGTCCGATTTTTTCCTGATTCAACTCCCAAGAAATTTGAGATTGAAGTTCCATAATTTCGTTGGCACGTTGCTGTTTCACTTCTGCGGGAACATCGTCTTCGAGCAGATAAGCATGGGTATTTTCTTCATGAGAATAGGCAAAACAACCTAATCTTTCAAAACGCATTTCTTCAACCCAATTTTTCAAAATTTGAAAATCTTCCTCTGTTTCGCCTGGATAGCCGACAATTAAAGTAGTTCTAATGGTCATTCCCGGAACCTTTTCACGAAATTCGTTGATGAGTTTTGTAGTTTTGGCTTGAGTCGTCCCGCGACGCATTGATTTTAAAACAGAATCGGAAATATGTTGCAACGGAATATCAAGGTAATTACAAATTTTTGGTTCGCGGTTCATCAAATCCAGAACATCCATCGGGAAACCTGTCGGGAACGCATAATGCAAGCGAATCCATTCAATTCCTTCAACGGCAGCAAGGTTTTCAAGCAGTTCGGCGAGATTTCTTTTTTTGTATAAATCCAAACCGTAATACGTTAAATCCTGCGCAATTAAAATGAGTTCTTTCACGCCGTTTTTAGCCAAACCTTTTGCTTCGTTCACCAATTTCTCAATAGGTTGCGAAACGTGTTTGCCTCGCATCAGCGGAATAGCGCAAAAACTACAAGGACGATCACAACCTTCAGCAATTTTTAAATATGCATAATTTTTTGGAGTTGTTGTTAATCTTTCGCCTAAAAGTTCGTGACGATAATCCGCACCAAGCGCTTTTAGCAATCCGGGTAATTCTGTGGTTCCGAAATATTGATCCACATTTGGAATTTCTTTAATCAAATCTGGTTTGTAACGTTCTGATAAACATCCGGTTACAAAAACTTTATCGACGATACCTTGTTCTTTTTTATCGACGTAATTTAAAATCATGTTAACCGATTCTTCCTTTGCATTGTCAATAAAACCGCAAGTATTAATCACAATAATGTTTCCTTCGCGATCCGCAGGAGCTTCGTGTTCCACATCTTTGCCACTAGCACGTAATTGTCCCATCAAAACTTCGCTGTCGTACACGTTTTTAGAACATCCTAAAGTGATAACATTGATTTTATTTTTCTTTAATGTTTTGGTTCTCATAGATTTATAATCCGATAAAATTGAAATAAGGGTGCAAAATTACGCTTTTTAAATGAATTGTTTCGTAAAATATTGTTATTTAAATTTTGTTTAAATTGCAATCACCTAAATTTTATTTTAAATCAAAAGATGCTTAAAAAAAGTGTATTGCTGATAGTTTTTCTTATTGCTATTTCAGGTTTTTCACAGCAAAGAAACGTAAAAGTTTACCACGAATTTGTGGAAGGAAAGACGGTAGTTTTTGCGGATAACGATGAATTTTGTCCGGTTTCGGTTTTGTTTCGAAGTGAATTGATAAACATGAAAAGCAGTTTGAAAGAAAGTTATGTTTTGGTTCCAGCTCAAACGAAACGCTTTGCCATCACCAATCTTTCCGTTGTAAATTTGAAAAAAGCCTTCAATTTTAAATACCAAAGTTCATTTTTTTTAGGCGACATCAATTTGAAAAAATATGATGCCAATTTTCCTTACCAATTGCCGTACGAATCCGGGAAAACGTTCAACGTAATTCAGGGTTATAACGGAAAAATTTCGCATCAGGGAGAATTTGCCCTTGATTTTTCAATGTCAATTGGAACAGAAGTTTTGGCATCTCGTGGCGGAGTTGTGGTAGATGTTGAAGATAAAAATACTGAATCTTGCCCGAAAAAAGCGTGCGCGGAATTTAATAATTTTGTGGTAATTTTTCACGACGATGGCACTTTTGCCGAATATACCCACATTGATACAAATTCGGCTCAAGTGAAAAAAGGCGATCGAGTGGAGGTGGGAACCGTTTTAGCTTTGAGTGGTAACGTGGGTTGGTCAACCGGACCACATTTGCATTTTTTTGTTTTTGTTCCAAATATTGAAACCGGAAGGCAATCGCTAAAAACGAAATTTGAAACTATTTCGGGGAAAATTGAATTTTTGGCTGAAGGAAAATCGTACAAAAAACCATAAAAAAAGCCGGAATGTTTCCGGCTTAGTATATTTTTTTGGAAAAAAATTAAAGACTAAATAATAAGGTAAGCGATACGTTATTGTTTATTGCATCGATAGTTGGGGCATCAACAAGACCTTGCGAGAAAAAGCCTTGGTTGAATTCTCTTTTTGAATAGGCATACGCCAAATCTAATCTTGTTCCGCCAAAATCATAACCTAAACCAGCAGAAAATCCGTGAAGATCGCCAACGGTTTGACCATTTTTGTAAGGACTTTGCTCAAATCTGTAACCACCACGGAAACTCCATTGTTTTGCTCGCGCTTCGGCACCAACACGAAGTTCAGAAGTAGCATCTAAAACCGATTCGATTTCGTTATTTCTTCCGTTAAAGAAAGAATCATTCGGGCGAAATTTAGCACTGCTGTAATCTTTCATCGTATAATCAACGCTAATCAAACCTTTGTCACCAAAGATATAGGCCAAACTTCCAGTGTATTCTCCAGGAGTTTGTAAGCGATATTCCGGATAAATTATAATAGTTCCCGGATCAATAATTCCGGCACCACAATCCGCACAATCTACAGAAATATTTTGGTAACCTTCGTCAAAAAGAGTCATCCAAGTTGGCGACTGATAAGCCAAACCAAGTCGAAGTTCGTCAGTAACTTTTGCAATTGCACCTAACTGAAACGAAAATCCGCTGCCGTATGTATATAATTCATTGTTGAAACGAAGCGCTTGAACTCCCGTTGTTGAAGAGCTTCCGGGCGTGTCGAGATAATCTTCGTAGAAACTTGTTCTTCTGGTATAATCCGTAAAATGAGCATTAAGGTTTAGTCCAAAATAAAATCTGTCCGTATATTGAAATGCTCCGTTGAAAGAAATTTTTCCGTTGTAACCAGATTCAAAGATGGTATTTTCCTGAAAATAATTTCCGCCGGCAGGAACGTTCGAAACGTAAGCAGTATTATTTCCCACATCAGTTGAAGGATTAATGAGGAATCCGTTGTACCCGAAATAAGCTTGTTGCTCCGCAAAAGTCATGGCTTCAAACGGAGTTCCCGTGATGTTCTGCAACGGAATACCATTTGCGTAGCTTAAAAAATAATTAGCAACCGAATTTTGTGGATTCAATCCCGCAGAAAACTGACGGTTGTCGAAATTATTAGCGTTTTCGTAGTTAATACCAACGCTGAATTTTTTCCAATTGCTGTCTAAGTTTCTATTTTCAAAAACCCAAATAGCTCCTAATTGGTTTAAATCAAAAGCGTTTTCTTTGTCTTCAGTTTTGGTACCAAAAAAATCCGAGTTATTTTTAGTATTGATGCTGCTTAAGGTAACCGCCATTTGATTAGTAGTAAAAATAGCACCACCAGCAGGATTTACGTTTAAGGAAGAAAAATCTCCACCTAAAGCTCCAAAGGCACCACTCATGGCTCGAAAACGCGCAGTTCCAGTAAGGTTGTCTTGTGAATAGCGCAACGCATCACTCACTTCTTGAGCGTTTGCGGCAAAGGTTGCGGCAATTGTTAGTAAGGGGAATAGATATTTTTTCATAACAAAATTTTCAAAATGGTTCAAAAAAATACCCATGCTGAAGTCAGTCAAGGGTATTATATGTTTTACTTTAGGTTAACCTCGGCGACCTCCGCCACCAGATCTTCCACCTCCACCACCAGAACTTCCGCGGCTTCCTCCACCAGAAGATGGACTTGGAGAGTAACTTCTTGAAGGCGTTACGCTTTGATTTCTCGTGCCTGAGTTTCTTGTAGGTGTATTATAATTTTGATTATTATTTCTAGTAGAATTATTATAATTTCTTGTAGGAGTCGCCGAATTATTTCGGGTGGTATTCACAGGTCTTCCATTAGAATTATAGTTTGAATTTCTTCCAGTATTTGAAGAATTAAAACGCGTTCCTACATTATTAGTGTTGTAGCCGTCGCTTCTTCTTCCAGTATTGTAAGAGTTGCTTCTGTATCTTACGTTTCCATTGGTAGAGTAAGAATCTCTACTTCTTCCAGCAGTATTGTTGATGTAATTGCCGCGTCTTCCATAAGAATATGTAGAGTGGCGGTAAAAATTATTACCGTGCCAATTATTACCATACCAATTATTCCAACCTCCGTAGTAGCCTCCCCAACCCCAGTTGTTCCAGCCCCAACCGCCATACCAGTTGTTCCAGCCAAGACCCCATCCAGGACCGTACCAGCCATTCCAACCCCAATTATTCCAGCCAAGACCCCAACCGCCACCGTACCAGTTGTTCCAACCAAGACCCCAGCCGCCGTTCCAACCCCAACTATTATCATAGAAATTTACGGTAACATTATCTGAAGAACTTCCCCAAGCGGGATACCCTTGTTGGGCAACATAAATGCTGTCATTTTCTTGGTAAGAGGATTGGTAATTATCTACATCAGTAAAAAATTCTGGGTCTTCTTGTAAAGATTGAAAATATCCAGGTTGATAGTTTCCGGTTGAAGTTTCCACAATTCTTTCTTCAGAAGGACGGTTGCTTTGGTAAACACCATCTGTATCGTAATACGACGCATTTTGGTAAGATGAACAAGAACTGAGGAAAATTGTCAGTAGTCCAATCAATGAATAAGTGGAGACTGTTTTCGAAGAAAAGTAATTAGTTTTCATATCGCGAGCAATTTTATTGTTGGACAATACAAAATTAGTTAGTTTTGCTGAACTATTTCGTTAAATAAAGTTAAACAATATTTGTGCCAAAATATTAAACATGAGTAAAAATCTCACCAAAAGATCAGAAGATTATTCAAAATGGTATAATGAACTGGTTGTCAAGGCAGATCTTGCCGAAAATTCAGGCGTTAGAGGCTGTATGGTCATCAAGCCATACGGTTATGCAATTTGGGAAAAAATGCAGGCAGAATTAGATAGAATGTTTAAAGAAACAGGACATCAAAATGCTTATTTTCCGTTGTTTGTTCCGAAAAGTATGTTTGAAGCCGAAGAGAAGAATGCTGAAGGATTTGCTAAAGAATGCGCAATTGTAACGCATTACAGGTTGAAAAATGATGAGGAAAATCCGGGTAAGTTGATGGTTGATCCTAACGCAAAACTCGAAGAAGAATTAATCGTTCGTCCTACAAGTGAAGCCATTATTTGGTCAACTTATAAAGGTTGGGTTCAATCCTATAGAGATTTACCGTTATTGATAAATCAATGGGCAAACGTTGTTCGTTGGGAAATGAGAACCCGATTATTTTTAAGAACAGCAGAATTTCTTTGGCAAGAAGGTCATACAGCTCACGCAACCAAGCAAGAAGCTATCGCAGAATCTGAACAAATGATGAATGTTTATGCGGATTTTGCCCAAAATTTTATGGCAATTCCGGTGGTGAAAGGTTTAAAAACTGAAACAGAACGTTTTGCAGGAGCCGAAGAAACCTATTGTATCGAAGCGTTAATGCAAGACGGAAAAGCTTTGCAAGCCGGAACTTCTCATTTTTTAGGTCAAAATTTTGCCAAAGCATTTGACGTGAAATTTGCCAACCAAGAAGGAAAGCAAGAGCACGTTTGGGGAACATCTTGGGGTGTTTCTACCAGATTAATGGGAGCTTTAATTATGACACATTCTGATGATAACGGATTGGTTTTGCCGCCAAATTTAGCGCCAATTCAGGTTGTGATTGTTCCAATTCACAGAACAGACGAAGAATTTGAAGCCATTTCTGAAGTTGCCAATACTTTAGTTTCTCAATTTAGAAAACTAAAAATTTCGGTAAAATTTGACAACAGAACCACTCATAAACCTGGATTTAAATTTGCAGAGCATGAACTTCGCGGTGTTCCGGTTAGAATTGCCGTGGGACCAAAAGATTTAGAAAACGGTACGTTTGAAGTGGCAAGACGTGATAATTTAACCAAAGAAGTTGTTCTCAAAGACAATATCGTGAACCACGTTCAGGCATTACTTGATGAAATTCAGGAAAATTTATTTGGTAGAGCATTGAGTTACAGAAATTCTCACATTACGGAGGTAAATTCTTTTGAGGAATTTAAGGACGTTTTAGAGAACAAAGGTGGTTTTATTTCGGCTCATTGGGATGGAACTCCGGAAACCGAAGAAAAGATAAAAGACCTCACAAAAGCAACCATCAGATGTATTGCTTTGGACCGAGTAGAAGAGGCGGGAAGCTGTGTGTTTACTGGCAAACCATCGTCCGGGCGAGTACTTTTTGCGAAAGCGTATTAAAAAAAAATAAAAAAAATGCATCTGGCTATTGTGCGAATAAAAAATAGTTGTATTTTTGCATCCGCAATCAAGAAGCATGGCCCGTTCGTCTATCGGTTAGGACGCCAGGTTTTCATCCTGGTAAGGGGGGTTCGATTCCCCCACGGGCTACAAAGTTAAACTTTTATAACTTTAAAAAGATTGCAAGGTCCGTTCGTCTAGGGGTTAGGACGCCAGGTTTTCATCCTGGTAACAGGGGTTCGATTCCCCTACGGACTACAAAATTAGTTGTAAATTAGTTTTATAAAACAAAAATCAGTGTCTCGGTTTTGTTTTATTAGTTAAAACCAAAGTGATTTTTAATTGTGGGAGGTTTTTCTTTTTTAACTAGTATTTTTTATCAATTACAATTAAATTAAAAAGAAAATGGCAAATCATAAGTCAGCTTTAAAAAGAATCAGAAGTAACGAAAAGAAGAGAGTATTAAACAGATACCAACACAAAACAACTCGTAATGCTATCAAAGCTTTGCGTTTGTCAACTGATAAATCTGATGCTTCTTCTAAATTGGCTGGTGTAATTTCTATGATCGATAAATTGGCTAAGAAAAACATCATCCACAACAATAAGGCTTCAAACTTGAAATCTAAATTAACTAAACACGTTGCAGCTTTGTAATTTGTGAGTTAATACAAATAATAAAAACCTTCGCTTTTGTGAAGGTTTTTTTTTGGCTAAAACAAAAAAAGAGAACTAAATTGTTCTCTTTTTTTTAAAATCGATTCTTTAAATCTTCCAGCATTTCTTTAGTAATGGGCTTCGACATAAAATCAATCACCGAATCGTATTGCCGAGATTTTTCAATATCTTCCGGATCGATAGTAGAGGATAAAACGATGACTTTTGTTTTTTTATGAAAAGGTCGAAATTTTTCTTTTTCAAAATTATCTAAAAATTCCCAACCGCCCATAACTGGCATATTTAAATCCAAAAATATTAAATCCGGACAGCAAATATCTTTATCGGCAATAAGTTTTTCGTAATAAATTAAAGCTTCTTGACCATTTTTGGCTGTAACAATTTCTTCCGCAAATGCTGCTTTTGCAATTACCATTTTGTATAACATTAACGTAATGGGATCATCATCCACGCAAAGTATTTTTTCGAGCATTTTATTCTTTTTTGAATTTTAATTTAAATTTTGTGCCTTTTCCTACTTGGCTTTCCACTTCAATTGAACCGCCCATGGTTTCTACTTGAGATTTTACCAAATATAATCCCAAACCTTTACTGTCAGGATAATTGTGAAAACGTTGATAGAGTCCAAATAGCTTGTCCTTGTTACGTTCTACATCAATTCCGATTCCATTATCTTCAAAAATTAATTCGGTGTAGTCATCGCGTTCTACTGTAGAAATTGTAATCTTTAGCTTACGCGAAACATCTCTGTATTTAATCGCATTAGTGACTAAATTGAGGATAATGCTTTCTAAATACGCTTTGTTGATGTTTTCAATCGATTCGTCTTCTAATTTTATTTTTAGAATCGGTTGGTGTAAATTGAACAAATAATTCAATTGGTTAAACACATTTTCAAACACTTCGCTGAACATCACGCGTTCTTTTTGAACCGAAGGGTTGTCCTTAATAATCACCACTTTTACTAAGTCATTGATGGTTTCGTTGAGTAAATGAGTTGATTTAGAAAAACCTTTCAAGATTAATTTCAGGTCCTCGTTTTCCATCGGAATGTCTTCAATCAAATTCAATAATCCCGTTAAATTTGAGAGTGGAGCCCGAAGATTATGCGAGGTGATGTAAGAAAATTGCTTCAAATCCTTATTGTTTTGCGTCAATTCGCGAATCAATTGTTCTTTTTCTTTCTCTTGTTTTTTCTGTTCGGTAACATCGCGTTGAATCGAAATCCAATGTGACAATCGTCCTTCTTTGTCCCAAATTGGAATCATTGAAAAATTCACCCAATATTCTTCGCCATTTTTTCTATAACTGATAGTTTCTACTTGGGTTTCATGTTCATTTCTAATGGACTTCGTGAGTTTTTCAAATTCCAAAAAATCCGAGTTATCACCCTGAAAAATCATAGGGGATTTGCCGATAAGTTCGCTGGCTTTGTAGCCCGACATTTTTTCAAAAGCTTCATTCACAAATATAATGTTCGGGATGGCATTTTCGCTAATATCAGTATCGGTTATCACTACGGCATCTTTTGATTGCGTGATGGCAGTTTCCATCAATCGAAGGCGTTGCTCTTCCTCTTTTTGACGCGTAACATCTTGCATGGAACCAATCATTCTAAACGGTTTTCCTTCTTCGTCTTTAATTAAAAATCCTCGGTCAAAAACATATTTATAACTTCCGTCAGCACATTGAAAACGGTATTCATCTTGCCATTTCTCAACTTTTTTCTCCAAGAAATTGTAAAGTTTTACTGACATTCTTAAGCTGTCTTCCGGATGAATTCGGTCAAACCACCATTTTGAGTTTTCTCCAACCTGACTTTTTTTGTATCCAAAAACTCCGTAAATTCCTTTATTCCAAATAAATTTATCTTCTTGAATTTTCCAGTCCCAAATGGTATCACTCGTAGCTTTTGCCACAATATCATAACGGTCCTTTGCCTGTTTGAGTTCTTCGGCAGAAGTTTTATTTTCGACCAAAACTCCCACTAAATTGGCAATTCTTTCTAACAAATAAATCTCGTTTGGATCTTTATTTTTTTCAAATTTGAAATAAGTAACCAAACTACCAATCAAGTTTCCATCCGTTTTTTTGATGGGAATCGACCAGCAAGACACAAAACCTTCCAATTTTGCTTGAGCAGCAAAACTTTTGCACAACGGCTCAATGGAAATATCCTTAACGAATTGATTATCCTTACTAAAAACCGTTCTTTTGATTGGCAAATCGTAAATAGAATCGATATAACTTTGTGGCATCGAACCGCCTGCAAAATGCCGAACAGTTTGGTTTTTTATTTCTAAAATGGAAGCATAAGCTCCGGAAATCATTGATTCTACATTTTCCAAAGCATGCTCTAAAATGCTTTTGAGTGATTTATCCGGTTGGGCATTGAGTTTGTAAATATCTTTTTCAAATGCCAATGCTTTTTCTTGAAATTTTCGAGTGGTAATATCTTGTAAAGCTCCAATTTTTTTGATTGGTTTTCCGTTTTCCCAAACAATATCAAATCTATCCGACACAAAAGCGTAAGAATCATCTTGTTTCCTAAACCGGTATTCAAGATCGTGATGTTGCATATCGCCAGGCTTGATAGCTGCGATTGCCGCGCGAACGGTTTCAACCTCACTTGGATGCAATCGTGAAACCCAAAAGTCGAGATCTAAAACCGGATCGGTGAAATTAAATCCAAAAATTTTATTGTAATTGCTTCCCGCAATGTGGATTTTTCGGGTTTTGTTGTCATATTCATAGATGGCGTCGCTGGTGGCTTTTGCAATCGCTTCATAACGACGATTGGTTTCGTGCAACTCCAGTTCTTTTTCGACACGTTCGGTAACATCTCGAGCGTTAAGCACAATGCCTTTTACGGCTTCGTTATGCGTCATGTCCACCACATTCGCTTCGAGCCATCGCCATTCGTTATTTTCAAATCTTATATAACGGAAAGGTCTGGTAGAAATGCGTTTTTTTTCTCTAATCTGCAAAAATTCGTTTCTAAAAAAATCCGCATCATCTGTGTGAAGAAAGTCAAATGCGTTTTGCCCCAAGAACATTTCAGTGTCAATTCCATATCTCGTGCTGATGTTAGGACTGATGTAAATAAAACGACCTTGCCTGTCCAAAATTGAAATCATTTCCGAGCCGTCTTGTATCAACGCTTTAAAACGTTGCTCATTAAGCTGATTTGTTTTTTTACTTTCTATTTTTTCGGTGACGTCGGTCGCTAAAACCATTCTGGCTTTGCGATCTTTGAAAATAAATTCTGTGCTTTGCGTTTCTACATCGATAATTTTGCCTTCTTTGGTAATATGCCGCAAAGAACTTTCAACGAAACCGTTGTTAGCTTGTTCTTTTTTTATCGTTTCAATGGCAATTTCCAAATCTTCTTCAAAAATAATATCCGTTACTTTTAATTCTAGAAATTGCTCGATGGTTGCGCCGTATTTTTTCAACGCAGCATTATTGGCATCTAAAAAAAACAGAGTTTCAGTATCGTAAACCACTTTAGGAACCGGACTGAAATGAAACATGTCACGGTATTTTTGTTCCGATTCAGCTAATTGGATGCGTATTTTTTTTTGTTCGATATTGTAAACAACGCTTTTAAAAAGTAAGTAAGCGTTAAGATCGTCTTTCAATAAATAATCCGAAACGCCGTATGAAAGTGATTTTACACTAAATTCACGGTCGCTATTTCCGGTTAAAATAATAATGGGTGCTTCGCCGGCAAGCGGTACTATTTTTTTGATTAAATCTTCGCCTTCGCCATCTGGAAGTAATAAATCGAGTAGGATTACATCAACTCTTTCGCCTGATTCCAATAACTTTCGGGCTTGTTCGTAAGAAACGGCTTCAAAAATAATTGGCTCACTAAATTCTTCTTCAAGATAGTTTTTCACCAACACGAAGTCACCTCGATTGTCTTCTACAATCAAAAAATGAAGTCCTTTTTTTTGAAATCCCATTATCGATCGTTTTTGGGCAGTTGAACAATGGAAATCCAAAAGTCCTCGATTGTGGCAATAACTTCTAAAAATTTCTGTGACTCAATAGGTTTTGTAATAAAGCAATTCACATGATTGTGATAACTTTTTGATATGTCGGTATCTGACGATGAGGTTGTTAGCATGATTACGGGGATATGTTGAATTTGGGGATTCGTTTTTATTTTTGCTAAAACTTCGTGTCCACTTAATTTTGGTAAATTGATATCGAGTAATATCAAGTCCGGCGTTTTGGCGTTTTTATAATTTTCTTTTTTTTCCAAAAAATTAATGGCTTGCCAACCGTCACGAACTACAGAAACTTCGTTTTGTATGCGTCCGTCGCTTAAAGCATCGAGCGTTAAAACGATATCACCTTCGTTATCTTCTACCAATAAAATATGGATGGCTTCCATAAACAAGTGGATTGGTTTGAACAAATATACAATTATTTAGCGATTGTGAAATAAAACCGGCTACCTTTTCCTTCTTCGCTTTCTACCCAAATTTTCCCGTTCATGCTCTCTACAATTTTCCTGCAAATTGCCAAGCCAATTCCGGTTCCTGAGTATTCTTGTTTGCCGTGTAACCGTTGAAATATCACAAATATTTTTTCAAAAAAATCAGGATGAATCCCTATTCCGTTATCGCTTACGCAAAATTGATGATGATTGCCGAGCTCTTGATAGGAAATATGAATTTTACAAATTTTTTCGGGCTCACAATATTTTAAAGCGTTGCTAACCAAATTTTGGAAAACTTGCGTCAATTGTGTTTTGCTTCGTGATACAACCGGCATTTTATCCCAGGAAATTTTTGCGTTGGGGTGATTATTTTTTTGAAATGAAAAAATATCCTGCAAAATTTCTGCTACCGAAAAAGTTTCGGTTTTGTATTCCATTCTCCCAATTCGCGAATATTCCAATAAATCCAAAATTAAAAAACGCATCCTTTTGGCACCATCTACGGCATAAAAAATATATTCTCTGCCTTTGTCATCAAGTTTATCACTGTATTTTCGCTCAATTTCTGATAAAAACCGAGTTACCATTCTTAAAGGTTCCTGTAAATCGTGAGAAGCAACATAAGCAAATTGCTCCAATTCGGCATTAGTTTTAGCCAAATCCTGATTTCGTTTTCTTAGCTGGTCATTCAGATTTTCCAATTGTTGCTCATGTACTTTTCTGTCAGTAATATCTTGCAAAGCGCCAATCACACGGATAATATTTCCATTTTTGTCAAAAAGCGCATAACCACGATCTAAAATATGATGGTACCTTCCATCTTCAGTGATAAGTCGGTATTCGTCTGTCCACAATTGTGATTTTTTTTTGAGAAATTCTTGGAAATTTGCCAAAACCCGTTCCCGATCTTCCGGATGAATTTTTTCAACCCACCAAGTTGTATGTTGGTTCAATTCTTCATAACCAAACATTTCCGTAAGTTGCTGTCCCCAAATAACGCGTTGCGTTTTATATTCATGATCCCAAATCACATTACTAGTTATTTTTGTAATTACCCGATATTTATCGTTACTATGCTGTAATTGCGTGGTCACATTTTTCAGGCGGTTGTTGTATTTTTCATTGCGAATTTCGTAAGCTTTCAACATTTTCCAAAAAATAAATCCTGTGATAAAAATAAATCCCAAGCCTTTGCATGTCTGAAAAAATTGTGACTTATCATCTAAATTCAAATAATCGAAAAGCCTGTCGCTTCCCAAAATCCATAGGGTTCCGACAATCAAATAAATTGCAGTAATTTTAGTGGAGGTTTTCATATGCAAAACATTCGGATTTAAATATAGAAAAGATTTTGGTTAGAAATAAATATTGTAAGAAAAATCTTGAATTAAAATTAGAAAGTTCCCACACGATTATCCCTTAATTATGAATAAGTTATGCTTCTTTTAAAAAGTGTTTTTTATATCGAAATAAAATGTAAATTTGCACCTCCAAAAAAAATATAATGGATTCTATCAGAAACATCGCAATTATTGCCCACGTCGATCACGGTAAAACTACTTTGGTTGATAAAATTATGTACCATTGCCAACTTTTTCGTGAAAACGAAAACACCGGAGATCTTATCTTAGATAACAATGATCTTGAGCGTGAAAGAGGAATTACCATTACCTCTAAAAACGTTTCGGTAATGTATAAAGGTACAAAAATTAATATTATCGATACTCCAGGTCACGCCGATTTTGGTGGCGAAGTAGAACGTGTTTTGAACATGGCAGATGGCGTTTGCCTTTTGGTGGATGCTTTTGAAGGTCCAATGCCACAAACGCGTTTCGTATTGCAAAAAGCAATTGATTTAGGCTTGAAACCTTGCGTTGTAATTAATAAAGTGGACAAGGAAAACTGTACTCCGGAAGAAGTTCACGAAAAAGTTTTCGACTTAATGTTTGAGCTTGGAGCAACCGAAGAACAGCTTGATTTCCCTACCGTTTATGGTTCGGCAAAAAATAACTGGATGTCTGACGATTGGAAAAACCAAACGCAAAACATCGAGCCACTTTTGGACATGGTAATTGCAAATGTTCCGGCTCCAAAAGTTTCTGAAGGAACTCCTCAAATGTTAATTACTTCATTAGATTTCTCTTCTTTTACAGGTCGTATCGCGATTGGAAGATTAGAAAGAGGCGTTTTAAAAGAAGGAATGCCAATTTCTTTGGTAAAAAGAGATGGAAAAATCATCAAATCAAGAATTAAAGAATTACACACTTTTGAAGGTTTAGGCCGAAAAAAAGTGGATCATGTAATTGCTGGAGACATTTGTGCGGTTGTTGGAATTGAAGGTTTTGAAATTGGTGATACCATTGCCGATTTTGAAAATCCTGAAGCATTGCAATCTATCGCTATCGACGAGCCAACAATGAGTATGTTGTTTACCATTAACGATTCGCCGTTTTTTGGAAAAGAAGGAAAATTTGTAACCTCAAGACATATTAAAGAGCGTTTAGCTAAAGAACTTGAGAAAAATCTTGCACTTCGAGTGAACGAAACTGACTCTGCTGATAAATTCATGGTTTTCGGTCGTGGAGTTCTTCACTTATCGGTTTTAATTGAAACGATGAGAAGAGAAGGTTACGAGTTGCAAATTGGTCAACCTCAAGTAATTATCAAAGAAATCGATGGCGTAAAATGTGAGCCGATTGAAGAATTGACAATCGATTTACCGGAAAATGTTTCGGGTAGAGCCGTAGAATTTGTTTCCGTTCGTAAAGGCGAAATGCTTTCGATGGAAGGAAAAGGCGAGCGAATGATTATCAAATTCAACATTCCATCAAGAGGAATTATCGGTTTGAGAAACCAATTGCTTACTGCAACTGCCGGAGAAGCGATTATGGCACACAGATTCATCGGTTACGAACCGTTTAAAGGTGAAATTTCGGGTAGAATCAACGGTTCGTTAATTTCTATGGAAAATGGGAAAGCCATTCCTTACTCAATCAATAAATTGCAAGACAGAGGTAAATTTTTCGTGGATCCTAACGAAGATATTTATGAAGGTCAGGTTGTTGGAGAAAATTCTCGTGGAGATGATATGTCAATCAACATCACTAAAACCAAGCAGTTAACCAACTTCCGTTCTGCTGGTGCTGATGATAAAAACAAAATCGTTCCAGCTATTAAATTCTCTTTGGAAGAAGCTTTAGAGTACATCCAAAAAGATGAATACGTGGAAGTTACGCCAAAATCAATTCGTTTGCGTAAAATTTACCTAAACGAAAACGACCGTAAACGTTTCAAAATCTAATATAGTTTTTTTATAAACAAACAAAGCCATTCTGCAAAGAGTGGCTTTTTTTTTTGGAGCAAGATCCCGCTTTCCGCTACAAACACGAAGTGTTCACCGAACTCCGATTAAAATAAAGGTATTGTGAGGTAATCGGGGCTAGAAAAAACTGAAAACCATGACCAATAGTTTTCAAAGGCATCATTTTGCCAAAAATCATTTAGCAATTATTTAATACCCACAAATTTTCCAATCCATTTTAAAATCGTTAACTTGTAGTAACAAAAAACAAAATCAATATTCTCACTAAAAATTGGCATCATGAACGCTAAAACTACACATCAAAGTCAGGCGGTAAATTCTTTTCAGGCAAAAGAAGAAAATCTTTCCGGCTTCACCGAAAAAGTGAAAAAGAAAAACCGCCAACTCAAAAATTTGCTGAAAACAAATTTAGAACTTCTAAAACTCAATGACATCAACACTTTGTTATTGTTTTAACCTCAAAAACCAACGCTATGGAAAATGAAAATAAAAAAACCGACCAAAATCCTGATTTAAATACCGATAATCAGGTAGCCCACAATTTAAAAAGTGACGCAACACACAAAGCCGAACCTGAAAAAAATCAAGACCACAACGAAGATTTAAACGACAACACCGATAAATACCTCGCCATGGAACAACAAGGCGTGACTTACACTGCAGAAAAAGATTTTGCGCTTGAATCCGACAAAGGCGGAAAACCTTCAGCAGAACAATGGCAAGAAGAAGGTGGAAACACCAAAAACTCCGATGCTTTTAACCAAGATGAATACATTTTAAGCGACAACATTGATTTAGACGAAGACCAAAACCAATCGATTTCTTCTGACGATGATGATTTTGAAGAATTAAACGAACGATATTAATCTTTCTTCTAATATAGAAAATGCCCCAAAATTATGTTTTGGGGCATTTTTTTTATATCCCTACTATAAAAAACCTCAATTCATTTAACTTTCTGTAAATTCTTATAAATATTAAATTTTTAACTTTTGTTATGAAAATAAAATTATTGATGTATCAAATTGATTATATTTACACATATTATTAACATAATTATATTTTTTTGATAATTTTTGAGCTTTTGTTAAAAAGACTACAAGGATATAGAAGACACCAATTTGCAACGATTTGAAATTTCAATTGAAAGTTGGAAGATTGAATTTTATTGAATTTTTATCATGACTAGTGTGAGTCAAACGATCAAATCAAAAACCAAAAAAAAATGGAAAGAAAATTAACTTGGATACTGATCATTTCTATCGCTGTTATCATTTTGAGTTTGGCAGGGTTTTTCCCTTCCTACATTGGTCATTTTCCGCAATATAGTAATTTTAAATGGGCGATTCATATTCACTTTATTGCATTTTGCTGTTGGTTTGCACTCATCGTCATCCAGCCTATCCTCATTCGGAAAAGGGAATTTGAGTTGCATAAAAAATTAGGAAGATTTTCTTATGTATTATTACCTATTTTGGTCATAACCATACTTTTACTTCGATTAGGAAAATTGGAAGAAGAATTAAAAGAATCAATTGAAATGGCTTCATTCAATACATTCCTGACATTTGCGGACATTATTTCTTTGTCTGGATATTACTTAATCGCTGTTCTAAATAGCAAAAATCTGAGATGGCATGTTGCTTTTATTTTGGCAACTACATTGGTCGCATTCAATCCGGGATTGGCGAGACTGCTTAATTGGATTGCTCCTGGCATGGGAATGTTGGTGATTTTGGTGCCGTTCATATTCACCATTAGTATCTTTACGTATGAAAAATTGAAGCTCAAAAGACCTATTTTGAAGAGTCCTTATTTTACATTTTTTCTGCTATGGTTGTTTGAAATTATTTTAGTTTTTATCATTCCAAGCACCGATTTTTGGCAGAATTTTGTTTTGTCTTTGGCAAATTAATTAACTGCAACATCGTCCCACTCAAAGTCATAGCTTCCTTATAGATACTTTATGTTTTAGCCCACTTTGTTAAAAACGTTAACATTTATAAATTTTGCAAAAAAAAAAATCCCCTTTCGGAGATTTTTTTAAGTTTCAACAAAAGTCTAAAATATTATTGTTTCACAAATTGCAATTCAATCGCTAATTTCACTTCGTCGCTTACCAAAACGCCACCGGTTTCCAAAGCTGCGTTCCAGTTTAAACCAAAATCTTTGCGGTTAATTTTTCCGGTTGCCGAAAATCCTGCTTTGGTATTTCCCCAAGGATCTTTGGCCAAACCGCCAAATTCAACATTTAACGAAACAGGTTTGCTTACGCCACGAACCGAAAGCTCACCGTTCAAAACGTACTCATCACCTGATTTTTGCTCAAAAGAGGTTGAGGTAAAATTAATTTCTGGATGATTTTCGGCATCAAAAAAGTCGCCGCTTTTTAAATGATTGTCTCTGTCGGCATTTCCGGTTTCAACTGAATCAATTTTGCCCGAGAAAGAAAATTTGGCATTGCTAAAATCTTCTCCTTCCGTTTCAATCGAAGCGTCAAATTGCGTAAATTTTCCCGAAACATTAGTAAACATCATGTGTTTTACTTTAAATCCAATTTCTGAATGTGTGGCATCAACGGCCCATTTTGTAGTACTCATAATTTTTATTTTTATAGATTGATTATTTAAAATTGATAAAGATTGGCACTTCCATTAGCAATATTTCCGCGTCTTGCGTCAATGCCGTAATCGAAATTTTTTCCGTTTCCGAAATTCCAAAACCATCTCGCTGGTCTAATTCTTGTCCGTTAATGTTGAATTTTCCGTTTAAAACAAAAGCATAAACGCCATTTCCGGATTTTTTAAAATTGTAATCCACTTTGAAATTTTCGTCAAATTTTCCCAAGTGAAACCAGGCATCTTGATGAATCCAAACGCCTTCGTCATCTGCATTTGGCGATAAAATTTGTTGCAATTGGTTGTGTCTGTCGGCTTCGTTCAGAGAAATTTGATCGTATCGCGGTTCCACATTTCTTTTATTGGGGAAAACCCAAATTTGTAAAAGTTTGGTTCGCTCGGTTTGACTTGGATTATATTCGCTGTGAAAAACTCCGGTTCCGGCACTCATCACTTGAATTTCTCCTTTGCGAATCACGGCTTTATTTCCCATGCTGTCTTCGTGTTCCAATGCACCTTCCAGCGGAATCGTAATAATTTCCATATTATCATGCGGATGTTTCCCAAAACCCATTCCGCCCGAAACGGTGTCGTCATTCAAAACCCGTAAAACCCCAAAATTCATACGGTTCGGATCTTGATAACTCGCAAAACTAAAAGTGTGGTAAGCTTCTAACCATCCATGATTGGCATGACCACGAGTTGCTGCTTTGTGAAGAATTGATTTTTCCATAACTTTCTGTTTTTTCAAAAAAATTAATTTTTGATGTTTTTGTTATGGCAAAGTTCGGTCAAATGCGAAACCTGTGCATTGAACTAGGACAAGAAATAAAATGGAATTTTTTTTAGCTTTTCGCCAATTTAGTTCTGATTTTGCTCAGAAATTCAGGCGAAATTCCCAAGTAAGAGGCGATGTAATGCTGTGGAACGCGTTGTTGAATCGTGGGATATTTTGCCGAAAATTCTAAATATCTTTCCGTTGCAGTTTGAGAAATTGTGTGAAACAACCGGTTTTGTGTAGCGGCAAGATTACGTTGCAATAAAATGCGGAAAGCGCGTTCAAAACGAGGCGCTTTTTCTAACAAAATTTCTTTCGATTCGGGGGTGAAAATTAAAAGTTCCACATCTTCCAAAGTTTCGATGAACATTTTGCTTGGCTCATTTTCGTAGGAATTAAACGAAGTATCGCCAATCCAAGCGTCTTCCAAAGCAAACTGGATAATCACTTCAGCGCCACTGCTATCAATGTAATATTTCCGCAAACAACCTTGATTTACATAGGCTTCAAAACCACAAATTTCTCCTTCGCGAAGCAAAATGGTTTTTTTTGGAAATTTCTTCAGGGTAAGAGTCGAATGTAAAATGTCGAGTTCTTCCGCCGAAAATGCGACGTATCGGCTGATATTTTGGTCGATTGATTGAAACACGTTTTGGGTTTTTAGCAAATTTAAACTTTTATTGTTTTGCGAATTTGTATTTTTGAACAAAACTCAAAATCACCAATGAAAATTGTAATATCTCCCGCAAAGTCTCTCGATTTCGATTCGGAATTACCTATAAAAACACACACTAATTCGGTTTTTGAAAAAGAATCTCAAACCGTTCACCGAAGCTTGAAAAAATTAAAGCCTAAAAAGCTGATGGAATTGATGGATATTTCCGATAAGCTTGCGGATTTAAATTGGCAACGAAACCAAGAATGGCAAATGCCGTTTACGCCAGAAAATGCGCGGCAAGCCATTTATGCTTTTAACGGCGATGTTTATCAAGGTTTGGATGCCTATTCAATTTCTGAAGAGAAAATGTATCAAATGCAAGAAAAACTGCGCATTCTGTCAGGGTTGTATGGTTTGTTGAAACCTTTGGATTTAATTCAGCCGTATCGATTGGAAATGGGAACGAAGTTAGCCATTGGTAAAAAAGAAGATTTATATGAGTTTTGGAAAACAAAAATCACCAAACAACTGAACAGCGAAATGAAAAAAGGTGACTTGTTGATTAATTTGGCAAGCAACGAATATTTTTCGGCAATTGATAAAAAAGCAATTAAAGCCACAATCGTCACCCCGGAATTTAAGGATTACAAAGACGGGAAATTAAAAATGATTAGTTTTTTTGCCAAAAAGGCGAGGGGAATGATGGCGCGTTTCATTGTAGAAAGCAATGCTGAAACTATCGATGATTTGAAGAAATTTGATGTTGATGGTTACCGATTTGATGCTTCGCTTTCCAAAGAAAATCAATTGGTATTCACACGTTAATTTGTCCTCAAAAGCATCATAAATAAAATTTATAGGCTTTAGTTAGTTGTTTTATTGTCAGCGATTTAAGCTGCCGGACTTAAACTTTTTATTTTAATGAAAATTTTACAAATAAAAAACCCCGCTTATAATACAAGCGGGGTTTTTTTGGAGGGGGAAATAGTTTAAACTAAAATTTTAAATCAACAGCTAATTCGAATTCATCATAGATTACGTTGTCACCTAAGCCTTCGAAAAAGTTTTTAGATTTGTATTTGATATCGTACTTAGTGCGGTCCACTTTTAAAGCTGCATTCGCCGAATTTTTATCAACAGTAATGTCAAATTTTACGGGATGCGTGATGCCCTTGATCGTTAAATCAGCGGTTACAGCATATACATTATTCGATTTTTTCCCCAAAGATTTAAAAACGATTGTGGCAGTTGGGTATTTGTCAACTCCAAAAAAATCATCAGCTTTTAAGTGTCCATCAAGGTTTTCTTTGCCTTTTCCACTTAAGTCAGTTGTATTAATCGAGGTCATGTCAACTGTGAAATTTCCGCCAGCTAATTTTTTGTCTTTAAACACTAATACGCCATCTTGGAAATTGATTGTTCCATCGTGTTGACCAGTTACTTTTTTACCAACCCAATGGATTTTACTTTGAGCTACATCAATTTTTTTTGATTCTTGTGCGTTAACGTTTAAAGATGAAATTGCCACAAAAAGTGCAATAGCGGCTGTTTTTAAGTTTTTCATTATCAGAAATTAAGTAAGGGTTATTTAAAGTTTATATTGAGTTAATTACTTCGGTATTTTTCCAGCAGAAAATTAAAAGTTTCAACTTCTGCTGGAGTGAGGTTTTGGGCAAAAAGAGTTTCAATTTCTTCGATTAATGGACTGATACTTTCCAATAATTCATGACCTTTTTGAGTAATGGAAATTTCCATTTTGCGGCGATTTTCTTCGCAAACTTGTCGGTTTACTAATTCTTTGCTCAACAGTTTGTCCACTAAACGAGTTGTATTGCTGGTTTTAGACAGCATGCGTTCTTGTATCAAACTCATGTGAGCCGGTTTGCCTTTTTGGCCTTTTAAAATTCGCAATACGTTAAATTGTTCAATCGATAAATCATGTGGTTTCAGGACGTCATTAAATTTTTCATTAATCAAATTTTGATTATAAATAAGATTCAAGATTATTTTTTTGCTTGGTAAAACAGCGGAGTTTGTTTTCAAAATTTCTTCGATTCTCATTTGTACTTACAAAATTTGTATATACAAATGTACTTACAAAATTCTAATTACAGCTTTCGTTGGCTTAAAATATTGTTAAAAATAAAATGCGCTTTACGGAAACCTTTAATTTTAAAGGCTTTTTGAATATATTATAAATGAAAAATTATTTGTTATTAATCGTCATTCCAGTGATTTTCAGCTGCAATAGCGAAAAGAAACAATCTCCGCCAGCTCCAACGCCTCTGAAAATCTACGAAAAAGAAGGAGTGAAGGTAAAATCTTACTCGTTTAACGGTCTTGAATATTTTTTGAATAAAGAAAATGACACTACGTATATTGTTAATTTTTGGGCCACTTGGTGTCAACCTTGCGTGGAAGAATTGCCACATTTTGAGAAATTAAATCGAGATTCCGAGGGTTCTAAGACCAAAGTTTTATTGGTTAGTATAGATTTTCCAAAAATGGTGGAAAGCAAATTGTTGCCGTATATTAAGACGAATAATATTCAATCAGAAGTAATTTTGCTAAATGATCCTGATGCTAATTCATGGATTCCAAAGGTTGATTCTTCCTGGTCTGGTGCGATTCCGGCAACGGTAATTTACAAAAATAATCAGAAACGTTTCTATGAAAAATTGTTCACTTACGAAGAATTGAAATCCGAAGTAAATAAGTTTAATTAAAATCAATTATATAAAATGAAAGCTTTAAAAATTTTCGCATTAATGGCGGTTTTGGCAATTGCGAGTGCATTTGTTTTGGTAGAAAAAACACCTGCAGCCGGATACAAAGTGGGAGACATTGCCACTGATTTTTCCCTGAAAAATATTGATAACAAACAAGTTTCTTTAAAAAATATTAAAGGTGCTAAGGGTTATATTGTGATTTTTACGTGTAATCATTGTCCGTATGCACAAGCGTATGAAGATAGAATAATCGCTTTAAATAATAAATACAAAAAGCTTGGTTATCCGGTAGTTGCAATAAATCCAAACAATCCGGAAAAGCAAAA
Organism: Bacteroidota bacterium; assembly: GCA_023387965.1. Classification (GTDB taxonomy): domain Bacteria; phylum Bacteroidota; class Bacteroidia; order Flavobacteriales; family Flavobacteriaceae; genus Flavobacterium. The sequence continues at coordinate 28,729 of JAEWHE010000042.1, read as the reverse complement.
AGAAGACAGTTTTGAATTGATGCAAAAACGTGCTAAAGAAAAAGGATTTGACTTTCCTTACTTGTTAGATGAAGGGCAAAAAATTTATCCGCAATATGGTGCGACCAAAACACCTCATGTGTATATTTTGGAAAAAACATCAAAAGGAAATCAAGTGAAATACATTGGCGCAATTGATGATAATTATGGTGATGAAAGTGCCGTAAAACAAAAATACGTAGAAAATGCATTGAACCAATTGCTTAATAACAAAGAGGTTTCGGTGAAAGAAACCAAGGCAATTGGATGTTCAATTAAAGTTTAATTATAGACAAATGAATTTAGAACAAAACGATTGGTGGTCACAGTTTCAGGATGATCCTAACGGCATTATTTTAGATGTGAGAACCGAAGACGAATTTAACCGCGGGATTATTCCATCAGCAAAAAACATTGATATTTACAAAGGTCAAGGCTTCATTTACGAAGTTGAAGAATTGGATAAAACTAAAAATTATTATGTGTATTGCCAAGCCGGAATGCGAAGCGCAAAAGCTTGCGAAGTCATGAACCAGCTTGGTTTCGAACACTGTTATAACCTCGTTGGAGGCATTGGAAACTGGAACGGAGAGATTGTTGCTCCGGAATAATTTAAGAGGCTTCGGCCTCTTTTTTTTATATTTGTAAAAAAGAAACTCATGAAAAAAATACTGCTATCTACATTTTTCGCAATGCTTTGCATGGCCTGTCATCCGCAAAGATCTGGCGTAGAAAATATTGCACCACAAGAATTTCAAACGGCGTTGGCTGGCGAAAACAATCCGCAGTTAATAGATGTTAGAACGCCGAAAGAATTTGCCGAAGGTCATCTCGAAAATGCCCAAAACATTCATTTATACGATCAGGATTTTGCGGAACGCATTGACAAACTCGACAAAAATAAAACGGTTTATGTGTATTGCAAAGCGGGAGGAAGAAGTGCGGAAGCCGTTGAAATTATGCAAAACCACGGATTTACCCACATCGTGGAACTCGATGGCGGAACTGATGCTTGGAAAGAAGACGGGAAAACCGTCACGAAATAATTATTTTTTGAGGTAAATGTAGAACTTGGCGCCAACATTTGGTTGTCCTTCGGCAAGGATGTAGCCTTTGTGATTTTCAACGATTTTTCGGCAAATGGAAAGCCCTAATCCGGTTCCGGAATAGTCGAGTTCTGTTTCTAAACGTTTGAAAAGCTGGAATATTTTTTCAGAAAATTCTTGTTGGAAACCAATTCCGTTATCAGAAACGACGATTTTAATGTAATCTGAAGATTTCAATACGTTACCCGAAACAGTTTCGTTTACCTGAATTTTTTCAGAGTAAATTTTAATTTCAGGTGTAACATTTTCTTTCGAATATTTAAGCGAATTTGAAATCAAGTTCACAAACAATTGATGAATTTGAAACGGAATAGCGTTGATTTCGGGTAGTTTTTCCGCAGAAATCACCGCTTTTGTTTCATCAATATTCAAGGCTAATTCTTGCTTGACATCTTCAATAACTTGGTTGATGTCAGTATTTACAAAGGTTTTGGCGTCTTTTACCGTTCGGGAATAGTTTACCAAATCAATCATCAAAGTCTGCATTCTTTTAGCAGAATTTTTAATTTTTGAAAAATACTCCAAACCTTTTTCCGAAATATTTTGCGACTCGGTGTCTTCAATTCGTGAAGTAAACATCTGGATTTTTCGTAATGGTTCTTGCAAATCGTGGCTTACAATTTGGTTGAAAGACTCTAATTCGGTATTGGCTTCGGTTAGTGTTTTATTCGTTTCTTCAAGTTGATTTTGGTAATGATAAACATTTGTAATATCATTTGTTACACCAATTTTTACCAATTCGCCTTTTGCATTCCTTGTAAAATCTCCGGTTGATTTCAAGTACCTAATTTCGCCATCTTTGCGAATGATTCTGTAAACAAAATTCGTTGGCGTTTGGTTTTTTAACGATTCTTCGTGTGCTTTAATGACTTCTTCGGCATCATCAGGATGCATAAATTTTTGAAAGCTTGCGGCATCGTTAAAATCTCCGGGTTGTAATCCCATAATTCGGTAAAAGTTGTCTGAATAGAAATATTTTCCGGTTTTCATATTGATTTTCCAGTGGCTGATATTGGCTACAATTTCTGCTTTGTCCGAAACTTCGTTTAAAAAATTAAGTTCTTGATTGAGCTTTTTCGTTTTCACAAAACTATTGTTAATTCTGTACAACGAAACCAGCAAAATCACCATTACAATTACGGTCAATACGAAAGCCGTTGTTGTGGAAGTTTCGGTGTCATAACGGTGGTTGATGCCGTGAATTTTGTGTTTGGCAACTTCTTTTTCGACCAAAATGAATACTGCAGAACGGATATTATCAGCGTCGTTGGCTCGTGCTGTTAGAATGTCGTTGAGTTGATTTTGCGTAAGCGAATTATTTTTAAATTGAATTCTAATGCTTTCAAAACCGTTGAGGAAATTTTCGACCGCCGTTTGCATTTGTTCAAATTCTGAATATTTCAACGAATCTTCTCCGTAATTTTTTTCAAGATCCTCGAGATTATCTAAAATGTTTCTTTTGATTTGAATATCATTTTCGATAAATTTTTCGTCTTCGGTAATCAAGTAATTACGAAGCGAAGTCTCTCTCTGACTGATTTCGGAGAAAATTTTTTCCAACAAATATTGGCGCTTGTTTGAAGCATAAATCCTGTCGGCAGTTCGGTTTAGATTCTTCATTTGGTAATGAAAAACAACGGAAACGCTTATCAAAATGGCAAGTGAAATCACAACGGCAATGCGATAAATTCTGGATGGCGTGAAGTAATTTTTAATTGTCATAATTTATACCTTTTGAATTGACAGCGGTAATTTTTAAATGCTGAAGAAAAAAGTATCTTTATTTAACCCCGAAGTGTGGTGTTGCCAATTTAAATTGACCACTTCATTCAAAACTTCTTTCAATTTGCTAAACTCCGATGGTTTTTTGATGTAAATATTGGCGCCACTAATAAACGCCGCTTCAATATCAGCCTTCGCCGAAGAAGTGGAGTAAATGGCAATGGAAATACCGCTAAACCTAGGATTGCTTCGGATTTCATCCAAACATTCCATTCCGGTTTTGCAAGGCATATTCAAATCTAAAAACAGCAAATGTGGCAAAGGATTTTCGTCGTTTAACAAATAATCCATCAATTCTTTTCCGTCAGCAAAAGAATCTAAAGTATGGTTGAGCGGCAACTCTTGGAGTGCATCCCGAAACACCGCGAGATCTTCTTTGTCGTCGTCGGCTAAAATAATTTTAATGGGGGAATGGTCAATCTTTTGCACAGGTCGAAATTATTTATTCTTTAGCAACGCCACGTCTTTTGTCCACAATTCTTTTAAACATTGAAGGCGTTAAACCTGTAGTTTTTTTAAATTGTCCTGAAAGATGTGCCACACTACTATAGTTAAGTTTGTACGAAACTTCAGTCAAAGTAAGACCGTCTTCGATAATTAATTTTTTCGCACGCTCAATTTTTTGCATGATAATATAATTTTCGATAGACGTATAAGTATGTTCCGAAAAAATATTCGAAATGTAACCATAACTCAAGTTGAGTTTGTCCGACAAATAAGCCGAAATCGTAGAAGTTGGCAGTTTGTCGCGTTCATAAATCATTTCGGTAATGGTATCTTTAATTCGCTGAATTAATTGACTTTTTTGATTGTCAAGCAATTCAATTCCATAACGTGACAAGCCACTTCGAAGTTCCTCAAAAACTGATGGTGAAATATTATCGAGAAACTCAATTTCGCCCATGTCAAGCATTTGATAGTTGATGCCAAGCTTCTCCAATTGTTCTTGAAGAATCACGCGGCACGCCAAATTGATGTCGTATTTAATGTATAGTTTCATGTTTTGGTGGAGTGATTTATCAGTAAATATATTATTTTTTTTGGTTTTTAGTGAAAGAATTTCGGGAGAACGTATCGCAATTTTTTCAAAAATCTATTTATACATTGAGATTTAACGATTTACTGCAAAAAAAAAGAGTACAAAAAAATAAATTTAAGTACTCTGTTTTTGTCGTTGGGTTGAAGTTTCATAGCAATCTTCCCAAAATTGGTTGGTTAGGCAGTTATAAATTATTAATGCAAAATTGCATTTTTTGCTAAGAAGCTTCTTTATATTTTTAATCAGAATTTTTATATAATTTTATTTTTTATTCCGATAGGTGAATTTTACGAATAATATAATGGCATGTAAACTTCCGGAAAGTCCGTTTGCCACGATAACCGGAATGTCGTCACGCAAAAATCCATAAACTACCCAAGTTACACTTCCCAAAAAAAGCATGCTGAACGACATCGCCGATAAACTTTTAGTGGATTTCGTGCGGACAACTTTATAAGCCTGCGGAACATTTGCTGATGTGGTCAAGAAAGCTGACACTAATCCAAGTATTTGAATATAATCCATTTGTAATAAATTTCTCTTAAAAATTATTTTATAAGCTATTCTTAAAATTGTGTAAAAAAATCCTTTTGTGGAGTTTCTATCTTTACAATATCAAAATAACCAAACCTTTTTGTCGAACACTAAAAATATTTGTCATGAAAATTTTGTCCCTACTTTTATCCGGTTCTGTTTTTTGTGCTGCGGCGTATTTTTTTGCAATCGATTTTAACCTTTCCGCAGAAATCAACCACCTTTTATATATGTCAATCTTATTAATTTTAATGGCCATTTGCGTTGTTGGAATTTTAATGAATATGCCTCTTTTAGTTTACGGAAAACGCAAAGTAATTTCGTACTCTAATTATTCTAAAAAACAAATTGTGAACAAAGGAAGAAACCTGATTCATACCAATTTCCCGGCAGAGAAAACCGTAAAAATTGCTTAAAAAGTTATTGTTTTATCACCACAAAAAACGGCTTATTGATTTTCGATAAGCCGTTTTTTATTGCGGTAAAATTTCCGATCAAGATTACCTTTTGTTATAATTCATCTTGGCGTTATTTGCCGCTGAAGGATTGGTATTGTTAGCCGAATTTTGAACTTGCGGATTTGCTCTACGAGTTGAGTTTTGATGCTCTTCAGCCGCGTCATTCTCGCGATTATCATCCTTAAATTTTCTCTCGTATTGATCCATGTTTCCGGTTTCAAATCCTTCTTCTTTTCTGTTTTGATTAATTTCGTTTTTCATAACAATAAAATTTTGGTTATTATTTTTAATCTGAAGAAATAAGGTTTTCCCAAATTTCATCTTTACTAAATTTACAAATAATATTCTGCTGATTGTATTAAGGTTTCGCCAAAAAAATACTAACCACCAATAATTTCGCCCCCGTTTACGTGAATGACTTGTCCGGTAATGTAAGATGAGTCTTCACTTGCTAAAAAAACATAAGCTGGAGCTACTTCGCAAGGTTGTCCGGCACGTTTCATTGGGGTATCCTGACCAAATTTTTTCACGTCTTCACCTCTAAAAGTCGCCGGAATCAATGGCGTCCAAATTGGTCCTGGAGCCACAGCATTCACCCGAATTTCTTTTTCCACAAGCATCAACGAGGCGGATCTTGTAAAGGAAACAATCGCTCCTTTTGTACTCGAATAATCTAATAAATGTTCGCTACCGCGATAAGCCGTAACTGACGTAGTGTTAATAATCGTTGAACCTTTTTTTAAATGTGGAATGGCTGCAAAAACGGTGTAAAAAAACGGATAAATATTGGTTTCAAATGTCTTCTGAACTTGTTCCGCGGTCATCTCTTCAATATTTTTTTTAGGAAATTGCATGGCAGCATTGTTGACCAAAATGTCTAAACCGCCAAAATTTTCAATGGTTTTGGACACTATTTTTTTACAAAAAGCTTCCTTTTTTAAATCGCCTTTGAAAAGCAAACATTTTCCGCCTTCGGCTTCCACCATTTTTTGAGTGGTTTTGGCGTCATCATTTTCATCAAAATAAGCAATGGCAACATCAGCTCCTTCACGGGCAAAATGTACGGCAATGCTTCTGCCAATTCCGCTGTCGCCTCCGGTAATCAAAGCGATTTTTCCTTTTAATTTTTCGCTACCGCAATAATTCTCACGAATAATTTCGGGTTCAGGAGTCATTTTTTTTTCGATACCCGGTTGCGATTGTTTTTGTTCTGGAAATGATTTTGGCTTTTTCATGGTTTTAATTCTGGATTTCGTTAAACGTGGAATTTTCAATGTTTTTGGATTTCTTCGAAAGTAAACTGTTTGCTAAGATGACGCTTCCAAAAAATAAATGCGAAACACTTTGCGATAAGCCAATAATCATGGGCGACAAACATAAAAATGCGCCGATTGCCAAATCGATTTTTAAATGAATTTGGTACGGAAAAAAATGGGCAAGGTTGATTTCGTGTTCGCTTAACATAGAAGTTAAAAGCAATATCAGTCCCGGAATTACAAGTGTTCTGCATACGAGAGAATCATCCGGGAAATCCATCATCGTAGGAACGCAAAGCATGATGAATCCCAATAAATAGTCGATAACTGCGTGTGTTTTTGTGCTGATAATTTTCATAATAATTAAAAATAAAAAATCCTCGCTTTTTTTGAAGGAGCGAGGATTTTCAAGGAAACAAAATTCCCAAAATCATAACCGGATTCGAGCCAGTTATTTTTTAAAATTCATCGTCTTGCGGATATCCTTCAACTAACATTTCATCAATGTCGGGACGGTTGCAAATTTTTGGTGGACTAAAATAAAGCGACAGCCATTCAGGCATTTTAACGCTTTTTAAATCCAATCCAAACTGATGATTTTCGTGGTTTTGGTTATTTGTCGTTTCCATTTTCTTTTTTCTTTTTCAAATAGCAATTTTTTTTCTCTCTTTCCCCAAAGATTTTTTTTAAGGAGCCGGAGCCATTGTATCGGCTGGCATCGTCATCGTGTCTGTTGTGGTTGGAGCAACTGGTTCCACAGGATCTACCACCATTGTAGTATCTGCCATGTCCACATCACCATCGTTGTTTTTGTCTTTGTCTTTACAAGAAACAACTAACCCCATAAACATCACCGAAGCGGCTAAAAATAATTTGTTTCCAACATTTTTCATGGTTGCTGTTTTTTAATGATTTATATAAGTCAAAGTTCCTGTTTTTTAGCGGGTTGCCTATTACATAATTTGTGGAAAAAGTTACAATTACAAAAAAAGCAACTTACAGGAAGTTGCTCTTTTTCACTCAAAATTAAACATGAAATTATTTTTTGACTACGATGAAATCTGATCTTCGGTTTTGTAGATGTTCCGCTTCAGAACACTTCACACCATCATCACAGCGGTTGATGAGTCTGCTTTCACCATAACCGATGGCACTTTCAATTCGCTCTTGCGTAATTCCTTTTTGTAACAAATACTTCAAAACCGATTGAGCTCTTTGCTCAGACAAATCTAAATTGTAAGCATCATTGCCGCGCGAATCCGTGTGTGTTTCGATCTTGATATTAATTTCCGGAAATTTATTCATGGCATACAATACTTTTTCAAGTTCATCTTCTGCTTTTGATGTGATGTCGGCTTTGTTATAATCGAAGTAAATAGGGTTGATGTCAATTTTTTCCACTTCCTCAACAGAAATGATCAAATCCTCGTATCGAACCAACTGAAAATTTACATTTCGCAGTTCGTCTTGATTTTTGGCAGTAGTTTTAAGTTCTCCAAATTCAACGTTGAAGCCGGGTTTCGTTACCAAAAATTTAATTTTCACATCACAAGGTACGTTAACTCTGTAAAATCCTGCATTATCTGAAGTAGTTTCAATAATCGATTCACCTGAATTTAAGTACACTTTCAATGTGGCTCCCGCGATTGGCATCTGATTCCTTACGTTCGTCACATAACCCGAAACGTATTGATTGCAGAGTGCTTTTTTGGTAAAATAATAAATATCGTCGTCACCTTTTCCGCCATCGCGATTGGATGAAAAATAACCTTCAGTTTCCTCGGGAGTTAAAATAAAAGCAAAGTCATCAGCGGTAGAATTAATGGGAGTTCCTAAATTTTTTGGTAATGAAAAATAGTTGTTTTCCAAATTATAATCACTCCTAAATACGTCCAAACCGCCATAACCAAAATGTCCTTCGGAAGCAAAATAAAGATGATTATTTACAAAAAAAGGAAAAACATCGTTCAAAACCGTATTGATATTTTCGCCCAAATTTTCCGGTTCGCCAAGGCTTCCATCCGAAGCAATTGCGGCACGATACAAGTCGGCTCCACCATAACCTCCCGGCATATCCGAAGAAAAATAAAGCCACTTTCCATCAGATGTAACATGTGGATGGCCTACGGAATAATCCACGCTCGAAAATTTTAAATCTTCTTTTTCAGTCAAATTATTATTGAAAAATTTCCCGCGAGAAATCTTAAAATTATTCGTTCCGACATTGTTGTTAATTAAATTTTTCCGCCGAACATTACTCGTAGAAAAATAAACCCATTGCAAATCAGGACTAAAGGAAACCGTCGCATCGTGAAACTCCGTTTGAGTTTTTGGCAAAAAAAGCATGTCGTTGTACAAACTTCCGTTTTGCAAATTCCGATCGGCAACGTAAAGTTCCAAGAAAGGTTGCTCGTTCCAACTATAATTTTTCTTTGAATCTTTTGAAAAATTTTTGCTGGAAGCATAAACAATTTTATTGCCGTAAAAAGCCGGACCAAAATCAGATTTATCCGAATTAATTTCTAAATTTTTAACCTCAAACAAAGGCGGCATTCCTGCCAAAGAATCTTTGATTTTTTTCTGATGTTCATAATCCTTCGCCAGAGCAGCATTATTTCCGGAAAAATAAGCCGATGCAATTTGGTTTACCAAATCATTTTCGCCTACAAATTGCAAAGAAGAAATCAACCGATGAAACGTCGTTTCGGAAATTGCTGTCCCTTTTTTGTCGTACAATTGTTTGTAATATTTGGCAGCATTTGTTTTATCGCCAATAAAATAAAAGGATTCGGCGGCGTGTTCCAGCACGGTTTCGTCAGGATTTTTTTCTTTTTGCAAAAATTCCTCGTATGCCTTTGATGCTTCTACGAAAGAATAATCTCTGTATAATCTCTCTGCTTTTGACGGAGTTTTTTGTGCGTTTGCCCAAAAACTACTCAGTAAAAATAATATTCCTATAAAATTTCTCATACGCTGATATTTTTAAAAGAAACGTTGCGATTTAATTCTTCCGGATTTTTCACTCAATTGAAAACGAAGCACAATTTCGTGAGAACCATCATTGTATTTATTCAAGTTGGTAGTAGTATAATCATAGGAATATCCCACAAAAAAGTCTTGCCAAACCTGAAATCCGGCCAAAGCACTTACCGAATCGTCGTGACGGTAGGAAGCCCCAAAAGTGAATTTTTCATTAAATAATAAATTGGCAGAAATATCAAATGTCAACGGAGCTCCCGAAACGCCTCTTGCCAAAACGGCGGGCTTGAATTTTAAATTTTCGTTTAAATCAAAAACGTAACCGGCCGTTAAAAAATAATGCACACGTTCCACATCAATCGATTCGCGGATGTCGTCATAGTAATCCCCTTTGAGGAAATTTGGAGCCGAAAGTCCTACATACCAATTATCGGTATATAAAAACGCACCAGCTCCAACCGAAGGTGAAATTTGATTGTTTACATTATTATTGAGCAAATTATCGGTATTGTTATAATAACGACCTTTGCTCCAGTCGAGGTTCAAGATTCTCGCACCACCTTTGATACCAAAAGCCAACTGGGTTTCTAATCCAAGTGATATTGTGTAAGAAATATTTCCGTCAAGGTAGGTTTCATTCGATGGACCTAAATTGTCGTTAACAGCCGTAAAACCCAATCCAATTTTTTCATTTCGCAGTGGAGCATGAATCCCTAAAGACTGCGTTGTTGGAGCGCCATCAATCCCAACCCATTGCGATCGATGTAATAAATTAGCTTCTAAACTTCCCGTACTTCCCGCATAAGCAGGATTAAACGTAAGCATGTTGTACATATATTGAGTGTAACCCGGATCTTGCTGCGCAAAACCTATGTTCGTTACAACAAAAAAAGCGATGATATAGTGATAAATGTTGATTTTCATATCTAAAATTTTTAATGTTTGTCAATTATCTGATGATGTAAATCCAACCGGTTTTTGCTGCCGAACCGTCACCTAATTCGAGAATGTAATAATAGGTTCCGCTTGGTAATTTTCGGTCTTGATCAATCGGCGAATTTACATTTGCGGTTCCGTCCCATTCGTTTCGATAACCTTTGGTTAGGTAAACTTCCACGCCATATCGGTTGTGAACTCTAAGCGTGTTATTCGGATAATTTTCAATACAATTAATTCTAAAAAGATCATTGTCACCATCATTATTTGGGCTAAATTCATTGTAAACCAACAAACAATTTGGCGTCACTTCAGCTTCTGAAGTATTATTTCCAGGATTAGAATCTTCAGGAGTTGTACCAATGATTGAGGCCGTGTTGAGGTATTCTCCCGTTGCCAAAACTTTCACAGTAATCGTTAACGTTGCGGTTTCTTGAGCGTTCAAAATCGGGATGGACCATAATCCGGAAAGCGGATTAAAAGTTCCTATCGAAGCATTAGAACTCAACAATTGATAACCACTTGGAATTTGCTCTGAAATTTGTACATTTTCAAAAATCGTCGCACCAGTATTTTGAACTACAATTGTGAAAACCACTGTTTCATCGACCATCGCATCCGGATTATTCACGGTTTTTACAATCGTAATATCTGAACACGTAGTAACAGAAATAATTCTCGAAGCTTCACTTTCCGAAGTACAACCGCCAACATTATCGAAACTCACATTGATCGTTCCCGTTCCCGAAGTTGTCCATCGAACCGTCACAAAATTCTCATTCAAACCACCGCCATCAATAATTTCACCGTTGGTAACGTCCCATAAATAATCGGTCATTCCGGCAATTGTCGTGTAGGTTTCTGTTGAAGAAATACAAGCCGAATCACTTCCACCGATAATTTCAGCATTGATATTTGTTGTCAAAATTACCGCAATCTCCAATCTCGTTTCGCTTTCACAATTTCCATCCGAAATCACCGCAAAATAATTTCCAGAAACCAAAGGCGTTGTTGGTGCCAAAATAGTTCCACCCGAAACCGCATCATAAAAAATAATTCCGGATTCGTTGACTTGAATATCCGCAATCGTAGGATTTTCGCTTGCGCAAAATGTTTGCGAAGCCGCATTTGTCGTTGGAGTTGCCAAATCCGTAACGGAAACCGCAATCTCCAATCTCGTTTCGCTCTCACAATTTCCATCCGAAATCACCGCAAAATAATTTCCGTTTTGCAACGCAGTTGTTGGTGCCAAAACATTTCCACCCGAAGCCGCATCGTAAAAAATCACGTTCGCTTCGTTGACTTGAATATCCGCAACGGTAGGATTTTCGCTTGCGCAAAATGTTTGCGAAGCCGCATTTGTCGTTGGCGTTGCCAAATCCGTAACCGAAACCGCAATTTCCAATCTCGTTTCGCTTTCACAATTTCCATCCGAAATTACCGCAAAATAATTTCCAGAAACCAATGCAGTAGTCGGATCAATCGCCGTTCCACCCGAAGCCGCATCGTAAAAAATCACGTTCGCTTCGTTGACTTGAATGTCCGCAATCGTCGGATTTTCGCTTGCGCAAAATGTTTGCGAAGTGGCATTTGTCGTTGGCGTTGCCAAATCCGTAATCGAAACCGCAATCTCCAATCTCGTTTCGCTTTCACAATTTCCATCCGAAATCACCGCAAAATAATTTCCAGAAATCAAAGGCGTTGTTGGTGCCAAAATAGTTCCACCCGAAGCCGCATCGTAAAAAATTACGTTCGCTTCGTTGACTTGAATATCCGCAACGGTAGGATTTTCGCTTGCGCAAAATGTTTGCGAAGCAGAATTTGTCGTTGGCGAAGCCAAATCTGAAACGGAAACCACAATCTCCAATCTCGTTTCGCTTTCACAATTTCCATCCGAAATCACCGCAAAATAATTCCCGTTTTGCAAAGGTGTTGTCGGTGCCAAAACATTTCCACCCGAAGCCGCATCGTAAAAAATTACGTTCGCTTCGTTGACTTGAATATCCGCAACGGTAGGATTTTCGCTTGCGCAAAATGTTTGCGAAGCCGCATTTGTCGTTGGCGTTGCCAAATCCGTAACCGAAACCGCAATTTTCAATCTCGTTTCACTTTCGCAATTTCCATCCGAAATCACCGCAAAATAATTTCCAGAAACCAAAGGCGTTGTTGGTGACAAAATAGTTCCATCCGAAGCCGCATCGTAAAAAATCACGCCAGTTTCGTTGACTTGAATGTCAGCAATTGTAGGATTTTCGCTTGCGCAAAATGTTTGCGAAGCCGCATTTGTCGTTGGAGTTGCCAAATCCGTAACCGAAACCGCAATCTCCAATCTCGTTTCGCTCTCACAATTTCCATCCGAAATCACCGCAAAATAATTTCCAGAAACCAAAGGCGTTGTTGGTGCCAAAATAGTTCCACCCGAAGCCGCATCGTAAAAAATAATTCCGGTTTCATTCACTTGAATGTCCGCAGTCGTTGGATTTTCGCTTGCGCAAAACGTTTGCGAAGCAGAATTTGTCGTTGGCGTTGCCAAATCCGTAACCGAAACCACAATTTCCAATCTCGTTTCGCTTTCACAAGTTCCATCCGAAATTACCGCAAAATAATTTCCAGAAACCAAAGGCGTTGTTGGTGCCAAAACATTTCCACCCGAAGCCGCATCGTAAAAAATCACGCCCGTTTCATTCACTTGAATATCAGCAATTGTAGGATTTTCGCTTGCGCAAAATGTTTGCGAAGTGGCATTTGTCGTTGGCGTTGCCAAATCCGTAATCGAAACCGCAATCTGCAATCTCGTTTCGCTTTGGCAATCATTGCCATCGACTAAACCAACGAAATAATTTCCGGATTGTAGTGGCGTCTCGATTGGCAACGGATTTCCGCCATTTGCCACATCAAAAATTAAAATATTGGTTTCATTTACATCGATATCAGCTACGGTTGGATTATTTCCGCCACAAAAAACTTGAGTATCATTTGCAGTGGTTGGCGTTCCAACAGAAGTTACAGTTACCGCGATTACCAATCGTGTTTCGCTTTCGCATAAACCATCAACGATAGCGGCAAAATAATTTCCAGAAGCCAATGCAGTACTCGGATCAATCGCCGTTCCACCCGAAGCCGTACTGTAAAAAATCACATTTTCTTCATTGACTTGAATGTCAGCGATTGTTGGATTTTCGCTTGCGCAAAAAGTTTGCGAGGCGGAATTTGTTGTGGGAATCTCAGGATTTCCAATAGTAACGATAATTACGAGGCGCGAGTCGCTTTCGCAAGAACCATCAAGCTGAGTTATGTAATAAATTCCTGGTACTAATGGCGTTGTGGTTGCCAAAGCTGTTCCTCCAATCGGAACGTTATAAACTAAATAATTTGTTTCGTTTACTTGTAAATCTCCCACAGTCGGGTTATTGGCGTTGCAAAAATTTTGTGTCATAGCGTTGGTAGTTGGTGCAGGGGGATTTCCTAAAGAAATTGTAGCGGAAGCAAAGTTTCCGGGCGTATTCAAGCAAGTAGCATCACTTGTTAAACCAATGAAAATTGTAATGGGACTATTTTCTGTTGTGAGTCCGGAAGCGGTAATACTTCCGTCAGCATTTATCGTATAAGTAATACCGTTGATGATAGCGTCATTCGTTAACGGTTGGGTTTTATCATTTGATAAAAAATAACTAAACGCTGGATTTTCCAATGCTGTGGTAGGTAATAAGGTTGCTGGACTTCCTAAACAAGTTACGGTGTTAGTTGCAACAATATCTGAAGCGATTGAATTTCTAAGAATGCTAAAAGATATTGGTGAAAGGTTTGCAATTGCAGTTTGACAAAATTCATCGCTGCTAATTCCTACCAGATAAGCGTAATTTCCAGGCGTTAATCCGGTAAGGTTTAAAGTTGAATTATTTTCATTTGGAATAATTTCGGGACCATTTACGGTTGAAACATACCAGTAAAAAACAGGATTCGTAACCGTTTCCGAAGCGTTGAGGTTCGCCTGAAGCGTTACATTTCCGTCAGAACAAATACTTAAATCCGAGTCGCCATTCAACAAAATTTCTTCAATTATTGACGAAGGCGCGGTTTCTCTTACCGTAACCGAAACGCTTCCTCTTGGCATTAATTCACATCCAAAACGAACTGGTTGTATATAATAAGTATAGTTTCCGGCAGGAAGCGAAGCAGGAATTGTGTAACTGTTTCCGGTAGCTACAATATTTCCGCCAGTAATTGCATCATACCAAATAAAATTGGTACAATCCGTTGCCGTTGCATTTAATGTAATTGTTTCTCCCTGACATGCCGTGATACTATTTTCAGCATCTCCACCAATTACAGTTACATCAGCAGTTTTTGCTATATCATGAATCAACAAAGCATCTAAAACATTAGCGATTCCCCCCAAACGGATTCTTACGCCATTAAAAATTTGATTTGGAACAAAAGAAATAAATCCGGATTCACCGTCAGGAAGTAATTCTAAATTTAGAAGTGACGAACTTACTGCAGTTCCAACAACCGCATTGTTATAAAGAGGTTGAATGGAAATTCCGGAAAGTAAATTTAAATCCAGCAAACTTCCCGGATTAGAAATTCTGATTCTCACGCGATCTCCCAAAACACTTGGGGTTTTAAATTTTGCAGTTAATTCGGCGGCAGCCAAAACGCCAACACCTGTAAACATTGTGGCAAAAGAAGCTTGACTGTTATCGATGGCATTCAATGGATTGCTAACGCCAACAGTTGCTGTTAAAGCGCCGATTCCTAAATCAACAGCACCAAATAAAACATCTTCTCCGTCATTGCCGTTGCAGGCAATTTGCGTGGCGGGAATTTGGTAATAAGCTTCGTAAAATCTTGCGTTTTGGGCAATACTTACCAAAGAGGTAATTTGCAAACGAACACCGTCATAAGCTTGTGGACCCGAAGCATTTGCAGGTACAAAAGTTAATTCAAAAGTGTTTTGGCCAGGCAACAAGTTAAGCAAAGCTCCCGAAACTGGTTGTAAAACGCCAATATCTACCGGGATTCCTGAGGCATTTCTTTTGGTTCCTACTACAAAAAATCCTTCGGCTAAAGCCAAACCACTATATTCTGAACCTAATTTTAAAGTTACAGGAGTTCCAGCAGCAATAGTTTCGTCCCATTCTGCAACTTGCGTCGTTGTTCCAACACCTAGAAGTCCGATTCCGGTTACAATTGTGGAATAACTCTGAAGATTTCCATCAACAGCATTGGAAGCATTGGCAACACCTCCCGTTAAAATGCTCGACCAACGTTGTCTCACGGCAAATTTTTTCGAAAATAAAGGAGGACAAGCGTTAGCATCGAAAACGGTTACAATTATCGTAGCCGTTGCGGTACAATTTCCGTTAGAAGCGATTGCTGTAAACGAATAATTTCCGGTGGTTGTAAATGGTCCGGCAACGTTTGAAGGCAAAGCATTTCCAGTTTGATCGTACCAAATTATCGGAAAGTTTGATGTAGCATTTAAACTTACTGAAGCACCAACTTGCGTAGCAATTGCAGTGTTTTCAAGCGTTAAAGTAGGTTGTTCGTTGATGGTTACAGCGACAACTTCACGTTCGGAAACGCAATTTCCATCGGCACTTTGAGCTTCGATAAAATAATTTCCCGAAGCAGTAATGTTGGCTGCAACTTCGGGAGAAATTGGACTATTTGATGCATCAAAATAAGAATAAACTAAGTTTGGATCAAAATTGTGAATTGCATTTCGAAGATTTACTGAGCCACAACCTGAAAGTGTAGAAAGTGCTTCGACTGATAAATCTTCGGAGAAAATTACTTGAACTTCCGCCAAATCATTTGCAGCATTTTCGCAATTATTTATTTCCCAGCCAATGAAAATTGAAAGCGGCGAAGTTCCCGAAGTTAAGCCTGAAATAGTCAGACTTCCATCTGAATTTTTCACAAAAGTAACACCCGGAATTCCGCTGAAACCGCTTACGATTTCTTGTGTTTTGTTTTGATCTGTGTAATATTTAATTGTGGCTTCGCCAATTGAACTCGTTGGGAAAATCGTTGTATTTCCTGAACACGCTACAATATTTGAGCCTATCTGAATATCTTCTGCCGTGGGCAAATCGGTAACGGTAACCGAAACGGGAATTCTGCGCGATTCCTCAACGCATCCCACTTTTGCGGAAGCGGCATAAAAAATTGTATTTTCAGTTAAAATATCCGTTGTAAAAGTGGCGCCAGAATTCACGGTTTGTAGTAAATTTCCTCCAACTGGAGCATCGTACCAACGAATTTCGGTTCCGGTAGTTCCTTCTGCGATGAGACTTGCGGTGTTTCCGGAACAAATTTGTGCATTTTGCGTAGCGGCATCATTCACCACCGGCGGAATTGGCACTTTTACAATTTCGTACAAGTCCAAACTTTGCGTAAGCTGAACATTTAAAAGCGAACTGTATCGAACCGTGATTCTATTTGCCGGAGCATTTGGTTTGAACGGAATTACGGCTTGACCGTTTTGCAACAAAGTCAATAAATCTAAATTAAGAAGCGAATTTAAAGCCCTGGTTTCGACGACAGTTGCATTGTTTGATGCAATTATTTCGATGTTATTTGCTACTCCAACCGCCAAAAGTGATGGATTTACCTGCAACCTAATGTTGAATTCTTCGTCAGTTTGTGTAGGCGAATCGAAAAAAACCGTCTGCTCGATTGAGGCTGCAACCCCCAGAATTCCTAAACTTAATTGAGAAAAATTATTTGGATTTCCGTCGATGACATTTTGTGGATTTGTTACTCCGGCACCACCCAAGTTCAGCAAATCGAGGTTGAGTCCTTGACCGTTAAAAGCAGTGAACGAACCTGCTCCACAAGTCGAAGTTCCGGTAATGTAAAATGCCTCGAAAACCGAAAGTGTTTTGGTGTTAAAAAGCCCAACGAGACTTCCTACACGATTGCGAAGGCGAATGCGATTGTACGAAGCGTTTGGCGTAATGGCAATGAAAAAATTGCCGGAATTATCCGAAACGATTCGCAAACGATTAGTTGCAAAATCGCCTATATTTTGGCTTTGACCTTGCATGATGATTGCATTTCCGTTCTTTGCCTGAATAGTAAATTCTTGATTTCCTATTAAAACAGAGCCCAAAACATCCGACAATAATCCGCCTAAACTTCCGCCTAATAATGCGGGAAGCAAATTGTCTTCGGTGGCAATTTTTACAAAAGAAGTGGTATTTGCCGGAACAGGATTGTCAAATTGAATTTCCACGTATCCGGAATAGGCTCCGGCTCCTAAAGCCAGACCAGAACTGGCGCGAACGTTGGCAGCCGTATTAGGATCGCCATCGACCGCACGGTTAGAAAAATCAGTGTTATTTTCTAAAGCTACCGAATTGGCATACACTTTAGTCGTTTGTCCAAAAACCGAAACACTGGAACTAAACAGCAATAAAAGGACTAACAGAAAATTGTGGGTAGTTTTCCTTTTCATATTTAATGATTTTGGTGGTGAAAAATTTTTGAATATAAATTTTCTGCAAATAGGGAAGAGCAGAATAATTTAATCGGAAAAAAATTACTATGTTTGTTTTAAGTGCAAGAGTATCATTTAGATATACCAAATGAAAGTTCTTTGCGAAGCGGAATTACCCACAAACAAAGGGTGAGAAAATAGCGCAAACGTTTTCGGAAAACGTTTTTTAGCTTTAGAAAAAAGTGTTGTTGAAGTCGTGATTTCATATCAATTTTTATTTGGGTAGTTTAAAGTTACATTACAAAATGCGAATATGCAAGAAAATAATTCACAAAATGCGATAATTATAATTGATCGCCTTAAAAATTTGCTTGAAATTAAGTCAGATTCTGCTTTAGCTGAGTTTTTAAATATTAGACCAAACACGTTATCTACTTGGAAATCAAGAAATAGTGTGGATTATTCTGCGATCATTGAAGTTTGTAAATTGTACGAGATCGACTTGAATTTTCTTTTTTTAGGGCAAAGCCAAAATGTTTCTAAAGCAGAAATTGGCTTCAGTCTGATTACAACTGAGAAACAATTTCAATACGTTCTCGACAAAAAATCTGTGATGGATGGTGCTGAAAGGCTTGTAATTTCAGGGTTTGATGAGGCGGTTTGCCAAGGTTTTGTAGTTTCTACTAATAATATGTTTCCTATTCTTGAAGAAAATGGTATCGCAATTTGCGAACAATTCGACGTTGAAAAAGTAAATAGTCAACAAGAAGTAGTTGTATTGGTAAGTAAAACTTCCGGAATATTTTTTGGATATCTTTCTAAAATTGGAACAAATTATAAAATCACGTATGAGAATAAATTTGGTACCAAAATATTTTTTCAAAAAGAAGACATTCTCGAGGTCTGGAAAGTAAAAGCCAACATTTCATTAGATTTAATGGCTAATAAGAAGATTAAGTATTTGAGAAACAGTGTTTCGGTGATGCCAATTGCGCATGATTAAAGCCGAAATTCCTCAAAAAAAAAATTAAATTGACTACAAAATAAAATAAGTAAATCTTATAATTATGTAACTTTTTTTGATTTAGATATAAATATATTTGCATTACGGACTAAATATTTTGGTTCTGTTTTTAACTAAGTATAAATAAACACTTTATGAGTTCATCAATGATGCAAATTTTTCTCGCTGACGACGACCAAGACGATCGCCTTTTGTTCGAAGAAGTTCTGGGAGAAATTAATATTTCAAAAGAACTGTCAATGTTCAAAAACGCCATCGAGCTCATGGATTACCTCAATAATGAAGCAAATAAATTGCCTCACATTATTTTCCTAGACCTTAACATGCCGTTCATTTCGGGTGCTGAATGTTTGAAACAAATTAGGAGCAATCCGCGTTTTAAAGACGTTTCGGTTGCCATTTATTCTACTTCATCGCTTGAAAAAGACATTGAAGAAACTTTTATCAACGGAGCCAATATTTACATTACGAAACCAAATGATTATGGCACGCTGAAAAAAATTATTAAAAACGTGCTGAATATCAATTGGCATTACCATACTTCTGGACTAAATAGGGAAACCTTCTTCTACAACGTATAAATTTTGACGCCTTTCGGGGCGTTTTTTTTTTACGCAGCATTTTCTGTAATTGTTAGAAATTATGTTATTAAATAATGTTTTTGTGTAAAAAAATTGCTGTGCTTTCTCAATATCTTTGACATAAATTAAAAAGAAAGTCATGAGAAATATTATTTGCACCGCAGCTTTATTATTTTTTGGAATTGGTTTTGCTCAGGATATTTCCTTTTTAAAATCCATTTCCGAAACGGACCGCGAAAATGCCCGAGAAATTTCAGAAAAAATTGCCGATTTGACTACTTTAAATTACCGTTTTTATAGTACGGTTGAAAATGCCGATAATACACTTTATACTGTAATTTATGCACCAAAAGACGTTTCAGATGCGGAATTGGAGAGCAAACAAGATTGGGACGATTGCTTATTCGTAGATTTCAAAAAAAATGATGACCAAGCGTTAACTCTGAAAGCTATTCGTGGTAAGTATATTGATATTTTTCCAACTTGGAAGAAATTTTTCAAGGAAAAAGCTCATATGGAATACACCATCACAGATCCTTCCACGAGAGAAACTTCTAAACAAGATTACAGATTTGAACTAGTCGAAGGCAAAAATGCCAAAATCCCGAGATGGAGCATCGAAAATAGAAGCATCGCTTTGCGTTAAGCAATATTTTAGAAAACTGGATTGAAATTTTGTAACGGTTTGAATTTGTATCTGTAGTAATTTTACTTCAAAACCAAATCAAAATATTATGAAATCAGTTAGTCAAAATATATCAGCAGCCATTTTACTTTTGGCAATAGCAATTACCACAACTTTTGCTATTTCTTGTAATAAAAAAGATCCTTGTGCAGAATGTGCAGAAAAAAATGCAAATGACACAACCGTTGTAACAACCGAAGTTATTGAAAATGATGAAGTTTACAATGATGCTGCAACCGAAACAAATCGTATTTCCCAGTCGAATACTAATTCCGGAACAAGAAAATCTTCGGCTGGAAAAAATCCCGAACCTGTAAATTCTGAAGATGAATCTAACGTGAGTATCATTGACCCGAATCAAAAAAGTAATACTGATAGCGACAGAGTTTATGGAAGTAGCGGAACCAGTGGCGGAAGTGGAACCAGCGGAAGCGGTGGTGAAGGAAATGGTAGTTCTGGCTGGAATGCTAATGTAAAAAAGAAATAAATTGTAAATTATATACGAGAATTTTTCTCTGAAAATCCAACCTGCCAACTCTAAAAAGAAGCGTTTGAAAATATTTCAACGCTCTTTTTTTTTGGTGTTGATTTGGGAAAATTTATCGCGGCAACTTAACATTTTTTCGAAAAACCATTTCCGAAATTTGTAAGGCAAAAATTTGAAAAATGTCTGAAAGAATTAGAGAAAAGCTGAAAATTTTAGCTGACGCCGCCAAATACGATGTTTCTTGTTCCTCAAGTGGAAGCAGTCGAAAAAATTCTAACAAAGGTTTAGGAGATGCCAATGGTGCTGGGATTTGCCACACTTATACCGAAGATGGTCGATGTGTTTCTTTGTTGAAAATTTTATTGACTAATCATTGCATTTTTGATTGCGCGTTTTGCGTTTCCCGAAAAAGTAATGATGTAAAACGAGCCGCATTTACAGTTGATGAAGTCGTGGAATTAACGATGGGTTTTTACCGCCGAAATTATATCGAAGGTTTGTTTTTAAGTTCCGGAATTTTTAAGAATGCTGATTATACCATGGAGCGTTTGGTGAGAATTGTAAAAAAATTACGTCTTGAAAATAACTTTAACGGCTATATCCATCTGAAAACCATTCCTGGAGCAAGCGAAGAATTATTAACCGAAGCCGGATTATATGCTGACAGAATGAGTATTAACCTTGAAATGCCAACCGAATCCGGACTCAAACTTTTGGCTCCTGATAAATCCCACGATGAGGTAAAAAAACCTTTGGCGTTCATTGAAAACAGTATTGTAAAATTTAAAGACGAAAAAAAAATAATTAAAAGTACGCCAAAATTCGTTCCGGCGGGACAAAGCACACAAATGGTGATTGGAGCTACACCCGAAACCGACATGGAAATTATGTACAGCGCGAATCAATACTACAAAAATTTTAATCTGAAACGCGTTTATTATTCCGGTTATATTCCCATAAGTTATGACGAAAGAATGCCGATGATTGGTTCACAACCGCCACTTTTGAGAGAAAATAGATTGTATCAAACGGATTGGTTGATGCGTTTTTACGGTTTTGATGTTCACGAAATTCTCAATCCCAAAAATCCGCATCTTGATGTAGATATTGATCCTAAGTTAAGTTGGGCTTTGCGTAATATGGAATATTTTCCTGTAGATATCAACACGGCTGATTATAAGATGATTTTGCGTATTCCCGGGATTGGCGTGGGTTCGGCAAAAAAAATAATGCAGGCAAGAAAATTTGGAAAACTACGATCCTACCAATTGCAAAAATTGGGAATTGCTTACAATAGAGCAAAATATTTTTTAAGATGTGCCGATAGCTTTTTACAAATAAATGACCCTGATCCTGTTCATCTTCGGAATATAATTGTGAGTGAAAGCGCCAGTAAATACACAAAAATTCCGCAAAATCAATTGACTCTTTTTTAGTATGATACTTGTTTTTGATGGAACCTTTAGTGGCTTACTCACCACAGTTTTTGAATTTTTTGAAAGAAAACCTCAATTTTTTAGTGTAGTTTCTCAAGCTCATTTTCACCCGGTTTTGATGGAAGAGGTTGTAGAAGTAGTGACGGATGAAGAAAAATCGACTCGGGTTTGGAACGGATTGAAAAAGCGCATTTCGCCAGCATTTTTATATCAAATTTATACTTCGTATTTGTCTGAAACAGAAGAAAGTTTCTGTCAAATTTTTGAATTTTGCGTGTATGTTTTTTATTCAAAATTGGAGCATCCGGAGAAAAATTTTGGTCACCAAAACGTAATTGCTATAACAAAAATTGCCAAAAGCGTTAGTCGTGAAAGACATCGCATGAAAGCATTTATCCGGTTTCAGGAAACGAGTGATGGCATTTTTTATGCTGCAGTTGAACCGGATTTTAACGTTCTGCCATTAATTTCAAAATTTTTTAAAGACCGCTATGCTGATCAACAATGGATTATCTACGACTTAAAAAGAAAATACGGCTTGCATTATAATCTTGAAACGGTCGAAGAAATTGTTTTTGAGTTTCTTCCGGATTTAAAAAGTAATGAGGCTGGCTCAGAAATTTTGAGCGTTAAAGAAGATTTGTTTTCTATTTTGTGGCAAGATTATTTTAAAAGCACCAACATTTTAGCACGAAAAAATATGAAATTACACATTCGTCACGTGCCAAAACGCTATTGGAAATATTTAACCGAAAAAAGAATTTCGCCTTAAATCGTCATTGAAAAAAGTTTGGTTTCCGGAACATTTCTTTTCATTCTGAGGTCAAATGCCATACAAACATTTCGGATAAATGGTTTTCCGGCTTCGGTAATTTTAATTTTTTCAGACTCAATTAGAATTAAATTATCTTTCTGCATTTCTTTTAAATCATTGATAGTGAATGGTATTTCTGTAAAATAATTTTCAGGTTTTCGCCAAGAAGTTTCTAATTTACAAGTCAAATTCAAGATGTGTTGTCGCACAATTAAGTCTTCGGTATTGAGAAAATGTCCTTTAATCACCGGAATTTGATTCCACTCTAATAGTTGGTAATAATCGTCTAAATCCTTTGTATTTTGGGCAAAACCAGTCCAACAATCGCTAATTGCCGAAACTCCTAATCCAATCATCAAACTCGTTTTTGAGGCATTGTAACCCATAAAATTTCGGTGTAATTTGTTATTTTTTGTTGCCAAATAAAGCGAATCTTTTGGCAATGCAAAATGGTCCATTCCGATTTCTACATAACCGTTTTCCTCCAGCATTTGCTTGCCGGTTTCGTACAATTTTCTTTTTTCAGAATCCTTCGGAATATCTTCGTCTTTAAAACCGCGTTGACCGTTTCCCTTCATCCAAGGCGTGTGAGCATAACTGTAAAACGCAATTCTGTCCGGTTGCAAAATAGCTGTTTTTTCAATTGTATCAATCACATTTTCAATGGTTTGAAACGGTAATCCAAAAATTAAATCGTGTCCCACAGAAGTATAACCAATTTCTTTTGCCCAAACCGTGGCTCTCGCTACGTTTAAAAATGGTTGGTTTCTATTGATGGCTTTTTGGACAATTGGATCGTAATCTTGAACGCCAAAACTCACGCGTCGGCAACCTAAATCATATAATTTTTGCAAATGTCCCCGAGTGGTATTATTAGGATGACCTTCAAAACTAAACTCAAAATCTTCAGCAATAATGGAAGTTTTAAAAATTCCGTTTATCAAATCTTCCAAATTTCTTACAGAAAAAAAAGTAGGTGTTCCACCGCCAATGTGAATTTCTTTTAAAACTGGCTTGTCGCCAAATTGCTGTAAATACAAATGCCATTCTTTCAAAACCGCTCGCAAATATGGCTCTTCGACCTTGTGATTTTTCGTGATTCTTTTGGTGCATCCGCAAAAGGTACACAGGCTTTCGCAAAAGGGGAGATGGATGTAAAGACTAATGCCTTCGGAAGAATTCGTGGCGTTAAAAGTTTCAGTGAACCGATATGACCAAACGTTCACATTAAAATCGTCATTTTGCCAATACGGAACCGTAGGATAACTTGTGTATCGCGGTCCGGGAACATTATATTTTTGTAAGATGGAACAATTTGTCATAAAATATTTTTTCTACAAAATAACGGCAAGGGCAAGTCGATTTACATGACATTTGTCATTCACCAATCATTTTTTTGTTAAAATTTATATATTCGCTATAAGGCAAAAGCTCAATTTTTCATGTTTTAACTATTGACTTATAATAATTGTATAACAATTGATTTTTATGATATAATAAGGTTTTTTAGTAATTTTCGATATTTGTGGAAGCGAACAAACTTTGCAATTTCTGAAAGTAATGAAGATTGAAAACTCCCATCTAACAATATATCCTTTTTACGAGGCTAACAAAGCGCACGGATTAGTCGTTTTGTTTGATGAATACGTATTTCTTCCGGTAACGGACGAAAATTTAGAATATGTACTTGATAAGCAACTTAAACCTGCTTTGCGACCCATTTCGGATCTAACGAAAAACTTTTTAGAAAATCATTTGGAACAAGATGAACTAAAGGGCGAACTAGAAACCTATGCAGCCGAGGAAATTTTATTCGAAGATTTGACCCAAGAGTCACGACAGTTTTTATGCCTTAACTTGTTTGATGTTAACCATTTGCTTGAAGAAGGTTTGGCTATTGACTACAAATTTAAAAGCTTGGAACGCATTCAAAAAAAAATTCTTGAAAACGAAACCGAGCAAAATTCAAATTCTAAAACTACACAATCCTAAGACTTATTTGACTTTCTTTTCGGGTAAGTAAAATACAAAATTTGCTCCGTGAGCTTCATTAGGTTCTGCGTAAATGGTTCCTCCGTGGTTTTCCAAAATTTTTTTACACATCGCAAGCCCAATTCCTGTTCCTTCAAATTCACCTTTGCCGTGTAGTCGCTGAAAAATGCTAAAGATTTTTTCTGCGTATTCAGTTTTAAATCCTATTCCGTTGTCAGTAAAATTGAACTTGTAGTAAGTTACATTTTCGGCAAAATTGTACGATTCCTGTTCCGTTTCAGTAGCTTTTCTTACTTGAATGGTAATTTCCGGCGTTACATTTTCGCGAGAATATTTAATGGAATTTGAAATCAGATTGCTAAACAATTGCGAAATTTGAAGTGGAATAACATTAATTACGGGAAGTTCGTTCCAATGAATGGCGACTTTTTTCTGTTCGATAACCAATTCGTAATCGCTGATGACATCTTTCAAAACTTTGTTCAAATCCGTTTTTTTGAAGATATCGTGTCCTCGGGAAAGTTCGGAATAGCCCAAAACATCCTTAATTAAATTGGTCATTCTTGTGGCAGAATTGTTTATTTTTTCCAAATATGATTTGGCTTTGGGAGAAATTTCGCCTAAATTTTCTTCTAACATATTGCCAAAAATAGTAATCTTCCGAAGCGGTTCTTGCAAATCGTGTGAAGCGATGTAGGCAAATTGCGCCAATTCAGCATTAGAATTTTTTAAATTTAAATTTGCCTCTGCCAATTCTTTAGTTCGCTCCTGAACGATTTCTTCAATTTTTTTTCGTGCCAAAACTTGTTGCGTCACATCATTTGCCACCACCATCACGCTTCGAACATGATTGTTTTGATCCAAAATGGGTTCATAAATGTAAGTGATATAAAGCGATTCTAATCCGGTTGGTCTGGGTAAATGGAAATTCTGTTCTTCAGAAATAAAAGACGTTCCCGATGCATAAACGCGTTCGAGAATATTTTGCAAACCTTCATTAATAAGTTCCGGCATGGCATCGAAGAGCGGAAAATTGATCAATTTTTCACTCACGCGACCGAGCAAAACTTCCATTTTTTGATTGACAATTTCAAATTTATAATCGGAGCCTTCTAAAATGCAAATGGCAATTGGCGCTTGCAAAATCATGTTTCTAAAATTCTTTTCACTTTCGTGCAAAGCTTCTAGATTTAATTTTTCTTGGGTACTATCTACAGCAATGTGATGAATCCCGTAAATTTCATTTGCCTGATTACGCAAGGCTTTGTAAGTAAAACTATAGTAACCACGCGTCATAATTCCATCGACTTCAAGCCAAGCTTCTTCGCCAACACCTACGTAATCTTCGCCTGTTTGGAACACTCTATCAAATTTTTCAAAAAAGTTTTGCCCTGCTAATTCCGGCAAAGCATCACGAACACTTTTTCCTATGATTTTGTGATTTTTCCCCCAAAATTTTAGCATCAAATCATTGGCATAATGAACTTTATGCTCTGGTCCAAGATAAAGAGCCGTTGCCACACTCGATTCTTCAATTAGCAAACGATAACGGTTTTCACTTTCTTCTGCTTTTTGCTTCGCCAAAACTAAATCCGTCACATCATTGGCGGTATTCATCACCCCATAAATTTGTCCTTCCAAGTCGTAAATGGGAGTGAAGGTGTAATTAAAATAAAAATCTTGCAATTGACCATTAATGGCAAGTTTGATATGTTGGTTTTTGGCTACGAAAGGTTTTCCGGATTCAAAAACGTCATTTAATTGATTGTAAACATTTTGGTTTGAAAGTTCAGGTAAAATGTCGGCATATTTTTTTCCAACTAAATCAGGACCCTTACCCCAAGTTTGAATAATCGCGTCATTGACAAACTCAATTTTCATTTCTTTTCCCACGTATAGTCCAATAGGAAACGGCGCGTGTTTTAACAATTGCGCTAAAACATTTGTTTTTTCTTCTGCCGATTTTTCGGACTCAATCAGCTTTTCAATATTTTGGAAAACGCCAGAAACACTTACGGCATGATTGTCGTCAAAATGAAATTGCCCCATGCATTTGATGTAAACCATTTTTTTTGAGGTCGTGGTGAATCGAAAGATCAAATTATGTTTTTCCTCTTCTTGTTCTCCCGCTGCCGAAAATAATTTCATGATTTTAGTTCGGTCTTCCGCATGAATTTTGGCGTAAAACTCAGCAAGCGAAATGGTGTTGTCAGTCAATTCAAACCATTTTACAATTTGGTTCGAGAATCGTGCAATTTTTTTCTCCAAGTCAATATTAAAAACGCCTAATTGACCGATTTCTATCGCCAGTTCTAGATTTTCCGCTAACTTTTGACTCGCTTTTCGCTGTTCTACATCTTGTGTCACTTCGCGAGCCATAATCAGCACACCAATAGGTTTTTCTGGAGAATCACCAAAATAGGGTTGTGCAGAAAAATTGACATAAGCCAAGCGAAGTTGTCCTTTTTTCGGCAAAAAAACTGGTGCTTCAGTAGTGTTATAAGCTTTGCCCGAACGTAAAACTTCTTCAAGAATTTCGGGATAGCCCTGATCGTTTAGTTCGGGTAAATAGTCCCGAAGTCGCTTGCCAATAACAGATTTATCTTTTCCCCAAAGCTCGAAAGTTTTGTCATTTGCGTGAAGCAAAATCAATTCAGGACCAAGAAAAATATGCATTGCAATGGCACTTTGGCTGAAAAATTGGTGAGAATGCTCTAATATTTCAGATGGGAAAGCCTCATTTATTGTAGGTTGTGCTTGATTTTTATTAATTTGAATCAAAATAAACTCAGGCTTCTGACTTCCGTTTTTCACCGGAAGCAACTCAAAATCCCATTTCTCCAAATTCTCAACTTGAAATTTTGTCGACTGCTCAAATTTACTTTTTGAAGCATTTTCAATATTTTCAAGGATTTGGTTACCCAAAATTTCTCCAAAAAAATCTATCGCTTTAGTAGAATTCAGGTCAATATTTTGGCCGAATGCAGTTTCAAATTCTTTTGTAAAACCTTCAATTTCATAAGGTTTTTGCGAACTAAGTAGTACATAATTTCCAGATAAAACTTGTAAAAGCGCAGCGGCATTCAGCGGATTTTTTTTCAAAACATTAGGGGATTTACAATAACATAAATGTACATTTTTGCGAATACAAAACCTATTTTATTGTAGTATTTTTTAGAAATCGTTCCAAACGAGAAATTGCCATAACTACGTTAAATGGTGCGTATTTCCGTTTAAAAATTATTATTTTTAACATACAAATTTTTGCCACATGAAGATTATCCCGCTTAGTCAAGGAACTTTTAGCGTCAACAAACAAAAAGATTTTGTCCTTTTAAATAAAGAAAATAGTAAAACCGGACTCGTGATGGAAGTTAAAACCTTCGTGATTATCACGGCTCGCGACGTTATTTTGTTGGATTCGGGTTTAGCTTCTCAACCAGGAACGGAAAATGTCACAGTGCTTTTGGAGCAAAATAAAATCCTGCCACAGCAAGTTACAAAAGTGCTCATGTCTCATCTCCACAAGGATCACGCAGGTGGAATAGGAGAGGTGCAAGGTCAGGTTTTTCAAGAAAATTTTCCCAATGCAAAAATATATATCCAAAAACGTGAATACGATTTTGCTTTAACCCAAACGCAAAATCCATCGTTTGATTTTGAACAACTTTCCCATTTAAAAAATTTGCCCAATGTGGTTTGGCTCGACGAAGATTCTGGTCAAATAGATCCGAATATTTCGTTTGAAGTTACCAAAGGCCATACACCATTTCATCAAGTTTTTTGGCTCAAAGACCAATACCAAATTATTTTTTTTGGTGCTGACGAGTTACCTCGAAAGTCTTATCTCAACCGTTCGATCGCTTACAAAACTGACCATGATGGCGCTGTTGGCAAATCGCTCCGTAAAAAATGGGAACAACAAGCCACCAACGAAAATTGGACTATTTTGTTTTACCACGATGAATTGTGATAAAAGTCTAAAGTTTAAAGTTGACAAATCTTTCCATTACAAAAACGAACTCCTCCAATGTTCTTAAATGCCTTATATGGTAAAAAAATTTTGTTCAAAGTTCAAAGTTTAAAGTTGACAAATCTTTCCATTACAAAAACGAACTCCTCCAATGTCCTTAAATCCCTTATATGGTAAAAAAA
>JAEWHE010000039.1 GCA_023387965.1 Bacteroidota bacterium | reverse complement strand
TTCTGCGGCCGATCCCGCAAATGGCCACGATATCGTGCTGGAAATGCCGGTGGCTTGAGCGACTGAGAGAGTACCCTCGTGAATACGCTGGATTTTGACAAGAGACCGGAAGATACGCGCGTGGTCGTCGCCATGTCGGGCGGTGTGGATTCCTCCGTAGTGGCCGGGCTCCTGAAGCGCCAGGGCTATGACGTGCTCGGCATCACGCTGCAACTCTACGACCATGGCGCCGCCGTTCACCGCGCCGGCTCCTGCTGCGCAGGCCAGGATATCGACGATGCGCGCCGCGTCTCCGAGACGCTCGGCATTCCGCACTATGTCCTCGACTACGAGAAGCGCTTCCGCGACGCGGTCATCAACCCGTTCGCCGAAGCCTATGCCATGGGCGAGACGCCGATCCCGTGCGTCGCCTGCAACCAGACGGTCAAGTTTGCCGATCTGCTGGCCACGGCCAAGGAACTGGGGGCTGACGCACTGGCGACCGGCCACTATATCAATGCGCGCCCGAACCCGGGGCCGGGTCATCCCAACCGCCGGGCGCTCTATCGTCCGGTCGATAGCGACCGCGACCAGAGCTGGTTCCTGTTCGCCACCACCCAGGAGCAGATCGACTATCTGCGCTTCCCGCTCGGCGGCATGTCGAAGGCTGAGGTCAGGGCGCTTGCCGAGGATATGGGGCTCGTGGTGGCCCAGAAGGCCGACAGCCAGGACATCTGCTTCGTGCCGCAGGGTCGCTACACGGACATTATCAACAAGGTGAAGCCGAACGCGGCGCTCGGCGGCGAGATCGTCCATATCGACGGGCGCGTGCTCGGCCGGCATGACGGCATCCTCCATTACACGATCGGCCAGCGCCGCGGCATCGGCGTGGCGACCGGCGAGCCGCTCTATGTCGTCTATCTCGATGCCAGGGGGCGCCGTGTCATCGTCGGGCCGAAGGAGGCACTCGACACCCGCCGCGTCTATCTGCGCGATGTCAACTGGCTCGGCGACGGGCCGCTCGCCGAGGATGCGGCGGACGGGTTTTCCTGTTTCGCCAAGGTCCGCTCCAGCCGTCCGCCGGCGCCGGTGATGCTGCATTGCGACGAGAGCGGTGTTTATGTCGATCTCCTCGACGGCGAGGCCGGTGTCGCTCCCGGCCAGGCCTGCGTCCTCTATTCGGCGGACGGCGCCGATGCGCGGGTCTGGGGCGGCGGCTTCATCGCGCGTTCGGAGCGCGCGGCACAGGCGGAAGCCTCGCTGAAGGCGCTGCTGTCGGCACCGGCGGCGGCCTGACCGGAACCTTTACCGGAAGACCGTGGCTTTTGCGCCGCGATTCGAAAAGACCGCGCTTGACACTTCGGTGACGGCGGTTTTATAAGCCGCACATCCAAACGGACCCGCCCTTCAGCTCGCTGAAATCACAGGCAGGTCCGCGTGTGGCGGGGTAGCTCAGGTGGTTAGAGCAGCGGAATCATAATCCGCGTGTCGGGGGTTCAAGTCCCTCTCCCGCTACCAAAATCTTGTTATTTCTCCGCCTGACCGAGCCAAATTCCCGCGAGCATTGTCGC
The DNA here is from genome assembly GCA_023387965.1 of Bacteroidota bacterium. Taxonomy (GTDB): domain Bacteria; phylum Bacteroidota; class Bacteroidia; order Flavobacteriales; family Flavobacteriaceae; genus Flavobacterium. The sequence continues at coordinate 1,312 of JAEWHE010000039.1, read as the reverse complement.
GCTCCGCAAGCCCCTGCCGGCTCGGTCTGAAAAAAATTGCACACGTGTACGTTTTGTCATCTGGCTGTTGCGGGCGGTCTCTAGGAATCCGGTCGTTCAGGATGAACGCAACCCGCTATCCGCGCGCGAGGCCGGGGCGGGAGGAGCCAATTTATATTCGGAGACTAACGATGACCGTACTTCCGACACTGAAATCGGCCGCGCTGGCGGCTGCCCTGCTGGCCTCGACCGCGGTCCTGGCCGAGGCCAAGGACATTACCATTTCCGTCTGGGCGGGCGGCACGGGCCCGACCAACGACTACCGCGTCGAAGCCATCAAGATGGCGGCCGACATCCTGGAGCGCGAGGCGACCATTCGCGGCGAGGAGTTGAACATCACTGTTGACGGCCAGACCTGGAGCGGCTGGGATGATTTCAAGCAGGCGGTGACGCTTGCGGCGGAATCCAATACGGCTCCGAACATCATCGTCTCCGGCCACGAGGATATCGGCCCCTGGTCGAAGTCCGGCCTGCTGCGGCCGATCGAGGATTATGTCGATTTCGACGCCTGGCCGCTCAACGGCCTCTATGAGAATCTCGTCGAAGTGTCCTCCTATGATGGCCGGATCTGGGGCATTCCGCAGGATGCCGAAGCGCGTCCCTTCTTCTTCTCGCGTGGCCATCTGAAGGCCATCGGCTATTCGGATGCCGATATCGATGCGCTGCCGGCCAAGGTCGAAAGTGGCGAATATACGCTCTATTCCATGCTCGACGATGCCAAGAAGATGCAGGATGCCAAACTGGTCGAGCCAGGCAGGGGTTTTCTGCCGCGCCCGAGCAATGGCACCGACTACTGGCAGTTCTACCAGAGCTTCGGTGGCGAGATGCTGGATGCGGAAACCGGCAAGCTTGTCATGGACCGGCAGGCGCTGACCGACATGTACCAGTTCTTCGTCGATGCGGTCGACAAAGGTGTCGTCTCCTCCACCCATCTGGGCACCACCTGGGATACGTTCCACGAGGCCGTGGCCAACGACAAGGCCGGCATCTGGCACGGCGGCACCTGGCAGAAGGCCGAATGGGAAGCCAAATGGGGCATGACCGATTTCTTCGGCAAGGTGCAGTACAGCCTGATTCCGGCCGGTAATGAGCGCGGCCGGGCGAACACGATCACGCATCCGCTCGTCTATCTGCTGTCGACGGCCGGAACGGACGAGGACGCGGCCATTGCCGCCGAACTGATCAGCATCGCCTCAGAGCCGCGCATCAATGCACTGCATGCCGTGAAGTCCGGCCATCTGGCAATCAGCGAGGCGCAGACCGGCGTTCCCCT
>JAEWHE010000028.1 GCA_023387965.1 Bacteroidota bacterium | reverse complement strand
TCAGGCGGCTTACGCCGAAGCTTCGAAGAAGCCGGCCTACGAAACCGACGACGGTGGCCCGGGAGATCCCTTCGGCTATGACGTCGTGACAGCGTCCCAGGACGGGTGTCCCTTGGAAGATGTCGCCGTGGGTTCGGCCCCGGAGCAGAATGGCGTAACCAAGGTGAAGGTCACCTTCAAGCTCTGGCGTTGTCTTGATCAGCCGGAATTGCGCGAGAGTGTCAACGAGGTGCAATTCGATGTGGTGACCGAAGGCAATCGCTTCGTCATCGACGATATTCACCGGATCAGTGAAGGAAGCCAAGATTCTGTTCTGGCGGAGATGCAGCAGCTCGCCACCGAAACCAACTAGCCCTGGCCCAAGCGAGAACGTGCTATTTTAGCCCGTCCCCTTGCGTTTCGGCGAGATCAGCTGTATGCGCACCACCATTCCACACGTAAGGCATGGGATTGTCCGGGAGAAATCCGGATGGTTCCGCCCGGTGGCATTCCCGAAGGAGATGCTGTTCGCCTTGCGGAGGTTCAACCGGAAAAGGATATAAAGGCATGGCATTGCCCGATTTCTCTATGCGCCAGCTGCTTGAAGCAGGCGTCCACTTCGGCCACCAGACGCACCGCTGGAACCCGAAGATGAAGCCGTACATCTTCGGCGATCGTTCGAACATCCACATTATCGACCTGGCCCAGACCGTACCGATGCTGTCGCGTGCGCTGCAGACGATTTCGGACACCGTTGCCCGTGGCGGCCGCGTTCTGTTCGTCGGCACCAAGCGTCAGGCTTCCGAGCTGGTCGCTGATTCGGCTAAGCGCTCCGCCCAGTACTATGTCAACTCCCGCTGGCTTGGCGGTATGATGACGAACTGGAAGACGATCTCGAACTCGATCCAGCGCCTTCGCAAGCTCGATGAGATCCTCGCTTCGGAAGCTTCCGGCTTCACGAAGAAGGAACGCCTGAACCTTGAGCGTGAGCGTGAGAAGCTGGACAAGGCTCTCGGCGGTATCCGCGACATGGGCGGCACGCCGGATCTGATGTTCATCATCGACACCAACAAGGAAAAGATCGCCATCGACGAAGCGAAGCGTCTGGGCATCCCGGTCGTTGCCATCATCGATTCCAACTGCGATCCGGACCTGATCGACTATCCGATCCCCGGCAATGACGACGCTTCGCGTGCCATCGCTCTCTACTGCGATCTGGTCGCACGCGCCGCCATCGACGGCATCGCGCGCCAGCAGGGCGCTTCCGGCCGTGACCTCGGTGCTTCCGCCGAGACGCCTGTCGAGCCCGCCCTCGAAGGCGAGGCAGAGGCCTGATCCTTTCGGAAGGCGGCCCAGGCCGCCTTCCGTCCTTCGGGTCGAGGCAAACCTCCCCGTGAAGGTCTTCATTACCCTGTCATATTTCCGGGTACATTCGTCCCATACGCTGCCTTTGCCGATGTTTTTCCGGCCTTGGCAATCTTGAAAACAAGAGGCACACAATGACCGAAATCACAGCCGCAATGGTGAAGGAACTGCGCGAAAAGTCTGGCGCAGGCATGATGGACTGCAAGAAGGCGCTGACTGAAAACAACGGCGACATCGAAGCGGCGATCGACTGGCTGCGTGCCAAGGGCATCGCCAAGGCCGACAAGAAGTCGGGCCGTACCGCTGCCGAAGGCCTGATCGGCGTTGCCAGCACCGGCACCAAGGCCGTCGTCGTCGAAGTTAACTCCGAGACGGACTTCGTTGCCCGTAACGAAGCCTTCCAGGCTATCGTTCGCGGCGTTGCCGACGTAGCGCTCGGTACTGATGGCACGGTCGAAGCCGTCGGCGCCGCGACCTACCCGGCAACCGGCAAGACCGTTACCGACACGATCAAGGACGCAGTTGCCACCATCGGCGAAAACATGAACCTGCGTCGCTCGGTTCTCCTGTCGGTCGAGGACGGCGTCGTCGCGACCTACATCCATAACGCTGCCGCCGATCGTCTCGGCAAGCTCGGCGTTCTGGTCGCCCTGAAATCGACCGGCAACAAGGATGCCCTGAACACCATCGGCCGTCAGGTTGCCATGCACGTCGCCGCGACCGCTCCGCTTGCGATCCGCGCCGAAGAAGTCGATGCTACGGTTGCCGAGCGTGAACGCAACGTCTTCATCGAGCAGTCCCGCGAATCCGGCAAGCCGGAAGCCATCATCGAAAAGATGGTCGAAGGCCGCATGCGCAAGTTCTTCGAGGAAGTCGCTCTTCTGTCGCAGGCTTTCGTCGTCAATCCCGACCTGACGGTCGGCGCTGCGATCAAGGAAGCTGAGAAGGAAGTCGGCGCTCCGATCGAAGTCACCGGCATTGCCCGTCTTCTGCTCGGTGAAGGCGTCGAAAAGGAAGAATCCGATTTCGCGGCGGAAGTCGCTGCCGCTGCCAAGGGCTGATGCCCCGCAGGCTATTCCGTTGAAAGCAGAAGGGCGCCGCGTGACAACGCGGTGCCCTTCGTGTATCGGCAAGCCGGTTAAACGTCAGGAGTGCCCATGTCCCCCAAGCCCATCTACAAGCGTGTCCTTCTCAAGGCGTCTGGTGAAGCCTTGATGGGAAGCCAGGGTTTCGGGATCGATGTTGCGGTAGCCGATCGCATTGCATCCGACATCGCGGAAGCCAGAGCCATGGGCGTCGAAGTGGGCGTTGTCGTCGGTGGTGGCAACATCTTTCGCGGGGTGGCCGTTGCTTCCAAGGGAGGTGACCGGGTGACCGGCGACCACATGGGCATGCTGGCGACCGTCATCAATGCGCTTGCGCTCGCTACCTCGCTGCGAAAGCTCGATATTGATACGGTCGTTCTTTCCGCCATCGCCATGCCGGAGATATGCGAGAGCTTTACGCAGCTGCGCACGCTCCATCATTTGGAGCAGGGCAGGGTGGTTATCTTCGCCGGCGGCACCGGCAACCCGTTCTTCACGACCGACTCCGCTGCTGCATTGCGTGCAGCCGAAATTGGTGCGGAAGCGATCTTCAAGGGTACCCAGGTGGACGGTATCTATTCTGCAGATCCGAAGAAGGACCCCACAGCCACGCGTTTCGACCAACTGACTCATGGCGAAGTATTGGAGAAGGGGCTGGCGGTGATGGACGTCGCAGCCGTCGCGCTTGCGAGAGAGAATTCCATCCCGATCATCGTCTTTTCTATTCACGAAAAGAGCGGCTTCGCGCAGATATTGACCGGTGGCGGTCGCAAGACCATCGTGTCCGACAATTAAGAACGGGTTTTGACAGCCTGAGACACTACGGGAGTATACGGATGAGTGGATCGATCGATCTCAACGACATCAAGCGCCGTATGGACGGTGCCATCAATGCCTTCAAGAGCGACATCGCGTCGTTGCGCACAGGCCGTGCCTCGGCCAACATTCTGGATCCGGTCGTGGTCGAAGCCTATGGTTCGCGTGTGCCGCTGAACCAGGTCGCGAACATCACGGTGCCAGAGCCTCGGATGCTTGGCGTGTCCATCTGGGACCGGTCCATGGTGAGCGCCGTCGACCGCGCCATTCGCGAATCCAATCTCGGACTGAACCCCATCATGGACGGCCAGAACCTGCGTATCCCGCTGCCTGAACTCAATGAAGAGCGTCGCAAGTCGCTGGTCAAGGTTGCGCACGACTACGCCGAAAAGGCCAAGGTTGCGATTCGTCACGTCCGTCGCGACGGCATGGATGACCTGAAAAAGGCTGAAAAGGATGGCGATATCGGTCAGGACGAAAGCCGCTCCCTGTCCGATAAGGTCCAGAAGATGACCGATGATACGATTTCGGAAGTCGACCGCTTGCTCGCGGACAAGGAAAAGGAAATCATGCAGGTATAGGTC
>JAEWHE010000029.1 GCA_023387965.1 Bacteroidota bacterium | reverse complement strand
GTAATTGCAGTGTGCAACAAGCTGCTCAAGATTGTATTTGGGGTGGTAAAAAACAGGGAATTTTATCATGAAAATTTTATTGTAAAAAGTACTTAAAAAGTTTGGTTTTTTACACAGTTCATGTTGTATGCCGTTTTTTATTCATCTGTTTCTTCGTTGTATAAATTGAAAATCATCGAATATCCGAATTCTTTTATTTCGTCAAAATACTGTTGATAATCTTCAGGTAAATCTTCTTTTGTTTCAAATGTAAAGTACTCTTCATCAAATTCAATAAATTCCCAATTTTCTTCCTTAATATAGAATTTTGACAATTCTAATGCTCCGTCATAATCTTTATAGTCGATTAATACTGAAGCATAAGCTCCAATTATTTTTCCAAAATACTCTTCGTTATTTTCTTTTGGTTTACAATGAATAATAATATGAAACATCAATACTTAAGCTTTAATTCGTTTACATCTTTATTTACTTTAGTCCACTCAATTCGTTTTTCAATATCTTTTGGAACTTCTGCGACCAATATAAAAAAATTAGTCAAGTAAAAAGTTTCAACCTCTCTTTTGTTGTAACCTCTTGCACCAACATCTTGTAATTGATATTCAATTGTTTTATTTGCTAAATGTCCATTTTGATAAATTATAGTTTGAGTTTTCCAAGCAGATTTAGCATTTAGTATTCGTAAAGGTCCTAAAAAGAGAATTCCAAGAATTCCTATTGTCGGAAGTATTAAAGTTAATTTGTTCAGCTTTTGTTGGAAGTTAATTGAGATAATTAGAATTGAACCAAAAGTTGAAAAAAGATAGACAAAAGATTTTATAAATTGATTTTTGATGTCAAAATTTGGCAGTAAGTCCAATAGGAAAAGTCCGATATTTAAAGCAAAAATTATGTTCAATATTTTAGCTGTCTTTTTCAAAGTGTGTTGGTTTAAAATGGCATACAACGTTCCGGCGCTTGGCGATGTTGCGAAGTTCGGAATCGAGTACTTTCGGCTAAGATAAAATTTCTTGCGAAACGTGAGGGTGAACTTACCGCAAAATTCGCAATCTCGCTAAACGCCTGTTATACGGTCGTTTCCTGATTCGGAGAATGTTCTTGCAAACCGAAAAATTTCTTTCCACATGAGAACGGTCTGAGTCATTTCCGCAGGAAATGGCGTATAACTCGTGTATACTCGCCATAATCTATCACATGTCCATCCCATTTAAGATGTACATGTGCAATTACAGCTTAATTCCCGCCTAAAATATAAAAAATTACAATACAATCATTTACAAAGTAGTCCAACACCCCTTTCGATACGTTCGTTACTGGTCAAATGGGGTTAGGTGGGGTGTCTCGATACGTCAGCAACGTGTTAAACGGGGTTGTATAACCTATCGCATGGGGTTGTTAACCCCGTTAGCGTACCTTTATAACCACAAAATAGGGGTTAATAACCTATCGAGAGGCGTGACACAACCTATCGGGAGGAGTATTTAACGTGTCTGGATAGGTTGGCGGACGGGCGTTTTGTTTTGGCATTGTTGTAATCGGGCATAAAAAAAGCCAGTATCAAATACTGGCTTGGTGGGGCGAGGTTTCTCTTTGGGCTTACTACTCTTGGTTTAAAGGAGACGTGCTGCCCTGAGATTTGCTAACAAAAAACTGCTTGATCTCCAAACTTTTGGCTTGGTAACCCAATGCTCCCGTAGAATTTTTATACTTAGTATAATCATAATCGGTTAAGGCGGCTTGGTAATTGTCCCAGTCGTGCAAAATTTTTGAGCTGTTCAGCCCCAAGTGCATCGTGTCTAATCGCATCAGCAGATTTTGTAAAAACGCACGACTTTGAAAATCTGCTTCAAACTCGTCCCAATCCACATCTGGGCTGGAGAGCGTTTGTTGCGACATTCGATAGTCGCGCACTTTGTTAATCACTAATTTGTTTTGCTCCGCAACGCTTCCGTAAGTGGAACGTTCTTCTGGCGTAAGAGTTGCCAATTTCGGCTTTAAAAGGTTTTCTAAAGTTTGTACTGCACTTTCAATAGCTGTTTTTTCAGTTTCAGTGAAGTGCTTGTCGTTTAAGTTTACAAATGGCATAATAATGCTGGATTTATGGTTAATATGTTGCTAATGTATATAAAATTTAACTTAATTGTTATAAAAGCGCAACTTATTTTACATCATACCTATTTCAGCATTAAATATTTACAAAAAAAGATATAATTAATGCCAACAAAGCAAATACAAATAAGATTAGAACCCGGTAATATCTTGAATTATGATAGGTATTAAACGCACTATCGTTTGGTTTTTTCTTGAAACGGTATAAGAAACAAATTGCTAAGATAAAGGCGATAAGTGCGTACAAATATTCTATCATGGGATTTTATTCTTTGCTTATCAAATTTAGAGCGCTCCCAAGAATTTCGTCACGGCCGGATCTTACTCCATCAATCGTCAGGTTCACGATGTGGTCAATCTTAATGCCTTTCCGCTGTGTTTCTCGTCCGTCTGGATAAAAAATGCCAAGACCGGAAACTTGAACTTTGTGACCTCCGAAATATTCAATATGACTCACATTACCATCTGCACCTGCGGTTTGGCTACCAACTGTGACATTGTTCTGCAATGTTTGTAATGACATGACGGTAAATTCGCCTAAACTAAAAGTGGACTCATCGACTAAGATAATGACAAGACCTTTAAAGTTTCTTTTGTTTTTCTTGCCGACTTTAGATTCGTTTAAATAAATAAACTTTCCAGGGTATGATAAATCCGGTGCTATAGAGTAGGCAAAAACTTGTTCTTCAGAATTGAGTTCCTCACCTAACAAAAGATGGGTGTTTTGAGGATAGCCTCTTACGTCAAAGATGATGGCTTTTGAGTCCGCCATTTCGCTCATAATCTTGCTAATCAATTTCTTGTCCTTGGGAAGCGTTCTGATATTTATGTAACCCACATCTGAGCGAATAAAACTGTGGGAAGGAAAGTAATTAGTATTGTAATAATCAAAATCTTGAAACTTGTAAAGCTTTACCGTCATTTCTAAAATTTTTCCGGATCTATTTATACGAAGCTTTTGACTATCTAAATCGCCATTTAATAAATCGGTATATGCCTTAACTTTTTTAAAGGCGTGGTTTGACGCAGATAATAAATTTTCATTTGATTGAAAATATTTCTGAACGTTCTTGCCGTTCACCTCCACGATAATATCACCAACCATCAGTCCGTTTTCAGCCCCGATTTTGGCGTTGTAACTACCAACAATTACACATTCTCCTTCCACATCCTTAACTGTGTAGGGAAAGTGTTTTACCTGGTTAGAATCAGAAAGAAAGTTCACACGGGTATGAGAGTCGTCAATGTTTCCAATCAATTCTGATATGATGAGGTGATATTCTTTTTCGTTTGCAGCAGCATTAATTTTCGGAATATATTCTTTTAAGATAGAATCCCAATTGCTGTCCAGCATATATTTATAAGGATAGAAATATTCGATAAAGTTCCAAAATCTAAAAAAACCTAAAAGGCGCTGCTGTCTATTTGGAAAGTTATCGCCTATATATTTTTTCTCGTTCTTTGGGTAGGCATTACCAGCTCCTGTTGTACCCACATAATATTGATTACCGAGGTTTCGGTTATCTTTAATTTTTACTAGTATTGTGCTTAACTCTTTAGATATTAATTTCTCGTCTTTAATCCAATCTAGATTGTAATTTTTGTCAAATGTGGAATTAATAGAGTTACCACATGTGCGGCATTCTGGCATCTTTCCCAATGATAATATCCAATCTTTATAAATATCAGATAAATCAGCAACTTCATCTGCTTGAGAAAGTTTCGGCATGATATTTAAAAGTTCATCATCCCAATCATAGCTGCCGTTCGAAACATTTGGATGGTAATATTTTAAGAATCCCCAGACCTTTGCAGTTGTTACCAGTTTTTCTTTGTCTGAAAGCTTTTGAGATTGGACTAAAGTATTGCTAATCAAACATAGAACTACCGATGCAAGAATTTTTAACTTCATATAAAATGGATTAGTAGGCTGTAAAACTATATTTTTTTTAAGCTACACAACTAACAATCAAAATAAATATATAAAAAAAAGCCTCCAAAGAGGCTTTTCAATATCAATTAATCCCTACTCGAAAATTTTGCCAGCAAACGCAAGAATTCAATGTACAACCAAACCAGCGTAATTATCAGTCCCATGGCACCAAACCACTCCATGAATTTCGGTTGACGGCGTTCCGCACCTTTTTCAATCATGTCAAAATCTAAGAATAAATTGAGTGCCGCAATCACAATCACCACTAAATTAATGCCAATTCCCATCAACGAATTTCCGTGATGCACAGGCGTAAAACTCGTAAACATCGAAACCAACCACGCAATTAAATAATAAGTAGCTACCGCCAAAGTTGCCGCAATCACAATTGATTTAAACTGTTCCGTCACCTTCACAATTTTATATTTGTACAAGCCCAAGCAAACTAAAAACGTTACAAAAGTAGCCCCAACCGCCTGAATTACAATCCCGGGATACATGGCTTCAAAAATCGCCGAAAGTCCTCCAATAAAAAGTCCTTCCACCACCGCATAAGCTGGAGCCAAATACGGAGAAAGGTGCGGTTTAAACGCCGAAATCAATACTAAAACTAATCCTGCAATCGCCCCTCCAATGGTAAAAATCATGGTATTGTAACCGTTAAAGGCCATCGTCCAGATTACCGTTGCCGACATCAATAACAAAATTAACATCACAAAAGTTTTGTTAATCGTACCCGAAATCGTCATTTCTTCGCCATAAGAAATCCACTCTGCATTTTCCGCATCGGCGGTTCTCGTTACGGCTTTCCCCGCAAAATTTTTGTTTCCTAAAAAGGGATTGTTCGATTTAAATTTCATGTTTGTTTATTTTTATAAAGTTTGTTTTTATGGTTAGGAGCGATCCCGAAATTTCGGGACGGGCATTTTTTCCCGAAGCTTCGGGACCATTTTCCCGCTGCTTTTCCAAAGCTTTTGTGCCGAAAAATCGGGACTAGGGGCTAAGAAGAAAACCATTTTTACACCTGTAATCTTCCGTCATCCGGACACAAATATAATTAAAACCCCTGAACAAAATAAAAAAATCCGCTGTCGTCAAACAGCGGATTTCTTACAATATCATTACTCAAAGATTATTCCATTTCCGATACACGAAGTGTATTCACCATTCCTTTGTCAACCACCGGCATTGCGGCAAGATTGATCAAGAAATCGCCTTTCTCTACGAAACCTTTTTCACGAGCAATCTCGTTTACGTCAGTTACGGTATCGTCTGTACTCACAAATTTGTCGTAATAAAAAGAATGAACACCCCACAAAAGATTCAATTGCGTCAAGATTTTTTTATTCGATGTAAACACCAAAATATGAGATTGTGGTCTCCATGCCGAAATTTGGAAAGCCGTATAACCACTATTGGTTAACGTACAAATTGCTTTTGCTTTAATTGCATTTGCCATCGAAGCAGCATGGTAACAAATTGATTTGGTAATAAAACGTTTCGTTCTCACTTGTGGTACATTCTGCGGTACTTGGATCAACGGCGAATCTTCAACTGCCTCAATAATTTGCGACATTTTTTCAATCACCTGAACCGGATAATTCCCTACAGAAGTTTCTCCGGAAAGCATTACGGCATCGGCACCATCCATCACAGAATTCGCTACGTCGTTCACTTCCGCACGAGTCGGAGTCAAACTTGTAATCATCGTCTCCATCATTTGCGTAGCGATAATTACAGGAATTCTGGCAGTTTTAGCACGTTGTACCAATTTCTTTTGGATCAACGGAACTTCCTGAGCCGGAATTTCCACTCCTAAATCTCCACGGGCTACCATCAAGCCATCGCAAAAAGCAACAATTTTATCAATGTTTTCAACGCCTTCCGGTTTTTCGATTTTGGCAATAATTGGAATTTTATGGTCAGAATGTTTTGAAATCAAATCTTGTAATTCCATCAAATCTTCTGCGGTTCTCACAAACGAAAGTGCAATCCAATCTACTTGATTTTCAATGGCAAAAATGGCGTCTTTAATATCTTTTTGAGTTAAAGCAGGCAATGAAACTTTGGTATTTGGTAAGTTTACACCTTTTTTAGATTTCAACGGACCACCTTGTACTACAACGGTTTTTACTTCAGTATTGCGGTCAGTTTCAATCACTTCAAAAATTAATTTCCCGTCGTCAAGCAAGATTCGCTCACCCGGATTCACATCCGAAGGAAATTGTTTGTAATTCATGTAAACGCGTTCTGCAGTTCCTAAAATATCTTCTGCAGTGGTAAACGTAATGATGTCGCCTGGAGCAACCACCACGTCTTCTTTCATCACACCTACACGAAGTTTCGGACCTTGCAAATCGCCTAAAATTGCAGTGTTATAACCAAATTCGTCATTTAATTCACGGATCATGTCGATTCTAGCCTTAACATCGGCATAATCTGCATGGGAAAAGTTAATTCTGAAAACGTTCACACCGGCATCAATCATGTCTTTCAAAACAGGTTTGGTACTACATGCGGGTCCGAGTGTTGCTACAATTTTCGTTTTTTTTCTTGTCAACATATTAGAAAATTAAGTTGTTTTTCGATTTTATTTTTTCGGCATCTACTTCATAAACCGCCGAAATCCAGTCTATTTGTTTCAGTTTTTTGATGATTTCTTCTGGGTTGAAATAATCATCGGTATTTTCAATTTTTAAAAAATAATCCACTTTTTTTAGTTCTGGCAATAAATGGATTTTCACGTTATCTGCCGTTTCATCATCGGCAAAAAGTGTATTGCTTGCCAGGGCAGAAACCGCTACGTTTTTTGTATTTTCTACCAAACTCCAAAACATATCTTTTTGAACATCGTCAAAGCTAAAATGAGAAAACGCAGCTTCGCCATCTTTATTGGTTAACCTGATGTCGGTTCCGCATTTTTTTAAAAGAATAGGGAGATGAGAGTTGATGAAATACGCCAGTCTAAAATCTTCTAAAGTGGTATGAATAGCAATTAAAGTATAATCTACCTGATCGAACTCGCCGAGATTTAGCTTTAATGTGCCCATGTTTAAAATTAAATAAGTCGTAAAGATACTTATTAATTTTCAGCAATTCTACAATAAACGGATTGCTTAACGTTAATTTATCAACGAAAACGATTGAGTTTTAAGGATTTTCGTTTGTTAATTCAGAAATGAAATAGGGGAAAGTGACGATTTTTAGAAAAAGCAATTCAGAATTTTTTCCAGAAAAATTACTTATTATCAATCCGCTCCTGAAAAGCAAAATAAGCTCTCTTCGAAGCAATTTCTTCGGCTTTCTTTTTTGAAGTCGCTCTTGCTTTTGCCACCACTTTTTTGTCGATCGATAGTTTTACACCAAAATGTTTTTGACCATCAGCTCCATTGTCTTCAAAAACATCGTAATTAAAAACCTTCTTTTCTTTCTGACACCATTCGATCAACAAGCTTTTATAACTGGTAATTTTTCCTTCCAAACGTGAAATGTCAACATAAGGAACGATAACTCTTTTGCGGATAAATTTTTCGCAGTAAACATAACCTTTGTCAAGATAAATTGCACCAACCAAAGCCTCAAAAATATTGCCGTGGATATTTTCGCCAAAATGTTGCGTAGGAACTTTGCTGTCAATAAACTTGATGAGGTTCAAGTCACGACCTAACTCGTTCAAGTGTTCCCGACTCACGATTTTCGAGCGCATTTTGGTCAAATAACCTTCGTCACCCGTTGGGACTTCATTGAATAAATGTGCCGCAATCACGGAACTTAACATGGCATCGCCTAAAAATTCAAGGCGTTCGTAATTAAGCGGATTTCCGTTAGAATCTGTTTTGTTTGAAGATCTATGGGTAAAAGCCCTGTGGTAACATTCTAGATTTTGTGGGGCAAAACCTAATATTTTTTGAATTTCATTAAAAAAAATCCCGTCTTCTTCAGAACGGGAGTTTTTAAATATTTTTCTGATAATACGCATCAGTGAATTATAAATCTAATTTTTTAACCAAAACGCAAGCGTTGTGACCACCAAATCCAAAAGTATTACTCATTACAACATTCATGTCGCGTTTTTGCGCTTTATTGAAAGTGAAATTTAATTTAGAATCGATGTTTTCGTCGTCAGTAAAATGGTTGATCGTTGGCGGAACAATTCCATGTTTAATGGAAAGAATTGAAGCAATTGTTTCAATTGCTCCCGCAGCACCAAGCAAATGTCCAGTCATTGACTTAGTAGAATTCAAATTTAGGTTATAAGCATGATCTCCAAAAACATGTTGAATGGCTTTAGATTCTGCAATATCTCCTAATGGTGTCGAAGTTCCGTGCATGTTTACACCATCAACATCTTGAGGGGTTAATTCGGCATCTCTCAAGCAATTTAGCATTACATTTCTGGCACCATAACCTTCCGGATGTGGAGCTGTGATGTGATGAGCATCTGCAGACATTCCGCCACCGCCAATTTCGCAATAAATTTTTGCGCCTCTGGCAACCGCATGTTCGTATTCTTCTAAAATTAAAGCTCCAGCACCTTCTCCAAGTACAAAACCTTCACGGTCTTTGTCCATTGGTCTTGAAGCCGTTTTTGGATCATCATTTCGGGTTGAAAGGGCATGCATTGCGTTAAAACCTCCCATTCCTGCAATAGTTACGGCAGCTTCTGAACCACCTGTCACCATTACATCGGCTTGACCTAATCTGATGTAGTTAAAAGCATCGATTAAAGCATTTGTAGAAGAAGCACAAGCAGAAACCGTAGTAAAATTTGGGCCTCTGAAACCATATTTGATGGAAATGTGTCCTCCTGCAATGTCAGCAATCATTTTTGGGATAAAAAACGGATTGAACTTTGGCATTCCGTTTCCTTTTGTAAAATCCATTACTTCTTGCTGGAATGTTTCCAAACCACCAATTCCGGATCCCCAAATTACGCCAACTCTATCTTTGTCTAATTTTTCAAGATTAAAATCTGCATCACGAACTGCTTCATCCGAAGAAACAATGGCGTATTGAGCATAACGGTCCATTTTTCGGGCTTCTTTGCGGTCGATAAAATCTTCTGCTTTGAAATTTTTTAGTTCGCAGGCAAATTTAGTTTTGAAATGTGTAGTATCGAAATAAGTAATCGGAGCTGCACCGCTAACGCCATTGATAAGTCCGTCCCAATATTCTTGAACCGTGTTTCCAATGGGCGTTAAGGCACCTAAACCTGTTACCACAACTCTTCTTAACTTCATACTCGAAATATTTTTATTTTGAATTATATAAAAAATACCCTTGCTTTTCTTAAGGCATAAAAAAAAGACAGGGGCATTACATAAATATCTTACTTGATGTTACAATCAATAAAAATTGATTCTAAAAAATAACAACTCCCGTGAAAACATAAGCTGTCACGGGATTAAGCTGTTATTATTTTTTTGCGTCTTCTATGTAAGAGATTGCTTGACCTACAGTAGCAATGTTTTCTGCTTGATCATCTGGGATCTGGATGTCAAATTCTTTCTCAAATTCCATGATAAGCTCAACAGTGTCTAATGAATCAGCTCCTAAATCGTTAGTGAAGCTCGCTTCTGTTACAACTTCGTTTTCGTCAACTCCTAATTTGTCTACGATAATCGCTTTAACTCTTGATGCAATGTCTGACATAATTTTCTAATTTTTGAATTTTAATTGTTGGCAAAAATAAAAAACTTTATTTTAAAACCACATTTTAGTTAATAAATGTGAGTACTAAATTAAAAAAAATATTTCATAAACCGGTTTATTTTTTCTCTATTCTCATTAATTATTCTTTTTTTTGTAGTTCAATAAATCTGCCTCAAAATGAAAAGAATTGTAGTATTTGCTTCGGGTTCGGGCTCAAATGCCGTTGCAATAATCAATTATTTTAAAGAAAAATTAACTGCCGAAGTTGTGGCTGTTTTTTCGAATAAACAAAATGCTAAAGTTTTGGAAAAAGCCCAAAATTTAGGTGTAAAAACATTTGTTTTTGGTCAAAATGAGGTGGAAAACGGCACATTACACCGCGAAGTTTCGTCTTTAAAACCAGATTTAATTGTTTTGGCAGGTTATTTATGGAAATTCCCAACAGACATTATTACTGATTTTCCCAATAAAATTGTGAACATCCATCCGGCATTATTGCCCAATTACGGCGGAAAAGGAATGTACGGCATTCATGTTCACACGGCAGTTTTAAATAATAAAGACGAATATTCTGGAATTACCGTACATTTTGTAAATGAAAATTATGACGAAGGAGCGACTATTTTTCAAGCACAAGTTTTAGTGAATGATTGCAAAACTCCGGAAGAAGTTGCCCAAAAAGTTTTGCAATTAGAACATAAACATTATCCGGAAGTGATTGAGAAATTGCTTATGTGAAATTCCAATAAAAAAATTGCTTCGCCTGTTCGCTGACGCTCGAGTCCAAATTCCAAATTTGAAAAATCCTAAATCTTAAATCTGATATCATAAATCCTAAATCCCAAATGTCTTACCAAGTTCACATATATACAGATGGTGCCGCAAAAGGAAATCCAGGACCTGGCGGTTACGGCGTGGTGATGGAATTGGTTGGCACAAATTATAAAAAAGAATTTTTTGAAGGATTTCGGCTGACAACTAACAACCGAATGGAACTTCTGGCGGTAATTGTGGGTTTAGAAAAACTAAAAAACCCTAATACAAAAGTTTTGGTAATTTCCGATTCAAAATATGTGGTGGATTCGGTTACAAAAAATTGGGTTTTTGGTTGGGAGAAAAAAGGTTTTGTGGGAAAAAAAAATCCGGATTTATGGAAACGTTTTTTAGTGATTTACCGAAAACATCAAGTGGATTTCCGCTGGATAAAAGGACACAACAATCATCCGCAAAACGAACGTTGTGATCAATTAGCCGTGATGGCATCTACGCAAAAAAAACTCAACATCGATGCTTTTTACGAGCAACAAGACGAGAAAATGTTCTAAAAAGCAAACCTTTGGCGAAAGCCTAATTTCTAAATTTTTTCCACTTCAATCTAAAATTTAATTAACTTGCTTTCGCAAAATATTCTCCAATAAATAAAATAACCGGCATGAAAAAAATTTACACGCTTTTAGTTTTATTACTTACTATTTCCGGACATTCGCAAAAAACTACCGAAGAAGTGACTTCGGCGAAACTCAATCGAACCAGACAAATCAGTATTTCGCTTCCAGCGGCTTATGAAAAAGACCCCGACAGAAAATTTCCTATTTTAGTAGTTTTAGACGCCGAATATTTATTTGACGCATTTTCCGGAGCACTTTCTTACGCTAATTATTGGGACGATTTGCCGCCAATGATTGTTGTGGGAATTCATCAAAATGCCAATGGCGAAAGATTTGACGACAGCGCATTTAGTTCCGAAACCGGTTTGCCGGAAGGTTCTGGCGCTAATTTTTTCGAATTTATTGGAGCCGAACTTTTGCCTGCCATCGAAAAAAAATACCGTGTAGCTCCTTTCAGAATTATTGCGGGACACGACACTACCGCTGGTTTTCTTAACTTTTTTCTATACAAAGACCAACCGATTTTTAACGCATATATTTCGCTAAGTCCAGAAATGGAAGCCCAAATGCCAGAGCGAATTTCGCAACGACTTTCTGTAGCCAAAACGCCCATTTTTTATTACCAAGCTACGGCAGATGGTGATGTTAAAAGAATTCGCCAACGTGTGGAAGCTTTAGATTCGGCAATAAAATCTGCTTCAAATAATAACGTTCGATATCAATTAGACGATTTTAAAAATGCTTCTCATTATTCGCTCGTTTTGCATGCGATTCCCAATTCGTTGTACCATATTTTTAGCGTTTACCAACCCATTTCTACCAGCGAATTTCAGGAAAAAATTGTGAAATTAAATGGCGGTTATGTGGATTATTTAGTAAAAAAATATGACGGAATCGAGAAAGCTTTGGGAATTAAAATGCCGGTAAGATTAACCGATTTTAAAGCCATTGAAGCAGCCATTTTGAAAAATAACGCTTACGCAGAATTTGAAAAATTAGCCGATATTTCTAAAAAAAATTACCCAAAATCGATGTTGTCGGATTACCAATTAGGCATGATGTACGAACATCAAAATGATTTTAAAAAAGCTTTCAGGCATTATCAAAACGCTTTTAGCAAAAACGAAATTGGCGATTTAACCCGCGATATGATGCTTGAAAAAGCTGAAGAAATGAAGGCGAAACAATAAGATGACAAAAGTAAAAACCACTTTTTATTGCCAAAATTGCGGCACTCAATATTCTAAATGGCAAGGGCAATGCAATGCTTGCAAAGAATGGAATACCATTGCCGAAGAAATTGTTCAAAAAGAAGAAAAAAAAGCATGGAAATCCAATGAAAATTCCGACTCAAAACGAGCGCCGAAACCTTTACGAATCCACGAAATTGATAGTGCGGAAGAAATTCGGTTGGACACTAAAGATGGCGAACTTAACCGCGTTTTAGGTGGCGGAATTGTTCCTGGTTCGTTAATACTTTTAGGTGGCGAACCCGGAATTGGGAAAAGTACGTTATTGCTTCAAATTTCGCTCAAATTACCTTACAAAACTTTATATGTTTCAGGCGAAGAAAGTCAGAAACAAATAAAAATGCGGGCAGAAAGAATCAATCCGCTGAACGACAATTGCTACATTTTGACGGAAACGAAAACGCAGAATATTTTCCGCCAAATTGAAACCATTCAACCGGAAATTGTCATTATCGATTCTATCCAAACCTTGCAAACAGATTACATAGAATCTTCGGCAGGAAGCATTTCGCAAATTCGGGAATGTACGGCAGAACTGATAAAATTTGCCAAAGAAACCAATGTTCCCGTGATTTTAATTGGTCATATTACAAAAGATGGAACCATTGCCGGACCAAAAATTTTGGAACACATGGTCGATACCGTTTTACAATTTGAAGGCGATAGAAATCACATTTACAGAATTTTACGTTCGTTGAAAAATCGTTTCGGTTCCACATCCGAACTCGGAATTTACGAAATGCAAGGAACGGGTTTGAGAGAAGTTTCAAATCCTTCGGAAATTTTAATTTCTCACAAAGAAGAAGAACTTTCGGGAACGGCAATTGCCACGACCATGGAAGGAATGCGACCGATTATGATTGAAATTCAGGCGTTAGTTTCCACCGCAGTTTACGGAACGCCACAACGAAGCACAACCGGTTACAACGCTAAAAGGCTCAACATGATTTTGGCAGTTTTAGAAAAACGAGCCGGATTTAGGTTAGGGGCAAAAGACGTTTTTCTTAACATCACCGGCGGAATTTCGGTTGATGATCCGGCAATTGATTTGGCAGTTGTGGCTTCGATTTTGTCTTCCAACGAAGATATTCCGGTTGGGAAAGATTTTTGTTTTGCAGGCGAAGTTGGACTTTCTGGAGAAATTCGTCCGGTAAATCGGGTGGACCAACGTATTCTCGAAGCTGAAAAATTAGGATTTTCAACTATTTTTGTTTCCAAATACAATAAAATTACCGTGAAAAATGCGGGAATCAAAGTGCGATTGGTTTCAAAAATTGAAGACGTTGCTGCAGAATTATTTGGGTAACCAAAAACGTATTGGCTTTTTACATATCTTTAAATTTCAATTGAATATGTTATGGCCAATCAGAATCAACTTAAATTACTGCACCAAAAATTAGATCATTTAATTCAGAAGCAACATTCGTTTCAGCATGAAATTTCAGAATTAAAGCGAGAAATTTTAGATTTTGAAAAAAAAGAACAAGCTGAAACTTTCTCCGAAACGCCAAATTTAGTTGAACCACAACCGGTTTCTCCAATTGCTCCATCAAAGGAACGCGTGGTTTTTTCAAGTCCTGAACCCCGAAGAATGGAGCCAAGAATCAAAAAACCATCTAATTGGGAAAAATTTATTGGTGAAAATTTAATCAATAAAATTGGGATTCTGGTTTTGATAATTGGAGTTGGAATTGGTGCCAAATACGCCATCGATAACGAACTCATCAGTCCCTTAACCCGAATTATTTTAGGGTATTTCGTTGGCTTGGGATTATTTGGCTTTGCCATAAAACTCAAACCAAAATTCGAAAATTTCAGTGCTGTTTTGCTTAGCGGTTCAATGGCAATTTTATATTTCATCACCTTTTTAGCGTACAGTTTATACGGGTTATTGCCACAATCGCTCACTTTTATTTTGATGGTAGTTTTTACGGGTTTTACCGTTTTTGCATCACTCAAATACAACCAGCAAATCATTGCTATAATTGGGTTAGTTGGCGCTTATGCGGTTCCGTTTTTGTTAAGCGACGGTTCCGGGAAAGTGGTCATTTTATTTTCTTACATGTCGCTGATAAACGTGGGAATTTTAATCATTGCGTTCAAAAAATATTGGCGAATTTTAAACGTAATCGCGTTTGTTTTTACTTGGTTTATTTTCGAATTTTGGTTGTTCGACGGGTTTAAACCGAGTTTACATTTTGCCATTGCAAGCGTATATTTAACGATTTTTTTCACGATTTTCTATGTCGCGTTTTTGGCGTACAAGCTCATCAAAAAAGAAAATTTTGAAGTAAAAGATATCGTTTCGGTGCTTTCCAATTCTTTTCTTTTTTACGGTTTTGGCATCGGAATTTTGAGCAATTATCATCAAGGTTCTGAATTTTATGGCCTGTTTACTTTGTTCAACGCAATCGTGCATTTTATCGTTGGCGTAATCATTCATCAAAAAAAATTGGCCGACAAAAGTTTATTTCACTTGGTAATCGGTTTGGTGTTAACCTTCATCACCATTGCCATTCCGGTGCAATTGAATGGTCAATGGGTTACCTTATCGTGGGCGTTTCAAGGCTTGTTGCTTTTTTATTTGGGACGAAGCAAAAAAGTTTCTTTCTACGAAATATTATCGTATATCGTCTTGTTTTTAGCGGTAATCAGTTTGTTAGAAGATTGGTTTTACTACGAAAACGAAACGCCTATTTTCAATCCGCATTTTTTAAATTCCGTCTTGTTTTTGCTGGCATTTGGCTTGGTCGTTTATTTCCAAAGAAAATTTCCTGTTGAAGAAACTCGGAAAAAATCAGCCTTAGTTACAATTGCCAATCATTTTGTACCAGCAATTTTTGTGCTGGTTTTGTATAATGCAATTCGCTTGGAAATCACCAATTATTGGAACTTAAAAATATATAAAGACCAAACTTATTTCTCTGATTTTTATGATTATAAAAATATTTGGGTGCTCAATTTTACCCTTATTTATTTGTCGGTATTGGTGTATTTAGTTTCGGAAAAAATAAAAAATAAATTCTTCGAAATCGCCACCTTGGTTTTTTCTGGGTTGGCCATTTTTATTTTTCTCGTGAATGGTTTTTTCACCCAAAGCAATTTGATTTATAACTATTATAATCCGGACAATAAAGTGATTTACACCACCAGTTTTTTTGCAGTGGTCATTCATTATATTTCGTTGATTTGCTTGGGGATTTTAGTTTGTTCTCTTTTTATTTATTTTAAAAATCAATTCCAAAAAAACAAGAGTTGGTTCGAAATTATTTGTGCCGTTTTAATCGTTTGGATTGTCAGTGCCGAAATGCTAATTTGGATTTACGCCATGAATTCTTGGAACAATAGCAAACTTGGTTTGAGTATTTTGTGGGGAAGTTTATCGCTTATTTTTATCAGCTACGGCATTTGGAAAAACCGAAAAAACCTGCGGATTGTTGCCATTGTTTTGTTCGGAATTACGCTAATAAAATTGTTTTTTTACGACATTGCACAACTCAACACCATCAGAAAAACGATTGTTTTTGTGTCGCTCGGAATTTTACTTTTGATCATCTCATTTTTATATAACAAATACAAACATTTACTGCTTGATGACGACAAAAAATAAACTATTTGCCGCTTTATTTTTGCTCGCAAACTTTTTTGGTTTTGCGCAAGCGGAAGGATTTCAGTACCAGCGAAAACTTGAAAATCCGTCAGCGGTTTGGCACAAAATTATTTTGCCCGATGCGGCTCTCGCCAAAATGAATTCCGATTTTTCTGATATTCGAATTGTTGGCGATAATGGTTCGGTTGAAGCACCTTTTTTGCTGAAAAAATCTGAAAGTCAAATTTCAGAAACAGAAATTCCGTTTAAGATGATTAATGTTTCGAGCAAAAATTCGGAATACTTTTATACGTTCGAACTTTCTCAAGCCAAGCAAATTAACCAAATCAAATTAAATTTTGAACAAGAAAATTTTGATTGGCGTGTAGATTTGGAAGCCAGCAATAATCAAGTTGAATGGTTTTCGGTGGTAGAAAACGCAAGAATCCTTTCGATAAAAAACAATCAAACCGACTATCAATTTACCCAAATTAATTTTCCGGATTCGAAGTTTCAATTTTACCGCATCAAAATAAAATCGGAAGAACAACCGGAACTTATTGAGGCAAAAATTTGGGAATTGAAAAAAAACGAAGCGCTTTTAAATGACGCAAAAATCATCGGCCAAAAAACCGAGATCGACGCGCAAAAAAACACCGTTATTTTTTTAGAAATCGCAAACACAGCCGCAATTGCTTCCGTAAATCTTCAGGTTGGCAATCGTTTTGATTATTATCGACCGATAAAAATTGAAGTTTTAAAAGATAGCGTGCGAACTGAAAAAGGTTGGCATTTTAATTATGAAACAATTGCCAATGAAACCTTGAGTTCCTTGGACAAAAATGCTTTTTTAACCGGAAATACTTTTGGAAAAAAACTAAAAATCACGATTGAAAATGGAAACAATCAACCTCTGAAAATAGAAAAAGTTTCCGTAAAAACTGCCGTTTATTATTTGTTAGCAAGATTTACCGAAAAGGCAAACTATTCGCTATTTTACGGAAATAAAAAAGCCTCTCAACCACATTACGACATTGAAAATTTTGAACAAAATATCCCAAAAAATATCACAACGTTACAACTTCAAAACGAACAGTTGAATAATAATTATTCGGTTGTTTCACAATCGGTATTATTTGAAAATAAAATTTGGCTGTGGATATTGATGGGAATCATCATTATAGTTATTGGGTATTTTTCGCTTAAAATGTTGCGGGAGTAATTTTAATCTTGCCATTCCAACGGCGAATGAATCGGAAAATAGCTACCAGCCTGTTAATTTAGCGCTAACAACATTTCACTTTCTATTATTACGTTATATTTGTGTTTTAAGTTGCTCCCAAAATGAAAACCAAGAAACAGAAAGTTTTACTTGCCGTTAAAATTATCGCCGGAATTTTTGTGCTTGCGATAGCCGTTTTGTTTTTCTTTCGCGAATCTTTTTTGGATAAAGCCATCGAAAAAGCTACGGTAAAAATCAAAAACGATTATGATAGCAAATTAGTAATCAAAAATGCTGAATTTGAAGGGTTTTCGGGCGTTTCACTTGATAATGTTACACTTGTTCCAAAGGGTGCTGATACACTTTTTAGCGCCAAAAACATCAAAACCAATATCAATTTCTGGAAATTATTTACAGGTGATGTACAACTCGGAACTTTGTTTGTAAACGATGGTTATGTGCAATTGGTTCGAAATGAAAAGGGCAAAAACTTCGATGCTTTTCTCAAAAAAAATAAAGACTCAGATACGACAAATGTAGAAACCAACTACGCCAAACGTGCTTACCGAATTTTAAATCAAGTACTTAATTTGGTGCCAACCGACATGAACTTGCAAAACGTTTCGCTTCGGGTGGAAGATATGGGACGAAAAGTACGATTGGACATGAGCAAATTAATTTTGGCAGATAAACAACTGGAAACCAGCATTAAAGTAACAGCAGATAATTTCAATCAAACTTGGAAAATTAAAGGTTTTGCCGATCCACGAAATAAGCAAACCGATCTTAGGTTTTTTAACGTTGACACCGGGAAAATTCGGGTGCCGTATATTGATGAACGGTACAATTTAAAAGCAGGTTTTGATTCGATTCGACTGAATGTTTCGAATATTGAAATGGATGGCGGAGAATTGCACGTTGACGGTTTTACTTCTATCCGAAATTTTACCGTAAATCATCCGAAAATTGCTAAAAAAGATGTAATCATCAAAAATGCACATTTCGATTATCGGTTCTTATTTGGAAAAGATTTTGTGGCAATTGACAGCACTTCTTCGGCAAAATTGAATAACATCAAAGTCACGCCATTTGTTTCGTATCAAAAATTAAAAGAAGAAAAAAACGAGATTTTTGCGATGAAAGTAAAAATCCCCAAGATGACGGCTCAGGATTTTATCGAGTCGCTTCCGCAAGGACTTTTTACCAATTTTGAAGGCATGCAAGCGGAAGGAAATTTCAGTTATTCGCTTGATTTTCATTATGACAAAAAGAATCCGAGGGCATTGGTTTTTGATAGTAATTTGCAAAAAGAAAATTTAAAAATTACCAAATACGGCGAAGCAAACTTGGCAAAACTAAACGGTGATTTTGCTTACAGCGCGATTATTAATGGGGTTCGCCAAAGGCAAATTGAAGTAGGTGTCAAAAATCCTAACTTTTCTCGATTGAACGAAATTTCGCCTTATATCCGCAAATCGGTTTTGACTACTGAAGACCCGTCGTTTTTTTCGCATCGCGGTTTTATTAACGAAGCGTTCAAACAATCGATTATCAAAAATATCAAGACCAAACGTTTTTCGCGTGGCGCAAGTACCATCAGCATGCAGTTGGTTAAAAATGTTTTTTTGACCAGAGACAAAACGCTTTCGCGAAAATTAGAAGAAATTTTGCTCGTTTACATTCTTGAAAATAACCGAATTGTCAGCAAAGAACGCATGCTTGAGGTGTATTTTAACATTATTGAATGGGGACCAAATGTGTACGGAATTGGCGAGGCTGCTTATTTTTATTTTGGCAAATCGCCTTTGCAGCTAAACCTGAATGAATCGTTATTTTTGGCAAGCATTGTGCCTCGCCCGAAAAGTTTTGCTTGGCAGTTTGACGAAACCGGAAAACTTCGCGCTTCGGCACAAAAAAGAAATGATTATCTCACGAATCTCATGATGCGTCGCGGTGTTTTAATTGCCGAAGATACTCTGCAAAAAGATTTTCCGGTGGAAATTGTGGGTCCGGCTCGTTCGTATCTCCGCATAAAAATTCCTGATTCTACCGCAGTTGATTCGCTTTCGGTAGATGATGAATTTGATTTTTAAGGGAAGATTTCATCAAAACTTAATTTGTTTGGTGTGAATCTGTGTTATACCTTTAAAGTATCAAACACAAAAAATGGCGACGCTAAAAATCATTCTTTACATCCTTTCGTTTCTGGCGATTCTTTCGGTTTTAATTCCTTTTGTCAAAAAAGACTATTGGGCTTTCCGGGTTTTTGATTATCCAAGATTGCAAAAAATTACGATTATCGGTGGTATTTTGGCTTGCTGGATTATCTATTTCCGAAATACCGAAAATTGGGTAGCACTTTGCACGATAGGAATTTTGGCGATAGCATTTTTTTATCTGCTGTATCTCATTATTCCGTTTACGGTTTTTGGAAAAACCATGATTGACAAGGTTTCGCCGGAAGGCAAAGAAACCATTAACTTGCTCGTTGCCAACATTTATCAGTATAACTCTGAATACCAAAAGTTGCTGAATTTGGTTAAAAAACGTAATCCAGATATTGTGTTTTTGGTGGAAACCGATCAAAAATGGTTGGAAAATGTAAAAGAACTTCGAGAAGATTTCCCTTACTACATCGAAATTCCGCTTGAAAATACTTATGGACTTTTGTTTTACAGCAAATTGCCGATTAAAGACCACAAAATTAATTATTTGATTGATGAAGAAATTCCCTCGATCATTGCTGATTTGGAATTTGATAATCAACTTGTTAGGATTTACGGATTGCATCCTACGCCACCGGTTCCGAAAGAAAATATGCACGCAACTGATAGAGATGCCGAAATTTTATTAATTGGTAAAATGGCAAAAGAACACATAGGCCCTTGCTTGGTAATTGGTGACTTGAATGATGTGGCTTGGAGTTATACCACTAAATTATTTTTAAAGTCGAGCGAACTTTTAGACCCGCGAAGAGGTCGCGGAATGTACAGCACTTTTCATGCAAAATATTTATTGCTTCGTTGGCCTTTGGACCATTATTTTGTAAGCAGTCATTTTAGATTGGTGGAAATGAAAGTGGAAGAAAATATTAATTCCGATCATTTCCCGATTAGCATTTGTCTTGTTTTAGCTACGAAAGATGATGAAGATAAAATGGTCGCTGATTCCGAAGAAAAAGCATTGGTGGAAGAAAAAATTGAAGCCGGAAAAACTGACAATCCACTCTAAATCATTAAAAATATTTAGATTTTAAGAAATATTCTGAAATTATAAGTATTTAATTAGCAATAAGTTTGAGGTTAATTTGTTAATTTTATCTGGAACAAAAAAATCAAACTGCTATGAAACCAACATTACTCCTTTTATTTTTCATGCTATTGTTCCCATTCCGAAATTCGGCTCAGGATCTTGGCATTACTTCGTTTGCAACAGGATTTACTAACCCAGTTGATATTGCTTCTGCGGGAGATTCACGATTATTTGTGGTGGAACAAGCCGGAAGAATCAAAGTGCTCAACGCAAACGGAAATACGAACACTACGCCATTTTTAAACATTGCTTCTTTAGTTTCTTCGGGTGGAGAACGAGGGTTATTAGGTTTGGCGTTTCATCCCAATTATGCTACAAATGGATATTTTTATGTGAATTATACCAATAGTTCAGGAAATACTGTTGTGGCAAGATATTCAGTTTCAACCACAAATCCTGATGTGGCCAATTCTGCAAGTGCTTTTACCATTATTACCATTAACCAACCCGAATCTAACCACAACGGCGGAACGATAAAATTTGGTCCTGACGGTTATTTGTATATTGGAATGGGTGACGGAGGTGGAGCTGGCGATACCAATAATCGGGCTCAAAACATTAATTTATTATTAGGAAAAATGCTTCGTTTGGATGTGGATGGAGGTTCGCCGTATGCCATTCCTGCGGATAATCCTTTTGCTGGAGCGACAGCTGGAGCTGACGAAATTTGGGCAATTGGACTCAGAAATCCTTGGAAATTTTCTTTTAATAGAAGCAATGGCGAACTTTGGATTGCTGATGTGGGACAAAATACTTTTGAAGAAATAAATCGTGTGAGCAGTACGCTTCCGGGATTAAACTACGGTTGGCGTTGTTACGAAGGGAATGCAGCTTACAACACCACAGGTTGTGCTCCTCAAAATACTATGGTAGCTCCGGTTGCCACTTACGGCAGAAGTGAGGGCGGTTCGGTTACGGGAGGTTACGTTTATACGGGAACACAATTCCCGGCATTGGTGGGCAAATATATTTTTGCAGATTATTTCCGAAACCGTTTAGGAATGGTTAATTCAGACAATTCCATTACTTACAGCAATAACTTTACCGGAAGCAATAATTTTTCCACGTTTGGGCAAGATGCCAATGGAGAACTTTATGTTGCTGCGAATTCACAGGGAATCGTTTATAAAATTGTCGATAATAATTTAAGTAATGACCAATTTACGCTTAACGGCTTCAAGCTTTATCCAAATCCAGTAGAGTCGGAATTTACCATTGAAAACCAAAGTAATACACGCTTGCAAAGATTTACAATCGTAGATATGTCCGGCAAAATTCTTTTAGAGCATGCCTTTGATGATTCGCCAAAAAGTATCATTAATGCCGGAGATTTGGATGTTGGTGTTTATGTAGTTACCATTGAAGATGTTGACGGTAATCGTTACGTTTCTAAATTTAATAAGAAATAAAATTTCACGAAAAAAACAAAAAGCGCCGAAAAGGCGCTTTTTTATA
The DNA here is from genome assembly GCA_023387965.1 of Bacteroidota bacterium. Lineage (GTDB taxonomy): Bacteria > Bacteroidota > Bacteroidia > Flavobacteriales > Flavobacteriaceae > Flavobacterium. The sequence continues at coordinate 9,353 of JAEWHE010000029.1, read as the reverse complement.
TAGAATCGGAAAGTGTCAAAAATAAAAAAGGCGGAATTTCTTCCACCCTTTTTGCCCCAAATCTACCATAAACTTAACCTACTAATGCTATGGTCATACAAATATAGGATAGGAGTTATGATAGAAAAAATATATTAGATGAAGTCCATAAATAATCGATGAACTACATTTTTTGGGAATATCTTAATACGCTCGGGCATTTTTTCCTTCGTAAAAATTCAAAAAAGCGCGGTTTACCACACGGTTTCCGCCAGGAGTCGGATAGTCTCCGGTAAAGTACCAATCGCCTAAATTTTTCGGACAGGCTTTGTGTAAATTTTCAACTGTTTGGAAAATAATTTTCACGTCAGCTTTGATGTCTTCAGAATTGAGCATTTCGGCTATTTTATCAGAAATTTCTTGGTCGCTGAAAGGCGCGTAAATTTCGGTAACGTAATTCACCACATCCGCATCTTTGAAATTTTCTTGTGCTTTGCTTTTTTGGTAAACTTCATCCACAATGTGGTATAAATTTCTCTCTTTTAGCAATTCCAAAGCGGCTTGAAAAGCGATTAAGCCTTCCAATTTTGCCATATCAATTCCATAACAATCCGGATAACGAATTTGCGGAGCGGAAGAAACAATTACAATCTTTTTTGGATTCAAACGATCCATCATTTTCAAAATACTTTTTTTCAAAGTTGTCCCACGAACAATGCTATCGTCTATAATTACCAAATTATCTTCTGGTTTGATCACGCCGTAAGTTACATCATAAACGTGAGCGACTAAGTCGTCGCGGCTGCTGTCTTCTGTGATGAAAGTACGAAGTTTAGCGTCTTTAATCGCCACTTTTTCAGTACGAATTTTTACTTCCAATAATTGTTGCAGCGATTCTTTGGTAAGCGTGTTTCGGTTGTTGAGAATAAAATTATTTTTCCGCATGTTCAAGAAATCCTGAGCTGCTTCAACCATTCCGTAAAACGAAGTTTCGGCAGTATTTGGAATGTAGGAAAATACCGTATTGTCGGTATCTTGGTCAATGGCTTCGAGAACTGCTGGTAAAATGAGCTTGCCTAATTCTTTTCTTTCCTGATAAATTTCGGCATCACTTCCGCGAGAAAAATAAATTCGTTCAAAAGAACATGCTTTTTTCACCGTTGGTGTTAGGATTTGGTCGATTGAAACGCTGCCATTTTTTTTGATGATGATGGCGTGACCCGGATTTAATTCTTGTACTTTTTCGAAAGGGACATTGAAAACCGTTTGAATCACAGGTCTTTCCGAAGCAACTACTGTAATTTCATCGTCTTCATAAAAATAAGCCGGACGAATTCCCGCAGGATCGCGGAACACAAACGCATCACCATGACCAAAAAGCCCAGCCATTGCGTAACCGCCGTCCCAACCTTTTGCCGCACGACGTAAAATTTTGGCAACATCTAATTTTTCGGCAATTATGGGCGAAGCTTCTCTTTTGGACAAGCCTTCGTTCTTGCATTCAAAATATAAATCGGTTACTTCATCGTCCAGAAAATGTCCAATTTTTTCCATCACCGTCACGGTATCCGCCATTTCTTTTGGATGTTGACCTAATTCCACCAAACTGTCGAAAAGTTCTTTGACATTGGTCATGTTAAAATTTCCTGCCACGATGAGGTTTCGATGCATCCAATTGTTTTGACGAAGGAAAGGATGTACGCTTTCGATGCTATTTTTTCCAAAAGTACCATAGCGAACGTGTCCCAAAAATAATTCGCCAATGTAAGGAATGTTGCGTTTTTGCGCTTCAACATCGTCTTGGTATTCCGGATGTTGCGCTAATTCTTCAGAAATTCTCGAATTAATTTGTGCAAAAATATCTTGAATCGGTTGCTGATGATTGGATCGCACGCGGCTGATGTAACGTTCTCCCGCTTCCACATCGAGTTTGATGCTGGCGAAACCGGCACCATCTTGTCCACGGTTGTGTTGTTTTTCCATCAACAAATACATTTTCTGAATTCCGTAGAAAGCAGAACCGTATTTTTCTTTATAAAATTCCAGCGGTTTTTTTAGCCGAAGAAGGGCAATTCCGCATTCGTGTTTAATTGAGTCGCTCATTGTTGTGTTGTTGTTGCCGAAATAAATTTAGGCATTTTGTTGTGGTGGTATTTTGTCAATTTTCGTACCAAAGATTCATTTTGCTACCAGTTAAATTTAATAAAAAAGCCTCACAATGAGGCTTTTATTTTTCGTTATTCTTCCAAAACAATGTCAAATTGTGTGAGCGATTTGAATTGTTGAAGTCTCTTGTTCACTTCTGATTTTTCGAGTTTGACCATTCTTTCTGTTCCAAATTTTTCTACGCAGAAAGAAGCTAAGTTTGAACCGTAAATGATGGCGTTTTTCATGTTCTCAAATGAAACATTTTCGCTTTGCGTAATAAATCCTGCAAAACCACCTGCGAAGGTGTCTCCTGCTCCAGTTGGGTCAAAAACTTCTTCAAGCGGAAGTGCTGGCGCGAAAAATACGTCGCTGTTGTGGAATAAAAGTGCTCCGTGTTCGCCTTTTTTAATCACAACATATTTTGGACCCATTTCATGAATTTTCGCTGCTGCTTTTACCAAAGAATATTCACCCGAAAGTTGTCTGGCTTCTTCATCGTTAATGGTAATCACGTCAATGCGTTTCATTACTTCTTTTAGTTCAGGAAGCGCACAATCCATCCAGAAATTCATGGTGTCTAAAACCACTAATTTAGGTTTTTTGTCCATTTGATCCAACACACTGATTTGGATATTTGGATGCAAATTTCCAAGCATCACCACATCAGCATCTTTAAAATCCAGAGGTACTTTTGGTTGAAAATCTGCCAAAGTATTCAATTGTGTGTCCAAAGTGTCACGCGAGTTCAAATCGTTATGGTAACGACCGCTCCAGAAAAAAGTTTTGCCCCCTTTTACAATTTCTAAACCAGAAATGTCAATGTTTTTTGAGGTTAGCAAATCTAAATATTCTTGCGGAAAATCATCGCCAACCACCGAAACGATTGCGGATTTTAAATTAAAAAAAGAAGCGGAAAGGCCGATGTAAGTTCCGGCACCACCTAAAATTTTGTCAGTTTTTCCGAAAGGAGTTTCAATGGCGTCGAAAGCTACAGTCCCGACAATGAGCAATTTGTTCATTTCGATTTTTTGAATTAAGGCGCAAAGATAGATATTTTTGAGTTATGAATTATGAGTTATGAATTATGAGTTATGAGTTATGAGTTTTGAATTATGAATTATAAGTTATGAACTATGAGTTGTGAATTATGAAGGGGTAGCCGTGGGTAATTGATTGCAAAAATTCTCTTCGCTCTTTTTTGGAATTTTGAACTTCACCTTAGGAACTTTACTTCATCAGTTCGTTCAGTTTGTCGTACACTAGGTTGCTTTCAAAGCCATTGCGGAGTAGGGCTGCGGTAAACTTTGCTTTTTTCTTGGCAGAATTTCTTTCCGGGAGGTTGTCCCAGGTTTTTTGGGCGAGTTTTTCAAAGGTTTCGAAATATTCTTCGGATGTAATTTCTTTTAATCCTTTGTCGATGGCATATTTTGAGATTTGTCGTTGTTTGAGTTCGGCGACAATGCGGATCTTTCCCCAAAATTTTATTCGGTGTTTGCCACGAGCGAAACTACAGGCAAAACGTTCTTCGTTTAAAAAATTATGCTCAATTAAATGGACCACGGCGTTGTCAATCACCGTTTGCGAATCAGTGAACGTTTTGAGTTTGGTGATTACTTCTTGGTGGCAACGGTCTTGGTACACGCAAAAATATTCGGCTTTGCGCAGAATTTCTTCATAAGAAAGCGGATTTTGTAGCGGTTTATTTGGCATCGAATTGATTTTTGGTAAAGGTAAAAAAACTAAATTCTGTATGGATGATCAAAAATGTTAACAAATTTAACAAAGTGGGCTAAAACATAAGGTATCTATAAGGAAGCTATGGCTTTGAGTAGGGGTTGGTTTTGCGATTTAAGATTTAAGAATTAAGAATTTTGACTTTTTTGAACTTGCTAAGTTAGGGATTGGAGCTGGATATTTATTTTTAATGGTTTTAGGGGGTACCCACAACCTAGGCTTAAGGTGGGAGAATCTATAAGGAAGGTATGGCTTTGAGTGGGGGGAAGTTTAAGGACAAGACACAATTTTAGATATTAGATTTAAGAATTAAGAATTAAGAATTAAGACTTGTGACTTGTGACTTGTGACTTGTTTGAACTTGCTTAGTTAGGGATTTGAGCCGAGTAATTTATTTTTAATGGTTCTAGGGGTACCACAACGTAGGCTTAAGGTGGTAGCATCTATAAGGAAGGTATGGCTTTGAGTGAGGGAAGTTTAGTATTATCTTTGATTGTATATTATGATAAAAACCAGTATTTATTTAGTTAATTGATTATTACGCTAAGTTAAAGTTATAAAAATACTTAAAAAAATGTTTATAACTCATTTTAAAGAGTTGTTTGTCGTTAATTATGGTTTGTTCATCGATTTTATACGTTAAAAAATTATAAAATAAAGTGTGGTAATTAAATTTAAATATTATTTCCAAATTCCGGCGTTTCCCCAACCTGTGTTTTGAAGTAAGTAATTGATTTAAATTATCAAGCTTATGAAAACAAAATTACTTTTAGGAACGGGGATTCCTATGTCGAAAAATTGCATTTTTTCTTTATTGTTTTTGATGTTGGGTGTTGGGGTTTGGGGGCAAAGTGCAAATTGTGCAGGAGCAACTGCATTGATAATGAATGGAGTACCTGTGTCAGGAACAATTTCTGACGAAACGGTTTCTGATCCAACAATTCCTACAGGATGTAGTGGAGCTGCAACTAGCCGAGATGGTTGGTATCGATTTACTGCAACGGCAAGTACAGCTACGGTTACTGTTGAGGCAAACAACAGGCAGCTGGTTCTCTATGTATATTCTGGAAACTGTACCACGTTAACACAGATAAACTGTGCTAATGATATTCCTGGTGCTGGATTGCAAACTGAAAGAATGATTTTAACTGGATTAACAGCTACAAATACATATTATATACGCGTTGTTAATTCTGCTGCAAATACAATGACTTTAAACGCAGTAAGTGTTTCGGACGGTTTAAATGTTCCAGCCACCGGTAATAATTCTTACTCAATGTGTTCGGGTAATTTGTATGATAATGGAGGTAGTGCTGGAAACTATGTAAATTCATCGGATGGTTATACAGTTATTAATCCGAGTGTTGCCGGTAACCTTGTAAGAATTTCTGGTTCTATCACTTCAGAGGCGGGATATGATTATCTTACCATTTATGATGGGGTGGGAATTGGAGGAACTGTTTTGTGGGGAGGGTCAGCTCATGGTACGGGAACTTCCTGTAGTGCTTTTACGGTTCCTGTGACGACTTCGACAACAGGTTCGTTAACGGTACGCTTTAATTCAGATTTTTCAGGTAGCTGCGGAGGTTTCAATTTAGCTGTCAGTTGTATTACCCCATCTCCTTGCTCAGGAACGCCAACCGCTGGAACTGTTACAGTATCACCATCATCAGGCTCATCCGGTTCAACTTACGGCGTTACAGCATCGGGTTATTCAACAGGTTCAGGTTTAACTTATCAATGGCAATATAGTGATAACGCTGGTGGTACTTGGGCCAATCAAGGTACTGCTACGAGCTCTTATGCTGCGTTAACTGGTTTGACAGCTCCTGCGTTTGGCGTGGTTAGAACTTGGCGTTTGGTGGTGAATTGTACGGCTTCTAGTGGTAGTGCCAATTCCGCTACGGGAACATTTACTTCTACTTATTGTACGCCAACATCAACTAACACCATAGACTATATTACGGGATTTTCAACTGCAGGTGGTGTAACTAATATCTCCAATCCATCCGGTGCTTTGTCACCCGGAGGTTATGGAAATTTTTATGCGACGCATTCTGCGAGTCAGTATCCGGGAAGTGTTTTAAATTTTGCCGAAACTTATATAGGGGGAAGCCATGGTTTTAGTATTTGGGTTGATTTCAATAACAACGGCGTTTTTGAAACTTCAGAAAGATTATTTAATGCCGGATCAACTGCTGCAGGCTTCACGGGATCAATCACAGTGCCTTCAGGAACGGCTGCGGGAGATTATCGAATGAGAATTAGAGCTTGGTATAATAATTTGAACCCTGATCCTTGCACAAACATAAACTACGGAGAAGCAGAAGATTATAAATTAACTGTTCTTGCCTTGTCACCTTGTTCTGGAACACCTAGTGCCGGAACAGCCTTAGTTAACGGTGTAGCAAATGCTGCAGCTACTGTTAACACCAGTATCACTTTAAGTGCTTCCGGTTTAGCAATTGGTTCCGGATTATCTTATCAATGGTACTCATCACCAAATGGGAGTGCTTGGGCAGCGATTTCCGGAGCCACCACCGCTACTTATGCCACCACAGCAGCTTCGACCGAAACAACCACTTATTATAGGATAGTTACAACTTGTACAGCAAGTGGGTTAAGTAATACCTCTTCTAATGCAGCGGTCGTTACCAGTTTGGCATATTGTGTTCCTTCAACGGAATCTCCTGTTTACTCTTACATCAATAGAGTTTCTTTTATAGGAACATTAAATGATGTAACCAATACAAGTACGTACTCTGTAACATCACCCGGATATCAGAATTTTACCGGTTTAGCCAATAAAGCTTCGCAAATACAATTAGAATCTATTAACATCTATGCCGAAACAAATGTAGTCACACGTATCAAAGCTTGGGTAGATTGGAATAAAGATGGCGATTTCAGCGATATAGGTGAAGCTGTCTTTGATTCTGAAATTGGGTTATATTCCACAACCTTTGGTTTTATTGTTCCAACATCAGCTGCAGCTGGAGATTATCGCATTCGTATAAGAAACTATAGATATTTTGACTACGGCTTATTCGATTATATTTATGATTATGACTTTAATCCATGCGAACCATTTCTTGATTCCTATGACGACGAAGGTGAAGCGGAAGATTATTTATTTACCGTAGTTACAAGATGTCCTGCCGATATTGAAACCGTGACCAAAGGGGAACGTTGTGGAACAGGGTCGGTTACCTTACAAGCAAGCACCTTATCTACTGGAATTACTGAGTTCAGATGGTACACTTCGCCAACGGGAGGCTCACCCCTAACAAGTGCGAATGTTTCGGGTTCGACAACATTCAATACACCTTCGATTTCGACAACCACAACTTATTATGTTGCGGCGTTTAACGGAACTTGTGAAACGCAAATAAGAAGAGCAGTTGTAGCAACGGTGAAAGAAGTCCCTGAAATTACATTTTCACCATCAACGCCGATAGCTTGTGGCGATTCCACTCCAATTGAGGTAGTTGCCGAGGATGGTTTGGAGACTGTTTATTTGGTTGATGAAAATTTTGATACTGGAAACTTTGGTCCCGGAGGAACATCCACATTTGTAAGAACAATTTTAGTTAGTACTATTCGAGACAATATAACACAGTGGGAGAGAAAAACGAGTTCCTTTGTTCCGTCAGATGGTGCGGATAGTTGGTTGCCTGCCATTTCCTCGGGATATGGTTCTGATAAGTTTGCATTTGCAACCGCTGACGTCTCGGGGGGACATGTTATTGATCATGGTTTAGATTTAAGAAATTCTATTAATACAACTAATTTTCAAAACCTTACTATGAAATTCAGGATGTATTTCTCGAGGTATATCACTAATAATTCAAATCCTAATGCTGAGTATGTTTCTATAGAAGTTTCCACTAATGGTGGTGCGACTTATACCCCACTTTCAACACCAAGGACGTATATTGCCGATGTTGGATCTCCGGGTAATTTCGCAACCGAAACAGTAAATTTGAATGCCTATATTAACCAAACCAATCTAAAATTCAGGATAAGATATTATTCGAATGGCTGGACGGACGGCGTTGCGGTTGATGACGTTCAAATTTATGGATCGAAAACCCTAACAGCATCTTATTCGTGGTCAGGAACTGATATCTCTGTATATACTGATGCTGCCATGGAAACGCCTTACGTTACGGGAACCCCAATCGATAAGGTTTATGTAGTACCCAATTTGTCATTGTTGGCGTTACCGTCATTTAACATCAGTATCACTACAACTTTAACAAACGGTTGTCCGTTGGTACAAACTATTCCAGTAACGAACAATTCTAAAGTTTGGGACGGAACCAATACAGCTTTCAACGACCCAAATAACTGGAAACCTATCGGTATTCCTACAAATACTAACTGTATCGTAATTCCAGATACCGGATTTGAGCCAATTATTCCAGTATCTTACCATGGTGTTGCCAAAACAGTTTCGATACAACCAAATGCGCAGTTAACCATTTCCAGCGGAAGTAGTATTACCGTAACCGATGAGGTTTTAATTTCGGATAATAATACTCCAGCAGTTTCAGACGACGGAAAATTAATTATTGAAAACAGTGGAAGTTTGGTTCAGGTGACCAATCCGCCTGTAGATGTTAACGGAAATTCCATCAATAAAAACTTAGGTAACATCGAAATGAAACGCATCACCACACCAATGTACCGTTACGATTTTACCTATTGGTCATCACCACTTGAAGAATCACCAAGTTTTACGTTGAATACGTTGTCGCCGGGAACTTTACCTGATAAATATTTTAAATGGAATACGCTTACGCAAAATTGGCAAACGTTGATGAATGGTGCTTCGCCAATGGACGAAGGAATCGGCTACATCGTGAGAGCTCCGCAAAGTTATGCCATTGAAGGACAAACTGGCGCAACACCGCAACCTTATATGGCTACTTTCACCGGAAAACCAAATAACGGTTTGATTACAGTAAATGTTGTAGGGGGAACCGACAAATGGAATTTAATTGGAAATCCATATCCATCAGCTATTGATGCGGATGATTTTATTTTACATTCCGGAAACGAAAATTTGGACGGAACCTTATATTTCTGGACACATAATTCGCCTCCAAGTGCTTCAAATCCGGGAACTGCAACTTACAATTATTCAAGCGATGATTACGCAAGTTATAATTTGACGGGTAGCGTTGCCACGGCAGTTGCGGCCGAAACTGGAGACGATGACCCAATCAATAACAACGATAATGCTCCAGACGGCACAATTCCGGCAGGACAATCATTTTTTGTGTTGGGCGATGTTGCCGGCGATGCTGTTTTCAGCAATACGATGAGAACCACAGGTCCGAATTCAAATTTTTACCGCCAGCAAAATAATACTACCGAAGGTAGGGTTTGGTTGAATTTAGTCAATGACACCCGTTTCCACCAAATGTTGATTGGTTATGTTGACCAAGCTACCAACGGCAAAGACAGAGGCTTTGACGGAATCTTGA
>JAEWHE010000037.1 GCA_023387965.1 Bacteroidota bacterium | reverse complement strand
CTTGTTGCTTCAGGATTTCCTTTGTTAATGAAGGCAATTTGTCAAAATCTTTGAACTTTTTTCTAACGATTGAAATTCCGTGACCGTGTTCATGATTTTCAATAACCACTTCCTCAGCTTGACATCCTGCTAAAAAAAGCATTACCATAACGCTAAAAAGTTTTAATAAGCGTTGTTTGTTTGTTTGTTTGTTTGTTTCATTTTTATTTGGTTTTTAAATGTTTCGGTAACAAACGTCGTAGAATTTCAAATATAATAATTTTTAGATAATATTAACAATTTAAGCATAACATTTCAAATTTGTTCTCCAAATTTTCCCCTACTAAAAGCCATAGCTTCCTTATCGATACTTTATATTTGAGCCCACTTTGTTAAAATTGTTAACATTTTAAAAATTTATGTAGTTTTCAAAATCTCGCTTGCGAGTTTTCTAAAGAAATTTTTAAAGGAATAAAAACAAAAAATCCTAACAAGATGCTACCTGTTAGGATTATGGATGACTGTAAACTGGAAACTAAATGCTATTCCTCCGCTGCAACACCGGATTTTCTATGGATAAAATTGCCATAAATGTGTCTTCTGGCAAAACGGCTTGGTGATTCTGCATTGACCATTTTAATGTAGGTATTTTTCGGAACGCCAATGTATTCGTAAGAATTTCCGTCTAAATGCTGTACAATCAGCGTATTTTTTTCGTGGTAAAAATCGTGAATGTTCGATTTTAAAATCGTTTCGTTGTATTCCTCTTTGTTTCTTTCCAAAGTTTCATCATTGATACTTACCAGAAAATGATAGGCTTCAATCACTTTTTTGCTGGTTTCTTCGGCAGCTAATTTTCCTTCGGTATCATTGACAAATTTATCCGGATGCGCATCTTTCATCGCATTTCGGTAAATTGTTTTTAACTCCTTCAGGGTTACATTTTTATCAACACCAAGCAATTTTCTGTGCTCTACAATTCTTTTCATGCCAATTTTTTTTAAGAGCGCAAAAGTAACAAATTAAAAATGAATATTTTAGGGTAAGGCACTTTTTATTTTTTGGCGAAAGCCAAATTATTAATGTTCAATTTCCATCGGGTTTTCCACATCCACAAATTCGTTTTCACTTTTAGAAATGACAACGGTTGCCACAGCATTTCCGATAAAATTGGTAATGGCTCTGGCTTCGCTCATAAATTTATCAACGCCAAGCAAAAACGCCAATCCTTCCACCGGAATTTTATGAATGGCAGTTAAGGTTGATGCCAAAACGATAAAACCGCTTCCGGTAACGCCTGCAGCTCCTTTTGAGGTAATCATCAGCAAACCAATCACAGTCAAAATTTCTCCAAAACTTAAATGAACATCGTACAATTGTGCCAAAAATATGACGGACATGGAAAGGTAAATCGAGGTACCATCGAGGTTGAAGGAATATCCGGTTGGCACCACTAATCCCACAACCGATTTGCTACAACCTAATTTTTCGAGTTTGTCCATGAGGTTTGGCAAAGCCGGTTCTGACGAAGAAGTTCCTAAAACAATGAGTAATTCGGCTTTCAAATATTTGATGAGGTGCCAAATATTTTTTTTGTAATACCTTAGAATCGAACCTAAAATAACGAAGATGAAAATGGCCATGGTGATGTAAACCGTAATCATCAATTTTCCTAATGGTATCAAGGTGTGAAGTCCAAATTTGGCAATTGTGTAAGCCATTCCGCCGAAAGCTCCCAATGGCGCGAGGTACATTACAAATTTCAGCGCACGAAAAACATATTTGGAAGCAATGTATAATTTATCTACGATTTTTTCTCTTTTGGAATAATAATTTAAGGCAATTCCTGAAATGATGGCCAAAACCAAAACCTGCAACGTAAAATTATCCATGAAAAAGGTCCACCAGCTAAATTCGGTTTGGGGATTGGTGGTGTATTTTGAAGCATCTTGAATGTCGAGTCCGGTTTTGTCAATTTTTCCGGGTTGAATTACATAAGCCGCGATCACGCCAATAGCAAGGGCAAACGTGGTTACAATTTCAAAATATACGAGCGATTTAATTCCGATTCGACCGACTTTTTTCAAATCTCCCATGCCTGCAATCCCCAAAACGATGGTGAGAAAAATGATTGGGGCGATAAAAATTTTGACCAAACTAATGAAAGAATCGCCCACGATTTTCATCTCAATTCCAGTTTCCGGAAAATAATGTCCGAGTAAAACTCCAGTGATAATCGCGATTAAAACCCAAAAAGTTAGATTAGAAACAATTTTAAAAAGCAAGCCGTTGTTAAGCGATTTTGGAGCATTCATAAGGAGAAATTAAAAACGCACAATTTAATATCTTTCTCGGAGAACTTTGGGGATTATCAGTTTTCTTTTAAAATTTCTCTCGCAACTGCTTTGTATCCAGGACTTTCAGAAGCATAATTTTGCTCGAGAATTGGCTTTAATTCATCCAAAATCCAAGGTTCTTTTTTGCTTAACGCAAAAAGTGTTCGGGCTGCGTAAACTTTTGTGGCAACATTTTCGTCAGAAATCATGATGTCGAACGCAAATTCAGTAATTAATTTTTTGGCTTCCGCCGAGAGTAATTTTTCTGCATTTTGTGTTTGAACGACAAACATGCAAATTCGCATTGCCGGACGAATTGAACTTTGGTGTTTCAGCGTTTTAAAATTTTGTAGAAATAAATCTAAAAACGGTTTGATTAAGTCAATATTTTCATGAAAAACTAATTCGATAACCCACCAAGCTTTATAATGATTTTTATTTTTTACCTCAAAAGCCAACAAAAATAAAGCTTGCAAAAGTTCGGGATTTGCCAAAACTTCGCCACAATACTCGTCACGCATTTGGCGGTAAACTTTTGAAGCAGTTATTTTTTGTAAAAATTCTTGATGCATAAACGGCTTTTTCTGATAGACAATTTTACAAAAAAAAAGTCCGGATTAACCGGACTCTTTCATTTTTATTTTTCGAAAATTATCTTCTGAAAACCCATTCTACAGTTCCTGTTGAGTAGAAATAACCATCGTTTTGGTTTCCATTAGGATATTGCGTTAAGATACTTGACGTAGAAAGTTCGTTACCTTCTTTGTTCAAAACCAAAGTTTCGCTGTCTCCATTCGGGTTGTCGTAATCCAAAGTCAAAACTGCGTTATTTCCTGATCCCGACGCTTCCCAGATTCCGGTTACAGAATATTCCGTACAAGAACTTGCACCTTCATTGTTGATCAAAATTTGTTTCACATCATAAGTAAAAGTTTGATCCGCACGTAAATCAATCTTACTGTTGTTATAGCAAGTCGTTTCGTTCATTTGGTTAGTGTTCGATGTACCATCGTCATTAAGGTCGGTTTCTTGAGGCGTATTAAATTCACGCAAAGTGTAAGTTCCCTCAATTCGGTTGCTGTTGTTGTCATTGTTGTCATCGCTGCTGCAAGACACCATCATCACGCCCGCAATTAGGCTCATAACTGATAAACTAATCTTTTTCATAACATTTTTTTTGGGTTAATACAGCAAAGTTAAAAAGGCAACTTTACACCTTTTTACAACTTTATAAGGCAATGTTATGTAATTTTAATTGAGCCGTTAATTTACTGTTAAGCCAGCTAATTTTTTTTCTTTTTTTTAACTTTTAGCTGATCACAAATTGTAGCTAAAACTAATATTTCCATAATAGTTGATAGGCAAACCAGGATAAAAATATCTTGGATTGTTATTATTTGAAACAGCGTTTGGTAAAATTAGAGAGGCGTATTTCGTATCGAAAACGTTGTTAATTCCAGCGTCTAAACTTATTTTTAAGTGGTGAATTTGAAAGCTAAAACCGGCTTTTGCATTGAATAAATTATAAGCATCTGCAAAATCAGTATTGGCATCATTCAAAGGAATTTTATCTACAAAATGATAATCAGCTAAAATATAAAATCCTGATTTTAGCTGTATGGTAATTCCCGCATTGACTTTGTTTGAAGGAACCCCCGTAAGTTGATTTCCTGAAAAATTATTGTCGTTGTGCAAAAATTCTTTGAATGAATAATCTCCAATTGAAAAACTGGCAAATGGTAGCAACTCGACTTCTGGAAATATTTCAAAAAATCCCTGAGTTGAAAATTCGATGCCACGATGAAGGGTTTCACCTGCATTGACCCCAACATATTGATCATCACCGATTCTTTGTGCAACCAATAAATTTTGGATTTGCATGTGATAACCTACAATTTCCGCATATAATTTTTTATCGAAAAAATAAAATTTCCCGCCTACTTCAAAATTGTATCCGGTTTCGGGTTGGATGTTTTGATTGATGGTGCCATCCGCATTTAAAGTCTCGTCAATGCTGGGATGCGAAAATCCACGACTGGCTGAAGCATAAATTTTTGAAAAGGGAAAAGGTTCGTAGCCAACGGAAATTTGTGGCGCCAAAATGCCATCATAATTAAATTTTTGCTTTGAATTTTCTTCGAAATAATTATCTAAATCAAATTGGCTGTAGTTGAAATTCAGTCCGGTTTGCAGCTCTAACTTTTGCGTAAGCTGAAATTTTATCGAACCAAAAACATTGGCAAATGCTCTGTTTTGGTATTGTCCTGCAATCTGTAAGCCTTGTAAACTACCGTTTCCGTTATTTTGTTGATACAAATTTTCAAAATTTCTACCGGAATAATCATCTTTAAAAATCTCAAAACCTAAATTCCAATTGATGGCTTCCGAAAATCTTCCGGTTAATTGGTTCCGGATTCCGTAGGAAATAGTGAATTGTTGCAAAATATCAAACGGTCGCGGTTCATAATTGTCTTTGTAATTGACAAAAATGGACGTTGCGTTTTGTGTATTCTCGGAAATTTTTACGTTAAAATCCAATCCTCCCAAAACCGATTTATAATTTTTGTAACCTTTGGCGTTTGCCCAATTTGCCGCTGCGCTTTTCGGGTTGTTCTCAAAACTTTCTCGGTCAATCGAACTCGGAATGAAAACAAATAAATCGGTAAAATTTCCTAAAAAATTCAAACTGCTTTTTTCGGTTTTAAAAATTTGCCCTGAAAGTGTAACGCCTTCACGATTGTAGGCAGAATTCTTGCGCCAGCCGTCAGTTTTCAATTTATGGTAACTAATATTAAAGGCGGATTTTTTATTTTTGATTGAAGCCGAAATAGTATTTTTTACCAAACCGAACGAGCCATGAGTGGTGCTGATACTCGCTTGATTTGCAATATTTTTTTCAGGATTAATGATGATGGCGCCACCCAAACCAGCTCCATAAATGCTTGACAATGGTCCGCGAATCACCTCAATTTTTGAAATATTTTCAAGGTCGATATCGTCAATAACCGTTTCGCTGTTTCCTGAAGTTAACGGAATATTTCCGTAAAAAGCCCTGATTTTATTGGTCCCGTAGGAAGTTCTGGCGCCAATTCCGCGAATCGAAATTCGAGTGGTTGCCAAATTCGAACTTTGCATCAAAACGCCGGGAATTCGGTTCATTGCAAATCGAATATCGGTGTGATTATTCGCCGTTAAATCCTTTTTTGACAAAATTCCAACCGATGCTGCGGTGTTCAATAAACTGTCATTCGTTCGGAAAGAAGTAATGGTGATTTCTTTTAATTTTAAACTGTCGGTTTGTGCCATCCCATAAATTGGAAAAAGCACCACTATCCACAAAAATATTTTTTGCATTTATTTGATTAAAAAAAACCTCAGAAAAAGTAAATCCTGAGGTTTTGGAAAAATTATTAATTCGCTTTAACCTGCCAAATTGCGTTTCCGCTATCGTCACAAACCAAGAGGCTTCCGTCATTCAAAACGGTAACGCCAACAGGTCGTCCGTAAACTTGTGCCTTTTTTTCATCGCCAATAAAACCCGTCAAAAAATCTTCTGTTTTGGCTGATGGTTTTCCGTTTTTAAAAGGAATAAAAACTACTTTATAACCACTCAACTCCGACTTGTTCCAAGAACCGTGTTGGCCTACAAAAATTCCGTTTCGGTATTTTTCAGGGAAAGAAGTTTTGTCGTAAAAAGCCATTCCCAAAGAAGCCGTGTGATTCCCCACCGGAACATCGGGAACAATTGCTTTTGCCACTAATTCTTTGGCTTTGCCTTTCATCCTTGGATCTTCAATTTGCCCAAAATAAGAATAAGGCCAACCGTAAAATCCGCCTTGTTTAACGCTCGTCACATAATCCGGAACCAAACCATCGCCTAAATCATCACGTTCGTTAACAGCTGTCCAAAGTTCACCGTTTGCGGGATTCCAGTCCATTCCCACAGGATTTCTCAAACCACTTGCGTAAATTCGTTCGCCAGTTCCATCAGGATTTATTTCTAAAATATTGGCACGTCTTTTTTCTACTTCCATTCCGTGTTCCGCATTGTTACTGGCAGAACCAACCGAAATATAAATTTTGGAACCGTCTTGATTTGCAATTAAATTTCTGGTCCAGTGATTATTGTAGCCTCCAGCCGGAAGTTCTACGATTTTTTCTCCTTCACCTGAAAGTTTTAAATCACCTTCTTTGTAAGGAAAACGATACAATCCATCAGTGTTGGCAATGTAAAAATAATTGTTCAAAGCCAACATCCCAAAGGGTTTGTTAAGTCCGTCTTTAAAAATTTCTCGCGTTTCGTAAGTTCCATCTTTGTCTTTGTCGCGAAAAACGGTAACGCGATTCGCACTCATGAACGTGTTGCTTTCTACCACAAAAAGATCGTTGTTTGGTGCAAGGTAAGCATAACGCGGATTTTTTAAATCTCCAGCAAATTTGGTAACGGTGAAACCTTGTGGCGCTTTTGGAGTTTCGCCTTCAGGCCAATCTCTCATGCCGTTTCTTTTGGTAACTGATTCAGTTTGGTAAGGAGGTGGAAGCGTTAAATCGCCAACGGCAGTTTTTACTGTAACGCTACCTTGTTGTTGCGCTTGTTTTTTTTCTTCTTTAGAAATTTGCCCGTTGCATGAGATCAGCGTGACCAAACCGGCAATAACAGGAGTAAGTTTTATTTTCATTGAAAATTAATTTGGTGGTAAATTTTGTAAATTGAATTTACTCATTTTAAAAGTCTTACCCTTAATTCTGGAAAAAGATTAAAAATAATTTAACAAAAGTAAATTTTGAAATAAATCTAAGAGAAATAGTAAAATTGCTGAAATGTATTTCACTATATTTGCATTTTACTGCAAATTAAAAAATTGTGATACAGCTTCACGACAAACATTTTGTTCCTTTCATTAAAGCAAAGGAAATTGATTCGGCTATAGCCAAAATGGCGCAGGAAATAGCGGAAGACTTAGACGAGGAGGTCCCCTTATTTGTGGGCGTTTTAAATGGCGCCTTTATGGTAGTTTCAGATTTTATGAAACATTACCCCAAAAATTGCGAGGTTTCATTTGTGAAAATGGCTTCGTATGAAGGAATGGCTTCTACTCACGATGTAAAAGAACTCATCGGAATTAATCAAGATTTATCGGGAAGAACCGTAGTGGTGATTGAAGATATTGTGGATACAGGCAATACTTTGGTCGCCTTAAAAAGTATGTTCGAAGCCCAAAACGTGAAAGAACTTAAAATCGCTACTTTATTTTTTAAGCCCGAAGCCTATCGTCAAAACATAAAAATTGATTATATTGGGATAGAAATTCCGAACAAATTTATCGTAGGATATGGATTAGATTACGATGGATTAGGACGAAACATTCCTGAAATTTACCAACTAAGAGATTAAACACACACACAATTATAAACACCAATGATTAATATCGTATTATTTGGAAAACCTGGTGCAGGAAAAGGAACTCAGGCAGAATTTTTGAAAGAAAAATATAATTTGACGCACCTTTCTACCGGAGATATTTTTAGATACAACATTAAAAACCAAACAGAACTCGGAAAGCTTGCGCAAACTTACATGGACAAAGGTGATTTGGTTCCAGACGAAGTAACCATCAAAATGTTACAAAGCGAAGTAGAAAAAAATCCGGAATCTAAAGGGTTTTTGTTCGATGGTTTTCCTCGGACACTTTCTCAGGCAGAAGCATTGGACACGTTTTTAGAATCTAAAAACGAAAAAATCAGAGCCACTGTTGCCTTAGAAGCAGACGATGAAATTTTGGTAAAAAGATTACTCGAGAGAGGAAAAACTTCAGGAAGACCTGACGATCAAGACGAAAATAAAATTAGAAACCGTTACCAAGAATACAACGAAAAAACCGCGCCTTTGATGAATTATTACAAAGCGCAAAATAAATTTCACGCCGTGGACGGAATTGGTTCCATTGCCGAAATTACCGATCGATTAAGTAAAGTAATCGATAGCCTAAACTAAATTTATCAACTTTGGAAATAGCCATAATAATATTTCTTATTCTTTTAAACGGAGTTTTTTCAATGTCAGAAATTGCATTGATTTCTGCTCGAAAAAACCGTTTGGAAACCTCTGCCAAAAAAGGCAACCCAAGCGCGAAAACGGCTTTAGAGCTTGCCAATTCGCCAAACAAATTTTTGTCAACGGTACAAATCGGAATTACGTTGATCGGAATTTTGACCGGTATTTATTCCGGCGATAAAGTGACGGACGATGTAAAACTTTTTCTCGACGGATTTGAAACATTGCAACCTTATTCTGCCAATTTAGCTGTAGGAATTGTTGTTGTAATTCTTACTTTTTTCTCCTTGGTTTTAGGCGAATTGGTTCCGAAAAGAATCGGACTTAATTATCCCGAAGCTATTGCGAAAATGGTAGCGGTTCCAATGAAAATCGTGTCAATCATCACGGCTCCATTCATCTGGTTATTGACCATTTCAACCGAATCGTTGCTAAAATTATTTAGAATTCGCCCAACAGCCGATGGAAAAGTTACCGAAGAAGAAATCAAGGCGATAATTAAGGAAGGAACCGAAGTGGGTGAAGTTCAGGAAATTGAACAAGACATTGTGGAACGAGTGTTTCACATTGGTGATAGAAAAGTAAATTCACTCATGACGCACAGAAAATCAGTGGTTTACCTTTCGCTAGAAGATAATGTAGAAGAATTGAAAGCCAAAGTTTTAGATGAAATCCATTCCGTTTATCCTGTTTGCGAAGACAATCTCGATGAGGTCATTGGCGTGGTTTCGTTGAAAGATTTATTCGCCAATTTCGAGAAAGGCGACTTCAATTTGAAAGACATTTCGATAGAACCTGTTTATTTAATCGAACATACTTCGGCTTACAAAGCATTGGAAGTTTTCAAAAAAACCAAAGTGCATTACGCCATCGTTACTGACGAATACGGAATTACGCAGGGAATGATTACGCTTAACGATATTTTGGAAGCGCTTGTAGGCGACGCTTCGGATTTTTACCACGAAGAATTTCAGCTAATTGCCAGAGAAGACGGAACTTGGCTTGTGGACGGACATTATTCCCTTCACGATTTTCTAACATATTTTGATCTGGACGAACTTATAAACGATTACGAAGTTACAACCGTTAGCGGCTTGATTATGACAGAATTATCGTACATACCAAAACAAGGCGAAAAACTCATCTGGAACCTTTTTGAGCTGGAAGTCATCGACATGGATGGCGTAAAAATCGACAAGGTAATGGTGCGTTCGCTAAAGGAATAATTTTTTTTTTGAAACGAATGGTTCGGGCTTTTTCATCCCGAAGCGTCGGGACATTTTCCCGCTTTCCGCTACAATCTTTAATTAATTGCCTTTGGTTTAAACCAAAGGCAATTAATTAAAGGATTTTCGCTACAAACCCGTAGTGGTTCACCGAACTCTTTTGAAAATAAGAGCGATGTGAGGTAATCGGGGTTAGAGAGTAAACCATAAATACGCGTCGCAAAATAGTGCGACAACAATGCAAACAAGATTTTAGGATATTTCGACTAGTTCAGTCTTAAATCTAAAATCTGAAATCTAAAGAGAATGACAGAAGGAAATTTCGTAGACTACGTAAAAATATATATTGCTTCCGGAAAAGGAGGAAAAGGATCATCGCATTTACACCGCGAAAAATTTATTGAAAAAGGAGGTCCCGATGGAGGAGACGGAGGACGTGGAGGTCACGTAATTTTAATTGGTAACAAAAATCTTTGGACACTTTTCCACCTGAAATTTGCACGTCACATCAAAGCCGGACACGGAGGCGATGGCGGAAGTGCAAGAAGTACAGGTGCCGATGGAGAAGACAAATACATTGAAGTTCCGTTGGGAACCGTTGTCAGAGACCAGGAAACAAACGAAATTCTTTTTGAAATTACCGAAGATGGTGAAAAAAGGATTGTTGCCAAAGGCGGAAAAGGTGGTTTAGGAAACTGGCATTTCCGTAGTTCTACGAACCAAACACCACGCTATTCACAACCTGGAATGCCGGTTGAGGAAAAAGATATCATTCTGGAACTAAAATTATTGGCAGATGTTGGTTTGGTTGGATTTCCAAATGCAGGAAAATCGACATTGCTTTCCGTGTTGACGTCCGCAAAACCGAAAATTGCGGATTATCCGTTTACTACTTTAAAACCGAACTTGGGAATTGTTTCGTATCGCGACTTCCAGTCGTTTGTAATGGCAGATATTCCAGGAATTATTGAAGGTGCTGCCGAAGGAAAAGGTTTGGGGCATTACTTTTTGCGCCACATCGAACGTAACTCGGTTTTGGTATTTTTAATTCCTGCTGATGCCGACAACATTAAAAACGAATTCGAGATTTTGCTCGACGAATTACGCAGGTACAACCCGGAAATTTTGGACAAGGAACGTTTGATTGTCATCTCAAAATCGGACATGTTAGACGACGAACTCAGAGCAGAAATGAAAGCCGAATTAGACAAAGATTTAAAAGGTCTTCAATATTTATTTATTTCTTCAGTAGCACAACAAGGTTTGTTGGAATTGAAAGATAAATTGTGGCAGATGTTGAATGAGTAGTGTTTTTAAATTCCAATTTTAGAAATGCTAAATTCCAAGGCAATGACAATTTCAATTTCAATGGCAATTTTAAAATAAGACTGCGTAGTAGTTTTAATTCGGAGAAACGAGGAATCTCAATAATTCTTACAATTGGAGAGATTCCTCGTTCCTCGGAATGACAAAGAGAATAGAATTGTTACTTGAACTCCAAACTGGACACTCTAAACTGAACACTCTAAACTGAACACTCCAAACTGAACACTCCAAACTGAACACTCCAAACCGGAACTCCAAACCGCGTTAGGGATTGAGCCTTTGTTTGAGCTCGTTTTTTTGGTGTAACGAAGTGGAACCGAAAAAACAGCGAGTGGCGAAAGCCCGACCCAATTTTAGCAGGGAGTTTCTTCTTGCACTTGGGTGGTAAATTGGGGAACGCCCCAATAGAAATTAAAAAAAAACATTCTAATTTAATTTTTTGTGAGCCAGAGAATTTTGTTGAGATTAGACCCAACCTTCACGGATTGACTTCGCCAAAAGTTCTGGGATAGAATTGCATCCGGATTTTTTAAGGATGTTTTTGCGATGGGTTCTCACGGTAAAAATACTGCGATTCAATTGTGCGGCAATGGATTTACTGGTCATTCCGTTCATGACATATTTGAGAATTTGCTTTTCTGTTTTCGTCAAATAATTTATATTCTCGTTGACTTCGTCATTGAGGTGTAAATTGTAAAAAGAAGGTTCGCCTTGGAGGCCGATGATGTGCAAAACGGATTGATTGTGAGTTTTAATGGAACTGATGTTGGTGTGTAAAACCAATGTTTTTTTAACTACGCCATTTTTGATTTCGCAGGCATAAGAGCGTTGCTGAATTCTGACAAAGTCTCCCGATTTAGTTTTCATTCTAAAATCGTGGAGGATATAATATTTTTCTTGCAGTTCAGGCTTTAGATTTTGGCAAAATGCCAAGGCTTTGGTTTCGTGTGCTATAAAATCGGATTGATCCTCGGGGTGGAGGAACTCCATCAAAGATTCAATTTTTAACTCGTGTGGTTCGTAGCCCAATACATTTTTGATGTTAGGACTGGTGTAATCGACTTCGGAATTTTCGCAATTGAAGATGAAATAATAGGATGGAAAGGGATCGATGGCTTGAAGCATCGTAAAATCGACCGAATTTTTTAGTTCGTGGTGTTGTCCAAAAGCTTCCCGTCCTTTTTCGAGTAAATTTTCCCAATCCATAATCGTTTTTCTATGTATTTTGTGGTAGTTACGTATAAAAATACCTACATGTAGCTATTTTTTTTTAAAGATAATGAATTTAATTTTGTTAAAAAAATTAACAAAATGATATCTCAATGAAAGCGATAAATATTTTCCGAATCAATGGTGTTGCTCTGATTTTAATTATTAGTGCTTTGTTTAACAATGTTGTCGCACAATCACACAACGTACAATGCGCAAGTTGTAAATACTACCAACGTCCGGCGGATGCCAAAAACGTGGTAAACACGGGTTGTGTATGCGAATCTTGCCGTGAAAAAGACAAAAAAGAACGCGAATCGAAACAGGCGGAAGATAAAAGACGGCAAGCGGTGAAAATAGCGGAAAATCAACGCAAAGCGAAACAGGAAGCCGAGCGAAAAAAACTCGAGCAAGAAAAAAATAAGCCGACAAATGTGGTGATTTCTGCTCCTAAAACGACTGAAAATGCAACAAAAATAAAAGTTGAGACTAATTCCCGTGATTTAAAAGAATGGACAACTTTCGAAGATGAAAACAGTAGGCCATCTAAAATTGGATTTAAGTATTATGATTCCGAAAATCGAACTCAAGTAATAAAAATCCCTGCAAAATTTAATTACCACGCTCGCTCAAGCTCTTTTAAAGAAGGTTCAAAATATACAGCTGTTCAGGTAACAGGTTTCACTTACAAAGTAAGTCCCTGTAAAGATAATGTTAATACAAGTGACTATGCGATAATAAACAGGAAAGGAGATATAGTAGTATCTCCTCCAAACAACACAACCTATTTTGTTATTCAGCCTGCACCATTTGCGATTGAATTTTCTTACGGAGAACACCAATGGGGAAATCATTTTCGCGGCTGTAGTGCAAAAATTTTCAATATAGAAACAAAAGAAGTTATAGCAGAACTGACACCTAATTATATTTTAAATAAGTATGGTGTTACCAGCCAAGTCTTTGTAGATGCCCGGGAAAAAATGTATTTCCCTAACCAAACTAAATTTATTGTAAACGACAGACGTTATGCTTCAGAAGAATTCGTAAAGAACTTACAACGGGAATTTGCAACGGGAAAATATAGTGTCTTCTTAATTTATCCGGATAATACAGATGATAGTAGTACCCAATATACAGGTTTTTTATTGGGTAATAACGGAAATTATAAAGTATTAAGAGAGAGCTGGCTTAGAAATATTGAAGGCGGATATAGATAACTAAAATCATAAAATCATGAAAACAACACTCACAACAATTGTCGCTATTTTTTTCTCTGGTGTGGTTTTGGGGCAACAGGATACTATACTTATTGACTTAGAAAAAAATAATACTACTTCCAAAGATTCGATTATTAAAGGAACAGTAAATAACAAAGTTAAAACAGGAAAAACCAATACTTATGTTATAGAATACGATTTTAAATCAGGTGTTTATAACAGAAATAATAATAAACTGAAAGTGAACACCCCTGTCGTGTATAAAATCACGAACATAAATAGATTGGCTTATGATGTTAAGGTCACGGCAAAAGATTCTGTTTTGGGATATTCTCAACTTGAGGGAATTTATGAAATGTTCAAGAAAGAAAAAACCGCGACTTTAAAAGAAGAAGTAAAAACTGCGGAGCAAATCGTATCGGCAAGTCCGGCAATTAGCGCTTCTGTAGAAAAAACGGATCTTATTTTAAAAGAAACAGATGCGATAGTTGCGAAAAATGTGATCAACGCATTTAATAGCGAAGTCGACTCACTTACAATCAATGCCTTTGTTTCTTTGCAAAAAGGGGATGAGATAAAACCGCTCGAAACTTTAAAACTACCGGATGTTAACACTACAGACAAAAAAGCAAACATTATTTTGAAAAATCATATGGAGGCACAACTCAGATTAACGAATGTGTATCTAAATATTGTACAAAAATTTCATGTTTTGTTGGGCTTGAGTAAAGAATATCTTAATGTAAGCGATATCATGCATGATCCATTGCTTAATCTAGAAACTTTGTTAAGTAAAGAAAATGTAGATGGTAACTTGATTAAAAGTACATACAATAATTTTAATTCAAACAAAACAGTAAGCAGTGAGTTAAATATACTAATCAAGCAATTTACCGGACAGTACAATGCTTTAAAAAACAATCGAGAACTTGGAGAGATTGCTAATTTTGGAGGTGTTATTAAAATGAATTATGTGATTGAAGCACAAAACACCGAAGTGCTTTTACTAAAAGAACAACTCGAGCATATTGATTTTGATAAGTTGAGAACTGAGATTTCCGAGTTCAAAAGGTTTTTTGATTCTGGACAATGCGGGCAAATTTTTGAATATGTTTCCTATCCCATACAGCCATATCAGGATGTCGCCGTTTTTGATATAGAAATCAAGAAAAAAAGAACAGCTAATGGGATTTATCAAAACAATAGAAAATTTTCGCACAAAGAATTTACTAAAGAAGGACTACGGCTTGATGTAAGCATAGGTGTTGCCGGAAGTATTCACGGTAAAAAATATGATGTTAAATTAGAGCAAGATTTAGAAGGAAATAATAAAATAGTGGAAGGAAATGAGTCGGTCTTTACCCCATCATTTGTAGGGTTTTTTACAGCTACAAAGCGATCTGCCAATCATTGGGCTGTAGGATTCAGTGTTGGTGTAGGAGTAAGTGCGGATGAAGGTAGAGTCGCTTTCGATAATTTTTTTGTTGGACCGAGTTTGATGATTGGAAAATATGAAAGGGTTACAGTTACAGCAGGAGCGTCTTTAAAATACCTTCCCAGCCTAAAAGCTTCGTTTGAAGATATCGAAAATGATACAATTCCTAATCAATATACCTTAGATAATATTGCAGATTATTCCTATAGAGCTGGAGTTTTTCTCGCAGTATCTTATAATCTTACCAGGGGAGTGAGAGATAACGTAAAGCACCTTAAATCATTTGTACCTTAAAAATAAAACAATGAAAAAATATATTACGCTATTGTTGTTTTTTATAATTGGCAACACTGCATTCGCCCAAAAAGAACCTATACTTTCCTATGAATGGTTTGAAGAAAAATCAAAAACCATTTCGGAATTACAGATGAAAAAAACTGGTTTAAAATCAGACGAATTTGATGTAACGTTTCCAAAAGATAATACCAAAATTTATTATAGCGATAAACTGGCTTCGTGTTCTTTTAATTTAAAAAAAGACGGACAAGAATTTGTTGCGCTAACGGAGGATATCGATTTCAGTAAAGCTAAAGGAATCTTTGAGGACAATAATATTGTTTATGTGGTTTTTCCTGAAAACTCTCTTACGATGCAAGTCTATGGAAACGGTAGGGTTAATACAGCAAAAGCCGATGCAATTGGTTTTCACACTAATTCAGATGCTGACCGTGATAAAATGTTCTCAACGCTTTATGAAATAATTTCATTTTTAAAAATAGAAAAAGGGTTGATAAGAAACAATGGAGATTGGGAAAAGCACTGGCAGGAATTTCATAAAATGAATCCTTACGAATTTTACCAAAAGTACCCACAATCGGTTTTGGCTTATGAAGGAAAATTGTTGGAAGAGGATTATAATAGACAGGCTGAATTTCTTCAATCATTTTTAAAAAAATATAATAAAGGCGTAAAATGGGGATTAACAATAGAAGATGCTCTACCTCTTGATGAAAGCATAAAGAAATTGTATAAAATAAAAAAACGAAAAATTGACAAAGCCTACTTAGATTACAAAAGTTACTTTAAAAACGCAACTCCCTATGCAAGCTATTTTAATGCAATCACCGAGTACTATTTCGGAGAACTTTCAAGAATTAAAGATATTGATTACACAATATTGATCACAAAAGACGAGGAGGAAGCAAAACAAAAAGTGGAAGAGTTAAAAAAAGAATTGTTAAATAATCTTGATGAGCGTTTTCAAGATAAAAAACCAGAAACAGATAATTATGGTAATTATAAATTCCTGCACGAAGTTGATTTAACCAAAACAACTCTTTTAGGAAAAAAATTACCAGAGCATAGTACTTATGAGTATCACCGTATCCAGTTAAACATAAATCCTTTTAACTACAAAAATGAAAAATGGTATTCAGTAGTTTTAAAATTGCAGTCTGATGAAAAACCTTATGTTGAAAGATATGATTGGATAAATTATTGAAATATGAAACTAACCAAACCTTTCAACCAACTTCAAAAATCAGAATACTTGTATTTCATTGAAAATCACAAGCAATATTCTGATTTCAATACATTAGGGTTGTACCGTTCTTTGTTGGAAAATGAATTCTTGAATGTAGAAGAATTGATTGAAATTCGGAATTTTGCGAATATCTATTTTCAGAAAACATTCGATTTCTTGCAACTCAAAGATCCCGACACCTACCTGAAAGTATTGACCTTAGGAGAAGAAATGACAGAGCAGGAAGAAAGGCAACGTTGGAAAACAATACTAGAAAACCAGCAACAAATACTGAGCGATAAAAGAATTAAACACCGCAATTTCGGGGTTTATTCCAAACACAATTGCGGTTTAGAATATTGCCCATACAACGGAATCATGGTCAGGCAAGGTTCTCAATTGGCAAGAAATTGCATGTACTTCAAATCTGATAAAGATAAAAACGAAAAGAACAATAAAGTAGCGCGATTGAAAAAAGAAAAACGAGATTTTAAGCAGAATAAAAACAACTTATGAAAAAGCTAATCGTCATTCTTTTAATTTTTTGTGCGCAACTTCAGGCGCAAGAAGGTAACGATAGTATAGTTATAGTAAAAAATTATTTGTCAGAAATTAAGCAAACAGTGTTGTCTAAGAAATCAAAAAAAGCAAAGATTTTAAAAATGCAACAATTGATTCGTGTTGGAATCGACCAACGAGAAATTTTTGAACGAAACATCCGTCGTACGAAAAGCCACGAACAAGCTGAAGAACTCATCCGTTCTTTTAATCTCATCCTTCAATCGGCTATTTTATATAAAAATGACCTCGCTGAAACCAACGCTGATTCGGAAGTGATTTATTTGAAAAACAACATTCCGAAGCTACTCAAAGAATTGGATTAATCGCTAAAAAATATCTTATGCCAAAATCAGTCTTCGTTATAATGCTATTACTTTCCACGCATTTTTCTTTTGCCCAAACGGGTGAAATTGTAAAACTACTCAACGAACATTTTGAATTTGAACAAGGATTTTATGATGAATATGAAACCACTAAGCCTGTTTTGGTGTCACCATTTAAAGTCCAAAACGACACCTTAACGTTTGAACATAAAGCGGTTTATGACGATCCTAATAAAATAATGTTCATTAAACGGGCTGTTCACTTAAAAGACATAAATGCATTTGTAAAAGACAAAAATGTAATTTTTATAGCCAAAAAAAAAGCAGTAAAAGAAACCCAAATCATCAAAAACCAAAAAGGCGACATTATAGAAACCACGTCACATTTTACCGATTTGTTTTTCACCGAATTGCACAAAAATCCCGATGATAATTATACTTTACGAAAGCCAATTCTTGAAGCTTTTGAGATTGCGGGATATCCAATTAGTAGTGATTACTGGTATAATTAATTTAAAAAAACTTTAACTCCTAACTTTTTCAAAATTTGTGCAAACTCTGTCATTCCGAGGAAATTATGGGTTTTGTGAAAGGTAGTCTTATGCGTTTTTTCGAGGTACGAATCCGATGCTATGGCAATTCTCATTATTGGTTATGAACTGATTAGATAGACTTCAAGAAGGATGGATATGAGCAATAAAGTTTTGCGCTTAGAAAAATACCAAATAAAAAAAGGCGAGTTGCCCCGCCTTGAATGTTTTCTTCATTATTTATAATTGATACGAAAGTATTTACAAAACACTTAGACAAAAAAATGCCCCGAAGATAGTCGAGGCTCTAAATGTTTTCACAACGGAATAATCCTTATTGTGAATTGCTTTCAAAATTATTGATGCAAATATAGGATAAATATTTTTATTTCTGTTTACGGGAAACCGTAATTGTATCATTTTTTTTCTGTTTATTTTTATGCAATTTCAAAAAACTCAATAATTATGATTAAAAAAATACTTGGATTAGACTTAGGAGTTTCATCTATTGGATGGGCTTTTGTGCAAGAAGATGAGAAAAATTCAGAGAATAATAAAATCATTAAGCTGGGTGTTCGTGTGAATCCTTTGACTGTTGATGAGCAAATTAATTTTGAAAAAGGTAAGCCAATCACTACCAATGCCAGCAGAACATTAGCCAGAAGTGCAAGGAGAAATCTTCAAAGATTCAAATTAAGAAGGGAAAACCTTATTGATGTTTTACAGAAGAATAATATTATTAAAGATGCTGACTTACTAACTGAGGTTGGGAAAAATTCAACTTTTCAGACTCAAGAGATAAGAGCAATCTCAGCTAAAGAAAGAATTGAATTGTCTGAATTTGCAAGAGTGTTACTTCTTATCAATAAAAAAAGAGGTTACAAAAGCAGTAGGAAAGTCAAGAACGAAGATGAAGGTCAGATTGTTGACGGAATGGCTGTTGCCAAGAAATTATATGAAGAAAATCTTACACCTGGAGAATATTCTTACCAACTTTTATCAGAAGGAAAAAAACAATTACCGGATTTTTATCGTTCAGATTTACAGGCAGAATTTGATAAGGTTTGGGATTTTCAAAAACGATATTATTCAGAAATATTAACAGATAATCTTTATAAAGAGCTACAAGGCAAAAATAAAAATGCGACTTGGGCAATTTTGAAAGAGCCGTTTTCTCTTGTTGGTAGCAAACAAGTTGGTACGATGGAGGAGAAAAAGGTAGAAAGATACTTTTGGAGAAGCGAAGCTGTTAAAAAACAGTTGGATTTTGAAAGCTTAGCTATCATTCTTCAGGAGATTAACAGTAACCTTAACAATTCCAGTGGTTATCTTGGAGCCATTAGTGATAGAAGTAAAGAATTATATTTCAATAATCAGACGGTTGGCGAATATCTATTTCAACAACTTAGAGCAAATCCACATACAAAGCTGAAAAATCAGGTGTTTTACAGACAGGATTATTTAGATGAGTTTGAAAAGATTTGGGAAACTCAAGCAAAATATCATCAAGAATTAACGAAGGAATTAAAAGAAGAAATCCGTGATATTGTTATTTTTTATCAAAGGAAACTCAAATCTCAAAAGGGGTTAATCAGTATTTGTGAATTTGAAAACAGAGAAATAGAAATTACAGAAAACGGAAAAACTAAAAAGAAAACAGTTGGTTTAAAGGTAGCTCCAAAGTCGTCTCCGTTATTTCAGGAGTTTAAAATCTGGCAGGTTCTTAATAATTTACAATTTCAAAATGTAGAAACTAAAGATATTTTTCCAATCGACTTAGATTTTAAACAATCCATTTTTGATGAAGTTAATATCAAAGGAAGACTTTCTGCAAAAGATGTTTTGGATATTGTTGGCTATTCTGGTAAAGAATGGAAAACAAATTTTAAAGATATTGAAGGTAATAATACCAATGAAAATCTTTACACCGCCTTCCTGAAAATCATTGCTAATGAAAGAATACAATTTCCAAAAGAATTTAAACTAACTATTGATGATGAGATAAAAGTTTCTAAAATTCATTCTTCTGCTACAGTTATAAAAGAGTTTGTCAGTGAAAAATTATCAGAATTAGGGATTGATGTTTCTATATTAAATTTTAATCCAGAATTAGATGGAAGTGATTTTGAAAAGCAAAGTTTTTATCAGCTTTGGCATTTGCTATATTCCTATGAAGGCGATGATTCTCCATCTGGTAATGAAAAATTGTACGAGCTTTTAGAGAGAAAATTTGGTTTTAAAAAAGAGCATTCTAAAGTTTTGGCTGAAATTGGTTTCTCTCAGGACTATGGAAGTTTAAGTTCTAAAGCTATGCGAAAGATTTTCACGTATATTAAGGAACACAAATACAGTGATGCCTGTAATCTGGCAGGTTATAATCATTCCAAAAATTCATTGACAAAAGAACAGCTTGAAAACAGAGTATTGAAAGAGCAATTGGAGATTCTTCCTAAAAATTCTTTGAGAAATCCTGTAGTTGAAAAGATTTTGAACCAAATGATAAATCTTGTCAATGAAGTATCTAAAGAATATGGAAGACCAGACGAAATAAGAATAGAACTCGCACGTGAATTGAAAAATAATGCAGAAGAGCGTGCAAATATGACTTCTGAAATTAGCAAAGCAACTTTACTTCATCAGAAATATGCTGAAGTTTTGCAGAGAGAATTTGGGATAAAGTCGCCTTCGAGAAGTGATCTTATTCGGTATAAATTGTATTTAGAATTAGCAAATAATGGCTTTAAAGATTTATACACTGATACTAAAATTGAAAAAGATAATATATTCACGGAGAAATATGACATCGACCATATTATTCCACAGTCCAGATTCTTCGATGACAGTTTTTCTAATAAAGTTTTAGTTCCAAGAGGTGCGAACCTTGATAAAGGAAATTTTACTGCTTTTGATTACCTTGAAATCAAAGGGAAAGAAAGATTAGAAAAATTCCTCAACCTTATAAAAGAACTCTATGATAAAGGTGGAATTACAAAGGCAAAGTATGAAAAACTTCAGAAGAAAGGTATCGATATTGGAGATGGTTTTATTGAAAGAGATTTGCGCAACACACAGTATATTGCCAAAAAAGCTAAAGAAATTCTTTTTGAAATTACCAATTCAGTAGTACCTACAACAGGAAGAATCACAGATAAACTCCGTGAAGATTGGAATCTTGTGAACACATTGAAAGAACTTAATCTGGAAAAGTACAGAAAATTAGGTTTGACAGAAACGGTTATTAACTCTAAAGGAGAAGAAAAACAAAGAATCATAGATTGGACTAAAAGAAATGACCATCGTCACCACGCAATGGATGCTTTGACGGTTGCATTTACCACTCATAATCATATTCAATATCTGAATCATCTAAATGCAAGAAAAGATGAGAATCACAAGCAACACAAAGTGATTTCAAATATTGAAAATCTAATTACAAAAGTATTGGAAAAGAAAAATGGTTTGCTATTTACGAAGATGAGGCTGGTAACTTACAAGAAAGGGTAGTGAGTTTGTATGAAGCTGTAGAAAGAGTAAATCAAGGACTTTCAATTATAGATAAAGATTTGAACAAAAGTTTAGGATGGAAGTTTCTTTTTACAATGAAGCAAAACGAAATGTTTTTGTTTCCATCAGAGGATTTTAATCCAAAAGAAATCGATTTGTTTGATAAAAAGAATTTAGGTCTGATTTCTAAGAATATGTTTAGGGTTCAAAAGTTCACAATAAAAGATTATTTTTTTAGACATCACTTAGAAACAACAGTTGAGGATAATTCAACATTGAAAGGGACTACTTGGAAAAGGGAAGGATTAAATGGAATTAGAGATATTTTAAAAATAAGACTGAACCATTTAGGTAAAATAGTTGATATAGGAGAATATTAAAACTAAATAATTATGATCACCCGCTCCATCTACATCGGCAATCCCGCATACCTCAAACTCAAAGATGAGCAGATGAAAATTCTCTGTCCGGAAACCAAAACCGAAAAGGGGAGTGTTCCTGTGGAAGATTTGGGGCTGTTGATGCTGGATCATTTTCAGATTACGATTTCGCATAACTTGATACAGAAGATGATGGGAAATAATGTTGTGGTCGTGAGTTGTGACAGTCATCACTTGCCACACGGAATTATGCTGCCGTTGTACGGACATACAGAACATTCAGATCGCGTAAAAGATCAACTGGAAGCCAGTGAGCCTCTTAAAAAACAGCTTTGGAAACAAACCATTGAGTGTAAAATAGAAAATCAGAAAGAAGTTTTGCTGAGGTTAGGGAATTATTATGAGCCGATGCTGGACTATCAAAGCAACGTGAAAAGCGGTGATATTACCAATATGGAAGGGATTGCTGCTCAACATTACTGGAAATATCTGATCAGTCTTGATTTTTTAAGACAGCGTTTTGGAGATTCACCGAATCAGTTTTTCAATTTTGGTTACGCCGTTCTGAGAAGTATTGTTGCCCGAGCTATTGTAGAAACCGGACTGTTACCTGTGCTTGGAATTTTTCATAAAAATAAATACAATCCCTACTGTCTTGCAGACGATTTGATGGAGCCCTACAGACCGTTTGTGGATTTATTGGTCATGAACTGGCTTAAAATAAATCCTGAACAGGAAGAATTAACGAAAGAATTTAAAGCACACGTTCTGCAGATTGCCACCAAAGATGTGAGAATTGGCGGTAAAACAAGACCTGTTTTAGTTGCGGTGAAAACGACTGCATCCTCGCTGTACAAATGTTATACCGGTGAAAGACGATTGATCTCTTATCCTGAACTACTATGAACGCCGAAAGGTTTAATGCCTACCGAATTATGTGGGTTTTGGTACTATATGACTTACCTACCGATACAAAATCGGCGATGAAAGACGCCAGCCGGTTCCGCAAAAGCCTGCTGGACGACGGGTTTTCATTGTTTCAGTTTTCTATGTATGTCAGGCACTGTCCCAGTCGGGAAAATGCGGACGTTCATATAAAACGAGTTAAAAATCTGCTGCCAAAAGCTGGTAAAGTTGCTATCATGAGTATCACTGACAAACAGTTCGGTGACATAGAAATCTTTTTTGCCAGAAACAAAGAAACACCCAAAACAGGAGTCCAGCAACTAGAATTATTCTAAATTTAAATTTCTAAAAACAAAAATAACCTTCTGAATTTCAGAAGGTTATTTTTTGAGGTTGCGATTAATCACGAAGATAATAATTTTTGAAAGCAATTCACAACCACAACGCAAGCGGGCGTACAGGCGAAGGCGTTGCGATTAATCACGAAGATAATAATTTTTGAAAGCAATTCACAACACTCCGATTGGTTAGAGCATTGCGATTTGTGTTGCGATTAATCACGAAGATAATAATTTTTGAAAGCAATTCACAACCGTAAATATGCAATCGAGTATTTTAAATACGTTGCGATTAATCACGAAGATAATAATTTTTGAAAGCAATTCACAACGCAGATGCATTTGCGGATGCTGAAAAAATCGTTGCGATTAATCACGAAGATAATAATTTTTGAAAGCAATTCACAACTAAAGCAGGTCGGCGGATTTAAATACATGAGTTGCGATTAATCACGAAGATAATAATTTTTGAAAGCAATTCACAACTACATGGCAAATATAAGTAATTTTATTTATGTTGCGATTAATCACGAAGATAATAATTTTTGAAAGCAATTCACAACTAATAACCCGTTCCATTTTTTCTTCAATGGGTTGCGATTAATCACGAAGATAATAATTTTTGAAAGCAATTCACAACAATAATGTACTGATGTACATCTAAAGCCTTGTTGCGATTAATCACGAAGATAATAATTTTTGAAAGCAATTCACAACATCGCCCGCAACGTGTACTTGAAGTGCATCGTTGCGATTAATCACGAAGATAATAATTTTTGAAAGCAATTCACAACTAATTCGTTAAATCTTTTGAAAAACTCTAAGTTGCGATTAATCACGAAGATAATAATTTTTGAAAGCAATTCACAACACGTTCCGAAAGTAGAACATTTAACCACAAGTTGCGATTAATCACGAAGATAATAATTTTTGAAAGCAATTCACAACGCAATTCCATATTTCTAAAAATAATTTCTTGTTGCGATTAATCACGAAGATAATAATTTTTGAAAGCAATTCACAACGGTATTGATTTAACATAAAGGGATTGCGTTGTTGCGATTAATCACGAAGATAATAATTTTTGAAAGCAATTCACAACTACAGAGATTGAGAACTCAGGCATCGGACCGTTGCGATTAATCACGAAGATAATAATTTTTGAAAGCAATTCACAACTAGCCGTTAAGCAATCCAAATATTCGTCCGGTTGCGATTAATCACGAAGATAATAATTTTTGAAAGCAATTCACAACGTTTAGCTATATACCTTTTTGAATCCGACAGTTGCGATTAATCACGAAGATAATAATTTTTGAAAGCAATTCACAACGTAAACTGAATGTGCCATGTTAATAAATTGGTTGCGATTAATCACGAAGATAATAATTTTTGAAAGCAATTCACAACTATTTCGGAACGCTTTCATAAGCTAAATAAGTTGCGATTAATCACGAAGATAATAATTTTTGAAAGCAATTCACAACTGACAAATTGAATACGGAATTAAGTAAAAGGTTGCGATTAATCACGAAGATAATAATTTTTGAAAGCAATTCACAACGCTTTGTTTGGGTTATCTGCGGAATTCCAAGTTGCGATTAATCACGAAGATAATAATTTTTGAAAGCAATTCACAACAATCTGTTAGCCTGTACTTACCCATATATAGTTGCGATTAATCACGAAGATAATAATTTTTGAAAGTAATTCACGACAATCTTTTACAATCGCTAAAAAAAATCAGGTATTTGTGGTTTGTAGGATGTTTTTTGTATATTTACAGTGTAGTTAGACCCTCGGCTAATTCCTTGGTGTGGACATTACAAGGGAGCGGACTTTTAGTCCGCTTTTTTCTTTTATAATTTTCTCATTTTTGGCCGTCGGTCGAGACTACATAAATTTTTTTGATGTTTTTGTGAAGACCTTTAAATGACAGGAGCTGGTATTAATTATGAAAATAATAAACTTTAAAAATAAATCACAACGGTTTTCGAAGTAAACATTTAAATCAGCTGTATAGAGGATTTAGGATTAAAAATTATATTTGTATAATTATAACAGGATTTATTCATTAACCTGTATAGTTATTTTAGGACGGGACATCTCCCACTCAAAGCCATGGCTTCCTTATGGATACTTTATGTTTTATCCCACTTTGTTAAAAACGTTAAAATTTATAGTAAAACAAAATTTTTTAAGTCGCCTTTTTCAATTCTCAAAATGTCGTTTAGCTGTTTTTAAACCTACACTTTCCCTTTTTTAAAGTGTAAAAAAAAATTAACAGGTTTTAAAAACCTGTGAAGTTTAAAATCTCTCTATTGTAAACTCCCAACCTCCCAACTCCTTGACGCGTTAGGGGTTGAGCCTTTGTTTGAGCTCGTTTTTTTTGGTGTAACGAAGTGGAGCCAAAAAAAACAGCGAGTGGGCGAAGGCCCGACCCAATTTTAGCAGGTTATTTCTTGATTACACTTGGGCGGTAAATTGGGAAACGCCCAAACGAAATTCAAAAATAAACGTTAATTTTTATTGTAAATCTTTGTCGAAAACGTTTTTGACGGTTTAAAAAAGTATCTTCGCATCGCTAATTTTTGAATTGGTTTGTAACATTTTTAAATGTTGGTGGACTAATGCTTTAGCAAAAAACTATTTTTAAAATTTTATCTACATGAAAAAAGTGATTTTATCCCTGATTATGGCGGTAATGCTGGTGCCAACGAGCGTTAAGGCCGATGAGGGAATGTGGTTTTTAATGTTTATTGAGCGTTTAAACCACCGCGACATGCAAAAAATGGGTCTTCAGCTTACGGCTGAGGAAATTTACAGCATTAACAACTCGAGTATTAAAGATGCAATTGTGCAGTTTAACGGAGGTTGTACGGCTGAAATTGTTTCTAAAGAAGGTTTGGTTTTAACCAATCACCACTGTGGTTATGATGCCATTGCGGAACTTTCTTCGCCTACGAGCAATTATTTGCGCGATGGTTTTTGGGCAAAAGACAAAAAAGCAGAGTTAAAACCGGAGTCTTTGTACGTTCGATTTTTTGTGAGAATGGACGATGTTTCGAAAAGAATTTTGTCGAAGGTAAACAACCAAATGACGGAAGCTGAACGCGAAAAAGCAATCAATCAGGAAATTGCATTGATCCAAAAAGAAAACGACGGTGGTGGAAAATACACAGTTTCTGTACGTCCGTTTTTCCAAGGGAATGAGTACTATTATTTTGTTTACCAAGATTTTACAGATGTTCGTTTAGTGGGAACGCCACCGGAAAATATTGGAAAATTTGGTGGAGATACTGACAACTGGGAATGGCCTCGTCACACCGGAGATTTTTCTTTGTTTAGAGTATATGCTGACAAAGACGGAAATCCTGCAGAATATTCGGCTAACAACGTTCCGTTAAAGCCTAAACACCATTTGCCTGTAAGTTTGAAAGGCGTGAAAGAAAATGATTTTGCTATGATTTTGGGTTATCCGGGAAGAACCAACCGTTGGATGCCGGCTGGTGGAATCGAGCAAAACGTAAAATTCGCTTATCCTGCTTGGGTTGAAGGTTCTAAAGTAGGTATGGACGCCATGAAAAAACACATGGACCAAAGTGATGCGGTAAGATTAAAATATGCTTCTAACTATGCATCGGTTGCCAATTACTGGAAAAACCGTCAAGGGATGATTGACGCTTTGACAAAATTTGGAACTGCTGAAACCAAAGCTAAAACTGAAGCTGAATTTGACAAATGGGCTAACAAACCCGAAAATAAAGCAAAATATGGTGATGTGATTACCAACATCAACAAATATTATGCGGCTACAAACGAAAAATCACGTCATGACAACTACCTAATCAGCATTTTGAGAAACAGCGCTTTTGCTGCGGCTCCATCAAGTTTAGGTCAGGCTTTTGAATATTTAGCTTCGCAAAATGATGCTAAAAAAGCAGAAGTAATGCCAAGAATTCAAGCGCAAATCGACGGGATGTTCGAAACTATGCACTTGCCTTTAGAGCGTGATGTTTTGGTGGATGAATTGAATTTATATGTGAAAAAAGCAGGTTATCCGTTGCCGACTTTTATTGCTGAACAAGCAAAAATCAACGGTGGTGATTTTTCTAAATTTGTGGATGATGCATTTGCAACCAGCATTTTTACTTCTAAAGAAAAATTAGACGCTTTCGCAAAAAATCCAAACTTGGAGGTTTTAAAAGCTGATAAATTGTACCAAATGTCAACCAGCTTATTAACGGCTTACAGAGCAAAATCGGACGAGTTGGCGAAATTAGAAAACGATTACCAAAAATCTTTCCGTTTGTTAGTGGAAGGTTTGAGAGAAAGTAAATTAGCCGACATCAAATATCCGGATGCAAACTCAACTTTGCGTTTGTCTTACGGAAAAGTTCGTGCTTTGCCAGCTGATCAAAGAAACGATGCCAAAATTAATAACTATACAACTTTGGCAGGAACGATTAAAAAGTACAAGCCAAACGATCAAGAATTTGACCTTCCAAAACGTCTAATTGAATTGAATGACAAAAAAGATTTCGGTCGTTATGCGGACAAAGCAGGATACCTTCCGGTTAACTTTTTGTCTGACAATGACATTACAGGAGGAAACTCTGGTTCACCGGTTTTGAATGGAAAAGGCGAATTGATTGGACTTGCTTTTGATGGTAACATTGAAGCAATGGCTGGGGATGTTATTTTCGACAAAAACTTGCAAAGAACCATCAATGTTGATATTCGCTACGTACTTTTTATCATCGATAAATTTGCCGGTGCAAAACACATTGTAGACGAAATGACAATTGCGAAATAATTTTTATTTCTTGATAATCAAAGGAAATCCGCTTCGAGAGAAGCGGATTTTTTTATGGCTTTACCTGAACAGTACTTCCTTTGGAATGTCCGGAAAATTCTGGAGCGTACATACTTTGCAAGGTGCTAATTCCGCTGGCAAAAGTCCCGGCATTGTTTACCCGAAGTTCGTAGTCAAGGACGTAATTTCCTTTTCTGATTTGGTCAAAGAAAAAATGTGTGGCAACATCTTTTGTAGACTGATAGAATGAAAGGTTATTTTGCCTTTTTCTTGAAGATAGTACGTCAACAGGTTCAAAACAAGAAGCTCGTAAATCTTTTAAATGAACAAAATCAACATTTTCAGAAGCTGAAATCAAAAGCCGAACGGTTACCAAATCGCCTGTTTTAAGCGGCGTTTCAGCAGAAATTTTTATAAGTTTGGTTTCATTTTCTACAACTTTTTTTAGAAATAATTCTTTGTCAATCACCAACGGACTTTCGTTGGATTGTATCTTATCTAAATTCTCAAAATATTGCCAATAAATTCCGCCAAATCCCGGAACTGACGATGTGTTTTCAATAGTCACCGTTGCCAAATTTTGGTCAATTTCGTCGGCTTTATAATTTATTTTGAAATAACCCGTGTTGGCTTCAACTTTCGCTTCCGATAATTTTTCAGTCAGTTTTTCATCATTCCCAAACTTTATTCTCGGCGAAACAGTTGCATCAACCCAATTTTTCCCTTGCGTCACCAAAGAAAGTACAGCCAATGTGGTCGCTTTCGTAGTACCCCAATTTTTATTTTGTTTATTTTTTAAGAGCCAAACTTTTAAAGCTTCCACACTTTCAAGATCGTTTTCGATTTCCGCAAATGCTTCAATAATAAGTGATTGCGTTTCGATTGGAGCGGTGTTCCATCGCCAACCCGGTTTGTTTTCGATCCAATACATTCCGAAATCTTTGTTGTTAGAAGCAGTTTGACGTAAATTTTCCAGAATCTTTTTTGGCGTTTTTTCATCTCCAAAACGGTATAAAGCAAGACTTGTCATGGCTTTTTCGTTCAGTGACAATTCAAGCCAATTTTTTTGAAGTTCAGCAATTGCCAATTCAACCAGATCATTGTTTTCTTTTGAAAGCGGCATTCTCGTGGTAAAAAAACTTCGGGTATACAAATAATTCACAGCATCATAATTGGCAACGAATTTGATTTTTTCTTTTGTTCGATTTTTTGCCAAGAACGACTGGTCGAGAAATCCAATCCCGTTTTGAATGATGTTGTTGAAATCGGAATTTTTGTCACCTGTAAATTTTTGAAGATGGAGAAGTCCCGAAACGATGTGGTTTGTGATTTGTACATTGTCTGAACCACCTTCAAACCAAGGAAATCCACCTGAAGCATTCTGCATTTTCTTCAATTTGGATAGAAGTTCCTCTTTTTGCTGGTTTATTCTAGTCGAATTAAAAAGATGTGCGATTTGCTTTTTCTGAGTTTCATCGTCCAAAACATCCAGAAGCCAAGGTGTTTCAGCCATTAAAATCGACTTTAATTCTTCGTTTTGAAGCAGTTTTGAAGGCTTCGTGTTATTGTTCAGCCACGTTTCCATTACGGATTTTATTTTAGGATTACTTTCCAAAATTTCATGTGCAAGCGCGTTTGCGAAATATTTTGCAAAAGTTTGTTCCGCACATTCGTGTTCATATTCCATTAAATACGGAAGTGATTGAATCGCAAGCCAAGTGGCGTTCGAGGTGTATTCAAACGTAAGTTGATGATTTTTTAATGTGGAAGAATTATTTTCTTTAAGGTTTTTCAGCGTGATACTTTTCTCGCTTTCGGGTAAAACAAAAATAGGCAACGATTCTGTCACCAAAATTTTATTGCTTAAAACGGGAAGTATGTTTTCTTCTCCATCAGAAAAATCTCCGGCTTTCGCAACCACTTTGTATTGAAGACCTTGTAAACCTTCAGGCACAAAAATCTTCCAAGAAACTACGGCATTTCCATTGGAAAGCATCTCGAAGTTTTTGACATTCTCGATATTTAGGGTTTTTGTATCAACAGATTGCATCGTTGTTGCATCAAAAAGCTGCAACATTGCCATTCCTGATTTTGCTTCGGCTGAAAGATTGGCAATTTTTGCCGAAACATAAATAGTGTCGTTTTCTCTAAGAAATCTTGGGAAATTTGGAGTTACCATCAATTCTTTCTGCGTAATCGCCGATAATTCTAAATAGCCTGATGCAAGTTTTTTAGTGTGAGAAAACATTCGGAATTTCCAAGAAGTCAATGCTTCGGGACTGGTAAAGGTAAATTCTATTTTGCCGTCTTTGTCCGTATTCATCTGCGGGAAAAAGAAGGCGGTTTCGTTGAAATTTTTTCTTGTTTGTACCTTCGCTAAAGTTTCTCTAGTGGATTTTGTAGTGATTACGACAACTCCGTTGGCACCACGATTTCCGTAAATGGCGGTTGCTTTGGCATCTTTTAATATCTGAAACTCCAAAATATCTTCTGGATTTAATTTCCTAAGTGCGTCTTCATTTAGAGGAACACCATCAATAACAATTAAAGGTTGAGCTTCTTTGTTTGCACTTCCAACTCCACGTAAAATAATCTGTGTATTACTTCCTGGTTGTCCAGAACCAGAGGTAATTTGTAACCCCGGAATCTGTCCCAGCAACGCTTGTAAAAAATCTGCATTTGGTCGACCCTCATAAGTTTGGGATGCGACAGTTGTGACAGCAGCCATACTCGCTTTTTTTGTAGTCGAACGATAGCCTTCTACGACAACAGCATCCAAAGCCATTGAATCTTCTTCGAGAGAAACATTCAAATAACTGTTTGTGGCCAAAATTTCTTGTGATTTCATCCCAATGAACTCAAAAATAATTTTTTCGTTTGGCAGCGCTTCAATTTCATAAAATCCATCAAAATCGGTTTGAGTTTCTCTGATTGTTCCAGAAATCTTAACATTCGCTCCAGGCAATGGTAGTCCGGAAGCATCTGAAACTATTCCTGAAACCGTTCGTACGTTTTTTGGCAACTTCGTTTTTAGCACATTTTCAGCGTATTTTCTGTTAATTGGTGTGTGAACTGAAGCAAAATCGAAACCAAACCAAATCATTTCTGCTTTTTCAGTATTAATTTTAAATTGAGGCAGATTCATTCGCTGAAAGAGATCAATGTAGGTATTGAATTGATAATCGTAGTATCGGTAAATTCCGCCATTCGAATAATTTCGTACATAAAAATCGTTCCAATTGTCCGTTGTAAATTGGTCAAGAGAACTGTCATACATAGACGCTAACACTTCAGCTTCTACCTTTTTATTGAGTTCAGATAGCTTAAAACTCCAAGTTTCTTTAGAACCAGGCTCAAATTTATTTCTAAATGTAATGACTTCGGTTTTTAGCTTTGGCTCGTTTTTTCGTAAATCGATGAATAAGTTACCTCGTTCCGAATCATTGTCAAAAACCGTAAACGCATCGATGTTCACGCTTGAACGCCTTTGTATGGGAATACTTACAATTGCTTCGCCATTAATTAAATACACGGGTATTTCGGTATTTTTTTCGTTGTGTGAAATGTTTAGTTGTACAAACAATTCTGGTACGAAAGAGTTGATTTTTACTCTTACAAAATTGTCATCAACCGAATTTGGATTTACGTGTGTTAGTTTCAGTAATCTATTAGGATTGTAATCAATGTTTTTCAACACCTTAAACTGTTTTTCGTCTTTAATCTCGTAGCCATTTGAATCGGTTGTTTTAAAAACAATTCGATAGTTCCCGTTTTTAAATTGAGCCAAACTGTCCAATTTAAATTTCTGTTCTTTCGTTGTGGTAAATTTTTGGGAATAAACAAGTTGCTCAGTTTTTTCATCTGATAAAAATTCTTCGTATGGAAACAGCCGTCGTAATTCTTCTTCGGAAATTAGCGGCTTGTCTGGCTTAGAATAAAAACTTGATTTGAATTTATTTCGAATTTCAGACAGATAATAAATCGAAATTTCTCCGTCGGTTGAAGTAAAACTGCCGTTTAAATTGGTCGAATTTACGCTTAAAATTGCCTTGTCATCATAAATTGTTTCTGGAACTATAAGGGACAAATTTATCGCGTGATACCCAAGATTGATTTGCGTTTCGTTTTTACGCGTTTCCCCATTGATGTCCGTTACATCAGCTTCAATTGAATAATTAAAAGTGGGCAAATCATTTTTATCTTCTACTTTTTCAATGCTTGCCACAAAATTTATTTTGAAATCCCCATTTGCATCGGTTTGCGTTTCTCCTTCGGCAATAATTTCGGAACTGTCATAATATCGCAACATAACCCGAGTTTGTCGTTTTACTTTGTAGGTAACTTTCGCATTACTAACATTGCTTCCTGAAAAAGCCTTTGCGTTTCCGGTGACAAACGCTTCTTTTTCCAACTGAAAAATTTCGGTTGATGGATTGAATTTCACTTCAAAAGTAGGTCGTTTGTATTCCTCCACGCTAAAAGAAATAGTTGAATATTCAAAATCTGCATTGTCCCAAAACGGATGTTCTTCCTTTCGTTTATTGTAGCTAGGGTCTTTCTCGTAATCGTCAGGCTCTTCAACGGAAATGGAGTAATCTCCGGAGATTCCTTTCGGACTCTCAAATTCAAAAACAAACGATCCAAACTCATTCGTAGTTGCTTCAAAAGTTTTAATTTCTTCATCGTTAGGATCTTCAATAGTTACGAAAACAGTGGT
The DNA here is from genome assembly GCA_023387965.1 of Bacteroidota bacterium. GTDB lineage: Bacteria > Bacteroidota > Bacteroidia > Flavobacteriales > Flavobacteriaceae > Flavobacterium. Next base: position 12,261 of record JAEWHE010000037.1, on the reverse strand, counting down.
AAAGGGGACAACCGCCGAAACACTGTTTTTTGTTTCAAATAAAATTCCTTTTCCGTAAACTGTTTGTCCGGGACGATAAATGGCACGATCCAAATACAGATTCACTTTTCCCTTGTGATTTTCCTGATCTTCCGAATAATCAGTTCGAAACTGTTGGTAAAAATTAAATTTCAACGAATCTTTTTCGAAAGAAATCAACGCGTTTGCGGTTTCGTTTCTATTGTTTTTTGCTTTTGCTTTTGTGAAAAAAGCCTGCCCAAATTTGTTTGTTTTTGCGGTCTTCGTTCCCAATTTTACTTTCGCTCCAGCAATTGGTTTTCCGGTTTCGCGATGGACAACTTCTATCACATCCTGATTTCGTTTGGAGTAGTGGCTCGCAAAAATCGAGCTACAGGTTACAAACGAATACGCTTGACGGTTCAACTTTATCCCAGGAACATCCGCAATTATCAAATAAGTTCCTTTTTTTAATTTAGGAAGAAGGATTTCAGTTGAATGTTGGAAATAATCAGCTGTTTCAGGCAATTTTCTCGAAACAACGTAAGCCGTTTTTTTTGTAGCTATAAAATTTCTGAGAATGCTGTCACGAACGGCAGGTCTTTTGTCAAGGTCAAAATTTTTTCCCACAGAAAAATAGCGGATTGTCACGCTATCAATGTTGGTGAAATTTATGAACGCACGACTGTTTTCGCCTTCGTAAACTTCTTTCAGAACTTGCATTGAAAACCGTTTCTGTAGCAATTCGTTCTTTAAAACAAATGCCGCTTTATAGGTATTCGATCTGTTTTCTATCGCCAAAATGCTATCCAAGATTGCAACAGCAGTTATTTTGTCCTTTGGGAATTTGTCAAGCGAAGCACGGTCATTGTAAACCCTTGCTTTTTCAAGTAGAATGCTCTGCAATAACTTGTTATCTCTTGTTTTTTTCTGAAATTTATCCAGAAAGTCCAACAATTGTAAGTTTTTTTTGTCTATCGCAGTTGACGAATTTCCGAAGTAAAACAACGCTCGATTTAAAGCAGCAAATAGATTTCCGTTTTTTTCGCTGATTTGGTACAGTTCAAAAATCCGTTGGTTTTCCTTTTTAGTTAGAAAAGATAAATCAGCGGAGGAAAAATTTTCCGTCGAATAAAAAACAACGTCAGTTTGATCGGTAGCTTCTATAAAATTGTTCGATTTTTTCTTAAGAAATTCGATGTAATTTCTAAGCACATAATCGAAAATCGTTTCATCCGTCAGTTGACTTTTTAAATCGAATTCAAAAATGGTTTCATATTTTTCAAGGGAAATTTTATGCAAGCTTTTATCTCGTAAAATTTCTTCATAAATCGCCTCAATCTTACTTTCAACTGTTGTTTCCGACCAAAACGTAAAGTCATTTTTATCCTCGCCTTCCGCTGCTGGACGGTTAATTTTATAGCTGTTTTTCGCCAGATATTGTTGGAAACAATTGGCAAGAATATAGTTTGACAAAGCTTTTCCCTCAACCGAAAAATAACTACTTTGATTTTCTAAATTCGCCAAAATCTGAAGCTGCGCATTTTCTTCCAATTTCATCAAATATTTCGACTGAAAGAAAAAAGTTTTGATGATTTCTGCCTCATTCTTTTGTTTAAATGCGTCAATTTTAATTTTTTCTACAACTTCATTGGCCGATTTTATTTTGCCTTCATTTTCAAAATTTAAAACTTCTTGCCAGCGATTTTCTTTTTGTTGTGAAAACGCGGAAATAGCAAACAATAAAAGGAACTGAAGTAAAATTTTTTTCATAATAAATGTGTTACACTATTATCAAAGAGTGGGTTTTCGATGAAATGGTTGGGAAGCAAATTTTTTTTGTCAAATTTTCTCCTTGCAATATAATTGTTTTTTTTCCGTATAATTTTATTGCGAGTTACTTAAATCGTATTTTTGGACAAATTTCTAAAGAAGCTGATGAAATATTTTTGGGTCATTTTATTTTTCGCCATTCAATCGATGCAAGGTCAAACTTCGTTTGAGAAAGCCCGCAAGCTCTTCGATCAGGGGAATTTTGCGCAAGCGAAACCATTATTTGAAGCTTTGGTTTTAAAAAATCCGTCAGATTTAAAATCCATTGAATATTTGGGCGACATTCATAGTCATCAAAAAAATTGGACAGAAGCAGTTGTTTTTTACGAAAAACTAAAAAAAGCCAATCCAACTGACGCTAATTATGTTTACAAATTTGGTGGCGCTTTAGGAATGAAGGCGAAAGAAAGCAATAAATTCAAAGCTTTAGGAATGATTGACGAGGTAGAAGAATCTTTTTTAAAAGCTATTCAGCTTGATGCCAAACACATTGGAGCACGTTGGGCTTTGGTCGAATTATATTTGCAATTACCCGCGATTATTGGCGGAAGCGAAAAAAAAGCACAGAAATTTTCCAATCAGTTATTGGCGATTTCTCCGGTTGATGGTTACCTTTCAAAAGGCCATATCGATGAATATTTCAAAAGATATGCTTCGGCAGAAAAAAATTACAAAAAAGCGGTTGAAATTGGTGGCTCGAAAACCACTTACCAAAAATTGGCAGATTTGTACAAAAATAAATTGAACCAACCTGAAAAAGCCAAAACTTTGCTGGAAGAGTTCAACGAAAAAAATAAAACTTAAGAGAAAGTTGACCAGTGGATTTGAAATCATAAATCTTCAGTCTAAAATCTAAAATCTAAATGAGAACACATTTTATTGCAATTGGCGGAAGCGCGATGCATAATTTAGCTTTGGCCTTGCACAGCAAAGGTTACAAAGTTACCGGAAGTGACGATGCGATTTTTGAACCTTCGAAAACTCGCTTGGAAAAAAAAGGATTATTGCCTGAAGAATTAGGTTGGTTTCCAGAAAAAATTACTTCAGATATTGATTCTATTATTTTGGGAATGCATGCGAAGGAAGACAATCCAGAATTGTTGAGAGCAAAAGAATTAGGATTGAATATTTTTTCTTATCCCGAATTTTTATACGAACAATCGAAAAATAAAACCCGCGTGGTTATTGGCGGTTCGCACGGAAAAACTACCATTACTTCCATGATTTTGCACGTGATGAATTATCACGATATTCCGGTGGATTATATGGTTGGAGCGCAATTGGAAGGTTTTGAAACGATGGTTCATCTCACGGAAGAAAATGATTTTATTGTGTTAGAAGGTGATGAATATTTGTCATCGCCAATTGATCGTCGTCCGAAATTTCATTTGTATAAACCAAATATAGCCTTGATTTCAGGAATTGCTTGGGATCACATCAATGTTTTTCCAACGTTTGAAAATTACGTCAATCAGTTCGAAATTTTTGTAGAAAGCATCACAAACGGCGGTATTTTGGTGTACAATGAAAATGATCCGGAAGTAAAAAAAGTGGCTGAAAATGCTACGAATCCTATTCGGAAAATTCCTTATTTCACACCTGAATATTCCGTTGAAGATGGCACAACTTTGCTGCAAACTCCTGAAGGCGATATGCCAATTGAAGTTTTTGGAGCCCACAATTTAAATAATTTGGCTGGAGCCAAATGGATTTGCCAAAATATGGGTGTCGATGAAGCCGATTTTTACCAAGCCATTGCCAGTTTTAAAGGTGCATCAAAACGCTTGGAAAAAATTGCAGAAACAAAAAATACCGTCGCTTACAAAGATTTTGCGCATTCGCCAAGTAAAGTTTCCGCTACTACAACAGCCGTAAAACAGCAATATTCCGATAGAAAATTAATTGCTTGTTTGGAATTGCATACGTATAGCAGTTTGGATGCAAAATTTTTGCAAGAATATGAAGGAGCATTAGATGCTGCTGATGTTGCCGTAGTTTTCTATTCGCCAGATGCGGTAAAAACCAAGCGTTTGGAAGAAGTAACGTACCAGCAAATTGAGCAGGCTTTTAAACGCAAAAATCTAATAATTTACACCAACCCTGAAGAATTTCAAAATTTTCTACGAAGCTTGAATTTCAACGAAGAAAAAATCGCACTTCTTTTAATGAGTTCCGGAAATTATGGCGGTTTGAATTTTGATGAGGTAAAAACGATGGTGGGTTAGAAAATTAAAAAATTAGCGAATTAGATGAGGTTGATAGCAGTTGTAATTTTGATCATATCTACGATAGCATGTAAAAAGTCTAATGAAAAAATATTTGTTGACAGCGATAAGATGGATGTTGTCAGTCCTCGAGAATATTTTACGAATAAAAATACATGTGAAACTTGTTTAGATAGCCTTTATAAAGATTACGCTTATAATGTTCGTTCAAAGTTAGCACCAAATGATTCACTCCGGAATAATTTGACAGGATTATTCCAAAATGTGAACCGTTTATACAGTTTATTGAATTATGGAGGAACTTTTTTTGCGCATCAAGAAACGCGTCTTATAGCTGAAGTAGAATATTCAATTTACCGTATCGATAATCAAGAGGTTAGTGAACATGATTTTGTGATTGACAAAAAAAAATTCCTTGAGGCACTCGTTGATCGTGTGCAAGATATTGAAAGTAAAAATGTTTATAATCAAATTGATACATTGGATAGTAGAGAAAGAATTAAAGAAATAGAACAGAAAATAGATTTCTTTCAAAAGAAAATTAAAAGCAAGAGCGTTCTCAAAGAAGTTGTTCGATTTGAAAATCTTTATTATAACGCAAAAATATCTGTCGAATAGTATTGTTGTATTTAGAGCAAACGGCAAGATTTTTTCATTATCTAATTATCTAATTTTCTAATTGATACCGATAATGTCCAGTAATTTCGTAGCTAAACAAACAATCTTCCAAAACTTGTCCGGCTCCAACGTTGTGAACTATTAAATTTCGTTTTCCGTCAGCCGATTTTTTGTGGGTAACGATGCCAATGTGAGGCAATTTCCCATTAATTTTCCAAGTCACTAAATCGCCAGTTTTGTAATCCGAAGCTTTTGCGGAAACGCCTAAACTTTTGCCAAATCGTGTAAAAAAAACCTGTAAATTCGGAACTCTCCGATGGTCGATATTGGTGTCGGGTTTTTTTAATCCCCAAGTTTTGGGGTACAAAGAAAAATTTTTTTTCATGTCTTCGTGAACTTCTTTTTGCAAATCAATACCTAATTTTCGATAAGCCCGGATGATAACATCGGTGCAAACGCCAATGTTTTTCGGCACGTCACCATTTGGATATTTGATGTTGTAATATTTTCCGTCGTAAACCACTTTGTAATTGGTGAGTAAAATAGCAGCATTGCTTAATCTTGACGAAAAATTATTTTGCGCAAGCGAACAAAAACTATTAAGAATTAACAATATTGTTACGAATTTCATATTTTAGTATTTTCTTTAAGAACGAAAAATAAACCGATTCATTATTTGCCAACCAAGAAAAATATTTGCCATGGAACAGAATCCAGCGTTTTCAATAAAATTTTGGGCTGAAGACGATAAGCCTCGAGAAAAATTAATGCTCAAAGGGAAATCTGCTTTATCCGATGCCGAATTAATTGCCATTTTAATTGGTTCCGGAAGTCGGAATGAAAGTGCGGTTGGTTTGAGCAAACGCATTTTGTTAAGTGTCGAAAATCTTAATGCTTTGGGCAAATTATCGTTAAAACAACTCACCGAATTTAAGGGAATTGGTGAAGCAAAAGCCATCACAATCATCGCAGCAATGGAATTGGGGAGGAGACGACGGGCGGAAGAATCCGTGGAACTGAAAAAAATTTCTTCCAGTAAAGCGGTTTTTGAAATTTTACAACCCATTATTGGCGAATTGCCTCACGAAGAATTTTGGATTTTGTACCTCAATAACTCTAACAAAGTGATTTATAAATGCCAATTGAGCAAAGGCGGAATTACCGGTACTGTTGTGGATATTCGCTTGATTTTTAAAATTGCGTTAGAGCAAAATGCCGTTTCGATTATCATTTCTCACAATCATCCATCGGGACTTTTAACGCCAAGCGATGCCGATATTAATATTACCAAAAAAATTGTCGAAGCCGGAAAAACAATGGATATCGCTGTGTTAGATCACATTATTGTTACTGAAAAATCGTATTATAGCTTTAATGATGAAGGAAAAATGTGACTTTTTGAGGTGAATAAATTTCAAAACAGACTGTTAAACCAGTTATTTTTCGGAGGCAAATTGTTATCTTGCGGCAGCAATCGACAGAACTATGATCCGAACGCAAGATTTATCTTTTTCATACAACCAAAATACCGGATTTTTATTTCCGAACATTCAGTTGAATCCTTCCGAAACACTTTTAATTACTGGAAATTCCGGAAAAGGAAAAACCACTTTATTGCACTTGCTTGGCGGATTGCTTCGGGCGGAAAAAGGAGGTGTTTTTGTTGACGAAACAAACTTGGAAACACTTTCGGAAAAAAAATTAGATCAATTTCGAGGCAAAAACATCGGATTAATTTTACAACAACCACATTTCGTAGAATCGCTCTCGGTTTTAGAAAATATCGAAATGACTTCGTGGTTGGCAACCGGTAAAAAAGCTACCCAAAAAGCTCAGAATATTTTAGAAAATTTGGGGTTGAAAGACCAACAAAAAAAATATACTTTTGAGTTGAGCATTGGCCAACAGCAAAGAGTTTCGATTGCTAGAGCGTTGATTAACGCACCGAAATTACTTTTGGCTGACGAACCCACTTCAAGTTTGGATGACGACAATGCTTTTTTAGTTGCCGATTTGTTAGAACAATTGACCAAAACTTTCGCGACATCACTGGTAATTGTCACCCACGATCAACGCTTGAAAAACCGTTTTTCTAATCAAATTCAACTGTAATGATTACAAAATTAGCTTGGAAAAATATTTGGTTTAAACCGCTCAACACTGCTTTAAGTATTTTGTTGTTAACCGCTGGAGTTGCGATAATTTCTTTATTGATACTGCTTCAGGAACAATTTGAACAAAAATTTTCGTCGAATATCGATGGGGTTGATGTGGTTTTGGGAGCTCAAGGAAGTCCGTTGCAATTAATCTTGTCATCGGTTTACCAAGTCGATGCTCCAACCGGAAATATTAATTATGCCGAAGCCAAAAAATGGATGAAACATCCTTTCGTAGAAACGGCGATTCCGCTTGCTTTTGGCGATAATTTTCGAGGTTTCAAGATTGTAGGAACAACACCCGATTATCTTACAAAATTTAATGGAATAATAACTTCGGGAAAAATCTTTGAAAAAAATCTGGAAGTTGTAATTGGTAGCGAAGTTGCTCAAAAACTAAACTTAAAAATTGGCGATAAATTTCACGGTTCTCACGGCGATTCTGAGGAAGGTGAAGTGCACGACCAACACGAATATGTAATTAGCGGAATCATCGCACCAACAGGGAAAGTGGTCGATAATTTAATTTTGAGTAATATTGAAACCGTTTGGCAAATTCATGAGAGCCACGATCATCATCACGAGGAAGATAGCGAAAATCCTGCTCATGGCGAAGAAGGTCATGTTCACGTTGAAGGTGACGAACACGATCACCATCATGACGAAACTGATGAAAATCCGGCTCATGGAGAAGAAGGTCATGTTCACTTAGAAGGTGATGAACACGAACATCATCATCATCATCATGACGAACACCAACATACGGACAATTTACACCAACAAGAAAATAGAGAAATCACAGCGGTTTTAATAAAATTCCGTAACAAAATGGGCTTTGTAACCTGGCCAAGAATTGTAGCGCAAAATACCAAAATGCAAGCGGCTTCTCCAGCAGTAGAAATTAATAGGTTATTTTCGTTAATGGGAATTGGTTTGCAAGCCATGCAATATCTCGCTTACGGCATTATGTTTATCTCCGGAATCAGTATTTTTATTGCACTTTACAATACTTTAAAAGAAAGAAAATACGAATTTGCTTTGCTTCGGGTAAGTGGTGCCGGACGTTTACAATTACTCAATTTGGTTTTAATCGAAAGTTTACTTTTGGTTTTAATCGGATTTATTTTAGGCACGATTGTAGGTCGTTTGGCATTAATATTGATTTCAAATTCAACCGACGATCAGTTTAAAATGTCTTTTAGTCCATGGCAAATGGTTTGGCAGAAAGAAGGAATTCTATTTGCATTTACTATTTTAATCGGACTTTTGGCAGCCTTAATTCCAGCAATTAAAGCCTATCGTCTTAATATTTCAAAAACTTTAGCCAATGCGTAAAACTTATATTTTAGCCATTTTTGTGATAGTAGTTTCTGTGGTTTCTTTTTTGCAAAAGACAGATTCGCATCAAACAGCTTCTTTTGTACCATCTTTCCAAAAAAATAAAAATGCGAACGTAGTTATTGCCAGAGATACCCTTAATTGGAAATTATTGGGAGTGATTAAATACGTGAAAAAAGCCCATAAAGATTATCCGGATGGTGTGCAATATCCAATCATCAACACAACTTTAAAAGCCAAAAATAAAAAACGAATTGTAATGTCTGGGTTTATTATTCCTATTGATAATTCTACCTATGCTTTGAGTAAAAATGTTTTTGCATCCTGTTTTTTCTGTGGTCAAGCTGGGCCGGAAACCATAATGGGAATTAAATTTAAAGGAAGCACTCCAAAGTTAAAAACTGACCAATATGTAACGTTAGAAGGCAATTTCAGGATCAATGAAAACGACATTGAGGACTGGATTTATCATATTGACGATGCTGTAATTGTGAAAGGGAAATGATTTTTAAAAATAAAATAACCGATATTTTTTTCGATCTTGATCATACGCTTTGGGATTTTGAAAAAAATTCGGCATTGGCATTTCAAACCGTTTTACAAAAAAATGAAATCGCGATTGATACAACAGCGTTTGTCGAGCGATATGTTCCAGTGAATAAAAGATTTTGGGATTTGTACCAGCGGAACGAAGTAACTGCAGAAGAACTTCGGTATGGAAGACTGAAAGAAGTTTTTGAGTCGTTTTCGCATATTATTGAAGATGAAAAAATTCATTTTTTGGCAGACGAATATATTTCGCATTTGCCTTTAAACAACCATCTCTACGCAGGAACATTAGAATTACTTAACTATCTACAACCGCATTACAAATTGCATATCATCACAAACGGCTTCAATTTGGTGCAACAAAATAAATTGAAAAATTCAAAAATTTTGCATTATTTTGAAACCATTACCGATTCGGAAATTGCAGGTTATAAAAAGCCAAGTGCGGAAATTTTTAAATTTGCTTTAGAAACTGCCAAATGTAATCCTGAAACCGCAATGATGATTGGCGACAATTTTGAAGCCGATGTTGAAGGCGCTTTAAATGCTGGATTAGATGCCATTTTTTTTAACGAACACAACATCAAAGTTCAGCAAAATATCAAACACGTAAACCATTTATTGGCTTTAAAAAATTATTTTTAGACGAAATGAAAAAAATCTTCCTTCTTTGTGCTGCTATGTTTCAGCTTTCAGTATTTGCACAAAAAACCATTAATGATTATAAATATGTAATCGTTCCCGTGAAATTCGATTTTCAGAAAGAACCAAACGAATACAGATTGAGCACTTTTACGAAGGCACATTTAGAAAAAATGGGCTTTACTGTTTTTTATGATGATAAAATGCCGGTAGAATTAATCAGCAATCGATGTGGTGCTTTGTATGCTTATTTGGAGCGCGAATCTGCTTTTTTGGCCACAAAAATGTCGGTTTCTTTAAAAGATTGTCAGAACAATGTGATTTTCAAAAGTCAAGAGGGAAAAAGCAAGGAAAAATCTTTTACAAAAGCGTATGCCGAAGCTTTAGATAACGCAATTGTTTCTTTGTACCAAGAAAATTATTCGTATAACGGAAATGTTGACTTTGCGGCTTCGACTCCTATAATTAAGCAAGAAACCACGCCAACAATTGCTGTAAAAACACCGGCTGTTCAACCCAATATGCCACAAGTTACCGAAACTCAAGATTTGTCGAAACACCTTTATGCACAACCGATAAAAAATGGTTATCAATTGGTAGATAGCACGCCAAAAGTAATTTTAAAAATTTATAAAACTTCAAACCCGGATTATTTCACCGCACAAAGTGATACCGCAAATGGCGTTTTAATCAAAAAAAATAACGACTGGTTTTTTGAATATTACCAAAACGACCAACCCGTTTCAGAAAAATTATTGATTAAATTTTAATAGCCATATTTATTCTTCCATCGGTTTTTCAAGAAATCTCTGGTCGATTGTTCTCGCGCGTTATTTCCTGGCTCGTAAATGGGCGTGTTTTTAATTTCCTCCGGAAGAAATTCTTGCTCCGCAAAATTATTGTCGAAGTTATGAGCATATTTGTAATCATCGCCATAACCTAACTCCTTCATGAGCTTCGTTGGCGCGTTTCGCAAATGTAAAGGAACCGGCAAATCTCCCGTTTGTCTCACAATTTGTTGCGCTTTTCCAATTGCCATGTAAGTCGAATTGCTCTTGGTAGAAGTTGCCAAATAAACCGCACATTGGCTTAGAATAATCCTACTTTCCGGATAACCGATGGTGGTAACCGCCTGAAAAGTATTATTCGCCATAATCAAAGCCGTTGGGTTTGCATTTCCAATATCTTCGCTTGCCAAAATCAACATTCGTCTAGCAATAAATTTTAAATCTTCGCCACCTTCAATCATTCTGGCTAACCAATAAACCGCGCCATTCGGGTCACTTCCGCGAATCGATTTTATAAATGCCGAAATAATATCGTAATGTTGTTCGCCCGTTTTATCGTACAAAACTGTGTTTTGCTGTACCAACGAAAGCACCATCTCGTTCGTGATGACTACATTTTCACTCTGCGAAGCATTCACAACCAACTCAAAAATATTCAGCAATTTTCTACCGTCGCCACCCGAAAGCCTGAGCAAAGCCTCCGTTTCCTTCAGCTCAATATTTTTTTGTTTCAGGACCAGGTCAGTTTCCATGGCACGTTTCAACAAATTTTCCAAATCTTCTTTGGTAAACGCATTTAGCACATACACCTGACAACGCGACAATAAAGCCGGAATCACCTCAAAACTCGGATTTTCGGTTGTGGCGCCAATTAACGTAACCCAACCTTTTTCAACCGCTGCCAAAAGCGAATCCTGTTGCGACTTGCTAAACCGGTGAATCTCATCAATAAACAAAATCGGATTTTTCGCCGTAAAAAGTCCGCCACTTTGTTTGGCCTTGTCAATCACATCGCGAACATCCTTCACGCCGCTGTTAATCGCGCTCAAAATATAAAACGGTCGTTTCGATTCCTGCGCAATAATTTGTGCCAAAGTCGTTTTCCCCGTTCCCGGAGGTCCCCAAAAAATCAACGAAGGAATAATTCCCCTTGCAATTTGTTGGGTTAATGAGCCTTGAGGTCCCACTAATTGTGGTTGTCCCACGTATTCGTCTAAATTTTGCGGTCTGATTCTTTCTGCCAAAGGTGCTTCCATACCGCAAATTTACGCAAAAAAGAAAGTACAATTTTTCCCAAAAACTGCTTACTACAAGTTTTTTTAGAAGTTATTTTTTTTGGGCGTTCCCCAATTTACAACGCAATTGCTACCCTAACGATTCTGCCAAAATTGGGTCGCGCTTTCCGCTGTATCTTTTATCAATTGCCAGGGATTTCAATCCCTGGCAATTGATAAAAGGATGCCGCTTCAATCGCTAACGCAGTTGCGAGGTCTTAAGTTTAAAGTTTCAAGTTTCAGGTCAAGTTTCAAAGTTTGACAAACCTTTGCGAGAAAAACTTCAATTTTCTTAAATACCTTATATGGTGAAATTTTGTTTTAAGTTTCAAAGTTTCAGGTTTAAAGTTTTCTTCGAACAGGTTTCCAAACCTATTAGGTTTTTAGTTTCGATGACTGTAAATTAATTTCCCGATTTTCCTTTTTCCGAGAAAAAAATTTAGAATTTCTAAAAATGTTAACAATTTTAACAAAGTGGGCTAAAACATAAAGTATCTATAAGGAAGCTATGGCTTTGAGTAGGGGAAAATTTGGAGAACAAATTTGAAATGTTATGCTTAAATTGTTAATATTATCTAAAAATTACTATATTTGAAATTCTACCACGTTTGTTACCGAAACATTTAAAAACCAAATAAACATGAAACAAACAAACAAACAAACAAACAACGCTTATTAAAACTTTTTAGCGTTATGGTAATGCTTTTTTTAGCGGGATGTCAAGCTGAGGAAGTGGTTATTGAAAATCATGAACACGGTCACGGAATTTCAATCGTTAGAAAAAAGTTCAAAGATTTTGACAAATTGCCTTCATTAACAAAGGAAATCCTGAAGCAACAAG
>JAEWHE010000047.1 GCA_023387965.1 Bacteroidota bacterium | reverse complement strand
GCATCTGGCACCACCAGATCTGTGGCTATCCGACGCGCGCCGTGCTGCCCTATGACAACCGCTTGCTGCGGCTTCCCGCCTATCTGCAGCAGCTTGAGATGGAGTCGAACGGCAAGCGCGTGGCAATGGACGGGTCCGACCTGGCCTTGCCATCAGGCCCGGTCGTCTGGGGCGAGCCTGGCACCAACGGGCAGCACGCCTTCTATCAGTTGATCCACCAGGGCACGACGCCCGTACCTTGCGAATTCATCCTGGCCGCGAAGGGGCACGAGGATGACCTGGCCCATCACCATGTCCTGCTGGCCGCGAACTGCCTTGCCCAGTCCGAGGCCCTGATGCGCGGCCGGACCCTGGACGAGGCGCGCGCCCTGATGGCGGCCAAGGGTCTGGAAGGCGCCGAACTGGACCGGCAGGCGCGGCATCGTGTGTTCCCCGGCAACCGGCCTTCGACCACGCTGCTGATCGAACAGCTGACGCCCTTTACCCTGGGCCAGATCGTCGCGCTTTACGAACACAGGGTCTTCGTGGAAGGCGTGATCCTGGGGCTGAACAGCTTCGACCAATGGGGGGTCGAACTGGGCAAGGAACTGGCGCTGAAGGTCGAACCGCTGCTGAAGGGCGAGGACGCGCCGGGGCATGATGCGTCCACCGAGCATCTGGCACAGGTCTTCCGGCAGATGCGCGGGTAGAAAAGGCCGGGGGCTTCGCGCCCCCGGGCCCCCGCGGGATATTTCCGCACAGAAGATGCTACCAGTGCGGCGGGCGTTGATCGGCCAGGGGGATCGTGCCTTCGGCATCGGCCTGCTGTTCGGCGGCAAAACGCATCAGCATCTCGACCCGGCGGGTCAGCAGAGCGATTTCCCCGTCCTGGCGGGCGATGACCTCGTGGAGGTCGTCGGTCACGCGTGTCAGATGCGCCAGCGCTTCTTCAAGCTGCCGGATTCGCGTTTCGCTATCCTTGTCCATATCGGCCCCTTCGGTTAAGGCAGCCACGGATTTGGCCGGAAAGGCAGGACCATGGCGAAAGATCAGAAAAAACAACCCCGTCCCAAGGCGGAAACGCCCAAGGGCTTTCGCGACTATTTCGGCGCGGATGTGACGGAACGCAAGCAGATGCTGGACCGCATCGCCGAAATCTATCATCGCCACGGTTTCGATCCGCTGGAGACCAGCGCCGTCGAGACGGTCGAGGCGCTGGGGAAGTTCCTGCCCGACGTGGACCGCCCCAATGCCGGGGTCTTCGCCTGGCAGGAGGAAGCCGTTCCGGGCGGCGGATCCGGCGACTGGCTGGCCTTGCGCTATGACCTGACCGCGCCCTTGGCGCGGGTGGCGGCGCAGTTCCGCAACGATCTGCCGATCCCTTACCGGCGCTATGCGATGGGGCCGGTCTGGCGCAACGAGAAGCCTGGGCCGGGGCGGTTCCGACAGTTCTATCAATGCGATGCGGATACGGTGGGCAGCGCCTCGGTTGCGGCGGATGCCGAGATCTGCGCCATGCTGGCCGATGCGCTGGAAGCCGTGGGCATCGCGCGCGGCGATTATATCGTGCGGATCAACAACCGGAAGGTGCTGAACGGCGTGCTGGAAGCGGCCGAGGTTCGCGAGGACCGGGCCGAGGACGTGCTGCGCCAGATCGACAAGTTCGACAAGGTGGGCCGCGAGGGCGTGCTGGCGCTGCTGACCGCCGGGCGCAAGGACGAGAGCGGCGCCTTCATCGAGGGCGTCGGCCTGACCGAGGCGCAGGCGGCGCCGGTGCTGGCTTTCCTGAAATCGAAGGGCGCGGACAACGCGGCGACGCTGAAGAACCTGCGCGCGGCAGTGGGCGGCTCGGCCATCGGGGCCGAGGGGGTCGGGGAACTGGCGCAGATTTCCGACATGCTGGCGGCGATGGGCGTGGGCGCGGATCGGGCGGTGATCGACCCCTCGGTGGTGCGGGGGCTGGGCTATTATACCGGGCCGGTTTTCGAGGCCGAGTTGAGTTTTGAAATCCTTGACGAAAAGGGCCGCAAGCGGCAATTCGGCTCGGTCGCGGGCGGCGGGCGCTATGACGGGTTGGTCGAGCGGTTCACCGGGCAGAAGGTGCCCGCCACCGGCGTCAGCATCGGCGTAGACCGGCTGCTGGCCGCCTTGCGCGCCAAGGGGCTGGCCGGGGCCGAGGCGCAAGGGCCGGTGGTGGTCACGGTCATGGATCGCGACCGGATGGCGGATTATCAGGCGATGGCCGCCGATCTGCGGGCGGCGGGCATCCGGGCCGAGGTCTATCTGGGCAACCCCAAGAATTTCGGCAACCAGTTGAAATACGCTGATAAACGCGCCTCGCCCGTGGCCGTCATCCAGGGCGCGGACGAGGCGGCGCGGGGCGTCGTCCAGGTCAAGGACCTGGTGCTGGGGGCGAAGATCGCCGCCGGGGCCAGCCTTGACGAATGGAAGGCCCAGCCCGCCCAGACCGAGGTGGCGCGCGAAGATCTGGTGGCGGAAGTGCGGCGGACCTGGGATGATCGGCAAGCGCGACAAGCAGGCCGTCGGCCAGCGGATCCTGGCCCTTTTCCGCGCCGCCGGCGCGGTCGAGGTCGCGCCCGACATCCTGCTGCCCGCGGAGACGCTGCTGGATCTTTACGGCGAGGATATCCGGGCGCGGGCCTATGTCACCACCGATCCCCTGCGCGGCGAGGTGATGCTGCGGCCCGACTTCACCGTGCCGGTGGTGCAGATGCATATGGAAAACGGCGCCGAGCCCGCGCGCTATTGCTATCTGGGCGAGGTCTTCCGCAAGCAGGATCCGGGCGACGAGCGCCCCGCCCATCCGCGCGACAACGAATATCTCCAGGTGGGCTTCGAGCTTTTCGCCCATGACGCCGAAGCCGATGCCAAGGTCTTTGCGCTGTTTCACAACATCCTTTCCCCGCTGGATCTGCAGGCGACGATGGGCGACATGAACCTGCTGATGGATGCGGTCCGGGCGCTGCCGCTGTCGCAGGCGCGGCGTCTGGCGCTGCTGCATCATG
Organism: Bacteroidota bacterium; assembly: GCA_023387965.1. Lineage (GTDB taxonomy): Bacteria > Bacteroidota > Bacteroidia > Flavobacteriales > Flavobacteriaceae > Flavobacterium. Next base: position 304 of record JAEWHE010000047.1, on the reverse strand, counting down.
TCTGGCGGCCCCGGCGCTTCGCCCGGCTGCTGGCGCGGTTTTCTTCGGTGCCGGTGCCGCGCGGTTTTGCCGAAAGCCCCGCGCCCTGGGCCGGGCTGCGCAGCCCTGCGGAAATGGCCGCCCGCATCGACCGCCTGCAGGCCGATGCGGACGAGCCGCCGCTGACCCCGGAATGGGCCGCGCGGCTGGAGCGGCTGTTCGCCGTGCGGGCCCCTGCCCCGCAGGCGCTGGCGCAATTGCAGGGCATCGCGGCCGAGATTCCCGCCATCGCCGGGGCGGTCGCGCGGCTGGAGCGCAACCTGTC
>JAEWHE010000036.1 GCA_023387965.1 Bacteroidota bacterium | reverse complement strand
TTCCTGATCCCGACGTGGTCGGTCTGCGACCCTGAGCTGACGTTCTCTTGTCCAGCCGCCTTGACAGCGATTGCTGGAGCCGATGCACTGACCCATGCAATTGAAGCGTTCACGGCGGTACGCCGCGCCCCAGTTCCAGGCATAGCGCAGGAGCGGGTTTTCGTGGGCAAGAATACCATGTCCGACCACTTTGCGTTGAGCGCCATCACGCTTCTGTGGGAGGGGCTGGAAGCCGCCTGCGAGGATAATACCGACCGATCTGCACGCGAGAAGGTAATGCTCGGCGCCACCATGGCAGGTCTTGCCTTCGGGGTGGCGGGTACCGCCGCTGCCCATGCGATCCAGTATCCGGTCGGCGCGCTCACGCACACAGCACATGGCCTCGGTGTCGCCTGCCTATTGCCTTATGTGATGACCTGGAACTCGCCCGTCATCGGTGATGAACTGGACCAAATCGCAAGAGCTACGGGACTTGCCGGACCCGATTCGGTCGTTCCTGCCCTGGCTGCGCTGTTTGAGCGGATCGGTATTCCCAAGACGCTGAGCGACCTTGGCTTGGCGGAAGACCGCATTGATTGGGTTGCCGAGCAGAGCCTCGGGATTGCCCGGCTCATTCAGAACAATCCCCGCCCCTTGAACGCGCAGGAGATGCGTACGTTGGTCGCCGCCGCCCATAGCGGCGACCTTCGCTCATTGAACTAGTCTGAAAGGTCCAATCCATGATGTTGCAGTCGAAGTCCCCGAACTACGCCGACCCTGCCCTGCACACGGCAGGCCTTTATATCGGCGGAGAATGGCAGCCAGGAAGCGGGATCGCTGTTCATGATCCCTCTACAGGTAAGGTTTTGGGCGAAGTGGCAGATGCCTCCGCGGAAGATGCCCTGCGCGCTGTTGATGCTGCCCACGCCGCCGCTGCGGCCTGGCGCGAAACTCCCTCCCGTCAAAGGTCCGAGATTCTTCGACGCTGGTTCCAGTTGATGACCGAGCATGCGGAGGAACTGGCGACGCTCATTTCCCTTGAAAACGGAAAGGCGCTTCCGGATGCGCGTGGAGAGGTTGCCTACGCCGCGGAGTTCTTCCGCTGGTATGCGGAAGAGGCCACGCGGGTTGGTGGCGAATATCGTCATACCCCGTCCGGTTCACACACCATCTTGGTGGATCACGAGCCGATCGGGATTGCGGTGCTGATCACGCCCTGGAATTTTCCAGCCGCGATGGCAACGCGCAAGATCGGCCCTGCCTTGGCTGCCGGTTGCACCGTCATCCTAAAGCCGGCGTCCGAAACCCCGCTCACTGCCTATGCGATGGCGCGTCTCGGTGAAGAGGCCGGCGTTCCGCCCGGCGTCGTCAACGTCTTGACCACCAGCAGGCCGGCAGACATCACCAACAGAATGCTACAGGATCCGCGCGTCCGTAAGCTCTCGTTCACCGGCTCCACCGGCGTTGGACGAGTTCTGCTTGCCGAGGCAGCGAAGTCGGTGATCAACTGCTCCATGGAACTCGGCGGCAACGCACCATTCCTGGTCTTCGATGATGCAGACCTGGAGGCAGCGCTGGACGGTGCGATGATCGCGAAGATGCGCAATGCCGGGGAAGCCTGTACCGCAGCCAACCGGTTCATTGTCCAAGCCGGTATCCATGATGAATTCGTAGCTGGGCTGACGAAACGCATGGCGGCCTTGAAGGTGGGCCCCGGTTATGAGGCGCAGACCCAGTGCGGCCCGATGATCACAAAGAACGCGGTGGCAAAGATCGATCGCCTTGTTCGCGACGCGATTTCCGCAGGCGCGGTCGCGACGACGGGCGGCGAGCCAGTCCAGGAAGACGGTTATTTTTATCCGCCGACCGTGCTGGAGAATGTCTCCCCCGCAACGCCGATTGCCCGTGAAGAGATCTTCGGTCCGGTTGCCGCAGTCTACAAGTTTCAAACCGAAGATGACGCCATCCGTCTGGCCAATAACACCGAATACGGCCTCGCTGCCTATCTCTACACCCGCGACCTAAAGCGGGCGATGCGGGTAGGTAAACGGCTTGAAACCGGCATGCTCGGAATCAATCGCGGCCTCATGTCGGATCCGGCTGCTCCCTTTGGCGGCGTCAAGCAAAGCGGCCTTGGTCGAGAGGGCGGCGTCACGGGCATCCTGGAATTCATGGAGCCAAAGTACTATGCCGTTGAGTTCTGATTGAGGAAGGACGTTATGACGCCACAGGATCTCTATCGCATTCGTGACTTCGTTCCTGACTTTAACGCGATCGCTGCAGAGTTTGCTGAACGGAGCGCGGCTTTGGCGGGGCGAGCTCGATTGAGCGCTAACCTCCGATACGGCGGAAGGCCACGCGAGGTGCTGGACGTTATACTGCCAGAACGCCCGGTGGACGGGGCACCTCTGCACGTCTTTGTCCATGGCGGATATTGGCGGTCCGGCGAGAAGCACAACTACCACCTCGTGGCAGAGCCAGTGCTTGCTGCCGGGGGCGTTGCTGCTCTCGTGGAATACGATCTCATGCCGCATGCTCGTCTTGAGGTTCTGGTCGATCAGGTTCGTCGTGCAGTTGGCTGGCTACAGGCACGCTGCACGGACTTCGGGGCAGATCCGGCCCGCATCACCGTCAGCGGCCACTCAGCAGGTGCGCATCTTGCATCCTATCTTGCTGCCCGCGGACCCGACGAGAACCGCGAGCCTGCCTTGCCATCGATCCAGGGGCTTTTTCTTCTGAGCGGGATATACGACCTGTCAGACATACCGCATAGCTTTCTTCGCGAAGAAGCGCAGATGACGGAGGCAGAGGCGGCCGTTTGGTCACCTCTAAAGTCCAGCCAGTATCCGGCTCGCCGCATCATCGCATATGGGGGTCAGGAAACGGCGCCCTTCCTGGAACAGGGGACCCTCTTTCACAGTCGCTTGTCGTCCAGCATCGGCAACGCCGACTTGATCTCTGCGCCTGGCCTCAATCACATGAGCGCTGTTCTGGATCTTGCCAATCCAGAGGGCTTTCTCGGCAGACGTCTTCACGATCTTGTAGCGGCGCCGCCTCCCCCTGCTATCGGAAGCGGCGCTACCGTATCAACCTGACGAGTTGGAAGAAATTTGGCTTCTACCAGTTGGTGAACGATC
>JAEWHE010000048.1 GCA_023387965.1 Bacteroidota bacterium | reverse complement strand
GTTTCATCCCATACCGTAGAAGTACCATTTTGGTTTACCACTTCCAGTGTCCAGTCACTATCAGGTAATCGATAAATTAGAACTTCAATTTGCTCATTATCCTCTTGTAAAATTTGAGATAAGGGAGAATCGATTAAATCATTTTCATCATATTCCAGAGTACTGTCATTATCAGACATTAGCGGCAGCCTTTATTGTATTTAACATCCGTCCATAGTAATGAATGAATTAAATTTTGCCTAGCAGTGGATATTATGGGATACAAAGAATGGCTAAATTCAAAAAATAATTGCCCCGACAATAAAACAAAATAATCCAAAAATTACCCAAATCCAGACATTCGATTTGGGTTGCTCGGTATCTGATGTATAGAGCGGTCGTTGTTCCTGAGCAGGAATTTTTTGGTTACCAGCTCTGTTTTTATAGGGTTGGTGCTTGGAATAGGATAGGCCTGTGCCAGGAATACCAACGCTGGTTCGGGTGCCTTTTTTACCAATATTTAAAGAAGCACCGGGTTTGCCAATGCTTGCACTGCTGATGCCTTTATGCGTCAGATTGATTTTTAATCCAGGTAATATTTTAATACTCTTGCGAAATCTGAAGCCCATATTTTTTCCATTTACAAGAACCAGTTTGGTTTCTATCTCAGTTGTCCGGATACAGTGAAATAAGAGTTTGATTCATTCATAGGACTGATCATTTGACTTATCTAGTGAAAAATCAGTATGTTCTTTAACATAAGATATTGGCATTTAGACAATGAATAAAACATCAAATTATTACAATCAACATGCTCAAGCATTTTTTGAAAATACCTATCAGGTTGAAATGGAAAGTCTTTATACACCATTTCTAAGATATTTGCCGGAACAGGCATTGATCCTAGATTTGGGCTGTGGCTCGGGGCGGGACACTTTGGCATTTAAGAAAAAAGGCTATCAAGTTGAGGCAATTGATTATTCTGCCGAGCTGGTTAAAAAGGCCAGGGAGCTGACCAATATTGAAGTACGTCAGCAAAGTTTTTATGACCTAGCTGAGAATAATAAATACGATGGTATTTGGGCTTGTGCATCTCTTTTACATTGTGAAAGAGATCGCCTGACTGAAGTGCTGGCGCGCATATTTAAAGCATTAAAGCCAAATGGTGTGTGTTACATGTCTTTTAAGTATGGCAATACAGACCGTGAGATAGAGGGGCGTAGCTTTACTGACTTGAATGAACAGCAAGCTCATGACTTACTTAAGCAGATCGATCAGGCTTTACTGCTACAACAATGGATTACTGTAGATAAACGTCCAGAGCGTACAGAAGAGTGGATGAATATTCTGATTAGAAAAGTGCAGGCTTAGATATGTTATTCAGTATAGCCGAAATACCAACCCCTCAAGAACAGTTGAAATTCTTAAAGCATATTCAGCAGATTTTGCAGTCAGGGACTTTTACTTCGACATATAAGTTTGCTTTGCTGATAAGTATCACGCGTCTGGCGATTGAACAGGGGCAAGATACTGGTGCTGCCTTGCATTTAGAATATCAGGATATTGCTGAAAAGTTTATTGACTTATACTGGAAACAGTCACTGCCGTTTCAGTTTAACCAGTATGAGCCTTTTACTATTCATCAAAGCACTGGTAAGCAGGCAAAGATCATCAGTGAAATCCAGAAAGCACAGCAACAATTCAAGACCTTGGCCGCGTTGAGAAAGGATGTACTTTACTGGAACAGGTTGAAGCGAGCAGTTGCAACAACGGTAAAGCAAATGCCGGTGGTGTATTTGCAGAATTTGAATGGTCAAACCATAGAGTTTCTCTATAGTCTTGAAGATTCCAAGCAGTCCCTCAAGCTGTTGCCCAAGGTGATGTATTGCTTAAGACAATTTAGTGAAATCATTGAAGAGTTGTGCCAGAAGCGCTGGATTGATTTTGTTCGGCTAAACAAGCAGAACCTAGTGGTACTGGATGGTTTGCCTGATCTAGATGAATTCATGTTTGCCCCAAGTCGCAATCAACTGGGGAAGGTCGCGGACTTCTTAATTGACGTACAGCAATGCCAGTGTTTTTACTGTGGCAAAAGCCTAAAAAATTCAAAATATGCCGTGGATCATTTTATTCCATGGTCATTATATCCTGCCGATACCGGACATAATTTTGTGCTAGCAGATGACAAATGTAATTCACAAAAAAGTAATTATCTGGCGTCCGAGCAATTCCTAGATCAATGGAGAGAACGTAATCATTTACATGATCGACTAATCACTCAAGAGATTTCTCAATTAGGTTTTCTAACCGATCTGCAACGTTCGCATCGGGTTGCCGACTGGGCGTATAAGCAGGCAATAGAGAATGAATATTTAGTCTGGCTAGGTGGAAAAGATAAACATATATTAGGTGTTTAGTCCCATATCTGGAGTACTTTAATGTCTTTATTTTTCTGTAGTGAAGATTACTGGAGTAGGCTGCTATATAGTTTAGATTATGTCTCTATCTAGCGCCTGAATTGACAGATTACATCGCTTGACCACGACAATTCATGTCCTTGTCCACCTTTTTACTGCTGCATAATTTAGAATTTTAGGTAAAATCATTTTATTAATGATTTACTTATTTGGACTTCTATAACAATGACCCAAGTACAACTGCAACAACTACAAAAACAACTTTGGAATATTGCCAATACTTTGCGTGGCACCATGGGCGCCGATGAATTCCGTGATTACATTCTGGGTTTTATTTTCTTTAAATATTTATCAGAAAAGTCGGTGAACTTTGCCAACCTGTTTGAAGATTTGGATCTAAACTCGACCAAGCTCGGCAATAATGCCAGTGACCGTAATGCACTGGTGGCGAAAG
>JAEWHE010000035.1 GCA_023387965.1 Bacteroidota bacterium | reverse complement strand
GATATATTCCGGCCCACGGCCGCCGGCGGCGTAAACGGCATCATAATCCTCGACGCGAACTTCTGAGAAAGTCTTGTTGATGTCGGCATAGTGACCGAGCTTCTCCGTGTAGGTCTGGTCCCCCTCAAAGTCGTGCAGCGATGTTTTGATGCGATCGCCGGCCTTCTTGTCCGGGCACACCACATGTACCGTGTGGCCTACCGCCTCCATCCCCTGCTGAAAAACGAAGATCTCGTATTCTTCGGTGAATTCGCCGGTCAGCATGAGGATTTTCTTACCACTCATGTTATGTCTCCTCTCGCGTTGGGTTTGGCGGCGCCACAACTGCTGCGGCACCGCCCGTAGTGTTAGAATGGGGAATCCGGGAAATAGAACTGGTCGGCATTTTCCGGCGTGATGAGCGGTGCTCCAAGAAGGAAGGTGCCTCGCATGGGTGCCTGGCCATTGAACTGCGCGGCGGTCATATAGATGGCTGACTTGATCATCGAAGGCGGATAAGGCGTAGAAATCGGCGTACGCTCGTCGCCCGCCTTCACCATCTCGATAACCTGCTTCATGCCATTGCCGCCAAGGGCATACTTGATGTCCTTGCGGCCAGCGCTGTCGATTGCCTCCAGAACACCAAGAAGCATGTCGTCGTCATTTGCCCAAACGGCATCGATCTTGGGATACTTTGCAAGATAATCCTGCATCAGTTTGAAGGCCTCGTCCTGATTCCAGTTGGCGTACTGGATGTCGAGGATCTTGATGTTAGTATCTGCAATGACATCCGAGAAGCCCTTGATCCGCTCGTCGTCGATCACCGTCGGGATGCCGCGCAAGACCACGATCTCACCTTCACCGCCGAGCTTATCGGCAAGCCATCGTGCCGTATTGGCGCCAACTGCGATGTTGTCGCCGGCAACGTAGAGGTCTTGAACGTTGGGATCGGTCAGCCCGCGATCAACAACGGAAATGAAGGTGCCGCTCTCTTTGATCTGCTCGACCGGGCTGGTCAGTTCTTCAGAAGTGAACGGCAAGATGACGAGCGCGTCGAGCTTGCGCGTTGCGCCCAGGTCTTCCAGAGACGAAACCTGGGCAGGTGCCGACGAGGCGGTCGATAGCACCACGTCAATGTTGGGGAAGGCCGCCTCGATCTCCTTTTCGGCCTGCTCCGCATGATAGACGACTCCTCCCGTCCAGCCATGGGTTGCCGCCGGGATCGATACGGCGATGGTCCTTTTCTCCTGCGCTTGTGCACCGGTGAGCGATACAGCAAGTGCAAGGGCTGCGGACGACAGCAGGATGCCTGCTTTGGGTAGTAATGACTTCATGTTCTCCTCCTCTTGAAGTCTGCTTCTTAACGATTGGCCGTCAACCGGTGCGCCAGCATCGCGATGATGATGATCGCTCCCTGAACTGCGGCGACGAGATATTCCGAAACCATGTCCGACAGGACCATGACGTTGGCGATGACCTCGAGGATCAGGACGCCCGCAATGGTCCCGCCGATGCGTCCGCGGCCACCCCGGAGTACCGTGCCCCCGATGACAACGGCGGTGATGACCTGCAATTCCCACAACTGTCCCGTCGTGGGTGTCACCGCGCCGAGGCGTGGCACATAGCAGATGGCGGCGACGGCCACGCAAAACCCTTGGATCACAAAGGCAAGGGTTCTGACCTTAGCGACATTGACGCCGGAGAACCTTGCTACTTCGACATTGGAACCGGCCGACGTCAGGCGCCGCCCATACTTGGTCTTGTAGAGCAGAAAGGCACCGAGCAGGACCATCACGAAGGTGATCAGCACCGGATAGGGGATACCGAGGAGATCGCCGAAATAGACAGGGCGGTAAGCCTCCCGCAGACTGCGGTCGATCGGCAAGGACCCACCATTGGTCATGAAGGTGATAAGGGCGCGGAAGATCCCCATCGTACCGAGCGTCACGATGAACGGTTCGATGCGCCCTACCGTGACGATGAGACCATTGAACAAGCCGCACAGGGAGCCGACAAGGACTGCCAGGACTGCACCCATTGGAATGGCCCAGGTGCCGAACTCCGGCGCCAGATAGTTCATCCCCATGATCATGATGCCCGTGACAAAGGCGAGCATGGAGCCCACGGAAAGATCCAGACCCCCTGAGGCGATGACGAAGGTCGCGCCGAGCGCGATCACCGCGATGAATGCGCTGCGCGTGACAACGTTGATGATGTTTGCAGCCGCGAGGAAGTTGGGGTTCAAAAGAGCCCCGAGCACGACGATTACCGCAAGCGCGATGAATGGCGCCAGTTCGGCCCAGCGGATCCGCAGACCGTCGTCAACAGGTACGAGCGTGGTTGTTGCTGTGGTCATGTCCATCCTCCCCAATGCCCGCACCGCCACCCGTCGTGGCGGCGTAGACAACATTCTCCTCGTTAATCTGCTCGTCGCGCAGTTCGGCTACGATCCTGCCAGCCCGCATCACCAGAACACGGTCAGAAACTCCAACGAGCTCCTGCATCTCTGATGAAATAACGATGCAGGCCTTGCCGGCGCGCACCAATGCGTCGATAAAATCGTAGATCTGGCTCTTGTTGCCGATATCGATGCCGCGCGTCGGCTCGTCGATGATGATGACGGAAGGGTCCGCCATCATCACTTTCGCCAAAAGCAGCTTCTGCTGGTTTCCTCCCGAGAGCTTGCCGGCTTCCAGACGAAGCGTACGGACACGGATATCGTAGTCCGATACCGCCTTCTGCAGCCTTGATGTCTCCTCCCGCTTGTTGAGCACACTCCTCGGATTAACTGCATCAAGCGCCTGCAGTGTCAGGTTTGGAGCCAGCTTCTCCTCCAGAAGGAGCCCCTTCCCTTTTCGATCCTCCGTGAGATACACAAGGCCGGCATCCATCATCGAGCGTACCGTGCGATGATGGATTTCAGTTCCATTCACGACAACACTGTCTGCGGTAGATGACCTCAAGCCCACGAGAGCTTCCATTAGCTCCGTGCGCCCCGCACCGATCATGCCGCCGATGCCCAAAACCTCTCCTGGGCGAAGCTCGAACGACACCTTCTCGAGAGCGCCCTCCACTGATAGCCCGGAGACGGATAACAGAGGCGCGGCGGTCGCAACTGGCCGCTTATGCGGATAAAGACTATCAAGCTTTCGACCCACCATCAGCTCGGCCATCTCACGCGTGCCGAGGCCTTTGGCGGCCCAAGTGCCGATCAACTGCCCGTCACGTAGCACCGTGACACGGTCCGCCAAGGCCTGAACCTCATCGAGACGATGCGAGATGTACAGCACGGCTACGCCATCGTTGCGAAGCTTGCGAATAATATCCAGGAGTGCTGAGACTTCGTCATGCGCGAGAACGGCTGTCGGCTCGTCGAAGATGACAAGTTTGCGCTCATACAAGAGCGCCCGCGCAATCTGGACCAACTGGCGCTGGGCAAGCGGCAGCTCGCTGACGCGATCGCGAGGCCGCGCCGACGAATCCACTTTCGCAAGCAGTTCCGCAGCTTTGCGGTTCATGAACTTGTCATCGGTGAAAAGGCCCCGCCCGACCTCATGGCCAAGAAACAGGTTTTCCGCGACGGTCAGATCTGGAGCAAGCAGGATCTCCTGGTGCACGAGTACGATACCAGCCTTCTCGGCCTCCACCGCATTCTTGAACCTGATCGGGGAACCGTCCAGAGAAAGCTCTCCGCTCGTCGGCGCAACGTGCCCCGACAAAAGCTTCATCAGCGTCGACTTTCCGGCCCCGTTTTCCCCGATGACCGCGTGGATTTCGCCGGGCCGGACATCGAGCGTAACGTCCGACAGGACGGTGATAGGACCATAAGCCTTGCTTAGCCCCTCCGCCCGCAAAGTTGCGATTACGCTGGATGCAGGGGGAAGCGAATGGGGAGACACGGACGCGTTCATTCGAAAGCCGAGAGCAAGCGATCGCGGGAGCGCTCTATGTGGAGGCGCATAGCCTCGAAGGCAGCCTTAGGATCACTCGAGCGAAATGCAGTAAGCAAGTCCTCATGTTCCTGCAGCGCCTCCTGCGTCACGCGCGTGTGAAACATCAGGCGGAAGATATGTAGATGGATATGCTGGTTCGATAGCGTGTTGCGAATAACATCGTTGTCAGCAATCTTCAGGATGGCGTCGTGAAACTGCGCATCGGCGCGAGCAAATCTTGAGTAGCGCGTATTGCGGTCCACCGGCGGCCCGCCCTGCCCCATATCAGCGGAAAAGATCTCCAACTGCTGCAGTGCCTCTGGCGTCATGTTCTCTGCGGCAAGGCGGGCAGACTCAGGCTCGATCAGCAAGCGGAAGGCATATAAGTCTTCGAACTGCTTGCGCGTCCACTGAGGCGCAGCCGAGTAACCAATCAGGTGCTCCTTGCGAACAAGACCTTCTCGCTCCAGGCGACTGAGCGCCTCACGAATGGGCGTCTGAGAAACTCCGAGCTCTCTGGCGAATAGGTCGATGGGGATACGGGCACCTGGAGCGATCTCCAACGACATCAAGCGATGATAGATGCTGTCGTAGACACCCTCGACAACACTGGTGGGACGCACCACGCCCACCCGCCTATCTCGTTCTGCCGCAACTGCCACGCGAATTCTCCGAAGCTGGATCTAAAATCTTTTGTTGCAAAATCCATATCATATGTCAAATAGAATATCATATACGATTTCATATAGGATTTCGCGGTGCTGCACTCTTCGGGCTCTCTTCGCTGTCTGGCTCAGTCGCTGCTTGAAAAGCATGGCGTCCCACAGCACAACGCGACGCTCCAGACTGACCTTCTCATAGAAGCGGAATTGCGCGGCCTGCCATCTCATGGCCTGCAGCGTCTGCCCCTCCTGCTGTCCCGGCTCGACAAGGGGCTTATCGACGCGAATGCCAATGGTAACGTGGAATGGAGAAGAGAGGCGGTACTGTGCGTCGATGGGGAGCGGGGCTTGGGTCCCGTTGTCGTCATGCAGACAATGCAGCGCATGCGCACGGTCGTGAGCGAGACCGGCGTCGCCGTGGCGGCAATACGGAATGCAAACCACATCGGCATGCTCGCCTACTATGTGGAGGATGCAGTCCGCGACGATTTGATCTGCCTGGCAATGTCAACGAGCGAGGCTCTCGTCCACCCCTTCGGCGGCACGCAAGCCCTTCTTGGTACCAATCCCCTGGCGATCGGCATTCCGACTGCCGATGAACCCTTCATTCTCGACTTCGCCACCAGCATCGTCTCGATGGGAAAGATCAACAACCATGCTCTTCGAAATGAGCCGATCCCTGCAGGTTGGGCCGTCGACGAAGAAGGGCGAGCAACAACTGATCCGAACCGCGCCAAACATGGAGCGGTCGCGCCTTTCGGAGGAGCAAAGGGCTACGGCCTCGGTTTGGCCATCGAGCTCCTGATCGCCTCGCTGGCGGGATCGCAGGTAGCTCCCATGGTTGGCGGAACACTGGATGACGCGCGCATCGCCAACAAAGGCGACCTGCTTGTCCTGATCGATCCCGCCTCGGGTCGGGGCAACAGTGCTGCCCTCTCTGAATACCTATCGCAGCTGCGGAGCTCCTCACCGCGCGATCCCACAAACCCAGTGGCGGTGCCAGGCGACGGTGCCCGCGCACGTCGAGCCGCAGCGCTCCAGGAGGGCATCGAGCTTCCGCAACCACTTTTTCAGCAATTGACGGCCCTGGCCGCCGCCTGATGCAACCGGAGGAAAATAGATGAACCTGTTCGGCACACTAAGGGCGCCGCGTGAACTGCTTTTTGGAAGTGGCCAAAGACACTCCATCGGCGGCATTGCCGCAAAGCTGGGAAAGCGAGCACTCTTTATCACCGATAGTCGCCTTGCAGCGGACGCGGATTTTCTTGCCATTGTTCGTCAAGTCGAAGACGAAGGGCTAACCTGCAAGATCGACACCTCTACCCTTCCTGACGTCCCGGTTGAATCTGCCATCGCGGCAGCCGATGAAGCGCGCTCGTTCGAGCCGGATCTGGTCATCGGCGTGGGCGGTGGCTCATGCCTCGATATGGCCAAGTGCGTCGCATTGTTGCTGACACACGGGGGTCGCCCGCAGGACTATTACGGGGAATACGCGGTTCCTGGGCCGATCATGCCGCTGATTGCCGTTCCAACCACTGCCGGTACCGGATCTGAAGTGACGCCTGTTGCAGTCCTTTCTGACTCCGAACGCACATTGAAGGTTGGCATCTCTAGTCCGTTCCTGATCCCGACGTGGTCGGTCTGCGACCCTGAGCTGACGTTCTCTTGTCCAGCCGCCTTGACAGCGATTGCTGGAGCCGATGCACTGACCCATGCAATTGAAGCGTTCACGGCGGTACGCCGCG
>JAEWHE010000027.1 GCA_023387965.1 Bacteroidota bacterium | reverse complement strand
GCTCGATGCCTCAGAAACGAGATACAGAAACGTGTATCTTTTTTTTTTATGTCTAATTTTTAGGAAAAATTAATTAAAATAGAGATTCGAATCCGCTCGATGCCTCAGAAAAAGAGATACCGAAATGTGTCTCTTTTTTTATGTCTAATTTTTAGGAAAAATTAATTAAAATAGAGATTCGAATCCGCTTGATGCCTCAGAAAAAGAGATACAGAAATGTGTCTCTTTTTTTGTGAAAAAAATATAAGGAAATTGTTCAATTTATTCGATTCCTGATAGGAAGGATTCTAAGAATTTTATTTCTTGAAAGTGGACTGATCACTGCTAACTGAACACTGATTACTAAAATATTACTTCTTCTTTTCCATTTTCTCCAACGCTGATTTTACCAATTTTTGATCGCTTGGAAACCAGCCTTGTGACATAATCGATAATCCGAAAATCACTAATAAAACACTTGTTATTTTTTTGATTTTCAAAATATTAGTAGGTGTCATTTTATTTTTTAATCGTTTGGCCAAAAACATTTTAGCTAAATCAACTAACAAATAGGTCCCAATAACGGAACTAAAAAAAGCAATTAATCTGGAAGTGTTTAAATTTAATTGTGGACCAAAAGTGATGATGACCAAAAGCCAAAAACCAAGTACTCCAACGTTGATAAAATTCAATAAAAATCCTTTTACAAAAAGACTTCCGTAGTTTTTTTTAATCAATTCAACTTCCGTATCGATGACTTGTTTTTTAGATTCTTTTCGGAGTTTTAAAAAAGAAATAACACCGTAAGTGACCATAATTAAACCACCGAAAATAAAAAGTGCGGGTTCATCTTTGATGCTATTAATTAATCGATAACTACTGAAATACGCAATGCAAATAAAAAGGATATCAGCAATAATTACACCAGCGTCAAACATTAATGCTGCACGAATTCCTTTGACTGCAGCAGTTTCGAGTAAAACAAAAAAAACCGGGCCAATCATAAAGCACAGAAATATACCTAACGGAATCCCGGTTAAAATGTCTTGAAGCATTGAAATATTTGGTTTGGTGTTTTTTTAAATGGAGTATAAAAATATCCGCCTAAAAATAGATTATTGCAAATATAACGTAAATTTTACAAAGGTTTTTGCTTCATTTTTATTTTACAATATCAATCGAACCGCCAATTACATTCTTTTTATTCACTTGGCTTGGGTTTCCATAAACGGTAATATTTCCTCCTGCACGCGTTTTGGCTTCGACTAATTCGCTGGCATTCACTTCGGCTTCACCACCAGCATTTACGGCAACTGTGGTTTGGGTAGTTTTTAAATCTTTGGCGCGAACAATTCCTCCGGAACTAATCACCACATCTTGATTTGTCGCCGTTCCATGAATGCGAACAATTCCTCCAGAAGTCGCTCTAACTGATAATTTTTTAGTTTCAACAGCAATTTTTATTTCAGATCCTTCTTTGGCATTTACACTAAAAGCGATTGCTTTAAAAGGTTGATCTGAAGATAAATACGAACCTTCGCTTGCTTCCACATTATCAATATTTCCGGTGTAATACAAAGCCACTTCGATGTCTTCACCTTGAAGGAGTTTGCCTAACTTCATCCTAACTTTCAGCTCGCCGTTTTTGTTTACAATTTCTACATCGTTTTTGCGCGAACCCGAAATTTCCATTTTATTTTCGCCTGCAGCAATCATTCGTAAAGAAATCTGATCAAAAACTTTTACTTGTGTAAATTCGCCTAAACTTTTAGTGATTTTATCCTGTGAAATTGCGGCTTGAGCCACGATTAAAAATAATCCTAATACTAACTTTTTCATTTTTTTAAAATTTTAATTTAATCTTCATTTTTTCGTAAAAAAGTAAAATCCAATTGTTTTTTAACCAAATCAGCACTTTTTACCTTAACGTAAACTTCATCGCCTAATTGCAATAGATTTTTTGAAACTTCGCCAACTAACGCATATTGTTTTTCATCAAAAGTGTAATAATCGTTTTTAATTTCGCGGATTCTACACATTCCTTCACATTTATTGGAAACAATTTCTACATAAATTCCCCATTCGGTTACACCAGAAATTACTCCTAAAAACTCTTCATCTTTATGGTCTTGCATGTATTTTACCTGCATGTATTTAATGCTGTCGCGTTCAGCATTTGTAGCCAAAACTTCCATGTTAGACGAATGGTTGCATTTTGCTTCGTAATCGTCTTCGCTAACCGTTTTTCCGCCATCGAGATAATGCTGTAACAATCGATGTGCCATAACATCCGGATAACGGCGAATTGGCGAGGTAAAATGAGAATAATAATCAAAAGCCAATCCGTAATGACCAATATTTTCTGTAGAATATTTTGCCTTGCTCATCGAACGAATGGTTAATGTATCAACCATATTTTGTTCCTTTTTGCCTTGCACTTCTTCTAACAAATTATTCAAAGATTTTGAAATATCTTTTTTCGATTTAAAATTAATTTTATAACCAAATTTTGATATAACATTTTGAAGATTAAAGAGTTTGGTTTCGTCCGGTTCATCGTGAATACGGTACACAAACGTCTTTTTGGGTTTTTGTTTTCCAATAAATTCCGCGACTTTTCTATTTGCCAAAAGCATAAATTCTTCAATCAAATGATTGGCATCTTTCGAAACTTTGAAATAAACGCCAACCGGTTCTGCATTTTCATTCAAATTAAATTTTACTTCCACTTTGTCAAATGAAATCGCGCCTTCTTTCATTCTTCTTTTGCGAAGAATTTTAGCCAAATCATCCATTTTAAGCGTCGCATTTTGAATATCAGCCGGAACTTGATATTCTTTTCCGGTAAGCGAAATTTCCGCCGGAATCACATCGCCTTTGGTTTCTATGATATGTTGTGCTTCTTCGTAGGCAAATCTTTGGTCAGAATAAATCACGGTTCGACCAAACCATTGATTGATGATTTGTGCATTTTCATTCAATTCAAAAATCGCCGAAAACGTATATTTTTCTTCATGCGGACGAAGCGAACAAGCGAAATTTGACAACACTTCGGGTAACATTGGCACTACTCTATCGACAAGATAAACCGATGTCGCACGTTGATAAGCTTCGTTATCTAAAATTGTACCTTCTTCGAGATAGTAGGAAACATCAGCAATGTGAACGCCAATTTCGTAATTTCCGTTCTCGAGTTTTTGAAAAGACAAAGCATCGTCAAAATCTTTGGCATCTTTTGGATCAATTGTAAATGTCAAAACATCTCGAATGTCACGGCGATTGGCAATTTCTTCAGTTGTGATGGAAGTATCTAATTTTTGCGCAAAAGCCTCTACTTCCGGTGGAAAATCGTACGGTAAACCATATTCGGCTAAAATGGCGTGGATTTCAGTGTTATGTTCTCCTGGTTTTCCTAAAACTTTTATCACGCTACCAAACGGACTGTCGGCTTTTTTAGGCCAATCTTCGATATTCACCAAGACAACATCACCATTTTCAGCTTCGCCAATTTTATCCTTTGGAATAAAAATATCCGTGTACATTTTTGGATTTGCCGTGGTCACAAAAGCAAAATTTTTCTGAATGTCAATCACTCCAACAAATTCTGTTTTGTTTCTTTCAATCACTTCAACAACTTCAGCTTCAGGCTTTTTGCCACGTCTTCTGTTGTAAACGTACACTTTCACTTTATCTCCGTCTAGAGCTTTGTTTAAATTATTTGTGGGAATAAAAACATCATCTTCAAATTCGTCCGAAACAAAATAGGCAGTTTTTCGGCTGGTCATGTCAATAACACCTTCATAATAATCCTGACTTGTAGCCACAACCAAATATTTTCCACGATCGATTTCAACAATCTTTTTTTGCGAAGCCAAAATTTTTAAATCTCTAATAATTTCGTTTCGGCTTTTAGTATCGTCCACCTCAAGTTTGGCAGCAATTTGCTTATGATTAAAGGATTTATTAGCGTCTTGCGACAGTATTTTTAAAATTCTTCCGGTAAAATCTTTTTCGTGTTTTGCCGGTTTGCGTAACTTCTTACTCATATATCTTTCTAAATTATGCTGAAAATTACAAATTAACATCCACAATTTTCCCAAATGTTAAATTTTTTAAATAAAATATAACGTTATCTGCTATTTTTTTAAAGTAAAAATCTGCTTATCTTTATGAAAATCAATCATTCAAACATGAAAAATTTTGTAACCATAGCGATTTTTAATTATCCGCATGAAATTACCGTTTTGCGGCATTGGCTCGAGCAAGAACAAATTAATTTTTTCTTTGAAAACGAAACCATGACGAATATCACGCCAATGTACTCTTTGGCTTTGGGCGGAATTAAACTTAAAGTGCATCAAGACGACGTGGCTGCAGCACAAATTATCCTTGACGAATTTGACAATGGCAACCATCATTTGAAAATCGTTTGACGTTTTTCTCAAAAGGTTTTCAACATTCATTAAAATAATAAAAAAGAAAAAAGAAATTTAAATTTAATTTTTGATGGTTATTATAGCTTGTTGAAAACCGGAATAAATTATATTTCAAGTTGATGTTTTTCTCAAAATATTTAGTTTTACAAACTTATTAACAGGGTAAAAAACGGTTAAAGAATTAATTTTGAAGTCTTTTTGTTAGGTTGTCAACAATCGTTAAAAACCATTTTTTTGGAATAATTTTTAATAAATCTTCTTGTTAATTTGTGTTAATAAAATAAGTTTGATGCCTGATAACTTTTCCAAAAATTCCACAAACTTCTTTTGGAATTTTAATCCGGGTTTTTGATTAGGTGATTCTTTTAAAAAACCAAAAAAAAGTTCTCTTTTTCTATCCGTATTTATCAACAATTGATGTTAATTTATAATTAATTCAAAATCAATACATTGTAAATATTCATCAACATCGGTATTTTTTTATGATTTTAAATGCTGATAATTAAGCTTTTACAATATTTTTGTAAAATTATTGTAAAGTAAATCCTTGATACTGAAAGTATTATTTTTTACAACCGAAATCAATTGCAAAAAATGTAATTTTGTAACCACACAACTAAATATTTTTATATGAAAATTTCCATCGGAAACGACCACGCAGGTCCTGATTACAAAAAAGCAATTGTTGAAATGTTGCAGAAAAAAGGTTACGAAGTAAAAAACTACGGAACCGATTCTGCTGAAAGCGTGGATTATCCTGATTTTGGACATCCTGTTGCCACAGATGTTGAAAATAAGTCAGCTGATTTCGGGATTGTCATTTGCGGAAGCGGCAACGGAATCAATATGACGGTGAATAAACACCAAGGAATTCGTGCGGCACTTTGCTGGACAAAAGAAATTGCAGCTTTAGCAAGACAACATAATGACGCAAATATCATCAGTATTCCTGCAAGATATACTTCTGTGAATCAAGCTGTTGAAATGGTAGAAACTTTTTTGAATACTGATTTTGAAGGAGGAAGACATCAAAATAGAGTGAACAAAATCGCTTGTCAATAACATTTTAATCTCCGTTATTTTTTATTGTCACCATTTAGAAATAGCGGATTTTTTTATTTTATATTGACTGAATTTACATTAATTCAGTCAATCAACTGACTGAATTTACATTAATTCAGTCAACGAACTGACTGAATTTACATTTTTTAGTATATTTGTATTCAAAAGTACAGAAAAATGGATTTTTTAGAAAGAGGAATACAAACACAATTTTCCAAAAAAGTTTTACCAAATAAAGTGTTGATTTTATTAGGAGCAAGACGCGTGGGGAAAACAAATTTCATTAAAAATTACCTTTCAAAAATTCTGAAAACAGATTATCTTCAACTGAATGGAGAAGACATTGATGATGCTAATTTATTGAAAGAAAGATCTGTAAATAATTACAAAAGGCTTTTGGCAAATGTAAAATTGTTGGTCATCGATGAAGCCCAAAACATTCCCGATATCGGATTGATTTTAAAATTAATTGTAGATAGTATTGACGGAATCAAAGTAATTGCAACCGGTTCATCGGTTTTTGATTTATCAAATAAATTAGGCGAACCTTTAGTGGGACGAAAAAATACCATTTATCTTTTTCCGTTTGCACAAATGGAATTTTCAAACATCGAAAATTATAAGGAAACAACCGCCAAACTTGAAGAAAGATTGCTTTTTGGAAGTTATCCGGAACTGGAGCAATATCCGGATTGGAACGACAAAATCGATTATATCAAAGAAATTATCAACGCTTATTTACTCCGTGACATCTTGATTTATGAAGGAATTAAACAATCTAATAAAATTTTAGATTTGCTTAAGTTGATTGCTTTTCAGGTTGGTCAGGAAGTTTCCTTGCAAGAATTAGCCAATCAGTTGGGGATTTCAAAAAACACCGTAGAAAGTTATCTCGACTTGCTTTCAAAAGTTTTTGTGATTTATAAAGTGCCTGGTTTTAGTAGGAATTTACGCAAAGAAATTACTAAATCTAACCGCTGGTATTTCTACGATAATGGAATCAGAAATGGTATCATTAATAATTTTACCAGATTAGAATCTCGAACTGATGTAGGACTTTTATGGGAAAATTATCTCGCTTCGGAACGCATCAAATATCAAAATTACCACCAAAAAAGTGTGACTAATTATTTTTGGCGAACATATGACCAGCAAGAATTAGATTGGCTCGAGGAGCAAAATGGCGATTTACAAGGATTTGAATTTAAATGGAATGAGAAGCGAAAGGCAAAAATTCCGACCGCTTTCGCAAAAGCCTATCCAGAAGCTAAATTTGAAGTAATTAACACCAATAATTATTTAGAATTTATTACATAACCTACAGGGATTTATTCTTGTAAGTTTATTAGTTTCTGATAAAAATACCAAAGCAAAACTTGCACGATTACAATCAAAAAAAACTTCAAAAGATAACTTCTTTTTGAAGTTTTATGCCTGAAAATCAACATCACTAAACCCTAACCAATCGTCCCACCAATCAATACCCAAAGCAATAATATTTTTTCGGAAATTCTACTGTTATTGTTTTTAGCAAGCCATTTATCGTAGCCAGTTAAGGTAAAGGCAACGAAATTTATAGCAATAAATAAGTATGATAAAATGTCCAATTGGCGAAGATTTCTGGCAAAATTAAAAAATATTTTTCTTTGAATTTTTAAATGTCAATTTTAAATAATAGATTTATTCCCAAAACTAATATTTATGAACGCCATTCAAGATTTTTCAACTGTTAACTCACTCAGTTTATTTGGATTTCCAAGACACAATCAATACATCGACTTCCATTCGCTGTTTTTTTTTAGATTTAATATTATTCCAAACTCATTATTCGAAGAAACAATCGATTGTAAAAAAGCGCACAGTTTTCTTGTAGACAATTATGGAGACAGGATTTTGGAAAAATTCCATAAGAAAAAGAAGTTATTGAACGGAAAGAAGTTTGACATTACACAATCATTTTTTGTTTTAGATAACATTATTATTGCGTTGTTTATGAAGGGTAACGAAAGTTATTTTCTTTATTCTGACGATAAAGCTGAAGAGTGTGAGGCCATTATAAAACAACTTTCAAAATATAAAAAGAAAGATAAAATTAATTCTACCCAGATTTTTCTATTGGTAAGTTCTACACTAGGAATTGATGTTACGCCATTGGAAATTTCGAAACCAAAACTGAAAGTTCAAGACAATTACAACGACGATTTTTTCAGCGTTCACAAAACTATTACTGAAAGACTATCAAAAAATAACGACAAAGGTTTGGTGCTACTCCATGGAAAACCAGGAACCGGTAAAACATCTTACATCAGATATTTGATTACAATTGTAAAGAAAAAGGTTATTTTCTTACCACCAAATATGGCTGTGGCTATTACAAACCCTGATTTTTTGTCAGTCTTAATCGAAAATCCAAACTCTATTTTTGTAATAGAAGATGCGGAGAACATCATTTTGGATCGTGAACAAAACGGAGATTCTGCAGTTTCCACTTTATTAAATCTTTCTGACGGACTGCTTTCTGACTGCCTAAACATTCAAATTGTTTGTTCGTTCAATACAGATATTTCTAAAATAGATCGCGCCTTAATGCGGAAAGGTAGATTAATTGCCAAATATGAATTTAAAGAATTAGAACAAGAAAAAGCGCAACAACTATCAGATAAATTAGGGTTTAAAACAAAAATTTCAACCAACACTCTTCTAACCGATATCTACAACCAAGATGAAAATGGTTATCAACAAGAAAAGAAAAAAATAGGTTTTGTTTAAAGTTGGGATAGCAATAAAATAGTCAGGTTAAGTTTTGCTGTTTTTTGAGAAGTTTAACTAAAAATAAAATTTATTTCTCTGGTGAACTTTGCGAATCACTTTGCATCTTTGCGGTAAAATAAAAAAAAATGACCCATCTCCAATACATCTCAACACAAGTTTCCGCACCCGAAAAAAACATTCAAAACACGCTTGATCTTTTGGCGGAAGACAACACCATTCCGTTTATTTCCCGCTACCGAAAAGACAAAACCGGAAATCTTGATGAGGTTGTTATTGAGCAAATTGCCAAACTTTCGAAGCAATTTGATGAAATTGTGAAGCGAAAAGAATCGGTGTTGAAAAGTATTGAAGAACAGGGAAAATTATCTCCAGAATTGGCGCAAAAAATCCAAAAATCATTTGATATCCAGGAGATTGAGGATTTGTATCTTCCTTTCAAAAAGAAGAAAAAAACCAAAGCTGATGTTGCACGTGAAAATGGTTTGGAGCCGTTGGCAAAAATCATCATGGCACAAAATAATGATGATTTAGATTTTATCGCTTCAAAATATCTCAACAAAAATATCCTCAATGAAGACGATGCTTTGCAAGGTGCGAGAGATATTATTGCCGAATGGATCAACGAAAATCTGATGGTGAGAAAATCGCTTCGTCGTCATTTTCAGCGTTATGCTTCGGCTGAAACCAAAGTCGTCAAAGCGAAAGCCGATGATGAAAATGCTAAAAAATTCCAGCAATATTTTGAATGGAACGAAAACCTTCAGAAAGCGCCATCACATCGATTGTTAGCCATGCTTCGTGCGGAAAGCGAAGGTTTTATCAAACTCAATATTTCGGTTGAAAAAGAAGATGCGTTGCAAATTATTGAAGAAATTGTTATAAAAAATAAAAACGCCGAACAAGTAAAATTGGCTGTAAAAGATAGTTACAAACGTTTGTTAGAACCCGCCATTTCAAACGAAACTTTGCAAGAAGCCAAGCAAAAGGCCGACATTAAAGCGATTGATATTTTTTCGGAAAATTTACGCCAATTGTTGCTCGCTTCGCCATTGGGAGAAAAAAGAATTTTGGCAATTGACCCTGGTTTTAGAAGCGGTTGCAAGGTAGTTTGCCTTGACGAAAAAGGCGATTTGCTCTACAATGAAACTATTTTTCCGCATGCGCCACAATCCCGACCCAATTCGGGAGAAACGACGATGGCAATGAAAAAAATTCGGTCAATGGTAAACGCTTACAATGTTGAAGCAATTTCCATCGGAAACGGAACTGCGTCGCGCGAAACGGAATTTTTCATCAAAAAAATTGCGTTTGACAAGCCTGTTCAGGTTTTTGTGGTTTCTGAAGCTGGAGCTTCGGTTTATTCTGCGAGTAAAATTGCACGAGAGGAATTCCCTAATTATGATGTGACGGTTCGAGGCGCAGTTTCCATCGGGAGGAGATTGTCGGATCCGTTGGCAGAATTGGTAAAAATCGATCCAAAATCCATTGGAGTAGGACAATACCAGCATGATGTGGACCAAACAAAATTGAAAGAAGAACTCGACACCACAGTGGTAAAATGCGTAAATTCTGTAGGAATTAATTTGAATACAGCAAGCAAATCGTTATTGAGTTATGTTTCCGGATTTGGTGAAAAAATGGCCGAAAATATTGTGGCTTACAGAAGCGAAAATGGCGCTTTTACCGACAGAAAACAGCTAAAAAAAGTACCGCGTTTGGGTGAAAAAGCTTTTCAGCAAGCAGCAGCTTTCGTGAGGATTAAAGACGGAAAAAATCCGCTGGATAATTCTGCAGTTCACCCCGAAGCCTATGCTATTGTTGAAAAAATGGCAAAAGATTTAAAAATTTCTGTCAGCGAACTTATTGGAAATAAAGACAAAATCAGTTTGATTTCTTTAGAAAAATATATTACGGAAGAAGTTGGAATTTTGACTCTGAAAGACATTGTAAAAGAACTCGAAAAACCGGGATTAGATCCAAGAAAAGCAGCCAAAATTTTTGAATTTGACCCCACCGTAAAAAAAATATCCGACCTAAAACACGGAATGGTTTTGCCTGGAATTGTGAACAACATCACGGCTTTCGGCTGTTTTGTGGACATCGGAATTAAAGAAAGTGGACTCGTTCACATTTCCCAACTCAAAGCCGGTTTCGTTTCAGATGTAAATGAAGTGGTGAAAATGCACCAGCAAGTTCAAGTAAAAGTCGTTGAGATCGATGAAGATCGAAAAAGAATTCAGCTGACGATGATTTTATAAAAAAAGCCTCGGGAGAGGCTTTTAATTTTTACTGAAACATCGGTTTGTATTTTCCCCAGTTGTCGCCAATCATCCAAAGATTAATCAAGAATAGAGGTCCAGCGATTGCCAAACCTTCGGGCATAAAAACCGCATTGTGCAAAATAATCCCCACCATAATTGGTAAAATCATAATAGCACCTAAAGCTCTGGTTTTTGGAAAAATAAAAAGCAAACCGCCTAAAAGTTCAACTGCGCCAACTAACGGAATCAACCAAACAATTTTTCCGATGGCTTCGTTAAGATCCATTAAATGTTGCGGCATTTCGGGCATTGGCATGTAATGCAGAAATTTGTCGAGTCCCGCATTTACAAACATCAACCCAAATAGAACACAAAGAATGTTTTTTACAATTTTCATAAACTTCAAAAGTTATTTGTTAAAGCTAAATTAAAAAATTTTAATATATTTTAACAAAAAAAAGCCTCAAAGATTCTTAAATCTTCGAGGCTTCCAAATAAAAAGCTTATCGTTAAAGCTTACTAAATTTTTTCTTCTTCTTTCTTAGAATTTGCGGGCTGGTCATCTTTTGCAGCATTTTTAAACTCCTTCATCCCCGATCCTAATCCTTTCATCAATTCTGGAATTTTTTTACCTCCAAAAATTAATAATAGAACTACAACTATTAAGATTATCTGTGGCGTACCGATTTGTCCTAAAAATATGTGTAATGCAGTCATAAAAAATGTATTTATATGGCAAAGATACGCAGAAAAATAGTCTTAGGTTTTTTATTTGCCAAAATATTTCAGTTTTACTACGTTAAATATTTAATAAAAACCACCAAAGACATCGAGATTATCGCCAAAAACTATTCATATCTTTGTATTTTTAAAGCAAATTTTTAAAATCAAATATGTCGATAAAAGGTTTTTTTGCAAAGCAATTCGCAAGCATCATCCACCACAAAAACCAAAAATGGATCAATAATCCTGTTGAAACCCAGCAAAAAGTTTTTCAAGATTTAATCAAAAGTGCACAAAATACACAGTTTGGCAAAGACCATCATTTTTCTCAAATAAAAAACCATCAGGATTTTACCAATCAAGTTCCGGTAAGAGATTACGAGGGTTTGAAAAATTATGTCGAAAAAGTTGTAGCTGGTGAACCCGATGTTTTATGGCCTGGAAAACCGCGTTATTTTGCCAAAACTTCCGGAACAACTTCTGGTGCCAAATATATTCCGCTTACAAAAGAGTCGATGCCTTTTCACATTGAAGCGGCTCGAAATGCCATTTTGGCTTACATCTATGAAACTGGAAAAGCAGATTTTGTAGATGGGAAAATGATTTTTTTGCAAGGGAGTCCAATTTTGGAAGAAAAAAACGGAATTAAATTTGGCCGACTTTCGGGAATTGTAGCTCATTTTGTACCCAAATATTTACAAAAAAACCGAATGCCATCTTGGAAAACCAATTGCATCGAAGATTGGGAAACCAAGGTTGACGCCATTGTGGAAGAAACTTTCAATGAAAATATGAGCATTATTTCGGGGATTCCGTCATGGGTGCAAATGTATTTTGAAAAATTAAAGCAAAAAGGAGGGAAGCCTGTCGGCGAAATTTTTAAAAACTTCAATTTGTTCATTTACGGAGGCGTGAATTATGAACCATATCGAAATAAATTTGAAAATTTAATCGGAAGAAAAGTAGATTCTATCGAGCTTTTTCCTGCATCCGAAGGATTTTTTGCCTACCAAGCCAGAAATTTTGAAAACCCGAATCACAAAGGAATGTTGCTGCTTTTAAACGCTGGAATTTTTTACGAATTTGTAAAAGCATCAGAATTTTCGGATAAAAATGCAAAAAGATATACCATTGGTGAAGTAGAAATTGGCGTAAATTATGTGTTGATTATTTCTACCAATGCTGGACTTTGGGGTTACAACATTGGCGATACCATTCAATTTACGAGTTTAAAACCTTATGAAATTATTGTTTCCGGAAGAATCAAACATTACATTTCGGCGTTTGGCGAACACGTGATTGGCAAGGAAGTCGAGGAGGCGTTGAAGGAAGCTATGCAAAATTCTAACGTAACGATTAACGAATTTACAGTTGCGCCACAAATCAATCCAACCGAAGGTTTACCTTATCACGAATGGTTTATTGAATTTGGAAACGAGCCTGAGAATATTTTGGCTTTCGCCGAAAAAATTGACCTTGCTATGCGAAAACAAAATGTGTATTATGACGATTTGATTGTCGGGAATGTTTTGCAAAAATTAAAAATTTCAGTCGTGCAACAAAATGGTTTTCAGGAATATATGAAATCTATCGGAAAATTGGGTGGACAAAATAAACTTCCCCGTTTGAGCAACGACAGAAGCATTGCCGATGAAATTATTTCCAAAAAATAAATTATGAAAACTACCACCATCATATTGTTTTTATTGCAATTTTACTTTTGCCAATCGCAAATTCGCGGAACCGTTGTGGACGAGTTTAACCAACCGATTCCGTACGTCAATATTTATGTGGAAAATGAAAACATCGGGACCAATTCTGAAGAAAATGGAACTTTTGTGATTTCGGTTCAAGAAAATAAAAATCTTGTTTTTTCGGCGTTGGGTTTTCAAACCAAAATTGTACCTGCAAACGAAGCCAAAACCGTAATGCTACAAGCCGAAGCCGTGGATATTGGCGAAGTTTTGATTACCAACAGAAAAAATAGTCGCGAACAAGAAATTGGCGGTTACCGAAAAGCTTTGGCACAAACCTATGATAACGGTCCGAAACGCGACGCGAAATTTTTTGCCTACGAAGAAAATTACAACAAAACCCGCTGGATTAAAAGCGCCACCATTATTACCGATAATAAAATTGAAGGCGCAACTTTGAGATTACAACTTTTTGCCGTCGATGAAAATGGTTTTCCAAGCGAAGAATTGCTCGACAAAAACTACATTATTACGCTTAAAAAAGGCGTTCATCGGACTGAAGCAGATTTAACCGATTATCATCTTGAAATGCCGAAAAAAGGCGTTTTTGTCATGTTTGAAAAACTTTTAATCGAAAAAAATAAACTCGAAACCGTTATCAAAGATGCCAATCGAGGTACCGAAAAAACTAAAATTCATTATCAGCCGTTCGTGTTGTACAATGCGGTTGAAAAAGATTTTTTGTTTAGTTTCACGGGCGGAAAATGGATCAAGCAAACTCCGGAAGAATTAAACCCGAACGCAAAATCGAAAACAGTTTTAGAACCTTCGGTTACTTTAAAATTAACGAATTGATGCACAAAACAGCCATCATTATCCCGTGTTACGACGAAGAAAATCGTTTGAATTCGGAATTAATTACTGAACTTTTTAAAATTCCGAAAGTTGATATTTTTTTGGTAAATGATGGAAGTACAGATCAAACTTTGCCGATTCTGCAAAACATTTCCAAACAAAATCCTGAACGTTGTTTTGTGATTTCTTTGGAAAAAAATAGGGGCAAAGCCAATGCTGTTTTTCAAGCAGTTAATGAAATTTTGTCGAAACAATATGACTTTGTCGGTTATTTTGATGCTGATTTTTCAACGCCAATTTCGGAGTTGCAATTGCTTTTGGAACAAGTCAAAAAACCTGAAATTCAGTTTGCCTTTGCGTCTCGAATTCTCACTTTAAACTCCGGAATTGAACGAAAATCTTACCGCCATTTTTTCGGAAGAATCATCACAACGATCATAAATTTTAAACACCAATTGGATATTTACGACACGCAATGTGGTGCAAAAATTTTTAACCAAAAATCGGCTCGAGTTGCTTTTGAAAAACCATTTAAAACCAAGTGGTTGTTTGATGTGGAAATTTTTATTCGCTTAAAAAAGCACAATCTTTTACACCACGGAAGCGAAGTTCCCATTCAAAATTGGAAAGATGTTTCGGGTTCTAAATTGGGACTGAAAAATGTTTTTGGAATCGCGCGGGAGATTTTTTTGATTTGGAAAATTTAGTTTAAAGTCAAAAGTCAAAAGTCAAAAGTCAAAAGTCAAAAGTTTAAAGTTGAATTGAAGTTACTTTCAACCTTCAACCTTAAACTATTCATAATTTAGGATAAAATAAAAACCATTACCTTTGGCGGTTAGAAAAAATACAAGAATGAGAGAAATAAGAAATATATCGCGCTCGCGAGCCCAAGAATCTTCTGCAGCAATTGAAAAATTATACATTACCATGCGTCATCTTTTTAACCGTGGTTTTTATAAGCCAATGGGGATTTCGGGTGATACTTTGCGCGAATCGCTTTTGCAACTTCGTCCGGAAATTTACGGTTCGATTGCGGAAGATAAGGTGGAATTAAACGGACTTTTGTATGTGATTGAACGTTTACCTGTTGGGATTGAAGAATGTCGATTTATCAATTTAACTTCAGATGAAGGTTATTCAAAATCACATTTTACTGCGATTGTTCCGCCAAAAAGAAGAAGAAATTGTTACCGCATTGATGCCGAACAAATGAACGTGGAAATCACGCGTGGACGTTCGGATATTTATGATATTTTGACGCATTTGACTTTTATTTTTATCGAATCGCATAAAATTAAAGACAGCGTTTTGCTTGATGAAAATACCAAAGAATTTACCCGCGACTGGGAAAAATTGGAACAAATTGTTATTCAAAATAAAAAATTGACGCAAATTGAGAAAGAAATTGCTATTTCTCACGCCTCTAATATCTTAGGACGTTCTTTTGAAGAAATTTTGGACATTTATCCAGGTTTTGGAACTGTCGAAAAACCGGACCGTTTTTTACATGTAGTGTATTGGTTAGGAAAATTGGCCATTGAAGAAGTAATTTTCAACAATAAAAGAACAATTACTTTTAGTCCGATTTTGCGCGAAAGATTAGGCCATCACATTCATGGGGAAATTTGGGCAAACGACATTAAAAAAGTGTTGAAAGAACACGATTTAATCGAAAGGCCGATTCACATTATCAGTGCGAACATGCATAGTGTGATGAATTCAATTTTTGCGACTTCAGTTTTGAAAAATAAATTTAAAGATAAGAGTGATTTTTTTATTTTTGAAGAATTAAGTAAACCTGGAGCAAACGAATTGCGCAACAAGGTGGAAGAAGTAGCGCTGAAAAGCGGCATGATTTCTTTGCCAGATACTTCGGGAACTAATATTGACGTTCAGATATTTGATACCGCAAAAATTGATTGGGCAAAATCGGCTTTTCCAACCGCAAAACCGGGCAATAAAAAACCGGTAATTGTTGTGATGGATTATGCCTTTGGCGAGCAAGCTTATGAAACAATTGACGAATTGCTGAAACCATTTAAAGACGAAAAACAAAAATATTTCCTCAATGTAGAGTCGGTTTCCATCATGGGGAAAGCAGGAATTTTAGAGGGAGGAAAGGGCGATATTATGATTCCGTCGGCACATATTAACGAAGGAACGGGCGATAATTATCCGTTTAAAAACGAGTTGACGGCTCCAATGTTTGAAGGAAACGATATTCCGGTTTATGCAGGTCCGATGGTTACTGTTTTGGGAACTTCATTGCAAAATAAAGATTTGTTGAAATTTTTCCACGAATCGACTTGGGCTGTAATTGGCTTAGAAATGGAAGGCGCTTATTACCAAAAAGCCATTCAATCGGCATCAAAAATTAGAAAAAGTATCCATCCGGATGTGAAAGTTCGTTATGCATATTACGCCTCGGATAATCCTCTGGAAACCGGAAGTACATTGGCTTCAGGAGGTTTAGGAACCACAGGTGTGAAGCCTACTTATTTAATTACAATAAAAATTTTAGAACAAATATTTAACGTTTAATCCAACATTTCAATGAGTTCAAACACTCCCCAAAACATTCAGGACCAAGAGATCGATTTGGCACAAGTTTCCAAGAAAATAAGCGGCATTTTTGAGAGTATTTTAGATGGTCTTTTTAGGTTTATTTTGTTTATCAAAAGAAATATTATCATTCTCGTAGTGCTTTTTATTTTAGGAGCGGTTTTGGGTTGGTATATGGATAGAACGAATAAGGTGTACACGCATGAGGTGATTGTTATGCCTAATTTTGGTAGCACGGATTACATCTATAATCAGATTAATTTGATTTCATCCAAGCTCGAAGAAAAAGATAGTGTATTTTTAAAAAGCATGGGTTTAAACAGTAAAAATGTATTATCTATTGAAATTGAACCTGTCACAGATATTTATGGTTTTGTAAACAGTGAACCTCATAATTTTGAGTTGATAAAGTTAATGGCTGAAGACGGGGACATAAATAAAATCATTGATGAAGAAGTAACAAGTATTAATTATACTAAACATAAAATTAAAATAGAAACCAAAACAGTCGCTAAAGATGACTTGTTGAAACCATTTTTAAGTTATTTGAATTCTAACGAATTTTACTCAAAAATTCGAAAATCTGGAATTGTTAGTATAGAAAAGAAAATCGAAGAATCCGAAAAAATGATTTCGCAAATTGATACATTAATCTCAAAAGCGTCTGTAACAAAAAGTAACTCACAAAACTCATTGGTAAATTTGAATGAAAAAAGTGATGCGAATGAGTTATTAAATTTAAAAAATGATTTAATAGATTTAATTGGACAACAAAGAATTTCATTAATAGAAACAGAAAATTTGATTCAAGAAGTGTCAAGAACAGCAAATATTATGGATACAAAAGGTATTTCGAAAAAAAAGATGCTTTTATTACCTTTTGTATTTGTAATTTTTTACTTTTTGATAATTTTGTTTACTAACTTCTATCGCAAACGATCTGTAAACCAATAATTAACAAGTGAAATAAAAAAACAACGGTGAATTTAATTTAATCGGATATAATATTATATTTGCCAAAAAAATCCCATAACAAAAATGAAATCAAAATTATTTTTAAGTTTATTATTGGTTGCTGTTTTAATCGGTTGCAAAGACGAACAAAAAGAAGCTTCCAAAGCAGAAGTTGAGGTTGAAGAGGCTTCAAAAACATTTGATGTAATTATCGACGCTACCATCAAAAAGGATGATAAGATTATGGTTTATTATCAAGATCAAAGTATTCCGTTTTTTTCAGACGATTATTTCGTAGAGCAAGGTGTAATCGGTCGTCCAGAAGATCAAAAGGTTAAGATAAGCGTCCCAGAAGAATTTGTTCCATATAATATTAGAATTGATATCAGCAGTGTAGCAGGTCAAGAACCTATCAAATTAAATAAAATTACTTTAGAATATTTAGGTAAAAGTTTTGTTGTAGAGAGTGCATACCTAAAAAACTTCTTTACCTGGAATGAATATATCCAGTTTGACGAAAACACAAAAATGTTAACCTTGTCAAAAAAACCTGATGGGACATACGATCCAGTAATGTTAACTACGGAGCCCTTAATTGCAGAAATTGGAAAGATTATAAAGTAAAAAGATTAATTTATTTTTTGAGAGCTAGAAACCAAAAATTTTTAGCTCTTTTTTTTATAGATAAATTATAAATAGATGTTACGCAGAAAACAGGATATCGAATTAAAAGACAAAAAGTTATTAAGTAACATTTTGTCACTTTCTGTTTTACAAGTGCTGAACATGTTTTTACCACTGATAACTTTTCCATATCTCACAAGAGTTTTAGGAGTCCATAACTTTGGAATTATACTTTTCAGCGCCGCTTTGATGACCTATTTTCAAATATTAACAGAATATAGTTTCAATCTAACTGCTACCCGTGACATCTCCGCCAGCAACGGCGATAATAAGAAAATTAATGATATTTTTAATGAAGTTTTTTGCACTAAAATTGTATTAACAATTATTTCATTATTAATGCTGACAGTAATTATCGCTGTCGTCCCAATTTTTAGAGAAAATTCGTTAATCTATTTTTTATCATTTGGTATAATCATTGGACAAACAATGTTTCCTGTATGGCTTTACCAGGGTTTACAGAGGATGAAGATCATTACTTATATAAATGTTATTTCTAAAGTCTTTTTTACCATTTTAATATTTTGTTTTGTGCATTTAAAAGACGACCTATGGATGGTTCCATTATTTACTTCATTAGGTTTTATCGCCTCTGGAATTATGTCCCTAATCTATCTAAAGCGAAATTTTGAAATCCAGTTTAAAAGGGTCAAGTTAGAACAGATAAAAAAGCAAATACATATAGGGAAATACATCTTTTTATCGGAATTAAAAATTTCACTTTTCACAAACACAAATGTAATTTTGCTTGGCTTTTTTGCCGGGAATAGTGCAGTAACATATTTTTCTGGTGCAGAGAAAATAGTCCGGGCTTTAGCGTCCTTGCAGACACCGATAGCAAATGCTATGTTTCCTTTCCTAACCCAAGAATTTAAAGTTAACAAATGGATAGCATGGAAAAAGGTACTCAAAATTGTGAAGTTCGGATCAATAATTTTAGTATTGGGAGCAATTCTTCTAATCGTTTTATCTGAAAAAATTATAGTAACAGTTTATGGTGAGAATATGGAAGATTCGTATATTGTATTACAAGTTTTGTCGATTATTCCTTTAGCATCTTTCATAGATAATATGTTTGGTAAACAAGTTTTAATTAACGTAGGGAAAGATAATTTGTATTTCAGAGTTATGTTAATAGCGGCTTTGTCAAATATACTACTCAATATAATTTTTATTCCATACTTAAGTTACATTGGAACCGCTATTTCTCTTGTCATTACTCAAATTATAATAGACATTGGAATGATTAAGTATTCAATCAAAGAAATAAAGAAATATCAATATATAGATATTCAAAATAGTCATGATTTTAGTTAGTGTAATTATTCCCGTTTACAATTCAGAAAAACATATCGATGAATGTATTCAATCTCTAATTAAACAGTCGTTACCAGAAATCGAACTTATATTTGTGGACGATGGTTCTACGGATAATAGCGCCAACATCATCGAATCGTATGCACTATCTGATAGCAGAATAAAAATAATTCGACAAAACAATAAAGGGATTTCCGGAGCGAGAAATGTCGGATTAACTTTTGCAAAAGGAACTTACATTGGATTTTGTGATAACGATGATGTAGTGGATATAAAATTATTTGAAACTCTATATCAGGCTGCAAAAATAAATCGTTTAGATATAGTAATTTCAAAAACAATTTTGGGTAGAGATAATAAAAAAATTGTTAAACCAGCAATTTTTGAAACCGACAAAATTTTCGATTATCAACACATTCAAGAACGTATGATTCCAAACTTACTGCAGTCTGAAGACTTGTTTGCTGTTTGGAATAAATTGTATAATGCAGATTTTTTAAGAAAATTTAATGTAAGATTTCCAGATAATAGAGACGTAGAGGAAGATGCGGCGTTCAATATCAGAGCTTTTAACAATGCTGAGAGCGTTTTATTTCTTGATTATGCAGGTTATCACTTTAAGGAGCATGAAATTAGCGAATCTCGAAAGTTCATTGACAAAGATTATTTTAAATATGCGCTTCAAAAATATCAATTTGATTACAAGAAACATTACAATCTCAATCTTTTGCAGGAGGAAGTTTGTAAGTACAACGCTCTCCGTTTTATTTCTAGAGTAGTATACTTATCTTTTGTGTGTTCTTTAGAAAAAAGCAAAAAAAGAAGACAGCGATATGAATATATATCAAAAATGCTTTTCCATCGTGAAGTTAGACTAGTATTAATTAAATATAAAGATTTTGCTAAACAAGGAAAGTTTGAAAGGTTAATTTATTGGATTATTGAAAATAAATCAAAACTAGGACTATATTTGCTAATAAATTTTTTATCCTTTGGGTATCACCCTAAATTATCAGAGATTTTCCGAAAATTGAATAATGGCAATTAAAAACATAAAACTTTACGACTTACAATATTTTTTGTTTGCTTTAGGATTATTCTTTTTTCCTTTTAATAATTTTGAAGGAATAAATGTTTTAGGGGAGTTTCGCAATGAGGCGGGAGCATTCTTTTTTTTAGCGGGTATTTTTTCATTAGTGTTTAATAGAAAACTTTACATTCCATACAAAAATATTTTTTTTCAATTAATGATGATTTTTGTTGTGTGGGCATTTATAGCGACACTTATTAATTGGAGCACAGTTTCTGAAAATTACTTTAAGTTCACTTCTGGAATTAATAGATTTATTAAACAATATATTTCGCTACTAATATCATTCGTGGGTTTTTTTCTATTTTTTCTAAATATTATATACAAAATGTCAGCTTCGGAAATTTTGTATAAAATCAGAAAAATATTCTTGATTTCACTTCTTGTAGTGTCAATCTACGGCTTTTTTGAAACACTGATTGCAGTGTTCGGAGTTTACACTTTATTACCAGTTCTAGACGCATTTAGCTATTTTCCATTTACAAATCTTTATATTCATGATGGTAGAATTGCTTCTGTAACGTTCGAACCTCCATTTCTGGCAATTTATTTAATTTCGATTTGCAGTTGGATGTTTAGTTATATTTTAACAAGCAAAAACATTGCGCGATATATTCCAACTTTATTGATACTTGTGTTGACCTACTTTTCAGGTTCTCGTACAGCATTAATTATTATCAGCTTGCAGTTTGTTGTGTTCAGCAGCTTTTTAATTCGAACTTCTCACAATAGGAAATCAATCATCCAATTTTTTAAATTTGCAATTATCGGATTGATTATTCTTTTGATCTTCAACTCTGAGAAAATTGTAAAAAGTGTTGATGAAAAACTAGAAAGTTTAAATTTTACTGAAAATCTTAAGAGTAATATATCAAACCAATCTAGATTTGGAATGCAATATGCTGCTTTGGTGGTATTTTCTCAACATCCAATAGCCGGAGTAGGATATGGGCAACAAACCTATCACTCTCGATTTCATTATCCAAAATGGGCCACAAAAAATAACTATGAATTTGAATTGTTTTATCAAAACTCTCATGAACCATCATTTCCACCAGCTTACAACTTGTACACAAGATTATTGGCAGAAGTTGGTATAGTAGGTATAATTATTATAGTTTTTTTATTTTATACGCTACTAAAAAGCTGTTTAAAGCTGTTGAAAAAGGAAAAGAATGGTGATAGAAAAACATTGATAATAATTATTTTCGTCGGCTTCATTGGTTTTTTTATTAATTGGATGCAGTTTGACGCTTTTAGGGTTTATAGTTTTTGGTTAGCTTTGGCGATTCTTATCAATTTGATTGACACGAAGAATAAACATTTAGATGAAAAAAATTCTGCTCATAATACCACATTACAATAATCCTGACGGTTTACTCAAATCGATAAGTTCAATTGGATTAACCGAAACATTGGATATAATTATTATAGATGACGGGAGTTCCAAAAAATTTACCGAGTTGGATATCAATAATAATTTCCGAGCGAAAGGTAAAATTATTTATAATTATTTCGACACGAATAAAGGTATAGAAATTGCGTTAAATACCGGTATAGAATATGGATTGGAAAATAATTACGATTATTTTGCAAGATTAGATTGTGGTGATTTATGTGAGAAAAATCGCTTTAGCATTCAAGCTTCATTTTTAGACAATAATCCAGATATTCAGTTATTAGGTTCAAGCGTGTATGCATGTGATGAACACGGCAATGTACTTTATGTGATTAAACATCCTACGAAACATAAAGATATTGCAAATTACATGTACATAAATTCAATGTTTGTACATCCTGCCGTTATGTTCACCGTTCACGCTGTAAAAGAAATTGGGTTTTATCCAACAAAATATAAGGCGGCAGAAGATTATGCCTATTTTTTTAAGTTTGTGAAAAAATTTAAGGTAGCAAACTTGTCCGAAGTTTTAGTAAGAATTGAGATCAACAACAACGGAATTTCTTACACAAAGAGAAGACTACAATTACAAAACAGATTTAAAATTATAATTGAAAACTTCAAGTTTGGATATTTTCCAATGTACGGTTTGGCTAAAAACGCCATCATTTACATTGTTCCATACAAAGTAATTTTTTCAATTAAAAAAATGTTTTTTAAATGATTCAAAATTTTCGAAAAAGAAACCTAACGGACTATTATGATTTCTCAATTATAATACTAGTATTGTCAATACCGTTGTCCGTTGCGTTGCCTAATATTATTTTATCTGTTGTTCTTTTGTTAGCGATTTTTTTAATATTTAAAAAACATTCCTTTCAGTTTCCAAAAATTTATATCCCCTTACTTGTACTTTTTTTATATCTAGCCCTTAAAAGCATTTTTTACCAGACCATCTCAGGCGACGTTAAGATATTTATTCGTTATCTAAATGTGTCTGTATTACTTTTTCTATTTTCCTTGATGACAGACAAGTTAAAATTAATAATCGCGTTTCTGATTATGACTTTAATTGCGACATTATTCTCTGCATATAGAATACTTTCATATTTTATTGAGTACAATAGATTGCCGCTGGCTAACGGTACAGAGGTGAACAAATTAATGGTGTTTGAACGACCTTACTTTGGTTTTGTGATAGTTGTCTCAATATTAATTTTGACAAACTTCCTAACAACAAAATTTAAAAAGATAGCAACGATTTTAATTTTAGTTTTCCTCGCCACCGTCTTTTTTATTTCTGCACGATTGTCCATAATCACGATCATATTTTTAACCATAATTTATTTTGCAGGATACTCAAAAATTAAGTTAATAACCAAGTTGGGTATAGGGACTGCTATACTGGTTTTGTTGACAGGAATATTTACGTTGAATACTAATCTAAAAGAAAGATTCAATGTGTCTAAAAATTATGAAGCAACACTTCAAAAATTTAAAAAAGCCGAACCAAGATTTATAATATGGAATTGTGCCAAACAAATGACAAACGAAAATTTTAATGTTTTCACGGGAAAAAAGAGTTACGGTGAAATAAAAACGTACCTTCACGATTGTTACGGTCGAATGATTCCAGATGATTTTCAAAAAAGAAGCTTTTTTCAAGAAAGAGGGTACAATTCGCACAATTCTTTTATAGAATTTTATTTAATAGGAGGTGTCATTGGATTAATTTTGCTGATAATATTTTTTGGATTAAGTCTTTGGAAAACCATAAAAAACTTTTCTAGTTTCGGAATTGTAATGTCAATGTTTTTGTTTTTTATTTTAGAAAATGTGTTACAACGACAATTTGGATGTTATATTTTTGCAATAATTTTCACTATTGCATTTGACTACTCTAAGAAAAAGTTGAATAAATCAAATGAAAAAAATTTTAATAGTAGATTGGTTAGATAAATTTGGTGGTGCAGAAAGAGTTATTGCATCTTTAGAAAGAAATTTTTCGTTCACAGAAGTTTACACATTAACAAATGTGATGGAGCATAAAGATTTGAATAAAATTTTCCCCAATAAAAAAATTTCTATCTTTCAGACTCCTTTGAAAATATGTGGAAAGAGATTTAGGGTTTTATTTTTTACATTTCATTATTTTATATCAAAAATTAAAATTTCTAAAGACGCTGGATTAATTATATCCTCATCTCACGCAGTGGCAAAAGGTTTGAAAAAATCGAGCAGGGATCAAATTCATATTTGCTATTTTCAGGCAAGAAATTTTAAATACATTTGGGATGAAACAAATTTATATTTTGGAATTTTAAGATATCCGCTTTTCCCTCTTATAAAATTGCTTCGAAAAATAGATGTCGCTCAGGCTCAAAAACCAGACGTTATCATTGCCAATTCCAAATTCGTTCAAAATTGGATAAAAGAAAAATACAACAGAAATTCCCAAGTAATTTACCCTCCAGTAGATTTAAAAAATTTTTCTATTTCTGAGAACAAAAAAGATTATTACGTAGCTGTTGGTCGACTCGTAGCTTATAAACGTTTTGATTTAGTTGTACAAGCATTCAATAAGTGTGGTAAAAAATTATACATTATTGGTGACGGAGCCGAAATGGTAAAGTTACAATCCATGGCTAATAAAAATATTGTTTTCACAGGCTTTTTACAATCTGATGAAGTTAGACAATATATCGAATCAGCCAAAGCATTTATTCATTGTGGAGTTGAAGATTTTGGAATTGCTCCTATTGAAGCGCAAGCCTGTGGAACTCCTGTTATTGCATACGGTAAAGGTGGTGTTTTGGAAACTGTTCAAGATAGAATAACAGGCATACTATATAAAGAACAAAGTATTCAAAGTATATTAGAGGCAATTTCTGTTTCCGAAACAATAAATTTTGACAGCCTTAATATTCGGTCAAATGCATTAAGGTTTTCGGAAGAAAATTTCGATAAATCCATTCAGCATTTTTATCACACGGTAAAAAGTAGATTAAATAAGAAATGAATTGAATACATTTAATCATAGAATTTCCAATCTAAAGTTCTTTGATAATAACTCGTTAAAAGTTTCAAAATATATGTTTAATTATCAACCTCATGATAGAAAAAATACATTGAACATTATTATTTGATTGGAGTAGTCAATCTCATTACTATGATTTTAAATTTCTTTTACTTGTAAAGAAAATAAGATTATGTAGCTTTAGGTCTATTTGTTGTTTAAAGACTGTTTGATGCGATGAGTCTTGTCCTAAAACAGCCATATACAATTTAAGATTGTCAACAAAAAAATAGTATTTCACGCAGTTCGAGAACACTAATCGAGCCGTTATGAAAAGCGGCTAATTTTAAAAGTTGTCAAAGAAATCGAAGCAGGTCTTCCTCGCAAAGAAGCCGTTCGTAGTAACGATTTGGGCAAAAGCACCTAATGCGGTTGAATGCTTACTTCGGGATTCCTCTCTTGCAAGCATAGGACACGTAAGCCTTAAGGAAGGCTTTTGGAAGAAGTTCAGAGAAAGTCAAAGAAGATCAACACCCTGACAAATATAGCCGAGAAACAGCAAAGCGGATTTCAAAATGAAATAGGACATCCCAAATATGAGATAAGATTCTTATGGCGAAAAGAAAATACTCTGGAAAGGGTTTAGGATTAAAAATTATATTTGTGTAATTATCGCAGGATTTATTTATTACCCTGTATAGATATTTTAGGATGGGACATTCTCATTTCATTCCCAAACCTTATCCTACTTAAAGCCATAGCTTCCTTATGGATACTTTATGTTTAAGCCCACTTTGTTAAAATCGTTAACATTTGCCGTAAATCAAAAAAATTTCGACTAAGATTTCCAAATTCCGATAGTTCAGATTTCCAATCCGTGCTTACAATCAACCTCACAAAAAACAATTGGAGGAAAGCGTATCGACATTTAAATCAACTGTATAGAGGATTTAGTATTAAAAATTATACTTGTATAATTATAGCAGGATTTATTCATTAACCTGTATAGTTATTTTAGGACGGGACAAAAAGAGGACAGTGTGTATAGATGGTATATAGATAAAGTATGGATAAAGTATGGATAAAGTATGGATAAGGGTAGGTTGTGGTACTCCCGCTAACACTTATCTCCAATCCTTGCCCAAAATCAAACTCAAAAAAAAAAGAAAAAAGAGTATCAATATTAAATCAACTGTATAGCGGGTGTAGGATTAAAATTACATTTGTAGAATTATTGCAGGATTTATTCAGTAGCCTCCATAGTTATTTTAGGATAGGGCAAAAATGTCTAATAAAGATTTTTGAAACGAGGAAATATCATATTTCAGGTATGATTAAGTTGATGATAAATTAACGCATTTAATCGGAATAATTAGCTCAGTTCGCAAATACAACTATTAATAAATCTTTTGTAATCGATTTAGGGAATTCTTTGGCTATAAAACATTATTAAAAATAGTTTAAACAATACTTTTACATTTGATAGTAGAACATTATTTTTGAACTCTGAGACATATGGTTTTCAATATACACTATGTTCATGCTATGAAAAAAATACTCATCACCGGAGCTGCCGGATTTCTTGGTTCACACCTTTGCGACCGTTTTATCGCAGAAGGTTATCATGTGATTGGCATGGACAATCTCATTACCGGCGATTTAAAAAATATCGAACACCTTTTCAAACTCGAAAATTTCGAATTTTACCACCACGACATTACAAAATTTGTCCATATTCCGGGCAAACTTGACTATATTTTGCACTTTGCATCACCAGCAAGTCCTATCGATTATCTAAAAATCCCAATCCAAACCTTAAAAGTTGGTTCGTTAGGAACACATAATTTGTTAGGATTGGCTCGCGTTAAAAAAGCAAGAATTTTAATTGCTTCAACGTCAGAAGTTTATGGCGATCCATTGGTACATCCACAAACCGAGGAATATTACGGAAACGTGAATACTATTGGTCCAAGAGGTGTTTATGACGAAGCCAAACGTTTCCAAGAATCCATCACCATGGCATATCATACTTTTCACGGTGTAGAAACAAGAATCGTAAGAATTTTCAATACTTATGGACCAAGAATGAGACTCAATGACGGTCGTGTAATTCCGGCTT
Source organism: Bacteroidota bacterium (assembly GCA_023387965.1). Taxonomy (GTDB): domain Bacteria; phylum Bacteroidota; class Bacteroidia; order Flavobacteriales; family Flavobacteriaceae; genus Flavobacterium. The sequence goes on along the minus strand of JAEWHE010000027.1, from coordinate 150,895 downwards.
TCATCGGGCAAGCTTTGCGTGGCGAAGATTTAACTATCTTTGGCGACGGTTCTCAAACGCGGTCCTTCTGTTATGTTGATGATCAGGTTGAAGGAATTTTCAGGCTTTTACAGTCGGATTATGTTTTGCCGGTTAATATCGGAAACCCGGACGAAATCACCATTTCGGATTTTGCCGAAGAAATTATTAAATTAACCGGAACCAATCAAAAAGTGGTTTATCATCCGCTACCGGTGAATGATCCGTTACAACGCCAACCAGATATTTCTAAAGCGAAAGAAATTCTCGGTTGGGAACCAAAAGTTTCTCGTAGCGAAGGAATGAAAGTTACATACGAATATTTTAAATCATTGTCGTCCGAAGAATTGCTGAAGGAAGAACACAAAGATTTTTCAAAATTTATTTTTTAAGTGCGAAAAAAAACCGGACGATATTCGGGCTACATCAGGCCATTTTCTTACACCTTAGATTTGATCATCATCAACATCTTGGCGTATTTCCTATTGCCCGAATCGCTTAATTTTTTCACTTACCACGTTTTTATTTCCATTTCTTGGCTGGTTATTTCCTGGAATATCGGTTTTTACGAAGTTTATCGTTACACAAAAATCATTGATATTTTAGGCTTAATCATCAAGCAATATTTGTTTTTTCTGCTCGTCAATTTTGCCTTTATCGGATTTTTCCTCAAATTTTCCGAACCTTCATTAATGATCCAGTTTGTAACTTTTTCATTAATAATCATCGCTTTAGCAAAATTTTTCGTCTATTTTGCCTTGAGAAGATTCAGGGTTATTTTTGGTGGAAATTTTAGAAAGGTTGTTATTGTAGGTCATGGCAAAAGAGTGGATCAACTCCGAGATTTTTTCAACGAAAATCCAGATTATGGTTATAAACTGGAACATACATTTTCGCTTTCAAAAAATAAAAAAGAGCAAATTGAAGAATGTTTTGACTTTGTTCGCGATAATAAAATCGATGAAATCTATTGTTCACTTTCCAATGTTTCTAATACCGAAGTAACTAATTTTGTAGATTTTACCGACAATAATCTCAAGATTTTGAAATTTATTCCGGACGACAAAGAAATCATGGCTCGGAATTACACTTTTGATTATTACGATTATATTCCTATTATTTCCCTGCGAAATATTCCCTTGGACGAAACAGCCAATATGGTCATAAAACGTGCGTTTGACATCGTTTTTTCCCTCATCATCATTGTGGGAGTTTTGTCTTGGCTTACGCCAATAATGGCCGTGTTGATTAAATGTGAATCTCGTGGTCCTGTTTTTTTTAAGCAAAAGAGAAACGGGCTCAATTACCAAGAATTTTACTGCTACAAATTCAGATCCATGCATTTGAACAAAATTGCAGATCTCCATCAAGTTTCAAAAAACGATCCCAGAATTACCAAAATAGGAAAATTCATCAGAAAAACGAGTATAGACGAATTGCCGCAATTTTTTAATGTGCTGTTAGGGGACATGTCGGTTGTAGGACCAAGACCTCACATGGTAAGCCACACCGAAATGTATGCCCGTCGAATAGATAAATTTATGGTACGTCATTTCATCAAACCGGGAATCACCGGATTGGCACAAACCAAAGGTTTCCGTGGCGAAGTAGAAACTGAAAAAGACATCATTTACCGCGTAAAATTTGATATTTTTTACCTCGAAAATTGGTCGCTATTGTTAGATGTCAAAATAGTTTTTCTCACCGTTTTTAATGCACTTCGTGGCGAGGAAAAAGCATATTAACCATGAAAACGCCGTTGGTTTCAATTGTTACTCCAGCTTTTAATTCTGCAAAATTTATTGCCGAAACCATTCAGTCGGTTCAAAGACAAACCTATGAAAACTGGGAAATGATTATTATAGATGATTTTTCCACGGACGAAACAATATCAATAATCAACAGTTTCTCAGCAGATTCTCGAGTTAAACTTTTTCAATTAGAAAAAAATTCTGGAGCAGGAATTGCCCGTCAAAAAGCGGTAGATTTAGCTCAAGGAAACTTTATCGCCTTCCTCGATGCCGATGATTTATGGTTTCCGGAAAAATTATCGAAGCAAATTAACTTTATGCAAATAAATAATTTGCCGTTTACATTTTCTTATTACAATTGCATTAATGAAGAAGGAAAAAGTTTACATAAAAATGTAAAAGCGCCGCAAACATTGACTTTCCGGCAACTCTTTTGGCGCAATCACATCGGAAACTTAACCGGAATTTACAGCGTAGATTTTTTTGGAAAAATTTCAATCAGTCACTTTAGAAAAAGACAAGATTGGATGATGTGGCTCACCATTTTAAAAAAAATAAAAACCGCGCAACCCGTTCCCGAAGTTTTGGCAAGTTATCGCCTACGCGAAAGTTCGGTTTCTTCGTCAAAAATTAGTTTGCTAAAGCATAACTATAATGTTTACAGGCGTTTCCACAAATTGTCAGCAGTAGAGAGTGTTTTTTGTATGATGGTATTTTTGTACATACACTTTTTTTTGAAAGCAAAATACATTGAGAAAGAATAGTTTTTTAAGTAAGTAATCACTTTCTAAATCCAATTTTATTTCGTGGTTTTACATTTTTGTTTTTATCAGTAAGTTCGTCTAAATAGCTAAAAACCAACTCAATATTTTTTTAATTTCTGATAAAATAAATTTTTTCAGAAATGGTTTCTTGTGTAAGCATAACATTTTGGCGCATAAATTATGGTTTTAATAAGGATTCAAACTGTTTTAATTTTCCTCTGTTGGTTCTCGAAAGCACATCTTTTCTGACAAAATGAAATTTTAAATCCGGTTCTAAATAAGTGTCAACTGCTTTTATAATTTGCATTTCTTGATTTTGCGTAAGCGAAATTTCACTCACATATTCCACCAAAAATCGGTCAATCGCAGTTTGTTTGATGATAAATTCTTTTACATTTCCGTCGTCTTCAATAATGGATTTTGTAATGTAATAAAACGTCAATCCAGGCGATTTTTTCCCACTCGGAAGCAATGCAAAATCGTTGGTTCTGCCCAATAATTTTTTCAAAATTGGTTTTTTCGGGGTACTTTTTTTATCCAAAATACCGCGATCGCCAATTTCGTATCGAATAAACGGATGGGCTTTATTGTAGAGCGAAGTAATCACAATTTTGCCTTCAACGCCATTTTCCACTGGAATATTTTGCTCGTCTAAAATTTCCACAAAAAGCGTTTCTGCGTTTACTTGCCAATCTCCATCAGGGTTTTCAAAGGCAATTAAATCGAGTTCCGAAGCACCATATTCGTTAACAACCGGAATGCCAAATTGTTTTTCCATCAAAATTTTATCGTCTTCAAAAAGCATTTCGGAAGTAACGATGCAAACTTTTAAAGTGGGACAAATGTTTTTTAGAACAATATTTTTCAGGCGTAAATATTTGGCAAACATCACAATAGAACTGGTGTAACCGTTGAGGTAATCGAATTTTTTGGTTTTAAATTTTTGTAAAAAACCTTCCAATATTTCATCGCTTAAATCAAAAATGGGAAAGCGGTATCGATGACTCAAAAAATCTTTGAAACGTTCTTTATTATTGCCGATAAAATCCAGCGGAATGCCGTAAAAACGAGCCTGAAAAGAAGAATTAAAATCAATCCCGTACCAGCCAAATCGGTAGATGTTTGAAGCCCAAGTCAAGGCATGACAATACTTGTCTTTGGCAAAAATAAAAGGATCACCACTCGAGCCAGAAGTTTTATTGAGAAAAATATTTTTCACATTAAATCCTTCCGAAAGTCTTTGTTGAAGCGGAATTTGCAACTCTTTTTTAGTCAAAACAGGTAAATCTTGCCAAGAAATTTTTTCACCATTTCCGACCAAATTCCTGTAAAAACTGTTGTTATTGAGATGAAAATCAACAATTTCCTGTTTTTTCTGTTTCAAATGCTGTAAAAAACCAGTTTCTGGAATTTGCAAAATTTTTCCAAATTCGTCCTTGGCTCCATCAATTGGAAAGCCGTTTACCTTCAGCGAAAAATCAAATAATTTCACGGCATGTAAAAGTTGATAGTTTTTGGTAAATTAATTATTTTTTATCTTCAAAAGCAATTAATTTTGGCAGAATTAAACAACAACACAACAAAATGAAAATATTATTGCTTGGTTCTGGCGGTCGCGAACATGCTTTGGCGTGGAAAATGTTGCAAAGCCCAAATTGTACTTCACTTTTCGTGGCTCCCGGAAATGCCGGAACGCAAAAAATAGCACAAAACGTAAATTTGAATCCACTTGATTTTGAGCAAGTTAAAAAATTTGTAATTGAGGAAAAAATTCAAATGGTGGTCGTTGGTCCGGAAGACCCGCTGGTTGAAGGTATTTTTGATTTTTTTGCTTTGGATGAACAACTGAAAAATATTCCGGTAATTGGACCTTCAAAACAAGGCGCAAAATTGGAAGGAAGTAAAGAATTTGCTAAAGAATTTTTGGTAAAAAATAATATTCCAACCGCAGCCTACGGCAGTTTTACGAAGGAAAATCTAGAAGAAGGTTTTCAATTTTTAGAAAAACTTTCGGCACCTTATGTTTTAAAAGCCGATGGTTTGGCAGCCGGAAAAGGCGTTTTAATTTTAGAAGATTTAAACGAAGCCAAAAATGAGCTTAAAAATATGTTGGTCAACGAAAAATTTGGTCAAGCAAGTACAAAAGTGGTAATCGAGGAATTTTTAGACGGAATTGAACTCTCTGTTTTTGTGTTAACCGACGGGAAAAATTATAAGATTTTACCTACAGCAAAAGACTATAAAAGAATTGGAGAAAACAACACGGGTTTGAATACTGGTGGAATGGGAGCCGTTTCTCCGGTACCTTTTGCCGATAAAAATTTGATGCAAAAAATTGAAGAAGAAATCGTGAAACCTACGGTGGAAGGTTTGCAACGTGACAATATTTTGTACAAAGGATTTATTTTTATCGGATTGATTAAAGTAGGCAATCAACCGATGGTGATTGAATACAATGTAAGAATGGGTGATCCGGAAACGGAAGTCGTAATGCCAAGAATTAAGAGCGATTTGGTGGCACTTTTTGAGGCGGTTGCCAATGAAAAATTAAACGAAATTGACCTCGAAATCGACCCTCGATCAGCAACAACCGTGATGATGGTTTCTGGCGGTTATCCGGAAGATTACCAAAAAGGAAAAATAATTTCTGGATTGGAAAATGTGGAAGATTCGATTGTGTTTCACGCCGGAACAAAAATGCAGGAAGACAGCGTGATTACTAACGGTGGAAGGGTTTTGGCAATTACTTCTTACGGCGAAAATTTTCAAGATGCTTTGAAAAAATCGTATTCGAATATTGAGAAGATAAAATTTGAAGACGTTTATTTCCGTCGCGACATTGGCTTCGATTTGTAATTTTTTTCGAAATTAAAACAAAAAATCCGGAATTGAATCTACAGTTCCGGATTTTTTGCAAATGCGTTTCTTTCTAAAAAAATTATTTCAAGAAAGAATGTGCGGTTGTATCTTGATATTCGTCGTTGTTTTCTTTGTGCAAACGCAATTGCTTGATCCAATAAACCGTTGCCACTGCACAAATAATCATGAAAATCCAGTTCAATGTATTGGCAGCCCACCAACTTTCTAATTCAAGTCTTCTTAACAAATCGAGTGGTGCGAAAAGAATTTCTACAAACAAATATTCAATTCCTTCAAAAAATGATTTCATATTTTTTTCTTTGTTTTTAAATTTATCACGGCTACAAAAAGTTGACCGTTAAAACAAGTTGTATGCTTACATTTGCAAAAATATAAAATATCCTTATGATAACAAGCGTTTTTGGTAAATCACGTCCGGTAAATTACATTTTACTTTCAGCTTTGTTGGTGATTTGCTATTTTTTGCACCTTCAAAAGTTACCCGGAAGTTTCGGTTCTGTCAATGATATCTTGGCTAAAACCGGACTGTTGCTGCTTTTGACGGGTTCGCTTTTTATCATCAATTTTATCACCAAAAAAAATAATTTGAGCAAAGACAACAGTTATGCTTTTTTATTTTTCTTTTCGTTTTTAATACTTTTTCCCACCACTTTAGGCAATACCGACATGATTTTGTCGAACTTTTTTATCCTATTGGCCATGCGAAGGTTAATTTCCTTACAATCTTTGCTTACGCCAAAAGAAAAAATATTTGACGCTTCGTTGTGGATTTTCGTTGCGGCATTGTTCCATTTTTGGAGTATATTTTTTATTCTGACTGTGTTCGTGTCGATTATTTTTCACGTTTCCCGGGATTACAGAAACTGGGTTTTGCCATTCATTGCGTTTTTTGCCGTGGTAGTAATCGGGCTTTTGTACGCATTTATTTTTGACCAAAGTTTAATTGAAACCGTGATTGACAGTGCCAAAATTGATTTTAACTTTAATTATTTTACCAATAATTTTCAAAATTTTGCCTTATCACTGTACGTCGTTTGCGGACTTTTCTTTTTTATCACACAAGCGCTAACGGTCACGAACAAGCCGCTAAACATGCAATCGTCCTACAAAAAAATTATTGTGATGTTTTTTTTAGGCGTGATTGTGTTTTTAATTTCCGCAGAAAAAAGTAACAGTTTGCTCATTTATACCTTTGCGCCTTTGGCAATTATGGCAACTAATCATGTAGAAGCCATGCAAATTTCTTGGTTGAAGGAAACGATTGTTTATTTTATTGTAGGTTGTAGTTTACTTACGTTTTTTTCTCAATTATAATTTATTGCCGTAGGCCAAATCACCGGCATCGCCAAGTCCAGGAACAATATAATTTTTTTCGTTGAGTTTTTCGTCGAGCGTTGCCACCCAAAGATGAACGTTGTCCGGCAGATTTTTTTCGAGGTATGCAATTCCTTCGGGAACGGCGATTACCACTGCAATGTGGATTTCTTTTGGCGTACCTTTTTTCATCAATTGATTAAAAACCGCCACCATTGATTGTCCGGTTGCCAACATTGGATCGATTAACAACAAATTTTTATTATCAATTTCAGGAACGGCTTGGTATTCTACTTTAATTTCAAAAGCATCGTCGTTGTTAAAATGATGGCGATAGGCAGAAACAAAACCGTTTTCGGCATCGTCAAAATAATTTAAAAAACCCAAATGTAACGGCAAACCCGCTCGTAGAATGGAACATAAAACCAGATTATCTTCAATTTGTGTGGTTTTCTTTATCCCAAGAGGTGTTTGGATTTCTACATTTTTATATTCCAAATTTTTGCTCAATTCGTAAGCCATTACTTCGCCAATTCGTTCGATATTTCGACGGAAACGCATGCTGTCCTTCTGAACGTGAATGTTTCTAATTTGTCCCAAAAAATGATTGAGAACACTGTTTTCGTTCGATAAATAATGAATTTGCATTGAAGAGTATTTTTGATTTAAGATTTTGCCTTTAGCCTAAAGCTTTCAGCTTATTGCTTATTGCTTATTGCTTTCAGCTTATTGCTTTCAGCTTATTGCTTTCAGTAAATAATTTCGGCGATAAAGTTAGAAAAACTATATTTGTAATCTAATTTAAAAGAAATATGTTTTCACAACTGGCTTATTCTGTTTTTGAGCAAAGCATTTTGGATTATCACAAGTTTGATAGCGTGGATCAACCTATCGAAAATCCTTATCCGAAAGACCAATTTGAACATTTGTTATATCTAAAAAACTGGATTGACACCGTTCAATGGCATTACGAAGATATTATTAGAGATCCGAATATTGATCCTGTTGCGGCATTAACTTTGAAAAGAAAAATTGACGCTTCTAACCAAGAAAGAACCGATATGGTTGAATTTATTGACAGTTTTTTCTTAAAAAAATATGCTGATGTCAAAGTGAAAGACAATGCAAAAATCAATTCTGAAAGTCCGGCTTGGGCTTTTGACAGACTTTCGATTTTGGCACTGAAAATTTACCACATGAACGAAGAAGCCACCCGAAAAGATGCTTCAAAAGAACATATCAGCAACTGCCAAGTGAAACTGAATATTTTGCTCGAACAACGCAAAGATCTTACTAGTGCTATCGACGATTTATTGACCGATATTGAACGTGGCGACAAATACATGAAAGTTTACAAGCAAATGAAAATGTACAACGACGAGGAATTAAATCCGGTATTGTATCAAAATAAAAAGTAATCACGTAGGTAATTCAATTAATAAACCTAACAGGTTTTCAAAACTTGTTAGGTTTTTATATTTTAATCTGTTTCAAATTGTCTCAAAAAATTAACCATATTATTGTTTTTCGCCTTTCGGCCATGGGAGATGTAGCCATGACGGTTCCGGTGATTCGGGCGTTTGTGAAACAATTTCCCGCTGTAAAAATCACCGTGGTTTCCAGACCATTTTTTGAGCCATTTTTTGCGGAAATTCCAAACGTGAATTTTTTTGCCATTGACCTAAAAAAACGCCATAATGGATTTTTAGGACTGCTTCGGCTTTTTTTTGATTTGAAAAAATTAAAGCCGGATGCTTTTGCCGATTTGCACAACGTTTTGCGTTCTAAAGTGGTTCGGAATCTTTTTGCTTTAAGCGGAAAAAAAATTGCTGCAACCGATAAAGGTCGTGCGGAAAAAAAAGCCTTAACCAGAAGTGAAAACAAAATCTTCAAACCCATAAAATCAATGGTTGAACGACATTTGGAAACTTTTAGGCAGTTAGGCTTTGACATTGATTTAAAAAATCCGGAGTTTCCCGAAAAATCAATTTTATCAGAAGAAATTATTGCTATTACTGGAAAAAAAGAAGATAAAAAATGGATTGGCATTGCGCCATTTGCCCAATACGACTCAAAAGTTTATCCCGAAGATTTAATGCAAAAAGGCATTGACTCTTTATCCGAAAATAAGCAAAACAAAATTTTTCTTTTTGGAGGCGGAAACACGGAAATTGAAATCTTGAATAAATTTGCTTTTGGGAAAGAAAACGTGGTTAATTTGGCTGGAAAAATAAAATTTCAGCAAGAATTGCAACTCATTTCCAACCTCGATGTGATGCTTTCCATGGATTCCGGAAATGGCCATATTGCCGCAATGTTAGGGGTAAAAGTCATCACACTTTGGGGCGCAACGCATCCTTTTGCCGGATTCACGCCATTTAACCAATCGCTTGAAAATTCTTTAATTCCGGATTTAGAAAAATTTCCAAAACTGCCTACGTCGGTTTACGGAAATAAAATTGTGGAAGGTTACGAGGAGGCGATGAGAAGTATTTCGGTGGAAGAGGTTTTGAGCAGAATCCAATCCAACTTTCAATAACTATAACCAAATTTGATTATCCCGGCAAATTTCCAAAATAAATCGTTTTAAGTTCGCAATGGTTTCTTGATAATTTGGGGCTTCGTAGCCAAAACGTTCGTACTCCATTTGTTCTTTTTCCAAAGCATTGCAACCTTTGAGCACTTCTCGAATCATGTCTATCAAAATCAATTGCTTGTCATTGGTTTTTTCAAAACGATGATCCACAATTTCATCTTCGAGATTGTCGCAATATTCTAAAAGAGCCATCACTTCTGGTTCGTTCAAAAGTGATGGATTATTTTTAAAAATTTCTCGAGGATTTTTCATCGGAAAAAACTGAAAAAAACTACTATTTAAACATCATCATAATCGATGTAAATTTCTGAAGAAGTAGGATGAGCTTGGCAAGTTAGGGTCAAACCTTCGGCGATTTCTCTATCCGTTAAAATCGAATTTTTCTTCATTTCTGCGGTTCCCGAAACAATTCTGGCGATGCAACTGCTACAAATTCCGCCTTGGCAAGAATATGGAGCGTCAACACCTTGTTTCAATGCAGCATCAAGAAGCGTCATTTTTTGCGACATGTCGAACGTGGTTTCCTCATCGTCCACCATCACCGTTACTTTGGTATGTCCGTCAAGATTTTCGTCAATTTTTTTCTCTTTTGCCGAAGTCGAAAAAAGTTCAAATTTAATGTGTTTTTCCTTGATATTATTTTCCAAAAGCACCTGATTCACAGTGTTAATCATGTCTTCCGGACCACAAAGGTAAAATTTGTCGAATTCAGTTCCCGCGTGTTTATTTTTAAAAACAAAATTTACTACAGATTTTTCGATTCGGCCAAACAATGCATTTTCGGCACGAACCTGACTAAAAACGTAGTACAAGAAAAATCTTCCGGTATATTTTAGCTGTAAATCGTGTAATTCGTTTTGGAAAATGGTTTCTTCAGGCGATTTATTTCCGTAAACCAAAACAAAAGTACTTTGAGGTTCGGCTTCCAAAACCGTTTTTAGGATTGCCATCACAGGAGTAATCCCGCTTCCGGCGGCAAAAGCTGCGTAATTTTTAGTACGGTTTGCGTCGGGTTCAAAAATAAATTTTCCTTCTGGAGTTCCCACTTCGAGAACATCTCCGGCTTTCAAACTTTTGTTAGAAAAAGTAGAAAAAGCTCCGTTTGATACGGCTTTGATGGCAATTCTCAATTCGCCACTTTCGGGCGACGAACAGATGGAATAAGCACGGCGAATTTCGTTTCCGTCGAGCGTTAATTTTAAATTGATGTATTGTCCGGCTGTGAATTTGTAAAAATCCCGAAACTCATCCGGAACATTAAACAATACCGAAACGGCATCTTTGGTTTCACGTCGAACTTCTTTTATGGCTAATTTGTAAAATGATGACATGCAAAATATTTTCTGCAAAAATACACAATCCCAAAGGCAATTTTGGTAAAGAAGCCATAAAATTGATGCATAAGATTTTGATGTATAAGAAAGTTATGTATATTTGTTTCGAAGTTAATTTAATTTAAAATGAAAAATTCACCACTTTACAAAGGAAGTTTGAGCACAATTATTTTGAATTTGTTGCAAAATGGCGAACGCATGTACGGATATGAGATCACGCAGAAAGTGAAAGAAATTTCTGAAGGAAAAATAAATGTAACCGAAGGCGCTTTGTATCCGGCTTTGCACAAATTAGAAGCGGAAGGCTGGCTTACGGTTGAAGCTGAAAACGTGGGAAATCGCCTCAGAAAATATTATAAAATTACCGAGCAAGGTGAAGCCGAAACCAAGAATAAATTAAAAGAATTAGAAGAATTTATCCAGAATATGCAACATATTTTGAATCCGAAATTAGCTTAAAAAATTCTACCAATATGAAAAATATTTCCCCTGAACAAATTACGCAATTGTACACTTTTACGCGTCAACATTTTGTGGAACATTATGATTTACAAACTGAATTAGTAGATCATTTGGCAAATGGAATTGAAGTTTCTTGGCAAAAAAATCCCGAGTTATCTTTTGACGATGCTTTGCAAGCAGAATTTAAAAAATTTGGCATTTTCGGTTTTATGGATGTGGTAGAATCGCGAAGACGAGCGCTTTCAAAAAAATACAATCAAATCGTGTGGCAACATTTCACCGAATTTTTTTCTTTTCCAAAAATTATGGCGACTTTGGCCACGATTGTCGGAATGTTTTTTTTGTTTAAGCAAATTGATTTCGTTCGGGAAATTTTGGTCGTTTCGGCGTTGATGATGACGGTTTTTATGATCGTGAAAATTCAGAGAAACAAGAGAAAATTTGGCGAAAGCCAAAAAAGCGACAAGAAATGGCTTTTCGAAGAAATCGTATTTCAATATGGCGATTGGCTGTTTTTTTCCACTTTGCCGATGCAAATGTTGTTACACGTTCCGGAAGCATTTTTTCAAACTAATTTAGGAATTTCAATAGGAGTGACGATGGTTTCTATTTTCTTTTTGTTAGCATTTGTGATGGTTTTCATCATTCCAACTCAATCCGAAAAATACCTGCAAGAAACCTATCCTGAATATAAAATGGTTAAATAGTTGTAACATTTGTAGTATTTTGGTTACTTATGATGTGAGATTTATGATTTAAGATTGAAAGATTGAAAGATTTGCTTGAACCTTAAACTTAAACCTACCAACCTCTAAACCCTAAAAAAATGATTAAACAGTTTTTATGGCTCGAATGGAAAGCTTTTTCACGTTCGGCGAGTTTTGCTAAGAATTTAGCGCTACGAATATTGATGATTTTTGGTGTCATTTATTTCTGCGTCTTTTTTGCAGCGTTAGGCGTTTTGGCATTTTTCGGACTCAAAGATCATTTCCCGGATCCGTTGTTGATTATCAATAAATTCCTGATTTATTATTTCATCGTAGATTTAATTTTTAGGCTTTTGTTGCAGAAAATTCCGGTGCTCAACATTCGGCCGCTTTTGGTTTTACCAATAAAAGATGCCACGATTGTTAATTTTTCTTTGGGAAAAACTATGTTTTCGTTTTTCAACTGGATCCACGCTTTCTTTTTTATTCCGTTTTCAATAACGTTGATAGTAAACGGTTATAGTCCGTTGCAAGTAATTTGTTACAACATCGCCATCATTTGTTTCTTTTACATCAATAATTTCCTGAATATTTTATTGACCAATCAAGACAAATTATTTTCGGTTTTTATCGGGATTGTCATTATTTTGGGTTTAACCCAATATTACAATCTTTTTGACATAACGGTTTATACTGGTCCGTTTTTCCAGGAAATGTATAACAGCAGTTACTTGTTTTTATTGCCGCTAATTGTGTTGCTTTTGTTATACAAAATCACTTTCAATTATTTCAAGAAAAATCTTTTTCTCGATGCCGGACTTTCGGTAAAACACGCTGTAGCCAAAACCGAAAATTTCACTTGGCTGGATCGTTTTGGTGCGATTGGTTCTTTTATCAAAAACGATATCCGAATGATCAAACGCAACAAACGTAGCAAAACCACAATTTTCATGAGTGTTTTGTTTCTTTTTTACGGATTGCTTTTTTTCACCGGAGCGATTGAAGCCTACGATAATTCGGGGATGAAGATGTTTGCCGCAGTATTTGTTTCCGGCGGATTTTTAATCACTTTTGGGCAATTCGTTCCGAGTTGGGACAGTGCCTATTATCCGTTGATGATGACCCAGAATATTCCGTACAAGCAATATTTAGAAGCCAAATGGTCGATGATGGTTTTGGCAACAATTGTCACGGCAATTATCGCTTCGTTCTATCTTTATTTTGGCGTACATATTTATTTGATGATTTTGGTTGGCGCGATTTACAACATCGGAATCAACTCTTTGCTGGTGCTTTTAGGTGGTGCATTTACCAAGACGCCAATTGATTTAGCTTCTACCAAAGGTGCTTTTGGCGATAAAAAAGCTTATAACGTCAAAACGCTTTTAATTTCTATTCCGCAATTAGTAGTTCCAATGATTATTTATTGGTTAGGAAGCAAATTACTCGACCAAAACATGGCACTTGCCATCATTGCCGTAGTAGGATTGTGCGGATTGGCCTTTAAAAATGCCGCTTTCAACGCCATCGAAAAAATTTATAAAAACGAAAAATATTCGACCCTCGAAGCTTACAAACAAAAATCTTAAACCAACAAAAACCAACAAAAACCAACACACCATGATACAAGTTTCACAACTCAAAAAAACATATAACGGAGTTACCGTACTAAATATCAATAATTTAGAAATCACAAAAGGCGAAAGTTTTGGCTTGGTTGGAAATAACGGAGCCGGAAAAACCACGTTTTTCAGTTTGTTACTCGATTTAATTCAGCCGACAAACGGATACATCAAAAACCACAACTTCCAAGTAAATCTTACCGAAGAATGGAAACCTTTGACCGCTGCGTTTCTCGATGAAAGTTTCCTTATCGGTTACCTCACGCCCGAAGAATATTTTTATTTCATCGGCGATTTGCGTGGGCAAAACAAAGCCGATGTTGACGCGCTTTTGGCAAAACACACCGAATTTTTCAACGGCGAAGTTCTAAACAGCAAAAAATACATTCGCGATTTCTCAAAAGGAAACCAGAAAAAAGTGGGTATCATCGCCACCTTAATCGGCAATCCCGAATTAATTGTTTTAGACGAACCCTTTGCCAATTTAGATCCTACGACGCAATTTCGTCTCAAAAAAATCATCAAAGAATTGGCAGACGATCCTAACATCACCATCTTAGTTTCCAGCCACGACCTCATGCATACCGTGGAAGTTTCTAACCGCATCGTGGCGCTTCACAAAGGCGAAGTTGTAAAAGACATCCAAACCAGCCAAGAAACTTTAAGCGAGCTCGAAGAATTTTTTGCCGTGTAAATTTTTTTGGGCGTTCCCGAGTTGTCAGTTGAGAGTTTCCAAAATTGGAATTTGGTATTTCTTTATTGGAAGTTCTCCCCAGAGTTTGGAATTTCTAATTTTAATTTTCCATCATCATTGTCATTCCGACGAAGGAGGAATCTCTTTTTTGATTCAAAACAGAAAAATGATTCGTTTAGAAAAAAATGATAAATTAGCAACAGCAATTTTTTAATATGTAGAGTGTGTTGGGAATTACCAGCAATATTAAAGGACTATGAAGTTTCCCTCCGCTACCGCGCGAATCCTTTCGCGTGGTTCTGTGAAAATTAAACTCGTAAAAAAAATCTAAAATAGCACGGTTTGCGTTAGCGATGGAAGCGGCATCATTTTATCAATTGGCGGATTTCAATCCTGGGCAAGTGATAAAAGACAACATCGAAGTAAAACAAAAACATAATAAAATGGATAACTTAAAATATTTCTTAATTGGGTTGACAATTATTTTTCAAAGTTGCAACGGACAGACTACTCCTAAGAAAGAAATCTATAATAAGGATTTTAATTGGACAATAACAATTCCAGAAAATTTTGAAAACGTAAGTGCACAAGATTGGGCAAAAATTCAAAACAAAGGAATAGAAGCTATAGAAAAAACTTACAATAAGGAAGTGGTTAATCAAGCAAAAACAATTTTTGTGTTCAAAAGCGACCAACTAAACTATTTTGAATCAAATTATCAACCGTTTGACAAGGCAGTTGACGGAGATTATGTAGAATCTTGCAAAACCGTAAACGATATGTTATACGAGGCTTTCATGGCTCAAATGCCCGGTATAAAAATTGATTCTACGTCAACGGTTGAAAAAATCGACAATTTAGAATTTCAGACTTTTAAAATGAAAATAGAATACCCGAATAAAATGGTTTTAAATGCAATTATGTATAGCCGTTTGTTTGGTAAAAAAGAATTTTCTGTGAATATTATGTATGTTGACAATAAAAAAGGCAAACAAATGCTTGACTCGTGGAAAAAATCAAAATTTACGAAGTGACAAAAGCCACTGAAATTCTGCAAATTCCCCAAAAAACCACCGAAATTTTTCTCCATATTAAAAAGAAACGTATTTTTACCAGTTGATATACTAAAATGCACTTTTAGAAGTTAAAGGATAAAAACGTTTTTACTTTGAAAACCAATACATTAAAATACGCCATTTCCGGAGGAATTATTGTGGCTCTTGCCGCATGTTCTACCAAAAAAGATAATTTCGTTTCCCGAAGCTGGCATGCCGTAAATACTGAATATAACACGCTTTACAACGGTGGAATCGCACTTGAAACCGGAATTGACGAGCTGAAATCGCAATATGTAGATAATTTTTGGGAAACGCTTCCGGTGGAACGCATGCAATCTGCTGAAGAAACCATGCTTCCGGGAGAGCAAAAAAATCCAAACTTTGAACGTGCCGAAACTAAAGCCATCAAAGCGATTCAAAAACATTCCATGAACATTGATGGTTCTGAAAGAAATCCTCAGATGGACGAAGCACATTTAATGCTTGGAATGTCAAGGTATTACGAGAGAAGATATGTTCCGGCTTTGGAGGCTTTTAACTACGTTTTGTACAAGTATCCAAAAAGCGATAAAATTCATTTGGCAAAAATTTGGCGTGAAAAAACCAATATGCGAATGGAAAACGATTTCCTCGCTGCTAAAAATTTGACCGAATTATTAAAACATATTGAGTTAAAAGACCAGGTTTATGCTGATGCCAATTCTACTTTGGCGCAAGCTTTTTTGAATTTAAAAGAACAAGATAGTGCGATTGCCAAACTTAAATTGGCCGCTGAATTTACCAAAAGCGACGAAGAAAAAGCACGTTATCATTTTATTTTAGGTCAATTATACGACACCGAAAAACACCAAGATAGCGCTAATCTTGAGTACCAAAAGGTAATCGACATGAAGCGTAAAAGTCCGAGACGATACGTGATTCAGGCTCATGCACAACAAGCAAAATATTTTGATTTTGGTAAAAATGATACATTAGTATTTTTGGAAAAATTCAACGATTTGTTGGAAGACCGCGAAAACCGTCCATATTTGGATGTGTTGAACCATCAAATGGCGCTTTTTTACGACAAGCAAGAAAAAGACAGTATGGCTACGGTGTATTACAACCGTTCGCTTCGTACGAATTCCCGAGATAATTATTTGGTAGCTTCGAACTATCGCAATATTGCCGAAATTAATTTCAACAAAGCGAAATATGCCGATGCCGGAAAATATTTCGACAGTACGTTGGTACGTTTAGACCAGCGAACACGCGAATATCGTGCGGTTAAGAAAAAACGTGAAAACCTCGAAGACGTAATTAAATACGAAGCTATTGCGCAAAATAACGACAGTATTTTACACGTGGTTTCACTTTCGGAGCCGAATCGAGTGGCTTTTTTCGAAAATGTGATTGAGAAATTAAAGAAAGCTGAAGAAGCCAGAAAAAAACGTGAAGAAATCGCGGCTCAACAAGCGGTAAATGTTTCTAACTCGATTAACACGGCCAATGATAATGCGGAAGCAGCGAATGATCGAGCGGCAGCCAAAATGGCGATGAAGTCGTCAAGAGGCGAGGAATTGGCTGAATCGATGGACAAACCCGTGGGGCCAAGACCTCCGGGAGGTAATTCTTCGGTGCAAACTAATTTTTATTTTTACAACCCTTCAACGGTGGCTTACGGTAAAAATGAATTTAGAAAACGCTGGGGGAATCGTACTTTGAAAGACAATTGGCGACTTTCGGAAATGAAAACAAAAATTGGTTTTGGGGATGATTTCGAAGAAGAAGTGGCTTCAACCGAAGATGAAAATGTGGAAGTTGAAGAAAAAATCGATCCGCGTTTTACGGTTGATTATTATTTGACGCAAATTCCTTCGGATAAAAAAATGATTGACAGTTTGGCGAAAGACCGCAATTTTGCTTATTATCAATTGGGTTTGATTTACAAGGAAAAATTCAAAGAATATGAATTGGCGGCCCAACGTTTGGAAAAATTATTAGAAAACAATCCGGAAGAGCGGTTGGTTTTGCCTGCAAAATATAATTTGTTTAAAATTTACGAAATTTTGCAAAACGGAAAAGCCGAATCTATTAAGCAAAATATTATTTCGCAATACCCTGATTCTCGATACGCTGCGATTTTAAAAGCAGGTTCTGGTGCTGATGCCGAAAGTATGGACACGCCCGAAAATGCTTATAATAAATTGTTCCGAATGTATGAAAGCGGGAAATATACTCAGGTTTTAACCGAAGCTGATGAATTAATTGAGTTATATTCCGGAGAAGAAATTGTTCCAAAAATTGAATTGTTAAAGGCAAATACAATTGGGAAATTAAAAGGAATTGAGCAATACAAAGGCGCTTTGAATTATGTAGCGCTAAATTATCCGAACAACGCTGAAGGTAAGCAAGCGGAAGAATTATTGCAAAAAAATGTACCTCAATTAGAGCAAGTTCAGTTTGACAAGGAAGTTCCCGTGAGTTATAAAATGTTATTTAAAACCAATAGCGACGCTAACAATCCTGCAACGCTGAAACTTCAGGAAAAACTTAAAAAATTCATATCCGAAAGAGCTTCTACAAGACTTTCGCAGTCTTTTGATGTTTATACAATGGAAGAAAATTTTGTGGTGGTTCATGGTTTTACAACCGAACAAGCCGCGAAAGATGGCGCAAGTATTTTGAAAGAATTCAAAGAATATAAAATTGTCGAAACGCCAGTGATAATTTCTAACGAAAATTATAAAGTGGTGCAAATCAAGAAAAATTACAACGAATATTTATCGGCTAAAAAACCATAAATAGAGTGGGCAATTCACCAGAAAATAATAATAGAAAATGGATGGCTTTGCTCGGAATTCCGCTGCAAATGGGAATCATTATTTTTATTTTCACGTATGCGGGAATTTGGCTTGACGAAAAATATTCTAAAGAACCGTATTCTGTTTGGACGATTGTATTGTCAATCTTTTCGGTTTTTGTCGCACTGTATAATGTGATTAGGCAGGTAAAAGAACTCAATAAAAAATAATTAATGAAACAATTTTTTCTGTCGCTCGTTATCTTTACACTTTTGCTTTTTGGCTTGCATTTTTTGTTGTTAGAAACGGTTTTGAGCGACCTAAATTTTTTCTATTCTATTTATAGTATATACAGTTTTAATTTTTTGACATCGGTTTTTGTGTTTGGCTTTTTATTTTTTGTACACAAAAGTTTTGCAGAAAAAACAGGTTTTGCCTTTATGGCAATCAGTTTAATCAAGATGTTTGCCGCGGTTGTATTTTTAATTCCGTTGATAAAATCCGAAAGTTTAAATCCGGTTACCGACGTTTCGGCGTTTTTTATCCCTTATTTTTTATATTTAACTTTTGAGACGATTTTTGCGGTTCGCTTAATAAACAAGGCTTAAATACACTGAATTTTAAAGAATTATCTTTAATTGCAGCCAAAGATTAAAAATTGTATATAGAAATTTTAAAGAACGAATTAAATATGTACCTTTGCAAAAATTTTGGAACCTATTAATTAGCTACACTAATTTAACGATGATATTTTCAAAGAAACCACTTCAAGCCTTAACCCTCGCCATTGCAATGATTTTTTCTTTTGGATCATTTGCAAACACAACTATTGACAGTCTTTATGTAAAGGCAGAAGCGGTAGATCCTGTTCATGGAAACCACGTGGAAGTTCACGGAGAAGTTGAGGAAGAATTTAATGCTTCAGATTTAATCAATTCGCACATTGGAGATTCTCACGAATTTCACATTGCCGATTGGGAGGGACATCCTATTTCTTTTTGGTTACCTGTAATTTTGTGGACCAATGACGGTTTGAAATTATTTTCTTCCGAAAAATTTCACCATGACAATACTGGTCATCACGTTGTGGATATTGATGGACAAAAATTTGTGCGTTACAACGAAGTGATTTTTTATGCTGATGCTTTCGAAAAACTTTCAGAAGAAGACAAAAGTGCGTTTAATTTTGAAGCGCGTCCGTTAGATTTTTCAATCACTAAAAACGTATTTTCGATGTTAATGTCGGCTGTGATATTATTCATCCTTTTCTTTTTTGCAGCCAGAAGTTACAGAAAGAACGACAAAGCACCGAAAGGTTTGGCAGGATTTTTAGAGCCGTTAATCGTGTTTGTAAGAGATGACATTGCTATTCCTAACATCGGTCAAAAAAAATACGCGAAATACATGCCGTATTTGTTAACCATCTTTTTCTTTGTTTGGATTAACAACTTGATTGGTTTGATTCCGTTTTTCCCATTCAGCTCAAACTTAACAGGAAATATCTACTTTACATTTGTAATGGCATTTATTACTTTTATAGTGACAACATTTAGCGGAAATAAATCATACTGGGGACATATTTTTTGGATGCCGGGAGTTCCTGCGCCAATGAAAATTTTTATGGCGCCAATTGAAATCATTGGAATGTTTACAAAACCATTTGCGTTAATGATTCGTTTGTTTGCAAACATTACTGCAGGTCACATTATCATTTTAAGCTTAGTTTCCTTAATATTCATTTTCAAGACTGCCGCTATGGGGCCAGTTGCCGGAGCATTCGTTTTGTTCATGAGTGTTTTAGAAATGTTAGTTGCTGCATTACAAGCGTATGTGTTTACATTGCTTTCAGCATTATTTATTGGTCAAGCTGTTGAAGAGCATGACCATCACTAAAATTGAGTTTTATTAATTATTAACTATATAAATTTATTATTATGGTATTAGCTGGAATCGGAGCTGGATTAGCTGTAATCGGAGCAGGTCTTGGAATTGGAAAAATCGGTGGTTCTGCAATGGACGCTATGGCTCGTCAACCAGAAGCTGCTGGAAAAATCCAGACTGCTATGATTATTGCTGCTGCACTTATTGAAGGTGTTGCTCTTTTCGCAGTAGTTGTTGCGTTGATTACAAACGCTTAATTAAAACTTAAACTTCCTGCAGCGGTTGGCTTCAGGAAGTTTTTTTAACAGAAAAAATTAAAATTAATATACAAGGTTTATGAATTTTACTTCACCGGAAAGTTTAGTTTTTTGGACAACATTGATCTTCATCGTGTTTTTTATTCTTTTGGCAAAATTTGCATGGAAACCCATTTTGGGAGCTGTAAAAAGCCGTGAAGAATCAATCAACAATGCGTTGGCTTCTGCTGAAGCAGCCAGAAGAGAAATGCAAAACCTAACAGCAGATAACGAAAGAATTTTGCAAGAAGCCAGAATGGAACGTGATGCACTTTTAAAAGAAGCACGTGAAATGAAAGAAAAAATGATTGCAGATTCTCGTCAAGAAGCACAAGCAGAAGGGCAAAGAATGATTGAGCAAGCTAAAACGGCTATCGAAGCTGAGAAAAATGCTGCTATGGCAGAAATGAAATCTCAAGTTTCAGCACTTTCACTAGAAATTGCGGAAAAGTTATTGAAACAAGAACTTTCTTCAAAAGAATCTCAAACTGCTTTGGTTGAAAATATGTTGAACGACGTAAAATTAAACTAATCACATGTCAGGAAGCAGAGCAGCATCAAGATACGCAAAAGCAATTTTAGATTTGGCACTAAGCAAAGGTGTCGCTCAAGAGGTTTATAACGATATGACTCTTGTGGCACAAACCGTATCTGAAAACCAAGAATTGAGCAATTTCATTCAAAGCCCGAGCATTGCCGGAAACGTGAAAGAATCTGCGCTTTTAGAAATTTTTGCAGGAACTGATACGGTAACTAAAGGACTTTTTCATTTATTGAAAGAAAACAAACGTTTCGAAATTTTAGGTTTTATTGCTTCAAATTTCACTACTTTGTTTGATGAAATGAATGGTTTTGAAATTGCAAAAGTAACCACGGCAATCCCAATGGATGCTGATTTGGAAGCTAAAGTTGCCACTAAAATCAGAGAGTTTTCTAACAAAAAAATTACCATCCAAAACATCGTTGATCCGTCAATAATTGGTGGATTTATCTTGAGAATCGGTGATAAGCAATACAATGCTTCAATTGCCAATAGATTGCAGGTTTTAAAAAGAGAATTTAGTAATAATTAAAATTTACCACACTTTTAAGTGTATAAACTATAAAACAAAATGGCGGAAATTAAAGCTGCTGAAATTTCAGCAATATTAAAAAAGCAATTGTCAGATTTTGAATCTGGTGCAACGCTGGAAGAAGTTGGAACTGTTTTAAATGTGGGTGACGGTATTGCTCGTGTTTACGGTCTTTCAAATGTTCAATACGGTGAATTGGTTGAGTTTGAAAATGGAATGGAAGGAATGGTTTTGAACCTTGAGGAAGACAACGTAGGTGTTGTACTTTTCGGTTCATCAACAGGAATCAAAGAAGGTTCAACTGCAAAAAGAACTCAACGTATTGCTTCGCTTAAAGTAGGTGAAGAAATGGTAGGTCGTGTAGTAAACACTCTTGGACAGCCAATTGATGGTAAAGGTCCAATTGGTGGAACTTTATACGAAATGCCGTTAGAAAGAAAAGCTCCTGGAGTAATTTTCCGTCAACCGGTAACTGAACCATTACAAACAGGTATCAAAGCGGTAGATGCGATGATCCCAGTTGGAAGAGGACAACGTGAGCTTGTAATTGGTGACCGTCAAACTGGTAAGTCAACCGTTTGTTTGGATACCATCCTAAACCAAAAAGAATTTTACGATGCTGGACAACCAGTATTCTGTATATATGTTGCAATCGGGCAAAAAGCTTCGACTGTAGCAGGAATCGCAAAAACATTGGAAGAAAAAGGAGCGATGGCTTACACGGTTATCGTAGCAGCAAACGCTTCGGATCCTGCTCCAATGCAAGTTTATGCACCATTGGCTGGAGCTGCAATCGGAGAATATTTCCGTGATTCAGGTCGTCCAGCATTGATCGTGTATGATGATTTGTCAAAACAAGCAGTTGCTTACCGTGAGGTTTCTCTTTTGTTGAGAAGACCACCGGGACGTGAGGCTTATCCTGGAGACGTTTTCTACCTTCACTCTCGTTTGTTGGAAAGAGCTTGTAAAGTAATCAACAACGACGAAATCGCTAAGCAAATGAACGACTTGCCAGATTCTATTAAAGGAATCGTTAAAGGTGGAGGTTCATTGACAGCACTTCCAATTATTGAAACACAAGCAGGAGACGTTTCTGCCTACATTCCAACCAACGTAATTTCGATTACTGATGGTCAGATTTTCTTGGAGTCGGATTTGTTCAACTCTGGAGTTCGTCCGGCAATCAACGTAGGTATCTCTGTATCTCGTGTTGGAGGAAACGCTCAGATCAAGTCGATGAAAAAAGTATCTGGAACATTAAAATTAGATCAAGCGCAATTCCGTGAATTGGAAGCGTTCGCTAAATTCGGATCTGATCTAGATGCGGTTACTTTAAACGTAATTGAAAAAGGAAAAAGAAACGTGGAAATCTTAAAACAAGGTTTGAACGATCCTTTTACAGTTGAAGACCAAGTAGCGATTATTTACGCAGGTTCTAAAAACTTGTTGAGAAACGTGCCGGTAAACAAAGTGAAAGAGTTTGAAAAAGATTTCTTAGAATTCTTGAATAACAAACACAGAGATACACTTGACGCTTTAAAAGCTGGTAAATTAGATGACAGCATCACAGATGTTATCGAAAACGTAGCGAAAGAAGTTTCAGCTAAATATAACTAATTTTCAGTGATTAGTGAATAGTGATTGGTAAAATGCTAATCACTACTATTCACTAATCACTAATTACTAAAACACATGGCAAACTTAAAAGAAATCCGTAACAGAATTACCTCCGTTTCATCAACGATGCAAATCACTTCGGCGATGAAAATGGTTTCTGCTGCCAAACTCAAAAAAGCGCAAGATGCTATCACAGCAATGCGTCCGTATGCCGAAAAATTAACCGAATTGTTACAAAACGTAACCGCGTCGTTAGAAGGCGATAGCGCAAGCGTTTTTTCGGAACAACGTCCGGTGAACAAAATTTTGGTAGTAGCCATTACTTCTAACCGTGGTTTGAGTGGTGCATTCAACTCGAACGTGGTGAAAGAAGTGAAAAATTTGCTTGTGCAATACAAAGACAAACAAGTAGATTTTGTTACAATCGGAAAAAAAGGAAATGATGCAATTAAAAAGGGGAACAATGTCATCACGCATAATACGGCGGTTTTTGATGAATTGACTTTTGCCAATGTTGCTGATATTGCCGCAAATTTAATGCAACTTTTCGTGGATGGCGCTTATGATAAAATTGAATTGGTTTACAATCAATTTAAAAATGCCGCTACACAAATCATTATTACAGAACAATTTTTGCCAATTCTTCCGGTAGAAAAGCAAGAAAACACTTCAGTTGATTATATTTTTGAACCTTCAAAAGAACAAATCATCGAAGAGTTGATTCCGCTTTCACTAAAAACTCAATTGTATAAAGCCATCCGCGATTCATTTGCTTCAGAACATGGAGCTCGTATGACTGCAATGCACAAAGCAACTGACAACGCAACAGAATTGCGCAATCAATTGAAATTAACTTACAACAAAGCACGTCAAGCAGCAATTACTGGAGAAATCCTCGAAATCGTTGGTGGAGCTGAAGCTTTAAATAGTTAAGAAAAAAACAACCAATATATCAAAAAGCGCTTTTTTAAAAAGGCGTTTTTTTTTTAATTAGCCAATAACTTATATGATAATAATAAATTTTTGTACTTTAGTCCTTACAAAAATTTTAAAAATTTCATATTATGAAAAAAATTACTCTTTTATTATTATGTTTAACAGGAATGTCTGCAGCCGCACAATTTCCAAGTCCGTATTGTGACATTACCGAAGTTGAAGGTGTAGAAGAAATAACTTCTATAACATTTGGAGGAGCGACAATCGCCAATTCCAACACCACTGCAATATTAGCAGATTACCTTGCAACCATCGCCAACGTAGATCCTGGAAGTACTTATCCTATTGTTGTAAAAGGAAATAGTTATGGCGATTATGACAATGACTATGTTGCTTATATCGATTGGAATCGAAATAATATATTAGATGATGCAGGGGAAATTTTTTATATTGGTAAAATTACAAATAGTACTGGAGCCGATGCAGCATCTGCAACTGTAAACATAGCAATCCCTTCAGGCGTTACACCCGGAACTACAAGAATTAGAGTTGTAAAAGTTTATACCGATGAAGCAGACGATTATGCTTTAGATCAAAATCCTTGCGCTATTAGTGTTGAAGATACTTTGTTCGGAGGAGTTGGAACATCTTATGGTCAAGCAATCGATTTTACCGTGAACGTAAATTCATTAAGTACAGATAAATTTGCTGCAACGCCACTTTCTATTTATCCGAATCCGGCAAATAATTTCGTAAATGTAAAAGCTTATCATGATATTCAAGAGGTTACTATCTATAATTTAATGGGGCAAACCGTACTTTCGCAAAAAGTTTCTGGGTCAGAATTCCAATTAAATGTAAATAATTTACCAGTTGGAAATTATGTGATTAAATGTAATGGTGAAAACATCCAACATACTACAAAATTTACGAAAAATTAATCGCTGTAATGCAACTTCTAAAAAAGACTAGGTATATATCTGGTCTTTTTTTTTATCAAAAAACTAATGGGGAAACTTCTTAAATATCCTTATTTTTGTTACACTAAAACTAAATTTTGAGCCTTTACAAAAATCTTTTTAAGCAAACAGCCATTTACGGTCTCGCCACGGTTATCCCGAGGATGTTTAGTTTTATTTTGGTGCCACTTTATACCACGTTACTTCCAGAAGAAGAATATGGTTCGGTAAATGTTATTTTTGCTTACCTTATTTTTTTTAACGTGTTACTTTCTTACGGAATGGAAACCGCTTTTTTTCGTTTTTACAATTCTGAAACAGATAAGAAAAAAGTAATTGAAACTTCCACATTTGCCATCTTTTGGACTACCATTATTTTTCTCGCCATTGCATTGATAAACCGAATTTCTGTTGCCAATTTCTTAGAAATCGATGTTCAATACATCACCTACATGATTTGGATTTTGGCACTCGATGCTTTAGTAGTGATTCCTTTTTCTAAACTTCGGGCCAACCAAAAACCGATATTTTATGCCGCTATAAAAATTGGAAACGTCGCTGTAAATCTGGGTTTGAACCTGTTTTTTCTAATTGCATTGCCAAAAATTGCCAAAGAAAATCCATCAGCATTTGTCAGCACTTTTTATTATCAAGATTTCCAAATTGGCTATATTTTCGTTTCAAATTTAATTGCCAGTTTCCTAACCTTTTTGGTGCTTTCCCGAAACTATTTGCATTTCCGCTGGTGTTTTGATTTTTCGTTGTTAAAAAAAATGCTACGTTACGGATTTCCCATTATGATCGCCGGAATGGCATTTGCCATCAATGATCAGTTCGATAAAATTTTATTAAAACATTTATTACCGCCAGACATCGCCGAAGCACAAGTGGGGATCTATTCAGCTTGTTATAAACTCGGATTGTTCATGGTTTTGTTCAGAACGGCTTACACTTTAGGAATCGAACCATTTTTTTTCAGTCATGCCGCTAATGAAAACGCTTCGCAAACCTACGCCACGATTACCAAATATTTTGTGATCACAGGTTCAATGATGAGTTTAGCTGTTATTGTTTTCGCTGATGTTTTAAAGGTTGTGATGATCCAAGACAGTTCGTTTTGGGGTGCGATGAATGTGGTACCGCTGATTATTTTTGCTAATTTTTTCTTGGGAATTTACACCAATCTTTCCGTTTGGTACAAACTCACCAACCAAACCCATATTGGCGCATTTATTTCCATAATTGGCGCCATTATCACACTTGGGCTTAATTTTTTACTCATCCCCATCGCGCAAGAAAACGGAGTTGGTGGTTACATGGGATCAGCAATTGCCACGATTGCAGCTTACGGAGCGATGATGATGATTTCTTATTGGCTCGGAAAAAATAAATATCCCATCCCATACGACAAAAAGAAAATTGGCGGATATCTTGGCTTGTCGATATTGTTTTCGGTAATTTATTTTTATGGCTTTCGCCAAAATTATTTTGTTGGCGTTCCACTCTTGCTCATCTTTGCCTATTTCATATATTACAACGAAAAAGAAACCATTTTACGAATCGCAAAACGAAGAAAATAAAATGATATGGAAATTAAAATCGTCAATAGATCACAGCATTCATTACCTACCTACGAAACACTTGCTTCCGCTGGAATGGATTTGCGTGCCAATATTTCGGAACCAATAATTTTAAAACCACTAGGAAGAGCCATCGTAAAAACCGGACTTTTTATAGAATTGCCCATTGGTTATGAGGCTCAAGTTCGCCCAAGAAGCGGTTTAGCAGCCAAAAATGGAATTACCGTTTTAAATGCTCCTGGAACTGTAGATGCAGATTATCGTGGTGAAATAGGTGTGATTTTAGTAAATTTATCCAACCAAGATTTCACAATTGAAAACGGCGAAAGAATTGCCCAACTCATTATTGCAAAACACGAGAGAGCTGTTTGGCTTGAAGCCGAAAATTTATCGGAAACATCAAGAGGATCAGGCGGTTTTGGAAGTACGGGTGTAAAGTAATTCCTGCGAAGGCAGGAATCTCGTGAATTGAAATAATTATGGTCACAACATGAGTTTATGATATATTTATATAATGTCTAATAAACATCAGGGTGTTGTATACGTTGGTGTTACCGACAATTTATTGGAGCGTGTCAAAGAACATGAATTAAAAGTTTATCCAAATTCATTTACAGCAAAATATAATTGCAATAAGCTTATATATTTTGAAGAATGTGAAAATGGATATGACGCCATAATTAGAGAAAAGCAATTGAAAAAATGGAAAAGAGAGTGGAAGATAAAATTAATTGAAGATATGAATCCAACGTGGTTGGACATTAGTTTAAATTGGAATTTCGATTTTAAGACATTACGACAAAAATAATTATTAACCAAGAAACCTGATTGCAGGAAATAAAAAGATACCCGCGTTCGCGGGCAATGATATGAAAATAATAGTACCAATGGCAGGTCGAGGATCTCGCCTAAGACCGCATACATTAACCGTTCCAAAACCATTAATTCCAGTTGCTGGAAAGCCAATCGTTCACCGTTTGGTAGAAGATATTGCCGGTGTTTTAAATCAAAAAATTGATGAAGTAGCATTTGTAATTCACGAAAGTTTTGGTGAAAAAGTAGAAAAAGAACTCATTGCCATTGCCGAAAAATTAGGCGCCAAAGGAACCATTTATTACCAAAATGAAGCCTTAGGAACCGGTCACGCTATTATGTGTGCCAAAGATTCTTTGAGTGGTCCAGCCGTAATTGCTTATGCTGATACCTTGATTCGGGCGGATTTTGACTTAGATAAAACTGCCGATAGCGTAATTTGGGTGAAACAAGTAGACGAACCTGAAGCTTTTGGCGTTATTAATTTGAACGAAAACAACGAAATCGTAGAATTGGTGGAAAAACCAAAAGAATTTGTGTCGGATTTGGCGGTGATTGGAATTTATTATTTCAAAGATATCGCGGTTTTGAAAAACGAATTGCAATTGGTTTTAGACAATAACATTATTCATGGTGGCGAATACCAAATTAATGATGGAATCAAGCAAATGATGGCAAAAGGCATGAAATTTGTACCAGGAAAAGTCGATGAATGGATGGATTGCGGAAACAAGAATGTGACGGTCGAAACCAATTCGAGAATGCTGGGCTTTTTGCACAACGATGGCGAAAATTTAGTTTCAGCCGATGTGAAATTGGAAAATTCCACCATCATTCCGCCGTGTTACATTGGTGAAGACGTGTATTTGATCAATGCAACTGTTGGTCCAAATGTGTCTTTAGGAAAAGGTTGTCATGTCATCAATTCGACCATTAAAAATAGTTTGGTGCAAACCCATTCTAACATTAAAAATGCAAATTTGGACAATGCCATGATTGGGAATCACGCCACATTCGACGGGAATTTTACCAATATCAGCATCGGAGATTATTCGGTTTTGGAATAATTTTTGAAAAAAATAAAGCAGATGAAAAAAATCTTTTACCTCTCGATTTTAACCGGAACTTTTTTGCTTCCGGTAACTGGTTTTGCTCAGCAAGAGCCGGATTTAATCGCGTTGGCAGAAGATAAATTTCAGGATGATTTCTACGAATCGTTGAAGCAAAAAGGCATTGAAAATTATGACAAAGCCATTCTTTCACTCGAAAAATGTTTGAAATCGCAACCTCAAAATGCGGTTCTTTTTAATGAATTAGGTATTAATTATTTCAAGCTTAAAAATTACCAAAAAGCCCAAGAAAATTTCAATCAAGCGATAAAAATTGATGGTTCAAACAAGTGGTTTTTGGTAGGTTTGTACGATGTTTTTTATGAAACCAAAGATTACAATCAGGCGATTTCGGTTGTGAATAAATTGATTGCTTTTGACACCAAATACAAAGAAGATTTGACCTCGCTTTACATGTACACGAATCAGTTTGACAAGGCTTTGGTTTTGATTAATGAACTGGACGAAACTTCGGGGAAAACTGCGCAAAGAAATGCCTATCGCGCGCAAATTGGCGTGAGTTCTGGCGAAAATGCTTCGGATAAAAAAAATCTTTTGGAAGCAATAAAAAAAGACCCTAAAAATGAGGCGAATTACATCGAACTGATTTATCAATATGCCGAAAACAATCAGGAGGAAAAGGCGTTTGAAATTGCCAAACAACTCGAAAAAGAAATTCCGGATTCGGAGTTTGCACAAATCGGACTTTTTAAATTTCATTTGAATAAAAATGATGGACAAAAAGCGGTTTCGGCAATGAAAAAAGTGTTGGAAAGCAAAAAAATCAATTCGGATGTGAAAGTAAAAATTTTGAAGGAATTTGTAATTTTTGTGAAAACAAATCCAAACTACGCGGCAGATTTGGATGCGGCTTTCAGTTTGTTAGAATCAGATAAACAAGCGGCACTTTCAAAAGAATTTGGGCAAATATTTTTTATGCGGAAAGATTGGTTGCAGGCGATAAAATTTTTCGAAATTTATTCTAAAAACAATCCGCAAGATGCCGAAACCGGAATATTTTTGCTGCAAGCTTACACCGAAAATAAGCAGTTCAACGAAGTAGCCTCAAAAAGTGCTTCGTATTTAGATTATTTCCCATTGCAACCCGAATTTTATTACTATTCTGGATTGGCATTGAACCAATTAAAAAATCCGAAAAAGGCTAAAGAAGCTTTACTTTCCGGGATGGACTATTTGGTGGAAAACAAAGATTTAGAAATTAATTTTAATATTCAATTAGGCGAAGCTGCGTCAGCTTTAGGAGACGCGAAAGCCAAACAGGAATATTTCACCAAAGCCGATCAGCTTTTAAAGCAAAAACAATAATGAAAAAGATAGTTCCCATAATTTTTGCGATGATTTTGGTAGCCTGCGGATCGAAAAAAAATATCGTTTCTGAGGAAGATGCCGCTGAAAGTATTTCGTCAAAATCCATCGTTGAAAATCATTACAAACTTAACAGAGATTTTAAAACGCTTTACATTAAATCGAACGTAAAATATAGCGATCCAAAATTATCGCAAAGTGTTTCGGCCGAAATCCGGATGGAAAAGGACAAGCGGATTTTGGTAAGCATCAGATTGCTCGGAATTACTTGGGCAAAAGCCTACATCACGCCAAAAGAAGTGAAATATTACGAAAAAATCAACGGTAAATTTTTTGAAGGAAATTACAACACATTGAGCAAATGGTTAGGAACTGATTTAGATTTTTCTAAAGTTCAAAATATGCTCGTGGGTCAAGCTATGGACGATTTAGACCGCGGAAAATACAAGGCTACGATAGAAAATAGCTGGTACAAATTAGAAGATTTAGCCAAAACCGAAACCGGAAAAACATTCTTCTTTGAGGCAGGAAATTTTTTGATTAAAAAACAAGAAATCGTACAACCTAAGAAAAATCGCAGTTTGACGGTAAATTATCCGGCTCACAAAGAACATCCCAAGTTGGTTTTGCCGGCAAAAATTGAAATTTTGGCACAAGAATCAAAAAAAACTACCGAGATTAACATCGAATATAACAGCGTAACTTTCGACGAAAATTTAAGTTTTCCTTATAGCGTTCCGGATGGTTACGAAAAGATTAATATTGACTAAATTTGCGCAAACCAATATCGATATGCAAAAGATAATTCTTACGCTTGTTTTGCTGATTTCCACCTCATTGGCATGGTCACAAAGCGATGCACAAAGAAAATTAGAAGAACGAAAAGCACAGTTGCAAAAAGAAATTTCTGCGGCAAGAGCAGCTTTAAACTCCGAAAAAAAGAAGGAAAAATCGGTAATGACGCAAATTGTCCAGCAATCTGCCAAAATAAAATTGCAAGAAAAATTAATTGCCACTACTGAGAAACAAGCCCGTTTGTTAGGTGATGATATTTACACTAATCAATTGAAAATAAACGCTTTAAAGAAAGAATTGGAGGTTTTAAAAGCAGATTATGCCAAGATGATTGTAAAATCTTACAAAAGCCGTTCTGAACAAAGTAGAGCAATGTTCGTTTTATCTTCGGAAAATTTTCTTCAGGCATACAAACGTGCTCAATATATGAAGCAATATGCTAATTACAGAAAAAACCAGGGCGAGGAAATCAAAGTAAAATCAACGGAATTAGCAGGTTTCAACGAAAAACTATCGGCACAAAAAAAGGAAAAACAAAAAGTAATTGTTGAAAACGAAAAAGAAAAAGGCGAATTAGAAAAAGCGAAAGCAGAACAAGAAAAGGTTATGCAATCGATAAAAAAAGACGTCAAAAAATACACGGCTGAAATCAATAAAAAACAAAAAGAAGCCAAGGAAGCCGATAGACAAATCAAGAAAATGATTCGCGAAGCTATTGCCGAAGCCAACCGTAAAGCCGCTGCAGCTGCGAAAAAAGCCAACCCTAAAGCTACCGCTGCCGAAACTAAAGCGATTGAGAATTCGTCGAAAATTGTGCTTACTCCGGAAGGAAAAATCGTATCCAACAATTTTAAAGCGAATCGCGGAAAATTATCTTGGCCCGTGAGCAAAGGATTTATTTCCCTTAAGTATGGAGATCAACCGCATCCGCTACAAAAATCGTTGATTGTGCATTGTTCGGGAGTGGAAATCAGTACTGAAGCCGGCGAATCTGCCAGAGCGGTTTTTGAAGGCGAAGTAACTAAAGTACAAGTTTTATCAGGAAATATGATTGTAGTTTACGTACAACACGGAGAATTTTTTACAGTTTACCAAAACCTAACATCAGTAAACGTTTCTGCTGGAACCAAAGTTTCGCGCTTGCAAACAATAGGGAAAATTGCCACCAGAGGAGGTGCCACAACCCTCAAATTCATGATTATGCAAAATACCGATCTCCTCAATCCGGAGTCGTGGATTTCAAGATAAAAAAAAGAACCTTTCGAGGTTCTTTTTTTTTACATAAACAACGCTTTCAACTCCGTTGCATCTTGCGGATTCATTTTTCCAGCCAAAACCAGACTTAGTTGTTTCCTGCGCAAAGCCGCATCAAACCGCTGTTTTTCTAATTCCGTTTCAGGTTCAATAGGCGGAATTTCCACCGGACGTCCCGTTTCATCCACCGCCACAAAAGTATAAATCGCTTCGTTCGCCTTATTTTTCAACCCCGATTCGCGGTCTTCAATCCACACATCCAGAAAAATTTCCATCGAAGTTTTAAACGTTCTGGACACTTTCGCCTCAATCGTCACCACACTTCCCAGCGGAATCGCACGATTAAAAGCCACGTGATTCACCGAAGCCGTCACCGTAATCCTACGTGAATGACGACGAGCCGCAATACTTGCCGCACGATCCATTCGCGCCAGCAATTCGCCACCAAATAAATTATTCAACGGGTTCGTTTCGCCAGGCAAAACCAAATCAGTTAAAATAGCTGCCGATTCCGAAGGAGTTTTCGCTTGCATCATTGTAATTTTTTTTGCAAAGGTAACAAGAATAAACCTTTTTTCTGTCGCTTTTTTAAGGAGCTAATCCTGCTTTTCGCTGCAAGTCCTCGTTTATAGAAAACATTTTTGTAAGCCAAAAAAGGAGCTTTTCCCGAAGGGTCGGGAGCCGCTCTTTTTCGGCAACAAAAATTGTTTCCTAAAAACTCCGGGCTTTCCGCTGCAATCAGGGCTATTGAGTAACGAGTTTGGAGTGGGGAGTTTTTAGTCAGGAGTTGCCAACCTAACAGGTTTTCAAAACCTGTTAGGTTTTTATTGAACGTAACGGACGAAATTAATAATCAAAAAGATTTAAAAACCTTGGTTTAGCTAATAGCTACGTCCTTGTCTATGTAGTTTTTAATATCAGATAAATAATCTTCAAATTTTGGCAAACGATGCGAGTCTTTCACTTTGAAAAGGGTCACGTTTTTTAAATGGTTTTTCTGAAGATAGGAATGGTCAATCAGTTCATCGTTTTCCGGAGCAATAATCAAAGCATTGTTGGGGCTTTCAATTTTTTCTAAATAAATTTTTAATTCTTCGGGAAAAGTGTGACCCGCAATTCTTTTAGAAATATCGAGCAACGGACTGCTGAGGATTAGAATTGAACTTTTTTCTTTAGACTTTCGCCGTTCACGTAA
The DNA here is from genome assembly GCA_023387965.1 of Bacteroidota bacterium. GTDB lineage: Bacteria > Bacteroidota > Bacteroidia > Flavobacteriales > Flavobacteriaceae > Flavobacterium. The sequence continues at coordinate 118,078 of JAEWHE010000027.1, read as the reverse complement.
TTGATAGGCGAAGTTTGCTCCAGTAGAGTCGCCAAAAATAATTGGGTTTATTTCCTCATCCAACATTTTTTCGGCATCATCCAACAGTTCTATGATATTATCGTGATTTTTCCACTCCAAACAGTCAAACCGAAATTCGCCCTTAAAAAATTCTTTAAGCACCAAATATTTTCTGGAAGTGGCGTCAGAATTAAGACCGTGAATGTAGAGCAGTTTTTTCATTTTTAATTGTTTTAAGTGCGAGTTCTTAGTAATTATTTCGTTCTGTTTGTTTGCGTTAGCGATTGAAGCGGCATCCTTTTATTGATTACCTCGGGTTAAAAACCGAGGTAATTGATAAAAGATACAGCGGAAAGCGCGACCCAATTTTGCAGGATGTTCCGGCTTGTAGCTGGTTTATAAATTGGGGAACGCCCAAAAAAAATCCCGGAAAATCCGAGAAGTATTTTTAAAGGTTGAACGAAGCTCCAATGCTCCAGATGAATTGATTGTTGAGATGTTCGTAACCGATTGGGTCGCTTTCGTAACGAGCGATTGGTAAAGTAAATTCGGTGAAAACGCCGAAACCGGTGGTAAAAAAGTAGCGTCCGCCAAGATGTGCTCCAAAATTTCTTAGTCCTAAATTTAATCCTGGATAAATGTCAACTTGCTCAGGAAGCCCAATAACGTCGCCAAGATGTGCAGAAAAACGGCCTTTGATGTCGAAACGGTCGCCAAAATCTGAACCATCGCCATCTACTCCTAAAAGATAAGTGGTGTAAAGTCCGATGGACATGTTTTCGCCAATTCCGTGATCGTAAGTGGCCATAATTCCGGTTCCGTGGTCTTGGAAGTTAGCGCCAACTTGAAATTTTTCGTCACCTTTACCGGAAAATGCTTGTGCGTTTCCAAGGTAAGCGGTTAACAATAATGCGAATGTGATAATTTTTTTCATGGTTTGTAAATTTTATGCAAATATAACTTTATTGGTTTAGTTTGCAAGCGATTAATTACGACCGTTTTCATGTGGATATAAGGTGTAAACGGGGTCGCTTTGCCAGAAATTTTTGGTATTCACGTCTAATATCGTAAGCGGTCCTTTAAAAGCGGCACCGGTATCAATATTCCAAACGTTGGCTTTTTTTTGTGGTGTAGTTTCATTGATTTGCGTGGTTGGCGTGTGTCCGATGTAGATTTCGGAGTAAATTTTAAATCGTTTTGGATAAAAAATATCGCTTGGCGAAAGGTTAGGATTTAGCGAAATGGCGTTTTCCCAAAGCGTTCGTTCCCAATAGAACATTTTCGGGAAATATTCGTGTTCCACGCCTTTAAGATTTGTAAAACCGGCATGAATGAAGAGCCTGTTTTGTGAATCGATAAAATAATTTTTCAGGGTTTTTAAAAACTCGATATGCTGATTTTTGTAATGGTCATCGAGCATTTCGTATTTTTTCATGGTGATTTCGCCACCATGTTGAAACCATTGCGGATTGTCTTTTTGATGTTCGAGCCATTGCAGGAGCAAGTCATCGTGATTGCCGCGCATAAAAATGCATTTGTGGGTTTGCGAGAGTTGGATAAGCTTGTCTAAAACTTCTGGCGATTGACCCCAACCGTCCACATAATCTCCTAAAAAAATAAGGGTATCGTTAGGCGAAACTTCAGCGCGTTCTAAGATTTGTTCCAATGCTTTTAATGCTCCGTGGATGTCGCCGATAACAAGGGTTCTGCTCATTTTTTGAGATTGGGTTTTTTCAAATATCGGGAAAAGAACGGATTTTTACAAATTACATTAGAACATCAAAAGTTTATTTTAAAGAAAATATTATTTTAGTGTTCAACATTGCCTTAATATTTTGATAGTCAATATGGAAAATAAAGCCTCGAAACTGAAACTAGTAAACCATCGATTTTTAGAGAAACTGAAGCCTTTACACAATTTAAGTTTGTTAGGATTTGGGCTTCCATATTTTTTTGTAATTCCTTTAGAGAGTTTTAAAATTTCTAGTCTAAAGTTTATAGTAACAACACTAATTCTTTTTAGTTTCATCAGTTTAGCCATTTTTTTGATTCTGTCAAGTTGTTACTTTTCCAAAAATATAATTGGCGAAGCTATAATTGACGATCAAGATCTTATCATCAATAATAAAAAATTTAAATTAGAAAGCTTAAAAGTTCAATTTAGAATTGAGCAATCTCTTTTTGAAAAACTAAAAAATGATCCCAAAAAATTAGCGAGGAAATTACCAACTTGGGGGAATTATGTAATTATTGAAAACATCAAACACGAATTTTTACCAACAAAAGAAATTGTTGAAATATTTGTAAAACAAAATGCTTTCGGATATTCAGAAGTTCCATATTTGAAATCTAGATTCTCAGATATCCTAGCAGATTTATCTTCGTTGATAGGAGGTAGGTCTTCTTAAATTGCGAGAATCAAGCATCTAAAATCACACATTTCCCTTACATTCTTCAAAAAACTGCTCCAGAAATTGCTCCATAAAAAGATGCCGTTTTGTTGCTATTTTTTTTCCTGAAACGGTATTCATTTTATCTTTTAGCAATAATAATTTTTCGTAGAAATGATTAATCGTGGGAGAAACCGAATTTTTATATTCTTCCTTTGTCATGTTAAGATTCACGGGAATTTCGGGATTGTAGAGCGGTCTGTTTTTAAAACCTCCGTAATTGAAACACCTTGCAATCCCAATAGCTCCGATGGCATCCAATCTGTCGGCATCTTGCACCACATCGAGTTCTTTTGAGGTAAATTTTCTTTCAAAATTTCCGCCTTTGAACGAAATATTTTCGATGATGGCAATGACATGAAGAATAATTTCCTCTTCCACATTTTCACTTTCTAAAAATTCCCGCGCCATTTTTGGTCCTACGGTTTCATCGCCGTTATGAAATTTACTATCAGCAATGTCATGAAGTAACGCCCCAAGAGCCACAATTGTGGTATCGCAATGTTCTTCCTGAGCAATATTCAGGGCATTGTGGTACACGCGTTCGATGTGGAACCAATCGTGTCCGCCTTCGGCATCTTTTAGTTTTTCTTTTACAAAGGTGATAGTGTTGTGGATTAATGTGTTCATTTTGAGAAAATTTTTATAAAGAAAAAATCCTCTCGAGTTGAAAGGATTTTGGTGTTTTATTTTAATGTAGCTGGCTCAACCCAACTGAAGATATGGCTTTCCGCGGGAATGACCAATCGCTCAGAAATTCTTGCCATTCTTGCTGGAAGTTTCATAAGATAATCTCGGGCTTTTTCGGCTTCATCCGTCAACCCGGAAATTTTCGAAATATCCCAACGGTCGATTAATTTTTGCATGATATCTACATAATCGTTAGCCGTATAAACGCCAATTCTTTGTGCAGAATCTGAAAATTGCTCAAAAGCAGTTCCAATTTTTTGTCCGGATTCTCTTAAAAAATGAGCCGGCATTACAATTTTTTGCTTCATCATATATTGAAAAGCAAGCATCATTTCGCTTGGATCCACCTGAAATATTTTTTCTACAAAAGTAGAGTAAGCTTGGTGGTGGCGCATTTCATCTCCGGCAATGAGTTTGCAAATTTTAGACAATTTTTTATCACCATATTTTTTTGCCAATTGCGAAACGCGGTTATGCGAAACATACGTTGCCAATTCCTGAAAACTGGTGTAAACAAAGTTTTTATAAGGATCTCGATCGGTTCCAATGTCAAAACCGTCGTTGATTAAATGTTGCGTTGTCATTTCTATTTCGCGCATGTTCACGCGTCCAGAAAGATAAAGATATTTGTTAAGTAAATCTCCGTGACGGTTTTCTTCTCCAGTCCAACTTCTTACCCATTTACTCCAACTATTTCCGCCATTATCCACTTGATTTACGCCTTCAACGTCCATTAACCAAGATTCGTATGTTGGCAAAGCTTCTTCAGTAATTGTGTCACCTACCAAAACTACCCAAAAATCATACGGAAGTTCTTTGGCTAATTCTCGCAATTCTTTTACTTCTTCAAAAAAATTGTCGTTTTGCGAATCGGGTAAAAGATCAGAAGGCTGCCAGATTTTTTCTACTGGAATCAAAAAATCATCCACAAACCTGTCGATGCCTTTCTCCAGAAACTGCATTACTTCTAACCTTACATTTTTAGTTGACATACTTTTTATTTTTTAATTCCACCCACAACCGCTTGCTCAGTTTTCAGCATTAATTCTTCAAAAGTAACTTGTGAAACTGCGATTGGATTATGAACGGTAAAGGTAAGGCGATTTCCCAAACCACACGGAAAAAATCCATATTTAACAATTTTCCAAGAGTTGTTAATCGTAACAGGAACCACCATTGCCGAAGGTGCTGTTTTGCATAAAATTTTAAGTCCTGTTTGTGCAAATTCTTTCGGGGTTCCGTCTTTGCTTCTTGTTCCTTCCGGAAAAATTACTGCCGCACGATTGTGTTGCTGAATATATTTTCCTAAAGAAGAAATTGCCGGAATGGCTTGTTTGGGATCTTTTCTATCAATTAAAACCGAACCTCCGTGGCGAAGATTGAATGACACGCTTGGAATTCCTTTTCCCAATTCTTTTTTACTGACAAATTTTGGGTGTGATTTTCTAAAAAACCAAATCATCGCGACGATGTCGTACATACTTTGATGATTGGCGGCAAAAATCACCGGAACATTCTTAGGAATCAAATCACCGTTTTCAACTTTGTAAGTAGTACCTAAAATGTGAGTCGTTCTTAGTAAAAAAAAGTTCAGGTAATCCACACTTTTTTTATGTGCTTGATATCCGAAAAGTTTCAGGCAAACCCATTGAATAGGATGAAAAATCAACAACCATATTCCGAAGAGGAGATAGTAAATGATTGAAATTGGGTACGAAATAATTTTTTCCATAATTGTAAAAATTCTCGCCAAAATTAAAAAATAAATTTGGCAAAGCGTTCTTAAACCATCGTAATTATGGGAAAATTTATCCCACAATATCTACAAAAAAAGAACTACTTTTACGAAAAATAAGTGCCAATTTATTAATGAAAGAAAAAATGAGTTCAGAGAAAGAAGCAAAGCTAAAAGCGTTACAACTTACGCTCGATAAATTAGACAAAACTTACGGAAAAGGAACCGTAATGAAATTAGGAGACCAAGCCGTTGAAGAGGTGGATACCATTTCGTCAGGTTCACTTGGACTCGATTTGGCTTTAGGTGTTAACGGTTATCCAAAAGGAAGAATTATAGAAATTTACGGTCCGGAATCTTCTGGAAAAACTACTTTAACGCTTCACGCCATTGCCGAAGCGCAAAAAGCCGGAGGTATTGCCGCTTTTATCGATGCAGAACACGCTTTTGACAGAGTTTATGCTGAAAAATTAGGCGTTGACATCGAAAATTTAATTATTTCCCAGCCCGATAACGGAGAACAAGCGTTAGAAATTGCCGAAAATTTAATTCGCTCTGGAGCTATTGATATTGTAGTAATTGACTCGGTTGCGGCTTTAACGCCAAAAAGCGAAATTGAGGGCGAAATGGGAGACTCTAAAATGGGACTTCACGCCAGATTGATGTCGCAAGCGTTGAGAAAATTAACCGGAACAATTAGCAAAACAAATTGTACCGTGTTTTTCATCAACCAATTGAGAGAAAAAATTGGGGTAATGTTCGGAAATCCTGAAACGACAACTGGAGGAAACGCGCTGAAATTTTACGCTTCGGTGAGATTAGACATTCGTAAATCTACCCAAATTAAAGATGGCGACAACGTTGTGGGAAATAGAACCAAAGTAAAAGTCATCAAAAATAAAGTGGCGCCACCGTTTAAAACCGCAGAATTCGACATCATGTACGGAGAAGGCGTTTCGAAAACAGGAGAAATTTTAGATTTAGCAGTAGAATTTGAAATTGTAAAAAAATCAGGTTCGTGGTTTAGTTATGGCGATACCAAGTTAGGTCAAGGTCGTGATGCCGTGAAATCGCTCATTAAAGACAATCCGGAATTAGCCGACGAATTGGAACAAAAAATTAAAGACAGAATTAAAGAAGAAAATTAATCTCTTGAAACCCGAAAAAAAAATTTCGGGTTTTTTTGTGCCTGTCACGCAACCCTTCCATTATTTTTACATCTAACTGAAAAAGATTACTATTTAAAATGAAAAAATTTATTTCCCTATTGACAATTGCATTTTTTGCAGGTTTCACATTTGTATCATGCGAATTAGGCGACGACAATTATCAAAATTTCGGTTACCAATTATTGCCGATTGAAACTGCGGTTTTTCCGGATACCGTTAAAGTAAACAGAACGAACAACATTGTGGTGACTTATTTAAGACCAAGTGATTGCCATTTTGTTGAAGGATTTTATTACGATGACAGCAGTGGCAACACCCGAACTGTAGCCATGCAATCACGTGTTTTGATTCAAGACGATTGCCAAGATTTAGAAGAAGCTCCAGTAGAAGCAACATTGCGTTTTGCACCAATGACAACTGGTTTTTACCTTTTTAAATTTTACAAAGGAACCGATGCTAACGGCCAAAATTTATTTGAAGAACACCGAATTGAGGTAACACAATAACTGTAATTTACTTTGAATATTGAGCAGCTCATACAACTCTGCAAAGACAGAAATGTTAAGGCCCAGGAACAATTGTACCGGCTGCTTGCTCCGAAATTATTTTCGGTTTGCCTGAAATATTCAAGAAATTACGCCGAAGCCGAAGACAATTTGCAAGACGGTTTTTTAATTATTTTCAATAAAATTGACCAATATAACGCAAAAGGTTCTTTTGAAGGTTGGGCAAAAAGGATAATGGTTAACAACGTGCTGCAACAGTATCGGAAAACAACAGTTTTTGAAATTGTTTCAGAAAATATTCCGGATGAAGCAGAAATTGAAATTGATGACGAAAATATTTCTTTTGAATTTTTATTAAAAATTATTCAAGAATTGCCGGATCGTTATCGATTGGTTTTTAATTTATATGTTTTAGATGGTTATTCGCATAAAGAAATAGCAGAAATGCTCAATATTACCACCGGAACCACCAAATCTAATTTGGCTCGTGCCAAAGTAATTTTACAAGAAAAAATTGAAGCTCACGGCAAGCAGAACAATTTTACAGCGGCAAAATGAAAGAGAAAAAAAATATAGAACGGCTTTTTCAGGAAAAGTTTAAAGACTTCGAAGCGCAACCTTCGCCAGAACTTTGGACCGCTCTCGAAGCCAAGTTGCAAGGCAAAAAGAAAAAACGCAGAGTGATACCGTTTTGGTACCGCATTGCGGGCGTTGCAGCAATTTTTGTATTAGGATTAACGGTTGGTAATTTTTTTGTGAAAAATCCTTCCGGCGAAGCGATTGAAGTGGTTGATGGCGAAAAACCTGAAAACATTTTGCCCGAACAAAAAAATTCGGGAGAAAAGATTGTTCCGGAAATGAACCCAGAAGCGATTGTTTCAACCGAAGAAAATTTGGAACAAAACAAACCAACTTCCGGCGATATTTCTTCTGAAAAAAATAAGGATAGAAATAATAATACCACCGGATTGGTTAGAAACGATGAAAATTCCGGCATTGTCTATTCTTCGAAAACAAAAAAACCGAAAACGGGAACAAATACTAGAGTTGTTGGCAAAGACAAGAATTCCGGCATTGTCTATTCTTCGGAAAAAGATAAAAACCAAACTAAATTTGTTCCGAATAGTTCTGAGAGAAAAATTGCCGTTGTCGTAAAAAATCAAAATAATTCGGACGAAAAAAATACTGAAAACATCCAAAGAAATAATCAATACGTAAATACCCAAACAATTGCCGAAAACCAAAAATCGCCGAAAAAAGTAAGCGGCGAAAACCCACAAAACGTTAATACCAAGGAGGAATCTGTTGCCAATGTCCCTAATGCGTTGGAAGAATTGCTAATTGAAAAAGAAAAACAACAAGTTGCAGCAACAGAAGAAAAAATAAACAGGTGGCAAATTACCTCTACGGTTGCTCCTGTTTATTTCAACTCCGCTTCTAATGGTTCGCCAATTAATCCGGAATTTTCTGACAATCCTAAAAATTTTGAAAACAATTTGAGTTACGGAGTTGGAATGGCGTATAACCTTAATAAACGTTGGGCTGTTCGGGCTGGAGTGAATAAGCTGACTTTGGGCTATAAAACTGGCGATATCTTGTATTATCCAGGTTTGGCAGCAAGAAGCGAAAATTTAAATGCAAGCGCTTCTCACATTGTAATTGAAGATAATAGAGCCGCAAATGTGCTTTCGTTTGAAGCATCATCGGTAAAAACGCCGGGACAAATTAGCCAAACGATGGGTTTTATTGAAGTTCCGATGGAAGTTTCGTATAAAGTTTTAGACAAAAAATTTGGCATCAACCTCATTGGCGGAATGAGTACTTTGTTCTTAAACGAAAATAATCTTTCCGTGATTTCACCCGGAATGTCCACCAGTTTAGGACAAGCTACGAACCTTAACGATGTTTCGTTTAGTTCTAATATTGGTTTAGGTTTCGATTATCATTTTTGGAAAAATTTTCAAATCAATTTGGAGCCGCGATTCAAGTACCAATTCAATACTTTTAACGCGAACGATGGCGGATTTAAGCCTTATTTCATTGGAATTTACACTGGTTTGAGTTACCAGTTTTAAATAAAATTTTGTTATAGTTTTTAGTTAGAGGCCGTGTAAACATGGCAGGAAAAAGCGCTTTGGTTAGGCGCTTTTTTTGTTTTCAAAACCTTGCAAACCTTCCAAAATGATGGCTCGAACGTGCCGCTTTAATTCCTGAATGTCTGCTTTTTGTGTAGCCGAAAAACCTTCGGTGGAAACAAATGAATGCACTTTAGCCCGCATTTTTCCTGGACTTCCGCTCAGAAAAGTATAAGAAAAACGTTTTTTGTTATCCGGAAAACTCATCGGCACAATCGGAATTTGATGTTCAATCGCCAATCGAAAAGCACCGTCTTTAAAGTCATCGAGCAATACATTTTCGTCGTCAGGAACGCCACCTTCTGGAAAAATACAAATACTCAAACCCTGCGAAAGTCTTTTTTGTGCACGCGTAAAAACCTCCATCCGGCTTTTCGAACTGTTTCGATCCACCAAAATACACGTTCGTTTATAGAAAAATCCAAAAAGTGGAATTTTTACCAATTCCATTTTTCCTACAAAAACAAACGGATTTTTCACCAGCGAAAGCATCAGCATAATATCGGTCATCGAAGTGTGATTGGCCACCAACATATAACTTTTTCCGGGTTCTAATTGTTCTTCAAAGTCAGCTTTGACGCGGAATCCCATGAAAAACAAAATAAATTTTCCCCAAAAACGCGCCATTACAAAAAAGCCCGGATACCATTTTTCTCTCGAAATCGAAATCAGCAAAAACGGCAACATCGCCAAAATCGGCAACGCCATCAGGATGTAAAACCAAATTCGCCACAAAATCCAGAAAACAATTTTAAAAATCCGCATTTATTTATTTTTTTAGAAACCCAACATCAGGCTTCTTTTAATCGTAATTCCCGCTTTCGCCTTTATCCACGCCAAATTTCACTTTGCCTTTAGGCGTGGGATATCGGCTTTATCGGGGTTAGAAGAAAAACTTTTCGCCTTTTTTAATCTTCCCAAAAATAACAATTTGCAGCAGCTATTCCGAAAAAAAATGCAAAACCTAAAAATCAACCCACAAAACTGTATTTTTGCATCAGCATAAAAAAATATTAGTATGTCCAAAATTTTAACCGGAATTCAAAGCACCGGAACGCCACATTTGGGAAACCTTCTCGGAGCCATCATTCCTGCTATTGAATTATCTAACAAACCCGAAAATCAAACCTATCTTTTCATTGCCGATTTGCATTCGATTACGCAAATAAAAAACGGTGAAACCTTGCGACAAAATACGTATAGCGTTGCTGCAACCTGGCTTGCTTTTGGATTAGATATTAACCGTGTTACATTTTATAGACAAAGCGATGTGCCGCAAACCGCAGAATTATCGTGGTATTTGAGCTGTTTTTTTCCGTACCAACGTTTGACGCTTGCCCATTCGTTTAAAGACAAATCCGACAGATTAGAGGATGTAAATGCCGGACTTTTCACGTACCCGATGTTAATGGCGGCAGATATTTTATTGTATGATGCCGAATTTGTTCCTGTGGGAAAAGACCAATTGCAACACATAGAAATTACCCGCGATGTCGCTTCCCGCTTCAATCATCAAATGGGCGAAACATTTGTGTTACCCGAATCTTTTTTGCAGGAAGAAACCAAATATGTTCCCGGAACTAACGGCGGAAAAATGAGCAAATCTGCCAACAACATCATCAATATTTTCTTTGACGACAAAGCTTTGCGCAAGCAAGTTATGTCCATAGAAACCGATAGTACACCTTTAGAAGACCCGAAAGATCCGGAAACTTGTAAAATTTTTGCCATTTATAAATTATTGGCAACCGACGTTCAAATTGCCGAAATGTTGGAAAAATATAAAAACGTAAACCGTGATTTTGGTTGGGGTCATGCCAAACAAGCTTTGTTTGACCTAATTGTAGAAAAATTTAGATTAGAACGAGAAAAATACAATTTTTACATTAATAACCTTGAAGAAGTAGATAAATTATTGCTTCAAGGCGCTGAAAAAGCCCGAACTAAAGCCAATGAAGTTTTGGGACGTGTGAGAGAAAAATTAGGGTTTTCAAAATTTGTGTCGAAAAATGAGAATAAAAAAGTTCTGTTTAACACTGGTAAAGCAAAAAAAAGTCCGATTTCAGACAATCAAAAAGCTAAAATTAAAGTAGAGAAAACCACTCCGAATAAGCAAAGCCAAACCAAGTCAAAGAGATAATTGCTCTTATATTGCATTACATGAAAACTAATTTTATAACCTTCTGGTGTCTTGCGCTACTATTAATAACTTTCGGTTGTCAACAGAGAGCGAATAATTCTGATTTACCGAAAACAAGCATCGACTCAACTGCAATTAGGGGAGAAAAACTCCTTCAGGATTTAAAATCTAAACCGAAATTATTTTTAGACTACTGGTCAGGCATGACATATGAAGAATTTTCTGCAGTAAGCAGACTTCTCGAAAAAGAAGGAATAGTTAAGGTTAGAGGATCTGTTTACTATAACTTAGGATCTTCTGAACTCGAGGTAAATAGATATTTTTCCGACCAAGACTTCATTGGATGCAACGGATATTCTAATAAAGAAAATACTAAGATTGGATATGGAATAAATTTATGGGGGTTCGAAGAATCTGAATATAAAATCTTTCAAGAGAAATATAGTCTTCCAGATTTTATAGAAAAAAACCGGTCAACAGTTATTATGGAAGACAATCCTCTAGCTGCAAATGAAAATGCTCATGAGCATGCAATTGGACAAAATCGAATTGAAATGACCATAGATGATATTTTCAGATTTATTGGTGGAGAAAATAATCAATTCAAATACAGGCCAGAGTTTTTTATTAATCGAACTAGAATTACTGTTCCCAAAAACATAAAGATTGAAAAGGAAGACGTAGTTATCCTATTTGAAGATGTGGAAGACATTTGCAGTTCAGATTCTAAATTGGTCTATTTATATCTAGAGAACAATAAACAAAGTGCCAAAAGACTAGTCCTAACTTTAGACTATTCAAATATGAGAGTTTCTTATCTCCCAAAATCATATTATGAAAAATTAAAGAGTGAAGAAAATAATAGAGATAGAAAATATGATATTGAAAAACTCCAAGAGCAACAAAATAAAGAAAACCGAATTTTAAAATCGAAAGATGAAATATAACATAAAATCCTGCTTGTAAATCGAGCAGGATTTTATTTATCAAACTGCTTCAAACATTTTTCCCGGTAATGGTCGAATTACCCCTTTCAATTCCATGTTCAACAAAATAGAAGAAATTCTGTAAATGGGAAATCCACACTCTATGGCAATGATGTCTAACAATTCTTTGCCGTTTTTTTGCAGAAAATCATAGATTAGTTTTTCATCGTCATCGAGTTCTACGAAAAGCTGTTTTTGTACCGGTTTTGCAGCTTCTTGTTTTAAATCCCAATTCATCAAATAGATGACATCAGCGGCAGAAGTCATCAAGTTCGCTTTTTGCGTTTTGATTAAAGTATTGCAACCTTGGCTGTATTTGTCGGTCGCTCGTCCAGGAAGTGCAAAAACATCACGGTTGTAATCGTTTGCAATATTTGCCGTAATCAATGAACCGCCTTTTTCCGCAGATTCAATCACAAGCGTCGCTTCTGCCATTCCAGCGACAATGCGATTTCTGCGAATAAAATTTTCCCTATCCGGATTTGAGGTACTCCAAAAATCGGTGAGAAAACCACCGTTTTCCTCCATTTTCGCTACGTATTTTTTATGCACTTTTGGGTAAATTTGGTTCAAACCATGAGCTAAAACGCCAATAGTTTGCAACCCAAAATCCATTGCAGCTTGATGTGCCACAATATCCACGCCATAAGCGAAACCGCTTACAATCAAAGGATTTAATGGTGCCAAATCTTCAATAATTTTCCGGCAAGATTCTGTTCCGTAAGAAGTAATCTGACGAGTTCCCACGATGCTAATTACCTTTCGGTCGTTAAAGTTCATGTTGCCGGAACCAAACATTAAAATAGGACCGTCAATGCAATGTTTTAATTTTTCCGGATATTTTTCGTCTAAAAAATAGTAAATATCTAAATTGTTGTCACGAATGAATTTCAGTTCGGCTTCAGCTTTTTCAAAAACCGTTTTATTCTGAAGATTTTTCATCAAAACCGTTCCTACATTATCAATCGACAGCAGTTTTTGAGGTTTACTCTCGAAGATTTCCTTCGGGTTTGGGAAGTGATTGAGAAGTTTTTTGGCAACAACATCTCCTACCAATTCTACTCTCTGTAAGGCTAAAAGATAAAAAAGCGTTTCGTCGTTCATGGCAAATAATTGAAACTCAAAGAAAAGAAAAATCGCTGAAATTGTTAATAAAATTTGTTGATAAAATTTTAAAGAACCACTCGAAACTGTAATTTTGTTTTTATGAAAATTGAGCACCACATATCGCAATTATTGTATCGCTACCAATGTGTAACCGTTCCCGGATTTGGCGCTTTTCTTACGGAAATGCAACCTGCAAGACTTTTAGAAAGCAATTCGGCATTTTACCCGCCAAGAAAAATTATTTCGTTTAACGGGAATCTAAAAAATAACGACGGACTTTTGGCAACGCATATTTCGCAAAACGAAAAAGTAACATACGAAATTGCGGTGCAAGACATCAACAATGCGGTGGAATTATGGAAAAATGAACTCCAAAATAACCAACCATTAGCATTGAAAAACATTGGTCAATTTTCTTTAAATACTGAAGGAAATCTTCGTTTCGAGCCATCAGAAAGCATTAATTATTTCACAGGATCTTTCGGGTTGAACAGCTTTGTTTCGCCAGCAATTACAAGAGAAATTTTTGCCCAAACAGAAACCGTCGAAGAAGAAATTCCGGTATTACAATTAGAACCCGAAAAACCTTCTCGACCTTACCTTAAATATGCCGCAATTTTTGTGTTAGGCTTAGGAACGGCAGGTTTTTTTGCCAATAATTTTTACAATAATTACCAAGATAATATTGCTGCCGAAAATTTGATGGTGCAAAAAGAAGTGCAGAAAAAAGTACAAGATAAAATTCAAGAAGCGACTTTTTTTATCGAAACGCCACTTCCAGCCGTGACACTTTCGGTGAAAGAGCAAAAACTCAATTATCACATCGTTGCTGGAGCTTTTAGAAACGAAAATAATGCTCAGAAAATTTTCGAAAAGTTAAGCGCCAAAGGTTTCAAAGCCCGCCGAATCGACAAAAACCGTCATGGTTTACATCCCGTTTTGTACGGCAGTTTCACCACGCTTGCCGAAGCCCAAACGGAAATGAAAAAAATTCAAAAGACTGAAAACGCCGAGGCTTGGCTACTCATTCAAGAATTATAAAATACCAATCCCGATCATTTGTATCGGGATTTTTTTTTGGGCGTTCCCCGATTCACAACTTTCCCACAAGCCAGAAAAAATCTGCAAAATCGGGTCGCTCCCGAAGCTTCGGGACGCTGTATCTTTTAATCACTTGCCCTCGGAAATCCGAGGCAAGTGATTAAAAGGATGTCGCTTCAACCGCTAATGCAATCGCAGTTCCTAAGGAAAATCCCGGTTATAGCAACGTTTCTGACTTTCGAACAAAAAAAAACCACCTCAAAAAATCATATTCTTGAGGTGATTATATTTTGAATTAAAAAAAATTTAAGTCAAAGCCTGCTTTAAATCTTCTAATAAATCATCGATGTCTTCAATTCCAACACTTAATCGAACCAAGTCGTCAGAAATTCCAATTTCCTTGCGTTTATCCTCCGGAATCGAAGCGTGTGTCATCAACGCGGGATGATTTGCCAACGATTCGACACCTCCCAAAGATTCTGCCAAAGTGAAAATTTTCAATTTTTCTAAAAACGAAATCGCATCTTCTTTTTTACCAGATTTAAACGTAAATGAAACCATTCCTCCGAAACCATTTTGCATTTGCTTTTTCGCGATTTCATGAAACGGATGATTTTTTAAACCAGGATAAAAAACAGTTTCAATAGCTGGATGTTCGCTTAAAAAAGCCGCCACTTTTTCACCATTTTCACAATGTCTTTGCACACGAAGATGTAAAGTTTTAATTCCTCTCAACACCAAAAAAGAATCCATTGGTCCTAAAGTGGCTCCTGTGGCAAACTGCTGAAAATGTAGTTGTTCAGCCAAATCTTTGTCTTTAATGATCAAAGCTCCGGCAATCACATCAGAATGTCCTCCTAAATATTTTGTCGCAGAATGCATCACGATATCCGCTCCCAAATCAAGCGGTTTTTGTAAGTATGGCGTTGCAAAAGTATTGTCAACCGCAAACAGAACTTTTTTCTCCTTCGTCATTTTTGCAATTGCTTCAATATCAGCCAACTTCATTAATGGATTCGTTGGCGTTTCTACCCAAACCAACTTCGTATTGTCATTAATCAAAGAACGAAATTTTTCTAAATCGTTCATGTCCACGAAATGAAATTTAATTCCGGAATCTTTGTAAATTCTGGTAAACATTCGGTAAGTTCCGCCGTACAAATCGTCCATTGCAATCACTTCATCGCCTGCTTTTAACGATCGCAACAAACAGTCCGTTGCCGCCAAACCGGAAGAAAAAGCCAAACCCTTTGCGCCATTTTCAATACTTGCCAAAGCGTCTTCGAGAGCCGTTCTTGTTGGGTTTGCAGCACGACTGTATTCGTAATCTCCCAAAGGTTTCCCCGGACTCGATTGAACGTAAGTTGAGGTTTGATAAACTGGCGGCATCACGGCTCCTGTTGAAGGATCGTGGTGTTGGTTTCCGTGTATGGTTTTTGTGTTAAATTTCATATAAATGATTATTTAAATTTCAATATTTTGGGCAAATTTACTGTTTAATTTTTGGACAAAAACCCTAACTTTATAAATAATTAACAAAGTACTGCCATGAAAAATTTTTGTTTTATCACCCTAATCGCCTTATTATTTGCAAGTTGCAAAGAAGATCCGAAAGAAAATCCCGAAACCGCAAAAACCCTTTCTTTTAAAACAGAAAATTTTGAAAAGAAAACCAAATTGCCTTGTAATCAAGACGTTTGCGCTACCGTGAAAATTACGGTTCCATCGGCGGAGGATGTTCCTGTTGTGGCAGACAGCATCAACAATAAAATTTTCAATACGGTGAGAAGCATTGTTTATTTTGGTGAAAAACCTACTGATAGCAAGACTTACCAAGAAATCATGGATAAATTCATCGCTTCTTACGAAAATTTGAAACAAAAATATCCTGACGAAAGAGCAGGTTGGGAAGCTACGATTAATGCAAAAATTACTTACGAAACTGAAAATGTAATCAATGTTTCGGTGGAAAATTATATGTTTACCGGTGGAGCTCACGGTTATCAAGGAATTCGCTCGCTTTTATTTGATGCCAAAACCGGGAAAGAATTAAAATTAAAAGATTATATCAAAGACGAAGGTTTATTACTGACTTTGGCCGAAAAATTATTTAGAGAGAAATATAAAATTGGTGCAAACGACCCTATCAATAAAACCGGATTGATGTTTCAAGGCGAAAAATTTGCATTACCACAAAATATTTTCTTCACGAAAGACGGTCTGCTTTTGTACTACAATACGTACGAAGTTGCGGCTTATGTAGAAGGTGCAAAAGAAGTGTTGATTCCGTACAATCAATTGGACGGAAACCTTCTGGTGAAATAAAGTTTTGTTTCTTTGCTAAAATTTCCACTAAAAATGAACAAAATTTATTACCTCGCATCTTGCGATACCTGCCGAAAAATCATCAAAAATTTGCCGGAAAACAATTTGCAATTTCATGACATTCGCCAAAATCCTTTAACTGAAAAAGAAGTGGATGAATTGAAGGATTTGGCAGGAAGCTACGAAGCACTTTTCAGCCGAAAGGCACAATTGTATAAATCTTTAAACCTTAAAGAACAGAAGCTTAGCGAACCGGATTTTAAAAAATATCTGCTGGAGCATTATACTTTTTTGAGTCGTCCGGTTTTTGTAATTGTGGGCAAAATTTACATTGGCAACAGCCAAAAAAACATTTTGGAAGTACATAAAGCATTACAGAGGTAACAATCTCGGGCTTAAAATCGGCTTCGCAAGCACAATTTCATTATCTTTGCAGCTATTTATTTTTTTTCAAAAATATGATACAGTCAATGACCGGTTTTGGAAAAGCAACCTTACAATTGCCAACCAAAAAAATTACCGTTGAAGTTAAATCACTGAACAGCAAAGGCTTGGACCTTAACGTGAGAACGCCTTCGGTTTACCGAGAAATGGAACTTGGGCTTCGCAACAAAATCGCGCATGCGCTCGAACGTGGAAAAATCGATTTTTCGCTTTATATAGAAATTACCGGAGAAGAAACTTCGTCGAAAATTAATGTTCCCATCGTGAAATCGTACATCGCTCAACTGCAAGAAGTGGTAAATGGCGATGTTACTGAATTGCTTAAAATGGCGGTTAGAATGCCCGATGCCTTAAAAACCGAACGCGAAGAAATTGATGAAAACGAGTGGAAAACCATTGAAGGCGTTGTGGAAACGGCTTTGGAAAATATTATCGATTTTCGGACTACGGAAGGTGTGGCGCTTGAAAGAGAATTTTTGCTTCGCATAGCCAACATTTTAAAATTAATGAACGATACCGTGGCGTTAGACGGTGAACGCATCGCCACCGTAAAAAATCGTTTGAAAACTGCAATTGAAGAGTTAAGCGTAAATGTTGACGAAAACAGATTTGAGCAAGAATTGATTTTTTATCTCGAAAAATACGATATTACCGAAGAGAAAGTTCGGCTTGAAAATCACCTGAATTATTTTATAGAAACCCTTGCCGGAAACGAAGCCAACGGTAGAAAATTGGGTTTCATCACGCAAGAAATTGGTCGTGAAATCAACACAATGGGATCGAAATCCAACCATGCACAAATGCAAAAACTGGTGGTACAAATGAAGGACGAACTCGAAAAAATTAAAGAGCAAGTGCTCAATGTGCTGTAAAAAAAGCCATTAAAAACCGATAGTTAGAACCCACTTAGCCTAAAGCATATTGCTTAAAGCTTAAAGCAAAACACAATGAATAACGGAAAATTACTGGTATTTTCAGCTCCATCCGGTTCCGGAAAAACCACAATTGTTAGATATCTTCTTGACCAAAAAGAATTACACCTTGATTTTTCAATCTCAGCAACTTCGCGCGAAAAAAGGGGAGAAGAAGTAAATGGTCGTGACTATTATTTTTTATCAAACGAAGAATTTCAGCAGAAAATTAAGGAAAATGCCTTTGTAGAATATGAAGAAGTTTACAAAGATAATTTCTACGGAACTTTAAAAAGTGAACTCGAACGCATTTGGGCAATGGGAAAACATGTGATTTTCGACATTGACGTAATTGGCGGATTGAAAATAAAGGAACAATTTCCAAAACAAACACTGGCAATTTTCGTAAGTCCACCTTCGGTTGAAGAATTGGAAAGAAGGTTGCGTTACCGCCAAACCGAAAGCGATGAAAAAATTGCAATGCGATTGGCAAAAGCCGAAAAAGAAATTGCCAAAGCGCAAAATTTTGATGTGATTTTAAAAAATTACGACCTCGAAATTGCAAAAACCGATGCTTATAAATTAGTTCACGATTACTTGAAAATGATCTAAGAAATAGCAAAGTTGCAAAGTGACAGAGTGGCAAAGTTTTTTTGGACTCGAATTTTTGCTCTGCAACTTTGAAACTCTGCAACTCCAAAAAAATGAAAATAGGTTTATACTTCGGAACGTTTAATCCAATTCACGTTGGTCATCTCATTATCGCCAATCACATGGCGGAATTTTCGGATTTGGACCAAATTTGGATGGTTGTTACGCCACATAATCCGCACAAAAAGAAAAGCACTTTGCTCGATGATCACCATCGGTTGCAGATGGTTTTTTTGGCAACAGATGATTTTCCTAAAATCAAGCCTTCAGACATCGAGTTTAAGTTGCCGCAACCCAATTATACCGTAAATACTTTAGCACATTTGGAAGAGAAATTTCCCGAAAATGAATTTTCATTAATCATGGGCGAAGACAACCTGAATTCGCTTCACAAGTGGAAAAATTACGAAGTAATATTAGCGCGACACGACATTTTCGTTTATCCACGAATCAATGCTGAAACAATTGATAAGGAGCTAATTAACCATCCTAAAATAAAAATGGTTAATGCGCCAATCGTAGAGATTTCTTCAACCGCTATTCGCGAAAATATTAAAGCCGACAAAAATGTAAAGCCGTTACTTTCTTCAAAAGTTTGGGAATACATTGACCATAATTTGTTTTACAAAAAATAGACCTTAACATAGCTTTACCACAATCGAGCGAGCCGTTTTGTAATTTTGTCGAAAATTTACAAACATGCTCAACTTCGAATTATACAACCCGACAAACCTTATCTTCGGGAAAAACCAAATCGCAAAACTTTCAGAATTAATTCCGCAAAACGCCAAAATTCTCATCACTTATGGCGGTGGAAGTATTTTTAAAAATGATGTTCATAATCAAGTAATTACTGCTTTAAAAGGTTATGATGTAACCGAATTTGGAGGCATTGAACCAAATCCACGTTATGAAACGCTAATGAAAGCCGTGGAAATTATTCGCGAACAAAACATCAATTTCATTCTTGCCGTTGGAGGAGGTTCCGTAATCGACGGGACAAAATTTATTTCGGCAGCGGTAAAATTCTCCGGAAATCCAATGGATATTCTCCACAAACGACTCCTGATCAAAAATCTGGATGAAGTTGTGCCTTTCGGAACCGTCTTGACTTTGCCTGCAACTGCAAGCGAAATGAATTCTGGAGCCGTGATTACCATCAATGAAACACAGGAAAAATTATCCTTTGGAGGTTCGGCATTGTTCCCGAAATTTTCTATTTGCGATCCGCAAGTGGTGGATTCTTTGCCCAAACGTCAAATCCAAAACGGAATCGTGGACGCGTTCACGCACGTTTTCGAGCAATACCTCACGTATCCACATGACGCGATGTTACAAGACCGAATTTCGGAAGGAATTTTACAAACGCTAATCGAAGTTGGTCCAGATGTGGTTGAAAATCCTACAGATTATAAATTGGCGTCCAACTACATGTGGAGTTGCACAATGGCACTAAATGGTCTTATCCAAAAAGGCGTGCCAACGGATTGGGCAACACACATGATCGGCCACGAACTTACGGCGCTATTTGAAATTGACCATGCAAGAACTTTGGCAATCATCGGACCGAATTTATACCGCGTAATGTTCGAAACGAAAAAAGAAAAATTGGCACAATACGGTGAGAGAGTTTGGAATATTCAAAACAAAAACATTGAAGAAACTGCAACGGAAGCCATAGAAAAAACCGTCGCCTTTTTCCACAAAATGGGCATGCAAACCAAACTTTCTCAGTATACTCAAAACTACTCATCCACGGCTGACTTTGTAGTAAATCGGTTTGAGAAACGTGGTTGGAAAGCCATGGGCGAACGTCAAAATATTACACTCGATAAAGTAAGGGCAATTGTGGAAATGAGTTATTAGAAGCCAAATTAGGCATTTTTTATCCCGACGCTTCGGGCCATGTTCCCGCTTTCTGCACTAGTCTTTTTGGCGAAAAAAGCCAAAAAAGCTACTGCTGTCTCCCGAAATTTCGGGAGGGGCCAAGGGAAAAATTTTAGGGCATTTTTTAAACGTTTGTTGGCACGCAAAAGTGGCAAGAGTTTAAAGAATGCCTTTTGTTTATTAATTAGCCCCGATAGCAGCGAAAACCCGATTTTTCTTCGGGTTGAAGCGAATAGCGGGAACTACGATTAAAATACAAAACCAAGTGTTGCTCCAAAAAAAAACCGCACAAAAATCAAAAGGCACTCCCGAAAAAAATTTTCAGAGAGTGCCTTTATCAAAACACCAAAAACAAATTTTAACTCTTGCAATAACCATTCAAAAAATTGCAAGTTTAACGTATGCGTTGTAACCAACTCAATATCAAAAACGCAAAAATTGAAGTTGCATTGCGTTGAAAATCATAATATTAAGTTAAATATAGTTTGTGGTAAAATTTTATTGAGAGGTTTCTTATAAAATTTAGGTATAGACTCTTTTTTTGTTTCGGAGTTCGTGAGAATTTGAGTATTTTTGAGCGAACAAACCAAACTTAAAAAATGGATCATCCCGTTAAATTTGCTGTCATTGGTGGCGGAAGCTGGGCAACTGCAATTGCAAAAATGCTTTGCGTGAATCTTGGCGAAATCGCTTGGTACATGCGAAATGAAGTGGCAATCAATCACATAAAAGAATTTAAACACAACCCAAATTACCTGAGTTCGGTAGAATTTGATATCTCAAAACTGAAGTTAACTAGCGATATCGACGAAGCGGTTGCTTATGCGGATTACGTGATTTTTGCAATTCCGTCGGCGTTTTTGAGCAAAGAATTGGAAAAACTAACCGTTAGTTTAAGCGATAAAATTATTTTTTCAGCCATTAAAGGAATTGTTCCCGAAACGAGTTTGATTGTTGGCGAACATTTCCACGAAATTTATAATATTCCGTACGACAATATTGGTGTAATCACAGGACCTTGCCACGCAGAAGAAGTAGCGATGGAGCGGCTTTCGTATCTCACAATTGCTTGTGGCGATGCGGAAAAAGCCGAAGTTATGGCAGAAAATTTAAGCGGAAATTACATCAAAACTAAAATTTCTGACGACATTGTAGGAACTGAATATGCTGCAATGTTGAAAAATATTTATGCTATCGCTGCGGGAATGGCGCATGGATTGGGTTACGGCGATAATTTTCAGGCGTTATTGATGAGCAATGCGATTCGTGAGATGAAAAAATTTATTCGCAAAGTGCACAAAATGAAGCGTAACATTAACGATTCGGCATATTTGGGGGATTTGTTGGTAACCGGTTATTCAGTTTTTTCCCGAAACAGAATGTTTGGAAACATGATTGGAAAAGGTTACACCGTAAAATCGGCGATGATGGAAATGAGCATGGTTGCCGAAGGTTATTATGCTACAAAAAGTGCGTATAAATTAAACGAAGATTTAGGCGCGAAAACGCCTATTATCAATGCCGTTCACGGGATTTTATACGAAGGAAAAGAACCCAAAAAAGTATTTAAAAAACTGACCGATAAACTTGATTAATCTCCAAATAAATTAAATTATATGCAAACAGGTCAACACGATCACCTCATTAATCATCCGGGAATTTTAACCGGGTTTGGTGTCGCAATTTTTGTGATGCTTTTATTAGACTTGGGTGTTTTCAACAAAAAAAGCCACGTGATTTCTAACAAGGAAGCTTTGATCTGGTCGATTGTCTGGATTTCAATGGCAATGGGTTTCAGTGCGATTATTTATTACCTGATGGGAATTGACCGTTTTACTCAATTTCAATCCGCATATTGGATTGAAAAGGCGCTTTCGGTAGATAATTTGTTCGTGTTTATTTTAGTTTTTGGATACTTTAATGTGCCGAAACATTTGCATCACAAAGTGTTATTTTGGGGAATTATTGGTGCTTTAGTTTTTAGGGCAATCTTTATTTTTACAGGTGTCAAACTTATCAACCTTACGTATTTGCCGGAAATGGAAGTTTTTGGTCAAATGGTCAAAATCAATGTGATTCTTTCAATTTTCGGAATATTTTTAGTGATTGCCGGAGTCAAATCGTGGTTTGCCAATGATGACGATGATGGCGACAAAGATTTTTCTAAAAGTCCGGGAGCCAGAATTGTACACAAATTTTTTAAAGTTAGTGACAACTATGATGGTGATAAATTTTTTACCGTAAAGAATGGTGTGAGAATGGCAACGCCTTTGTTAGTTGTAGTTGCTGTTATTGAATTCACTGACTTAATTTTTGCGGTCGATTCGATTCCTGCGATTTTTGCCATCGCTCCAGATGATCCGTTTATCCTTTATACCTCGAATATTTTTGCAATTTTAGGTTTAAGAGCTTTGTATTTTTTATTGGCTAACTTCATGCATATGTTCAGCCGATTGAAATATGGCTTGGCGATCATTTTGGCGTTTATTGGGGTGAAGATGTTGATTAATCCGTTTTATCACATTCCGTCGCCAGTATCGTTGATGGTTGTGGGAGGCGTTTTGATTTTATCGGTTGTGGCGTCTTTGGTTTTTCCGATTAAGGAAAAGGAGTGAAAAACATCAGGTATGGTAAAAACAAGCGTTCTCGAGAAACTACGTGATGCTGAATTGATGACTTACATTGCACCAGAAAGTAGATTCACTCCTGACGCTATTGAATATGCGTCTTCGATATTGAGAGAAAGAGGGCATTTGTTTTCAGATGAAGAAACTAGCAGAATCAAAAACTTAATTGAATCTAAAAGACAAAAAACAGCTTTTGAAAATTCTGACAACAAAAACAGATGGGATAAAAACTTAACTTCTGACGAAACTGCAATAAAGCTATATACTAATAAAGTAATTTGGGTTTTTAGTATATTGTTCGGAGTGATTTTTGGGGCCGTTTTACAAAGTATAAATTTCGCAAAAATTTCTAAAAAGAAAGGATTGTACTTTTCGTTGGCTTTCGGCGTAATTTACACTATTATTCAAATATTTCTCGTTGATTATATTGAAGAAATTTACAATAGAAAATCAACTTTTTTCTTTTCACTCTTGGGAGTTTTGGGATTACATCTCATTCACGAAAAAAAATTTCCCAAGGATAAAAAATATCAAGCGAAATCCTTTGTAGTACCTCTTTTAGTTGCGGTTCTAATCTACGCTCCAATAGTTTATTTTACTATTTTCAGAAAAAACGGTTAGCAAACATTACCTCACAATCACACCAGGAACAAACAAAATAGGCACTTCTTCAGTACCTCTTTCGTTGATGGTGTTGGTGCGGAAAATAAATTTTTTGTCGTATAAAGTATTCCCTATGAAATAAGTAACCATGAATTCGTTATTGAGTGCCAAAACGCTTTTCTCGACCATCTCTACTTTTACTACTGAAACCGAAGGAACTTTTACGAACGCGTGACGAAGCAACGATGTTTTTTTCATTTCGCCGTTGATGTTCCCAAACGCTTTTGAAACGACCATCACGCTGTCGATGTCAAAATCGGAGTCGTTGATGAGGTAAACGTTCCAAACTTTTTCCATAAAGTCGTCGTTCCATTCTTGGACTGCAGCAAGGAATACGTTTTCTACTTTTGGTATGATGATGTCTTTTTTCATTGTTTTTATTTGAAGTTTAACGTTCAAAGTTCAAGGGTGATGCCAAAGAAATTAAAGTCCTGGTTTGACCGTTGCGTTTTATGGTTTACTTTTAGCCCCGATTGCAGCAAAGTAGCCTTTTCTCTCCCTGAAGGCAAAGCTTTTTTGGGAGAGAAAAGCTACTGCGGAAAGCGGGAAAATGGATGGCTGAAAATGCCCAACCCTTTCGCTCCTTATTAGTTGGCAGTTTTCAGTAATAAGTTTTCAGTGACGAATTTTGTCGCTGAAATTCTAGCTTAC
This sequence comes from Bacteroidota bacterium, assembly GCA_023387965.1. GTDB lineage: Bacteria > Bacteroidota > Bacteroidia > Flavobacteriales > Flavobacteriaceae > Flavobacterium. The sequence goes on along the minus strand of JAEWHE010000027.1, from coordinate 93,960 downwards.
GGCTTTCTGCTTATCGCTCACAGCTTTTAAATGCTCGTTTTGAATTGTTCGAGGAATCGGATGTCGTTTTCATAGAACATGCGGATGTCGCCAATTTGGTACAACAACATGGCGATTCTTTCGATTCCCATTCCGAAGGCGAAACCTGTGAATTCATCGGGGTTGATGCCGCAATTTTTGAGTACGTTTGGATCTACCATTCCGCAACCTCCAATTTCGAGCCAGCCGGTTCCTTTGGTAATTCGGTAATCGGTTTCGGTTTTTAGACCCCAATAAATGTCGATTTCGGCACTTGGTTCGGTAAACGGAAAGTACGACGGACGAAGGCGGATTTTTGATTTTCCGAACATTTCCTTGGTGAAATAGAGCAACGTTTGCTTTAAATCGGCAAATGAAACGTCTTTGTCGATGTACAAACCTTCCACTTGGTGGAAAATGCAATGCGAACGCGAGGAAACGGCTTCGTTACGGAAAACGCGACCTGGCGAAATGGTTCGGATTGGCGGTTTGTTGTTTTCCATGTAACGAACCTGAACCGATGACGTGTGGGTTCTAAGCAACACATCGGGGTTGGTTTGGATGAAAAACGTGTCTTGCATGTCTCTTGCAGGATGATATTCAGGAAGATTTAGTGCGGTGAAATTGTGCCAATCGTCTTCAATTTCCGGACCTTCGGAAACGTTGAAACCAATTTGCGAAAAAATATCGATCATTTGATTTTTTACGATGGAAATCGGGTGTCGCGAACCAATGGCAAACGGTTCTCCCGGACGCGAAAGATCGCCATAAATTCCGGCAGATTCTTGCTGACTTTCGAAGGTTTCCTGCAACGTTTTTACCTTTTCTTCGGCGGCAGATTTTAATGCATTGATGACTTGACCGAATTCTTTTTTCTGATCATTTGGAACATTTTTAAATTCGGCAAAAAAATCTTTCAAAAGGCCTTTGCTTCCGAGAAATTTAATTCGGAAAGCTTCAAGTTCATCTTTTGAAGTGGTTTGGAAAGCTTCTGCTTCAGCAATATAATTTTTTATTTTGTCAATCATCGGTACATTTTGTAAGAGTGCAAATTTACTATTTTTAAACGAAACAGAAAGCCAAGTTTTTATTCAATAAAATTTCGTTCCAGAAAATAATTGACAATGGCTTCCTTCATTAAAACCGACTGTTCGCCGGCTTTCAGCGAAGGCAATTCTTCTTTTACTTTGTAATGCGGCCAACCGTCGCGGTCAAAAAAATCAAATTCGTAAAAACCATAAGGTTCGAGCAAACGGCAAATAGCGATGTGCATTAAATTTACTTTTTCGTCTTTTTTAAATTTTTGGTGAACCTTTCCAAGTTCCTGAACGCCAATTAAATAGATAATGGAATCCAAATCGAGGTCATCGCCATCAGCAAATTGAGCCGAAAGTTTTTGCACCAGATTTTCCCAGCGTTCTTTGAGTTGTATATCTCGAGACATTTTTGTCAGTTTTTTTAAAGTGTGAGGGCAAAGATACGCTTGTTTTTGTTTTTGTTCAGAAAGACTTTTATCTTGCCACACATTTACACCTCAACATGGGATTTTTAGATATTGTTCTCGGAATTATTTTGGCTTACGGCTGCATTCGTGGGCTTTTTAACGGCTTTTTTGTGGAAGTCGCTTCGTTTTTTTCGTTGCTTCTAGGTTTGTATATCGCCATAAAATTCTCGTTTTTGACTGCCGAAATTTTAAGCGATTGGTTTTCTTGGAACCCGAAAAACATTGCGATTGGGGCATTTATCATCACGTTTATTTTGGTGGTTTTGGGTATTTCGCTTTTGGCAAAATTCTTCACCACAATCGCAAGTTTGGCAGCTTTGGGATTGATTAATAAAATTGCCGGAGCGGTTTTTGGCGTGCTTAAAATGTGTGTAATTTTAAGTTTTGTTTTGGCGCTTTTCGCAAAAATAAATTCGACGAATGTTCTCGCCAAACAAGAAACGTTAGACAATTCTTTGTTTTACAATCCTATTTTAAAAGTTTCCGAAATTGTTTATCCGGTTTTCCAAGAATGGTTTGAAGCATTGAAAACGGAAGAAAAAACTACTTAATTTCTTTCACGGCATTTTTTAAAACCCAACCTTCTTTTTCATCCGCCAATTGAATTTTTTGCCAATTCTTCAATTCTTCCGTGATCTGAACCCGTGTTCCTTCGTGTATCACGAAAGCGTCAGTAGCATTGTCTTTTGGTTCGGCTTTTACCACTAAAACTGACTGGAATACTATTGCCGGACGGTCTTTTTCAAAACGAGATTTTTCGGCGAAAGCCAAACTAACCACCACAATCATGGCGATAAAGGACAACAATAAAAGCGTGAAAAAAGTTCGCTTGAGCCACGTTTTTGAGGTAAAATAATAACCTATAAAAAACAGCAAGAACACGATAGAAAGTACTACCGCAATCGTTGCCCAACCGTTATACGTATGCGAGGCTAAAATTTGGTTAAACCAATTATTAAACCCTGTTTTTTCTACAGGTTTGATGTCGTCAATTGTTCGGTTTTGGGCAAATTGCAAATTGTTTTTAGCATCTGAAAAACCAGGATTGAGCAACAAAGCTTTTTCAAAATTGTAAATTGCCGGAGCCGTTTTATTGAGTTTGTAATAAGCGTTCCCGAGATTAAAATACAATTCTGCCGAATGTTTTCCTTGCTTTAAAACCAATTCATATTGCTGGATGGCTTGCTCGTAATTTTCTTTTTCGTAGAAATTATTTCCTTTGTCAAATGCGTCTTGTGCCCAAGAAAGTGGGGACATCAACAACAATATTAGGTAGGCTAAATTCTTCATCATAACTTTTTTCGACTTAAGAAATTTGCTTTTCGAGTTCAGAAATTATCGTTCCAGCACGTTCGTAATCCTCCTGAATTGCGGTGGAAGATGACGGTGCATAACGGGCAAATTCGCAACTTTCGCTGAGGTTGATAAAATCCTCTATTGTTTCGGGTTTCGCATTTCTTTCTAACAAAATCTCACGGATTTTTTCTTTGCTCATTTCCGAAGTTTCGATGTGTAATTTGGCTTTCAAGAAATTGTGCAACGCTTTTTCAAGTGCGATGTAGAAGGCTTCTTTGTTGCCAATTTGTTTTCTGGCTTCCGCCAAATATTTCTTCGCCAATCGACTCGATAATTTGCGTTTGTTCCCCACGACGTCGCTGTCGATGGCTTCTTTTTTCTTTCTAACAAAAATGATAATCGGAATCAACAATAGCGGTAACAGCAACATTAAGTAAAAAAATGGCGAACCTAAAAATTCTTCGGATTGCATGTTAACCAAGTTGGTTTTCAAGGCGATGAATTTAAACTGATTTGCTTTTTTTACGGTTTGTTTTCCTTTCGTTTCCTGAGCATTTGCCACATCATTTCCGGCAATCGGACCGTCTAAAACTTTTACATTGATATCGTTAGAAGTAATGGTTTTGTAAGAATTTGAACTCAAATCAAAATAAGAAAAAGTCAAACCTTTAATCGTATAGTCGCCTTGAAATTGTGGTACGATGGTATATTTGTCAGAAATTTTTCCTTGCATTCCCGAAAGTGGCGTGGAAACCTGCTCATTATGAACCGGGTCGTACATCTCGAAAGCACTTGGCACAACCGGTTTTGGCAAATTAAATAATTTTAAATTTCCGTTACCCGACACCGAAACTTCCAGCTCCAAAGATTCTCCGTGTTTCAACTCTGTTTTTGAAGGTTTTACCACAAAATTAAATTTGCCGACAGCTCCACCAAAATCTTCCGGTTTTTTACTTTCGGGAAGCGTTCTCACGTTGATGGATCTTTTTCCAGCCGAAACAGTTTTGTTAGTTGGTACAAAATGTGGTCGTCCGAAAATATCTCTTTTTCCGGTAGGTTGATCTACGGCAATATCTAACGTAAGCGGTTCAATGGTTAATCTGCCTGACTTTTGTGGGTACAAAACCGTTTTGCGTAACACGACGTATCGATAATTTTCGCCTTTAAATTTTCCTTCTTCAACAACTAAATTTTTGATGTCGATGTTTTGGCTCCAAAAATCATTAAACTTCGGACTTTGCATTTCGCGCCAATTTCTCACGCTTGCGTTGTGGCTTACATACAATTTGTAAACGACCGTAATGGGTTGGTTTACATAAGGATTTTCGTTTGAAATCTCTGCTACCAAATGAATGCCACCATCTGCTGGAGGTTGGTATTGCTGCTGCTGTTGTTGCTGCTGATACGGATTTCCGTATGGATTGGCATACGGATCTTGCGGTTGTTCAACAGCGTTGGTTACATTAATTTTTATGGGCGAAGTTTTATAAATCTGCCCATCAATTTCAATTGACGCTTGTTTAATGGTAAGATTTCCTTTTTGCGTGGGAAGCAAAATATAAATGTACGATTTTTGAAACGAGGCTTTTCCGTTAATCCACGATTGGCTAACCTGCTGACTTGGACCACCAACAATCCTGAAGCCTTCAAAGCTTGGTGGTACAAAATTATCGCCATCTTCATTCATGGCAAATTCAATTCTGAAACGCTCGTTCAACGCCACACTTTGTTTGTTCACTCGCGCCTCGAACTGAACTTGTGCCGAAAGCGTGGTGAAAAAAATTAAAAAAAGCGCTGTAAAAAAATATCTCATCTTCATTGTTGCTATTACCAATCTTTTTCGGTTGGAACTGGTCGTCCCTTGGTTTTTTTTGCGTTTACCTTATCCTGAATTTTTTTCTCTTCGTTGTTTACCGCATCAAGTAAATTCTCCATTCTTTGTTTCGAAGGACTGTTTCCGGGTTGCGGTTTTGGTTGTCCGTTATTGTCTTTCTCCTCCGGTTTTTGATTTTTATCTTGGTCGTTTTTGCCGTCCTTTTTGTCGTTTTTATTTTGGTCTTGGTTCTGATTTTTATCTTGTTGATCGTTCCCCTGATTTTTATCCTTTTGGTCTTTGTTCTGATCTTTATTTTCGTCTTTTTTATCCTTGTCCTTGTCTTTTGGCGGTTCGGGATTGTTTTTCAAATATTCTTTAGCCAAAGCATAATTGTACCGCGTTTCTTCATCGGCAGGATTATTTCGTAGCGCATTTTTATAGGCTTCTACCGCTTCACTGTATTTTTTTTCGGTCATGAAAATATTTCCCAAATTATGAAAAGCCTTGTGTTTTTGGGCTTTGTCAGTAGTTTTTTCAATCGCGGTTAAATACGCACGTTTGGCTTCTGCGTGTTGTTTCTGTTTGTAAATTGAGTTGCCCAAGTTGTAGTTTGCCATGGCTTTCTCGGGATTTTTTGAAGCCGAAATTCTGTATTCTGCTTCCGCTTCCGCAAATTTTTTATCGGCAAATTCGTTGTTTCCTTTTGGCAAATTTCTATCCTTTTCCTGCGATTGAAGCAACCCGGGAATCATCATCAAAAAAAGTGCAATCAACTGCTTCATTTTATTCCTTTTCATTAAATAAATTCAACTTTTTAATCCAGCGTGTTTTCTTTTCTAATAAAAATATATCCAAGAATAACAATAAAAATCCCAACGCTAATAACCATTGAAATTGTGATTGATAAGTGGCAAATTGTTTAGCTTCAAATTCAGTTTTTTCAATATTTTCCAAAGCATTTTTTACATAATCAACCACTTGCTTGGTGTTGTTGCCCAAAACGTAACCGCCTTTTGTGGCAGAAGCAATTTCTTTCAACGTTTCTTCATTGAGTTTCGTCACCACAACTTCATCATTTTGATCACGCTGAAAACGTTCCACAACGCCGTTTCTTCTAAATGGAATTGGTCCTCCTTTTTCGGTTCCAACGCCAATTGTAATAATTTTCAGTCCGTTTTTTGCCGCTTCGGAAACAGCATCACCAACGCCTTCTTCGTGATCTTCTCCATCCGAAACCATGATGACCAATTTGCTGGTTTTACTGTTTTCATCAAAAAATGTACCCGAAAGTTGCAACGCTTCGCCAAGAGAAGTTCCTTGTGAAGATACCATTCCGGGATTCATATTTTGCAAAAACATTTTGGCAACGCTATAATCAGTGGTGATGGGCAAAACCGGGAAAGCGCTTCCGGCATAAGCTACAATTCCAATTCTGTCGCTTCCTAACTGATTGATGATTTGCGAAACAATTTGCTTGGTTTTATCCAATCGGTTTGGCGCGACGTCTTCTGCTAACATCGATTTTGAAACGTCAATGGCAAAAACAATATCGATTCCTTCTCGTTTTACGGTTTCGGTTTTGGCGCCAATTTTTGGGTTAACCAAAGCCAAAATAATACACGCAAATCCCAACAAAGCAATCACAAGTTTTACGGTTGATTTAAAAACCGAATGTTCTGGAGCAAGTTTTTTGACCAAATTCAAATCACCAAATTCGCGCTGTTTTTTCTTTTTCCAATACAAATTGAAAAGATAAATCAGCACCACAATTGGGATGATAATCAGCAGGTACAAATATTTTTTTTCGTCTAATTCGTCGTACATAATTTTTTAGATAAAACTTCTGTAAACAGTGTTTTTCAATAATATTTCGAGCAACAATAGCAATCCGGCAGCAATGGCTAACGGTCGAAATTTTTCATCATAATTGTAGAATTTTTGCTCTTCAATTTCGGTGGTTTCGAGTTTGTTGATTTCTTCGTAAATCTGCTTGAGGCTTTGGTTATTTTTGGCTCTAAAATATTTTCCGTCAGTATTTCGGGCAATTTCACGCATCAATTGTTCGTCGATTTCCACCGGCATCATGCGGTAAATAAAATCGCCATTTGGTGCAATTGCATACGGAGATTCCGCCATTCCGGTGGTTCCGATTCCAATTGTATAAACTTTTATTCCGTATTCTTTTGCAATTTCCGAAGCCATTCTTGGGTCGATAAATCCAGAATTATTTACACCATCGGTTAATAAAATGATGACTTTACTTTTGGCTTTGCTGTCTTTTAATCGGTTTACGGCTGTTGCCAATCCCATACCAATTCCGGTTCCATCTTGTAAAACTTGATCGTATCTGGTATTCTCCAAAGCCTCTAAAACTACGGCTTTGTCGCTAGTTACGGGAGTTTTGGTATAACTTTCCGCAGCGTAAACCACTAAACCAATTCTATCATTTGGTCTTGCTTCCACAAATTCCGAAGCCACTCTTTTCAAAGCTTCCAAACGGTTAGGTTTTAAATCTCGCGTTAACATCGAACCCGAAACGTCGATGGACATGACGATGTCAATTCCGTTGGTGATATTGGTTTTGTTGCTGATGTCAACACTTTGCGGTCTTGCCAACGCTAAAATCAGGAATGACAGTGCCAAAATTCTGAGGACGAATAAAAACGGATAAATTTTTCCCCAAAAAGATGGCTTTGCCTGAAAACCTTTTAACGAACTTACTTTTAAAGTGGCACGTTCTCTACCTCGCCAGATGTACCAAGCAATTGCTGCTGGAATCAGAAGAAATAGCCAGAAAAATTCGGGATTCAAAAAACTGAAATTTTTCATGTTAGAGTGCTTTTTTTAGTTCTACAGAATTGATGATTCTTTCTGCAATTTCGGGAGCATATTTATCGGTTGCATCGTAAATTACGGTAATCTGACTCGAGCCAATTCCGTCAGCAACAACGGTATATACTTCGTATTTGAATTCTTTGGCTTCGTCGCCATCCGGTTTTAATCGCATAGAACCGTAACTTTTCACGCCTTTGATTCCGTCTTTTTCAAATTCTGAATTTTTGAATAAAATATCAGTGGCTTTGAGTTTTTTCTCAAAGTCTTGCGGAATCGCATCGACCAACAAACTCAACAAATTTTCTATTTGACTTTCTTTGCTAAATGTAGCCGAAGTTAACCTTATCGATAAATTTTCTTCAGGACTTCCAAACGAAAAAGTTTGAGAATTGACGCCAACCGTTTTGTTGACTTCTTTTTGGCGTTTTAAAACTTTTGGTGTTTCAACCGAAATTGCTGGATTTCCATAATCACTTTTAATCCATTCGCCTTCCGCTAATTGCTTGGTTTCGTAACCAAAAACATTTTCTCTCAAATAATCCATTCCCGAAGTTGACAGCCAAATTCCCAACCCTATAAAAATCACAAAAACGCCCGAAGCAATGATGATGGCACGTTTTCTTTTGCGTTTTTGTTTCAAAAGTTGCTCATGTTTCTTGGCGTCAAGCAATGCTTCTTCGTCAATTTCTTCCACTTCCGGAATGGCTTTGTGAAGCGTAAAAATGGTTTTTTCTATTTTATTTCGGTCTTCGGCAATTTCAAAATCGAGTGGTTTTACTTTGGCAAATTTTACCAAATCCGCTTGTCGCAAAACGCGTTCGAGGTTTTCTACGGTTTCTTGCGTAAGATTCATTTTTTTCCGAATTACCGCGTTGCGAAGTCCCGCAATTACTTCTGAAGTGGTGCTTTCCATTGCCGGAATTTCGATTTCTTCCTCGATGTAAGTTCTGGCGATATCCGTTAATTCAGAATAGTAATTTTTTACCTCTCCTTTCTGCCATAACTGCTTGTTTTCTAATGATTTAAGAAGTGTTACGGCTTTTTCGATTGGTGTTGCAAAAATAATTTCTTCCGGCTTTTCTTTGCGTTTGTATTTTTTTGCAAAATAATAAATCGCATAACCAATTGCGGCTAAAATTACAATTGCTAAAACATAAATCCACCATTTTCCCGAAGGACTTTCCACTTTAGAAATGCCTTTGATGTCGTACATTTTTTGCTTCAACGTATCGACTTTTACCGGCATAATTTCCACTTTAAGCGAATCGGTTTCAAAACGTTTGTCGTTGATTAAAACGTACAATGTAGGAATGGTATATTTTCCGGAATCAAATTGCGTAAGACCGTATTTTTTGGTCAATAAATACCTGTCATTTTCTTTGACGGTATCAGTTGGATAAATTTCTAAAACTTCCAAAGCGCCAAAATTGGTACTTTCCGGAAAAACCACGTTCGACAATGTATCGACAGAAGTTTTTAGGGTAAGATTTATTTGGGCACCAATTTTCACTTTTGCCGAATCGATGCTTGCCGTAATGCGTTTTTGTTGGGCAAATCCGGAGGCGAAAAAGAGGAGGAATAATATGTAAGAAAAAAAGTTTTTCATGTTTAGTTTGTCCTTTCGGAAAAAATCAAATTCTTGCTTTAAAATAGCCGAGCAGTTTGGTCACGTAACTCTCGTCAACCCTTGTATTTACAGTTCCGGAACCACAACGACTGAAAGTTTCTTTAAAAAATTTTAATTTTTCGTGGTAATTTTTTTCGTAAGCGATTCTAACTGATTTCGAATTGGTATTGATGAGCATTTTTTCGCCACTTTCAGCATCAATCATTGGAACCATTCCAATGTTTGGTAATTTTTCTTCACGAATGTCGTACACGCGAATGCCTGTGAGATCGTGTTTTTTTCCAGCAATTTTCAGGGTTTGCTCATAATTGTCATCTGCCATAAAATCAGAAATTACGAAGACAATTGCCTTTTTTTTCATCACACCGGAAAGAAATTTTAATGCTTGCGAAATATTCGTTTTTCTGCTTTTAGGTTCAAATTCTATCAATTCGCGAATAATTCGGAGTACGTGAGATCGGCCTTTTTTCGGTGGGATGAAAAGTTCAATCTGGTCAGAAAAAAGCACTAAACCAATCTTGTCATTATTTTGCGTAGCGGAAAAAGCAAGCGTTGCCGCAATTTCCGTGACAATATCTTTCTTGAAACTATTTTGGGTACCAAAACTTTCTGAGCCCGAAACATCCACCATTAACATCATGGTCAATTCCCGTTCTTCCTCAAAAACTTTTACGTAAGGTTCGTTATATCTGGCGGTAACATTCCAATCAATTGCTCTCACATCATCGCCAAATTGATACTGGCGAACCTCGCTAAAAGTCATACCTCGACCTTTGAACGATGTGTGGTATTCTCCGGAGAAAATATGATCGCTCAACCGACGGGTTTTAATCTCTATTTTGCGTACTTTTTTGAGTAATTCTTTGGTATCCATTTTATAGAAGTAATCAGTTTTCAGTAATGAGTGATCAGTGATTAGCTTTTTTTTGAGCTACTGTCAACAATTTTAATTTTTTAACGAAATTGGATTTTTTTCAAAATTTATTTCATTGACAATCTGCTAACTGCCAACTTAAAACTGACCACTAATTAAGGCACTTCAACCTCATTTACAATTTTGTTGATGATGTCAACCGAAGTTACGTTTTCTGCTTCAGCTTCGTAAGTAATGCCAATTCTGTGGCGAAGTACGTCATGAACAACCGCACGAACATCTTCCGGAATGACATAACCTCTTCGTTTGATAAACGCATAACATTTTGCCGCAACAGCCAAATTGATACTTCCACGAGGCGAAGCTCCAAAACTGATTAAAGGTTTTAAACTTTCGAGTTTGTATTTTTCAGGGAAACGAGTGGCGAAAATAATATCCAGAATGTATTTTTCGATTTTTTCGTCCATATAAACCTCGCGAACTACTTGTTGTGCACGAAGAATTTGATCGGTTGAAACCACTTGATTTACTTTGTCAAAAGCCCCTTTTAAATTTTGACGAATCACCATTCGTTCTTCGTCAATTTTTGGATATTCGATTACAGTTTTCAACATAAATCGATCCACTTGTGCTTCCGGAAGCGGGTAAGTTCCTTCTTGTTCCACCGGATTTTGCGTAGCCAAAACTAAGAACGGTTTTTCTAATTTAAAAGTGGTATCGCCAATGGTAACCTGCTTTTCCTGCATGGCTTCGAGCAAAGCCGATTGAACTTTTGCAGGAGCACGATTGATCTCATCCGCCAAAACGAAATTGGCAAAAATGGGTCCTTTTTTTATCGAAAAATTATTGTCTTTAATATTGTAAATCATAGTTCCTACAACATCGGCAGGAAGTAAATCTGGCGTAAACTGAATTCTGCTAAAAGTACCGTGAACCGCTTGCGAAAGTGTGTTGATTGCTAAAGTTTTTGCCAATCCCGGAACGCCTTCAAGCAAGATGTGTCCTTGACCTAATAATCCAATCAGCAATCGTTCTACCATGTGTTTTTGTCCTACGATTACTTTGTTCATCTCCATCATCAGGAGGTCAATAAAAGCGCTTTCTCTTTCAATTTTTTCATTAATAGTCCTAATGTCTAATGCAGTTGCATTTTCTTCCATAATCTAAGTTTTAAGGGCTTTTGTAAAATACATTTTGAATAGTGGTTTTGAATAGTGGTGCAAATTGAAAATTTAATTACACGTATCTTGTTAAGAATTAGTTAAAAAATTTCTGAAATCCTTGTCTTTAAGGATGATTTATGATTTTGTTTTCATAATTTTAGATTCTAAAATATTCCTTCCGTGAAAACTAAATTATCGCCTGTAATTGCAGGAACCATGAGTTGGGGAAAATGGGACAAAAACCTCACTCCGAAAGAGATGGCAAACCTGATCCACATTTGCCTGGAAAATAAAATTTCAACCTTTGATCATGCCGATATCTATGGAGGTTACACTACCGAAGTTGAGTTTGGTTTGGCTTTCGCCGAAAGTGGAATCGAAAGAAATTTGCTGCAACTCATTTCCAAATGTGGGATTAAGATGCCAAACACAAATAGGGATTACAAAATAAAATCATACGATTATTCTAAAGAATATATTATTTGGAGCGTTGAAAATTCGCTTAAAAATCTAAATACAGATTATTTAGATGTGCTGCTGTTACATCGTCCGAGTCCTTTAATTCAGGCTGATGAAGTAGCAGAAGCAATTGAAAAATTAAAACGCGAAGGAAAAATTTTAGATTTCGGACTTTCTAATTTTACCAATCTCCAAACAGAATTAATTCGTTCAAAAACCGAAGTTTCTTATAACCAAATCCAATTTTCGGCTACTGATTTTCAACCTATGATCAACGGAAGTTTAGATTATATGCAATTGCACAACATTCGTCCGATGGCTTGGAATCCTTTGGGAACAGTTTTCAGAGCAAAATCTGATGCGGCAAGACGGTTAAAAACTTTGTTAGCAGATTTAGTGGCAAAATACCACGTGGGTTCTGACACCATTTTGTTAGCATGGATTTTACAGCATCCCGCTAAAATTATTCCTATTGCCGGAACGGTAAACGTAGCAAGACTTCAGCAACTCCCAAAAGCCGAAGAAATTAAACTCACACAAGAGGAGTGGTTTGCCATTTGGACGGAAAGTATGGGCAACGAAGTTCCTTAAAGATTTATGATTTAAGATTTTTGGAATTTTTCATAAGCCATTAAAATTTTTACTTTTCGACAAAAAATAAAAACATGAAAACAGTTTTAATCACAGGAGCCACAAGCGGAATCGGACGAGCGACTGCTATTGAATTGGCAAAACATAATTTTAAATTGATTCTTTGTGGTCGTCGCGAAGATCGATTGGCAGAATTGCAGGCAGAATTAGAACATCGGACGAAAGTCCATACTTTAAATTTTGATGTTAGAAAGAAAAAATCCGTTCAAGACGCGATTGATTCTCTGCCTCCGGATTTTTTTACCATTGATGTTTTGATCAACAATGCCGGAAATGCTCATGGTTTAGACTCTGTGGAAAATGGAGATTTAGATGATTGGGACGCGATGATTGACATCAATATCAAAGGTTTGTTGTATGTTTCCAAAGCAATTATTCCTAAAATGGTGGAAAGAAAAAGCGGACATATTATTAACATTGGTTCTACTGCTGCAAAAGAAGTTTACCCTAACGGAAACGTTTATTGTGGCACAAAACACGCTGTGGATGCCATCAACCAAGGCATGAGAATGGATTTGAATCAATACGGAATTCGGGTTGGCGCCATTCATCCTGGAATGGTTGAAACCGAATTTTCCCAAGTTCGGTTTAAAGGTGATGCTGAACGTGCCGCCAATGTTTACAAAGGTTTTCAACCGCTAAAACCCGAAGATATTGCTGATATCATTCGGTTTGTCATCACCAGACCTTACCACGTAAATATTGCCGATTTAATGGTCATGTCAACCGCACAAGCCTCGTCAACAATTGTCAACAGAATTATTTAATTCAAGAAATGATTAACAAGCGGTTGCTCATAAAAAATCTTTTGGCTCATAATGATGAGAATATTTTTTATGATAAAAAACGGCAACTGAACTTACATTTTAAAGAAGGCAAAGCCAAATTTTTAAAACATATTTGTGCACTTTCAAATTCTAATCCGTACAATAATTCTTACATTGTAGTTGGTGTTGAAGACCAAGACAATGCCATCGTCGGCGATGATTTTTTTGATGACAGTCGCATTCAAAATCTTGTCAACGCTTATCTTGAGAATCCGCCGAAAATTCAGTATGAAAATGTACCTTTTCCGCATCTTCCAAAAGACAAAGTAGTGGGATTGGTGACGATAAAACCCGGAAAGCAAAAATCGTTTTTTAAAAAATCGATTTATACCATTCCGTCAAAAACTACTTTTATGAGGGTTGGAAGCAACTCGCTTCCCGTGGAAAATTTTCCTTCAGATACCAGCCGAAACCAGCAAAACATCGATTTGGTCAATAGTTTAGAAAATAATTCGCGCAACAGCATTGCCGATACATTAGAAGGCGTGATTGATTTTTTAAACAATCGCCACAAAGATATGCAAGCCGAATACAAAGTTTTTAAAGAACTTTTCGTCGTCTGTTGGGCTGGAATTTCGAAAAGAGTAAAAGACAAAAAATATTTGTCACGTGTTGATATTGAGTTAGTTAACGAGCAAGTCAAGTTGTTTTATTCGGCTTTAGATGAGGTGCTGATAGAATATGATGCTAATAGTTTTCAAATCACCGAATTTCTGCCTTTGGGATTAAATGACAAAACCAGCTATTATCCGTTAGAGCGTAAAAAAATCCTGTTTTTTGAGAACGGTTATTACAAAATTGAAACCGAATTTTTGTTCGAACCTCCGCAATACAATCGGAAAGTGTTGTTCCACATCTACAACGCTAACCTTGCGATTTTAACCAAAATGGAGAAAAATATTCCCCTAAACGAACGCGAAAAAAAAGACCTCGAAAACCTGCCGTCAACCCTCATGATTTGCCACATGAACGATTTTCCGGATGCCAAGAAAATTTTGGCGGAAGCCAAACCATTGCTCAAATCGTTCGAAAATCCTGCCGTATATGTCAGCTTTAAAGAAGCGATGAGAATCCTCCGAAAGATGAAATATGACGGCTCAGGTGTGAGTGAACAGTGATTAGTGTTAAGGAAATAATTTTCAGGTCGTTCCTAAATCTTCAACAAAGTCTTTCAGGATACAGCTACCACCTCAAGAAATTAAATGGAACTGCATCTTCAATTCTTCATAATTCTTTTTGGTGGAGCGAAAGGTCAGTGAATTTTTGTAATCCATTTTCCTGCTGCTTTAACTCGCTTTAAACCTGTTTTTAGAGACAGGTTTAAGAGCTCAAACAATTAAAGCATCAGGGCTATGGGAAAATCTTTTGGCATTTTAATAATCGTCGTTGCCCATATTGCGAAAAAAATTTTTCCGTTACATCCTGCAAGGTTTGAAAAACCTTGTAGGAACACAAAAAAACTTATTCCGCAAAACTCATCATGTATTTTTCCACCGCGATTAATTCTTCGGGAGTAAAAGTTTTCGTGATGGCAAAATTGGTTTTCATTACTGAATATTGGCTTGGATCTACGATTGGTTCACTTTTTTCTTGCAGAAAAAGTTTGATATCGGCATTGTTTTTTTTGTAGATATTGGCAATTTCTTTGATGCTTGGACCAATGATTTTGGCGTCGGGTTTGTGGCAAGAATAACACATGCCTTTGCCATCAAAAATTTCTTGACCGAGATTGTCGGATTTGGTTTCCGTTATGGTTTCGGGAGCTGGTTTTCCAAAGTTTTCTTCGGTTTTTTTGCAGGAAAATAGGAGGAAAGTGAGTAGAAATAGAAACGCTGGTTTCATGGTTTGGATTTTTGATAAATTTACGAAAAATTGCATTTTCCTGAAAATATTTTTATAGATAACGATTGGAAAACTAGCGTTTAAAAAATGCCTGAAGTTTTCCCTTAGCCCCGATTGTAGCGGAAA
The DNA here is from genome assembly GCA_023387965.1 of Bacteroidota bacterium. Classification (GTDB taxonomy): domain Bacteria; phylum Bacteroidota; class Bacteroidia; order Flavobacteriales; family Flavobacteriaceae; genus Flavobacterium. The sequence continues at coordinate 78,922 of JAEWHE010000027.1, read as the reverse complement.
TCCTTCTATCAATTTCCGGATTTTATCCGGGATGATTGATGGAAGATTGTAGCGAAAAGCGGGAATTACGTTTAAAAAAATGCCTGCCGATTCGCTCCTGAAAAATTTATTGATTCAGAATTATTGCGGCTTCTTTGGCAAAATACGTTGAAATTAAACTGGCTCCGGCACGTCTGATGCACATGAGTTGTTCCATCATAATTTTGTCGTGGTCAAGCCAGCCTTTTTCGGCAGCGGCTTTGATCATGGCATATTCGCCCGAAACATGGAAAACCGTCACGGGAACATTTACGGCGTTTTTAACTTCACGCACAATATCCAGATAAGCAATTCCGGGTTTTACCATGACCATATCGGCACCTTCTTCAACGTCCCAAAGGGCTTCTTTCACGGCTTCGAGGCGATTAGAATAATCCATTTGATAGGTTTTTTTATCTTTTGGAACCACGATGTCGGCTTCTTTTGGCGCAGAATCCAAGGCGTCGCGAAACGGTCCGTAAAACGCGGAAGCATATTTGGCGGAATAGCTCATGATGCCAACATTTTGAAAACCGGCTTGGTCAAGACCTTGACGTAAACGCAAAACGCGACCGTCCATCATATCGCTTGGCGCAACAAAATCGGCTCCGGCTTGAGCGTGAGAAATTGCCATTTTTACTAAAGCGTCGTTGGTTTCATCGTTGGCAATGTCGCCGTTTTTAATGATTCCGTCGTGACCGTAAATGGAGTAAGGATCTAAAGCAACATCGGGCATGACGATCATTTCGGGACACGCTTTTTTAATTTCGCGAATGGCGTTTTGCATGAGTCCGTTTGGGTTCCAAGCTTCTTTTCCGGTGTTATCTTTTAGGTTGTCGTTCACTTTTACGTAGATGTTTACGGCACGAATTCCTAAATCGAACAATTCTTTGACTTCCAAAACGGTTAAATCTATCGAACGACGGAAAATTCCGGGCATTGACGGAATTTCGACTTTAATGTTTTCGCCTTCGGCAATGAACATCGGGAACATAAAATCACTTGGGCTTAATGTAGTCTCGCGAACTAAACTTCTTATAGAGTCGTTCACTCTTAAACGACGGCCTCTTTGTAGTGGAAACATATTTTTTTAGCTTTTCTTTAATATATTTTTTAATTTCTGTGTCTTAGACACAAGTAATTGTGGCGCATCAAAACGGTAACCCACAAAAAGAGTTGCTGTTGCTACGGTATCGCCTACGCTTGCGTCTTCGCTTATTTTTCGTCCAAAATAATTGGCTTTAAGATTCATCCCGAAAAACCACTTTTCGGAGTTGAATCCAGGAGCTAACAAAATGCCGGAAGTATAAAGTAAGGAATTGGTTTTGTGACCGTCATCATTGCTAAAATTAATTCCGGTTCCAAGGGAAATTCCGCCTGCTAAATTAACATGCTTGCCCACAACCCAATTGTAATAATAGGCTGGTGTGAAAGCGATGTCGATAAAATGAATCTTTGCGTCTAACAACGGACCGTTGTTGCCATCTAATTCGGTATAGTTGTAAGCGAGTCCTAATGAGAAGCTTCCGGCACTTTTTAGTTGCTGAAAATTTTGCAATGCCATCGCCCGATATGAAAAATTTTTGTTGAAAAAATAATGCGTGCTTCCTCCAATTTTTAGAGATTCGAGTTCTTCCAAATAGATGCGATATGGCGTGTTTACAGGTTCTAAACTGATACCTTTTTGGTTGTGGTATTCGAATTGTTGTACCCAACTTCCCGGAAAAAAACCGAATGATAATGTCCGCATTTTCGAATTTCTGTTGTCACGATTATCTGCAAAAAAACGAGGCGCAAAACCTATGCTAAACGAAATTATATCATACTGAAAACCAATATTTAGCGTGGTTTTATAATTTGGGTTTAGCTCAACTTCTTGATCTTGCGTTGTGATGGTAAAATTATTGGTGTTATTGAGGACAAAAAGCTGAGTAGAGATTTTATTTTCAAATTCTTTAAAATAAGGCGCAATGCTGTCGTTTTGCGAAAAGCAACAGTTACTCATCAATATTATAAAGAATGTTTTCTTCATACCCAATTTTTAGGCGTGGTTAAAGATTACGTTATTAACAATTATTCACCACCCATCCAAAGTTCATAAAATTCTTGTCTATCTACAATAAAGTTCATTGCGATAGAATTCTCTACATTTCGATAATCTAAAACTTCACTTTTCCATTTAAGCCTGCGTTTTTCGACAATTTCTTTTGGAAAAAAATTTACAAGAATTACTTTTTCTCCAGATTGTCCACCTAAGTAGTAACCCTCGTATTGTCTTACATAATCGTTGAACTCTATTTTGGAATGTATATGCCTGCTCGCTTTTGCGTTCTTTTTATTTTGTATGTCGGTGATGACCTCTTCAAGTTCAAAAATTTCTTTTTCTGTAGGTGTAAAAAGTTTTAATCCTTCAATTTGTTTTGAGTAGTTGCTTTCAGCAACAATTATAACTCCGTTAAAGATTTCTGATTTTACTTCAAGAAGATCTTGCGCAAAACCAATTTGCATACAAAACAAGAATATTAATTTTAGCAAGTTTTTCATAAATTTCTCTGTTAGATAGTGGATGAGATGCTACAAGTCTACAACCAATCTATCGGGTTTTCTAAAACACCTATTAATTTTTCTTCCTCGCTTCCAACTTCCGGATGATGATCATAAACCCACTGAACGTGCGGTGGTAATGACATGAGGATACTTTCAATTCTTCCGTTAGTTTTTAAGCCGAAAAGCGTTCCTTTGTCGTGAACCAAATTAAATTCTACATAACGTCCACGACGGATTTCTTGCCAATTTCGGTTAGCTTCGGTAAAAGGCCAATTTTTTCTTTTTTCTACAATTGGAATGTAGGCTTCAAGGAAAGAATTTCCAACTTCGGTTACAAAATTGTACCAATCTTCCATCGACTGGTTTTCATTTTCTTTTAAATAATCAAAAAATAAACCGCCAAGTCCACGGGCTTCGTTACGATGTGCGTTCCAGAAATATTCGTCGCATTTCTTTTTAAAATTGGAATAAAATTCCGGATTATGTTTGTCGCAAGCGTTTTTGCAGGTTTGATGGAAATGTTTGGCATCGTCTTCAAATAAATAATAAGGCGTTAAATCTTGTCCGCCACCAAACCATGAGTTGATTACATTTCCGTTATCGTCATACATTTCAAAATAACGCCAATTGGCATGAACCGTTGGAACCATCGGGTTTTTTGGATGAATGACCAAGCTCAATCCGCAAGCAAAAAAATCGGCTTCACCCACGTTGAACATTTTTTGCATGGTATCGGGTAACTTTCCATGAACTGCCGAAATATTGACGCCACCTTTTTCAAAAACTTGGCCGTTTTCGATAACGCGAGTTCGTCCGCCACCGCCTTCTGGACGTTCCCAAATATCTTCGCGGAATTTGGCAAAACCGTCAACTTCTTCTAATTTAGAAGTGATTTGATTTTGCAGGTTTTGGATGTATTGGTAAAATTTGTTTTTCATAAAAGCTATTAGCTAAAAGCTGTCAGCAAACAGCTATTGATTATACTCCTTCACCGCTTCTACAAACGCTTTTGCATTATCCACCGGAATATTTGGCAAAATGCCGTGGCCGAGGTTTACGATATAATTGTCTTTTCCAAATTCGTCAATCATTTCGTGCACCATTTTTTTGATGGTTGGAATTGGCGAAAGTAATCTTGATGGATCAAAATTTCCTTGCAAAGTGATTTTTCCGCCTGTTAAATAACGAGCATTTCTCGCCGAACAGGTCCAATCCACGCCAAGTGCCGAAGCTTTTGATTGTGCCATTTCATTAAGGGCAAACCAGCAACCTTTTCCAAAAACAATCACCTTGGTATCTTCTGCTAAAGCTTCCACAATTTGGTTGATGTATTTCCAAGAAAATTCCTGATAATCAACTGGAGAAAGCATTCCGCCCCAAGAATCGAAAATTTGAACTGCGTTTACACCAGCTTTTACTTTTTCTTTCAAATATAAAATCGTGGTATCGGTGATTTTTTGCAATAATGTATGTGCCGCAACCGGATTTGAAAAGCAGAAACCTTTTGCCGTATCAAAACTTTTCGAACCTTTTCCTTCCACGGCATAACAAAAAATCGTCCAAGGCGAACCTGCAAAACCAATTAACGGAACCTCGTCGTTAAGCATTTCTTTGGTCAATTTAATCGCGTCAAAAACATAACCCAAAGTCTCGTGAACATCTGGAACGAATGTTTTGTTTACATCTTCCATCGAACGGATTGGATTTGGAATTATCGGTCCTAAATTGTCTTTTAATTCCACGTGAATGCCCATTGCTCTGGGAACTACCAAAATATCCGAGAACAAAATGGCGGCATCTGGTTTTACAATTCGAATGGGTTGAACGGTAATTTCTGCAGCCAATTCTGGCGTTTCGCAACGTGTAAAGAAATCGTATTTGTCGCGCAAAGCTCTAAATTCCGGTAAATATCTTCCGGCTTGACGCATCATCCAAACTGGCGGACGTTCTACGGTTTCGTTGTTTAAGGCTCTGAGGAAAAGGTCGTTTTTTATCATTTTATTTTTAGCTTTTAGGCTGTAAGCTTTATGCTGTAAGCCAATTTGTTTGTCCTAAATTCTGCTTATGGCATTTTGCCTAAAGCTTGTTGTCATAATAATTTATCGCTTTAATAATCACATTTTCAACGGTTTGCTGATTGGCGATTATGATATTTTTTGTTGTTTCTTGCAATGCTTCGGCGGTTGTGGTGCCAATGCAAAAACATTTTTCATCTACAATTTTATTATTTTTCAAATAACTTTCAACACCTGATGGACTGAAAAATAAAATTCCGTCAAGGGTAGCATTTATTTTTTGAGGCAAAAGAATGGTTTCATAAATTTCTATTTCTTCAAATGAAATTTGGGCTTTTTTAAACGCTTCCGGCAAAGTTTCTCGTCTTAAATTTCCACAGAAAAAAGTAAAATTTTCGTTAGAAAAATCATTTACAATCAACGTTGCCAAGTCAGAAGCATACTCTTTTGTAACAACAACTTTGAAACCGTTTTTTTCTAAAAGATTTTTCGTTTTTGAACCCACACAAAAAATGCTTCGGTTTTTTAAATTTTCAAAATTTGAATTTTCCAAAATGCTTAAAACCGCATTTTGGCTGGTGAAAATTAAGTTTTCGGCGGTATTTTTTGAATCGAATTTTCTGCTTTTAGTTGTAATGAAATCGGCTTCGATGAGGTTCAAATTTGCATTCAGCAAAAATTGCTTTTGATTGCTCAAAAGTTTTTTGGTGGATAGGATTCGTATATTTTGAGTTTGGTTTCCCACGGTTAAAAAATGCCTAAATGTTTGGTTTTAGCCCCGATTGTAGCGAAAATCCTCCAGCTTTTTCTGCTGGAGATTGTAGCGGAAAGCGGGAACTTCGTTAAAAGAATGCCCTGTCGTTTGGCTCCTAAAAAATTATTTTTTCAATTCTTTTCTAATTTCGCCCATCAACTCGTTTCCGCCGTTGTCCAAAATTTCTTGTGCGGCATGAAATCCGAGTTTTTTCCACTCCGAAATATCGACGTTTTTATCGATTTCCAGTTTTTGTTTTCCGTCAATTGAAAGCATAACACCTTGAAATTCAATGCTATCCGTTTTTTCGTTGTATTTTGCCAAAGCGCCAATTGGTGCCGTACAACCGCCTTCGAGCGTTCGCAAAAATTGCCTTTCGATGTAAGTGCAAATTTCGGTTTCGATATCGTTTAATTCCGAAACAGCTTCGCGGGTAAAATGATCTTCAGCCATTGCCACCACAACCATCGCACCCTGAGCTGGAGCGGGAATCATCCAGTCGAGATTCAAAAAATCTTTTGGTTTTAAGTTGATTCTTTCCAATCCTGCTGCCGCAAAAACGGCTCCGTTCCAGTTGTTATCTTTTAGTTTTTGTAATCGAGTATTGACATTTCCGCGTAAATCCACCACATTGTGTTTTGGATATTTGTTCCACCATTGGGCTTGACGACGCAAACTTCCGGTGGCAATTGTTCCTTCGGAATTTAAAAAATCAAGATTTCCTTTGTGAACCAAAATGTCCAATACGTTTGCACGCTCCAAAACAGCAGCTTGAACAATGCCTTGTGGCAAAGCCGTTGGCACGTCTTTCATCGAATGAACCGCAACGTCCACTTCGCCTTTGATCATGGCAATATCGAGCGTTTTGGTAAAAATTCCGGTGATCCCAAGTTCATAAAGCGGTTTGTCGAGGATGATATCTCCAGTGGATTTTACGGCAACAATTTCGGTTTTATAGCTTAAATCGTTCAGTTTTTTTTCGACAGTTTTGGCTTGCCAAAGTGCGAGTTCGCTGTCGCGGGTTCCTATTCTGATTACTTTTTGCTCAGAAGTTGCATTTTTTCTTCCAGAACTATTTTTCATTATAGGTCACCTTTTGCTGCATTTTCCCTTCGGTTTTTTCTGGGCTAATCTGAAAAACTTTTTCAATCCACTCAATGCTTTCATCCACCATTGTGGCATCATCTTTTAAATGATTTGCAAAATGTGTCGTAATTTTCTGAATGATTCTTCGGCTGATGATTTCCGCCTGTTCTTCATCAAAATTTTCAATCTTTTTACGTTGAAAATTTAATTCAGTATCTTTAATCGAATTTAATTTTTCTTTCAATGCATGAATCGTTGGCGCAAATTTACGACTGTTCATCCACGCGATAAATTCGTCTTTAATTTCTTCAATAATAATCTCCGCTTGCGGAATGTGTTTTTTGCGATTTTCCAGCGTAACATCAGTAATTTTCGACAAATCGTCTAAATGAATCACCGTTACGTTTGGAATATTTTTGACATTATCGTGCACATTTTTTGGCATCGACAAATCTAAAATTAAAAGCGGTTTGTGAAGTTGTAAAATCGTCTCGTCAATAGTTGGTTCGGGAGCTCCGGTTGCCACAACCAAAACATCGGCTTTTGGGATTTCTAGCGGTAAAACATCGTAGTCTTTTACAATCAAATTAAATTTTCCCGCAATTTTCTCGGCTTTATCTTTGGTTCGATTGACTAAAACAATATGGTCATTTTTCGTGTGTTTCACCAAGTTTTCGCAAGTATTTCTCCCAATTTTCCCGGTTCCGAAAAGCAAAATATTTTTTTCGCTCACATTGGCCACATTGTTCAAAATATATTGCACCGAAGCAAACGAAACCGAAGTTGCACCAGAGCTAATTTCCGTTTCGTTCTTAATTTTTTTGCTCGCCTGAATCACGCAATTTACCAATCGCTCCATAAAAGCATTGGCCAAACCTTCGGATTTCGCCTCAACAAAACTATTTTTTATCTGAGAAATAATTTCAAAGTCGCCCAAAATCTGGCTGTCTAAACCAGTTCCAACCCTAAAAATATGATTAATCGCCTCCTGATTTTTGTACACAAAACCCACTTCCTGAAACTCATTAACGGTCCCGTTACTATTGTCACAAAGCAATTTTATCAACTGAAAAGGATGTTCTGCAAAACCGTAAATTTCCGTGCGGTTACAAGTAGAAGTCACAATCAAACTTTTAATTCCTTCCGCTTTCGCTTGTTGCATCACCGTTGCTTTTGCCAAATTTCCAAGGCTGAATTTTCCTCGCATTTCGGCATCAGCTTTCTTGTAACTCAACCCAACCGCATAAAAAGTTTGATGTTTCACCGGATTTTTTTTCTCCATAAATAATCTTCAAATTTTTTTCAAGAAGCCTCCCGAAACTTCGGGACCAGGCATTTTTTTCACCATTTTCCTGCTTTCGCCTTTATCTCACTTCTCCTTCGGAACGTGAGGATATCGGCTTAATCAGGGCTAATGTCAATCATTAGGCTTCTTTTAAACTTTTGGCAAAAACCCACAAAACGGATCTTTGCACTTTAGAACCACAAAATTATCAGTAACATCTTTACAAAAATAACGCTACAAGTGCTAATTGTATCGCTCTCGGATATTTTGATAATTTTGGCAATTCTAAATTAGAAAAAGGCTACATTTGCAATGAAATCGGCATTTTTAACTGTTATAGTTTAGAACTATTCTAAATAAAACCTTAAGCGAAAATAAAATAACCGACAAAAAAAATACCGCTATGAGTTCACCCGAAGAAATTAAAATTGAGGACGACTTTATTATCATCAGGTTTCAAAACGATTCAGACGCTGTTTCACATTTCGAACGAGATGTCAACAAAGATTTAATTCAATTCCATTTCGGCATAAAAGGTCGCGCCAAGTTTATTTTCAACCAAGGTCGTTACGCATTAGATTTGCGCGAAGACTTATCGCTTTTTTTGTATAATCCACAAAAAGAATTGCCGGTTCATCTCGAAATTGCGCCACATTCTTGGATTGTTTCGGTATTAATTTCCATCAAAAAATTCCACGCTTTATTTTCTTCCGAAGCCGATTACATTCCGTTCCTAAGCGAAGAAAATAAAGACAAAAAATATTATAAAGACGAACCCATTTCGCCTTCGATGTCCATTGTTTTAAACCAACTTTTTAATTCTAACTTAAATCCATCGATTAAAAATTTGTATTTCAAAGGGAAAGCCTATGAATTGTTAAGCCTTTATTTCAACCGAAACGAAGACCAAAATGCCGAACAATGTCCGTTTTTAGTGGATGAAGAAAACGTTTTGAAAATAAAAAAAGCCAAAGAAATTGTTATCGCCAACATGGCAGAACCGCCGAGTTTGCAGGAATTGTCAGATCAAGTAGGCATCAATCTCAAAAAATTAAAAATGGGATTTAAGCAAATTTACGGCGACAGCGTTTACAGTTTTTTATTTGATTATAAAATGGAATACGCAAGGAAATTGTTAGACAGCGGTTCGTATAACGTTAACGAAGTTGGACTAAAAATCGGTTACAGCACGGCGAGTCATTTTATTGCCGCGTTCAAGAAAAAATTTGGCACAACTCCTAAAAAATATTTAATGTCGATTAATTCTAATGCATCAATTTGAGAATTTGGAAATTTGAAAATGGTTTTGTCCCTTTCAATTCCTTCTCTACTAAAAAAAAACGGTTAATTATAAATAATAAATTGTGATTTTGAATTTTGTGTTTTCCAAATTTTCAAATTCTCAAATTTTCAAATCAAAATAAATGAAAGGCGTATTATTAGTCAATCTCGGTTCACCGAAAAGTCCAGATCCAAAAGATGTAAAACCGTATTTGGATGAATTTTTAATGGACAAATATGTAATTGATGTTCCTTATTTATTACGAGCGTTATTGGTTCGTGGCATCATTTTGAGAAAACGTCCGGAAGAATCCGCTCATGCTTATCAAAAAATTTGGTGGGAAGAAGGTTCGCCTTTGATGGTTTTGTCAGAAAGAATGCATAAAAAAGTTCAGGCAAAAACTGAAATTCCCGTAGCTTTAGCCATGCGTTACGGCGAAATGACTATTGAAAAAGGTTTACAAGAATTACACAATCAAGGCGTTACTGAAGTGTTGCTTTTTCCTTTGTATCCACAATATGCAATGGCTTCGACGTTAACGATTTTGGTTTTGGCTGAAGAAATTCGCAAGAAAAAATTTCCACAGATGAAATTTACCGATGTTCCTGCTTTTTACAACAAACCGGATTACATCAAAAATTTGTCAGATATGATGAAAAAACATTTGGAAGGCTATGATTATGACCAACTCATTTTTTCATATCACGGTATTCCTGAACGCCACATCCGGAAAACTGACGTAACCAAATCACATTGTAAAATTGACGGTTCGTGCTGTTCGACACCTTCTGCGGCACACGCTTTTTGCTACCGTCATCAATGTTATGAAACCACGCGTTTGGTGGTGGAACAATTGGGAATTCCGAAAGAAAAATATACTCAAACTTTCCAATCCAGATTAGCGGGCGACAAATGGCTCGAACCTTACACTGATGTTGAAATCGACAAAATGCCGTCTAAAGGAATCAAAAAAATTGCAGTGGTAACGCCAGCTTTTGTAACCGATTGTTTGGAAACTTTGGAAGAAATTGCCATGCGTGCCAAAGAAGATTTTGAAGCCAATGGAGGCGAAGAATTTTTGGCAATTCCATGCTTAAATGATGATGACAGTTGGGTTGAAACGGTTGTAAACTGGATTGAAGAATGGGCAAGTTTTGTAACAAAAAACAATGCTGAAACTGCAAAAATGAATTAAAAAATGGCGGTTTCTTCGGAAGAATTAGGAAAAAAAGACATCAGAAAATTACTGATTACGCAAGCGATTCCGTCCTCAATCGGGATTTTGTTTATGTCGGTGAACATCTTGGTTGATACTATTTTTGTAGGTCAATGGGTTGGTTCATTGGCAATTGCGGCAGTTTCGGTGGTTTTGCCTTTTACTTTTTTAATTTCTTCTTTGGGAATGGCAATTGGCGTTGGCGGAGGTTCTGTGCTTTCGCGTGCTTTGGGTTCTGGTAACAAAGAAAAGGCTGATATTGTTTTTGCCAACCAAATCATGATGACTTTTATCTTGGCATCCGTGTTTGTATTGTTGGGATTATTTTTTGAAGAAGAAACGCTTTTGGTTTTTGGTGCAAACGGAAACATTATGGAACCCGCAAAAGAATTTTTTCTTCCGGTGTTGCTTGGCGTTCCGCTTTTGGCACTTTGCATGATGGGAAACAATGTCATCAGAGCTGAAGGAAAACCAACTTTTGCCATGATTAGTATGATAATTCCGGCGTTTGTCAATATCATTCTCGATGTGGTTTTTATCAAATTTTTAGACCTCGGAATCGCTGGAGCCGCTTATGCCACATTTGTTTCTTACCTGAGCAGTTTTTTGTTTGTGCTATGGTTTTTTATTTTTAAAACAGAATTAAAATTAGGTTGGCATCATTTTAAATTCCATAAAAAAATCGTGGCAGAAATTACTTCGCTGAGTTTCGTAACCTTTGCCAGACAAGGTGTTGTAAGTATTTTGTCGATTATTTTAAATCATACTTTATATACTTTTGGCGGCGAACATTCCGTAACGGTTTATGGAATTATTAGTAGGATGTTAATGTTTGCATTGTTCCCCGTTTTAGGAATTACCCAAGCTTTTTTACCGATTGCCGGTTATAACTATGGAGCCGATAATTTTCATCGGGTCAAACAAAGTATTCGAATTTCCATACAATATGCGGCGGTTTTGGCAATTGCAATTTTTGTGGTAATTTTAATTTTTTCAAAATCTATTGTGACGGTCTTTACCACCGATCAATTGGTGATTGATGAAACGCCAAATGCTTTGCGTTGGGTTTTTGCGGCATCGCCAATTATCGCCATTCAGTTGATTGGTGCGGCTTATTTTCAAGCAGCAGGAAAAGCCAAAAAAGCCTTGTTGCTCACGTTAACCAAACAAGGATTTTTCTTGATTCCGCTGGTATTGATTTTGCCACATTTCATCGGGATTTTCGGGGTTTGGATTGCGTTTCCCATTGCCGATGTTTTGTCAACCATTATCACGGGAATTTATTTGAAAAAAGAAATGAACGAACATCTAATTGAAGAATGATAGACTATTACAACTACATCAAATCACTACATCTTATTTTTGTAATCACTTGGTTTGCAGGACTTTTCTATATTGTTCGGTTGTTTGTTTATCACATTGAAGCCAACGAAAAACCTTCGCCCGAAAAAGAAATATTACAGAAACAGTTCAAGCTCATGAGTTACCGATTGTGGTACATCATCACTTGGCCGTCGGCGTTTTTGGCAATAATTTTTGCGATTGTACTTTTAATTTTAATGCCCGGATGGTTGGGACAATCGTGGATGCATGTAAAACTTGGCTTTGTTTTTGCGCTGATTTTGTATCAATTAAAATGTCATCAAATATTTAGGCAATTGCAAAAAGATGAGGTGAAACATTCTGCCAATTTTATGCGTTTGTGGAACGAAGGTGCAACCATCATCCTTTTCGCAGTAGTTTTTTTGGTAATTTTGAAAAATGCTTTCAACTGGATTTTTGGTGTCGTCGGAATTATTTTGTTTTCAATATTATTGATGTTAGGTTTTAAATTTTACAAAAAAATTAGAGAGAAAAATCGTTAGCAAATGCTCAAACCCATTAAAATAAAGAGATTGTCGCTTCGGGTAAGAATATTTTTATCGATGATTTTTCTCACCCTGATTTCATCTGTTTTAATGGCTTCGCTTTCAATTTATCAGTTTAAAGAAGCCGCAAAAGAATACCACGAAGAACGGCTCGAACGTCGTGAAACTGCAATCAAAGAGCACATTAATTATGTGTTGAATACCACTACTTATCCGCTTACTTCCGAAAATTTACCACTTATTTTTAAAGATAAAATTTACGAATTAGCTGATATTCATAGCCTTCCGATCAATTTGTATAGTCTTGACGGAAAATTGATGAAATCTTCCAAAGCTTCTTTTACGGTTGATACGATTTTGCCACCGGTTCCGGATTATATTTTGAAATTGGTAAAATCTTCTATGGACAAGCGTTATGTGGATGTGCAAAGCATTGACGGCGTGAAATTTAGATCGTCGTATGCACAAATTAAAGATACTAAGTTCAAACCGCTCGGAATTTTAAATCTTCCCTACATTCCAGACGATGGTTTTTACGAACGAGAATTGCGAAATTTCCTCATTCGTCTTGGACAAGTTTACGGCATCATGTTAGTCGTGGCGTTTGTTTTGGCGTATTTTTTATCGAGTTACATTACGCAATTTTTAAAGTCAATTACCGATAAAATTACCGAAACTCGCTTCAACCAAAAAAACGAAAAAATCAATCTTGAAGACAGTTCCAGGGAAATTGCGCTTTTGGTCCATGCGTACAATGCAATGGTTGATGAATTGGAAGAAAGTGCGTCGAAATTGGCTCAAAGCGAACGGGAACAAGCTTGGCGCGAAATGGCAAAACAAGTAGCACACGAAATTAAAAATCCGTTGACACCAATGCGTTTGACCGTGCAAAGTTTCCAGCGAAAATTTAACGCAAACGATCCTGAAATTCAACAAAAAATGGCGGATTATTCGAACACTTTGATTCAGCAAATTGACACGATGAGTTCCGTAGCTTCGGCGTTTTCTAACTTTGCATCCATGCCAGCCCAACAAAATGAAACCCTCAATGTGGTGAATGTGGTGCAACTTACTTTGGATATTTTTAATGAAGATTATATTCAATTTAAAAGTGAAGAAGACAAAATTATCACCGTGATGGATCGAACCCAGTTGATTCGTGTGGTAACGAATTTGGTGAAAAATGCCATTCAGGCGATTCCAGAAAGTCAAGCGGAAAAATCTGTCGAAGTTTTGGTTAAAAAAGAAGAAAATCAGGTTTTGATTAGCGTGAAAGATAATGGAACCGGCATTGAAGGCGATCATCTTGATAGAATTTTTGAACCAAAATTTACCACAAAAAATTCCGGAATGGGACTTGGTTTAGGAATCATTAAAAATATTATAGAAAACTACAACGGAACGATTACCTTTGAAACTGCTGCCGGAAAAGGCACTGTTTTTTGTGTTTTTCTTCCGATAATAAAAATGTAAGCTTTTCGTAGGAAGGACAAGATTGAAAATAATAAAAATGTAAATGCACTTTGTCATTCCGACGAATGAGGAATCTTCTTAGGAAACTCGCGACTCCGAAATTCCTTGTTTGTGAGAATGACAAAATTGATAATAATAAATAAATGATAAATATGAATTACGACAATATTTTAATCCACTCCGAAAACGGAATTGCAACTGTGACGATTAACCGTCCGGAAAAGTTGAACGCTTTGAATAAAGCCACGATTTCCGAATTGCACAAAGCATTTGAAACTTTGGAACAACAATCAGAAATTCGTGCGATTATTTTAACCGGAAGTGGCGAAAAAGCGTTTGTTGCCGGAGCTGATATTTCGGAATTTGCTAGTTTTTCTGTTGCCGAAGGCGAAATGCTTGCCGCGCAAGGTCAGGCACAATTGTTTGATTTTGTAGAAAATTTAGAAACACCTGTAATTGCTGCTGTCAACGGTTTTGCACTTGGTGGCGGATTAGAGTTGGCGATGGCTTGTCATTTCCGTATCGCTTCTGATAATGCCAAAATGGGCTTGCCTGAGGTTTCCCTTGGCGTGATTCCCGGTTATGGAGGAACACAGCGTTTGCCACAATTAGTTGGAAAAGGCAAAGCAATGGAACTGATTATGACTGCTGGAATGCTTACTGCGGAAGAAGGAAAAACTTCTGGATTGGTGAATTATGTAGTTCCCCAAGCCGAACTTTTGGATTTGGCAAAAAACATCGCTGGAAAAATTATACGCAATTCGCCTGTAGCAATTGGAAAAGCGATTGAAGCTGTAAATGCTAATTTTAAATATGATGTAGATGGTTTTAGAACCGAAATCAAAAATTTTGGAGAGTGTTTTGATACCGAAGATTTTAAAGAAGGTACGACTGCGTTTTTAGAGAAGCGGAAACCAACTTTTTAGTGGAAAATAAATTTAAAACCGGAAGAGCTTCCGGTTTTTTTATGTTTGTAAATTTGTCGAATGGAAAAACACGAGCTGTCTAAAAAGGCAGCTTTTTCCTAATACAAGTTCTTTTTTGAAGCCTGATTCAGCTGCTTTTTTGGTTGATGAAAAAAATTCACATAAAAAAAGCGGGACAATTGTCCCGCTTTTTGTTTCTATCCCATTATTGATTATTCGATTCCGAAATTGTCAAAATGTAAATCGTAGTTTCCTCCGTTACCTGTTTTAAGAGCGAAGATATCGTTACCAGATGTTAAGTTAATTGCTACATCAGAAATATCTAAAGTAACTTTAACCCATTGTCCATTAGTGTCAATTGAACCATTGTATTGGTTAGTTCCATTTCCTGAAGAGTTGATTTCAGTATTTTTGGTAAGTGTAATAGCACTTGAACTCAAACTTGCCAAGTTAAACACATCATATCCACCAGCTGCACGGTAAACGTTAAATGAAAGTGCTTTTGTTGCAGAAGTTCCTTTTACCCAAAAAGTAATTTTTGTAGGAGCTGTTGGTAAGCCAGAAGGAGCTTTAGCTGTAAAAACATAGTCGTTAGCAGTTGGAGTTCCGTTGATTTTTAAAGAGTTGCTTCCGTTAGCACCAGTTCCAGCACTTTGAGTTGCGTATGCTTTTAACCCGAAGCTGTTTAACCCACCTGTAAAAGCAGTCCAGTTTTCGAAATCACCACCAGCAAAAAGGAAGTTAGCTGGAGTTGTTGGTTGAGCTCCTGGTTCTCCTGGCTCTCCTGGTTCTCCTGGCTCTTCACCAATTCTGTCTTCAGTTAATTTAATATCGGTAGCATATCTAGCTACAAATTGCAAAGTAGTTCCAAATTTTGTAAGGATACCTCTAATTCTTCCACTTTTTTCTGATACCGGTAAACCTGCATATTCTGCGAAAGATCCTGTTCTGAAAATCAATGTTGCCCCAGTTGCATCTGTGATGAAATGATTAGTTTCTGATCCTGTTACGTTAGCGGGGTTGTAGTAATTTTGTCCTAACGCGCTGTCAGCAAACTGTACGTCTTTAAGTTCAATTAGTTTACCAATTTGTGCATCATTAATTTGAGAAATCGTAAATTCATTAACCAAAGTTTCCTCGTCAACAGAGTTACAAGAATTGATTAACTTTTGTTTGTATTCTGCTTCGGCAATTTGACCTACGTTACCATTATACAACGCTCCGATTTGAAGGGTGTTGTTACGGATTTGTGTGTAAAGTCCTTGAAGTTTGATATACACTTTTCTGCCTACGTTGTATTCGTTGTGTAAATCTTGTCTGTTGATTGCTAAGCTAAATCCTCTTTCACCATCTAACGATGTTAAATACATAATTTTAAAGAAATTTCCTCCTTTATCACTTGACACTACACGTGCTTCGATAATATCGTTTGCAGTGTATTGTACTGCAGATGAAGTGGCTTGAGTATAAATATCTTGAACTGTTTTTGTAGCAACAAGTCCCGGATCATTACATTCTAAATTAGGGATTGAGTAATCGTCCTCATTCACGCAACCCGTAAAAAGTACTGCAGAAAGGGCAATACCGAAAATCGATTTTAATAAATTAGTTTTCATATTTAGCATTTTTTGTTTTTAGAAATTGATATAAAGGTTTACGAAATAAGTTCTACCGTATCCGTAAAAGTACTTAGGTCCGAAAGAGCGCGTTCCTCCGATAAAATCGTCACTAAGTTCTCTAAAGTTTGCATTACGAGCTTGTTCAAAACCTCCAGTTTTATAAGTTTTATTTAAAACGTTGTTGATGCTTGCGAAGAAACCGAATGTTTTTCCGTCTATTCTCCAAGATTTTCCTCCCACTAAATTAAGCAAAGTTACAGGATCAAATTTTTCTTGTCTTAATAATACTCTAGCATTTTCTTCTGATGCATCTACAAAAGGACCTCCTGTTGCAGGGTTGATGAAGAAATTTTGTGTACGTAATAACGGAGAAATATCAGAATAATTGTCAGCCAAGTAATTTACGTTAGCTCCAATCCACCAAAAATGAGGATCTCTATATTCTGCACCAAATCCGTATGCTTGTTGTGGCATACCTGGTTGATAATAATTCTTCATTGTTGATTCACCAAAGTTAATGATTTGGCGTACATTATCTACGTTTAATTTTACATTTGGGTTGTTATCAAATGTATATTGTCCGTATGCGGCAGAACCAGTAAGTTTAATAGTTTGCGTCAATTGGTATTCAATACCTAGTTCCGCTCCCATATTTTTCTTGTTCATTCCGGTTACGATTTCGGCTACGAAAGCATTTCCATTACTAGAAACTGCTTCTCCATCATCGGTTAGAACCCCAAGACCTTCGGCAAAGTAAAAGCCGATGTCCGTTGCGTCTTTAATGGTTGCAAAATAACCTGTAATACGTGCTTTTAATTTTGGCGCTCTGATGATATAACTACCGTCAACACTCATCACTTTTTCGCTTTGCAAATCTTGAACGATATTGTTGTTCATTCTTGCGTTAGGGAAAGTGTTTCGCATTGTCGGCGCTTTTGTCATGTAAACAGCGTTAACGTCGAATAGGTGGCGACCAGTTAATTTGTAAGTCATACCTCCTTTAAAGCCAAAGTTTTCAAAATTTACTTTTGCACTTTTCCCTTTAGAGTTATTCTCATAATTTCCATTACGGTAAAGACCTTCTCTTTGGTATTGTGTGCGTGTGAAATTTTGTGCTACGTAAAAATCAAATTTTGTATAAGAAAATTTGAATTGAGAAAACGCATCAACTATATCAGCATATAAGTTATAGTTATATCCAAATCTGTCTCCTACTACCACTTGACGGTTTGGATTGTCAAGATCTGTTTGTTGTCTAACCCCTACTAAGAAAGGATCGATGTCTAGGTAATGAGAACCTCCTAAAAGATCTACTACGTTCTGGAAATTTTCTGATTTTAACTTTCTGTAAGTAGCACCAGCGTTTAGGATAATGTTGTCAGATAATTGCGAATTTAAGATAGAGTTCGCAGTCCATTGTTTATCGTCAGTTCTGTCTTCGTATAAAATGGTGCTACTTTCCTTTGCAATTCTTCCAATCTCGTTTCCTTGAGCATCAGTTAATGGAGCGGTATTTCCGAAGTAAAATGAATCCCAGTTGATCTGACGGTTTGCTAAGAAAAATTCTCTTTGTCTAATAATATCAGCTTCAGGCGCTAAATTAGTTGAAAAATAACTCGGTAAGTTTCTGTAATAAGTTGGATCAGGATTTGCTGCATTGTTGAAATCTAATCTGCTGTTTCCAATAGATCCAAATTGGTAAGATACGTTAGTGTTTAAGCTGTTTTTTTCATTGATTTTCCAAAAATGGCTCAACATAAAAATGGGCTCTTCTACATCTTTATCACGTGAATTTCTTTTTTTACCATCTTGCCAACCCCAGTAAGAATTGTATTTCACACCTGCAAGGTCCGTAACTTCTTGTGTGTTTGGCGAATTTTTCCCTCGACTATTCTGAGCGTAAATTGCCGTAAAGTTTAAGCTATGATTGGCATTAAATCTTTTTTCAACACTTGCAAACAAAGATAAAGCGTCATAATCAGTTCCTTCAAAGTAACCTTCTTTTGCCCATCTTTTTCCTCCTGAAATAACATAAGCCCAACCGTCTTTGTCCATTCCCGAAGCGTGAGTGATCATTGATCTCCAGCTATAATTTGTGTTTGTTCCTGAAAAGGTCAAACGTGTTCCCGGACGGAAAAAAGAAGCTCTTGTATTAATTTCTTGTGTTCCTAAAATTCCTCCAAATGTATAATCTGAAGGGCCAGAACCCATTGTAAATTCTTGATTTCTTGTAGCGTCATTTAATCCACCCCAGTTACTCCATTGTGGTCTTCCATCATAAACTTTGTTCATTACCACACCATTTATCATGGTCGTTCCGTACTCATTGTCTAAACCTCTGATTCTAAATCTAGATTGTCCCCAGTTAAAAGCAGCAGATTGCTGAAATGCATCCCTTGCAGCTTGTAAAAGTCCTGCCGTACTTTCAGAACCACTATTATCATCACCCAAATCACTTTCGGTAATGGTAATTAAACTCAACTCTTGTTCAGAAGTAATATCTTCTTCCAAAACTACCAATCCCACGTCTAAAGGCTCGCCTTCAACTTCAATTGACAATAATTGACGAGAGAATCCCGTACTTTTTACTTCTAAAAGGTATGACCCGTTAGAAACTTTTTCAAAAACAAAAATACCGTCAGAATTTGTTAAAACGGTTAAAGTTGTGTTTTGAAGTGTTGCAACAACATTCTGCATCGGCTTTTGTGTTTTCGAGTCAACAACACGGCCCTTTACCAAGGATTCCTGCTGCGCAAATGCAAAAACAACCTGCATTACAAATAGAATACTAATTACAAGTTTTTTCATAAATTATTTTAAGTTAATACATTCTTGTTAAGTTAATTATTTCTTAACAGCCGGCAAAGTTATATTATTTAATTATATTATTTACTTTTGCAGCAAGTTTTATATCAAACTTCACATTAAATTAATATTTCTATTTATGAGAATTTCCAATTTTATCGCCCTGTTTACTGTGATTTTGTCAATGAATGTGGCTACAGGGCAGGAAAAAAAATTTAAAGTTCAAACCGTTGCTTTTTACAATTTGGAGAATTTATTCGATTTTTCGGACGATCCGAACATCTTTGATGAAGAATATACTCCAGCTAACGGATGGACCAAAGAAAAGTATCAAACCAAGTTAACCAACTTGAGTCGCGTGATTTCTGAACTTGGAACAAGCGAACACCAAAAAGAAGCTCCTGCCGTTTTAGGCGTTTGCGAAATTGAAAACCGTGGCGTTCTTGAAGATTTAGTAAAACAACCTTTGCTAATCAATAAAGATTACGGAATTGTACACTTTGATTCACCAGATCGTCGTGGTATTGACGTAGGATTTTTATACCAAAAGAAACATTTTAAGCCCACAAGTTACATTAATGTACCTCTAATTATCTACGATCAATCGGATAATACTAAAAGAATTTATACTCGTGACCAACTTTTAGTTTCCGGACTTTTTGATGGCGAAGAAATGCACTTCATCGTAAACCACTGGCCATCACGCTCAGGAGGAGAAAAAAAATCGAGCCCTAACCGTGAAGCTGCCGGAAGATTAAACCGAAAAATTATCGATTCGTTGTACAACATCAACCCAAATGCAAAAATCATTACCATGGGAGATTTAAACGACGGACCTTATAATAAAAGTGTAAAAATAGAAATTGGTGCCAAAGCCAAAAAAGAAGACACTAAAGCCAGAGGAATGTTCAATCCTATGGAAGAAATGGCAAATAGAGGAATTGGAACCTTAGCTTATCGTGACGCTTGGGATCTTTTTGACCAAATGATTCTATCAGAACCATTTATCAGAAAAGATTATTCGAGCTATACCTTCTGGAAGGCTGGCGTTTATAACAAATCTTTCCTTACCCAAACAAGCGGAAGGTTCAAAGGGTATCCACTTCGTAACGCCAATGGCGAAGTAGGTTTCAGTGATCACTTCCCGGTTTACCTCTACCTTATTAAAGAAGTAAAATAAATATCAAGGTCGGTTCATCCCGACCTTTTTTATTTTAGTAATTTAGTCAAAAAAATTATTATGGCCATTACACCTCCTTTCAACCTTAATAAATGGATTGACGAAAACCGTCATTTACTAAAACCACCCGTTGGCAACAAAAATATTTATGTTGATTCTCAAGATTACATTGTGATGATTGTCGCTGGACCAAACGCCCGAAAAGACTACCATTATAATGAAACCGAAGAATTATTTTACCAACTCGAAGGCTCCATAAAAGTAATCGTACAGGATAACGGCGAAAAAAAAGAACTCGAACTCCACGCCGGCGACATGTATCTTCATCCGCCAAAAACGCCACATTCGCCCGTTCGTTCCGCCGGTTCAATTGGTTTGGTAATTGAGAGAAAACGAGCCGGACAAGGTTTCACGGATGGTTTGCTTTGGTTCTGTGAAAACTGCAACTACAAACTTCACGAAGTTTATTTCGAACTCAACGACATCGAAAAAGATTTTCTACCGCATTTCCAGCATTTTTATAATTCCAAAGCCTTGCGACAATGCAAAAAATGCAGCACCATCATGGAAGCCGACAAACGTTACACCCTTAAACGATAACTCCTACTAGGTTTTCAAAACTTGAAGGTATTTTTTAATTTTTTTAAGGAGCCAATTCCGCTTTCCGCTACAATCGGGGCTAATCAGGTAATCAGTTGTCAATTTAGAGATTTCAATTACAAACCTAACAGGTTTCCAAAACCTGTTAGGTTTTCTCGCAAAATATAATTCCGCAATATTGGCAACAACGATTCCAAAAATGCCAAAAGATTTTCCCATAGCCCTGATGCTTTAATTGTTTGAGCTCTTAAACCTGTTCTCTAAAAACAGGTTTAAAGCGAGTTAAAGCAGCAGGAAAATGGATGGCAAATATTCACTGACCTTTCGCTTCAAAAAAATTGATAAAACTCGTTTTTGCCAAAATCACAATTTTATTGGTAAAATCCACCTATAAATTATAACTTCGCAAAAAAATATTACAATTTACAATCAAAAAGTTATAAATGGCAACAACAGCAAATCAGTTTGGAATGCAGGAAGCCTTGCAACAATTGGGCTTAAAAGAAATTAATGAAGGAACTTCTACCGGAAATTCTTGGTTCTCAAATGGCGAAATCATCGAAAGTTTTTCACCAGTTGACGGACAATTAATTGGTAAAGTAAAAACCACAACCAAAGCCGATTACGAAAAGGTAATGCAAAGCGCAACGGAAGCTTTCAAAACTTTTCGCGTGATGCCAGCTCCGCAACGTGGTGAAATTGTACGTCAATTCGGACAAAAACTTCGTGAGAAAAAAGAAGCGTTAGGAAAATTAGTTTCTTATGAAATGGGAAAATCTTTGCAAGAAGGTTTGGGTGAAGTACAGGAAATGATTGACATTTGCGACTTTGCCGTTGGACTTTCCCGCCAATTACACGGTTTCACAATGCACTCTGAACGTCCGGGACACAGAATGTACGAACAATACCATTCGCTTGGAATTGTGGGAATTATTTCTGCGTTTAACTTTCCGGTGGCGGTTTGGTCATGGAATACGGCTTTGGCTTGGATTGCCGGAGATGTTTGTGTTTGGAAACCATCAGAAAAAACGCCTTTGTGTGGTGTGGCTTGCCAAAATATTATTGCTGAAGTATTGAAAGAAAATAATCTTCCGGAAGGAATTTCTTGCCTTATCAATGGCGATTACAAAGTTGGGGAGTGGATGACGAATGACGTTCGCGTGCCTTTAATTTCTGCTACAGGTTCAACCCGAATGGGAAAAATTGTAGCGCAAACTGTTGCCGGAAGATTAGGAAAATCGTTATTAGAATTAGGCGGAAACAATGCCATCATTGTTACTCCAGATGCTGATGTGAAAATGACGGTTATTGGAGCTGTTTTTGGAGCGGTTGGAACTGCTGGACAACGTTGTACTTCAACTCGAAGATTGATTATTCACGAAAGTATTTACGATAAAGTGAAAGACGCAATTGTTTCGGCTTATGGGCAATTGAAAATTGGAAATCCTTTAGACCAAAACAATCACGTTGGTCCGTTAATTGATAAAGGTGCGGTTGAGGCTTACAATAATGCTTTGAAAAAAGTGGTGGAACAAGGTGGAAAAATCATTGTGGAAGGTGGCGTTCTTTCGGGTGAAGGTTACGAAAGCGGATGCTACGTGAAACCTGCCATTGCGGAAGCTGAAGGTCACTTTGAAATTGTGCAACACGAAACTTTTGCACCGGTTTTATATTTGTTAAAATATTCTGGAGAAGTGGACAACGCTATCGAAATTCAAAACGGAGTAGCACAAGGATTGTCTTCTGCCATTATGACCAATAATTTGCGTGAAGCGGAAAGATTTCTTTCTGTTGCCGGATCTGATTGTGGAATTGCCAACGTAAACATCGGAACTTCTGGTGCTGAAATTGGTGGTGCTTTTGGTGGCGAAAAAGAAACAGGTGGCGGACGCGAATCTGGTTCTGATGCCTGGAAAGTTTATATGAGAAGACAAACGAATACCATTAATTACACGACAAATTTACCTTTGGCTCAAGGAATTAAATTTGATTTGTAAGATTTTTTAAAAATTTGAAAGATAGAATCCCGCTGTAAAGGCGGGATTTTTTTTACTTCTCCCACAAACTATCCGTGAAATAATGCTTACAGTCCATGAAATTTTCCACGACTTTAAAGTATAAATCGGTAGCTAAATTTTCGATTTCTTCAAAGCTGTATTTTTTAGAAAGTTCGGTCCAAATCATTTCATCTTTTTTGAAAGTAAAGGTTTTGTCGAGCGTTTTGCTGTGAACATTTTGGTTGACTAAACTGCACAAATAACTGTTGACTTCGCCATTTTCTGGGTTGTAATGGCAATAGAAATCAAATTGATCCAACGCAATATCCGCTTCTAATTCGCGGTTGATTCTTTTCAAAAGATTCATGTTGAACGCCTTTGTGATTCCGTGAGGATCGTCGTACGCTTTCTGGATAATTCGCGGATTTTTTTTAATGTCGATTCCCATCAACAATTTGTCGCCTTTTTTCATTCCAGAAGCAAATTTTTGCAACAAATCTCGGGCTTCATCTTCTTTGTAATTGCCAATATTTCCGCCTAAAAACAAAAATAAATTGGGCGTTTCTTCTTTTGAAATGTCTTCTAAAATATCAAAATAGTCGCCAATTTTTGAGTTCATCTTCAGTTCTGGAAGCGAAGCTTTCATATTTTCTTCCAGAATTAAAATGGCTTCCTCCGAAATATCGATTGGAACATAAGTAAAGTTGGCATTTTTATGCAAAAAAGTTTTGAGTAACTGTTTCGTTTTTACGCCATCTCCCGAACCAAATTCCACAATGTTGAAGGCTTGGCTGAAGTTGAGTTTCTGCAAAATTTTCTCTGATTGTTGCGACAAAATTTCAAACTCGCAACCCGTGGGATAATATTCCGGCATTTTCATGATTTGCTGGAAAATATGGCTTCCTTCATCGTCATAAAAGTAACGTGAAGACAAATGTTTTTTGGTGTCGGTTAAGCCTTGCAGGACGTCTTTTGCGAAAGCGGTATTAAATGTTGTGGTAGTAGTTTCCATGTTTTTTTATTTTACCAAACGAATTCCGTTGAACTGCCATCGTTCGTTTGCGTGAAAGAAATTTCTGTATGTTTTTCGGCTGTGATTTGGAGAAGTCGCACAACTCGAACCACGTAAAACCATTTGGTTAATCATGAACTTTCCGTTGTATTCGCCAATTGCACCTTCGGGTTTTTTAAAATTCGGATAAGGCAAATACGCAGAATTAGTCCATTCCCAACGCTTTCCCCAATCGAATTTTTCTGCAGCAATTTCCCATTCAAATTCGGTGGGAAGTCGCATTTTTTTCCATTCGGCGAAAGCCAAAGCTTCGTAAAAACTAACGTGCGTGACAATGGCTTCGGGATTTATTTTTTGCAAACCATTTAAAGTATAATAAAACCATTCTCCATTAATTTGATGCCAATAAAGTGGCGCTTCAATTTGATTCTCCGTCACCCAAGACCAACCTTCGTCGAGCCACAAATTAAAATCCTGATAACCTTTGGCTTCAATAAATTCTAAAAATTCAGCGTTTGTTACGAGCGATTTCGATATTTCAAAAGTGTTGAGATACACTTTGTGTTGCCCATGTTCATTATCATAAGAAAATCCTTCGCCAGAAAATCCAACTTCATAAACGCCTTCGTCAATTTTTTCAAAACCCGCTTGCGAATTGGTTTGGTTTTCGCCTTCAAAACTTTCGCTGTAAACCGGAAAAAGTGGATTGTTTCCTAAGATATATTTGATGTCGGTCAACAATAATTCCTGATGTTGCTGTTCATGATGTAATCCCAGCATAACCAAATCGTGTAATTCAGCTTTAGTTTGCAACAAAATTTGCATGTGCATATCCACATAATTGCGGTATTCAAAAATTTTTTCGACTCCGGGACGCGTGATATTTCCGCGATCAGCACGGAAAACACGATTCCCAACATTGTTGTAATAACTGTTAAACAAAAAATTAAAATCGGCATCAAAAACTTGGTAATCGGGTAAATTTTCTTTGAGAACAAAAGTTTCAAAAAACCAGGTTGTATGTGCCAAATGCCATTTCGGAGGACTCACAAAATTAGCGGGTTGTGGTACAAAATCTTCCGTTTGCAAGGGTTGGCAAAGCGTTTCGCTGTATTTTCTGATGCTAAAATATTGTTCAGACAATGTCATCTCTAAGTGGTGTTTAAACTAAATTTACAAAGAATGAACGGTTCTGTTTTTAAACGAAGATTTTTTTAACCATTTTATAACTTTTTGAATGTGAAGAAATTTTCAAAGCAACCTTTGGTAAAAAAAGCATCTTTTAAAGAAAATTGATATGATGAAAAAATTGTTTTTACTATTAATTATGGCAACATTAGGTTGTAGCAACGACGATGATAATCAGCGATATTGTACTGAGGAATTTGTTTTTGGTTTGGTGGTTACTGTAAAAAATGCTGAAACCGGAGCCGAATTACAAGAAGGTGTAACCGTTGTTGCCGCAGATGGAAGTTATTCCGAAACTTTACAATTAGGATATTCCGGAGCTTCAACATTTATTGGAGCAGGTGAAAGACGTGGAAATTATATTTTAACGGTGGCGAAGGCCGGTTTTGAAACGTATGTATCGCAACCAGTAACAGTTAATGCAGACGAATGTCATGTCATCACCGAAAGAATTACCGTTGAACTACAACCGGAATAATTTTGCAAAAATAAAAAACAAAAAAATCCCGGTGATTCCGGGATTTTCTATACTAATTGATGTAGTAAATATAACCTACGTTAAACCAAACCAGCCAATCGTTAGCTTTGTTTTCGGGGTATCTATCAGGATCCGGATTTAAACCGTCAACCCAGTTTGAAAAATAATATTGAAATCTCAAGTCCACCATTAAATCCGAAAAATCGCCTAATTTATATCTGGTTCCCACACTGGAAACTATAGACCAAGTTGTGCCGCTGTCGTTTCTAAAAGCATCACGGTATTTTTCGGGAGTATTGATAATGGTTAATGGTCCGGTTGTAGAAGTAGCTTCGGGATCAAAATAATTAAATTGTGCTCCAAGACTTACAAATGGTGCAAAATTTCCTCTGCTAACTGTGAAATCTCGAATGCTCCAAGGAAAATATTCTAATTGCATCCCAATATTGGTTACGGCAGTTTCTCCACGCATGTTTCGCAATTGCTCTGCAACAACTGAAGTTCGGGAGTCATCTACCCATTTTCCAAAATGTTTTAATTTGGTTTTGCTGTAAGATAATTCTGTTCGCAACTTGAAGTGATCGCTAAAATAAGAATACGATCGCATACAGTCACAATTAGGATTATAAGCAAAATTTAAATAATGCACAATTCCAATCCCTAAACCGGTGTTTCCGGCATTAGTACTCAAGTCGCTACGTTCTCCGTAATCAGATTGCATGGCGACAGGACCTGCAATTACACCAATCTCATGGCCCAAACCAAATTGTGCAAAGCTGCTCTGAAGTCCTCCACACATGAGTGTTAACAAGAGGAGTATTTTTTTAGGCATTTATTTCGGGTTAAATCATTTTTGCCAACAAATATATAAAAACAAAAATTACATACTAAAATAAATAAACAAAATACTTTTTTTCTTCAGAAAAATATCTTAAAAACCCCTAAAACGCTGTATTAAAGACAAGTTTCATTTCTATTTCTTAACAAAAAAATAAAATACCACTCTTAGCCAAAAAAACGTAGGTAATATTTAACTATAATGTATATTTGTGCGGTAAAACGAAAACGTTTTCTATAACGTAATAACTTAATAATCATGACAGAAAGCATTAATTCTTTTGTTGAAGCAGTTGCTAAAAGAAATCAAAACGAGCCTGAATTTTTACAGGCTGTGAAAGAAGTTGCAGAAACAGTGATTCCTTTCATCGAAGAAAATAAAAAATACCAGAATAAAATGCTCCTCGAAAGAATGGTAGAGGCAGAACGCATTATCACTTTCCGTGTTGTATGGATTGACGATGCTGGAAATACACAAGTAAATAGAGGTTACAGAATCCAGATGAACTCTGCGATTGGTCCATATAAAGGAGGAATTCGTTTCCATCCATCAGTTAATTTGAGCATCCTTAAATTTTTGGCTTTTGAACAAACTTTTAAAAACAGCTTAACTACGTTACCAATGGGTGGTGGAAAAGGTGGAGCTGATTTTGACCCTAAAGGAAAATCTGATAATGAAATCATGAAATTCTGCCAAGCGTTTATGACAGAATTATCAAGACACATTGGCGATAATACTGACGTTCCTGCCGGAGATATTGGCGTTGGAGGAAGAGAAGTAGGTTACATGTTTGGTCAATATAAAAGACTTCGCAATGAATTTACAGGTGTTTTAACCGGAAAAGGAATTTCTTTTGGAGGTTCACTAATTCGTCCGGAAGCTACTGGTTACGGCGATGTTTATTTTGCGCAAAGCATGTTACAAACCAAAGGCGAAAGTTTTCAAGGAAAAACAGTTGCCATTTCTGGTTCTGGAAATGTGGCACAGTTTGCCGCTCAAAAAGCCACTCAGTTAGGTGGAAAAGTGGTAACACTTTCTGATTCGGCTGGATATATTTATGATGCTGACGGAATTGACGCTGAAAAGTTAGCTCACATAATGCAAATTAAAAATGTGGACTACGCAAGAATCAGCGAATATGTGAAAAAATATCCTAACGCAAAATATGTTGCCGGAAAACGTCCGTGGGAAGTAAAATGTGACGTGGTTTTGCCTTGTGCTACTCAAAACGAATTAAACGGTGAAGAAGCAAAAATGTTAGTGGACAACGGTTGTATTTGTGTGGCTGAAGGAGCAAACATGCCTTCAACCCCAGAAGCAATTGAAGTATTCCACAAAGCTAAAATTCTTTTTGCGCCAGGAAAAGCTTCTAACGCAGGTGGTGTTGCCACTTCTGGTTTAGAAATGTCGCAAAACTCGCTTCGTTTGAGCTGGACTTCAGAGGAAGTAGATGAGCGTTTGAAAAAAATTATGTTAGACATTCACGCTTCATGCGTAAAATATGGTTCAGACGGTAACGGTTACGTTGATTACGTAAAAGGTGCCAACATTGCAGGTTTCGTAAAAGTTGCAGATGCCATGTTAGCTCAAGGAGTTGTGTAATTTTTTATACAAATAATAAAAACCGAAAATGCCTTCTTTAATCGGAAGGCATTTTTTTGCACAAAATTTTTGCCAAAATATATGAAAATGGAAATAAAACCGTTTGTAGTATATTTGTAGCCAATCCAGTAAAACCATGAAAAAGCAGCTGCTTCTTTTTTTTCTCATTCTGTTTTCAAGCACCGTTTTTGCCCAAAATAATTTGGTTTGGAAAAGTTATTTTTCCTACAACCAAGTCAATGATTTGGCGGAAGCCAATACACAAATTACAGCCGCTACGCAAAAAGCACTTTTTTCGCAAAACCTTGCTACTAACGAACTCAAAACTATCACCACAATTGATGGACTTTCGGGGCAAGATATTTCCGCTATTTTTTACAGCGCGACTTTTAATAAAACCATCATTGGCCACACTAACGGATTGATATTAGTGCGAAACGAAGCCGATGGCAACATTGTGATTGCTCCCGGAATTCGTGATCAAGCAGCTACAACACCAACCCGAAAAAAAATCAACCATTTCTACGAACACGAAGGAATGCTGTACATTGCCACTGATTTTGGCGTGGTACAATTTAATTTAACTAACAATCTTTTTGGCGATACCTATTTAATTGGAACTTCCGGACAAGAAATTATTGCTTACCAATCCACAGTTTTAAACGGAAATATTTACGTAGCCACAGACCAAGGAATTCGTTCGGCAAGTCTTGCTAATCCTAATCTTAACGATTTTGCGCAATGGCAAACTTTTGACGCAGGTTCTTGGATTGGCGTGACCACTCACGGAAATATGTTAGCAGCCGTCAATACTTCTGGCGTGGCTTCGCGACATAACGGAACTTCTTTTCTGGCTTTCGCCAATATTCCCCAGCAAGCCGTTGATTTTAGGTCGTTTAACGGAAATCTTACCCTTACAACTGCTAATCATGTTTATGTTTTTGATGCAAATTTTTCTCAGTTGGTCCATTATCAAAGCGGATTTTATGCAGAAGAAATCGTTACATTTAATTGCGGAACAACCATTGGTAACCAAATTTTTATAGGAACCAATCAAGCCGGAATTGTCAAAGTTCCCATTAATAATCTCGCAAACGGTCTCAGCATT
Organism: Bacteroidota bacterium; assembly: GCA_023387965.1. Taxonomy (GTDB): domain Bacteria; phylum Bacteroidota; class Bacteroidia; order Flavobacteriales; family Flavobacteriaceae; genus Flavobacterium. The sequence goes on along the minus strand of JAEWHE010000027.1, from coordinate 50,025 downwards.
AAACCTGATGGTCCTTCCCGAAATAATATTTTTGCGTTAAGCGTTACACCTTCGGGAAAAATCTGGACGGTTTACGGAGGTTACAACGTGTTTTACGTTCCGGACGTGAGTAATTATGGTATCAGCAAATTTGGCGAAAATGGCTGGCTCAACATTCCTTTCGATGAAACGATGAACGCTAATTCTTTGGTGCGAATTGCTGTAAATCCACAAGACGAAAACAATGTTTTTATCAGTTCGTTTCACAGTGGTTTGCTCGAAATTCAAAACGATATTGTCATCGCAAAATACAATCATTTAACGCCAAATGGTCCCGAAGCATTAATTTTTCCGCAAGATCCTAACTACAAATCCGTAAGAATTAACGGTTTGGCTTTCGACCGAAATAATGATCTTTGGTTTAACAATTCTTTGATTTCTAACGCGTTAAAAGTTCGTAGAGCAAATGGTTCTTGGCAAAGTTATTCTGTTGAAAATGTGTTAAATACCATCAATCAAAATTATTCCCGAATGGTGATTGACAAAAATGGTACGAAATGGTTTGGTTCTGAACAACAAACATTGGTGGGTTTCAACGAAAATGTAACGCCAAATTTTAAGCGAGTTACTTCTGACGAAGACGAAGGTTTGGCACTCAACAATAACATTACTGCAGTGGCTGTCGATAACAGCAACCGTCTTTGGATTGGCTCCATGAAAGGTTTGCGTGTGATGGCTGGAGTGGATCGTTTTTTAGGCGAAGGCGAACTCAAATCGAATCCTATTATTATCATGGAAGATGGTTTGGCGCAAGAACTTTTGTACGAACAATACATCACGGATATTCGTGTTGATGGCTCTAACCGAAAATGGATTGGCACGGCTGATTCTGGTGTTTTTTTGGTTTCGGCAAATGGACAAGAAACGATTCATCATTTTACCATCGAAAATTCGCCTTTACCGTCTAACAATATTTTTGACATTGACATTAATGAATCGACGGGCGAAGTTTTTTTTGCTACCGAAGCAGGAATGATTTCTTTCCTTGGAACTGCAACTCAAGGTGCGGAAAGTCTGGCAAACGTGTACATTTATCCTAATCCCGTTCGACCGGAATTTACCGGAACCGTAAAAATTGCCGGATTAATTGATGATGCCAACGTAAAAATCACTGATGTCGAAGGAAATTTAGTGTTCGAAACCACTTCTCAAGGAGGAACAATTGAATGGGATACCCGTGCGTTTGGAAAATATCGAGTGGCTTCGGGCGTTTACATGGTTTTTATTGCTTCAGAAGATGGCACGGAAACGAAGGTGAAAAAAGTGATGATTATTCGCTAAATTTTTTCCAAAAAAATGCTTATCAAAACCAAAGCCATTGTCATCAGTTCCTTGAAATATCAAGAAAAAAGCTTGATTGTAAAATGTTTTACGGCTTCGGATGGATTGAAAAGTTATTTTGTTCACAACGCTTTTACCGGAAAAAATAGCCGCCAAAAGGTTAGCTATTTTCAACCTTTAAATTTACTCGAAATCGAAGCGGTTCACAAAAACAAAGGCACCCTCGAAAATTTTAAAGAAATCCGTTTTTTTTCGCCTTATCAAAACATTAATACGGACGTTTATAAAAGCACCATCGCCATTTTTTTGTCGGAAGTTTTGCATTATTGTTTACACGAAAATGACGCCAATCCTGCCTTTTACCAATTCCTCGAAACAGCTTTTTTGTGGCTCGACAACCATGAAGAAACCGCTAATTTTCATTTGATTTTATTGGCAGAAATGACAAAATTCCTTGGGTTTTTTCCGGATACTTCCGAAGGAAATTTTTTCGAGATGACCGAAGGTTTTTTTACCGAAAGGGAAACCCTCACGTGTCTTTCCGCAGAAGAGTCGCTTTTGTTTAAAAAATTACTCGAAATTAAATTTGAAAATCCGGTCGTTTTTTCGGTAAAACAACGCCGTTTGTTGCTGAAAATTTTGATGGATTATTACAGTTTACACATCGAAAGTTTCCGTCATCCCAAGTCGCTTGAAGTGTTAACGGAAGTTTTTTCTTAATCAATTATTGTTCTAAAAGTAAGATTAATTCTGGGCGATTTTACTTTTTTTGTGGGTGGTAATCTGTGCAACCAATTGGTTTGCGTTTCATCTTTCATCAATAATAAACTTCCGTGTTCTAAAAATGTTGAAACGCTTTCGTCTGTTTTTTTATGCTTGAACGCAAATTTTCTTTCGGCACCAAAACTAAATGAAGCAATGGAAGTATTTTTGCCCAAAGCTTTTTCATCATCGCTATGCCAAGCCATACCTTCATCGCCATCGTGGTACAAATTCAGCAAACAAGAATTGTAAATCGTTCCGGTTTTTTCTTCTGCTAATTTTTTCAGTTCTAGCAATTCTTTTGTCCACGGCAATGCGGTTTTAGTGGTATTCGAATAAGTGTAATCAAAATTTTTATCGCCATACCAAGCCACTTTTCGTTTGGTTATAATCAATTTGCCAAAAATAATCGCTTGATCGTTTTTCCATTCAATAGATTCCAGCAATTTTTCATAATAAAAATCAGCTTGTTCTCGAGAAACAATTTCTCCGAAATAAATCACATTTCCGTCGTAAGGCAAAATATTTCCAAAAGGATTTTGGTCAAAAAGATTCATTTTTTAAACTAGTTTTAATTGTTTTGAATCAAATATCTGTGGCAAAAAATCAAAATCAAATACAATTAATTATTCCATAAAAGTAGCATTTCAAAATCAAAAAAGCCAACAGACTTATATCAGAAAAAAAATCATTACTTTCGCAAATCTATTTTAGAAAAAGGCAAATAATGAATACTAAATTTACTGAATACAAAGCACTTGACCTTCCAACAGTAGCGTCTGAAATGCTTGATTTCTGGAAAAAACAAAATATTTTTGAGAAAAGTGTAACCACTCGCGAAGGTCAACAACCGTATGTGTTTTTTGAAGGACCACCGTCTGCAAACGGTTTGCCCGGAATTCACCACGTGATGGCTCGTTCTATCAAAGATATTTTTTGCCGATATAAAACCCAAAAAGGCTTTCAGGTAAAGAGAAAGGCCGGTTGGGACACGCATGGACTTCCGGTAGAATTGGGAACTGAAAAAGAATTAGGCATCACCAAGGAAGACATTGGAACAAAAATTTCGATTGAAGAATATAACGAAGCCTGTAAAAAAACGGTCATGCGTTACACGGATGTGTGGAACGATTTGACCGAAAAAATGGGCTATTGGGTGGATATGGAAGATCCTTATGTGACTTACAAATCCAAATATATGGAAACGGTTTGGTGGTTGTTGAAACAGATTTACAATAAAAATTTGTTGTACAAAGGTTACACCATTCAGCCGTATTCGCCAAAAGCGGGGACGGGTTTGTCTTCCCACGAAGTGAACCAACCAGGAACGTATCGCGACGTAACAGATACAACAATCGTGGCGCAATTCAAGACATTGCCTGGAACTTTGCCAACATTTTTGCAAGGTTTTGGAGACGTACATTTCATGGCTTGGACGACGACACCTTGGACTTTGCCTTCGAATACGGCATTGACGGTTGGTCCAAAAATCGATTATGTTTTAGTCAAAACGTTCAACCAATATACTTTTGAGCCAATTAATGTGGTTTTGGCAAAAAATTTGGTTTCTAAGCAATTTGTAAAAAATTATTTTGAAAGCAGTGAGGTATCCGACTTTGAAAATTTTAAAGAAGGCGATAAAAAAATTCCATTTCAAATTTTAGCCGAAGCAAAAGGCGAGGATTTAGTCGGAATTAAATACGAACAATTGTTGCCGTATGCCTTGCCGTACCAAAATCCTGAAAATGCTTTTAGAGTAATTTCTGGCGATTTTGTGACTACAGAAGATGGAACCGGAATTGTTCATACAGCTCCAACTTTTGGTGCAGACGATGCCAAGGTTGCCAAAGAAGCAACGCCAGAAGTGCCACCAATGTTGGTTTTGGACCGAAACGGTAATCCGGTTCCATTGGTTAATTTGCAAGGAAAATTCGTTGAGAATTTGGGAGAACTTTCCGGCAAATACGTTAAAAACGAATATTACAACGATGGCGAAGCTCCCGAAAAATCGGTTGATGTGGAAATTGCCATCAAACTAAAAGAGGAAAATAAAGCCTTCAAGGTCGAAAAATACGTCCACAGTTATCCGCATTGCTGGCGAACGGACAAGCCAATTTTATATTATCCGTTGGATTCTTGGTTTATCAAAATCACGGACGTAAAAGAACGCATGTTCGACTTGAACGAAACCATCAACTGGAAACCAAAAGCTACCGGTGAAGGTCGTTTTGGGAATTGGCTTAAAAATGCGAACGACTGGAATCTTTCACGCTCGCGTTATTGGGGAATTCCTTTGCCTATTTGGCGTACAGAAGATAAAACCGAAGAAATTTTAATTGGTTCGGTTGAGGAATTGTACAATGAAATCGAAAAATCAATCGCGGCAGGTTTCCAAAAAGAAAATCCGTTTAAAGGGTTTGTTTTAGGCGATATGTCTGACGAAAATTACGAATTGATTGACCTTCACAAAAATGTGGTGGATAACGTTGTTTTGGTTTCGCCTTCCGGCAAAAAAATGACTCGCGAAACTGATTTGATTGACGTTTGGTTCGATTCTGGTGCAATGCCTTATGCTCAATGGCATTATCCTTTTGAAAACAAAGAAAAAATTGACGGAAACAAAGATTTCCCAGCCGATTTTATTGCAGAAGGTGTCGATCAAACGCGTGGTTGGTTTTACACATTGCACGCCATCGGGACTTTGGTTTTTGATAATGTTGCCTATAAAAATGTCGTTTCAAACGGTTTGGTTTTGGACAAAAACGGACAAAAAATGTCCAAACGTCTCGGAAACGCTGTTGATCCGTTTACAACTTTAGGCGATTTTGGTGCTGATGCAACCCGTTGGTACATGATTGCCAATGCCAACCCTTGGGACAATTTAAAATTTGATTTAGAAGGTGTGGCAGAAGTTCGAAGAAAATTTTTCGGAACACTTTACAACACTTATTCGTTTTTTGCCTTGTATGCCAATATCGATGGTTTTTCGTATGCTGAAGCCGAAATTCCGTTGGAAAAAAGACCAGAAATTGACCGCTGGATTCTTTCGGAATTAAATACTTTGGTTAAAAATGTAGATGAATTTTATGCTGATTATGAACCGACTCGTGCCGCAAGAGCCATTTCTGATTTTGTTCAAGAAAATTTAAGCAACTGGTACGTTCGTTTGTGCCGAAGACGTTTTTGGAAAGGTGATTATGCCGAGGATAAAATTGCAGCCTACCAAACGCTTTACACTTGCTTGATTACCGTAGCAAAATTAGGAGCGCCAATTGCACCTTTCTACATGGATAGGCTTTACAAAGACCTTACTTCCGCGACAAATCAGGAGAATTTTGAAAGTGTACACTTGTCTGATTTCCCGAAATATGCTGATAACTTTGTTGATAAATCGCTTGAAAGTAGAATGCAAAAAGCGCAAACCATTTCTTCCTTAGTATTATCGCTTCGCAAAAAAGAAATGATCAAAGTACGTCAGCCTTTGCAAAAGGTAATGATTCCGGTACTTGACGCAAAACAAAAAGCGGAAATAGAAGCTGTTTCTGACCTGATAAAAGCCGAAGTAAACGTAAAAGAAATTGAGCTTTTAGATGATGCTTCGGATATACTAGTAAAGCAAATTAAGCCAAATTTCAAGACTTTGGGGCCTCGATTTGGTAAAGATATGGGTTTGATTTCCAAAGAGATACAAAATTTCTCACAAGAACAGATCAATCAATTAGAGAAAACAGGCTTGTTAGTGCTTGATATATCAGGAAAAAGTATTAATTTAACATCACAGGATGTGGAGATTTCTTCACAAGATATCGAAGGTTGGTTAGTGGCAAATGCAGATGGAATAACCGTTGCTTTAGACATTACCATTTCGGAAGAATTAAAAAGCGAAGGAATTGCCCGAGAATTGGTAAACAGAATTCAAAACATCCGTAAAGATTCAGGATTTGAAGTAACCGATAAAGTAAAAGTAAAATTACAGCAAGAGCCTGTATTGGAAAGTGCGGTTGCCAAAAATTTGGATTACATTAAAGCTGAAACATTAACCGAAGAATTAATTTTTTCCGAAGATTTACAAAATGGCGCGGAAATTGAATTTGATGAGATAAAAACCAAAATACTAATTTCAAAATAATACAAAATGACAGATGAGGTTGTACGATACTCAGACGCCGATTTGGCCGAGTTCAAAGAAATTATTGTAAAAAAGATTGAAAAAGCAAAAGCTGATCTTGACCTTATCAAGAGTGCTTATATGAATGACCTTAACAACGGAACTGACGATACTTCGCCTACGTTTAAAGCTTTCGAAGAAGGCAGCGAAACGATGTCAAAAGAAGCCAATTCGCAGTTAGCAATCCGTCAGGAAAAATTCATTAGAGATTTAAAAAATGCGCTTTTTCGCGTTGAAAACAAAACTTACGGGGTTTGCAAAGTTACAGGTAAACTAATTGGCAAAGAACGTTTAAAAATTGTTCCTCACGCAACGATGAGTATTGAAGCAAAAAATCTTCAGAGATAACAAAATTTTACTTTAAATTATGAAACGCTCCTAATTTTGGGGCGTTTTTTTTGAATATTATTGATTACTTTTGCACCAAATTTTGCATAATGTCGTTAAAAAAGGCCTATATCATCGTTTTTTTGATTCTAATCGTGGATCAAATTTCTAAAATTTATATCAAAACCAATTTTCAATTGGGCGAAGCTGTTCATGTCGCCGGAAACTGGTTTCAAATATATTTTACCGAAAACGAAGGAATGGCTTGGGGAACCAAAATCCCCGGCGATTATGGAAAGTTAATTCTCACGCTTTTTAGAATATTTGCCGTTTGTGGAATTGGGTGGTGGCTTTGGGATGCCGTGAAAAAAAATAGTTCACGTTACCTTATCGTTGCCATTTCGCTGATTTTGGCAGGTGCTTTCGGAAATATTTTAGACTCTGTTTTTTACGGCGTGATTTTCGATCATAGCAATAATCAAGTAGCTACATTATTTGCTGATCAACCTTATGAAACGTGGTTTCACGGTAAAGTAGTAGATATGTTTTATTTCCCAATTTGGGAAGGAAATTTACCATCTTGGTTGCCAATTTGGGGTGGTCAATACTTTACTTTTTTCAATGCCATTTTTAACGTTGCCGATGTTGCCATTTCAACCGGAGTTGGTATTTTAATCGTCTTCAATCGCAAAGCATTTTCGGTGCCACAAAATTCCTAAAGTTTTCCTAATACTTGTAGGTTTTGGTAGCTTTTCAATTATATTTTGAAAAAATACTACCACATGAACAATCAGTTTAGTTTTGAAGTTGTGATTATCGGCGGAAGTTACGCGGGTTTAGCGGCTGCAATGGCATTAGGACGTTCCCTCCGAAATATTTTGGTCATCGATTCCGGAAATACGTGTAACCAGCAAACGCCTAAAAGCCATAATTTTATTACGCAAGATGGAAAACCACCGGCAACTATTGCCAAAGAAGCCAAACATCAGGTTTTACAATATCCTTCGGTACAATTTTCAAGCGATGAGGTTTGTTGTGTAACTCAAGAAAATCTTGGATTTTTAGTGGAAACGGTTTCCGGTAAAAAATTTTCTTCCAAAAAAATAATTATTGCTACAGGTTTGCAAGATGTAATGCCCGAGATTCCTGGCTTTGCCGCATCTTGGGGAATTTCTGTTTTGCATTGTCCTTATTGTCACGGTTACGAAGTTCGAAACAAAAATCTCGGAATTTTAGCAGATGGCGCTTTGGCGTACGAATTGGCAAAATTAATTTCGCATTGGTCACCAAACCTTACGATTTTTACCAACGGTATTGGCGAAATTGATTTAGACAAACTTGAAATTTTAGAAAAATTAAATATTGCCGTCGTCGAAAAACCAATTCTTTCACTCTCTCACCATTCCGGTTATTTGGATTCGGTGAATTTTACTGATGGGACTTCGCAGAAAATTGACGCTATTTTTTCCCGTCCGAAAAACCATCAAAAAGCACTCAAAATTATCGAAAAGTTGGGTTGTGATTTAGATGAAAACGGAATCCTCAAAACAGATCATTTCCAAAAAACTTCGGTTGAAGGCGTTTATGCGGCTGGTGATTGTACCACTTTATTTCGGTCGGTTTCGGCGGCGGTAGCAAGTGGAAATATGGCGGGAGCTTCTGTAAACAAAGAGTTAATTGAAGAAAAATTTTTGGCAATAAAATAATTAAAAAGTATAAATTTTTGAAGGCGTTATGCAAAAATCCATTGGAATATCGCCTTCAAAAATCCCATCGATATACGCTTCAGGTTCAAAAAACGACAATCCAATTTTGATAGTTTCCGGAGTACATTTTCTTAAAAAATTATCGTAAAAACCTTTGCCATAACCCACACGATTTCCCTTGATGTCATAAGCTAAAAGCGGCAAAAAAACGACTTCTATTTTTTCAGGATTTACTTCAAAACCGTTTTCAGGCTCTGGAATTCCATGTGAATTTACCACAAATTTTGTGCTGTCGGTCAACAAAAAATGCGTCATGCTTCTGTCGGAAAAGTCAGCTTTCGATACCACAATGTCTTTGTCTTTACCGGATAAAATTTGCAATAAAAATTCAGTATCAACCTCATTGTTTGTAGTGATTGGTAAGTAAATATGGTAGATTTGTTTGTTCCAAAAATTTCCTTGTAAAGCCATGTTGGCAATCGCTAAACTTTTTGTTTCGACTTCTTCTCCAGAAAAATTTTCCCGCAATTTTTTATAGTGATCTCGTAATTCTTTTTTTGTCATTTTAATTAAAATTTAATTCTCCAAAGCAGTCGAAATGTGAAATATTGCATCGCCTTGATACACAATTGGGGCTTCATTTGCATTAATAATATAACCAGAATTTGGAGCTTTTACTTTCACTTCAACCGCTCCATAAGGGTCAGAAATTTTTGCCAAAATGCTGCCTTTTTCCACAAAAGTTCCCACTTTCGTCACGCTATGAAACATCCCCGAACGATTGGCGCGAACCCAATTTGACTTCTCGATATAAATGGTTTTCGTATCAGCTTTTTGTGCATTTTTTTTAGGATTTAGCATCCCAAAATGTTCTAAAAAACGTTTGGTTCCTTCAACGCCTTCTTGGGTAACATCGGTATTGATGTCCATGGATTTTCCGCCTTCAAACAACAACATTTTTACACCTAATTTATCGCAAGAATTTCGAAACGAACCCGAAATATTTTTGGAATATAAACCAAATGGTGCCTGAAAAACGTCGGCTAATTTTTTAAGTTCGTAGTTGTGTGGCACAATTCTAATTTGTGGCGCATTAAATCGATCAGCTCCACCGGCGTGAAAATCAATACAATAATCCACCAACGGAATAATTTCGTTTAACAAATAATAAGCGAACCTACTTGCCAACGACCCGTTTTTGCTTCCCGGAAAAACGCGATTCATATCACGACCATCCGGAAATTCACGGGTTTTGTTTAAAAATCCAAAAACATTCATCACCGGAATGCAAATAATGGTACCAATCTTTGGCTTGTTTATCTTTTGCGTGATGATTTGCCGCACGATTTCAACGCCGTTAATTTCGTCACCGTGCAAACCCGCAGAAAATAAAACCACCGGACCTTCCACCAGCGAACGTTCTACGATTACGGGAATTTTTAGTTTGGTCATGGTGTGCAATTTTGCAATTTCCATGTTGAGGGTTCGGTTTTCTCCTGGCAAAATGGTTTCGCCTAAAATGTTGATTTCTTTGGGCGTTTTCGGCATAAATTATTTTTAAAAAGCTAAATGTATAAAATTTTGCAGATTTGTGTTTGTTAAAATGAAATTTACGCACTTGCAATTCGGCATTTTTGCCCGTAACTTTGTAAGATGCGAACGCCAATAGAACTCCAGATTCAAACATTGCCCGATGGTCCGGGCGTTTACCAATATTACGATAAAGACGATAAAATTCTTTACATTGGTAAGGCGAAAAATCTGCGCAAGCGAGTGGCTTCGTATTTTAATAAATTGCATGACAACGGCCGAACCAACGTGCTCGTTCGGAAAATCGTAAATATCCGCCACATCGTGGTTCCAACGGAAACGGATGCGTTGTTGCTTGAAAATAATTTGATTAAAAAACTACAGCCAAGGTACAACGTCATGTTGAAAGATGACAAAACGTACCCGTGGATTTGCATCAAAAAAGAACCATTTTCGAGGATTTTTACTACTAGAAATATGGTCAAAGACGGTTCGGAATATTTTGGACCTTATACTAGTTTCAAGACGGTTCACACACTTTTGGATTTGATTAAAGAATTGTACCAATTACGAACGTGCAACTACGATTTGTCTCCGGAAAATATTGATTCCGGAAAATACAAAGTGTGTTTGGAATACCATATTGGTAATTGCAAAGGACCTTGTGAAGCCCATCAATCATTGGAAGAATACCAAAAAAACATAGATGCGATTCGTGAAATTTTAAAGGGAAATTTTAAAGAGAGTTTGAAGGATTTTAAAACTTTGATGAAAAATTTGGCGATGGAAATGCGGTTTGAAGAAGCCCAAAAAATCAAAGATAAAATTAATATTCTCGAAAATTATCAGGCAAAATCTACGATTGTAAACCCAAGAATTTCTAATGTTGATGTGTTTTCAATAGTTTCTGACGAAAGTGCGGCTTATGTCAATTTCATCCAGATTTCTCATGGCGCGATTGTACGTTCGCATACGATGGAGATGAAAAAAAAATTGGACGAAACCAATAAGGAATTGCTTGAATTGGCGATTGTTGAAATCAGGGAACGATTTAGGTTATTGTCAAAAGAAATTATTGTACCTTTTGAAGTGGATTTAGGTGGTGAAACTTCGGGATTAAAAATTACGGTTCCACAATTAGGCGATAAAAAACAGATTTTGGATCTTTCCGAACGCAATGCGAAGTTTTATCGGATGGATCAAATGAAGCAGTTGCAAATTGTGGATCCCGATCGTCATACCAACCGAATTATGGCGCAAATGAAAAAAGATTTACGCCTTTCTTCAGAACCTCGACACATAGAATGTTTTGACAACTCGAATATACAAGGGACCAATCCTGTGGCGGCTTGCGTGGTTTTTAAAGATGGAAAACCCAGCAAAAAAGATTACCGACATTTTAATATCAAAACCGTTGAAGGGCCAAATGATTTCGCTTCGATGGAAGAAGTTGTTTTCAGGAGATATAAGCGTTTGCTTGAAGAAAATGAACCTTTGCCGCAACTCATTGTGATTGATGGTGGAAAAGGACAATTGTCTTCGGCGTTAAAAAGTTTGGAACAATTAGATTTGCGTGGAAAAATTGCCATTATTGGTATTGCAAAAAGATTGGAAGAAATTTTTTATCCTGGCGATTCGATTCCGTTGTATTTGGATAAAAAATCAGAAACGTTAAAAATCATCCAGCATTTACGGAACGAAGCACACCGTTTCGGGATTACATTTCACCGAAATAAACGCAGCAATAACGCGTTAAAAACTTCAGTAGAAAGCATTCCGGGCATTGGCGAAAAAACCATGATTACGTTGATTAAACATTTTAAATCTGTTAAAAGACTTTCGCAAGCAACAGAAAAAGAAATTTCTGACGTTATTGGAGTTTCAAAAGCCAAAAAAATTGTCGAATTTTACAGCAAAACTTAATTATTTATTTTTTTAGATGAAGAACTGGCTCATCATTCTCTTAACAATTTTCTCCATTCAAGTTTTTCATGCGCAAGAAGCAAAAAAACCGAAGATTGGATTGGTGTTGAGTGGTGGTGGTGCAAAAGGTTTGGCACATATTGGCGTTTTAAAAGTTTTGGAAGAGAATAATGTAGAAATTTCTTACATTGGAGGAACCAGCATGGGTGCGATTATTGGTGGCCTTTATGCTTCGGGTTACAAAGCTGCTGAAATTGATTCGATTTTTAGAACTACGGATTATGACGCTTTAATTCAGGATTATATTCCAAGATCTACCAAAAACTTTTACGAAAAAAGAAACGACGAATTATACACTTTATCGCTTCCGTTTAACAAGATGCGGTTGAGTTTTCCAAGGGCTTTGTCTAAAGGATTGTATAATTTTAATTTGATTAGCAAACTCACGCATCACGTAAGGCACGAGCGCGATTTTAATAAACTTCCCATTCCATTTTTGTGTATTGCCACGGATATTGAAACCGGAAAACAAGTGTTGCTCAACGAAGGTTCTTTGCCGCAAGCGATGGTGGCAAGTGCGGCTTTTCCGTCGTTGTACATGCCGGTGGAAATTGATGGAAAAATTTTGATAGATGGTGGTGTAGTCAATAATTATCCTATTGAAGAAGTCAAAAAATTAGGAGCCGACATTATCATTGGCGTGGACGTTCAGGATGGTTTTCGGGACAGAAAACAATTGACCGATGCTACAAAAATTTTGGTACAAATCACCAATATGCAGATGATTCAAAAAATGCCTGAAAATATCAAAAAAACAGATATTTACATCAAGCCGGACATTGAAGGTTTTAACGTAGTTTCTTTTGACGAAGGCAACGAAATCATCGATCGAGGCGAAAAAGCGGCTTTGGCAGTTGTAGATCAATTGAGGAAAGTGAGTTCGGTGAAACCTTTGAAAGAATTCCCGAAACATCAGGTTGATTCTTTGTGTATAGACGATATTTCGATTTCAAAATTGGAAAATTACACGCGTTCTTATGTGATTGGGCAATTAGGTTTTAAGCCCGGAAGTAATATTTCTTATGAGGATTTAGACCGTGGAATCGCTACTTTAAATGCTACGCAAAATTTTAGCGCCATTGGTTACAATTTTGCCTTAAATGAAGATGGAGCTGAAGCCATGAATTTGTCTTTAGTGGAAAATCCAAACCGAACTTACCTTAAATTCGGGCTGCATTACGACGGATTGTACAAAAGTGCTTTGCTCGTAAATATTACCCAGAAAAAAATGTTTTTTAAGAACGATGTTGCTTTGTTAGACATTGGTTTAGGCGATAATTTCCGATATTATTTGGATTATTATGTGGACAATGGTTTTAACATCAGTTATGGTTTTAAGTCCAGATACAATACTTTCAACCGAAATGTTTTGACCGATTTTAATAATGGTGAACTTTTAGATTTGTTCGGGTTAAATTCTCTCAACATCGATTATTCTGATTTTTCGAATAAAATTTATTTCCAAACCCTTTTCGCCCAGAAATTTTTAATTGGCGTTGAAGCCGAATTAAAGCATCTCAAGATAAAAAGTAGGACATTGGCCAACACAGAACCTATTCTGGAAAACAGCGATTATTTCTCCGGAAATGCCTATGTTCGTTACGATTCTATGGACAAAAAGTTTTTTCCAAAAAACGGAATTTTATTTAGTGGAGATTTTCAAAGTCTTCTATATTCTTCTGATTTTACTAAAAATTTTGAACCATTTTCTATTCTAAAAGGCGAATTGGCGTTTACCAAAACTTTCTGGAAAAAGCTAACGTTTACCGCACAATCCGAAGCCGGATTTACCATTGGCGAAAGCAATATACCTTTCTTCGATTTTATTTTAGGAGGATACGGTTTCGCTACAATCAATAATTTTAGGCATTTTTATGGATACGATTTTGTGAGTCTTGCCGGAAACAGTTACATAAAAGGTTCGCTTACCGCCGATGTTGAGATTTTTCGGAAAAACCATTTGAATTTTACCGCTAATTATGCCAATATTGGATCGAAAATTTTTGATACCACAGATTGGTTTGCTGATCCTACACATTCAGGTTATGCATTTGGTTATGGACTTGAAAGCATTATCGGACCAATCGAGCTGAAACATTCTTGGTCACCCGAAACCAAAGACCATCATACCTGGATTAGTTTAGGGTTTTGGTTTTAAAAAATTGCTTCTGGAAATATTAAACTCCAAATTTTATTGTTAATTATTCTTTAAAAAAACTATATTTGAATCCATTAAACTAAAAAGAATAAAATTTTATGTCTATTTGGAGAAAGAAATCGTTGGCTATTTTAATTAACGAAGCCGCAGATGATGAAAAAGGATTAAAAAGAACACTCTCGTCTCGAGCCTTAGTAGCATTGGGAATTGGAGCAATTATTGGAGCAGGATTATTTTCCTTAACCGGAATTGCCGCAGCCGATCACGCAGGTCCAGCCGTAACTTTATCATTTGTTTTAGCAGCCGTAGGTTGTGCGTTTGCCGGACTTTGTTATGCCGAATTTGCTTCCATGATTCCCGTTGCCGGAAGTGCATATACTTATTCTTACGCCACAATGGGTGAATTTGTTGCCTGGATTATTGGTTGGGATTTAGTACTTGAATATGCCCTTGGAGCCGCAACAGTTGGGGTAAGTTGGGGATCTTATTTAACCAAATTATTTTCTCAGTTTGGCGTCACGTTTCCACCAGAGTTTGCAAGTGCTCCCGCAGAAGGAGGAATCATCAACTTGCCGGCAATTTTTATTGTGTGTTTGCTCTCAATGTTACTTATTCGAGGCATGAAAGAATCTGCTTTTGTCAATAATATTTTGGTAGTGGTAAAAGTGATTGTGGTAATTGTTTTTATTGTTTTGGGATGGCAATACATTAATCCGGAATTTCACGTTCCATACATTCCAGAATACGTTCCAGAACATATTGATCCAGCAACCGGAAATAAAGTGGGAGAATTTGGAGGAATCTCAGGGATTGCAGCAGGAGCAGGTTTGGTTTTCTTTGCCTTCATTGGTTTTGATGCCGTTTCAACAGCCGCTCAAGAAGCTAAAAATCCACAAAAAGGAATGCCAATCGGAATTTTGGGATCTTTGGTAATTTGTACCATTCTTTATGTACTTTTTTCTTACGTAATGACAGGTTTGGTGCCGTATTCACAATTTAAAGGTGATGCTTCACCCGCAGCAACAGCATTTGCCGTAACAGGTTATACTTTTTTACAAACCGGTTTAATCGTGGCCATTTTAGCGGGTTACACCTCAGTAATTCTGGTAATGTTAATGGGGCAAAGCCGTGTTTTTTATTCAATGAGTAACGACGGATTATTGCCAGGATTTTTTGGGCAAATTCACTCAAAATTTAGAACGCCTTGGAAAACCAATATTTTCTTCATGGTCTTCGTGAGCATTTTTGCAGGATTTGTTCCAATTAAAGATTTGGGACACATGGTAAGTATCGGAACCTTGTTCGCTTTCTCGTTGGTTTGTCTTGGAATTTTAATTATGAGAAAAAAGATGCCTGACGCTCCAAGATCTTTCAGAGTTCCGTTAGTGCCATTTGTGCCAATCGCGGGAATCGTTGTTTGTTTTTACCTAATGTATTCACTTCCTGGCGAAAGCTGGTTGCGATTATTAGGATGGATGGTGCTTGGAGTGGCAATTTATTTCTTCTACGGAAAAAATAATTCTAAGTTAAAAAACTTATAATACATACAAATTTGTGAACAAACGCTGGCAGAAAATATTTTGTCGGCGTTTTTTGTTTCCATTAAAAAATTGATAATATAAAAGCGAAAACGATTAATTTTTCCGATATTTGTTGCTATGAATACAATTTGGTCAGGACTTTTGCCGCATTTAAAATTTTTTATCAAAAGAAATCCGGAATGAGTTCAATTGGGTAATTCGGCAATTAAATAATTAGATAACGAGTTTCGTTATCGATTGAATTGCCTCAATTATCAAATTATCTCATTAAATAATTATCAAATTAAAAAGTTATGCCTATCTATCATAAATTAGGAGAATTTCCACAGAAAAGACATACACAATTCGAAAAACCAAACGGCGGACTTTATTACGAACAATTGTTTGAAACCGAAGGTTTTCACGGACATTCCTCGCTTTTGTATCACGTTCATCGACCAACTCAGGTTAAAGAAATTCGCAGTTCGAAAAACGTTGAGCCAAAAATTGCCATTGATAAAAACATCAAATCGCTTTTGCTGAAAGGTTTCGAATTAAAACCTGAAGACGATTTTCTCGACAGTCGAAAAGCGATGCTCGTCAACCGCGATTGTACCATTGGTTTGGCAGCACCAAAAAAATCTTTACGAGAATATTTCTATAAAAATGCCGATGCAGACGAAATGATTTTCGTCCATAAAGGAACCGGAACACTTCGAACCATGATGGGAAACATCCCGTTTGAATACGGAGATTACCTTATAATTCCTCGTGGGATTATTTACCAAATTGATTTTGATACCGAAGAAAACCGCTTGTTTTACGTAGAATCTTTTGCTCCATTTTATACACCGAAACGCTATAAAAACCAGTCAGGTCAACATTTAGAGCATTCACCTTTTTGCGAGCGCGATTTTAAATTGCCCGAAACCATCGAAACATTTGATGAAAAAGGAGATTTCGTGATCAAAATAAAAAAAGAAGGAATGTTACACGAGGTGGTTTATGCCACGCATCCTTTTGACGTAATCGGTTGGGACGGATATAATTTTCCCTACGCTTTCAGCATCCACAATTTCGAGCCTATAACTGGTCGTGTTCACCAACCGCCTCCGGTTCACCAAACTTTTGAAACGTCAACATTTGTAGTTTGCTCGTTTTGCCCAAGATTGTATGACTATCATCCAAAATCAATTCCGGCACCTTACAACCACAGCAACATCGATAGCGATGAGGTTTTATACTATGTCGATGGCGATTTTATGAGCCGAAACAACATCGAACAAGGTCACATCACCTTGCATCCAAAAGGAATTCCGCATGGTCCCGCACCTGGAGCAATGGAGCGAAGCATTGGTCAAACCATCACCGAAGAATTGGCCGTTATGGTCGATACCTTCCGTCCGTTGATGGTAACCGCCGAAGCCATGGGATTAGACGATGGCGAATATTATAAATCTTGGGTGGAATAAATTTTTTTGAAGCGAAAGGTCAGGCATTTTCAGCCATCCATTTTCCCGCTTTTCGTTTCAATCTAAAATTAGAAAATTGCAAAGCATTTTCTAATTTCAGGATTTCCACTACAATCGGGGCTAAAAATCAAACAAAAAGAACTTTTGAAAAGTTCGCAAAAAAAAACAAATCGTTTACGATTTTAAAAAGATAATATTATGAACGAAATAAAATCAGTAGAATACGGACTAGAAAAAATCTTCGAAGGAGCTCAAGATTTTTTACCATTATTAGGAACAGACTACGTAGAATTTTACGTAGGAAACGCCAAACAAGCCGCACATTTTTACAAAACCGCTTTCGGATTTCAATCGCTGGCATATTCAGGTTTAGAAACAGGAGTTCGGGACAGAGCTTCCTATGTTTTAAAGCAAGACAAAATCCGTTTGGTTTTAACAACCGCTTTAAACAGTAATAATCCAATTGGTGAACACGTAAAAAAACACGGCGATGGCGTAAAAGTTGTTGCTCTTTGGGTTGAAGACGCTCGCAAATCTTTTGAAGAAACAACACAACGTGGCGCAAAACCTTATTTTGATCCAACGGTTGAAAAAGATGAAAATGGCGAAGTTGTTCGTGCCGGAATTTATGGTGCCTACGGAGAAACTGTTTTTGTATTTGTAGAACGTAAAAATTATAACGGAATCTTTTTACCAGGATACGTTGAATGGAAATCCGACTACAATCCAGAACCTGTTGGGTTGAAATATATTGACCACATGGTTGGAAACACAGGTTGGAATCGTATGAACGAAGCTGTAAAATGGTTTGAAGATGTGATGGGATTTGTAAATTTCCTTTCTTTTGACGACAAGCAAATTACTACAGAATATTCTGCATTGATGTCTAAGGTGATGAGCAACGGAAATGGTAGAATTAAGTTTCCAATCAACGAACCGGCTAATGGTAAGAAACGTTCGCAAATTGAGGAATATTTGGATTTCTACGAAGATGAAGGCGTGCAACATATTGCGGTAGCAACCGATGATATTTTGAAAACAGTAGCCGACATGAAATCTCGTGGAGTAGAATTTTTGAGTACGCCACCACAAGCATATTATGACGCAATTCCTGACAGGTTGAAAGACCACATGGATAAATTTAAAGAGGATATTAACGAACTTCAGAAACTCGGAATCATGATTGATGCGGATGAAGAAGGTTATTTGTTGCAAATTTTCACTAAACCAGTTGAAGATCGTCCGACTCTTTTCTTTGAAATCATCCAAAGAATGGGAGCTCGCGGTTTTGGAGCTGGTAACTTTAAAGCACTTTTTGAATCTATCGAAAGAGAGCAAGAAAAGCGAGGAACTTTATAATCAAATAATATTAATATTGACAATTTGACAAAAAACGCCCTTCCGAAAACGTTATTTTTGAAAAATAATTGTTAAATTTTATTTTTCATTTGGAATAATGCAAAATCTATGTACCTTTGCACTCGCAAAAAGAGAAGGGTGGTTCCCTTTGAATTTTATGTAGATTTTCATAATTTATAGTTTTTTGGTTGGTTAATAGCATAAAAACTCAGTCATTTTTTGGCTGGGTTTTTTTGTTTTGTTAATTTGGAACAGAAATTGTATATTCAGTATAAAAAAACAGAATATCTTTACGTTATGAAAAAAATATTAGCAATATTACTCCTATCAATTTCTACCCTTCAGGCACAAACCAATTCATTTGATGTAGGCGAATGGTTTAAATTCCGAATCCATTATGGCTTGGTAAATGCGGGTTACGCCACACTTGAACTTAAGGAAGCTACCAAAAATAACAAAAAAGTTTTCCATGCAGTCGGGAACGGTTACACTACGGGAATGACCAAATTTTTCTTTAAAGTAAATGACGATTATCAAAGCTATTTTGACAAAAAAACAGGAAAACCATATCAATTTGTCAGAAAAATCAATGAAGGCGGTTACACTAAAAACCAAGAAGGCTTTTTCAATCAAAGTGCCAATAATGTTTTGGTAAAAGACTACAAAAGAAAAACCGAAAAAACAATTTCGGTACCGGAAAACGTTCAAGACATTGTTTCTTCATTTTATTATTTGCGAAATCACCCTAATATCGACAAGCTCAAAGAAGGCGAATCCATCACCATCGATATGTTTTTTGACGACGAAACCACAAAGTTTAAGTTAAAATTTATGGGTAAAGAAATATTAAAAACTAAATTTGGAAAAATTAATGCGATGATTTTTCGCCCGTACGTTCAAGCGGGAAGGGTTTTTAAAGAAGAGGAAAGTTTAACTGTCTGGATATCAGATGACGAAAATAAAGTGCCCCTTCGAATAAAAGCCAGTCTCGCGGTAGGTTCGTTAAAAGCAGATCTCGATGGATTTCGCGGGCTTCAAAAACCATTTAGAGTATTAGCAGAATAACATGGAAATCACCCCCCAACTTAAAAATCAATTGGATCAATTGGAAGAAAAATTTTCGGCTATTGACCAAAAAACGGAAACGCATCTGGAAGGTTTGCTTTGGTCTAAACCCATTACTTATTGGGATTATATCCAAACTGATGCATTGCTCAACCTTCAAACTCAGAGAACAACACTTCCTGACGAAATGGTTTTTATCATGTACCATCAGGTAAATGAGTTGCTTTTTAAAATGATTTTATGGGAAATTGACCAACTTTGTCATACGCCAAAACCCGCAACTGACTATTTCACCGAAAAATTAATGCGAATAAGTCGATACTTTAATATGTTGACTACGTCATTTAATATTATGGGTGATGGAATGGAAGTGGATCAATACATGAAGTTCCGCAATACATTAACTCCCGCAAGTGGATTTCAAAGTGCACAATACCGTTTAATCGAATTTGCTTCAACTGATTTAATTAATTTAATTGATTACAGATATCGCGCAACGATCGACCGAAACACTCCATACGAACATGCTTTAGAGCATTTATATTGGCAAGCTGCTGGAAAAGATTACAAAACTGGAGAAAAATCTTATCTGTTAAAAGCGTTTGAGGCAAAATATAAATCACAGTTTTTGAGTTATATGGAAGAGTATAATACCATTAACGTTTGGAGAAAATTTAAAGAATTGCCGGAATCCGATCAAAAAAACCCAGATCTAGTAAATGCCATGAGACATTATGACCATACCGTGAACATCACATGGGTCATGCAACATCTAAATACTGCCAAAAAATATATTGATCAAAGTGGCAAAGGCGATGGCGAAGCAACTGGAGGAAGCGATTGGAAAAAATACATGCACCCCAAATACCAGAGAAGAATATTTTTCCCCGAACTTTGGTCGGAAGCTGAATTAGCCAATTGGGGCGAAGAAAAAAAAGTATAATCACAAAAAATTAAGGTTTGAATTACAAAGTTTTAGCCCTTTTATCACTGTTGCTGGTTTTTTCGTGCGACAAAAAAGGCGAAAATACCACAACTACACCAAAAGCAATCGTAAAAAAGGATCCCATCATTAAAGAATTTGGGTTTACCCTCAATGATTTTAAGGTCGAAAGAGATACTGTCAAAAGCGGCGAAACTTTTGGAACCATCATGCAAAAACACCAATTGGGAGATTTGCGCGTTCATGAAATTACCGAGAAAGCTCGCGATTCGTTTAAATTTAGAGACATTAGAGCCGGAAAACTTTACACGATTCTAAAGTCTAAAACAGCTCCAAACCCAGTTCAAATTTTTATTTACGAGCGAAGCAATATTGAATACAGCGTGATTGATTTGCGCGATTCTATCGTGGCTTACAACAAAACCAAACCCATTTCCATAAAAAAACGAACGATTGCGACTCAAATTGAAGGTTCTCTCTCCGAAACGCTAAATGCTGCCGGGGTTGATGCTTCGCTTGCGCAAAAGTTGGCCAGCATTTATGCCTATTCTATTGATTTTTTCAAAATTCAAAAAGGAGATCAATTTGCGGTAACTTTCAACGAAAAATACATCAACGACTCCGTTTATGTGGGTGTTGAAAGTTTAGACGCTTCGTTTTTTGTTCACAAAGGCAAAAAAATATATGCATTTCCTTTTAAACAAGATACCACTTCTACCAAAGTAAATTATTATGACCAAGAAGGTAAAGTTTTGAAAACCATGTTTTTAAAAGCGCCATTGAAATTTGGTTTTAGAATTTCTTCAAAATTTTCCGCCAGACGTTTCCATCCGGTTCAACATCGTTGGAAAGCCCATAAAGGAACGGATTACGCGGCACCACACGGCACTCCAATTGTTTCCACTGCAAATGGTGTTGTGGAACAAACAGGTTATACAGCTGGAAACGGAAATTATGTGAAAGTAAAGCACAATTCCACTTATTCCACACAATATTTACACATGTCGAAAATTTTAGTTCGTCGTGGGCAACGCGTTTCGCAAGGCGATGTAATTGGAAAAGTAGGAAGCACAGGCTTGGCAACAGGTCCTCACGTTTGTTACCGTTTTTGGAAAAATGGCGTTCAGGTGGATGCTTTAAAACAAAAATTACCCAATTCAATTCCTATGGAAGCCAAATATAAATCAAGATTTTTGGCAGAAATGGAACCCATGAAAAAAGAGCTCGACAGCGTAGCTGCAATAAAATTTAAATCAAACTAATTCTTAATTTTGAGCCCGAAAAACTCAAAAACAAAATAACTTACAATGGCTTTAGCAACAACAAATCCTTCCGGAACAGTAGCTTGGGAGAAACTTCGCGAACATTTTTATGATAAAATGCGATATGCGTCAATGAAAGAAATGTTTGCTCAAGATACGCAACGTGCTGAAAAATTTTCGATTCAGTGGAAAGATTTTTACGTAGATTTTAGCAAAAATATCATTACCGAAGAAACCCTGAAATACCTTCTGGAATTGGCTGATGAAATGGAACTTAAAAAAGCAATTTCCCAATATTTTTCAGGTGAAGCTATTAATCAAACTGAAAATAGAGCCGTTTTACATACCGCTTTGCGAGCTCCTGAAAATGCTCAAATTTTTGTCGAAGGTCAAAATGTGATGCCGGAAGTTTTTGCCGTAAAACAAAAAATTAAAGGTTTTTGCCACGAAATTATTTCGGGTGAAAGAAAAGGTTTTTCGGGAAAAAAATTCACGGATGTAGTGAATATTGGAATTGGTGGTTCGGATTTAGGTCCGGCAATGGCGGTTGAAGCATTGGCTTTTTACCAAAATCACCTTAATGTTCATTTTGTTTCCAATGTTGATGGCGATCACGTTCAGGAAAAAATTAAAAAATTAAATCCTGAAACCACTCTATTTGTCATCGTTTCCAAAACATTTACCACGCAAGAAACCTTGTCGAATGCTGAAACGATAAAGAAATGGTTTTTAAAAACGGCTACGCAACAAGACGTGGCCAAACATTTTGTGGCGGTTTCTACTAATATTGAGAAAGTGACGGAATTTGGCATTGCTTCAGATAATATTTTCCCAATGTGGGATTGGGTTGGCGGAAGATTTTCGCTTTGGAGTGCTGTAGGTTTGTCTATCGCGTTGGCAGTTGGTTTTGATAATTTCGATAAATTGTTGAAAGGTGCTCACGAAATGGACGAGCATTTTAAAAATGAAGATTTTGACAAAAATCTCCCGGTAATATTGGCTTTGTTGAGCATTTGGTACAATAATTTTTTCGGTGCCGAAAGCGAAGCCTTGATTCCATACACACAATATTTGCAAAAATTAGCGCCATATCTCCAACAAGGAATTATGGAAAGCAATGGGAAAAGCGTAGGTCGCGACGGAAATCCGGTGAATTATCAAACCGGAACGATTATTTGGGGTGAACCCGGAACTAATTCGCAACACGCATTTTTTCAATTAATTCATCAAGGGACAAAGTTAATTCCGACGGATTTTATTGGTTTTATAAACTCACTTCACGGTAACAAAGACCATCATGATAAATTGATGTCGAACTTTTTTGCCCAAACCGAAGCGCTTTTAAACGGAAAAACCGAAGAGCAAGTTAGAGCCGAATTTTCTAAAACCAGCGTATCTTCTGGTCAAGCCGATTATCTGACTCCATTTAAAATTTTCCAAGGAAATAAGCCAACTAATACTTTGTTAATCGATAAATTAACTCCGGAATCTCTTGGATCCATTATTGCTTTGTACGAACATAAAATTTTTGTGCAAGGAATTATTTGGAATATTTTCAGCTACGATCAATGGGGTGTTGAGTTAGGAAAACAATTGGCAAACAGTATTTTATCGGAAATCAATACTTCGGAAATTAATAATCATGATAGTTCTACCCATAATTTGCTGAAACGTTATTTGAAAAAATAATTTTCACCAAATTTTAGAACATTAAAAAATTGTAAAGAAAGCCTCCGTAATCCGGGGGCTTTTACGTTTTCGTACTTTGAGAAAGTTTGCAGTTGCTTAATACTGAGATAATCTTTGTTAAAAAATTACTAAAGAAATTTGTGCCGTAAACAATACATAATCAATCGTACAAATGAAAAATTTAAAAAAGCTTTTATTTACTGGGTTGCTGATGCTTTGCTTTTCGGCGATTCAGGCTCAAACTAAAATCGTAGGAAAGGTAGTTGACACCCAAATGAACTCGCCACTTCCAGGAGCAAATATTTTGGTTCCGGGAGGTTCTACGTCAACGGATATTGACGGAAATTTTGAAATTACTTCTAATACAACTTCTGGAAACGTAACTATTTCTTTTATTGGTTATGTGACCAAAAAGGTTGCTTTTTCTGGAACTTCGGGACAAACTGTAAATCTTGGAGAAATTAGTGTAGCTACTGATGCAAGTCAATTAGATGAAGTAGTGATTGTAGGTCGCGGAATTATTGACCTTGCTAATGACAGAAGAACGCCAATTGCGGTTTCAAACTTAACAGCTCAAGAAATTCAGGATAAAGTTGGTTCTGCAGATATTACGCAAACTATGGTCAACACGCCATCCGTTTATGTTGCCGGACAAGCAGGAGGTTTTGGAGATTCGAGAATCGTGGTTCGTGGTTTTGGGCAAGATAACACCGCATTTTTGTTAAATGGTCAACCTATTAATGGTATGGAAGATGGTTTGATGTATTGGTCAAACTGGTCTGGAATGGCTGATATTGCTAACATGATTCAAATTCAACGTGGTTTGGGTTCGTCTAAATTGGCAATTTCTTCTGTAGGTGGAACCGTAAACTTTATCACCAGAGCAACTTCTATGAGAGAAGGCGGATTTATTTCTGCGGGAGTTGCAAATGACGATTATTTAAAAACTACTGTAGCTTACAATTCTGGATTGATGGATAGTAATTTTGGAGTTAGTGTGATGTTAACACATTGGCAAGGTGATGGTTATAACGATGGAACTCGTGGGGAAGGACAAAATTATTTTATTTCCTTTGGATACAAACCTTCGGACAAACACAATTTTAACTTTTTGATTACTGGTGCTCCGCAGAGACACGATCAAAATTTTACCAAAAGACTTTCGGATTACCAAACTTACGGAAGAAAATACAACAATAACTGGGGAACTCTTAACGGAGAATACCTTTCTGAAAGAACTAATTTTTACCACAAACCTGTTGCCAATTTAAACTGGGATTGGATTATTAGCGAAAAATCTGAGCTTTCAACTGTATTGTATGCTTCTTGGGGACGTGGTGGTGGAACCGGAAACTACGGTGCTTCGGCTATTCGTACTGACGGACAAATTGATTGGGATGCAATCGTGGACAGAAATGAAGCAGTTGGCGATGGCGTTCAAGGCGATGGACAATCGTACTTAATTCGTTCTTCGGTAAATAATCATAGCTGGTACGGTTTGGTTTCAAATTTTGAGCATCAAATCAATCAAAATTTAACCTTAAACGTTGGAGCAGATTTAAGAACTTACTACGGAACACATTACCGTCAAGTAAATAATTTTTTAGGATTAAATAACTGGACAGAAACACGTGGATTGAGAGATTTTTCTCACCAAGTTGCACAACCAAACGTGCCAAGAACTGTTACGGAACACCAAAGAATCGATCCTTGGTTATCTACCTTTAATTCTGTAGGCGAAAACCAACGAATTGATTACGACAACAGCGAAAGAATTTCTTACGGAGGTCTTTTCGGGCAAATTGAATATGCTACCGACGTATTTTCGACATTTTTCCAAGGAGCAGTTTCTACACAAAGCCACCAACGTTTCGACCGTTATGATTATCTTCCGGAAGCAGAAGATTCAGAAAAAGTGAACAATGTGGGTTACAACTTAAAAGCCGGTGGAAGCTTCAATATTAACGAACAAAATTCGGTTTATGTAAATGCAGGTTACTATTCTCGTCAACCTTACCACGATAATATTTATTTGAATTTTACCAACCAAATCAACCCGTTAACTGAAAACGAAAAGATTTTAGGTCTTGAAGCTGGTTATAGTTTTAAAAGCCAATATTTTTCAGCTAACGTAAATGCTTACAGAACTTCTTGGAAAGACCGTGTTACGACAAGTTCAAGAGTGGCTGTTGCTGCAGATTTAGAAACATATCCAAGTCTTGTTGTAGGTGACCAAATTTTTACAACTAATCAAGGTGTGGAACAATTACACCAAGGTGTTGAGTTTGATTTCACTGCAAAACCGTTTACAATGTTAGATTTAAGAGGATTTGTTTCAGTTGGAAATTGGGAATACCAAGGAAATTCTGTAAACGTAATTAGAGACGAAGACAGAAACACGTTAGCAGAAAACTCTCGTGATGTTGATGGCGGAAAAGTAGGAGATGCCGCACAATTCACGGCTGGAGCTGGATTTGTAGTTCGTCCAGCACAAAGGTTTTCAATCGATGCTGATTATAGATTTTATGATAATTTATATTCAAATGTTGGAGCTGTGAAAGAAAACTTGCAATTACCATCATTCGGGATTGTAGATGCCGGGATTTCGTATAAATTATTATTAGGAGAAGCCAAAAACGAATCTTTAAATTTCAGATTAAATGTAAACAACCTTTTCCACGAAATTTATATTTCCGAAGCTAGAACCAACATCAAAACTACTGATAGAATCAACCCAACAAGCACCACCGATTTATCAACCTACGAATCAGCAGGAAGATTAATCAACGGTTTGGCAGACGCTAACCAAGGTTTCTACGGATTAGGAAGAACTTGGAATTTCACCATCAGATATAACTTTTAGTTTTCATACGTTTGTTAGTTTAAAATGAAGAAAACCTCCTGAATTATTTCGGGAGGTTTTTTTTTGAAACAGAAACACATTTTTTGTTGGTTGAAACATATCAAAATAAATTCCCTCCAAACCATAAAAAATCCCGGAATGTCGGGGATTGTATTTTAAGCTTCTTCGTTTGTTTCCTTATTTCCTTTGATAAATTTCAAAATCAGTGGAACAGTAGTTACCAAAACAATGATGATAATGATAATTTCGATGTGGCTTTTAAGATCGATGCCCCATTTTTTCAAAAATAATTCATATAAATAGTGTCCCGCCATTATCAACCCGAACGACCAAATGAAAGAACTCAAAATGTTGTAAAACATAAATCGCTTTTTATCCATTTGAACAATTCCGGCGATAATTGGGGCAAATGTTCTCAAAATCGGTAAAAATCTGGCAATGATAATCGCTTTGCCACCGTATTTTTCAAAAAACACTCGGGATTGCTCCAAATATTTTTTCTTCCACCAAAAACTATCTTCTTTTTTATAAAGATACCAACCACTTTTGGCACCAAACCAGTAACCAACACTATTTCCTAAAATTCCGGCAAGGGCCACCAATGTTGCCAATAACGCCACATTTCCAAAATCGCTCTCAATAGTCGTAAAATTTTCTACCAATTCACGGCTGTAAATTCCAGCTAAAAAAAGCAAACTATCTCCAGGTAAGAAAAACCCTGCAAAAAGACCCGTTTCGGCAAATACAATAAATAATACTACGTATAACCCAATGCTTACGCCACCAATTTCCATGGCAATGTAAAATTCGGGGTTAATAAGCTGTTTCCAATCAAAGTTTTCCATCAGAAAATAAAAATAAAATAAATATTAATGTGTGTTTAGGGTAATCGAGTTCATTTTTTTCAAATCGCCAACGATCCATAAAATATCGTTTTCCTCTAAAACCTCGTGAGATTCAGGGTTTATCAGCCTTTGTCCTCCGCGTTCAATGCCTACAATTAAACCGTCAGTTTTTTCGCGAAGTTGCGACTCTCTAATGGTTTTTCCAATAAAATTTGGATTTTTCAACTCAAAAGTTTTCAGCACCATTTCGCTATGGTTTTCAAGCGCCGGAATTTTGTTTTGATTGAGGTACACTTTAAACTTATCAATTTGTCTGTCAGTGCCAATGATGTACAAAATATCGCCAGGAAAAATCGTCTCGTTTCTATTCGGAACGTTAATCGTGGTATTACCACGAACGATTGCCGCAATGTTAATTCCTAACTTTTCCCGAAGCGACAATTCCACCAAAGGTTTTCCTAAAAATGACGCATCTTGTTTAATTTCAAAAGTAGTAATGTGGGCATCCCAAGGCGAAAGTTCGCGCTTGCTCAATTGCGCTTCTTCGTTTTCGCGGTCGTTCAAATTTTCAATAAATCGGTTTTCTAATCTATCGTAAAGGTTTTGTAATTTCTTCGGAAAAATTAAATACGTTACAAACAATAATACTAAAGCCGCAAACGAAATAAAATTCGAGAAGAAACTATTAAGCAACAATCCTATGAAAAACACCGCAAACAAAATTCTGATGAGTTGCAAAATGTAAACCGGACCTTTAAATTTTTTCTCTTTTCGCAATTCTTCATAAGCTTCCACGGCAATCTTTCGCACAGATAAAGCCCACAAAAACGGCGAAATAACAATTAACGTTGCCACTGCAATCGCAATATTTCCCCATTGAGAACCATTAATCATCGGCAATAAAATTCGGGACGAAAGTAAAATTAAAGCGACAATCAAAACCGAGTGAATGATGATTTGCAAAATATTTGCCCGTAAAAATTGCACCCAATTACTCGTAGCTTTAATCGTTTGCGAACTCGAGCTGTAACTTTCAATGGCATTGGTTATTTTTTTCGGAAGAATTTTCTCAAGCTTATTGTAAGTTGGCACTGAAAGCCTAATCATAAACGGAGTTGTAAACGTTGAAACCGCCGAAACCGCTACCACGATTGGGTATAGAAAATCGCTGGTCACGCCAAGACTCATTCCTAAAGTAGCGATAATAAAAGAAAATTCTCCAATTTGTGCCAAGCTCATTCCGGTTTGCAAAGACTGTTTCAACGGTTGCCCCGAAATTAAAGAACCAATTGTAGAACTAAAAGTTTTTCCAAAAACGGTTAGTAACGTAATGATAGCCACCGGAAAAGCATATTCTACCAGCGTTTCCGGGTTAATCAACATCCCAACCGACACGAAAAAAACTGCTCCAAATAAATCCTTTACCGGTTTTATCAAATGTTCAATTCGTTCGGCTTTTGTAGTTTCGGCAATGATGGAACCCATGATAAAAGCTCCAAGAGCTGGCGAAAATCCTGCTTTTGTGGCCAAAATTACCATCATCAAGCAAAGCGCTAAGGAAACAATGAGTAACGTTTCATCACTTAATAGATTTCGGGCTTTTTTCAGCAATGTTGGGATAAAAAAGATACCGCCCACAAACCATAAAATCAAGAAGAAAAATAATTTTAAAACGCTGTAAAATAATTCCATTCCCGAGAATTGTTGGCTTACCGCAATGGTCGAAAGTAGCACCATCATTAAGATTGCCACAATATCTTCAACAATCAAAGCACCAAAAACAATTCCGGCAAATTTTTGTGTTTTCACACCTAATTCGTCAAACGCCCGAAGAATAATCGTGGTAGATGAAATCGACAAAATCACACCCAGAAAAATACTGTCCATAAAAGACCAACCCATCAAATTTCCGCACCAATAACCCAAGAAAACCATGGAAATTATTTGTACCAAAGCCGTGA
Organism: Bacteroidota bacterium; assembly: GCA_023387965.1. GTDB lineage: Bacteria > Bacteroidota > Bacteroidia > Flavobacteriales > Flavobacteriaceae > Flavobacterium. Next base: position 21,092 of record JAEWHE010000027.1, on the reverse strand, counting down.
TGGAAGCGGTTCCGCCAACTTTCATCAGTTTTTTGAAACTAAATTCTAAGCCTAAAGAAAATAGAAGAATAATCACCCCGATTTCAGCCCAAACTTCCACATTTTGCTTGTCTTGAACGGAAGGGAAAAGCGTAAAATAAGGACCGGATAGAAAACCCGCAATCAAGTAACCCAAAACCAAGGGCTGTTTGATCCTTTTAAAAATTAAAATCGCAACTCCGGCGGTTAACAATATTAGTCCTAAGTCGCTGATTAAAGGATAAAGGTGATGCGAAGCTTCGGCGGTTTTTTCTGCAGTCATATAAAGGGAAGTTTAGTTCGTTGAAAATTTTTCAAGTTGATTCAAAACGAATTTTACTTACCAAAAAGCAATAAAATGATAAAAATGATGGAGGTTTTTTAGAGGAAAATAAACTTCTTTTTCGGCAAAAAATAAATCCGGAAAGTTCTCGAATTGCAAAAAGTTGAAGCTTTCCAGAACCGGAATTTGGTCAGCCGAACTAAATGATTTTCTCGCTTTTACGGCTTTCGCCAAAGTTTCCCGAAACGTTTCACCCGAATTATTTTGCGACTGGAATTTTTCTTTCGAAGAAAACTGTAAAACCTTCTGGTTTAATTTTTTATTTGAAAGAAATTCAGAAGCATTGACCTTCAGCGAAACTGTGTTGGCATTTGCCGCATGGCAGAAAATTCCGGCGAAAGCCAGAAACAAAAAAACAAGTATGTAAATCCTTTGCTTTGCCATTTTCGCAAAAATAATACAATCGGTAAGATTGAACGCAGTTTAAAATTTAAAGAAATGTTAATTTGTTAAAAATCACAATTTATAATCGATATGAATTGCAGTTGGGAATTCGTCAAAAAATCCACCGAAATAAATTTTAAATATATTTGTAAAAATAAAACTTACAAAAATGGACGCTTATAAATTTATTTTAGAATCGCATTCAGGTGTTGCTTACGTAGCAATTCTTACTTTAATTGTTGCAGTAATCAATTCATTTATAGGACTTTCTGCTAAAAATGAGTTCAACCCGAAAGACCGAAGAATTGCGATGTTTGCTTTAATTGCTTCGCATATTCAATTGGTTTTAGGTTTGGCACTTTATTTTGTTTCGCCTAAAGGATTTTCGCTGTTTTCGAGTTTGGGCATGAAGGAAATCATGGGAAATTCTGAAATACGATTATTAGCAGTTGAACATCCTTTTGTCAATATTTTGGCCGTCATTTTTATTACAATTGGTTGGAGTAAACATAAAAAAGCGGTTGAATCTTCTGCGAAATTTAAGAAAATTGCCATTTTCTATGCAATAGGGACTTTATTGCTTTTGTCCCGAATTCCGTGGTCGCAATGGTTCGCATAAAATAAAAATCAAAGCCCGTTTTGGGCTTTTTTCATTTAGGTATGATAATTGTTAAGGGTTTGATAATTATAAATCATTGAGACGCCTAAATTTTAAAATATACGTCATGAAACAAAAGATTACGATAATTCTTTCTGCATTGTTTGTTGCATTGTTGGCAAATGCTACGGTACTTCAAAAAACGCCTGTACAAAAAAATCCGCCACAAAAAGCCCCTCAAAAAGTAATGGCTGATACCAAAGTGATGCAAGATTCACTGAAAAAAGCCATGATGACAGATAGCCTCAAAATTGAGGAATCTAAAAAGTACAAGCTTTTCAAAAAAAGCGCAAATGCTTCCTATTACGCCGATAAATTTACCGGACGTCGTACCGCAAGCGGAAAAATTTTTGACAATAAAAAATATACTGCCGCACATCGCAAACTTCCTTTTGGTACCAAACTTCGGGTTACCAGTGAAAAAACCGGAAAATCTGTTGTGGTTGAAGTGACTGACAGAGGTCCATTTGTTAAAGGAAAAGACATCGATCTTTCTAAAAAAGCGTTTATGGATATTGCTCCAAGTCGTTATGGTGGCGCGATGAAAGTAACACTCGAAATCATTCAATAAGATGAAAGCCAGATTATTGCTTTTTTTATTGGGAATCTTTTTAGCAGTAGGATGTTCTTCTGCTAAAAACTATGGTTCCGGAAAAATGTATAAAAAAAATGTGACCGCTTGTTTTTACGCTGATAAATTTAACGGCAGAAAAACTGCAAGTGGTGTAACTTTTAGCAATAATAAATTTACTGCAGCTCACAAAAAACTACCGTTTGGCACGAAAGTTCGCGTGACCAATTTGAGCAACAACAAATCAGTGGTGGTGGAAATTAACGACCGTGGTCCTTTTTCGGGAGGTTTTGAAATTGATATGGCAAAAAAGGCGTATCAGGAAATCAGCGATCCGAAAAGCCGAGCGAAAATGCGGGTTAACATCGAAATTTTGAAATAAAAAATTGAAACTTCTCTTCACAATTACGTAAAATCTTTTTAACAAAAATTTAAGTTCGTTTAGTTCGGTAATTGCCGAACCAACTTTATCTTTGCCGAAATTTTTAGTAAGCCGAAGATGAGTATTGAAAAAGATCGCGCAGAACTTATTGAACAATTTGGAGTTCACTTTGAAACCATTATGCATTTGCCGCCTTTGGCATCGCGCATTTTGGGGATTTTAATTTTAGATTCTTGTTCTAAAAAAATTTCTTTCGAGGATTTAATCGAGATGACTGGCGCGAGCAAAAGTAGCGTTTCGACAAATTTGAATTTGCTTCAAAAAATGGGCAAAATTCATTATTTCACACAAACCGGCGAACGCAAAAAATTTTACCGTCCGGCACCTTTCAGCGAACGATTTGATAATTATTTGAAAATGATTGCTTTTGAAAAACAAATCATTGACAAATTACTGGATTATCGTGGCAAAACTGCACAATGTTCTGTGGCGCAAATTGAAATGCACCGTACGAATACTTACAAACAACACGTGATTGAAATGGAAGCGTTATTGCTCAAAACCATCAATCAATTCAAGGAACTCGAGAACAAAAAAACCGAATAATCAACCCCTATTTATATTTTTTCATAATGAAAAACAAGTCTATTTTTAGCACAATTGCTGCTGTTTTAGTTTTAATTTCCTGCGGGAAAAAAGAAGAACAAGCGCAGCAACCGCAAGGTCCAATGCCTTTTCCGGTGCAAACTGTAACGCAACAAGATGCCACTGTTTATCAAGAATATACTGCTAATCTTGAAGGTCAGCAAAATGTAGAAATTCGCCCAAAAGTAAACGGATTTATTCAAAAAATTTATGTCGATGAAGGACAAGTAGTTCGCAAAGGACAATTGCTTTTTAAACTTGAAACCCAAACTTTAAATCAAGATGCCGCTGCTGCAAAAGCTGCCGTAAATGCTGCACAAGTTGAGGTGGACAGATTGAAACCTTTAGTTGACAGAAAAATTATTTCTAATGTGCAGCTTGAAACCGCAAAAGCTCGTTTGGCGCAAGCCAAAAGCAATTACGGAAGTATTGCGGCAAACATTGGTTTCGGAACGATCACTTCTCCGGTTGATGGCGTTATTGGAGGATTGCCGTATCGCGAAGGAAGTTTGGTAAGTGCCACAAGCGAAATGCCTTTGACGACAGTTTCTGATACCAAAGTCGTGAGAGCTTATTTTTCCATGAACGAAAAACAGTTGCTTTTTTTCAACAAAACTTTTAAAGGAGCTACTACTGCTGAAAAATTAAAATCGGCTCCGGAAGTATCATTGCTTTTAGTTGACGGTTCAGAATATGATTTAAAAGGAAAAATTGCAACCATGAACGGATTAGTAAATCCAACTACCGGAACTACGGAATTTAGAGCTGAATTTAAAAACCCAGAAGGAATTTTGAGAAGTGGATCGAGCGGAATCGTACGTTTGCCAATTGTTCAAGAAGATGTAATTGTCGTGCCACAAAATGCTGTTTTTGAAATGCAAGGAAAACAAATGATTTATGTGGTGGAAAATGGCAATAAAGTAAAATCAAGAATTATTAAAACCAATGGAACTTCGGAACTAAATTTTATTGTAACCGAAGGTTTGAAAACTGGCGAAAAAGTGGTTGTTGAAGGTGCTTCAAAATTAAAAGACGATATGGTAATTGCCCCGCAAGAAGCGCAAGCCAACGCCAATGCTTCAACTGCAAAAGACTCTGTTTCAACCACAATTCCTACCAAATAATTTTCAACAACAATGCTTAAAACATTTATAGAAAGACCGGTTCTTTCCACCGTGATTTCAATTTTAATTACCATTTTAGGTATTTTAGGATTGACCTCACTTCCAATCGAACAATACCCTGAAATTGCGCCTCCAACGGTTCAGGTAAATGCAACTTATACTGGAGCGAATGCCGAAACGGTTTTAAATTCCGTGGTAATTCCGTTAGAAGAAGAAATTAACGGGGTGGAAGGCATGACCTACATGACTTCGTCGGCAGCCAATGATGGTTCGGCAAAAATTACTGTTTTTTTCGAATTAGGAGTTAACCCCGATATTGCTGCGGTAAACGTACAAAATCGTGTTTCGAGAGCCACCAGCAAACTGCCTCAAGCGGTTGTCCAAACGGGAGTTACCACTTTCAAAAGTCAATCAGGAGCTTTGATGTTCCTTTCGATGTTTTCAAATAATCCAGAATATGATGGAACTTTTGTTCAGAATTATGCCAAAATTAATCTTGTTCCAAGACTTCAGCGTGTAAAAGGTGTTGGTCAGGTGAACGTTTTCGGTGCCAGAGATTATTCGATGAGAATTTGGCTTGACCCCGAAAAAATGACGGCTTATAACATTGCGCCAAAAGATGTTCAGGCAGCTTTGAACGAGCAAAACGTAGAAGCAGCACCAGGAAAATTTGGTGAAAATGCCGAAGGAGTTTATGAATATGTAATTAAATACAAAGGCCGACTTTCTACCGCAGAAGAATATGAGGATATTGTAATCAAATCTGCCGGAAATGGAAATTTCGTTCATCTTCGTGATGTTGCCGAAGTAGAATTAGGAGCGTTTAATTATGGTTCTAAAAACTTTGGTATGGGAAAAGAAGGAGTTGCTGTGGGAATTTTCCAAACTTCGGGTTCCAATGCGCAAGATATTGTTGAAGAGGTCATGACCATTATGGAAGAATCCAAAGCGGATTTTCCGGAGGGAATTGATTATGTAATTCCTTTTAATACCAAAACCTTCCTCGATGCCTCAATCAGCAAAGTAATTTCAACTTTAGTTGAAGCATTTATCTTGGTATTTATCGTGGTGTTTTTGTTTCTGCAGGATTTTCGTTCTACATTAATTCCGGCAATTGCGGTTCCGGTTGCGATTGTGGGAACATTTTTCTTCCTGCAACTTTTCGGATTTTCGATTAATATGTTGACGCTTTTCGCGGTGATTTTGGCAATTGGTATTGTGGTGGATGATGCAATTGTCGTCGTCGAAGCCGTCCATGCCAAGTTAGACGAAGGTGCAAAATCCGGGAAAGAAGCTACACTTTCTGCCATGAGCGAAATTACCGGAGCGATTATTTCGATTACTTTGGTGATGTCAGCAGTATTTATTCCCGTATCATTTTTAGGAGGTCCTTCGGGAGTTTTCTACCAACAATTTGCAATTACTTTAGCGGTTTCCATTTTGATTTCGGCAGTAAACGCATTGACTTTGAGTCCGGCTTTGTGTGCACTTTTCTTAAAACCACACAAAGAACATCATGGTAAAAAGAAAAATTTAAAAGACAGATTTTTCATTGCTTTCAACACGGGTTTCGATAAAATGAATGCCAAATATGTGAAATCTCTTGGATTTTTGGTAAAAAGAAAATGGGTGACGGTTGTAGGATTAGTAGTTTTTACCGGAATCACTTTATTGCTTTTCCGTTCTACACCGTCAGGATTTATCCCCAATGAAGACCGTGGAATTATCATGGCAGATTTGACGATGCCTCCAGGAACCACTCTTGAAAAAACCCAATTAGCGGTAAATCAACTGGATTCAGTTTTTCAATCGATGCCATTGATTAAAGCCAGAATGAGTGTTGTAGGATTTAGTTTACTTAATGGAGTGAATGGTGGTTCTTACGCGTTTTCGGTTATTAGTTTAAAAGATTGGTCCGAAAGAACAGAAGACAATCAAACCGTTGACGCCATTGTAGGCGAATTATTTGCCAAAACTGCCGGATTTAAAGACGCTAAATTATTATTTTTCACACCACCAAGCGTTCAAGGTTTTGGTACTGCAGACGGTTTTGAATTAAAAATTCAGGACAAAGGTGATGATAGTTGGCAAAAAGTAAGTCAGGTTTCAGGAGAATTTTTAGCCGCGTTAAATGCACGTCCGGAAATTCAATATGCCATGACCAACTTTAACCCGAATTTCCCACAATATCAAATGGATATTAACGTGGAAAGAGCTAAAGATGCCGGAGTTGCTATTTCGGATATTTTTAATACGATGCAAGGTTATTACGGTGGATTATACACAACTGATTTTAACCGTTTTGGTAAACAATTCCGTGTGATGATTCAGTCTAAACCGGAAGATCGCGCCGATGAAAATTCTATCAATCATATTTTTGTTAGAAATGCTAACGGACAACAAGTTGCCATCAGTCAATTCATCAATTTAAAAAGAATTTACGGACCAGAAGCTGTGGCACGTTTCAACCTTTTAAAAGCGGTAAATGTTAACGGAAAAGCAAATCCGGGTTACAGTTCTGGAGATGCTATTAAAGCGATTCAGGAAGTTGCTGCCCAACATTTGCCACAAACCTACGGCTATGAATTTTCGGGGATGACAAGAGAAGAAATTTTAGCCGGAAGCCAAGCTATTGGAGTTTTCCTTTTAAGTTTAATTTTCGTTTACTTCTTGTTAAGTGCACAATACGAAAGTTATTTGGTTCCATTGTCAGTATTATTTTCATTACCTGTCGGAATTGCCGGAGCTATTGGATTTATTAAAATTGCTGGATTGGAGAACAACATTTATTTCCAAGTGGCCTTGATCATGTTGATTGGTTTACTAGCCAAAAATGCCATCTTGATTGTAGAATTTGCCATTCAAAGACGACGTCACGGAATGGACTTGATGGAATCTGCCATTGAAGGTGCAAAAGCACGTCTTCGACCAATCTTGATGACATCGTTAGCATTTATTTTCGGATTATTGCCTTTGGCATTATCTTCTGGAGTTGGAGCTGTCGGAAACCGTTCGATTGGTATGGGTGCCGTTGGCGGAATGCTAATCGGAACCATTTTCGGAGTATTTGTAATTCCGGTTTTATTTGTGATTTTCCAAAGTTTGCAAGAGCGAATTTCCGGAAAACCAATTCCAACCGAAAATGCTAATGACAACCTTTCACCATTAAACGAAAATTATGAAAACTAATATATTCAAAGGTTTTTTACTTTTGGCGCTTGTTGCAGTAATGCAATCTTGTTTTAGTGCCAAAGAATATAATAGACCTGAACTCAAAACAGAAAATCTTTACCGCACGACCGTTGTAGCAACGGATACGGTTTCTTTAGCCGATGTTTCTTGGGAAAATATTTTCACCGATCCGCAATTGCAAAATCACATCAAAAACGGATTGCAAAATAACCTCGACATCCAAATTGCAATGCAAAATATCGCTGGGGCACAAGCTTCGTTAAGACAAGCAAAAGCAGCGTATTTGCCTACATTTTCAGTTGGAGCCGATTGGACCCATCAAGAAATTTCTAAAAATACCCAAATCGGTAGATTAGTAGCCGGAAGTGGCGGTCCAACAAATGTTGACCAATACCAACTCACAGGAAATTTAGGTTGGGAAGCCGACATTTGGGGAAAAATTCGCAGCGGAAAAAGAGCAGCCAATGCTAATTTTATGCAAACCGTTGCCGCACAACAAGCCGTAAAAACACAGCTTATTGCTAACATTGCTGCTACTTATTACCAAATGCTTTCCGTTGATGCACAAATTAAAATCGCCGAATCAACCTTGCAAAACCGTAATGAAAGCGTAGAAACTATTTTTGCACTAAAAGATGCCGGAAACGTGACAGAAGTTGCCGTGAAACAAACCGAAGCACAAAAATTTGCCACCGAAATCATCATTGCAGACTTAAAAAACAGCCTGATTGTTTTAGAAAACAGCTTCAATATTTTGTTAGGCGAAAATCCAAAACCAGTCGAAAGAAGCACTTTAGAATCGCAAAAATTGCAACCCGAAATTACTTTAGGCGTTCCCGCTACTTTGCTCCGTAACCGTCCTGACGTTGTTGCGGCAGAATATAATTTAATCGCACTTTTCGAACAAACTAACGTTGCCAGAAGTAATTTTTATCCTACATTTCGTATCACCGCAACAGGCGGTTTCCAAAGTATCGATTTAAAAGATTGGTTCAGTACCAATTCACTTTTTGCTAACGTTATCACAGGTTTGACCCAGCCGATTTTTAACCAACGACGCATTAGAAGTCAATACGAAATTGCCCAAGCCAACCAACAAGCCGCTTATTTGCAATTCGAACAATCCTTGCTCAATGCCGGAAACGAAGTCTCAAACGCCTTGGCAAACTACGAAAACGAAACCTACAAAATTACCGTTCGTGAAAAGCAAGTTGACGCGCTCAAAAAAGCCGCCGATTATTCTGACGAATTGTTAACCTACGGTTTGGCCAATTACCTCGAAGTTCTAACCGCCAAAGACAACGCCTTAAATGCCGAACTCAGTTTAGTCGACAATAAATACCAGCAATACAACGCCATCATTCAACTTTACCGCGCTTTAGGAGGCGGATGGCAGTAAAAAATAATTTAGGTTCATGCCCAAATTATATTGATTTTGTTTTTGTTCAAAACCACCAAGCATCCGTGTTTTGGTGGTTTTATTTTTTTAGGAATATTCTTTTGGGCGTGCCCTTTCGCTTCCCCGAAGTGTCGGGAAGCAAAAGGTCGGGCTTTCGCCACTCGCTGTTTTTTTGGCTCCACTTCGTTACACCAAAAAAACGAGCTCAAACAAAGGCTCAATCCCTCACGCGAGCTGCATTAGTGATTAGTGAAAAGTGATTGGTAATTAGCGACTGCAATCTTTCAATCACAAATCCTAAATCACAAATCCTAAATCACTCCACAACTTCGCCGTTGAATTTTTTTCCGGCTACAACATCGTTTAAAAAAGATAAAACCGGAGCCGGATTTTTTTCAAAAAGCCAACCACTAAATTCATGACCTCCACCCGAAAACGTGTACAGAAAAGCATTTTCTTTCAGCGAAATTGTATGATCATAAATAGATTTTGAACCAAAAAGCATCAGCCAATTTGAAGCATCCGTCGAACAATTATGATGAGCCGCCGTTCCATAAGGTACCACGGTATCCTTATCGCCATGGAAAAAAAACATGGGCACGATATTTTTTTCGGTGATTAAATTCAAATCCATAATCGCTCCCGCTCCCGAAACAATTCCGGCATAACGAAAATCCTCCGGAATATTCACCGACGGATACATATTCATTTTTTTAAAATTCCAAAAACCCGCATGTAACACCGCTTCGGCACCTGCACTCGAACCCGAAATAAATATTTTTTCTGGATCAATTTTATGTTTTTCTGCATTCTTTAAAAAATAGTTTGTTGCCATCCATACCGCGGTTGCCCCATGCTGAAATGATTTAATTTTCTCGGGCAATTTTCCGTTGCAACCAAAATTTTTTCCTTTTGCGTAAAGCGTATAAGTAATTGTTGCTGCTGCATAACCGTTTTGAGAAAGATATTGGCAAAAACTTTCACCATTTTTTCTTTCACCACCCGAAAATCCACCTCCGTGAACAAAAATCATCAGCGGTAAATTTTTTCGCGTCGTTTTTTCCGGTAAATACAAGTCTAAATCAAGCGAAAGGGTATCGTTTTTAAAATAAGTAATCGTGGTTTTTTTTTGAGCGATTGCATTTCCGGTAATCACAAAAAGCAATAAAAGCAGTAGGTTTTTCATTGAAATAAAATTTAAATTTCCCAAGTAGAATAAGGGTTCTTGCAAATATAAGCATTATAATATTGAACATTTCCGGTAACTTCCGCACCAAGCCATTCTGGTTTTTCGAAAATTTCATCTTCGTGAGCAAGTTCGATTTCGGCTAAAACCAAGCCTTCGTTTTCTCCATAAAATTCATCAACTTCAAACGTGTGGTTGCCTACCGGAATTTCATAACGCGTTTTTTCAATCACACCTTTTTCGCATAATTGTAATAACATTTTAGCCTCTTCAAACGGAATTTCTTTTTCCCATTCAAACCTTGTAGTTCCGGATTCGTTTCCTTTTCCTTTAACAGTCAAAAATCCTTTTTCGCCCTTAATTCTTACTCTTACGGTTCGTTCGGGATGCGTTGACAAATAGCCTTGTGCAATTGCGGTGGCTTTTAATGCTTTTGTTTTGAATGAGTTGTCTTTGACTAAAAATTTGCGTTCAATTTCTTGCATTTATATAAATTTTATGCCCTAAAGTAGGAAAAAAAATAAAGTCAATTTGTACTTTTACACAGAAGTTTACCCGAAAAGTTTATGAAGTTTAGAAAGAAAAAACCACAACTCTCCATTGATTCGTTTTTAGTTCATTATTTTGACGAAAGTCAGCTTTGGACTCAAACCGAAGATGAGTTAGAACTTTTGGTTAAATTGGTAGAAATTATTCGTCCGGCTAACGTGAAAACCGTTAGAATGGTGCATTTGCATTTTTTAAACGATTTTTTGCGCGACAATGATTTCGTCAGGCTTCAGCTTTCCTATTACATCAAAAAATTGTTGCAAGGCAAACGCTTCAATAAATTTTTGGCGGATGCCGGAATCTTACGTGATGTGGATTTTATTTTTGAAGTAAGAAAAAGATTATTCTCTAAATTTTTACCGCATCAACCGGAGAAAGAATCGCTGGAATATGTTCTGAATCAGGTGTTTTACAAAAGTACTGACGCAGTTTGGGTGAATAAAATTCCCATCATCCAACTCGAAGAATTTTTCGATTTAATGAATTTCGAAGACCTTTACGAGTCTGTTGCCGAACAGTCACCACTTTCCGAAATGTTACACGCCATGAACATCATCACCCAAAGAATTTCGGGTAGAGCGATGGAAACTGACGTGATTAAAATGGTTCCGGAATATGATAATTTTGAAAGCCCATTTACAGCATTTGAAAAAGAATTACACCAAGTAGGCGACGCCATTAGAAAAACTGGCGCGTTACATTACATCAATTCATCCGATTTAAGCTACAAACAATTGCTCATTTTGCATAAGCAATGTACGGATTTTGTGCAAAAAGCTTTCACCAATTCTACCAAATACGGGATTTCACTTCGGGTAAACCAAAATTTGTTGCGAATCCGTCAGCAACTGTATCGCTTACAAGTTTTGATTCCGTTGTTAGTTGTGGATCGTGAGGAAAACAAAAAACTCAACACCATTAATTTGGCGTTGAAACTCATTAAATACAATTGTTACAAAAACGATGTCCGCGATTTAATGAACGAAAGTACCCAATTATTATCGTACGAAATTACCCAACATACCGCAAAAACCGGCGAAAAATACATTACGGAATCTCGAATGGAGTATTTAAAAATGTTTCGTGCGGCTTTAGGTGGTGGTTTGATTGTGGGAATTTTGTGCATCATTAAAATTTTATTGGGAAAAGTAGAAACCAGTTCGTTTGGTCATGCTTTTTTGTACAGTATGAATTATTCTGCGGGATTTATTGCCATTTACCTTTGCGGATTTACTTTGGCAACGAAGCAACCTGCCATGACGGCAACAGCATTGGTTAGCGCGTTAGAAAAAGGTTTGAAGAAAAAAGGAAATGACAATGAAAAACACGAAGCTTTTGCAGTGCTTTTCGCCCGAGTTTTCCGTTCCCAATTTATTGCTTTTGTGGGGAATGTCATCATGGCTTTTCCCGTGGCGTTGTTAGGAATTTGGTTAATTGATATTATTTTTGAATATAATATTGCGGCTGCAAAATGGCACAAATTATTAATCGATTTAAGCCCGATACATTCTGCTGCAATGTTTCATGCTGCAATCGCCGGAGTCTTTCTATTTTTATCCGGAATTATCTCCGGAAGCGTTGCTAATCGGGACAAACACCACCACGTTTATTACAGAATTCAAGAACATCCATGGCTGAAACGCCGTTTTGGGAAAGTAAGAACTCAAAAAATTGCATCACTTTACGAAAAAAAATGGGCTGGAGTAATCTCTAACTTCTGGTTCGGGATTTTTATGGGATCCACCGCATCGATTGGTTTGTTTTTCGGACTTAATTTAGACATTCGTCATATCACTTTCACCAGCGGGAATTTAGCATTAGGATTATACGGTGCTAATTATTTGGTGGCAATTTCTACCGTCACGTGGGGAATCATAGGAATTGGTGTTGTGGGTTTGGTTAACTTCTTGGTCAGTTTTGCCTTGTCACTTGGCTTGGCGTTTAGGTCGCGAAATATTCCCCTTTCGGAATTGCGGTTTGTCATCGCTTCCATCTGGAAACATTTCCGAACCAAACCTTCCAGTTTTTTCTTTCCTACAACTAATCGCCCAAAACAAGTGGTTCCGCGAGAAGAGATGCCGTAGCAACTAATTATTTTTGATGATGGAGGAGGAGCAGCTACAACGAAAAATTATTCATGTTGACATGGATGCTTTCTACGCTTCGGTGGAACAGATGGACAATCCTGAACTTCGGGGGAAAGCCGTGGCTGTTGGCGGAAGCGAGGTTCGAGGAGTCGTTTCGGCGGCAAGTTACGAAGCGCGAAAATTTGGTGTAAGAAGTGCCATGAGTGGTTTTTTGGCAAAAAAAAATTGTCCGCACATTATTTTTGTCAAACCAAGATTTGAACGTTACAAAGAAATTTCCCGGAAGATTCATGCTATTTTCCACGATTATACTGATTTAGTCGAGCCGCTTTCCTTGGACGAAGCTTATCTTGATGTTACCGTCAACAAAAAAGGAAATTCAAGTGCGTCGCTAATTGCACAAGAAATTCGCCACCGGATTTTTACGGAGGTAGGACTCACGGCTTCGGCGGGCATTTCCATCAATAAATTTATTGCCAAAGTTGCTTCGGATTATAACAAACCGAATGGTCAAAAAACGGTCAATCCTGACGAAGTGATTTCGTTTTTGGAAGCGTTGCCCATTGGAAAATTTTATGGCGTGGGGAAAGTGACAGTTGAAAAAATGTACCAACTGGGCATTTTCACCGGAAAAGATTTGAAAGAAAAACCGTTAGACTTTTTAGTCAAACATTTCGGGAAGTCTGGAGCTTATTACTTTTCAGTTGTTCGTGGGGTTCATAATAGTGCGGTAAAATCGGAACGGAAGGCAAAATCTGTTGGAGCCGAACACACTTTTAACGAAAACCTCACTTCGGAGATATTTATGATTGAAAGGCTCGAACACATTGCGGAAACCTTGCAAAAAAGATTGTCGCGCCACAATATCGCCGGAAAAACAATTACGCTAAAAATAAAATACAGCGACTTTACCCTGCAAACCCGTAGCAAGACACTACCGTATTTTATCGCCGACAAAAGCCTGATCCTCGAAGCCGCCAAAGAATTGCTCTACCAAGAACGCTTAAAAGAATCCGTGCGTTTATTGGGTATCTCGCTCTCGTCCCTCAACACCGAAGAGAAAAAAGTAGTGGTGGTGCAGTTGAAGTTTGATTTTTAGGGTTCGTTGTTTAATGAAATGAGAATATTTCATTAAATCCGGCTAAAATCTGTTTCAGGTTTTTGTAGTTGCCACGCGAAAGGATTCGCGCGGGAGCGGGGGATGGCGCATATTTAAATTTCCGATATCGCTTCTTTCACAAGATGAATATTATTGTTCCAAAATGTTCTCATTCTTTGTGAACCAATATGAGGAACGGAAATTATCTTTCTATTATTCCACGTCACAGTTCTAATAAATTGCCTTTTGCCTGTCGATGGTTTTATAGGAATCCATTCAGCTTTTGTTTCAATTTTCAAAATTTTTACAACTTCATCAAAAACATCTTTCCCTTGAGTTATTATTATTTCAGGGTTAACTTGTTCAATTTCAAATGCTAGATTTCGCTTCGCGTAATTGTGTCTCAGCTCAACCCAATTTCCATTTTGTCCGAGTAATTTTTGTAGCTTTTCAGGACTGCCGACGCTTTTTCCATTTCCTCTAAATGGACTTAAAGGGAATAGGTCAGTGAGATAACATTCTTTAAGTGCCTGTCCTTTGGAAATTTTATACTTATGAGAAACAAGTTCAGAAATAAATCCAAAAATTGGATGGCATTTTCTTGTGTCTAAATAGTCATCTAAGTGCGTTTCACCATTAAATCCGTAGACGGTTTGTAAATATTTATTATGAATATGAGGTTCAGATCCAATAATGACAATTTTTTTTCCAATTGACTCATCAAAATCACCATACCAACTTGGGAAATCAATTGACCAAGCGTTCAGATCATCAATTGAATTAATTATTTCTGTTGTAATGAACTTTTTCTCAATTAAATATTCGATGAATTTTGATACGAATTGTAACTTGACATCTTCGTTAATCGTCACATTGTTTTCGAGACACAAAAGTGAATTATTACGCCCCATAAAATTAGATATGAGGCCTTCGGAGTCATTAAATTTGGTTTTTAAAAAATTCATTTTTATTCGATTTTCCAAGTTACGTCTCCAAGATTTAAGACGCCATTGAAGTCGATTTCAAGCCAATCTCCAAGCTCACAAGTATTTAGATTTATGCCATATCCCGAAAATGTTTCATTGTCCAAATTTAAAGTATTTCCTTTCGCAATATATTCTATCATTTCAGCATGTTGTTTTTCGGTCAGCTCAATTATAATTTTTTTCATTATTATTTATATGTTAATGTCATGTTGTTAATTCTGGTCGCTGATGCGCTTGCCACTAACGTTTCGGGACTTTGCGCAGTTGTGAAGCCAGCGAACAGATTATTTTCTGTTAAAGATAAACGTTTTTCGTGAACACGTAAAAATAAAAAAGCGATCACGCAAAACCATGTTATGTAATGTTTTTATCGATAGGTTCCTTTAAAAATTATTTCCATTTGCTGGTGCGAGCGTCACGCTCGTACCCATTGTTAATATGTAAAGTGGACACAAGCGTGATGCTTGCGCCAGCGTGGGGAATATCTTGTTTTGTCATGACTGAAATTTATTTTCCTAATTTCTTTTACGGATAAGCCACGCGAAGGATTCGCGGGAGCGGGGAATCCTAATTAGATGTCAAACTTATTATAATTTTCCCACCTTTTCCAAAATAGTTGCCTAGTATGTCAATTTCTATAAAATCTACATTTTCCATTAATTTTTGTTTAGGTTTATTATGAGCATAACAATACCAAAAATGAACAAGCCTATTCCAAGTAACAATCCTAAAGTACTAAATGTTGGTCCAGGCAATATTGACCAAGCCAAGGCATTTAATGTAAAGCCTAATAGTGTTGACGAAATGGATAAAATTATTCCTTTCTGTTTTGTCATCTTTTTTCCGAATTAATTTCTAGCTGATTTTATAAGCTAAACGTGTTGAAGTATTGGCTATAACGTCCTGTGGCTTTGCGACTGTTGCGGAAATTGGAACTGAGTTCGCTCGGCTGGACTGAACGAATTTAAAAAATAAAAACGAATTTCATAACTTAATGCAGCAATAGCCCAAATCCGCTGTTAGCTGGAGTGTACTTTTTCTAGAATAACGTTATTATAAATCAATGAAATATCTGTACTACTCATATTTTTAATTTTATTTTGAACCCAGTTACAAGGAAAGATTAAATTTCCTTTCCAATAATATGGAAAATCGTCGTGTTCCGTACCTAATAACTTTCTTTGCAAAAACCCTTTCTCGTGATTTCGTTCGATCACTTCTATAATGTATAATCCGAAAATTATTGATAATCCGCCTATGTCAGTATTCCTACTATTTAGAGAGTATTCTTTTCCTATAATTCTTAATATTTTTTCAACAGTTTCTATTGATTTGTCAGTGTAATTCAATTTTAAATTATAAACTTTTGCTTTTTCTACAGCAAGTTCAGCGCCTTCTCTTTGAATTTGCAAAATATCTTTGGAAGTAGTTTTAGACTTTCCAAAAAGCTCTTTTAGGTATGAAAAAATGTTCATGTTAAAGATTTCGTTAATATGCATTGTAGCTAACATTTTGCGACTCAGGCAACAGTTCGTTGGACAATGGAACTGAGTACGCTTCGTGATTCATTTAGGAGTTAAGAAATCATTTGTTTCAGTTAACTACAAGTGCGTTATTGTTTGTCGCCAACTTGTCGAATATTTCCTTTCAGGATTTCTTTTATATCGAGTTGAAGTTGAGGATAATCTATGTTTTCATTATACGTGTATGCATACAGAGTTCCACTAAATTCATTTTGAGCAGTTTCTAATCTTTTGGTTAGAACATAATCAAATTTCATGTTTGAGCCATGAAACATTAGAACCTGAAACCTATATAATTGATCCTTGTCTGCACCGTTTTCATCTGTACTAAAAATATAATAAACTACTTTTGAAAAGCTACTCGAAAATCGATCTTTCGGTAACGCTGCAAACCATTCATATCCCCAGATATTTTTGTTGTTATATGTAAAATAATCAAAATTGAAATATTCGTCTAAGCCTTCGGGAAGTTCATTTTTAGATTTTGCCAAATATAATTTTTCCTTCCATTTTTTTCCTTCTTCAAACTTTCCCAATCCAAAATGTGAAACAATTATATTTTTGATCATGAAATATTTGCGTTTCGCAAATTCATCATCGAAATAATTAATTCCTTTTTCAATTGCTTCTAGTGCTTCGAGCCCAAACGATAGAGATTTATCAAATTTTTCCTTTAAGCGATTGTCTCTTTCCAACTCACTTACAGTCATCGTATAATACCACAATGAATGAAGATAAAGCGTGTCATTTTTTGGAAGAGTTTTCTCCAAATCTTTAAACTTGACGTAAGCTGAATCTATATTATTCGTTTGGAGTAGAATATTTGCTTTCTGGAATTCTGATAATAAGTTTGTCTGCGAAAAAGCAGTCAAACAAACAAGTGATGAAATTATTAAGGTGATTTTTCTCATAGTTTACTTCATTATGCACAACATTTCGGCTTTTTGGCGAAGTGCAGGGATTCGAAAGACAAAAGTTCAGGAATTTCAGATACAAAGCAAAAAGCTTTTCCAGATTGTTAAATTAGTAAAAAAAATATAAGATGAGAAGCGATTATACGGAATAAACCTATGTTATTTGTAGCGTAAATTTTTATTAACCAAGCATTATTTCTTTAGTTTCTTCAGAAAATTTACCAATAAGCATTGGAATTACAATTGCTAAAATACCAATAAATGTAAGATAATTTTTTTCAGGCAAAAAATTCCAAATCATCAAAAATAAACCACAAACAATTACTATAATTTTAAATAATGTGTTCTTAAAATTGAAACTAAAAATTAGGAATGACACTCCAATCAGAGTAAACATCAATGAATTTATTATATTATTCGTTGTGTCAGAAAAATTAAAAAACCAATTTAAAATTTTTGCAGATAATATTGTTAAGGCAAAAAGTGGAATTATTTTTAAAAAGCTTTTTTTCATGTATGTTTTATTAAGTTACATTTTGGGTGCATGACCGCTAAAGTTATTTCACTAAGCGTTTTGGGGATCAAAGCGGATAGAGAATCATCTGCCAAGATAAAAAATTCCTTGTGAAAACAAAGCGTCAATTTACCGAAAACTCCGCAATTGAGGTTAAAGGTCTTTATATGATGGTCTTAGCTATCTCAATCAATAATTTCTCCTTTACTTTTTCTACATCTGTTTTAGAAACGCTAGCGAAATGAACATCAGTACTATAGTTTTTTAGTTCTTCAAAAATCATCTCTTGGTCAGTTCTTAGCTTCCAAATGATGAAAATAGTCTTATTGTTTTCAAATGAATACGTTTCAAAATCATCGACAAATGTTGAGCCTATTAGAGCATAATCTGATCTTTGATCGTCAGTTGATTTTACTAATTGAAAGATATCTTTTTTGGTTTTATTCTCAATTTCAAAAGGTATTGGTTTCGACCTGAGAATTTGATCAAGAAGCCCAATTAAATAGCCATGTAAAAAAATTAAATCCTCAATGGTTCCCAAAAAATTATTCTGAATCCATAACTTGG
Source organism: Bacteroidota bacterium (assembly GCA_023387965.1). Lineage (GTDB taxonomy): Bacteria > Bacteroidota > Bacteroidia > Flavobacteriales > Flavobacteriaceae > Flavobacterium. Next base: position 2,951 of record JAEWHE010000027.1, on the reverse strand, counting down.
CATAACCCATTTTTGGGTTATCGTTTTCGGTTTTAAACTCTACAGCAAATATTTCTTTATTTCCGATTATCATTTAATACGAGTTTGGAGGATTACTTGTAAGTTGTCGCCAGTAATCGAATTCGCGATTCCAGCGGACTGCGTTGTATCGGCAAGATAGCACTTTTTAGTGATGCGCGATGCTCCGGTCAGAAACCAGTCAGCAATGATTGCTTAGCCAGTGTTATGTGGCGTACTCTAATCCATATTTTCATAGATTCCATTCTTCTGTAGCAATCCAATAAAAAGGGATTTATGGATTTTCCAAAACTCATCGTTTTTTAGTTTGACCACGATTTTCTCTTTGTTGACTTCGTTGCGAAATTTAAAAATTTCCTCTATTGTATCGTAATATTGGGTTACCCCAACATCTTCGAATTTTGTTTGTTCTAAATAAGTAAGTAACGCGTTTTCTAACTGATTTCGATATTCAGCTTTGTACCAATTCAAAAGATAAAAGATGGCGTCGCGATTATTTTTTTCAAAAGCTAAGAATTCAATTTGTTTATTATAACTTTTTGGATAAACTCTATTTTCCAACGCTCTCAATATTAGCAGCCAATCCGAATTTTCGCTGTATAATGTAATGCTGTCTAAAACATTAAGAACTTTGTCAGTCTCTCTAGCTTCATAACTTACTGAATTCCAATAGTGATGGTAGATTTCGCTAGAAACTTTATCTTGTCCGCCATTACATCCTTTTTGGGTTTCGACAAACTTGTCGTTTTCTAGAAATTTTTTATAAATCCTTGGAATTTCATCATATGATCGATCAATTAGCGAATAACTAGAATATACATTTACTACTGAATTTTGGTGCTCTAATAATTCAACCAATTCAGGGGTAGTGGCTCTTTCCCTAAGAATCCTAAAATTAGTATAGTTTTCATTTTCTTTCGAGATATTCGCGCCTTCGACTTCAACGATATTAATTTTGGCTATTCGCTTTACAATGTCTTTGGTTGTTTGAGACTTTGCAGAACAAAAGCAAATTAACGATAGAAACAAAAATAATGTTTTGATTATTCTTTTCATTGTTTTAAATGGATTGATAGTATGCCGCATAACGTTTCGGGGCTTGCCGAAGGCGGGGATTTTTAGCATAAAAGTCAATAAAATTACTACCCATTGAACCTTGCACAAATGCTTAACCGAAGAACTTCAGCCCCGCTTTTGGCAACTTTTTGTTGTCGCGAGCTGCTCTATTTTTTTGTCAATTTATTTATTTCTTCAATTGTATATTTTTTTGAATAATCAATTCCCATAGATTTCGCATATTCTTCAATTGACATTTTGATATCCATAGAATTTCTTAATTCATTTACTTTTTCAGGATTTTTAATTGGCCAAATAAAATTAGTCCATTCTTCCTTTTGTGTTTCCGGATTTACAAATAGTCTTCCTGCTCCTTGAGTTCCGTAAATTTGTTCTTTTCCTTGATACATAAGCATTCTGTCTTCCATCATAGCAATATGCCTCTTACTTAAATCTCCATTTTCATTTGCTTTTTTTATTAAAGGAAAATATTTCTCGATAACTGGAAGTTTTGAATGTTGGATTACATACCAAACTGCAGTATTTAATTCTGTTCCCACAAGTTCCTGTCCAGGATAACCATACTTTTTAATTATTTTTTCAGTCTTAATTAAGTTGATACTGTCATTTTTTTCAGTTAATTTCCAACCTTGTTTTTGAAATTCACTTTCGCTAATATCATAGGTCTGCAAGATTTCATTTTTCCTTTGTAAAGTTAAATTTGGCGTGAAAAGTTCTCTTAAATCTTGATCTGATTTTAAAATTTCAGTTAATTGATTTTGGAGATTGTTTTTCTGATTTTGGGTTACAGAGCATGATGTTAAAAAGGCTGAAAAAACAATAATTGTCAAAAGTATTTTCATTTAAGAGAAAGTTAGTTTACAATTTCAGATTACGTCCTATGGCTTTGCGATGGTTGCGGAAATTGAAACTGAGTTCGCACTGCTGGACGAAACAAATTAGGAAATAAAAATGCAATTTCATAACTTAAAGCAGCAATAGCGCAAAACCACTGTTATAGCCAGTTTTTATGTTTCCAAAATTTCCCCAATTCCTAAAGACCTTGCAGCCTCATTGATAAACCACTTTTGTCCTACCGTAATATATTTTTCTATTTCCGGCACTTTCAAAAATCTTACTGTCACAATTTTAGTTTCTCCAGGTTCTATTAAATCTTGGTCGTCAAACTGTATGTCACCAATATAAGTTCTCAAGTCTTTCAAATTGTCCGGCATTTCAAATACGTGATTTGGTCTGTAACCTGATTTAAAACCAGATTGTCGTCCACCTTCTTCAGTAGTTTTCATTGTGATTTTGGCTTTCACAATTATCAAGTCGTCAGTCCGCATATGTTTTTGCTTCACTCGTAAATTGTCGCTCCCTTGAAAATGTCTGCAAATGTTGACCAATCTGGTTTGTCAGCATTTACATTTAGTTTTATATTGTCGTAATAACCTTGAATATCTTCTGTGTATGAACTTAACGCTTCTAAAAAGTCTGGCAATGTTTTGTTTTCCCAACTTTCAGGATTGTCCAAAAAGTCCTTGCGTAATAAGTCAAGAAACTTAATGAAAGTTTGTCTGTCCGTTACTTTAAAGTCGTTAAGTGTGTCGTTCATAAAATTGGCTATAACGTCCTGTGGCTTTGCGACCGTGGCGGCAATTTAAGAAAAAAAGTAAAGCGGAAGACGAGATTTGAAAAACCGCTATGTTTTCTGCGGAGCAGATAGGCAGCTATTGCGCAAAACCGCTCCTATGTTTGCAATATATTAAATTTACCAATTAAAAATTTATAAAAAAGAAAGAACAAATGAGCAGAATAAGATAGGCAAACCCTTTAAGCATTAAGCTTCGCTAACATGATTATCCCTGCTCATT
>JAEWHE010000046.1 GCA_023387965.1 Bacteroidota bacterium | reverse complement strand
GTTCAGGGCTTGGGCGGCATTCGCAAGATGCGGTTCGGCCTATGCCAAGAATGAGATGGCGGACCTGTCTTCTTCTGATCGCAAAGCGCTGCTCGCACTTGTAAAGGAACTGACCGATGACTGATCGCACTGAACTCGGCAAGGCCCTTGAGGAAGGACTGAGCGAAGCTCTGGCATGGAAGCGCGGCGAACTCGCCCTTGAGACGGTGAATATTGACCTCATGCCGGCGGAGCGTATTCGCGCCATTCGCAAGCGTGTTGCCAAATCCGCAAAGGACTTCGAGCGTCGTTTCGGCATCCCCGCCGCAACGATCAGCAATTGGGAACAGGGCCGGCGCAAGCCCGATCCCGCTGGACGTCTGCTTCTGCAAACGATTGATGCCGCCCCCGATCTTGTAGAGAAGGTAGCATTGGAGAACAGCGCCGAGGCAAGACACGCTGCATGACGCTTGCTTAATCAACGTCGAGCTAGGATCGGCGCTGGTAAGAGTACGAAACTGCAATGTAATTTTCGGTTCGTCAGGTTCACTGAACCTAGAGGGCACTACGTAAAAAGGGCCTCCGTTTTACTGGAAACCCTTGTAGGCCAGAGGTTCGAATGGTGGGCGTGACAGGGATTGAACCTGTGACCCCTACGATGTCAACGTAGTGCTCTCCCGCTGAGCTACACGCCCATTCGATGACGGCGCATAGACCATAGAGCGGTCGGGCCGTCAACAGGTTTTTGGTGCGAAATGCAAAGCTTTTTCAACAGGCCCTGCAGCGCGCCCGAGAGGCTCACGCGGCGGTGAGCATCTTGTTGACCTCATTGACGAGATCGCGCAGGTGGAAGGGCTTGGAAAGCACTTTGGCGTCCTTCGGAGCCTTCGAATCGGCGTTCAGCGCGACGGCGGCGAAGCCGGTGATGAACATCACCTTGAGATCCGGATCGAGTTCCGTGGCGCGGCGGGCAAGCTCGATGCCGTCCATTTCCGGCATGACGATATCCGTCAGCAGCAGGGAAAAGGGTTCTTCGCGAAGACGGTCGTAGGCGCTGGCGCCATTGTCGAAGGAGGCAACAGTGTAGCCGGCCTTCTCAAGCGCCTTCACGAGAAAGCGGCGCATGTCGTTGTCATCTTCGGCGAGAAGAATTTTCTGTATCATTCGAGCGGCCGTATCCATCACTATGAGAAATTTCGAGCGTCCAGCCTAGTCAAATCGCCGTAAATATCCGTTTAACGGCAGCGAATCCGGGGTCTGGCAGGACATAGATAGTATGGACTTCGCAAGGGGCAACTGGCAACATGCCGCAGCAGTGAGTTCGTGACATGGTAAAGGCCGGATGGATTGGGTGACGGGTGGTTGTGAGCATTTCGAGATAAGGGAGCCCGCCAGCCAGACTATTCCCTTCGTCTTCAATTCCCCGCATAGCGGCCGCTGCTATCCGCACACCTTCCTCAGTGAAACGCGGCTCGATTCGCTGGCCATCCGCCGCTCCGCCGATCATTATGTCGACGAACTCTTCGCGGCGGCGCCCGAGCTTGGCGCGCCGCTTCTCATCGCCCATTTTCCGCGCGCCTATCTCGACGTCAATCGCGAGCCCTACGAACTCGATCCGAAGATGTTCGACGGACCCTTGCCTCCCTATGCCAATATCGGCTCGCTGCGGGTGGCCGGCGGGCTGGGGACGATCCCGCGGATCGTCGCCGAAAACATGGAGATCTACGGCCGGCGGCTCGGCGTGGAGGAGGGGCTGGCGCGCATCGAGGCCGTCTACAAGCCCTATCACGCAAGCCTGCGGCGGCTGGTTGCGAAGACCCATGCCGGTTTCGGGTTCAGCATCCTGATCGACTGCCATTCCATGCCCGGCAATATCCGGCTGTCGGGAACCGAGTTCCGCCCCGACTTCATTCTCGGCGACCGTTACGGGACGAGCGCCTCGGCCGAGCTTTCGCGCGCTGCCCTCGGCTTCCTCAGCGATCTCGGCTATTCGGCCGTGCGGAACAAACCCTATGCCGGCGGTTTCATCACCGAGCATTACGGCCGGCCGGCGCGCGGACTGCATGCGCTGCAGATCGAGATCAACCGGGCCCTTTATGTCGACGAGACGACGCTCGAGAAGAAGCCGCAGTTCGATGCGGTCGCCGGCGATCTTTTCTCCTTCATGCGGCGCCTGTCCGAATTCGCAGACGAGTTCGGCGGCACCACGGCGCTCGCCGCGGAATAGAAGAGCCCGTCGGATGCCGGCAAAAAAAACCGCGCCGGAGCGCGGTTAGTCCAGGGAGGAAACACCCAAGGAGGTATTGCAGTCATGAGACTGTGTAGTGATTCCTAATATTGCATGCACAATTGTCAAGCATTGCGCGGCATTGGCGATTGTTTGACCACAGGAATATGCCGCCAATCCGCCGGTCTGCCATTGCATCCGCCCCGTGCGTGGCTAAAACCGCATGACGCATCCATCCGACGAGGCTTCCATGCTCCCCGACCGCGCCTTCTTCTACGCTCTCGCCGATGCCGCCAAGGCGCAGACGCTGCCGCGCTTTCGCACCGGAACCCATGTGACGAACAAGATGGAGGCCGGCTTCGACCCGGTCACCGAGGCAGACCGGGCCGCAGAAAGCGCCATCCGGTCGCTGATCGAGGAACGGTTTTCCGAACACGGCATTCTCGGTGAGGAGCACGGCAATGTCGGCCTCGACCGCGAACATGTCTGGGTGATCGATCCGATCGACGGAACGCGGGCCTTCATTTCCGGGGTGCCTGTCTGGGGCACGCTGATCGGCTTTCGCAGCGGCGGCCGCTCGGTGATGGGGCTGGTGGACCAGCCGTTCACCGGCGAGCGCTATTTCGCAGACGGGACAAGTTCCTGGTACAGCGGCCCCGATGGCGAGCGGCAGATCGGGACGCGCGACTGCCGGCAGCTTTCCGAGGCGATCCTGTTC
>JAEWHE010000025.1 GCA_023387965.1 Bacteroidota bacterium | reverse complement strand
CCGCCCAGCCGGGCGGGAAGCCTCCCACCTGATAGCCGCCGGGGCCGATATCCCACGGCTCGCCGATCAGCTTGACGCGCGACAGGACCGGGCATTGGGTAACCGCATCGAAGAAGCCGCCGCGCTGGTCGAAACCTTCCGGCTCACGCCCCAAAATAGTGCCGAGATCGAAGCGGAAACCGTCGACATGCATGTGCTGCACCCAGTAGCGCAGCGAATCCATGATCATCTGCAGCACGCGCGGATGGGAGGTGTTGACGGTATTCCCGGTTCCCGTGTCGTTGATATAGTAACGGTGCTGGTCCGGCAGCGTCCTATAATAGGAGAAGTTGTCGATGCCCTTGAACGACAGCGTCGGCCCGAGTTCGTTCCCTTCCGCCGTATGGTTGTAGACCACGTCGAGGATGACCTCGATGCCGGCATCGTGGTAGTTGCGCACCATCTCACGAAACCCCTCAAGCCCGCGCGGGCCATAATAGCGCGGCGCGGGCGCGAAGAAGCCCAGCGAATTATAGCCCCAGAAATTACGCAGCCCCTTATCGAGCAGGTGCTGGTCGTCGGGAAAATAATGAACCGGCATCAGTTCGACGGAGGTGATGCCGAGGCTCCTGATGTAGTCCACGCTCGCCTTGTGGCCCATGCCGTCGAACGTCCCACGCAGATCCTCCGGAATAGCGGAGTTGAGCTGGGTAAAACCCTTCACATGGGCCTCGTAGACGATGGCCGAATGCCACGGAACCGTCGGACGGTCCGCATCGTGCCAGTCGAAGCCGTTCGGGTCCACGATGCGGCACTTCGGCATGAACGGGGCACTGTCACGTTCGTCGAAGGTGAGATCCTTGTCTTCGCTCAGAAGATCATAGGCAAAATGTGCGTCGTTCCATACCACCTCGCCGACGAGTTCCCTGGCATAGGGGTCCACCAGCAGCTTGTTCGCGTTGAAGCGGTGACCACCTTCCGGGTCATAGGGGCCATGAACCCGGTAACCGTACAGAGCGCCCGGCTTCAACCCCGGCACATATCCGTGCCATATCTCGTTCGAATATTCTGGAAGCTCCAGCCGTGCCACCTCGACCGTGCCGCTTTCGTCGAAGAGACACAGTTCCACCCGCTCCGCATGTGCAGAGAAAATAGCGAAATTGGTGCCTTCGCCATCATAGATGGCGCCAAGCTGTTCCCAGCTTCCTGGCTGGATGGCGTAATCGGTCGCTTTCCTGTCCATGTATCATCCCTGCTTGAAGATCCATCTACAATGGAGCGGCCCACCATTCGTTCCTCACCCTCTCGCAAAGATTTGCCGCGCCTGCAGACGGCCGACGATCCCGATTTCCGGACGGGCCGGATTTTGTTGCACCTTGCTGGTTTTCTTTTGCCGGCTGCGCCTATCTTTTCCTCATCCCGACGCAACGGAGGAAGCCATGAGCACGCTCACCACGGAGGAACTCGAAGGGCGCCTCAATGCCCATCGCGAGCTGATGATCGACATGCTATCAGCAATGATCGGCGGTGAAGTGACGATCACGGAATTCCTGCAGCGACTGCGGGACGACGCGACCTTCAAGAACAACGAGGAAGACCCCGGCATCCTTCCGGGCGAAAGCTTCGCGATCGAAAATGCCGCGGCCAGGGAGTTGCGCTCGATCCTCGAAGCGGCGCGGGCGCGGGCGGCAGCAGACCGCCATTAGATCTTTTTTCACATTTAAGGCAGGCTTGTCATCTTTGTGACCATTCCGTGGAACATGATGCCCCCGTCATCGTTACCTGATCAACGAAGCAATGGAGGCTTTCATGGTCAAGGAGTGGGTCGAATCGGCGGGTTTCGTCATGGTGGTTGCGGCATGTTACATGATGGTCGTGCCGGTCTGACCTCGTCAAACCACGACCCCGCCGCGCCTGAAGCCTTCAGCGATCACGCTCGGCGAAATAGGCGCTAACCGCAGCAATATCCTCCGCCGTCAGCTTCCTGGCGACTTCGGTCATCAGATGACTATAGGCGGTGCCGCCCCGGACCGCCTCGTTGAACAGCTTCAACTGTCGCGCCATATAGGGAGCGCTCTGGCCCGTCAGTCGCGGATAGAGCGGATTTCTCCCTTCCTTTTCATGGCAGGACAGGCACGCAGGTATCCGGTCGGCAGGACGCCCCTGTTCGGCCAGAATTTTCCCTTTTTCCAGCAATTCCACATTCGCCGTCTCCGATTTGGATTCCGGCCCCAGTTCCGGCTTGCGCTGGCGGGCATAATCGCGGGCCAGTTCCGACAAGGCATCATCCGACAGAAGCCCGACCGCGACACCCATCGCGCCGCTCGGTCTGCGACCGTCGGCATAGGCGCGCAAGCTTTCGAGAAGATAGGCCTCCGATTGCCCCGCCAGGCGCGGAATCAGGCTGCCGGCACTCAATCTCTGCTCGCTGTGGCAGCTTTCACAGGTGATCGGCATCGGCGACGCCTCGCCCAGCATTGGAGGCGGATCGAGGCCGGATAGCGCGTGGTAACGGGCCGCATCCATCTGCGGCAGTTCCCGCAGGAACGCCACCATCGCCCATGCCTCATCCGGTCGCAACTGGGTCGGCCAGGCCGGCATACCGGTATATTTCACTCCATGCTGAATGATCGTGAAGAGTTCTTCGTCTGTCCAGGTATCCACCACCCCCTTCAGGTCGGGCGGCGGCGGAAGCATTGCAAGCACCGCTTCCGAACGCGGCTGGGCCGGCGAACCATGACAGATGGCGCAGCCGGTTTCGTAATGGCCGGCAGCGAGCGGCAGCAATGCCGGATCGTCGAGCGGCGGCGCTTCGACGGAAAGTGCCGCGGTGCGGACGGAGTTGCGCATGGCCAAATGCAGGAACCAGTCGGTGACGGCCCAGTGGCCGCCGCTCGCCCCGACGCCGACAACCCCCAGCCAGACGACGATCAGGCCGATGACGGGAAGGGCGACAAGACCGGCGATCAGGTATTTTCCGCGGATGATCAAAGGCGGCCTCCCAGGGTTTGGCGCGGCGAGAGCACCGTCGAGAGCAAGACGACGCCCCCGGCCAGATAGACCACGGCACCGACGAGCAGCATCACCACCCCGCCGACCTGCTGGTCCACGGCAGCGCTTAGCGGCATCCCGAAACAGCTCACATCACCGGAACCGTAGAGGGGCCGCGGTGAAAGTGTGAGAAGAGCGCCCAGCAGCGTCATGTGCATGGAGGTGAAGAGCAGGCCGAACGTGCCGGCGAGCTGCCGCCCCTGTCGGCCGTCGCGCGCTCCCCCGAGGCAGGAGAGCCAGAGAAGGAGGCCGCTGGCGAAGAAGCTTGCCTGCTCCAGCATCGCGGCAAGCCATGAGGCTTCCGCAAGCGCCCTCGCCGACGGCAAATGCCACCCCCAGACCGCTAGCATTTCGATAATCGAGGCCAGCACCGGGGTCAACCAGCGCCAGCGGATGGTAACGTCGAGGGCAGATCCGCTCAGCCCCACGGCCAGAAGCGGTGAAACGCCCGCCACGACGCCCATGTGGACGACCATATGGACGGAGAAAGACTGGCGGCCTGCGAACGGCAGCACCAGCCCCCATAGAAACAATAGCAGGCCCAGCCCGAGGCCAAGGGTGATCCTCCTCATTGCTGGCACCCCGCGATGAGGATCAGGGGAATGGCGGCATAGACAACGGCAACGAAGCTCAGGCCGGACAGGAGCAGCGTCGCAAAGCCTTGGAAATACCGCCTGTCCCTTGCCGTCGGCTCGTCATGCGGCGGGTCCCCGGTGCCGAAACCCCATTGCCGGTAGGCGAGATATGCCGAGAACACGATGCTGGCGAGCGCCGCCAGCGTGAAAAGGCCCAGCCCGATCCGGACCGTGTCGATGGAGACGCCGTCAATGCCGCCCTTTGCACAGAAGACCGCCATGGCGACATAGCAGACGAGGAAATGCAGCGCCCATACCACCGGTGCGGTGAACAATGTCCAGAGCGTCTCGACTTCGCGCGGGATAAGGCTCTTCATTCCATCACCTCGCCAGCGGAAAGAGGCCGACAACCCCGAATGAGACGATCGCCGTGAACACCATGAAATGCCAGTAGAGCGTGACATTGCGGATATCCTGGTCGTATTCGCCGGTCATCCTGCCCGTCAGGCTCCTGGCAAGACAATAGAGCTGCATGATGACGCCGACAGCGGCATGCGCGATGGTCCAGAGGCTGACGACCCAGACGATCGCCGGATAGACATGGGCCGTCGGGTCCATGTCATAGACATAGGGACCCGCAAGCCCGGCAAGCGAGGCGGCAATGGTCACCGCCAGCGAGGCGAGAAGCGCCAGCTGCGCGCCCCTCGGTCCGCGTTCGTTCAAGGCACGCGCCAGAAGCATGAGCCCCCACGCCACGACGAACAGGATGAGGGCGGTGACCGGCCAGAGCATGCCCGGCCCGGCGATCCCGGCGGTGAAGTCCTCATGAATGGTCCAGTAGAAGAAATAGCCGAAGACCAGGCTTGCAAAGGCCGTCCCGTCGCCGACCATGGTGATGAACATGGCCCACCAGCCGACCGATGCAGGCCCCGACACATAGACCGGCAATGTTTCGCCAAGGCCGACATCGACCGCGGCAGCCTCCGGAATAGCGGCCGTATCTCTCCAGAGCCAGACGAGGATCGCTGCCAGCGTGACGATGGCGGAGGCGATCGTCACTACCCACCAGTGGAACGTCATGGCGATGAAGACCCCGCCCAGCGCCATCGCGGCGATGATCGTCACATAGGAAGTTCCGCCGACGCGCAGGCACTGGATCGGCTCGGCATCGAGCACGGAGGTCACCAGGGTTTCGCGCTTTCCGGACTTCGCATCGGGCAGATAATAGCGCCCCGCATCGATATTCGCCTGCAGGTCCGGCTGGTCCCATAGCGGATAGCGGCTGGTGATGATCGGCACGGACCGCATGCCCCAGCTCTCGTCCGGGTCATTGGTCCATTCGAGCGTACCCGCTCGCCACGGGTTAAGATCGCCAAGCTTCATCTTTGGCCGGAAAATATCGATCACAAAGGTCGCCACGCCGGCTGCGAAGATGAACGCCCCGATGGTGGAGATCAGGTTGAACCAGTCCCAGCCGAGATCGCCCGGATAGGTGAAGACGCGCCGCGGCATGCCGCGCAGGCCTGAAAAATGCATCGGAAAGAAGCTGATGTTGAAGCCGGTGAACATCAGCCAGAAGGCGGCCTTGCCCCAGGCGTCGCTGAGCTTTCTGCCCGTCAGGAAGGGAAAGTAGTAATATATGCCCGCAAGCACCGGAAACAGCATGCCGCCGATGAGCACGTAGTGAAGATGGGCGACGATGAAATAGGTGTCGTGCGCCTGCCAGTCGAATGGCACCAGCGCGACCATCACGCCGGTCAGGCCGCCGATGACGAAGATGATCAACCCGCCCGCGCCGAACAGCATCGGAACGGAAAAGATGACCCGCCCGGCCAGCATCGTGGCGATGAAGACGAAGATCTGTACCCCAGTCGGGATGGCGACCGCCTCGGAGGCGGCCGAGAAGAAGGCGAGCGATATCTGCGGCAGGCCGGTGGTGAACATGTGGTGGACCCAGAGCCCGAAGCTCAGGAAGCCCGTCCCCACCGCTGCCAGAACGATCCAGGAATAGCCGACGATCGGCCGCTGCGAGAATGTCGGGACGATCATCGCCACCAGCGCTATGGCTGGCAGGAAGATGATATAGACCTCCGGATGGCCGAAGATCCAGAACAGATGCTGCCACAGAAGCGGATCGCCGCCCCGCGTCGCATCGAAGAACGGCCAGTCGAACATCCGCTCCATCTCGAACAGGATGTCGCCGGCGATCAGCGGTGGAAAGGCAAACAGGATCATCCCCGCGACGATCAGCAGATACCAGGCGAACATCGGCATCAGATTGATGCGCATGCCCGGCGCCCGGCATTTCATGATGCCGACGATGAGTTCCACCGCCGCCGCGATCGATGCCACCTCGATGAAGGAGAGGCCGAGCAGCCAGATATCCGCGCCGATGCCGGCCTGTTCGCTGGTCGCCAGCGGCGGATACATGAACCAGCCGCTATTGGGCGCGGCCCCGAAGAAGAT
>JAEWHE010000014.1 GCA_023387965.1 Bacteroidota bacterium | reverse complement strand
TGCCTTGCTCCTTAAGTTTACAAAAATGCCTAAACCCCTACTCTTTTAGCCCCGGCCGTAGGGAAAGCTCCCGGATTTTTTTTCTTTCCAAAAAAAAATCCGGAGCTGGAATAGGACGGGAATCTGCCTTTACTGATGCAAAACGGCGATTCGCTCCTTATATATAGTATCAACTTTGTTGGTTATTGGCTGCGTTGGTTGTCGGCTAAGACGAGTTTTAGTGAGTTGATATAGTCGGTATCAAACTCAATGACGCGAACTTTGCTGGTTTTGATGGTCATTTCGCCATCGAATATTGCATCTGGGGAGAGGAATTCGATTGTGAAATCTTTTTGGTCGATGTTAGTTAGTTTGCCAAGATAAACGGTTTTGTCCGATCGTTTGGCAATCTGGAAGATGGAATGTTTGCGGGCGATGAATGTGATAATGGTTTTAAAATCCGACAGTGGAATGGTTTCTTCGGCGCTTGTGTTGAGTTTTTTGAGTTTGATGACGCGTTCGGTGAATTCGTGATCATCGTCTTGGATGATGGATTTTAGGTTTTTGTTCCTTAATATAGTATAGCCGTCGACGATGAAATCGATGGGGTTGTTTCGCAGGAGTATCCAATCTTCGGTGAAATCGATGAGAAATCCGGTGAAGATTTCTTTCTTGTCTTCGAATTCTATGGAAATTAGTTGTCGGAGGTATTTTTCCATTGGGGGTTTTGCTTGGTTATTTGGATTGAAGCGCTTTTTCTACGATTTGTTCTAGAATGTTAAGTTGGACGTCAGCCAATTTATTAATGTACAAACATCCTGCTCCAGTTTTATGTTTTCCTAATTGTTCGAGTTCCGGTCGAAGTGTTTCTAGATTTGTAGCCAAATGCAGCGAGATATTCGCCTTTCGTGGTGAAAATCCGATTTTAAACCAATCGACTTCTCGACCTGTTGCCGGGCTTTTGTACCTTAAATCGCCGAAACCAATCAATGACGCTCCCCACATTTTAGGTTTTTCTTGGGTTACTTTTTTAAATAGTTCAAGTAATTGAAAGCTGTCGGTTCGTTTTTGCGTTTCTTCAATGGCGTTTAAATATTCTTCAACTGATTTCTCAGTTGGTTTGGTTTTGATGTCGGCTACTTTTCCCATTTTTTACTACATATATAATGAAGAAGTTAGTTTGTTGCAAAACTGCGAATGATTTCTTTTAGCTGGTTGTCAAATTCAGGATTGCTGATGGTATTTTTTTCCACATCGAAATTTTCGTTGAAGGAAGGCAGGCTAAAAGTTGCTTTGATATTTCCGCCGTATTTTGGCAAACTTATTTTGGCAGCTTCAATTACATTTTTCCCGCCGCCTCTGCCTGGAGATGTAGCCAGAAGCAACATTGGTTTTTCGCGAAATACTACTTTATCGGTTCGTGAAGCCCAATCGTAAATATTTTTAAAAGCAACACTGAAACCAGCATTATGTTCTGCAAGTGAAATTACTAATACATCGGCTTGGTCTAATTTTTCCAAAAATTTAGCAGCTAATTCCGGTTTTCCTAACTCTGCTTCTTTATCGACACTAAAAAGAGGTAATTCAAAATCATTTAAATCCAAAATTTCAACATCGGCGTTTGTGAATAAATTTGCAGCATAGGTTGCTAATTTTTTATTGATTGATTGTTTACTGGAACTTCCTCCAAAGGCAACTATTTTCATTTTTCTGTTTTATTATAGGGTTCTTCCGGTTCTACGATTTCAAAAACGTCTTTTTGGATTTCCACCGAATAATCATTTGGCGAAATATTTCCTCCGAAGGCTTTTGCGTAAACCTTTGTAAATTCTGCTCCAAAATACAAAATAATTGCTGAATAGTAAACCCAAACTAAAATTAAAATTATCGATCCCGCTGCACCATAAACCGAAGCGACATCACTGTTTCCTAAGTAAAGTCCAATGGCAAATTTACCAATCATGAATAAAATAGCAGTGCAAGAAGCTCCTATGAAAGAATCTTTCCACCGAATATTTCCATCCGGCAAAGCTTTAAAAATAATGGCAAACAATAATGCAATAATCGCAAAAACGATTAAACTATTTAAAATGTAGAATAAATATACTGTTCCTTCCGGAAAATAAGTTCTCAATCTATCGCTTAAAACATCCATTAAAGTATTGACGATTAAACTCACAAGTAACAAAAATCCTACAGAAGCAATCATTGAAAAGGACATCAGTCTATTAAAAATAAATTTTTTGATGCCTTTATTTGGCTTTGCCCTTAATCCCCAAATAAAATTGATTGAACTCTGAATCTCGGCAAAAACCCCGCTGGCTCCAATAAGTAACATTACAATTCCGAATATGGTGGCAAACATATTGCTTTCCGAAAGTTCCACATTTTTTATCGCTTGTTGAATTTGAATGGCGGCATCGTTTCCCACCAAACCATTTATTTGTCCGTATAATTCGCCAGTTACAGCATCTCTGCCAAAGAAAAATCCGCACAGCGTGATAATAATAATCATCAATGGCGGCAACGCAAAAATGGTATAATAAGATAAGGATGCGCTTAATTTTATGGCGTTGTCTTCCATAAATTCGTTAAAAGTTGTTTTGAGCAAAAACCAGGTTTTCGAAAATAAAGATTTGTACTGCACGATGAATTTTGTTTTTGTGTTCTACTCAAATTTACCTTTAAATATGCTAAAACCGAAACCATTTAGCGGATTTTTAAGAAATAAAAGCAATAAATTCCTCAAGTTCAGTAATTTCAAAAAATAGATATTTAAATGTTATACAACGTTTTCGGAGTTTTAAAAAAATTATATTTGTAGCCAGAAAATAATTGGTTTTATGGAAGAATGTATTTCGGTTTTTGATATGCTCAAAATTGGTGTTGGTCCATCAAGTTCTCATACGTTGGGACCTTGGCGTGGTGCCGAACGTTTTCTTGCTGAACTTCGGGAGGAAAATATTTTGAGTAAAATAACCCGAATTAAAGTGGATCTTTTCGGGTCGTTGTCTTTAACCGGAAAAGGTCATGCTACGGATTTAGCGGTAATGCTCGGCTTAACTGGAGCTGATCCGGAGTTTATTCCGATAGAAAATATTGACAAAATCATTAATTCTATCAAAAAAAATAAACAATTAGATTTAGCCGGAAACCACATCATTCCATTTGATATGGAGGAAGATATTGTTTTCCACAGAGATTTTTTACCATTTCATTCTAACGGATTTTCTTTTACAGCTTATCATCATGAAGGCGAATACGAATCGACGTTTTATTCAATTGGAGGCGGTTTTGTGGTAAAAGAGGAGCGAGAAAATGCCAAGAAAAAACTTGAAATTAAATGTGCCTTCCCCTTCCCGATTCAACGTGCCGATGAACTTTTGAGTTACACCCTTCAAGAAAATAAAAGTATTTCCGAAATTGTTTATGAAAACGAAATTTCGATGCGAACGCCAGAAAATGTCCATTCTGAGCTTTTGCGTGTGTGGAATACCATGCTTGAATGTATGTACATCGGTTGTCATTCCGAAGGAATTTTGCCTGGTGGCTTAAACGTTCGCAGACGTGCTTTTGACATGCACCAAAATTTAATTGGTTTATCAAATTACAGCAATCCTCAAGAATGGCTTGAAACTATTAGAAAAACTGAGGTGAAATTCCGTCAAATTTTAAAATGGGTGAGCTGTTTTGCTCTGGCGGTTAACGAAGTGAATGCGGCTTTAGGTCGCGTGGTTACTGCACCAACGAATGGAAGTGCTGGCGTAATTCCGGCAGTTTTGATGTATTATATGGTAATCGAAAATCACGATGCCGGCGAAAAAGAAATCAAACAATTTTTAATGGTTGCCGGAGAAATTGGAAGTATTTTCAAAAAAGGAGCCACCATTTCTGCAGCAATGGGTGGTTGTCAAGCCGAGATTGGCGTTTCATCTGCAATGGCGGCAGCCGCTTTGTGCGAAGTTATGGGCGGAAAACCCGCTCAAGTTTTGATGGCGGCAGAAATTGCCATGGAACATCATTTAGGCTTAACTTGTGATCCAATTGGCGGTTTGGTACAAATTCCTTGCATTGAAAGAAATACTATGGGTGCAATAAAAGCCATTAATGCCGCAGAATTAGCACTTGAAACCGATCCGAAAAATGCAAAAGTTCCTTTGGATAAAGTAATCAATACCATGTGGGAAACCGCAAAAGACATGAATACCAAATACAAAGAAACTTCTGAAGGCGGATTGGCAATTAGCGTAAACATGGCCGATTGTTAACCTTTATTTATTAGCCAATCGCTGCTTTTCCATGTTTTTAGTGTAAGCTTCAATTGTTTTACCGAAAAATCCAGAATGAAAAGTTGAATTGTATTCTTTCTTCATCTTTCTGTCATAGATAAAATAATTTGAAGATCCGTAAGAGGCTACTTTATCATTTGTTTCCATATCACTTACCGTATGCTGTATTTTATTGTAAGTAAATGCGTAACGGTACACGTCTACATCACCATATTTTTCGGAGTTTATTTCATCCATAGTTGCGAAAACATACTTTCCTTTATAGTTTTCTTTAAAATATTTCTTCAAATATTGATCTCTACTTTCGCGCTCTTCCAAAACACAAACAACATAGGTATCATCTTTTCCCAAGTCCGGTGGTATGGCGTTTTTTTCGGTGGTTAAATTTTTATTTGCTTGGTTTTTAGCGATTGGTGCAGCAAGAAAAATACAAGATTGAAATAAAAACGTAGAGAAAAGTAAGATTGTAATTTTTTTCATGGGGGAAATTTAGTTAGTTTATTTCGCAAAAATAAACATATTGCCAGAACAAAAAAACACTTGTCATATTGGAGGGCTTTAATCACATATTCTGTGAAAAAAAAGTAGCGATTATGGATTCATAAAAATTGCAATTTGTACATTTACATTTTATTTAAACGATTTTTAAAGTTTCCCTTCAGAAAATTTATCTCAAAAATCATAAATCTCAAATCAAGATGTCTGTAGCAAAAAAAGATTATAAAAGAGTTACCACCAAGTCGTTGATTGAAATGAAAGCCAATGCCGAAAAAATTTCTATGTTAACTGCTTATGACTTTACAATGGCGAAAATTGTGGACACCGCTGGCGTTGATGCTATTTTGGTTGGTGATTCTGCGTCAAATGTAATGGCGGGACACGAAACAACTTTGCCCATTACTTTAGACCAAATGATTTATCATGCTTCAAGTGTAGTTCGTGCCGTAAATAGAGCTTTGGTTGTGGTCGATTTGCCTTTTGGAAGTTACCAATCAGATCCAAAAGAAGCGCTTCGTTCTTCCATCAGAATCATGAAAGAAAGCGGAGCTCATGCCTTAAAACTTGAAGGTGGAAGCGAAATTAAAGATTCAATCAAAAGAATTTTAAACGCAGGAATTCCGGTAATGGGACATTTGGGGTTAACCCCACAATCGATTTATAAATTTGGGACTTACACCGTTCGCGCCAAAGAAGATGCCGAAGCCGAAAAACTTTTGGAAGATGCTCAACTTTTAGAGAAATTAGGTTGTTTTGCTCTTGTTTTGGAAAAAATTCCAGCACAATTAGCCGAAAAAGTAGCCAAAAGCATTTCTATTCCGGTAATAGGAATTGGAGCTGGTGGTGGCGTTGACGGACAAGTTTTGGTAATCCACGACATGTTAGGCATGAATAACGAATTTAGTCCGAGATTTTTAAGAAGATACATGGATTTATACAATGGCATGACAACCGCCATCGGGCAATATGTTAGCGATGTAAAAAGCAGCGATTTTCCGAGTGAGAAGGAGCAATATTAATGTAGACTTTTTAGACTCATTAGACTTTTTAGACATCTTAGACTTCTTAGACTTCTCAGACTTTTTAGATTAGTTTTCAAAATTATTTTATAATCCATAAAAATATTATATGCATCGATTTAAAGAGTTAGAAATTTGGAAGAAAAGCCGAAAATTTTGTTCGGAAATTTATAGTGTTACTGCAGGTTTTCCCTAAGATGAAAAATTTGGGTTGACCAATCAACTTCGAAGAGCTTGCATTTCTATCCCTTCAAATATCGCCGAAGGAAGTTCGAGAAATTCACAGAAAGATTTTTCAAGGTTTTTAGAAATTGCGATTGGTTCTGCTTATGAAATTGAAACACAACTCATAATTGCTTGTGATTTAGGATTTGTAAAAATAGATTCTTTACATAATTTGACAGCCAAATTAGAAGAAATAATTAAAATGATTTCAAGATTTCGATCTACTCTAAAGCCAATGCAAAGTCTAAAATGCCTAACAAGTCTAAGATGTCTAAGATGTCTAACTAGTCTAAGCTGTCTAACAAGTCTAAAAAAGTCTAAGAAGTCCAAATGAAAGAATTATCAAATAAAAACAACCTACAAGTTCTTCACGAAGACAATCATATTATTATTGTCAATAAACGTGTTGGCGATATTGTTCAGGGTGATAAAACCGGTGACAAACCTTTGAGCGATGTCGTTAAAGAATATCTTAAAGAAAAATATAACAAACCTGGCGAAGTTTTTTTGGGAGTCGTTCACAGGCTTGATCGTCCTACAACCGGAATTGTAGTTTTCGCCCGAACTTCTAAAGCGTTGACGAGGCTTAACGAACTTTTTAAAAATCGGGAAACCCAAAAAACATATTGGGCTGTTGTAAAAAATAAACCTCCAAAAGATGCTGATAACTTGCTGCATTTTTTAAAGAGAAATGAAAAAAATAATACTTCAAAAGCGCATTTGAAAGAAATCCCGGGAAGCAAATCTGCCAGTTTAGATTATCAAATTATCAAAACCCTTCAAAATTATTTTGCCTTAGAAATCAATCTTCACACCGGAAGACATCACCAAATTCGGGCTCAACTTAGCGCCATTGGATCTCCCATAAAAGGCGATTTAAAATACGGTGCCGAACGAAGTAATCCGGATGGTGGTATTCATCTTCACGCTAGAAAACTCGTTTTTACGCATCCTGTTTCTAAAGAAATCTTGAAAATTGTAGCACCAGTTCCGCAAGATCCCGTTTGGAAATCGATTTGATTTTTTTCTTAAATCACATAATTTTTTCTTAATAAAAATGATTACCTTCATAGTAAGAAAAATTATCCCCATGAAAAAAATTATTTCTATTGCAATATTTTGCGCCACTACTGGAGTTTTAGCGCAAGATCACTTCTCCGGAATTGCCACTTCCCGTCGCGGCGGTTTGCTGAACGCAAGTTTTAATCCTGCAGAATTAGCGAACTTACAAACCGATTACGAAGTAGCAATCATCGCTACAAGTGTAAATTTTTCAAACAATCGTTTGGGATATTCAGACTTATTAAGTGATGATTTTGAAGATAAAATTTTTGCCACTGACAAAAAAGTAAATTTGTTGTTAGATGCTGAATTGATGGGACCTGGTTTTGCTATAAAGGTTCAGGATTGGGCATTTTCTTTTCAATCTAAAACTTACGCAAAAATTAATTTTTCTGAAGTAAATCCGTATTTAGGAGACGCTTTGACTAATGAAAATTACGTGTCGTTGCTCAATTCTGTGGTAATTTCTGATGGAAATAACCAGCGTGCTAACGGAACCGTTTGGGGCGAATTGGCTTTTGGTGTTTCCAAAATTATTTTTGAAGACGACACTCATAAATTTAACGCCGGAGTTTCCATGAAATTACTTTTTCCGGGTTCTTATGCTAATTTTGGTGCCCGAAATTTCAACGGAACCATTGATATCGTTGCGGGAAACGCCGAACTTACAAATGCAACCGCCAATTTAAACATCGCTTATTCGGGCGGTTTGGCTGAAGATTTCACCGAATTTAGCAACTATACTTCTGCCCTTTTTGGAAATTTAAACGGTTTTGCTGCAGATTTTGGACTGAATTATCAGTTGAAAGATGACGAACAATACAAATTGAATGCGGGAATTTCCTTGAGAAATATTGGGAAAATGACTTTTAAAGACAATAACAATCATGCCACCAATTATACTTTGAATATTCCTGCGGGTGAATCCTTGAATTTAAGCCAATTTCAAAATGTTTCAAATTTTGAGGATGTTGAGGAAATTTTGCTGCAAAGCGGTTACTTGACCGAAACACCTTTGTCAAGAGATTTTCGGGTAAATTTACCTTCATTATTTTCCGCTTATGCCGATTTGAAAATTGTATCTGACTTTTATGTGACAGTTTTTGGTCAACAAAAATTAAACGAAGATGACGGCAACGACCAAATTACTGCTCAAAACGTGCTTTCCATCACACCACGATATGCCACAGAAAAATTTGAAGTTTTTGCACCAATCGCTTCCAATGAAATTTCCGGATTTACGGCCGGATTAGGAATGCACGTTGGCGGATTTTTCGTAGGTTCAGGATCGGTTTTGACGGCATTATTGGCTGATGGTGAACAAGCAGATTTTTACATTGGCTTTAGATTAGGATTCAATTAATTTATGACAAACATTCAACAAAGGCGCGAAAAACTTAAGCAATTTTTAGAACTCATCACCAATAAAGAAGATGAAATAATCAATGCGCTTCACAAAGATTTTAAAAAACCCGCATTTGAAACTTATGTAACTGAAATTTTTGTGGTGCAAAGTGATCTTCGCCATTTGATTAAAAATATGGTCAGTTGGTCAAAACCTAAAAAAGTTTCTGGGTCTTGGCTCAATTTCCCGTCGTCCAATTATATTTATCGGGAACCTTACGGAAAAGTTTTGGTAATTTCTCCGTGGAATTATCCGTTTCAATTGGCAATTTGTCCCGCATTATGGGCTTTTGCCGCGGGAAATTCTGTGGTACTGAAACCGTCGGAGTTGGCACCAAATACAGCTTCTCTCCTATCAGAAATGATTCGGCAGATTTTTGATGTAAAAGAATTGGTCGCAGTTTTAGGCGATGTTGAAATTGCTAAGAATTTATTACAGAAAAAATGGGATTATATTTTTTTCACCGGAAGCCCGAAAGTAGGAATTGAAGTTGCCAAAGCTGCTGCTAAAAATTTAACGCCTGTCACGCTGGAATTAGGCGGAAAAAATCCATGTATCGTTCACAAAAGCGCCAAAATTGAATTAGCGGCAAAAAAAATCGCTTGGGGAAAATTCCTAAATGCCGGACAAACGTGCATTGCTCCGGATTATTTGCTGGTTGATATTGCCATAAAAAATAAATTTGTCGAAGCCATTAAAAAAGAAATCATTTCTTTTTTTGGTTCAGATATTTCAAAATCAGATGATTATGCAAGAATGATTAATCGAGATCATTTTAATAGAATGAAAAAATTACTCGAAAATCAAAACATTATTTTCGGCGGAGAAACCATTGAAGATGAGCATTTTGTCGCCCCAACATTAGTGGAAAATCCATCGCTCGAAAGTGATTTGATGCAAGACGAGATTTTCGGACCTATTTTGCCCATTCTTACTTTTTCAACTTCGGAAGAAATAGAAAACGTTGTCTCCAAATATGACAAACCGCTTTCTCTCTACGTTTTCGCCGAAGACAAAAATTTTTCCGAAAAAATTATTCAGAAATATTCTTTTGGTGGCGGTTGCGTAAATGATGTGATTATTCATTTTTCCAATAAAAATTTGCCGTTTGGTGGCGTTGGAAAATCAGGAATGGGAGCTTACCACGGAAAAGATAATTTTTTAGTTTTTTGCCATCAAAAATCAATTGTAAAAAAAGCAACTTGGGCCGATTTGACACCACGTTATGCACCTTACGGTAATCGGCTTAAATTCTTAAAAAAAATAATGCGCTGGTTATAACTTTATACTTAATTTCGCAGCCAAATATCACCCAAAAAAATAATGGAAATTACCACTAAAAACCGTTTGGAAGAAATTAAAAAAAACGGTTATCGACTTGATTTCAGTGAAATGATTTCGAGATGCATCGAAAATTACAAAAAAATAGTTTGGATTAACGGAGCGGCAATTTTACTTTTATCGCTTATATTATTTGCTTTGAGCGTCGCTATGTCGTCCATCGTTTTTGGGGTAGAATATGTACTTTCGCCGCTTTCAAAAACACAATTGTCTCAATATTCAGTTGTTACGATTATTACAACAGTTGTTGTCGGAGTGCTTTTTGCGGCAATTATCATCCCTTTTTATGCGGGTTTATTAAAAGTTTCGCACCAAGCCGAAAATAACCAACCGTTCGATTTCAACACCGTTTTTTATTTTTACAAAAGCAGTTTTGTCAAAGACCTAATCGTTGCCGGGGTAATTGTAAGTTTGGTGAGTAGTTTTTGCAGTACATTACTCAATTATTCGGGATATTTTATTTGGGGTCAAGTAGTTACCTATTTTATTCAGTTCATCACTTTATTTTTTATAACCTTTATTATTTTTGGAAAAATGACGGCGATTGAAGCCATCGAAGCCAGTTTAATTATGGTTTTTCGCAACTTTTTTGTGGTTTTGGGATTAATGTTGGTAGCGTTTGTAGTAGGATTATTAGGGATTCTCGCCGTTTGTATCGGAATATTTTTTACACTTCCGATTATTTTTTCGATGCAATATGTAATTTACGATGAAGTAATTGGTACAAATTTCAGACTCGAAATAGAAGATATTGGTAGTGAATCAACCGAATTTTAATTTTCTTAAAATATTTCCAAAAAAATTCATTTATTTGTAACAAAATTTTGTTAATTATGAAATGGCAAGGACGCAGAAAAAGTGACAATATGGAAGACCGTCGTGGCATGGGATCAACTGGAAAAGTGATTGCAGGTGGCGGTTTAATTGGGATTGTGGTTTTACTTCTCAATATGTTTGGCGGCGAAACAGGACAAAATATCGCGCCTATTTTAGAGCAAATGCAACAAAATCAGCCACAAACCGAAAGCAGAGAATTAACAGCCAAAGAAAGAGAAGAAGGCGAAATGGTGAACGCTATTTTGGTGGATACTGAAGATGTTTGGACAAAAATTTTCCAAGAAAACGGAATGACTTACAAAAAACCAAATTTGGTGCTTTTTAGTGGCCAGGTTCAAACAAATTGCGGTGGAGCCACTTCGGCTTCGGGACCATTTTATTGTCCTGCTGATCAAAAAGTTTACATGGACATGACATTTTTTGGCGAACTCAAAAATAAATTAGGAGCCAAAGGTGGCGATTTTGCGGTAGCTTATGTTGTAGCACACGAAATTGGCCATCACGTTCAAACGCTTTTAGGAACTTCCGGAAAAGTGCGTCAAGCCCAACAAAATTTGAGCGAAGCTGAAGCCAACAAACTTTCGGTAGCGTTAGAGTTGCAAGCAGATTTTTACGCAGGAGTTTGGACGCATTACAACCAAGACATGAATAATTTTCTGGAAACTGGCGATATCGAAGAAGCGTTAAGTGCTGCGGAAGCTGTGGGAGACGATGCTATCCAAAGTAAAATGCAAGGTCATGTTGTTCCAGATTCTTTTACACACGGAACTTCTGAACAAAGAATGCACTGGTTTATGAAAGGTTATAAAACCGGTGATATCAAACAAGGCGATACTTTTAAAGAAATCAGATAAAGACAAAACCGGAACTTGTTTCCGGTTTTTTTATGGCTTATTTTTACCGCTTAATTTTTTTCCGTGAGAAATAGTTCCACACATACAATTGAAAACCCAAAAGCATTTAAAGAAAAGTTATTGAATTGGTCGCAACAATTCCGTGAAGTGGTTTTATTAGATAGCAATGATTTTGAACAAAAATATACTTCATTTGATTTTTTAGTGGCGGTTGACGCATTAACTTCAATAGAAACTGATGCTTTAAATGGTTTTTACGATTTATCTCAATATCAGCAAATTACTAAAGATTACATTTTTGGATATTTGAGTTATGATTTGAAAAACGATGTTGAAAAACTGACGTCTGCTAATTATGACGGACTCGAATTTCCAGAGCTTTTTTTCTTTCAACCGAAGAAAATTTTTAAGGTAAAAGGAAACCAACTTACCGCAGAATATTTGTTAATGTGTGACGATGAATTGGAAAATGATTTACTCGAAATAGAAAATTTTGAAATTAAAACAGAGTCATTTCCAACAAAAACAAAAATTCAACAACGGATTTCAAAAGAAAGTTATCTGGAGAAAATTGCCAAAATGCAACAATACATCCAACGTGGAGATATTTACGAAGCTAATTTTTGCATGGAGTTTTTTGCCGAAGATACATCGATAAATCCCACGGAAATCTATGGTAAAATTCAGGAAATTTCCGCACCACCATTTGCTTGTTACCTAAAAAACAATAAAAATTATCTGCTTTGTGCTTCGCCTGAGAGATATTTGCGTAAGCAAAATAATACCGTTATTTCCCAACCGATAAAAGGAACGGCAAAACGTGGTGAAAATCCCAAAGAAGATGCAAAAATTAAAACAGAATTAGCCAAAAATCAAAAGGAACGCTCTGAAAATGTGATGATTGTAGATTTGGTTCGCAATGATTTATCCCGAACAGCGACAAAAGGAAGTGTCCATGCTGAAGAATTGTGCGGGGTTTATACTTTTCGGCAAGTACATCATTTAATTTCCACAATTACCTCTGAAGTTACTGATAATCAATCATTAACAGAAATAATTACATCCACTTTTCCTATGGGAAGCATGACGGGAGCTCCAAAAATTTCTGCCATGAAAATTATCGAGGAACTCGAAGAAACCAAACGTGGATTGTACAGTGGTGCCGTGGGTTATTTCACACCTTCGGGGGATTTTGATTTTAACGTGGTAATTAGAAGTATTTTGTATAATTCTCGTAAAAAATACGTTTCGTTTTCCGTGGGAAGTGCCATCACAGCGCTTTCCATTCCCGAAAAGGAGTACGACGAATGTTTGCTAAAAGCCAAAGCGATGCGAACCGTTTTAGAGGCGTAAATCTTTTTCTTTTGTTATCTTTGAAAATGCTCGAAAAATTTCAAAAACACTTAGCTACTCATTTTCCTTTTTTGCAAGGAAAAAAATTGCTGATTGCCGTAAGCGGAGGTCTTGACAGCATGGTGCTGACGCATTTGTTTCAACAATTAAACTATGAAATTGTTTTGGCTCATTGCAACTTTAATTTGCGTGGCGAAGAAAGCGATGAAGATCAAAATTTTGTGTCAGATTACGCAAAATATCATAATTTAGAACTAACGTCAAATTCTTTTAATACAGAACTTTACGCTAAAGAACATAAACTATCCATTCAAGTATCTGCAAGACAATTACGATATATTTGGTTTCACCAAATTTTTCTAGAAAACAATCTCGATTTTATTGCAACGGCACATCACTTGAACGATTCTTTGGAAACTTTTTTTATCAATCTTTCTCGCGGAACCGGCTTAGATGGCTTGATAGGAATTCCGTCGCATAACGAAAAAATCGTGCGTCCGTTGCTCAATTTTAGTCGAGACGAAATTTTGAAATATGCCGAAGAAAATAAAATTTCGTGGCGCGAAGACAGCAGCAATGCTTCCACAAAATACGTTCGGAATCATTTTAGGCATGAAGTTTTGCCTCAAATTGAAAAAATATATCCACAATTTTTGGAGCAATTTAAAGACACTTTACAGCATTTGCAACAAGCCCAAAGTATGGTTACCGATGCCGCTGCGTTAGTTTACCAGCAAGTCGTGACGGAAAAAAATAACCAAAAATTTATTCGATTGTTCGATCTAAAAAGGCTTCCAAATTATGAAGCGTATCTTTACCAATGGCTGCAACCGCTCGGTTTTACGGCTTGGGACGACATTTATCATTTGGTAAAAACACAATCCGGAAAGTATGTGGTTTCGGAAAATTACCGGATTTCGAAAGACCGCGATTTTCTAATTGTAGAACCGATAGCGGAAAGTGATACTCAAGAATATTTTTTGCAAGAAAATACAAATCTCGAAAATCCGATTTCTTTGAATTTGCAACTCACTGACACTTGGGAAATTTCTGACAATAAGCATAAAATTTTTGTAGATAAAGAAAAGTTAAAGTTCCCGCTAATCATCAGAAAATGGCGCAAAGGTGATTACTTTTGTCCTTTTGGAATCAAAGGGTCGAAAAAAGTCAGTAAGTTTTTCAAAGATGAAAAATTCACTTTAAGTGAAAAAGAAAATAGCTGGCTTTTATTTTCTGATAATCAATTAGTTTGGATTATTGGAAAAGCCCAAGATCAACGTTTTAAGGTTGATGATTCTTCAAAACAAATTTTACAAATTGAACTCAAATAATGAAAAAAATTGCCCTCCTTTTTTTCCTGTTTTTCTCTTTCTTATCGCTTCAAGCGCAAATATTAGATCCTGTAAAGTGGACTTCTAAAATTGAAAAAAAATCTGATTCGGAATATTTATTGACTTTTACGGGAACGATTGAACCTGATTGGCATGTTTATTCACAATTTACGCCAGATGGTGGAGCGTTACCTTTGGAAGTTTTGGCTAATAATGCCGAAAATAATTTTTCATTGGAAGGCAAAGCCAAAGAAAGCGAGACGAAAACAGCATTCAACGATATTTTTAAAGTGGATGAAACTTTTTTTGAAGGAACGTTTAACCTTCAACAAACTGTAAAAACGGGTAATCCTGATAACAATTTATTGCAGGTTGAATTGTCGTATCAGGTTTGTAAAGAAGTTTGCATTCAACAAAATAAATACTTTGAGTTTGACACTAAAAACTTGCAAGTTACAGAGGTTCAGGCTTTTTCGGAAGTAAAACCTACAGAAGTTAAAAAGGAAATCGTTGCCGAAAAAACAGAAAAGAAAGAGGAACAAAAAGGTTTGCTTTCCATATTTATCATTGCGTTTTTATCGGGATTTGCAGCTTTATTGACGCCTTGTGTTTTCCCAATGATTCCCATGACGGTTAGTTTTTTTACCAAACAAAGTAAAAATCGTGCAAAAGGAATCAAAAACGCCATTATTTACGGAATTTCAATCATTCTGATTTATGTAATTCTCGGAACATTGGTCACGGCTATTTTTGGTGCCGATGCTTTAAATGCTTTGTCAACAAACGTTTGGTTCAATATTATTTTCTTTTTACTACTAATATTTTTCGCTGCTTCGTTTTTGGGAGCGTTTGAAATTGTGTTGCCAAATTCGTGGGCGAATAAAGTAGATAGGCAAGCTGACAGAGGCGGTTTCGTAGGAATTTTCTTCATGGCATTGGCTTTGGCAATCGTATCTTTTTCATGTACAGGTCCAATCGTAGGTTCACTTTTGGTTGAAGCAGCTTCTAAAGGCGGAATCGCTCCAATCGTAGGAATGGTGGGCTTTTCATTGGCATTAGCCTTACCATTTATGTTGTTTGCCTTATTTCCGGGATGGCTAAATTCATTGCCAAGATCTGGCGGATGGCTCAACACGGTAAAAGTTTCGTTAGGATTTTTAGAGCTCGCTTTAGCATTCAAATTCCTGTCAAAAGCTGACTTGGTTATGCAAACACATCTGCTCGAAAGAGAAGTATTTTTAGCCATTTGGATTGCCATTTTCGGGGTTTGGGCATTGTATTTATTTGGGAAAATTTTATTGCCACACGATAGTCCGCAAACCTCAATTTCCGTAGGAAGATTATTTTTTGGGTTGATGGTTTTAACCTTCACAGTTTACCTAATCCCAGGACTTTGGGGAGCTCCGTTAAAAATTATCAGCGGATTTCCACCATCAATCACTTATAGCGAATCGCCAAACGGATTTTTATCAAACGGCAATAATAACACTGACGAAAAATTGCCGAATGGCGCCAAAATAACTGTTCACGGCATCATGGCTTTCACAGATTATGATAAAGGTATCGCTTACGCAAAAGAGGTAAACAAGCCCGTTTTGCTTGACTTTACCGGCTTCGGTTGTGAGAATTGTAGAAAAATGGAGGATTATGTATGGTCAGAAAATGAAGTGCTATCGATTATCAAAAATGAAGTGGTTTTAATTTCACTTTATGTAGATGAAAAAGAAGAACTCCCTGAAAATGAGAAATATACTTCCAAAGAAACCGGACGAAAAATAAAAACGAAAGGAAATAAATGGAGCGATTTTCAAATTACCAGATATAAGGCGAATGCGCAACCTTATTATATTATTTTGGATGATGAAGGAAAAGATTTGAACCAGCCGGTTGGTTACACGCCAGATGTTGAAGAATATGCAGCTTGGCTTCGTTCAGGAATTTCAAAATTCAAATAAAAACAAAAAACGCTCCTTAAAAAAGAGCGTTTTTTTTATGCAACAATTTTGTCGATATAATTAGAATTGAGCAAATACAAAGCTCCCATGTATCTTATTTTAAACGAAATTAAATCGCCAATTTTATATTTTTTTTCTGCATTGGAAATATCCACCACCAACATATCCGAACTGGCATCGATAATTTTAATATTTTCGTCGTGAGGTTCGATGTATTGTGGTTGCATGTCCAAAAGTCCCACGTCCAAAATAGCCCGAAGCGACGAACTTCCCAAGTCATAATTGGCATCGCCTTCAAAAACTTTCCCTGAAACATTTTCGCCCAATTCACCACTTGGAAGATTGGGTTTTTCGGTAATTTCAATGACTTCAGAAAAAAGCGTAAAAACTTCAGTTTCCATGCCTTCAATTGGATTTCCGGTAAACAAATCATTGGCAAAAAAAAGCGCCTCTCCTATCCTAAAATGATTGACAGCCATTGGTCGGGCGTTTTTCAAAATCAAAGGAATCGCAACAGAAGTTCCTCCGGAAACCCAGGGAATTGAAATATTAAATTTTGCTTCAATCAACTGTTTGTAAAGACTCAACTGAATCAATTTGTCTTGATTAGGCATCACGCCACTCAAGCAATTTAAATTTGTACCAATTCCCCGAATTTCGATATTTGGCAAACTTAAAACTTCGCCGTAAAAATCTACGAGGTCTTCTCCCATCACGCCTTCGCGCAAATCGCCCATTTCAATCATAATAATAATTTTATGGATTTTTTGCTGTTTTCCGGCTTCGTCAGATAACATTCTGATGGTTTCGATTTCGGTGTTGAAACTCACATCGGCAAATTTCACAATCTTGGATATGCTTCTTTTTGCAGGCGGTTTGATGTAAACGGTTTGAACATCAGGAGCCATTTCTTTGATGGTTTTCAAATTGCTGATTCGCGAATCGTGAATTTCTTTGATACCCAAATCAATCAACTCCTGAATATATAACTTATTACCGCACAATAATTTAGACACCACTCCCCATTCGATACTTCTGGAGTTGAATAAATTTTGCAGAAATTGATAATTGTGTTTAAGCTTTTCCCGATTTAGTTGTAAAAAAGCCATGGTTAGTTTTTGGATGGTTTTTCCAAACGCATTTCGAGGTATTTGTTAGTAAATCCGAGTTTTTCGTAAAGTTTCAAAGCCGGATTTTGCGGTTCGCAATGCAAAGCAATATTTCCTTCGGAGAACGTGATGGCGTCTTCCATCAATTTTTTGCCAATTCCTTTGCCTCTGTATAAATTATTGACGGCAATGTACACCAAAATATTTTCCGGAATGTAACCACTCATGCCGGTTTTATTGAGCACGACAGCGCCAATAATTTCGTTTTCGGCGACAGCCAAAATAATATTTCCGCCTTTAGTAGCATCTTGAGCGAAGGCTAAACATTTTAAAATATCTTCTTTTTTATCACCAAATTCATCCAGATGCTCGACTAAAAAATCGGCAATTTGATCATGATTAAACAAAGTTTTTTCTGCAGGAAAAAAGTGAATCGTTTGGGTTTCCATAGTTTAATTTTGCGCTGTTTTTAAGGACGAAATTTTGTGTGCAACTCTCCAAAAGAGCCACAAATATTTCAAAAAAATGAAACAGAAAATACGCCGTGGGGAAACAGCCGGTAAGAAAATAAGGACTTTCCTTATTTATAAATGAAGTGCAAATTTACAAAAATTGGTTGGGAGACGCAAAGAAATTCAACAGAAATACGGATTTTAAAAATTCAACTAATTGATTATCAATCTTTTCTTAAAAGCGTAATTAATTTTCTCGCGGCCGTTTGTACGGGATCCCAAACTGGTGAAAAAGGTGGTGCATAAGATAAATCCATGTCGATTAATTCTCGCAAAGTCAATTTTTTTGTCAACGCTACAGCAATCACATCAATTCTTTTTGCCGCTCCTTCTTCCCCGATGATTTGCCCGCCTAAAATTCTCCCAGTTTTGTTTTGGGCAATTAATTTGACATAAATATTTTTAGCATCAGGATAATAACCTGCACGAGATTTTGTCGTAATCATCGTAGCAACATAACTGATATTCAAATTCTTAAGTTCTTTTTCTTGCAAGCCAGTTCGGGCAACTTCATACGAACAAATTTTACAAACCGCAGTTCCCGTAACGCCCGGAAATACCGCTTTATGATCGATCATATTTTTTCCTGCAACCAAACCCGTTTTATTAGCAACGGTTCCTAAAGCAACATAAAATTTTTGATTACTAACCAAATGGAAAGTTGTCGCACAATCGCCAGCGGCCCAAACATTTCTGATGTTGGTTCGCTGGGTTTTCGCAACCACAACCGCACCATTTTCGGATAATTTTATTTTAGAATTTTTTAAAAAAGCGGTATTTGGACTGGTTCCCATTCCTAAAATCACCAAATCTGCTTTCAACGTTCGCTTATCGGTAACGACTCCCGTGACGCCTTTTTTGTCTGCTTTGAAATGAACCAACGATTCTTCGCCGTAAATTTTTACGCCTAAATTTTCCATGGTTTTTCGCACTAACAATCCCATATCAGGATCTAAAGTGTTCATGATTTCTTTCGAACGATTAATGAGCGAAACTTTCAATCCTTTGATAAGCAAAGCTTCCGCCATTTCTAATCCTATGTAACCACCGCCAACAATTACAGCAGTTTTCGGTTTTTTTTCTTCGATAAAATTATGAATTTTGATACCACTGCTTAAAGTAGAAACTCCGAAAATCCCATCGGCATCGCGGTTTTCCACATCCGGACAAAATGCTTTTCCGCCAGTTGCAATCAGCAGTTTATCATAGGTTTCCCAATATTGTGTTTTGTCAGCAGTTCGTACCAAAACGCGATTTTGAGTGGTATCAACCTCAATTACTTCGTGTTTTAATTTTACTTGAATATTTCTTTGCAAAAAATCCTCTGGCGTTCGCACAATCAATTCTTCGTACGAAGTTACTTTTCCCGAAATAAAATAAGGAATGCCACAAGCAGAATAAGAAACATAATTTGATTTCTCAAAAACAATAATTTCAACTTTTTCGTTTTCACGTCTAATTTTTGACGCAGCAGTCATTCCGGCGGCATCGCCACCAATTACAATAATTTTTTCGGTTTTCATGAGTTAGTTTTTTCGGCTTGTCTTTTAAAATTACAACTCTTCTTACAAATAATTGGCAATTTTTTATTTTTTATATATTTTTAACGGAAAATAAAAGTATCTGCCATGTTAGTAAAAGTTTTTGGAAGCGCCGTCTTTGGTGTTGAAGCCACAACCATTACAGTTGAAGTGAATATAGATAAAGGGATTGGCTACCATTTAGTTGGACTTCCCGACAATGCCATCAAGGAAAGCAGTTACCGAATTGCTGCCGCGTTAAAAAACAACGGCTACCAACTTCCCGGAAAAAAAATTACCATCAACATGGCTCCAGCCGATTTGCGGAAAGAAGGTTCTGCTTACGACTTGACACTTGCAATCGGAATTTTAGTCGCTTCGGGACAAATCAAAGGCGACGAGGTGGAAAAATACATCATCATGGGCGAATTGTCGCTGGATGGTGGTTTACAGCCTATTCGTGGTGCTTTGCCAATAGCCATTAAGGCGAAAGAAGAAGGTTTTAAAGGATTTTTTCTGCCGAAGCAAAATGTAAAAGAAGCTGCAATTGTAACCGGATTGGACGTTTACGGAATTGAAAATGTTCAGGAAGTGATTGATTTTTTTGAAGGAAAAGGCACGCTTGAACCTACTGTTTTTAACACGCGCGAGGAATTCTACAAAACGCTCGACTTTCCTGAATTCGACTTTAGCGACGTCAAAGGCCAAGAATCCATAAAAAGATGCATGGAAATCGCAGCGGCTGGAGGCCACAATATTATTTTAATCGGACCGCCAGGTTCGGGAAAAACCATGCTGGCGAAACGATTGCCAAGCATTTTGCCGCCAATGACCTTACGTGAAGCATTGGAAACCACAAAAATCCACAGCGTCGCGGGGAAGGTGAAAGATGGCGGGTTGATGAACCAAAGGCCTTTTAGAAGTCCACATCATACGATTTCAAATGTAGCCCTTGTCGGTGGCGGAAGTTATCCGCAACCAGGAGAAATTTCCATGGCACATAACGGTGTTTTATTTTTAGACGAGTTGCCGGAATTTAAACGCGAAGTGTTGGAAGTGATGCGACAACCGCTTGAAGATCGGGAAGTTACCATTTCACGCGCGAAATTTACGGTGACTTATCCTTCGTCATTTATGTTGGTCGCGAGTATGAACCCAAGTCCGGGAGGCTATTTTAACGATCCGGACGCTCCTATTTCCTCGTCGCCAAATGAAATGCAGCGTTATATGGGAAAAATTTCAGGTCCGTTGCTGGACAGAATCGACATTCACATTGAGGTAACCCCCGTTCCGTTCGAGAAATTAAGCGACGATCGTAAAGCCGAAACGAGCGCTTCCATACGCGAACGCGTTTCGCAGGCAAGAGAAATCCAGTCGAAACGATTTGCGGAATTGGAGCACATCAACTACAACGCACAAATGAGCACGCGACTCATCCGCGAATTTTGCGTGTTGGAAGAAAATTCAAAAGAATTGTTGAAATCTGCCATGGAACGCCTCAATCTCTCGGCGAGAGCTTACGACCGGATTTTAAAGGTTTCGCGCACCATTGCCGATTTGGAAAATTCTCCAAACGTGCAATCGCACCACATTGCAGAAGCCATTCAATATAGAAGTTTGGACCGCGAGGGTTGGTTAGGATAATTTTTTTTAGAAGCGAATCGTCAGGCATTTTTATAATCCATTTTCCTGCTGTTCCTCCAAGTTTTGTGCTTTGGCAAGCACAAAAGCTTTCCGTGCCATCAGGGCTATGGGAAAATCGTATTGAATTTTCAGGAAAGGCTTGGAACCGAAACGTAATTTCCCGGAATTTTTTTCGCACAAATCCAACAGTTTCCATTCTCGACAGCTATTGGAAGCGGAAAGAAAACTTCTTAGCCCCGATTGAAGCGGAAATCCTTTTTCAATTGCCTCGGGTTTAAACCCGAGGCAATTGAAAAAGATTGAAGCGGAAAGCGGGAATTGCCTTTCCTGAAAACGAAACGACGATTCGCTTCAAAAACAGAAATAATTCCGGAGGCGAAGATTTTAAATTCCTTACTGTTGCTTAGAGATTATGCCAAACGTGTAATCGAATCATATTCCGGAAAAACGTTGATTTGTAGAAGTTTGGATCTGGAAAGTTGGTGGGGATAATTTTTTAAAATTCTGTAATTAATTTCCACTTGTCCGTTAGAAATAAATTAAGTTCAACATACTGATTATACAATATAATCTTATCTGAAAACATAGAATTCGGTTTAAAAATCCAATAATTTCCGCTTTTTATATGGATTAAATTGGAAACATCGCCTCGTTTTAAGTCTACAAAGTAAAAGTTTTTTTCATCTACAAAAACTACGGCTCCTTTGTTTTCGGTGATCAAACAATAATAAAAGTCATCTATTGCAAAAAGTTGTTTAGTTTCATCCTTATTTAACTTTTTTGCAAATACAAACTTGTCATTTTTCCAATAATATTCGAGTCCGAAATGCATTTGGGTCAGAAATTCTACCTTTTCATGTAAAAGCTGATTTACTTTATATGATTTTGTTGTGAATATTTGGTTTAGAAGTTCATCTGGAATTGTTTCCATGACAAATTCACTATGTTGACCTTTTTCATCATCATACGTACCTTGCAATTTTCTAGCTTGGAGTTTTTTTGATAAATCAGCACGGTTCTCTATAGCATATTCAACAAGCAACAATATATTTTTGACTTGAATTCTTTGTGCGTTAATTCTAATTGAAAGACCTTTCTCTTTTTTAGAATCTTTGGATTTTCCAAACTCATCATAAAAATCAAAACTTTTATTGTCGTTTTCGAATTTGTAGAAATCTTGTGGATAACCATCTGTATAATCATTTATGTATTCAATCAACAGCGTATCCTTAAACGATAGCTTATTGCATAATTTCTCAGACAATTTTCCTATGATTTTTATTTTGTCGATTTCGGAATAATCAAATCCTGTTTGCAAAAGAACCTTAACATTTCCATACTTTTCGAATACAATAATATTTTTATGTGCAGTAGCTCGACCAATATTAAACACTAAAACAAGTAATAGAAATATATTTTTCATATTATAGAAAATTTATAGGACTCTTTCACGAATTTACATTTAAAATTTGGATGACACTAAAAAGCCACAAAAAAACCCGCTTCTTACCGAAACGGGTTACTTTATCTAAAATCTCTAAAAGTCTAACCTTCTAAAAATCTAACAATCTAAATTACATGTGCAAAGGTCTGTTGTCCGTTGCAGCCAAAGCCGCTTCTTTCACCGCTTCTGCGTAAGTTGGATGTGCATGACTCATTCTGGAAATGTCTTCGGCGGAAGCTTTGAACTCCATTGCTACGACTGCTTCTGCAATCAAATCAGCAGTTCTTGCTCCAATCATATGGATTCCCAACACTTCGTCGGTTTTTTTGTCTGCCAAAATTTTCACGAAACCGTCAGTGTCGCCACTCGCGCGCGAACGTCCCAACGCTTTGAACGGGAAACTTCCGGCTTTGTACTCCACTCCTGCTTCTTTCAACTGCTCTTCGGTTTTACCAACAGCCGCAACTTCCGGCCAAGTATATACCACTCCAGGAATCAAATTATAATCGATGTGCGGTTTTTGACCAGCGATTGTTTCGGCAACAAAAACACCTTCTTCTTCGGCTTTGTGTGCCAACATTGCTCCTTTTACCACATCGCCAATTGCATAAATATTTTTTACGGAAGTCTGCAAATGATCGTTTACTTCAATCTGACCTCTTTCGGTTACTTTTATACCTGCATTTTCAGCGTTCAAACCGTCAGTATAAGGACGACGACCCACTGAAACTAAAGAATAATCGCCATCCAAAGTGATGGTTTCTCCTTTTGCGTTTTCAGCTTGAACTTGAACGCCTTCGCCATTTCTTTCTACGGATTTTACTTTGTGCGATGTGTAGAATTTCATGCCTTGTTTCTTCAAGACTTTAGTCAATTCTTTAGACAACGCGGCATCCATTCCCGGAATAATTCTGTCCAAATATTCCACAACAGAAACTTGAGCACCAAGGCGAAGGTACACCTGTCCTAACTCCAATCCGATAACGCCACCACCAATAACGATAAGGTGTTTTGGTACTTTTTTCAAGTTTAATGCTTCGGTAGAAGTGATGATTTTTTCTTTATCAATTTTGATGAATGGCAAAGAAGATGGCTTCGAACCTGTTGCAATAATAGTATTCTTAGCTTCCAATGTTTCTGAAGAACCGTCAGCTTTTGTCACTTTTACGTGAGTGGCATCTTCGAATGATCCAACTCCTTCAAAAACGGTGATTTTATTTTTGTCCATCAAATATTTGATACCTGAAACGTTTTGGTCGACAACCGAACCTTTTCTGGCAATCATTTGCTCGATAGAGAATTTGATTTCGCCTGTGATTTCAATTCCGTGTTCTTTAAAATGCGAAACGGCATCGTGGTAATGGTGAGAAGAATCCAACAAAGCTTTTGAAGGAATACAACCCACGTTAAGGCAAGTTCCACCTAAGGTTGAATATTTTTCGATTATAGCTGTTTTAAAACCCAATTGTGCACAACGAATGGCGGAAACATATCCTCCAGGTCCTGAACCAATAACGACTACGTCAAATGAACTCATAGTATATTTTTTGTGTGTTTGTAAAATTTGCGTAGCAAAATTACGGAAGTTTTTTCGTTATACGATATTAAATTAAGCGGATTTGGGAACATTTAAATCATCGGCTTCAGATTTTGTGGCGCGTTTTTGTTTTTCAGTATTTAAAATTAAATATCCTAAAATTCCCGCAATGATTGAGGCTACAAAAATGGCAATTTTGGCTTGGGTGATTTCGGTTTCGTTAGTATAAGCCAATGTGGTGATGAACAAACACATTGTAAAACCAATTCCGGATAAGACACTAATTCCAAATAAATGTCGAACGGTCATATTGTGTGGTAATTTGGCTACATTTAATTTTAATAAAATATACGTTACACCGAAAATTCCCAAGAATTTCCCAACTACTAATCCTGCCACAATTCCAGTGAAAATATTATTTGAGAATAATTCTGAAAAATTAATGTTGAACACCACTCCCGCATTTGCCAAAGCAAAAATAGGCATCACGACAAACGCTACGATTGGATGTAAACTATGCTCGAGCCTTTGCAATGGTGGCATGGCGTGTTTGGTCATCGATTTCATTTTGCCGATGATATGCAGTTGATCGGTATTTAAAGTGGGACCTTTTACGGTGTCGATTTTTTTAAGATTTGAAGCGTATTTGTCTATTTTTTTTACGAAACCGACTTCAGTAATTTTTCGCGTAGCGGGAATGGTGAAGGCAACCAAAACCGCAGCAATCGTAGCGTGAACCCCCGAAAGCAAAAATGGAATCCAAACGCCCAAAATTCCGACAGCTCCGTAAAAAAATGTACTTCGAACACCAAATCGGTTGGCAATCAGCAAAATAACAAAGAAAAGCATTCCAATTCCGATGTTGACTAAGGCAATTTCATTCGTGTACACAATGGCGATAATTAACACGGCTCCTAAATCATCAACGATACCAAAGGCTGTGAAAAATATTTTGAGCGAAGCCGGAACTTTGTCGCCTAACAAATATAAGACACCTAAAATGAACGCAATGTCGCACGCCATCGGGATTCCCCAGCCTTTCAAGGCTTCTGGATTGTTACTGTTGAAAAGATAAAAAATCAGAGCTGGAAAAATCATTCCCGAAATTCCGACGATTATAGGCAAAATTGCATTTTTAATTCCTGCTAATTGTCCGTCGACCATTTCGCGTTTAAGCTCTAATCC
Source organism: Bacteroidota bacterium (assembly GCA_023387965.1). Lineage (GTDB taxonomy): Bacteria > Bacteroidota > Bacteroidia > Flavobacteriales > Flavobacteriaceae > Flavobacterium. The sequence continues at coordinate 408,964 of JAEWHE010000014.1, read as the reverse complement.
CAAGACAAAAAAGAAAATAGAAATCAAACCATCGTTGATCCAATGGTGTAAATCGTAATCTAAAAAAGCCGTATCGTTAAAGTGAATGGCAATTCTGTTTTTCCACAAGCCTAAAAACCAATCCGACCATTCAGTGTTTGCCAAAGTCACCGCAATTACAGTAGCGACAAGCAAAACGACGCCTCCCATAACCGAGTTGCTGATGAATAATTTTAAAGGATTGATGACGTATTTGTCAACCGGAGCAACTTGTAGTTTGTGTTCCATATTATGCTTTTTTGGTGTATTCTCAAAAATAAGCTTTACCAAAAACAAATGCAATAATTATGAAAACATTAATATTTTTTTATCATTTAAATCTACAAAACAAATCCCGTCGTATTCTTCACTTCCCCAATCATAAACGTGCTATGAGTGGAACCAATGTGTTGCAACGTTGTGAGTTTTGTAACCATAAATTCGCGGTATTCCTCCATGTTGGCTACGCAAATTTTTAAGATATAATCGTAATCGCCGCTGACGTGAAAACATTCTAAAACTTCGTTGAGTTTAACAACTTCTTTTTCAAACTGCGATATAAATTCTTTTGTGTGTTGCATTAATTTCAAATGGCAAAAAACCACAAATCCTTTCTGAACCTTATTTCGATTCAAAAGCACTACATATTTCGAGATGATTTCTTCACGTTCCAATTTTTTGATGCGCTCGTAAACTGCTGTAACGGAAAGATTTAATTTAACCGAAAGTTCTTTTGTGGTTTGCTTGCTATCGTGTTGCAGGAGTTGCAATAATTTTTTGTCGGTGGTATCCATACTTTTAGTTTAAAGTTTAAGGTTTAAAGTTTTTTGCGGAAGTGGATTTATTGCTTCAAATTTAGAATTATTTTCTCTATAAATTGTATTTGATAGATTTATTTTCTAAATTATTATTTATTGATTGATTTTTAATCTATTTGTTTGTTGTTTTGGAAAGATTAAAAGAAGCCTAAAATTGTTTTTTAGCCCCGATTACCTCACGATACATTTGTCTTAATCGGTGTTCGGTGAACACTTCGTGTGTGAAGCGGAAATCCTTTTTATCAATTGCCTTGGGTTTCAACCCAAGAGAGATTGAAAAAAGATTGCAGCGGAAAGCGGGAAAATGGCTTAAAAAATGCCTGATGTTTGGCTTTTAAAATATCAAAACAATAGCAAATTAATCGTTTAAAAATATACTCATGAAAAATTTTAATCCGGCAGATAACATCCAAGATTTACAATATTTCGGAGAATTTGGAGGTGTAAATCCTTCAATATCAGATTCTTCTACTTATACTTTTCTTTCCGCGAAGACAATGTTTGACACGTTTGAAGGCAACGCTGAAGGTTGTTATTTGTATTCGCGTCATTCTTCGCCAAGCAACTTATATTTAGACAAGGCTTTGGCGGCAATGGAAGGCACGGAATCTGCAAATGTTTCGGCTTCGGGAATGGGTGCGATTACGCCAACGCTTTTGCAATTGTGCGAAAATGGTGACGAAATTGTTTCTTCTCGCACGATTTACGGCGGAACGTACGCTTTTCTAAAAAACTTTACACCAAAATTTGGCATCAAAACGACATTTGTGGACATCACGAAATTAAATGTTGTGGAAGCGGCAATTACGCCAAAAACGAAAGTTTTGTATTGCGAAACGGTTTCAAATCCGTTGCTTGAAGTGGCTGATATCGCAGGTTTGGCGAAGATTGCAAAAAAACACAATATTAAATTGGTGGTGGATAATACATTTTCGCCATTGTCGGTTGCTCCTGCGAAATTAGGTGCTGATATTGTGATCCACAGTTTGACGAAATACATCAATGGAAGTAGCGATACGGTTGGTGGCGTGGTTTGTGCTTCGCAAAATTTTATCAACGATTTGAAAAATGTAAACAGCGGAGCCAGTATGCTTTTGGGGCCAACGATGGACAGTTTACGTTCGGCAAGTGTGATGAAAAATTTACGCACGTTGCACATCAGAATGAAGCAACACAGTCAAAACGCGCAGTTTCTAGCAGAAAAATTTGAAGCTGATGGTTTGAAAACGGTTTATCCAGGATTGAAAAGTCATCCGAGTCATGAATTGTACAAAAATATGATTAATCCTGAGTATGGTTTTGGCGGAATGATGACAATTGACGTGGGAAGTTTGGACAAAGCCAATGAGTTGATGGAATTGATGCAGGAACGAAATCTGGGTTATTTGGCGGTAAGTTTAGGTTTTTACAAAACGTTATTTAGTGCTCCGGGAACTTCTACATCATCAGAAATTCCTTTGGAAGAACAAAAAGAAATGGGCTTGACTGACGGATTAATTCGTTTTTCTATTGGTTTAGACAATGATATTCAACGCACTTACGAGATGATGCGAAAATGCATGGTGGAATTAGGCGTTTTAAAAGAAATGGTTTCAGTTTAATTTTTTGGTTACGATTAAACTGCCTCCTTGATTTTTAAAAATTGAGGAGGTTTTTTTTTCAAAATTATTCCAAGTTTTACTCATAATTATTGTAACAATCTCTCGTTCGGGCGACTACTATTTTAGTAAATTAGCGACTTCAAAATTTAAAACATGAAAAAAATAGTATTTCTTTCGGCTTTTCTCTTTGTTGGAATTTCGGGTTTTGCCCAAAAAAATCTTACCATAGAAGAAGCCACTTTTGGCCAATACCGCAATTTTGCAGTTGAAAATATGGTGGCGCCACAATGGCGAAAAGACACGAAAACGTTGACGTATTTAGATAATTCTTATCAAAATCTAGCAGCGAAAAGTGCAGAAAATAATTGGACCGAAACAGTTTTGGTTTCTAAAACAGAACTCGAAAACGCGTTGAAACAAAAATTTTCAAGCGATAGTTTCCAACTTCGCATGTTTCCGTATGCGTATTCGTGGGTGAACAAAAATGTTTTGGAATTTGAAGTAGATGGCAAAAATTCAAAATATTTAGTTCAGTTTGATGTAGCTTCAAAGCAAATTACAAACGGAATTGCTATTGCTCAAGAAAGCAGAAACCAAATTATTTCTTCGGATGCAAAAAAAGTGGCTTGGTTAAGCGACAATAACATCAAAATTACACACAACAACGAAACAATTTCGGTTACAAACGATGAAAATAAAGGCATCGTAAACGGAAGTGATTATACCCACAGACAAGAATTTGGGATTAATCGTGGGATGTGGTGGAGTCCTAAAAGCGAAAAATTGGCTTTTTACAGAAAAGATGAAACCATGGTTGCCGATTATCCTTTGATTGATTTTGGCGCTCGAATTGCCACAACCAAAGATATCAAATACCCGATGGCTGGCGAAAAAAGCGAAGAAGTAACCTTGGTAATTTTTGATATAAATTCAAAAAAATCCGTGACTTTACAAACCGGCGAACCAAAAGAGCAATATTTAACATGCGTGACTTGGGAACCAAGCGGAAAATTTGTGTACGTAGGATTGTTAAACCGCGGGCAAAATCATTTGAAATTAAACAAATATGACGCTTCAACCGGAGCTTTGGTAAAAACTTTATTCGAAGAAAAAGCGCCAACTTACGTTGAACCTTTGCATGATTTGACATTTTTGCCAAATTCTGATTCGCAGTTTTTATACAGAAGTGAGAACAATGGTTTTGAGCAATTGTACCTTTATAATACAGACGGAAAATTGCTGAAAAATTTAGGTCACAAAGATGTCGTGGTGACGTCATTATTAAATTTTGATTCCGAAGGAAAAAACGTTTTTTACATTGGAACTGCAAATGACGGTTTAGACAGACAATTTTTTAAAGTTGATTTAAAATCTGGGAAAACCACGCAATTGAGCAGTGTTTCCGGAATGCATTCGGGAAGTATCAACAGCGACGGAACACTTTTGTTCGACCAATATTCTAACGTGACCACGCCAAATACTATTTTGATTAAAAATCTAAAAAATAATTCGGTTACAAATTTGGTTGAAGCCAAAAATCCTTACGACGGCAAAACCGTTTTACCTAAAATGGAATTGGTAAAAATTACCGCTGCCGACGGAAAAACCCCGTTAAACGGAAGGCTTATTTATCCGGCAAATTTCGATGCCAATAAAAAATATCCGGTAATGGTTTACGTTTATGGAGGTCCTCATGCACAATTGGTTCAAAACGAATGGCTTGGTGGCGGATCACTTTTTGACTATTATATGGCGCAAAACGGTTACGTGGTTTTCACCGTTGACAACCGCGGAAGTGACGCAAGAGGAAAAGATTTTGAACACGTAATCCACAGAAATTTAGGAGTAAACGAAATGGCGGATCAAATGAAAGGAATCGAATTTTTAAAATCAAAATCGTTTGTTGATCAGGAAAAAATTGGTGTTTACGGCTGGAGTTTCGGCGGATTTATGACCACTTCATTAATGCTCAATCACAACGATATTTTTAAAGTTGGAGTTGCTGGAGGTCCTGTAACCGACTGGAAATTTTACGAAATTATGTACGGCGAACGTTACATGGATACGCCACAAGAAAACGAAAATGGCTACGAAAATAATAATGTAGTTAAAAAAGCAGGTCAATTAAAAGGAAGACTGCTGATGATTCACGGAGCTCAAGATCCGGTTGTGGTGCAACAACACAGCATGGAATTCATTCAGGCTTGCATCAAAGCAGGAAAACAAGTGGATTACTTCCTCTATCCTACTCACGAGCACAACGTTTCTGGGAAAGACAGAGTGCATTTGAATCAAAAAATTGCCGATTATTTTGATGTGCATTTGAAATAATTTTCCAAACAAAAAATTTTTAAACCGCAGTTATTCACCTAAAAATAACTGCGGTTTTTTTATTTATAATATCGTAAAAAAACAGCTTAAAAATTTATCATTTACTAAAATTGTAGTATTATTGTATATAATTTCCTAACTAACCTTCATAAAACTCAAAACATGAACAAAAATTTTAGATGGCTGTATTTAGTTCCATTAGTGCTAACAGCTTGTAGTTCTGACGATAATGACACCCCCATTGAAGAACCGGTAGTGATTGTTTCCGGTGAAGCCGATTTTTCGAAATTTATTGCTTTAGGAAATTCGCTTACCGCAGGATATTCGGATAATGCTTTATACAAAAGAGGACAAGAGCAATCTTATCCAAAACTTTTAGCCGAACAATTTGCACTTGCCGGAGGAGGAGAATTTAATGTACCTTATACAAATGACAATATCGGAGGATTACTTTTAGGAGGAAATTTAATTGCACAACCGCGATTGTTCTTCAACGGAAGCGGTCCTGCTGTCTTAACCGGAACACCTACAACTGATATTACAAACCAAGTTTCTGGACCTGTAAACAACATGGGAATTCCCGGAGCAAAATTATACCATTTAGTTGCTCCAGGATATGGAAACGTTGCCGGAGTCGTTGCCGGAACTGCCAATCCTTACTACGTAAGATTTGCTTCAAGCGCAAGTGCAACTGTTATCCAAGATGCGATGGCACAAAACGCCACGTTTTTTTCACTTTGGATTGGAAACAACGATATTCTTAGTTTTGCAAGTTCAGGTGGTGTTGGAGTGGACCAAACCGGAAACCAAAATCCAGCCACTTACGGTGCAAACGATATTACAGACCCAGGCGTTTTCGCAAATGTTTACAACCAACTTTTGCAAGGTTTAACCGCTAACGGAGCCAAAGGTGTTGTGGCAAATATTCCAGATATTACCACCATTCCGTTTTTTACTTACATCAAATACAACCAGCTAACCCAAGCCAATCTAACCATTGGAGGAACTAACCAAGTTGCGGCACTAAACACCCAACTTTACGGACCGCTAAAACAAGCCTTAACCGCTTTTGGAGCTGGTGACAGAATTGAACTTTTATCGGAAACAGGAAACAACCCAATGTTAATGGTAGACGAAACTTTACCAAACCTTTCCACGCAATTAACCGCCGCTTTAACCATGGCAGGATATCCGGCGTCCCAAGCCGCATTTTTAGGAAACGTTTATGGACAAGCCCGTCAAACCCGCCCAACCGATTATATTTTATTGTCGTCAAGCAGCGATATCGGGCAAAACCAAGCCAACGTTCCGTCGCCGTTTAATATCAAAGGCGTAACTTATCCACTACAAGACCGAAATATTTTAATTCCTTCGGAAGTAGCCATGATTCAGACTGCCGCCAACCAATACAACGCCGCAATCGAAAGCCTTGCCAACCAATACAACTTGGCGTTCGTAGATTCTAAAGCCATTTTAACACAAGTAAACACCACCGGAATCCCTTACGAAGGCTACACCCTTAAATCCGAATTTATTTTTGGAGGCGCCTTTTCACTTGACGGCGTTCACCCAACAGGTCGTGGTTATGCCTTGCTTGCCAACAAATTCCTCGAAGCCATTAACGCCAAATACGGCTCTAACCTACCGATGAAAAAAATCTCTGATTACGACATCTTGAGATCACCACAATTGCCATAATTTTTTTTGTTAATATGCAACTTGAAAGCACCGAAGCGAAAGTTTCGGTGTTTTCTTTTTTGGGCGTTCCCCAATTTACAACCCAAGTGCCACAAGAACTACCCTGCTAAAATTGGGTCGGGCTTTCGCCACTCGCTGTTTTTTTTGGTTCCACTCCGTTGCACCAAAAAAAACGAGCTCAAACAAAGGCTCAATCCCTAACGCGGTAGAGAGTTATGAGTTATGAATTATGAGTTAGGAGTTAGGAGTTAGGAGTTGGAATTTGGAATTTGGAGTTTCGAATTTAGACTGAAGCGATTAGCGAACAGGCGATGCAATTTCTCAAATTAAAATTTTCCTACCCCCTTCTTTTCGGGATAATTTTATGAGCAGAAAAAGCTTTGCCATTCACAAAAACCGTGAGATAACCGTTAAAATTATCAGCAACCGCAATCAAAAAATCTGATTGGTTACCGTTAATTTTATGCTGGTACTTTTGCGCAGTTTTGTTTTGGTTTAACACAAAATCAACTACATCTGTAGTTTGCAAATTATTGATTTGTAACGAAAGGGTTCCGGGCTGTTGAGTCGAAATCACACCTAAATTATTGCCTACAAATCGGATGCTGCTTTTGAAATATTCGCTAAAAAACAACGGCGATGCAGCAAAATCTTCCTGCGTGAGATTGGCTAAAACCCATTGGGCATCATCGGGATAATGATTAGAAATAAAAATGTTAGGGTCGCTAAAAAAATAACCGGGATTAAAACGTTTTACAAATGCGCGTTTTGCCTCGTTAACTGTTCCGGCTCCCCAAGTTACATCAATTAATTTCCACTTGTTATTGGTTTTGACCACATTCCAAGCATGAGTACTTTGTGTAGGAAGTTTGCCTAATTCACGTTGGCTTGTTTTGGTTTTTCCGGTAACAACCTCAGCTTGTAAACCTACCAAGTGACAAATTTCTTGAAATAATAATGAATAACCGTGACACAAAGTTTTTTGCGATTTGAAAGCAGCCATTATTTTCTGTTGCCGAATTTCTTCGAGTTTAGCAATACGTTCGGATTGGGTTCTATAAGAAAATTTAATTGGCTGTTGATGCGATTTAGAAAAATACGCATTCACATCATAGTCAATATTAAAGGCAATCCACGAGAAAATTGCGCGTGCTTTTTGGTCCTCATCCGTAAAATCTCGGTTGATTTTTTGGGCAAGTTCTTTTGGGCTGGAAAATTTTTTAGGGTATTGGGCAATTTTTTGATCAACTGATACAAAATCTTGTGCAAATGCTGGAAAACTCACCAACATTAAAACGAATAAAATCCTCTTCATCAACGCTCTCATATTTAGGGTATTTCAGGAATTGCAATTATCCTGCCAAAAAAATAAACGGAAATTCGGTTGGTTTATTTTGATGGGAAATGTTAATTAGTTTGTGTCTGATTTTTAAAACGACTTCTCGAAATAATCCACTTGTATTTATCTGAAATTCCTGCCTTTATAAAATACTTCTTCAGTGCCTTTTTCTTTTTCATCCGCCCGAGATAAGGTGGATAGAGCCGTTTCCACATTTTTGTCTTCTGTCATATTTTGCAAAAGCGAAGAAAGATTGTAACAATGATTGACGATTACATGAATAACTTCTCCTTCAATTTGCAATTTTCCTTCGACCATCAATAAACGCGCCTGCACAATTTCCTTGCGATATACTTCGAACACCTTTGCCCATACAACCAAATTGGCTACTCCACCTTCGTCTTCAATGGTTACAAATAACACTCCTTTGGCAGTACCTGGCCTTTGGCGAACAGTAATCAATCCGGCTACTTTAATTTTGTCTCCGTTTTTCATTTTAGAAAGATTATTTGTAGGCGTTACTCCAAATTTGTTGAGTTGCAGTCGCACAAAACTTACCGGATGGGCTTTTAGCGACAGTCCCGTGGTGGCATAATCTTCGACCACATGTGCGGCTTCGCTTAAAAATGGTAACGTAAGTTGTGGCTCGTTGACGCTTTCTGATGCTTGCCCTTCAAACATTCCAATTGGGCTGTCGGACAAAGCCGATACTTCCCACAAGGCTTGTCTCCTATCCAACGAAATGGAACGAAACGCATCGGCATCAGCCAATTTTTCGAGCACGGCTAAGGAAAGTCCTGCATCAAGCAAGGCATTGATGGTTTTAAATTGATTTCCTCTTGCTGTTATCAATACCTGCATATCTTCTTCCGAAAGACCTTTCACTTGGCGAAAGCCCAATCGAATGGCATGTCTTTCTCCCAGCTTTTCTTCAAGCGTATTGTCCCAATAAGAATAATTCACATCCACAGGCCTTACTGTAACTCCATGATTTTGCGCATCGATTACAATCTGGGCAGGCTGATAAAAACCCATGGGAATGCTATTGAGCAATGCGGTAGCAAAAACATCTGGGTAATAACACTTGAGCCATGCGGAAACATACACCAACAAAGCAAAACTTGCGGCATGACTTTCCGGAAAACCATAAGAACCAAAGCCTTCCAACTGTTTAAAAACCCGTTCGGCGAATTCCCTCTCATACTTGTTCCGAACCATTCCATCTACCAATTTATCACGCCATTCGCTTACTTTTCCCTTTGCCTTAAAGGTTGCCATACTTCGTCTTAAACCGTCGGCTTGTGCAGGTGTAAATCTGCCTGCTACAATGGCGATTTCCATGGCTTGTTCCTGAAACAGAGGCACTCCAAGCGTACGTCCGAGGATATTTTCTAGTTCTTTTGATGGATATGTTATCTGATCTTTGCCTTCTCTTCTTCGTAAATATGGATGCACCATATCTCCTTGAATGGGTCCAGGTCGAACAATGGCCACTTCAATGACAAGATCGTAGAATTCTTTTGGTCGAAGCCGGGGAAGCATCGACATTTGTGCCCGACTTTCTATTTGAAAAACACCGAGAGTGTCGGCTGCGGAAATCATTTCGTACACTTTAGGTTTGTCTTCTTTATTAATTTCCGCCATTGAGAGTTTCTCATCGTAATGTTGTTCACATAAATCGAATGCCTTACGAATACAAGTTAGCATCCCAAGAGCCAACACATCAATTTTTAAAAAACCCAACGCTTCGATATCGTCTTTGTTCCATTCGATATTGGTGCGGTTGTCCATCCGTGCATTCATGACGGGACACAAATCCGAAAGTTTGCCTCGTGTGATGATGAAACCACCCGTATGTTGTCCAAGTTGACGCGGAAAACCTACATATTGGTGTGTCAACTGGATTACTTTTACCAGATGTGGATCGTTTAAATTAAAACCTTCGGAAGTGATGCGGTTATCTTCTAGTTTGTCGCGGAATTCCCAAATAGTTGCAGCAAGCTTGTCTACCGCATCGGCTGAAAGTCCCATTGCTTTTGCGACATCGCGGATGGCTCCTTTCCAATGCACCTGCGTTACGGTCGCAACGATTGCTGCACGGTCACGACCGTATTTTTCATAAATATATTGGATGACTTCCTCTCGTCGTTCATGTTCAAAATCGACATCGATATCGGGTGGTTCGTTTCGGGCATCGGACATAAATCGGGCAAACAACAAGTTGAATTTGGACGGATCTACCGAAGTAATTCCCAAACAATAGCAAACCACTGAGTTAGCAGCCGAACCTCGGCCTTGGCACAAAATATTTTTTCCTCGAGCAAATCGGACCAAATCATACACGGTTAAAAAATAAGGAGCATAATTATTGGATTCCATGAATTGAAGTTCGTAGCGAATTGTCTTGCGGATTTTCTTTGGTATTTTATTATTGAATTTTTCATTCGCCCCACGCCAGGTCAGCATTTTCAATTCGTGTTGAGTAGTATTGTCATCAGTTGTAATTTCTTCGGGATACACATATTCCAAGCTATCGAGCGAAAATTGACATGCTTCCGCAATTTCCTGCGTCGCTTCCAAAGCTTTGGGGTATTGCCGAAACAACCGCTCCATTTCGTCCTGTGCTTTCAGGTGACGTTCCGCATTTTGGTACAATTTGAAACCGGCTGACTGGATGGTACATTTTTCTCGTATGCAGGTCAACACATCCTGTAACTGACGGCGTTCGGAGATGTGATAATGTACGTCGTTGGTTGCTACCAAAGGAATATCGAACTTTTGGGACAATTGCTCCAGCCGATGCATCCGCTTGTTGTCATTGGCTTGGTAGGAACGGCTCATTCCCAGGTACAGCGATTTTCCCAAATACTTACGGTATTCTGCCAAAGTGGATTTGAACGATTCTTCAAAATCGAAAGCTTCATTGAGCGACAATGGCGCTATGGTAATGAATTTCATTCCTTCGGAAAATTGATATACATCGGCTTTATACAAATGGCATTCGCCTTTTTCGGCACGTAAATTTCCTGTTGATAGCAAACCCGATAAACGTTGATAGGCCTGTTTGTCGGTTGGATAGGCCAATAACGGTGAACCGTCCATCAATTCGAGATGGCAACCCACAATCAGCCGTATTTTGGCTTCTTTTGCCGCCACATGTGCCCGAACGATTCCTGCCAATGTATTGTGATCGGTAATTGCAATTGTATCAAAACCCAGTTCAGCGGCTTTCTTCACCAATTCTTTGGGGTGTGAACCACCACGAAGGAAACTGAAATTGGACGTTATTTGTAATTCTGTGTATTTCATGCGAAAAATCCGTGTATGAACCATTTGGGCTGTTCTGCATCATAAGAACCTGAACGGAACAACCAATAACGTGCTCCATTGTTATCTTCCACGCAATAATAATCGCGGTACAATCCATCGGCAATCCACCATTCCTGTTCAATGCGTTCGGGACCATCTGAATTGACAATGGTATACAGATTTCCTTTGTAGCGAAACAGCATCGGCGGATAATCGGGCAAAACAGCTGTTACTTCTATCGCTTCGGGTTTTTCCAATAGATGTATGGGACGAGGCCAATCAGTTCGCCATTCCGTAGCAGGTTTTTCCCATAAAGGAACTGCCTGTTTTATGGAACGTTCGGGCCAAAACTGTTCTGCAGGTACATAACGCGTGATGGCATTTGCGCCAGTTCTTACGGCAACACGATCCAGCAGTTCCGCTACTTTTTTATTGTTTTGGCTCGATGCCGTCCAGATGGCACTTTGTTCGTAGATGATAGGTTCGACTTTAGTTGCTTCGAATACAAACATTTCAAAACCCAGTTCTGGTTCGAGTGTGGCAATCTTGTGTTCGAACAACTTGAACAGATGCACTTCATTTCGTGAGGATTGGCTTGTGCCGATTTCAATCTGCTGAATGTTTCCATCCACGCGATATGCCCTGAATATTCCGTTTCGCAATCCCATTCCTTCCACTTCAAACCGACTGCAAATTGATTCGAGCAATTGTTTTAAGGCGATTGTAATTCCGATAGCCGTGCAAATCGGTTCCGTGCTACAAAGGCGATCCTGATAGGGTTCGAAGGGTTTTATGGGTACGATCATTTCTAGCTCCTGTCCCAATGCTTGGTTCAGCCGCATTGATAATGAAGGACCAAATCGGCGACGCAAGGCTGGAGCTGGCATATCCATAAAACTTTCGATGCGTTTTAGTCCAAGTTTTTTGAGTTTGGACAAAATCTCGGGTTCCAACCGTAAAGCTGTTGGTGGTAAAAATTTCAAAGTTTCGCGATTTTGCCCTGACTCCACGATTTCTTGATTGCCGAACCTTGCTGTTGCCCATGCCGTTCCAATCGTATCGGCAATGGAAATTTTTACCGTATAGCCGTATCCATTCAATCTTGATTTGATGCTTTCAAGGTATTGGATTTCTCCACCCCATAAATGAGAACAGCCGCTGCTATCCAAAATCAGTCCATCAGGAAGATCCACAGCCACAAATGGCGTATAACCAATACACCATTCAGCCAAAGCATTCAAGAGTTTTTCGGCTTGTCCGGGTTCGGATTTAATGACTTCAATTTCCGGAAATATGGCCTTGCAATCGGCCACAACCATATTCGTACGAATTTCTTTTTTCGCAGCCGCAGGACTTACCGCATCGATCACCATTCTACCCCGTTGTGGTGATGCCATGACAAAAGCCGTTTCCCGAAGTTGCGGCACTTTGCGTGCGGCATATTCGGTAAGCAAATAAGGAAACCATATGGAAGCATATCTTGGCATTATACGGCGTTGCGTTCGTAGTTGGGTTGTAATGTAATTTGTCTTTCGCTGTTTTCTTGAAAATTTCCATCTGAAAAGCTGACCTCCCAAGAAACTGGTCTGCCGTTTTTTACTTTCAGCAATTCCACCCTCCAATTGCTAAATCCTACACCAGGAAGGTCATCGTTGACCACGGCAGGCAAAGAGGTTATTTTCCAACGGGTTGTACAAGCGGTGGCGTTTTCCGCATGAGGACAAAAACGGTGAATAAATCCCGTGACACCACTACGCTCCACCGCAAGCTGCAACCGACGGGATTCAGTGAAGCTGAGTTCCTTGATTTCACTGACCACAGCAGTAAGGGCTTCGCATTTGAGGGCTTCTTCAATGATCCAAAGTGTATCTTTTATTTTTGTAGAATTGATAAACACAACGCGATCCGGTTGCAAGCCGAAATGTTTCAAGGCTGAGGGAAATACTTTTCTGCCATTGCCAATCCACAGGCAAAGTCCATTGTCCTTCATGAACTTACTCGCCAATGCTGTGATGAAGCCACTTGTTGAAGCCGCGTTGGCAGGTGCGTAGCTGATAAATTCATGGATAGCACCGGTAGGAAAAATACGGTCTGGAAAAGCGTTGGTGAATGGAGCGAGCCCACGAGTGACAGGCTCATTAGACAGTTTGCCTAATTTCTGCATCGCGTTGATCTTAGCTTGTAGCGCTTTTACCGTTCTCTTTTTTTCTTCAGCCTGCATTTCTTTCGAATAAAATAATATACAAAATAAGGAATATAATTACCAAACATTATTATATTTGTTGTGAATTATATTACCATTAACACATGTCTATATTTTCTGACAACCTTAGACACCTTCGGGTAAAGCACGGTCTCACACAGCAAAAAGTAGCCGATGCCTTGTTGATACCACGTGAACGTTATGCCAAATACGAAGGCACGACGGATCCACCTTTGGACTGTCTTCAAAAGATTTCACGTTATTATCATGTGAGCATCGATTTGCTTTTGTCTTTTGACATCCGACAAGTTTCGTATGAAAATTTGATCCAATTGGAAGACAACCGCATATTGCTTCCCATGGCTGTTGACAGTGAAGGCGAAAACAAAATTGAAATTATTCCTGCGAAAGCGCAAGCTGGTTATTTAAGAGGTTATGCCGATCCTGAATTCATTGAAGCGCTTCAACATATTTCCTTACCGTTTTTAAGAAATGGAAAGTATAGGGCTTTTCCGGTTACCGGCGATTCAATGCCTCCGCACAAAGAAGGTTCGTTTGTGGTGGGAGAATATGTGGAACAACTTGCCGATGTAGTAGATGGAAAAACCTATGTATTGGTTACTAAAACAGATGGTATTTCCTATAAACGTTTGAGCAAAAAGGGAAAAACTTCGTTTATGGCTTCGTCTGACAATACTATTTATGAACCCTATGAAGTGAAAGCATCGGAAGTGTTGGAAATTTGGCGTTATGCCTGTAGCATCGCCACCCAAGAATTTGAACAGAATGATTTGGGGGTTATGAGCGTGAATGATATATTACAAGGAATTAGGCAGGATTTTTCAGCGTTGCGAACGGAGTTTAATCAACGAAAAGTTTAGTTTAAGTCTGGCAATTCTCCAAAAAATTTATAAAGGTTTAAATATTTTGCCGAAAAAAGAAAACCCTGATTTGTGGTCAATCAGGGTATATTTTGTAAAAAAAAAATCTATTAATGATAATCACCATTAACACCGGCGGTAGTTGCATTTATGGTTTCTCGCTCGCGTCTTGAAGCAGCATGAGAAGGCATGGTTTGTCCGCCATTTTCGGTGCTGGATTCCATTTGTTTGTGCATATTGTTAGCAATGGCGCTATCGGGCAAAATGGCATTCATCACTTTTTGGGCTTTGTTCATTAATCCGGGAACCACGGTTCTATCGCCATTAAATAAACCGTCAAATCCGGCTTTTGCCACTTCTTCCGGCGAATACAAATCACGCTCTTTGTAAGTTACCGTATTTTCTGATTTTGCTTTGTGGAAAAAATCGGTATCGGTTGCATCTGGCAAAAGTGCCGTTACTGAAACTTCTGTATCTTCTAATTCTTCGATCAAAGCTTCGGTGAAAGATAATACGAATGCCTTGGTAGCTGCGTAAACAGAAAGATACGGAGAAGGTGCTTTGGAAACCGCCGATGCTAATTGCAAAATTTTTCCTTCGTTTCTTTCCACCATATCTTTTAAATAAAATTTTGTCAGGCTAATTAGCGCAACGATGTTAAGCTGAATGATGTCAATTTCACGTTGTAAATCGGTTTTAATAAATCTTCCCCATTCTCCTTGACCAGCATCATTCACCAAAATGTTTACCTCAATTCCCAAATCATTCGTTTTTTGATAAATTTCTTGAGCAGCATCCTTTTGGAACAAATCACAAGCAATAATATGAGTGTGAATGTTAGAATTTAAAGCCTCTAATTCTTTAGCTGTCTGTTGTAAATTTTCTTCGTTTCGAGCCACCAGTACCAAGCTATAACCATCTTGAGCAAATAATTTTGCCAATTCATAACCAATTCCACTTGTGGCTCCCGTAATAAGTGCGTGTTTTGTTTTCATCTCTTTATAAATTTTATTAGCAATTTTTCAATCTAATTAAAGTTAAAAACTAATAGCCAGAAATTCGTCTATCGCTTTGTTAATTGTTATGAAAATTATGTTAAATTACCTACCTGATTATCAAACTGTTAAACAAATTACAATTAGGAAATTGTTTTCATTTTTTCACAAATGTTGGTTGTAATTTAGAGTACAAACTTTAATAATTTATTATGGCAACTACCACCAATCAAAACGAAACCAGAAAAGTAGCGGCTAAATCAGCAGCTGCAGAAGGACTACAAGAACTATTTGTAGATGAATTGAAAGACATTATTTATGCCGAAAGAGCATTGCTAAAAGCATTACCTAAAATGGCTAACAATGCTACAGATGCTAATTTAAAAGCAGCAATTGAAGAGCACGTTTCAGTAACGGAAGGTCAAGTGACGAGACTTCAGCAAGTTTTTGAGATTTTAGGAGAATCCGATCGCGGTAAAAAGTGCGACGCGATGGAAGGCTTGATCAAAGAAGGCGAAGGAATTTTAGAAGAAACTGAAATTGGAGCAGTTCGCGATGCTGGAATTATTTCTGCATCGCAAAAAATTGAGCATTATGAAATTGCTTCTTATGGAACCTTGGTAGCATTTGCAAAAATACTCGGACATGACGAAATTGCAGCGCTTTTGGAACAAACCTTAGCCGAAGAAAAAGAAGCTGACGTAACCTTAACCGAAGCTGCTTACAACAGCATCAATCTGGAAGCAACGGAAGGAGAATAATTAATGAAAAAGCCGCTAAAGTTTAAAAATTTAGCGGCTTTTTTTTTGACTTTTTTATTGAATCGTGTAATTTTTCACATCAACTTCTGATAATCGAAAATAGCCAAAGGCAAAATTATCAAAGTTGGTTTGGTTGACGATATTTCCTCTCACGGCAGAAGGAATCGACGGAAATGGTCCACCACCAGATCCCGAAGCCAAAAGAATTTTGTTAAAATATTCGTAGTAACGACGCGAAATTCCGTAAAGTTTTATTTCCAAAATATCTCCTGGAGCTAAATCTTCGTTAGCATAAATCATTTCCAGTTGGTTACCGTTAATATTTTCATCTTTTTCAAGACGATATTCCGGAAAAGCCACCCTATTAGATTGATGCCCAAACAAATAATAATTTTCCTGATTGACATCATCCAGAAAATAACTTGTTACCTCAATTTCGTCACCTCCAAAACCTCCGTTGTTGTCCTGGATAATATTTTCTTCAATTTCTGGTGTAGCAATCAATGTTTCTGTTGCAACATACGTTTCGCCATTGAGCAAAATGGTTAGCGTGTAGGTTTCTCCAATTTCTGGCTGAAAATTATTACAGAAATATTCTCCCGTTCCTAATTCTTCAACAAAAATAAAAACCTCATTGTCAGTATTTTCTACCGTTACCGAAGCACCCGAAACAGTCGGAAATTCGTTGCTGTAATAACCTGTTGTGGTAGTTAATTTTATTTTTTGTTGGTTTCCGCTGGTGCCTTTTACCCAATCGATTGAAGCATCAATCACTAATTTTGGCGCGGCGGTTTCTAAATCAACGTTGATTATTTCTTCGCAAGAAACAAAAATAATTATTAGCGAAAAGATTAAAAATTTTATAACTGTTTTCATTTTGCTTAAAATTTAAAGTTGTAAGTAACACTCGGAATCAATCCAAAAATTGAAATTTTCTTGGCTTCGCTTTGTCCGGTTTCTGTATTTTGCCCAAACATAAATGCGGCCGCATTATTTCTTGCATAAACGTTGTAAATGCTAAAAACCCATTCGCCTTGCCAGCCTTTAGTTTTCTCCGGCTTCGGAACGTACGTCGCCGAAATATCTAAATGGTGATAATCTGAAAGAGAATCTTCGTTTCGGGTTCCATAATTAGCAACTGTAATGCCTTGGTATTCATATTTTCCATTCGGGAAAGTTGCAGCTCTTCCGGTTTGGTAAGTAAAAATTCCCCCGAAAGACCATTTATTCGAAAGTTGATAATTTGCGGTCAAGCCAAAATTATGCGTTTTGTCATAATTAGCACGGTACCAATTTCCATTGTTAATTCCCGGTTCAAGAGCATTTCTTCCGGGTGTTTTTTGTTCTGCTCTCGACAACGTGTAGGAAAGCCAGCCGGTGAATTTTCCCGCATTTTTTTTGGCCAAAATTTCAATACCATAAGCGCGAGCTTCACCATTTAGCATCACTCGTTCGATGTTTTTGTGCGCAATTAATTCTGCGCCATCGATATAATCGGCTTTGTTTTTGACGGTTTTGTAAAAACTTTCCACCTCCAAAGAATAATCTCCGTTTTTAAAATTTCGGAAATATCCCAAAGCCACTTGGTCTAAAATTTCGGGTTTTAAAAATTGATCGCTTGGAGCCCAAATGTCCAAAGGAGAAACCGAAGCCGTGTTAGAAATCAAGTGAATGTATTGACTCATTCTGTTGTAACTTGCTTTAATCGATTGGTCGTCATTGAGGGCATAAGCGATGGCAAAACGGGGTTCGAAATTATCAAAACTGGCAATTTTTTTATTTTTTCCATAAAAAACTGAGCCCGTTGGCGTTGCTTCTTCATAAACTTGAAATTCCTGATTGAAAATTACCGCTTCGTTGTTAGCATACGTACTTACTTCTTCCCTACCCAAACGCTGAAAATGACTGTATCTCAAGCCGTAATTGACCGATAATTTTTCAGACAAAATATGTTCGGCACTGATGTATAAAGCATTTTCAAAAGCATATTTTTTGGCAATTTGATCCGGATTGATGCTCGATGTTTCATCAATGGGATTGATGGTTCCCGGATTAAAATTGTATTTGATAGAATTAATTCCGTAGTTTAAAGTAAGATTATTGGAAAGATAATGCTTAAAATCATACTTAAAATTATAGTTTTTAATTTCTGATTTCCAATCAAGTCCAATGAAGTTTAACTGCAAACCATAATTGTAATCGCTGTAAATTAAAGATGCATTTGAAAATAATTGATCCGAAAAAATGTGGTTCCACCGAAGATTTACAAAACTGTTTCCGTAATCATTAATCAATTGGTCGTTAAATTTCATTTTATCGTAACCAAAATAAGCCGACACGAAAACATTGTTGTTATCATTAAATTTATAGTTGAATTTCGTGTTGATGTCATAAAAATATGCCGAATTAGGTTCGTCAGCGAGTTTGAGAAACAAATGTCCGTAAGTTCCTCTTCCCGCAATTACGAACGAACTTTTTTCTTTTACAATAGGACCTTCTACCAACAAACGGCTTGAGATTAATCCAATTCCGCCATTCGCATGGTATTCTTTTTTGTTTCCTTCTTTTTGATAAATATCTAAAACCGAAGAAATTCTTCCGCCAAAATTAGCCGGAATCCCACCTTTGTATAACTTCAAATCTTTGATTACATCAGAATTAAAAATTGAGAAAAATCCAAATAAATGCGACGTGTTGAATATAATCGCTTCGTCCAACAGAACCAAATTTCCATCAACAGAACCACCGCGAACGTTGAATCCGGTGGCTCCTTCATGAGCATTTGTCACTCCAGGAAGTTGCAAAACCGATTTCAAAATATCCACTTCGCCCAAAACCGCCGGCATTTTTTTAATAGTCGCAATCGAAAGTTTGTTAACACTCATTTCGGCTTCCTTGATATTGGCTTTGTCTTTATTCGTGGTAATCACGATTTCTTCTAAACCTGTGCTTTGATTAGCCAAACCAAAGTTTTTTTGTTGGCTTTTATCCAAAGAAATTTTTTCTTCCACAGGATTGTATCCTAAATAAGAAATCAAAATGGTGTAATCGCCTTTCGGAACCGTTATCGAATAAAATCCATAATTATTAGTAGCCGTTCCAATATTTAACTCGTTGATGTAAATGCTTACGCCAAGAAGCGTTTCGTTGTTTTCTAAATCGGAAATTGTACCACTAAGGGTAACTTTTTCCTGAGCATTTGCTGTGAAGATACAAGCAAAAAGAAAGAGCAAGCCAATCTTAAATTTGGTTTTCATGTGATGATAAGTCGGTTGAATATTCTGTTCATCCTAATAACTTACAGATTTAAGTTTTATTGTAAAAGAAAGAATTTTTTTACAAAATTTTACTAACACACTAAAATTGACAATTTCACAGATGCAGTAAGAAGAAATTTTATAAATCTAATTATAATATTTGCGTTACTTATTCCGTAAAGTTTTTCAAGTTGTCACACCCTGAACTTTGCACTTTAAACGAGCAAACGATTTCTTTTTAAATTCTTAGGAATACCTGCATAGTTTACGAATTTGTTTTAAATTTGATTTCGTATAAATTGATTTGTGGTCAACATACATTTTTAGAACGCACAATGTACAAAAGTCATAAATCTTACATCATAAATCATAAATCAAGATGGAACTTCAGGAATTAGCGGCTCAACTTCGGGAGCCAAAAGGACAAAACGGAATTGAAACTGCTAAAAACATGAATGTTACCAATGTAAATATGATTGCAAAAACAATCAATGAGTTGGATTTAGGGCAAAATGCAAAAGTTCTCGAAATTGGCCCAGGGAATGCTTTACATCTAAAAGAAATTTTCAAAAAAAATCTTGATATTACCTATCACGGAATTGATATTTCGCAAACGATGATTGACGAAGCAACGCAAACCAATGGCGATTTTGTTGCCCAAAATAAAGCGATTTTTTCATTAGTTGACGGCAAAAAAATTCCGTTTCCAGACCAAAGTTTTGATGTAATTTTCACGGTCAATACTATTTATTTTTGGGAAAGCCCGGAATTATTTTTAAGAGAAATTAAACGCGTTCTTTCGCAAAATGGACAACTTGTGATTGCCTACATTCCAGAACGAGTGATGCGAAAAATTCCGTTTGCACAATTTAATTTTAATTGGTTTTGCGAAGAAAAAATTGAAGCGTTATTACAAAAAAATAATTTTGAATCCACTTTATTAATTTCGGAAAAAGAAGACATCATCAGCAATTCCGGTGAAAAAATCGAACGCATTTTTAACATTGTAGTTGCCAAAAATATTTAACCTGTGAAAATTACTTTCAACTTATTCGCATTTATTTTTTTGATTGCAAATCTTCAAGCGCAAGAATTTACCCGAAAAGATTCTTTGCGTGGTGGTTTCCATTTTGAAAGAATCTGTTATGACGTAAAACGTTATGATTTAGACATTTCCGTCAATCCGGAAGAAAAATTCATTCAGGGTTTCAACGAAATTTCATTTCAGGTTTTGCAAAATACGCCTAAAATTCAGTTGGATTTATTCGAAAACATGAAAGTGGACAGTATTATTTTCGAGGAAAAAAAACTTAATTTTTCAAGAGAGTTCAACGCTGTTTTTGTGAATTTTGAAGAAGAAATTAAAGCTTCGGAACAAATCAAAAAAATAAAATTTTATTATTCCGGAAATCCAAAAGTTGCGAAAAATGCGCCTTGGGATGGCGGTTTTGTTTTTAAAAAAGATAAAAATCAGAAACATTGGATTGGCGTTGCCGTTCAAGGTACTGGAGCAAGTTTGTGGTATCCTGTTAAAGATTCTCAAGGCGATGAACCTGATTTTGGCGCTTCAATAAAAGTAGCGGTTCCTGACGGTTTGATGAATGTTTCAAACGGAAATTTTTTGGGAAAAGAAATCCTGAAAAACGGTTACACGCGTTGGGATTGGGAAGTCAAAAATCCAATTAATACTTACAATATTACCGTAAACATTGGGGATTACGTGCAAATTCACGATGAACATAACGGTTTAAATTTGGATTATTATGTTCTGCGTGGCAATGAAGAAGTTGCCCAAAAACATTTTGCTGTAGTCAAACCGATGATGGATTGTTTTGAAGAAAAATTTGGCGAATATCCTTTCAAAAATGACGGTTACAAACTCGTGGAAACCGCTTATTTAGGAATGGAACACCAAAGTGCCGTCGCCTACGGAAATAAATTTCAGATGGGATATTTGGGTGGCGATATTTCCGGTACTGGAATTGGGATGTTGTTCGATTATATTGTGGTTCACGAAAGTGCTCACGAATGGTTTGGCAACAGTATTACTTCCCGTGACATTGCTGATTTGTGGATTCACGAAGGATTCACCACTTATTCCGAATCAGTTTTTGTGGAGTGTTTGTACGGCAAAGAAAAAGCCTTTCAATATTTAAACGGACAAAAAAATCGGATTGCTAATTTTTCGCCAATGATTGGGAAATTTGGCGTGAACAAAGCCGGTTCAACTGATGCTTATTACAAAGGTGCTCAATTGTTGCACACGTTGCGAAACATTTTGAATGATGACAGCCGTTGGTGGAAAATCCTTCGGGAATATGCGGAAACATATAAACATCAAATCGTGGATCGAGAAATGGTGGTTTCGTTTTTCAACCAAAAATTTAATTACAACCTCAATCCGTTTTTTGCCCAATATCTCGAATTTACAAACATTCCGGAATTACAATTTATTCAAACCAACAAAGAATTAAAACTACGATTTGTAACCGATGTAAAGAATTTCAGAATGCCTATTTGGGTAAAAATCGATGGTGTTGACAAAAAGTTTGAAGTTTCAAACGATTGGACTTCGGTTAAAATAAAAAAGAGATCGGAAATTAAATTTGACGAATCTCATTTTCATGTAAATTTTGTGAAACAAAAAAATTAAGTAACGCTTTCCAAGCTTTCTTTTCTCAACACTTTTCCTGTTGGCGTTTCTAAAAATTGAGGTACAAAAAGCACAACTTTTGGTTTTTCGTATTTACCTAATTCTCCAAAAATTTCATCGTCAATCGGGAACGGATCGCCTTCGATTGCCAAAACTAATTTTTCGCCTAACTGATGATTTTCTTGCGAAGCCACAAAAAATCTGCGGTTAATTTTAGTCGATAATTTTTCTTCAATTTGTTCCGGGAAAAGCTTGACACCTCCGCTGTTGATGACATTGTCAATTCGGCCTTGCCAAATAAATTCAGTTTCGCTTAAAACCTTCACGGCATCGTTTGTAATAATTTTTTCAGAAGAAATTTTTGGCGCATTAATCACCAAGCAATGTCTGTCGTCTTCTTCAATTGTAACATTAGGCAAAGAGTTAAACGCCTCCTCGCCTATTTTTTTTGCGGCAATATGGGTGATGGTTTCGGTCATGCCGTAAGTTTCAAAGATTTCGTTTTCAAACTTAAGCAAGTCTTCGGTTAATGAAGCATTGACTTTGGCACCACCAATAATTAATTTTTTAATCAAATGAATTTTATCCAGAGAATTTTCCACTTGCAACGGAACCATGGCTGCAAAATCATATGACTGCGAAATTCTTTCCATCGGTTTTGATGATGGTTCGACAAAATCAAGGTCTAAACCTAAAATAAAAGCGCGAACTAACATCATTTTTCCCGCCACATATTTTGCCGGAAGGCAATGCAAAACACGGTTTCCTGGCTCTAAACCAAAATAATTTCCGGTAGCGATAGCGGAATTTACCATTGCTTCTTTGCTAATTCTTATTTTTTTGGGCAATCCCGTCGTTCCAGACGTTGTCATTTCGATATATTCGTGATCGTCAAACCAATCTAAAATAAAAATCCCGACTGGTTTTTCGAAATCATCGCCTTCTTTAATAAAGCTGTAGGCAATTCTCAATAAATCTTCCCTGGTTAAATGAAAACCATTGAGTTTAAACTTGTTGTGGACGCTATTATAATTTAGTTCCTTCATCTCCAAACGGATTAATTTGGTTATTTTGATAAATTGGCTCTACGATTTCGCCGGTTAATTTTTCTTTCCAGCCAAACCATTTGTATTTCTTACTAAAGATAAATAAAAGAATTGGAAAAATCACGAGTACCGGAAGCAAAACATCGAAACCAGCTGACGGCTCAGAAATATCTTTAAAAACAGAATGCGTTTGAAAAACACCCCAATCACTCGTAACTAACAAAGCTCCAACCAAATTATTAGCGGCATGAAACCCAAGGGCAAGTTCCATTCCTTCGTCCATCAACGTAATAATTCCGAGGAAAAAACCAGTCCCAATGTAGTAAATCATGATGATATTGCCCATTTTAGCAACTTCCGGATTGAAATAGTGCATTCCGCCAAAAATTACGGAGGTCATCACCAACGGAAACCATTTATTTTTAGCCAAAAGTGCAAAACCTTGCATTAAATATCCTCTGAAAATATATTCTTCTGTACTGGTTTGAATGGGAATCAAAAGCGTGGCAATCACAAATAAAATCAAAAACGGAACAGGTTGAAAATTAAGTACAAATTTTTCTGGTGTGATGAAATAATATGCCACGACTGATACGGCTGAGAAGGTTGCCCAAATTCCAAAGGAAAAAAATACACGTCCCCAATCCACCTTTGGTCTTGCGGTTGTCACTTCTACGATTTTTTGTTTGTGAAGGTATTTGACAACCAAAAATAATGCGGCAAGTGCCACCACGAAAGAAAGCATCAGCAGAAAGAGCGTGAGATTCGGGTCGAGGATTTTCATTAACTTGCTGGTATCATTTGTAATTATTTCGCCGTCTGCCATTGCTTTCGCAAAAACAGCTATCATAAATGGCACTTGCCCAATTCCTGACGCGATAATTACAATAATCGAACCCACGATATATTTCCAAAAACCATTGTTGGGAAGTTTAAATCCTAATGCTGCAAACATGTTTATTTATTTTTAGTTGATACTTTTTAGACTTCTAATTTATTGATTTGTTACGAATATTTTGAATAAAAATCTTCTCATTTTGCGTTACTTTGCAAGATGACAAATAAAATTTATCACAATCCACGTTGCGGAAAATCCCGTTGTGCGGTTCAATATTTCGAAGAAAAAGGAATCGAATTTGAAACAGTCAAATACCTCGAAACGCCTTTAGACAAAAAAGAAATTCAGGCTTTACTTAAAAAATTAAAGTTACAACCTATTGACATTGTTAGGATTAAAGAAAAAATTTGGTTGAAAAATTTTAAAGGCAGAGATTTATCTGATGAGGAAATTTTAGAAGCTTTGGTACAGCATCCTATTCTCATCGAACGACCGATTGTGGTCATTGGAAACAAAGCAGTTATTGCCCGACCAATCGAAAATGTTGAAAAAATTCTTTAGCATTTCTATTCAGATATTTAACAAAGCTTTGTGAAAGTACGCTTAAACCAAAGGCTACTTTTGCGGTCAAAGCTTTAATAAACCGAACTAAATTCTATTAATGAAAAATTTAAAATTTGCAATAACCCTCATATTGCTTACGTTTTCTATTTTTACTTTTGCCCAAGAAAAACCGGGCGGAAAAGTAAAAATTTCCGGAAAAATTACCGAAAAAGGAACTAATTTACCTTTAGCTTACGCCACCGTTACCGTTACTTCAAGCGCTGACGCTACACCTGTTGCCGGAGCTTTAACCACCGAAGAAGGAAATTTTAACATCGACGTGGCTCCTGGAACTTACAACGTGACACTCGAATTTATTTCTTTTAAATCGGTCGAATTACAAAACCAGCAAGTAACGGCTGATAAAAATTTTGGGACAATTGCTCTCGCTGCAGATGCTACCACCTTGGATGCGATTGAAGTAATTGCCGAACGTTCTACTGTGGAAATTCGCTTGGACAAAAAAGTGTTCAACGTAGGTCAAGATATGATTGTAAAAGGTGGAACTGCAAGCGACGTTTTAGACAACGTTCCTTCTGTTGCCGTAGATGTTGAAGGAAATGTGAGTCTTCGTGGAAACGAAAATGTTCGTGTATTAATTGATGGAAGACCTTCAGGAATTGGTGGTATCAACATTGCTGATGCTTTGAAAATGATTCCAGCAGAATCCATCGAAAAAGTCGAAGTGATTACCAATCCATCTTCTCGATATGACGCCGAAGGTGGTGGTGGAATTTTAAATATTGTATTACGAAAAGGAAAAAATCAAGGAATTAACGGTGTGATTACGGGAACGCTTGGTGATCCCGCCAATAACGGAATCACTGGAACCATCAACCTTAAATCACGTTATTTCAACCTTTTTACCACTCAAGGCTATAGTTACAGAAAAAATCCTGGAAATGCGTTAACGGATACCGAATATCTTTTTGACAATCCACAAGGAAGATTTTTGGACGAAAGACGTAACAACGAGCGTTTAAACAAAAGTTACAACGGAAATTTCGGGATTGAGATTTATATCGATTCGAGTACTACTTGGACAAATACATTTTCTTGGAGAAAAAGTTCGGGGGAAAATAACGACAGAGTTCGTCAGTTTTTTTATGATGACAACCGAAATTTGCTTTCTTCAGGAACACGTTTCAACGATGAAAACGATGATGATATCAACATTGAATATTCTACCAATTTCATCAAAAAATTCAAGAAAGAAGGCCATCAGTTAACCTTTGACGGTGCTTTTTCAGCAAGCCGTGATGACGAAAATGCTTACATTGCCGCTTCTGCTACAGACGATCAACGAACTGAGAATTATCAGAAACAAAAAAGAAATTTACTTCAGTCAGATTACGTTTTGCCTATTGGCGAAAAAAGTCAGTTTGAAGCCGGATACCGTGGAAATTTCATGGAATTGCTTACCGAATATTCCGTGGAAGATTTTTTTGGCGGAACTTGGGTAAACAATGAAACCTTTACCAACACACTCGAATACAAAGAATACGTAAACGCGCTTTATGCACAATTTGGTTCAAAAATTGGAAAATTTTCTTACTTAGGTGGATTGCGTTGGGAAGATTCTAATATCCAAATCAACCAATTCACGGATCAAATTTTCCGCAATAAAAAGTACAACAACTTTTTCCCAAGTGCGTTTCTTTCGTACGAATTTAGCGACGACAGCAACATTATGTTGAGCTACAGCCGAAGAATTTCGCGTCCAAGATCACGTTCCATCAACCCGTTTTCAAGTCTTTCGAGTAACATCAATATGTTCCGTGGAAATCCTGATTTAGATCCTTCTATGAGCGACGCTTTCGATTTGGGTTACCTGAAAAAATTTAGCAATAATCTTACTTTAAATACCTCAATGTACTTCAATCACACCAGCGATGCCGTACAATACGTGAGAAATACCGAAGTAATTGACGGCAATAACGTTTTGGTAACTTCGCCTGTAAACGTAGGTTCTGAAGATCGTTTTGGTTTCGAGTTCACACTAACCTACAACCCTTACAAATGGTGGAGATTAAACGGAAATTTCAACCTTTTCCGCAACCAAACCATCGGAAGTTACACTTATATTGACCTGGACAACGTTGCCCAAAACATCGATTTTAGCAACACGGCTTATTCTTGGTTTGCCCGCGTAAATTCAAAAGTAAACCTTCCGTGGAAAATCGATTGGCAAGCAAACGCCACTTACAATGCACCGCAAACCAATGCACAAGGTCGAACCAAAGGCATTATCCACTCAAATTTGGCTTTCACAAAAGACATTTTGAAAGACAAAGCCACCATCGGTTTAAATGTGAACGACGTGTTCAATTCCCGCAAAAGAATTTCCGAAACCAACTTGCCTACGCAAAACGCTTACTCGGAAATGCAATGGCGTGAACGCCAAGTGACGCTTTCTTTCACTTACCGTTTCAACAAAAAGAAAAACGAGCGCGACCGTAACCAAAGCCGTGGCGAAGGCGACGGTGGCGAAGATTACATGGGCGGATAAATTTTTCACCATAAAAAAACGAAGAAGGTTGTGCATTTGTACAACCTTTTTTATTTGGGCAAACCGCCAGAAAAAGGCGGCCGGGTTTTCCGCTGTATCTTTTTTTTCCGCTATCGCTCCAAAAAAAGGATGCCGCTTCAACCCCTTTTGCAAAACCCTGCAAAACAGAAAATTTTTACAAATCAATTACTTATTTTTGTTACCAGAAAAAATAAAATCACACATGAACACAACCAAAATTCTTGAACTTTTAAGCTACACCATTCCAGCCATCGTAACCGGATTAGTAGCCTTTTATTTCTTTAATCTCCACGTCAATAACGAAGCCAACCGCCGAAAATTTGCCATTCAAAGAGCATCGCAAAAAAAGGCCTTGCCTTTACGGTTACAAGCTTACGAACGCATGGTTTTATTTTTAGAACGCATCAATCCGGCAAAATTATTATTAAGAGTTGCTCCCGTTTCCGAAGATAAAAACCAATATGCCGAATTTGTAATTCAAAGCATCGAAAACGAATTTGAGCACAATTTAACCCAGCAAATTTACCTTTCAGAAGATTGTTGGAACGTGATTGTTGCCGCAAAAAATGCCACAATCAATATGGTTCGTAAATCAGCTTTACACCCCGAAACGACTTCGGCACAAAAACTGCGTGAGAATATTTTAAAAGAATTGGTAGAAAAACAATCGCCAAGCAATAACGCTTTGGCATTTATCAAAAACGAAGTAAGCGAAATGTGGTAAACTTTTCAAAACGAAAAAGGACAGTTTTCACTGTCCTTTTTTTATTCAGCTTTTTCTTTAAGCAAGCGTTCTAATTGTGCTTTTTCGTCGTTTGGCAAAGTCGGTAAAAGTTCGCTGTAAAAAGTTCTGTAATTCTCTTTTTTCAAAAAATTTCTGATACTATCTCTCGCATATTTTGAAAATTGCCATTTGTGATGAACCAGCGGATTTACAAAGGCTTTCAGCACATTCGTGTCGTTCGGGTTGATATAAAATAACGAGGCAATTGCATTTTGCCTCACGCTACTTTCAAAATTTGTAGTCGTGTAATGCAACAATTCGTCATAAAATGTTGCTTTATTTTCTTTCTCGAAATCTGGCGTCATCAACGCCATCGTCAGCCACAAAATACGCAAATTTTTATCGTTCATTCCAATCCAATCCCTCGATTTATCAAGGTATTGAAAACGATTTTCGGGAAAATTCGACCATAAATAATTCAGCGCAATTTCTCGCGTAATGTAAGATTCGTCATTTAAAAAAGTCTCAAATTGAGGTTTAAATTCTACAGGAAATTCCCGCATGGTTTTGGCTACTGTTTGCCTGATTTTCACATCATTAGATTGTAATGCGATTTCGATCAAATGTTTTTTTGCCGGAAAATCCACTTTTTGAATTTGTAGTAAAACTTCCTCTTTTATTGGAAAAAAAGCATCACTTTTTAAAATCTCTTCAAAAACTTTCACTTTTTCTTCAAACGGCTGGTTTGCCATTTCTAAAACCGACAAATATTGCGAAATGGATTTATTTTTTTTCAAAATTGTCAACGCTTCCTGAACCTTAAAACCGGATTCGAGCAACCATTCTTTTTGAAATTTATCAACGTCATAGTTGGAAACTTTTTTGACTTCACTTAAAAAATCATCAGTGACAACATTTCTAAAAGCGTGTTTTTCAAGGTAGGTTTTGACCGCTTTTTTAAAATTTTCTTCGCCAACATTAGTTCGCAAAACATGTAAAGCCCAAGCGCCTTTTTGGTAAAAAGTCAACGTACTCGCACGAGCATTTTGCAACGGAATGGTATCTTTTTTAGCCGCTTTTTGCAGCATTTCGGCAGTTTCGTAAAGTTTCCAGTTGAAATGATCTTCGCTAAAAATTTCCTTTTCCGCCAACAACGCATAATAAGTGGCAAAACCTTCTTGTAACCAATGATGTTCACCTGTTTTTGCCGTTACTAAATCGCCAAACCATTGATGTGCCAACTCATGAGCATTGACATTGATGTAATTTCTGTCGTTGAAACCAATATTGTCCACCACATAATCTTGCGTAAAAATCGTTGCAGAAGTATTTTCCATTCCACCATACAAAAAATCCTTCACCGGAACTTGGTGATAGACTTCCCATGGATAATCAAAGCCAATTTCCTCATTCAAAAAGTTGAAAATCTGCTGGTTGTATTTATAAGTCGATTCAAATTTTGAGGAATCTTCTTCTGCCAAATAATTTTCTAACGGAATACCATTTGAGGATTTTTGATTTTCTTTTGCAAAATTACCGATTGCCAGCATTGCCAAATACGAACTCATTGGCTTTTCCATCTGATATTTCCATGATTTTTTATCGGCAATTTCTTCAGACGAAATTAATTTTCCGTTGGACAAAACGGTGTAATTTTTATCAAATGAAACTTCTATTCCGAAAATCATTTTTTCGTTTACATCATCAAATGAAGGCAACCAATGACTTGTATATTTCCCTTGACCTTGCGACCAAATTTGATGACTTTCGGCATTGCCAAAATAATAAAGTGCTTGTTTAGGAAAAGCTTTGTAAGTAAATGATAATGTGTTATTTCCTTTTTTGTATCCTTTAAATATTTTCAACTCTTTTCCTGAATTTGCGAAAGCAACAGCTTTGCCGTTGACCAACAAATTTTCGAAATTCATATTTTTTGCATCAATGCGAATCGTATCAATTTTTTGCTTTAATTTGAATTGAAAAACAACCAATCCTGAAATGCTTTTTTCGGAAAAATTAGGAGCGAGTTTTGCATTGATTGACGTGAAATCGACCTTGGTGGTTTGCTGCGCAAAAGCAGTTGCAGAAACGAGTAAAAAAAGTAGCTTTTTCATCTTTCAAAAATAAAATTTTTTAAAGAAACTGAACGACTGAAGATTTTAAATTTTCTCATAAACAATTATCTTCGTACTTTCAACTGATGATGCAACAAGATTTACTCAAAACTCCAATCGAATATTTAAAAGGCGTGGGTCCCACACGTGGCGATTTGTTGCGAAAAGAATTGGGCATCAGTAAATATTCGGACTTAATTAATTTATTTCCAAATCGTTACATCGACAGAACACGATATTACAAAATTAACGAATTGCAACCCGTAAATTCGGAAGTACAAATTATTGGAAAAATAATTCACCTAAAAACCGTTGAACAAAAACGAGGGAAACGCTTGGTTGCCACTTTTATTGACGACACTAGAGAGATGGAACTTGTTTGGTTTCAAGGGCATAAGTGGATTAAGGAAAATATAAAACTCAACACCGTTTATGTGATTTTTGGCAAAATCAATGCGTTTAATGGTAGTTTTAGCATGCCACATCCAGAAATGGAATTGCTTGAGGAACACAAACAAAATTTGCGTTCCGCGATGCAACCCGTTTATCCATCAACGGAAAAGCTTGGAAACCGCGGCATTACAAACCGTGTAACAAGCAAACTTATGCAACAATTATTTGTTGAAGCCAATCAATTTTTTGTTGAAACCCTACCGGATTATATCATTGAAGAATTAAAATTGTTACCGAAAAACGCGGCATTGTTCAATGTCCATTTTCCTCAAAATGCCGACTTGCTTGCGAAAGCGCAATTTCGGTTGAAATTTGAAGAATTATTCTTTATTCAACTGCAACTTATCACCAAAAATTTGGTTAGAAAGCACAAAATTCTCGGGCATAAATTTGAAACTGTTGGGGAATATTTTAATAATTTTTACAAAAATTATTTGCCTTTTGATTTAACGAATGCTCAAAAAAGAGTGATTAAAGAAATCAGAAACGATATGGGAAATCCTGCGCAAATGAACCGTTTGCTTCAAGGAGATGTTGGTTCGGGAAAAACAATTGTGGGTTTGATGAGCATGCTTTTGGCGTTAGACAACGGTTTCCAAGCTTGCTTGATGGCTCCAACCGAAATTCTGGCAAATCAACATTTTTTAGGATTATCAGAATTGGCTAAACCATTAAATATCAACATCAAAATACTTACTGGTTCAACTAAAACTTCGGATAGAAAAATTATTCACGAAGAGTTGGAAAATGGTAGTTTGCACATTCTTATCGGAACTCATGCGTTGCTTGAAGACAAGGTGAAATTTCGAAATTTAGGTTTGGCAATTATCGATGAGCAACATCGTTTTGGCGTAGAACAACGTTCTAAACTTTGGAAAAAAAATGCAATTCCGCCGCATGTTTTGGTGATGACAGCTACGCCAATTCCCCGAACTTTAGCAATGAGTTTGTATGGCGATTTAGATATTTCAGTAATTGACGAATTGCCTCCCGGACGAAAACCAATCCAAACGGTTCATCGGTTTGATTCTAACCGGTTAAAAGTTTGGAAATTTATTCGAGATGAAATTGAAAAAGGCCGACAAATTTACATTGTTTATCCGCTAATTGAAGGTTCGGAAAAAATGGATTACAAAGATTTGATGGACGGTTACGAAAGCATTTCCAGAGATTTTCCGTTGCCAAAATACAGCGTGAGTATCGTTCACGGCAAAATGAAACCTTCCGAAAAAGATGCGGAAATGCAACGATTTTCTGCCGGAAAAACTAATATTATGGTTGCAACAACCGTGATTGAAGTTGGTGTAAATGTACCAAATGCAAGTGTGATGATTATTGAAAGTGCGGAAAGATTTGGTTTAAGCCAATTACACCAACTTCGAGGTCGCGTGGGTCGTGGAGCCGAACAAAGTTATTGCATTTTGATGACCGGACATCAATTGAGCAACGATAGCAAAACACGGATGGAAACGATGTGCCGCACAAATGACGGTTTTGAAATTGCGGAAGTGGATTTAAAACTTCGTGGTCCAGGAGACATTATGGGAACGCAACAGAGTGGTGTATTGAATTTAAAAATTGCGGATTTGGTGAAAGACAAAGAAATTCTTCAACTGGCAAGGCAATTCGCCATGCGTGTTTTAAAAGACGATCCAGCTTTAGAAAAACATCAACATCTCGCCACTCGAAAAGCTTATTTGGAATTAACCCAAAAACAAAATATTTGGAATTATATTAGTTAGTTAGGAGTAAGAAGTGAGAACTAAAAACTCAATCATAAATCAAATATCATAAATCATAAATCACAACAAAATGATTTCATACAATCCGAAAGAATGGTTTTCCTTTATCTTTCAATTTCACAAAGGTGATACGTTTCGCAAGTTATTTTGGGTGATGATTGGCATCGCCATTTATTCCGCGGCAGTTGGTTATCTCGAATTAGAATATTGGAAATTATCTGATACGAGTTACGTAAAAAATATTACCATTATGCATAGCATGCTTGGGTTTGTGATTTCACTTTTATTGGTTTTCCGTACCAATACCGCTTATGATCGTTGGTGGGAAGGTCGTAAACTGTGGGGATCCTTGGTCAATAACAGCCGAAATTTTGCAATAAAATTATCTGCGATGCTCAAAGATGCAGACGATAAGGATTTTTTTAGAAAAATGATTCCGGCTTATGCATCCGTGTTGAATTTGCATTTGAAAATGGAAAGTATCAGTCACGAATTATTTGACGACAAAACGCTTTCTCAGGATCATTATAAACACAAACCGAATCAAATTGCCAAAACCATGATTCATCGTGTGAATGAACTGTATTTACAAGGAAAAATTACGGGTGATCAATTAATTGTACTCAATGCCGAAATCCAATCGTTTACAGATATTTGTGGCGCTTGCGAACGAATTAAAAACACACCCATCCCCTATTCTTATAGTGCTTTTATCAAAAAATTTATTTTCGCTTACGTACTCACACTTCCATTTGGATACGTGTTTCAATTGGGTTACTACGTGATTCCGGTAGTGGTTTTTATTTTTTATGTTTTGGCGAGTTTGGAATTGATTGCCGAAGAAATTGAAGATCCTTTTGGCAATGATCCTAATGATTTGCCAACGGAAAAAATTGCCGAAAACATTCGGAAAAATGTTGAAGAATTAGTGTATTGATTTTATCGCTTACGCAAAAAAAAGGTCGAAAACTATTACGCTTTCGACCTTTTATCTTTGTGAATTTTGTTAATCTACTCTAGTTAAACTAATCTCTTTTGGTGCTGTAATCAGCAAAGGGAAAGATTCAATTGTAACAGCACTCGAATCGAGACCAAAAGCTTTTTCTTCCGAAAGACCCAATTTTTTCAAAATATTATAACTGTCTAAAATCCATTTTTCGTAGAAAGGTAAATCGTTATCATACGAAATAAATTTTTCAATCAAAATGAATCTAAAGTCGCCAATGATATTGTTTTTGTTCAACGAAGCATAACGGCTGGTGATATCAACTTCCTTGTTTTTCACCATGTCTTCCACCACTTTTTTAAACATCAATTGGATTCTTGGCGCCACACGGAAACCTAATCTAAAGTCAATTCTAATCACGTCATCGTGAATAAATTCGTTTACACGATATTCCATTGTATAAGGTTCGTCAACAGTATGAACGTGCACAAACCAGTAAATATCAGCACGTTTCGGTTGTTTGTTTAAAATCGAATACATGATTTTTGACTCGATTTCAGTTCGGTGATCGGCACTTGTTAGGTAAACCAAATTGGTGGCGTATTTTGGTACAGATTCGTCATGGCTCAAATCTTCCAAAACAGGTAAATAATCGCTTAATTTTACAAATACCAAATAACGGTTTCTGATTTTTCGGGCAAAAAACCACGTAAACATTGTAGCCATTAAAATCATTGCGATTAGCAAAGTAATATAACCACCATCCCAAAATTTATGCAAGTTTGCTACTAAAAACGCTAATTCAATAATGGTGAACGTAGCGATGAAAACGGTGATAAAAACTTTGTTGTATCTTTTTAAAATCAAATAAAAATTCAATAGCGAAGTCGTCATTAACATCGTCATTACGATTGCCAAACCGTAAGCGGCTTCCATTTCTGACGATTCTTTGAAGTATAAGACTACCATTACACAACCCATCCAAAGCATCCAGTTTAAAGATGGAATATAAAGTTGTCCTTTTAATTCTGTTGGATATTTTACTTTTACTTTTGGCCAAAAATTTAATCGAATGGCTTCATTGATTAAAGTAAACGATCCGGAAATCATCGCCTGACTTGCCACGACTGCCGCTAATGTTGCCAATCCAATTCCGAAAGGTAAAAACCATTCTGGCATAATTGCGTAAAACGGGTTGATGACATTTATGGATTTTAAAGTTTCGCCTTCGTGGGAAATCAACCAAGCTCCTTGCCCGAAATAATTTAATAAAAGCATTGTTTTCACAAAAATCCAGCTCACACGAATATTCGATTTTCCGCAATGTCCCAAATCAGAATACAAGGCTTCAGCTCCTGTGGTACAAAGGAAAACGGCTCCAAGAATTAAAAATCCTTCTTTGTGATTCATCAATAATTCGTAGGCATGATAAGGATTTAACGCCGAAAAAACGCTTAAATTGGTTTGTAATTGGATAATTCCTAAAACACCTAACATTGAGAACCACAACAACATCACGGGACCGAAAAATTTCCCGATTAATTTAGTTCCAAATTGCTGTAAACCAAACAATACCGTGATAATTGCAATCACAATTGGAATAGTTGGAATATCCGGATTCATCACTCGCAATCCTTCAATTGCGGACGAAACAGTTACCGGAGGTGTAATAATTCCGTCGGCCAAAAGCGTACTTCCTCCAATAATTGCCGGAAAAAGCAACCATTTCACCTTAGTTTTCCTGATTAAAGTGTAAAGAGAAAAAATTCCACCTTCGCCATTATTATCCGCCCGAAGTGTAATAATCACATATTTTACGGTAGTTTGAAGCGTAAGTGTCCAAAAAATAGCTGAAACCGCTCCAATAATATCTGTTGAATTGATAGCTTCGTCTCCAACGATGGCTTTTAAAACATACAATGGCGAAGTTCCAATATCGCCAAAAATTATTCCTAACGTAACTAACAGCCCAGCAGCCGAAAGTTTATGCATGTGTTTTCCCACGGAAAAATAAATTTGAAAGAACAAAAGTATAAAATATTACACGCAACAACCTGAATAGTAACTATTTTTTTATTTGCGAAAATTTATCGCAGTCTTTCAAAAGGCAACTTTCTTACAAAGCTTATATTTGTTTTTCAAATAAAATAAATCATGAGTGCTTTAAAAGATGTTTATTCGGAGGGATTTTACCGGCAATTTTGTAACGCTGTCGCAAAAGTTTATCCGGAATTTAATTCGAAGAAATTTATAAAAAATATTTTTACGGAAGAATTTCAGCAGATGGAACTCAAGCAACGCATCCGCCACACTACGTTGGTTTTGCATGAGTTTTTTCCGAAAAATTTTAAAGACGATGCTATTTTGATTGAAAAAATCATCGACCAAATTGAAAGCGAAGACATCAAATATGACCGTTTTCCGTTTTTATTTTTCCCTGATTACATCGAAATTTATGGCATCAACGATTTTGAAATTGCCATTCCAATTTTAGAACGAACCACACAATTTATCACTTGTGAATATGCGGTTCGACCATTTATTCTAAAATATCCCGAAAAAATGCTGGCGCAAATGCTCAAATGGTCAAAACATAAAAACCATCACGTAAGGCGTTTGGCAAGCGAAGGTTCGCGTTCAAGACTTCCTTGGGCAATGGCTTTGCCTTTTCTGAAAAAAAATCCTGAACCTATTTTTGGTATTTTAGAAAATTTAAAAAACGACGAATCTGAATATGTAAGGCGAAGTGTTGCCAATAATCTCAACGACATTGCCAAAGACAATCCAGACGTTACCTTGGCAATTGCCAAAAAATGGCTCGGGAAAACAAAAGAAACCGACGCTTTGGTAAAACACGGTTGCAGGACACTTTTAAAGCAAGGTCATCCCGAAGTTTTATCGCAATACGGCTTACTTTCTGAAAATATTTTGGTGGAAAATTTTAAAATCGAAACGCCAAAAGTAAGCGTTCCCAAAGCCATTATTTTTTCTTTTTCGGTAAAAAATAATTACGAAACACCGCAAATTATTCGTTTGGAATATGCCATTTATTTCAACAAAGCGAACGGACAATTGAGCAAAAAAGTTTTTAAAATCAGCGAGCGAAATTATTCCGCCAGTCAATTGGAACAAGTTGTGAAAAAACATTCCTTTAAACTAATTACCACTCGAAAATATTATCCAGGCTTGCATCAGGTTTCGGTGATTGTGAATGGATCGGAGAAAGCAATTGGAAGTTTTACTTTGGAAAATTAATCTTGCAATATTTTTCGGAAAACGTATAATAGAATTGGCATGTTTGGTTTGTAATTTTAGTAAAACAAAATCCATTTTGCCATGAACGATAAAAATCACGAAGCCGAAAATAGAGAATCCGGAAACGATGTTGATTCGGAAAAATATATTCACGTCAACAAATTGCCGGATTTAGATAAAGATTCTGAAGAGCATTCGCCAAAAAGTGAAGGCGGAAAAATGCCGGAAGAAGAAACTGAAAACCTCCGAAAACGTTCCGATTACGACAAAAACCAAGGGAAAGAAACTGAGGGAATTCCTTAAAAAATAGCGGATTAATTTCCGCTTTTTTTACAGCCATTTTTTTCGTTTGAACCAAATAAAAATCACGATTGAAATAATTACCATCGACAGCAAGGCTATGGGATAAGCGAACTTGTAATTTAATTCCGGCATGAATTTAAAGTTCATTCCATAAATCCCTGCGATAAAAGTCAAGGGCATAAAAAACACCGAAAAAATGGTCAGGATTTTCATCACATCGTTGGTTTTTCGGCTGGACAACGAGAGATAAATATTGAGCAGATTGTTAGCATCGTCTTGGACTTGATCAAATAAATTAAGCAATTTCACGTGCAAATCCCGAACGTCTTCCAACGCAGGTTGATTTTCTTCCTCAATCTTAATGTGATTGACAACTTCTCTGCTCAACAACAATAATTTTTTACACAATCCCGCTTTTCTTTTTAAAAAATAAATACCTTCGATAAGGTCTTGCGGAACATTTTTTTTCAAAAAAACTTTAGATTCGAAAACATCAATTTCGTTTCCCAATTGCAATGCCGGAATTTCAAACGACCGTAACGCTTCACCCAAGATTCCGACTGCAATTGTAGCCGGAGAAATATTTTTTGTATCACGAAAATGCTTACGCAATTTTTTCATCGTAGGTTGTGCCGATTTATGAATGGTGATAATAAAGTTATCGTTGTAAAAAACTGCAATTTTGCTACTTAATTCAGTGACGGTTTGTTGGTGTCTATCACGCTTAGAAATCAACCTTACGATAAAAAAATGAATGTTTTTATGTTCCTCGTATTTTGGAAGATGATCCGGATCTAAACTGTCCATCAAAGTGTAAGCATTAAGATTAAATTTTTTACTAATTTCCTCAATTTCAGCTTCATCCGGATTAAAAATATCGATCCATTCTAAATCTTTTTCTTTGAAAGTGCAGGTTTCGATTGGCATTTTATTTTAAATTTAAATGTTTTTTCCGAAATAAATTCTGAATAAAAACCTAATTTTTTAACGAGCATAGAATTTTAATGAAAGATATTTTTTAATAAATTTGTTGGGCATCAACTCTTTATATTTTTATGCAACCCCAAAACGGTACCAATTCTTTTGAAATATTCAAACCTATAATCGCTGTTGCACACGAACCGATTTTGATTTTGAATAAAGATTATCTTGTGCTTACGGCAAACAAAGCGTTTACGCGAAAATTTGAATTGGAAAATCTGCAGGTTGAAGGTCAGAATTTTTTTAAATTAGCAAATGGCGTTTTCGATATTCCAATGCTTAAAACGCTACTTTTGCCTAAAGGAAAATCGCTTTCCATAGAAAATTTTGAACTTAAACACGATTTTCCTACCGTTGGCGAACGCATACTTTTGCTCAATATTGATGAATTGATTGAGGATAATTCGGGCATGATTATTATTTCTTTAAAAGATATTTCTGAAGCTCGGGATATTAAAACTGATCAATTGGCTACTTCACGTTCGTTTTTACAATCATTGTTGAACATTTCGAATTACGGGATTGCCAGTTACGAAGCGGTTTATAATGATTCGAAAGTGATTTCGGATTTTAAAATAATTTATACCAATCCCGAAGTTCCCCGAAATTTTGGGCTGGAGCAAGCTGATGTAATCAATAAATTTTGTAGCGAAGTTTATCCCGGAATTTTTGAAAATGGAATTTTTGAAAAAATGACGCATTGTGTCAAAACCGGAATTGGTGAAAAATATGAAACTACGGCAATAGTTGATGGCAAGCAAATTTGGCTTGAAGCAAACATCGAACGCTTAAACGAAGGGGTTGCCATCACTTCTAAAAATGTTACAGAGGAAAAATTAGCGGCTTTAGAAATTGAAGCCATGAATGCAGAACTTGAAAAACAAAATGTGGAATTGGCTTCGTTTGCCTACATTTCGTCACATGATCTGCAAGAACCTTTGCGAAAAATCCAATTGTTTTCTACCAGAATTCTCGAAAAAGAAAAGGACAACTTCACGGAAGCTTCACGCGCTTATTTTTCGAGCATTACCAATGCAGCAAAAAGAATGCAAAATTTAATTGAATCGTTGCTGATGTATTCGAGTATGGATGCGAGCGAAATTAAATTTAAATTACTGGATTTCAATAACATAATTGATGATATCAAGAACAATATCATTGATTTAATCGAAGCAAAAAATGCCCGAATTGTGGCAGAAAATCTCCCTAAAATAAAGGTAATTCCAGTTCAGTTTCAGCAGTTAATTTCTAATTTGATTACCAATAGCATTAAGTATAGTAAACCGGATGTTCCTCCTGTAATTGAAATTTCGGCTAAAAAAATTATTTCGGAAAATCATTTTGGAAAAGAATTTTGGCAAATTGACATTGTCGATAACGGAATTGGTTTTTCGCAAGAATATGAACATCAAATTTTCGAATTGTTCAAACGTCTTCACGGCAAAACGGATTACGAAGGAACGGGAATTGGTTTGGCTATTTGCAAAAAAATTGCTCAAAAACACGGCGGTTTCATTAAAGCCAAAGGCGTTTCGGGCGAAGGCTCCGTATTTTCGGTTTTTATTCCGGTAAAATAATTTTCAATAAAATTTTGCTAAAAAAGAAGGAATAACCTGTAAACGGCAATCACGGTCAAGGCGAAAATAATGTGGGCAATAAACAATTGAACATAATATTGCTTGAACTTTATCTTTGGTTTATGATTTGAAAATTTGAACATAAAATGCCACGAAATAATTCCGACAACACCACTTATCATCCCGAAAATGACACCGGTAAACCAAGTGGGATCAATATCAGTCCAGCTCCAAATGGCGTGATAAATTAACACAAAAAGCAATCCAAAAACGTAATGCAAAATCCATCCGGCGGCTTCGGTTTTCTCCGGAAGCCATTCTTTTTTCATCGCTTTCAACAAAAAATTAAGCAAAACCGGTTCCTTAAAAATTTCTTTAAATTTTTCTGAAACGTAGTAGCTGAAAGCGGTCATTGTTGTCGTTCCGGCAATTGTAGCCAAAAGGATTTTCAAAATATCAAGCATGATTCTGAAAGTAAAAGTTTGGTAGAGTAAATTTCTTTCAATAAAACTAAATTATTCTTACAAAATTTTGAATTTTCTTTATAAAAAATCCGAATATAAAGAACATATAAAGCTTAATGAAAATCATGTAACTGGTTTTTCAGCTGACAAGCGTAACTTTGAAGTATAAGAATTGGAAAATCTTAGTTTAAACAATAATAAATTCATTGTTAAATAAAAATTCAGGAATTCTTGAGTTGTATTGTTTTTTGAGGTTTATTATTTGTTTGAAATCCCCATTACGCAACTAATGGGGATTTTTAAATTGTTTTTTTTTAACTACCAAATACAAACACTATGAAAAAAAGTATGATTATCGGAATCGCAGCTGGTGCTGCAGCCGTTACCGCGGGAATTTTAATCGTAAAAAAATTGCACGTCTTAGATAAATTATTGTGTCGTGCAGAAGGATTAACCGGAAAACTTTCAGACTACTGCGACGTTTTGCCGAAAGGCGAAGAAAAAAATGTCAGCAAACAATTTAAATAATAACAGATTTTTCTGTTTAAAAGGCAGTTTCTCTTTTATGATGAAACTGCTTTTTTGTTATTAACCAAGATAAAATAAAACATTATGAAAGCAATTATTTTACTGGCGACATTAAAAAAGGAAGGTTTGTCCAACACTCAAGTTTTAAGCGAATTTCTTGCGGAATATCTTCAAAAAAATCAAATTGACACTGAAATCGTAAAATTAGTGGAACATAATATTTTGCCTGGAACTTATACTAACATGGGGAAAAATGACGATTGGCCCGCGATTTTTGAAAAAATTAAAAACGCTGAGATTGTTATTTTTGCAACACCAATTTGGTGGAACAGCCAATCATCTGAAATGCAAAAAGTTATAGAGAGATTAGACGAAATTCACGATGATATTTTGGCAGGAAAAAAATCTGCATTGGAAGGAAAAGCGGGCGGAATTGTCGTTACCGGAGATTCGGATGGAGCACAGAGTATTATCGGAAATATTACAAATTTTTTCAGTGCTATCGGAATTACCTCACCTCCGATGTCGACGTTAACCGTTATCGATGAATTGCAAGCCAAATCGAAACAACCCACCCGCGAAGAACTTTGGAAAAAATACGAAAAAGAATATGCCGAAGCCGCTGAAACTATGTCTAAAAATTTGAAAAAATTTGCTCAATAAAAAAAGTTCCCAATGACGGGAACTTTCTACTAGATTAAAGCTTTGTAATCCATTTCCATAAATTCTTTAAAACGTTTGATGTCGTTTTCTACCATGTTTTCAAAAATAGGATTTAAGACCTTTGCCACAGATTCTCCGGCATGTTCTAACGGAGCCGTGTAAGAAATTACCACATCTAAACGTGTGGTTAAATCATCGTTTTCACGAAAATTTATTTTTCCTACATTGTGAATCAGTGCTTCACCATAAGAACTCCAACTCAATTCTTTATTCGGTTCGTCTTTTAAAATAGCGGCTTTCCACTTTATTGTCGCCAAATTCCCTGGAATTTTTGCTTTCCATTCTGAAGTAATATGGTCAATTACCGTTACGCTTTCAAGATGTTTCATGAAAACCGGAAGATTTTCAAGCTTTCGCCAAAAATGGTAAACCTCAGAAACCGGCTTGTCAATGTCCATCGTCACTTTAATATTGATGTTCTGCGGTTTTTTTTCTTCGAGATTTTTTCCCGCCAAACTATAAGCCGGACAATGACCGCTAACACCTCTGAAAATCATAAATCCTGACAAAATGCTCTGCGGAATATTCACCGGTTTTTTTTTCAAAGCATTGTACAACATCAAGCTTCCGGAGATCAAGGAAACCACGCGTTCCGTTTTTGAAATATTCACCTCAAGTTCTTTAATGGGCTGAATTTGTTGATTGGTGCTCATATTTTTTTATTTTGGTTGAATATAAATGTAACACCAAATTTTATTTTTCAAAACCAACTTAACCAACTTTTAACGAATGTTTCACCAAATTTTTTTATTGAATTTGAAGCCTTACATTTGCTAAAATTTTTGACTATGAAAGTAGTTGTCATCGACAATTTCGACAGTTTTACTTACAATTTGGTACATTACCTCGAGGCTTTAAATGCTGAAGTGACGGTTTTTAGAAACGACGATTTTGAGTTAGACGAATTAGAAACTTTTGACAAAATTGTGCTTTCTCCAGGTCCGGGAATTCCTAGCGAAGCTGGATTGCTCATGAAAACAATTGAAAAATATTATTTAACCAAACCTATTTTAGGCGTTTGTTTAGGTCATCAAGCCATCGCCGAATTTTTTGGTGGAAAATTGACCAATCTCAACCAAGTTTTTCATGGCATCGCTACGCCAATTTCAGTCATCGATAAAAACGAAGTTTTATACCAAAATTTACCCGAAAAATTTTCCGTAGGAAGATATCATTCTTGGATTGTCTCGGTAGAAAATTTCCCTAAAAACCTTCAGATTACAGCGGTTGACGATTTTCAAAACATCATGTCTTTTTCACACAAAACGTTAAATATAAAAGCAATACAATTTCATCCCGAAAGCATCATGACTGAATTTGGTAAAGATATTTTAAGAAACTGGCTACAATCTTAAATTAAATTATTTGTTTTCAAACGTATAAGAAAACTCAAAAATCTTGTAACGGTTTTTTTATTTTTTAAGGCGAAATTTACTCATCAACCTTAAAAATTGAATTGCCATGGAAAATAATCCTTACAACCAAGATCCAAACGATAGAAAAATTGACGATCCGGGATTAAATCGTGACCAAAATTCACGTTTTGACAAAGACCGAAATTTTGACGTAGAAAATGATGACGAAAATGAAGAAGATAATGACGATTTCTTAGATGATGGTTTCAGAGATGGAATGGACGACGATGAATATCCATCGCAAACTGATGATGAAGACATGAACGACGATCCAGAAGTTACAAAACGTGATCAAAAACGTACCGGAAACGATTCCGAAAATCGTCCATAATCATTTACTTTTTTAAAGAAAAAGTGGAGTACAATGCTTCACTTTTTTTGTTTTTTCCCAATAATATTTTTTTGATATGAAAGCAATTTGGCGTGGCGGAATCAGCTTCGGGCTGGTTAACATTCCCATCAGATTATATAGTGGTGCAACTTCGCATAACATCGAACTCGACATGATTCGCAAGAAAGACCAATGTCCTATTCAATATGTTCGGGTTTGTAAAAAAGATGGAAAAGAGGTTTCTTGGGACGATATTGCCAAAGGCTACAAAAAAGACGATGGCGATTATGTAGTGCTTGACAAAGCTGATTTTGCGAAAGCATTACCCGAAAAAACGCAAACCATCGACATCTTTGAATTTGTGTTAGAAGAAGAAATCCCGTCGCAATATTTAGAGAAACCTTACATTGTTGAGCCTACGAAAGAAGCCCGAAAAACCTATGTTTTGCTTCGCGAAGCATTGAAAAAGTCGGGGAAAGTTGGGTTAGCAAAATACGTTTTGCGAACTTCTGAACATCTCGGGATTTTAAAAGTTGAAAATGATGCTATTTTGTTGATCCAAATTCGGTTTGACCAAGATTTACGCGATCCTTCCGAAGCTAAAATTCCTGACGATATTAAAATTGCTAAAAAAGAATTGGACGTTGCCATGTCAATAATCGACCAACTCACGGACAAATTTGAACCGGAAAAATATAAAGATACTTACAAAGACGAGTTGCTCAAATTGATTAAGAAAAAAGCCAAAACCAAAGGAAAACCTGCCAAAGAGGAGAAAACCGAAAAAACGAAAAGCAAGCCAAAAGCTTCTGACGATTTGTTAGACCAACTTAAAGCCAGCCTCGAAGCGATTAAAAATTAGGACAATGGCACTCGAAAAATACAACCAAAAGCGTGATTTTACCAAAACTAAAGAACCCAAAGGCGTGAAAAAATCGTCTCGTGGGAAATTGACTTTTGTGATTCAAAAGCATGCTGCTTCAAGTTTACATTATGATTTTCGGTTGGAAATTGATGGCGTTTTGGTGAGTTGGGCGGTTCCAAAAGGTCTCAGTGCAAATCCTTCGGATAAGCGTTTGGCGGTTCATGTGGAAGATCATCCTATGGATTATTTTGATTTTGAAGGAACCATTCCAAAAGGAGAATATGGTGGCGGAACCGTGATGGTTTGGGATTATGGAACGTATCGCCCGGAAAACGCGGAAGGAAAAATTTCGCAAGACAATTCACTGATGAAGAAGCAGTTAAAAGACGGTTCCATTAAAATTATTTTAAAAGGAAAAAAACTTAACGGAGCTTGGCATTTGGTGGAAATGAAAGGCAAGGAAAATATGTGGCTGTTGATGAAAGCCAAAGACGAATTTGCTGGAGCAAAAGTAAAATTTGATGAAATGTCAGTGATTTCCGGCTTAGATTTTAAAGGAATTGAAGCAAATGGAAATGTTTACAGTTCAAAAAAAGGGAAAAAATTGTCTTCGGCGGAAGCCAAAAAAGTGATTGATTCCGAAAAATCTTCAGGTAAAAAAAATAAAGCTGAAACACATGAAGTTGACGAAATTTTCACGCGGGAAGATTTGGCGGAAGCCAAAAAAATAAAAAAATTTCCTACAGATTGGCGACCGCAATTAGCCACTTTAGCAGAGGAACCTTTCGACCGCGAAGATTGGATTTTTGAAAATAAATTTGACGGGTATCGTGCTCTTGCTCAAATCGAAAACGGAAAAGTCAACTTGATTTCGAGAAATGGAAATTCGTTCAACAAAAAATATGTTGCGTTGGTCGAAACACTTTCTGCCGTAAAAGATGATTTAATTTTGGATGGCGAAATTGTGGTGGAAGATACAAATGGAACGAGCAAATTTCAATGGTTGCAACATTTTGACGAACATCCTGAAAAAGGAAATTTAAAATTCTATGTATTTGACATTCTGTATTTTAACCAATTTGATTTGCGAGCTTTGACCTTATTGCAACGCAAAAAAATCCTAAAGGCGATTTTACCAAAACTTAAAAATATAGCCTATTCGGATCACACTGTTGGCAAAGGAATTGAAACTTTCGAAGCGATTGAAAAATTAGGAGGCGAAGGAATTATTGCCAAAAAAAGCACATCAAAGTACCACGAAAATTTGCGAAGCAAAGATTGGCTAAAAATCAAAGCGAATAAGCAACAAGAAATGGTAATTGGCGGATTTACAGAACCTTCCGGAAGCAGAAATAGTTTCGGGGCATTATTGATTGGCTATTACCAAGACAAAAAATTAATTTTTTCAGGAAAAGTAG
The DNA here is from genome assembly GCA_023387965.1 of Bacteroidota bacterium. Lineage (GTDB taxonomy): Bacteria > Bacteroidota > Bacteroidia > Flavobacteriales > Flavobacteriaceae > Flavobacterium. Next base: position 364,244 of record JAEWHE010000014.1, on the reverse strand, counting down.
GAAGCGGTTTTAGTGATGAAATTCTCAAAGATTTGCATTCGAAATTAAAAAAAATAGAGCGAAAGACTTCGCCGTTTGCCAATGATATTGACCTAAAAGATGTGCATTGGGTTTCACCAAAATTAGTGGCACAAATTAAATTTTCGGAAAAAACCGATTCCGGAAGTTTACGACATCCTGTGTTTTTGGATTTGCGAACGGATAAAAAACCGGAAGAAGTTATTTGGGAAACTGAAGAAAATACTGATAAAATTGTTGCCGCTAAAACTTCGGCGAAAGCCAAAAAAAAAGAAAATAGAACACCTGATTTTCAAGACAGCAAAGTAGAATTTACCAATCTCGATAAAATTTTTTGGCCGAAAGAAAAATATACAAAAGGTGATGTGATTCAGTATTATAATGAAATTGCCGAATACATTTTGCCTTATTTGAAAGACCGGCCACAATCTTTGTTGCGAACACCAAATGGAATTACCAAGCCCGGATTTTTTCAAAAAAATGTGGAAGGACAAGTTCCGGATTGGATAAAAACACGAAAATTAAAATCGAAATCCACCGGCGAAAGTATCACCTATTTGCTTTGTCAAGACCGCGACACCTTGCTATTTCTGGCAAACTGGGGTTGTGTAGAATTAAATCCTTGGAGCAGTCGTGTGGGTAATTTGGACAATCCTGATTATATAATTTTTGATTTGGATCCAAATGAAGCCGATATGAAAAAGTTGGTAAAAACCGCGTTAACGTTAAAAGAAATTTTAGACGCTTTGCAAGTTCCAGCTTATGTTAAAACTTCTGGTGGAAAAGGATTGCACGTTTTTATTCCAATTTTGCAAAAATATTCTTACAACAATACTCGGGAATTTTCACACATTGTCAGCCAAATGGTTTTAAAAAAATTACCTGAAATTGTAAGTTTGGAAAGAAGTCCTTCTAAAAGAAAAGGAAAAATTTATCTCGATTTTTTGCAAAATGGTAAAGGAAAAACTATGGCAAGTATTTATTCTCTTCGCCCGCGAGAAGGCGCAAATGTTAGTACTCCATTAGAATGGGATGAAATTAATAACAATTTGAACCTCAGCAAATTTAACATCAAAACGATTTCAAAACGTCTTGCGGAAAAAGGTGACTTGTGGGAAAATTTTTTCGATGAGGCCATCGACCTAAAACAATTATTAGAAAAACTTTGAGGAAACCCTCATTCCTTTCTCTTACAAATTTTGCATTTTTTTAATAAAATTGAAGTTTTAAAGTGTTAAATTTAGTTATAAATAAAACCTACCACATTGAACATATACGTCAAAAAATCGCTTAAAATTCTTGCCTGGATTGTTGGGTCAATCATCGGGTTATTTTTATTGATTGTTATTTTAATCCAAATCCCTTATTTTCAGAATTTACTAAAAGATCAGGCCGTTTCTTACCTTGAAAATAAAATTAAAACACCGGTTTCAGTAGGAAGAATTGAAATTGGTTTGCCAAAAAACGTGATTATTCGCGATGTTTATTTTCAAAGTCAGGAAGGCGACACGCTTTTGGCTGGAGAAAAATTAAAAGTGGATATTAGTTTATTCAAACTTTTGGACAACACTTTAGAAATTAACAGCGTTGATTTACAAGGAATTACAACTACAATTAAGCGAAATAAAGATTCGGTATTTAATTTTGATTACATTATCGATGCTTTTGCTTCAAATGAACCTAAAGACACTACTTCTACTCCCATGGAAATTTCCGTGAAAAATGTGAATTTGGACCGAATTCGGGTTCGTTTTGCTGATGAAATTTCCAAAAATGATTTGACCGCATATTTGCATCATTTTGACACAAAAATCACAAAATTTGATTTGAACAAAATGGATTTTACCATTCCAAAAATTAATTTGGACGGTTTTAAAGTGATGCTCAAACAAGGCGAAATTGTTCAGGAAGTCGCTCAAAATACCGTTGAAGTCACGGATGAAGCGGTGAAAAGTCCGGATTTAAATTTGAGTTTAGGCGAAATATCTCTGGCAAACATTGATGTGGGATTTGATAATAAAGGTTCCGCATTGAATACGGGAATCAAGCTTAAAAAATTGTTGCTCGAATTTAATTCCATCAATCTGAAAAGGCAATTTATTGATTTAGAAAAATTTGAAATTGACGGAATTTCCGGAGGATTAACTTTTGGAAAATTAGACAAACCAATTGAGGTTGACGCTCCGGAAACGCTCGAAGCAACCGCACCAAACTGGCGCGTAAAATTGGCAAATTCTTCTATTCAAAATATCAATTTTAGATTCGATGACGATAATTCGCCAAAAGTTTCTCGAGGAATTGATTTTAAACACCTTAATATCAGTAATTTAAATTTAAGAGCGAAAGATTTATATTACAGCAAAGACACCATTTACGGAGGCATTTCTCAATTTTCGATTAAAGACCAAAGCGGTTTGGATTTGCAACGTTTCGAAACGGATTTTTTCTATGGTCCGAAACGTGCTACGCTGAAAAATTTGGTGGTTAAAACGCCACAAACTTCTGTGCAAGACGAAATTCAGGTAACGTATCAAAATTTATCAGAAATTTCAGATAATCTTGGCGATTTGGGCATTCAGGCTTCGTTGCAAGAAAGTCAGATTGGGTTTAAAGATATTTTGCTTTTTGTGCCAACTTTACAAAGTCAGGATATTTTTAGAAATAATCCCAATGCTATTTTGTACATCGACAGCGAAATTGCTGGAAAAGTGAATAATTTGTCAATTCCGAAACTGCAAATCAGCGGAATTGGTTCGACTGTGGTTGACGCAAGCGGAAGAATTACCGGTTTGCCCGATGTTGAAAATTCTTATTTTGATTTAAAAATTAATCAGCTAAAATCTTCAGCGAAAGATATTAATATGTTTGTCCCGAAAGGAACAATTCCGGCGAATATTCAAATTCCTTCGCAATTGGCATTGAACGGTTTTTTCAAGGGAAAAATCAACAATTTTAATACCGATTTGAATTTGCGAAGCAGTTTTGGAAATGCAAAAATCAAAGCACTTTTTGATCAAAGACGAAAAAATTTCGAGAAATATGATGCCGATGCTGTGATTTCAAATTTTGATTTGGGCAAATTACTGAAAAATGATTCATTAGGAAAAATTAGTTTAAGAGCGAAAGTGAAAGGAACTGGTTTAGATCCGCAAACGGCAAACGCTGTGATTGATGGAAATTTGCAAAGTGCGGAATTCAACCGTTATGTTTATCGAGATTTAGAGTTTCATGGCGAAATTCGTCAGGGAAATTTTGACATTACAGCCGGAATGAATGATGTGAATTTGACTTTTGACTTAGATGCCGAAGGAAATTTTAAAGGAAAATATCCTGCTGTAAAACTAAAATTAAACACAGATATTGCTGATTTACAGCGGTTAAATCTTCACGCAGGACCGATGAAATTGCGGGGAATTATCAATGCCGACATTGCAGATTCGAGCCCGGAAAATCTTAACGGAAAAATCAGAATATACAATTTTTTAATTGCTGATGCGAAAGAAACTTATGCCTTAGATTCTATAAAAATTGACGCTTTTTCTTCAGCCGAAGGCGATAGCATCCGTTTACAATCGCAGTTTTTAAATGCATTTATCAAAGGAAATTACCAATACGATCAGATTGGAACGGCTTTGACAAATTCCATTGCAAAATATTACAATACAAATCCCACTTCTGAAAAAAAGTCATCGCTTCCGCAACAATTTGATTTAGAATTAGTAGTGAAAGATGATCCTATTTTGTACAAATTAGTTCCGAGTTTGAATAGCTTTTCGCCAATTACTTTAACCGCAAATTATAACAGCGAAGGCGATTCAATCACCGTTAACGGAAAAATTCCGAAAGTAATTTATGGTTCCAATACAATTACAAATGGAGAAATTGACGTGGAAACTTACGAAGATGCGTTGATTTATAGTTTGGTGATTGACGATATTAACAGTGGTCAAATTCATTTGCCTTACACAAGTATTTCGGGTGATGTAAGGGAAAATCGGGTAAATTACACCTTATTAATTAGAGACACCAAAGATGAAGACCAATATTTATTAGCCGGAAATTTAAAGGCTGAAGATAATACTACGCAAATTTCTTTGGAACCGGATGGCTTGGTTTTAAATTACGAACCTTGGGATATTGATCGCGAAAATGTGGTTCGTTTCGGTTCAACCGGAATTTACGCTAATAATTTTGAATTGCGTAACGACAATAGTTCGATTGCCATTCAATCACAATCCGAAACCGCCAATTCTCCGGTGGATGTAACTTTAAAAGATTTTGAAATTGCCACTATTACAAGTGCCGTTGCCAAAGATACTTTGCTTGCCGGAGGACGAATTAACGGAAATGTTTTGCTAAAAGACATTACTAAAACCATGACTTTCACAGCAGATTTAAATATTGACGAATTTACTTTCAAACAAGATACCGTTGGAAATATTGCTGTAAAAGTGGACAATAATATCGCCAATACTTTGAACGCTGATGTCGCAATTACCGGTGGCGAAGGGAATCAGGTGAATCTTACCGGAACTTACAGAACTGACAATAGTGCTTTAAACATGAACCTGAATATCGACAGATTGTATATGAAAAGTATTCAAGGTTTTACCATGGGAAATATTACTGAAAGTACAGGATTTCTTTCGGGAGACATGAATATTACAGGAAGTGTTTCGCAACCGAGTGTGATTGGTGAAATAAAATTTAACGAAATAGGTTTTAGAGTGAAGCAACTTGCCTCCTATTTTGACGGTATGAATGACAGAATTTCGTTTACCAATACTGGAATTAATTTGAATAAATTTTCTGTTTCGGACGTAGATGACAATTTGTTGGTAGTTGACGGGAAAGTTTCGACTACAAATTACACAGATTTTGGTTTTGGCTTGACCGTAAAAGCCGACAATTTTAAAGCAGTAAGTTCCACTGCAAAGGACAACGATTTATATTATGGCGATTTGTTCATTGATACCGATTTGAATGTTCGAGGTGATTTGAGCAAACCGATTATCGACGGAAAATTAAAAATCAATGAAGATACTGATTTGACCGTTGTCTTGCCACAATCAGATCCGTCAATTGCCGATCGTGAAGGCATTGTTGAATTTATTGATCAAGACCAAATGACGATTGACGAACGTTTTGTGGTCGCTGATTCTTTATCCCAATCAGATTTTAGAGGAATGGATGTTTCGGTGAATATTGAAATCGTTCGCGAAGCAGAATTAACGTTGATTATCGATAAAGGTAATGGTGATTATTTAAATTTAAAAGGCGAAGCACAACTTACCGGAGGTATTGACGAATCTGGAAAAACGACCTTAACCGGAAGGTATGAATTTGAAGAAGGAGCTTACGAAATGTCGTTTAATTTTATCAAAAGAAGATTCGAAATCCAAAAAGGAAGTTATATTCTTTGGAAAGGCGAACCAATGGCGGCAGACGTAAATATTACCGCTGTTTACGAAATTGAAACCGCTCCAATTGATTTAGTTGACAACCAAATTGTGAGCAACCGAAATACTTTTAAACAAAGAATTCCTTTTGAAACTTTATTAAAAATGAATGGCGAATTGTTACAGCCGGAAATTTCTTTTGACATCGTTTTGCCGGAAGGAAACAATACCGTTTCAACTGAAGTTACGAATCTGACTAAAACCAAGTTAGCTCAAATTCGTCAAGAACCTGGTGAATTGAACAAACAAGTTTTTGCCTTATTATTATTAGGAAGATTTATTGGCGAAAATCCTTTTGCCAGCGAAGCCGGAGGAACTAATGCTGGAGCAATTGCGCGTCAAAGTGTGAGTAAAATTCTCTCGCAACAATTGAATAATTTGGCGTCAGATTTAGTTCAAGGTGTGGAGCTTGATTTTGATTTGCAATCGCGCGAAGATTACACAACTGGTTCGCGAGAAGATAGAACTGATTTGAATGTTGGTTTATCCAAAAGATTATTGAACGACAGACTAAAAGTTACCGTTGGAAGTAGTTTTGGTCTCGAAGGTCCGCAACAATCTAATGAGGAAACTACCAATATTGCCGGAGATGTTTCTGTGGATTATCAGTTGACCAAAGACGGTCGTTACATGGTTCGAGCTTACCGAAAAAACCAATATCAAGTGGCTTTACAAGGCCAAGTGATCGAAACCGGAGTTGGGTTTATCATCACTATGGATTACAATAAATTCCGAGAATTATTCCATAGAACTGCTGAAGAAAAAGAAATGTCGCGTTTAAATCGTGAGAAAAGACAACGCCAACGCGAAAAAGAAAAAGCCGACCAAGCCAAATCTAACCAAGAATTAGAAGAACAAACCAATAAAAATGCAGAAAAAAAATCCGACGATGAATAAGAGTTTTAAATATAGTCTTGCCGTTTCAGCCCTACTTTTATGGAGCTGCAGCAACTTGAAATACCTTCCGGAAGGTGATGCATTGTACATTGGTGGCGAAGTTACTGTGGAAGATACTTTACTTTCAAAATCAGAACGGAAAAATTTAGAAAAAGAGCTCGAACCGCTTTTGCGTCCTAAACCTAACAGTTCATTTTTGGGTCTTCGCCCAAAGTTATACTTCTACAACATTGCCGGTGAACCTAAGAAAGACAAAGGTTTTAGATATTGGTTGCGAAATAAAGTGGGAGAACCACCTGTTTTATTCAGCCAAGTTGATATGGAATACAACGAAAGTATTCTTCAAAATTATGCCGAAAACAAAGGCTTTTTCAAAACAGCAACCGAATCAGATTCAACCGGACATAGCAGAAACCGAAAAGTTACCGCAGAATATATTGTAAAACCAGGACATCGTTACAAAATAAAAAGCGTCACTTTCCCGCAAGATTCTTCGCAATTAAGCAAAGATATTGCCGAAGTAACCCGAAGAAGTCGCCTTCGTGAAGGCCGTCCTTATGATTTGGACAGAATTAAAGCCGAACGCGAACGCATCGACGGAAGATTGAAAGAAAAAGGATATTTTTTCTTCAGTCCGGATTATTTGTTGGTTCAAGTGGATTCTACCGTTGGAAATAAAGAAGTCGATTTAATTGTAAAAGTTAAAGAAGAAACGCCTAATCGTGCCAAACAAATTTACACCATAAACGACATCACGGTTTTTCCTAATTATTCCCTAAATGCTGACGACAGTTTGCGTTCGCCAAATGCTTATGTAGAAGAATATAAGGATTTAACCATCATTGATACCATTCGAACATTTAAGCCAAGAATTTTCGATGAATCTTTGGCTTTCAACAAAGGCGATGTTTACAACAGAACCGATCATAATTTGTCCTTAAACCGATTGATAAATTTAGGTACTTTTAAATTTGTAAAAAATGAATTTGAAGTCGCCGATTCGACCTCTAATAGCTTGGATGCATTTTATTATTTGACGCCTTTACCAAAAAAATCCATAAGGGTTGAAGTTTTGGCAAAAACAAATTCTGCCAACTATACAGGTACGGAATTAAACGTCAATTGGAGCAACCGAAACACTTTTAAAGGTGCAGAATTATTGACTTTAACCGGATTTGGCGGAATGGAAGTCCAGGTTTCAGGGCAAAATAGAGGTTATAATGTATATCGTTTTGGAGGGGAAGCTAGTTTGGTTTGGCCACGATTCATCAGTCCGTTTAACTTAAAATCTTCCAGCGAATTTGTTCCAAGAACTCGAGCCATGCTTGGGTTTGAACACCAGCAACGCCAGCGTTTATATACCTTAAACACTTTCAAAGGTTCATTTGGCTATCTCTGGAAAGAAAACGTGCGAAAAGAACATCAGTTAAATGTAACCGAAATTACCTTCGTAAGATCAGGTCATGTTACTGATGAATATAACCAGCAAATTATTGGAAATGGAACTGCCGAAGATCCCGAAAATCCGGCTTTGGCAAGGGTAATTGAAGACCAATTAATTTTCGGACCAAATTACAGTTACACTTATACCAATACTATGGAACGTCGCCGAAAAAACACCTTTTACTACAAAGGAAGTTTAGATCTTTCGGCTACGGTTACCGGATTAATCGCGGGTGGAAATCCCGACGATCCCAAAAAAGTTTTAGGAGTTCCGTTCAGTCAGTTTGCCAAAATGGAACATGAATTTCGCCATTATTTGCGATTGGGAAGAAATTCTCAATTGGCAAGTCGTGTGATTGCGGGAGTTGGCGTTCCTTACGGAAATTCTGATCAGTTGCCGTTCATCAAGCAATTTTTTATTGGTGGTACCAATAGTATTCGTGCTTTCAGGGCAAGGTCAATTGGTCCCGGAACTTTTAGAAAAGAAGTTGCCGAAGATTCCTTCCTTCCGGATCAATCAGGAGATATTAAATTAGAATTAAACACCGAATATAGAGCCAAATTATTTAGCGTGGTTCACGGAGCCATTTTTGTTGACGCAGGAAATATTTGGTTGATGAACAAAGACGACAGACGTGAAGGTGCTGAATTTTCTAGTAAATTTTTAGACGAATTAGCTGTTGGAACTGGAGCTGGTTTAAGATTAGATTTATCGTTTTTAATCTTGCGTTTAGACCTCGCATTCCCTATCAGAAAACCATATTTACCAGAAGGCGATCGATGGGTTTTCGACCAAATTAATTTCGGAAGTAGCACATGGCGAAAAGAGAATTTAGTGTTTAACCTAGCCATAGGTTATCCGTTCTAAATCAATAAATTGTAATAAAAATCAAATAAGTTTAATCCAAAATTTTTTCATTTTGTAGGAATTTTATTATTTTTATTATACAAAATGCTGTTGAGATGTCTAAAACACACCTAGAAATATTAATAGCAACCGAGGAGAAACTGTTCGAAGCCATGATCAGTTTCAACCTCAAAAATCTTAGTGCCTTACTTCATCCAAATATTATTTACATCAATGAAATTGGAGAAGTTACCGAAGGATTTCACAATTTAAAAATCAACAACCCCGACATATTAAGAATAAAAAACATCGACGTAAAAGAGCGCAAAATTTCCTTTTTTAACAATGTTGCCATCGTCAATACTGTCGAAGTTCGAACCGGAGAATATTTTGGCATCAATTTTCACGCTTCCTATCGCCTCACCCGAACTTGGAAATTTACCGGTTCAAAATGGATTTTGATTGCCACTTCAATTATTGTATTTTAGTACAACAAAAATCAATCAAAAAACACAAATTTTATGAACGCACACGAAATTGATTTCCATATTTATGGAGAAGAAATGCAATACGTAGAAATTGAGCTCGATCCTCAAGAAGCCGTTGTTGCCGAAGCTGGAAGTTTCATGATGATGGACAACGGCATTAGCATGAATACCATTTTTGGCGATGGTTCTAACCAAACGCAAGGCATGATGGGAAAACTTTTTTCTGCAGGAAAAAGACTACTTACCGGCGAAAGTCTTTTCATGACGGTTTTCCTAAATGAATTTAATGGCAAAAGAAAAGTAAGTTTCGCATCGCCATATCCCGGAAAAATTGTAGCCATAGACTTACAAGAATACGGCGGAAGATTTATTTGCCAAAAAGATGCTTTCCTTTGTGCCGCAAAAGGCGTTACCGTAGGCATTGAATTTTCCCGAAAATTAGGTCGTGGACTTTTTGGTGGCGAAGGATTTATCATGCAAAAACTCGAAGGCGATGGAATGGCTTTTATTCACGCGGGCGGAACTTTGGCACGGAAAGAATTGGCTTCAGGCGAAAAATTAAAGGTAGATACGGGATGTATCGTAGGTTTTACCAAAGATGTAGATTACGACATAGAATTTGTTGGCGGCATCAAAAACACCATTTTCGGAGGCGAAGGACTTTTTTACGCCACCTTGACTGGACCAGGAATTGTTTACATCCAGTCGTTGCCGTTTAGTCGTTTGGCTGGCAGAATTTATGCTTCGGCACCTCAAGGCGGTGGTCAACAACGTGGTGAAGGCAGTTTGCTTGGCGGTTTGGGCAATTTGCTCGATGGCGATAATAGATTTTAAATTTTTTTCAGGAGCGATCCCGAAGCGTCGGGACAGGCAAATTAATCATCCATGTTCCTGCTGCCGGAAGTCGCTGTGTGGCTTTTTTAAATAAAGCCACACTAGCTCCACTCCCGAAGCTTCGGGACCGGCATCAGGGCTATGGGAAAAACTTGGTTTTGTTTTTGGAATTTTCTGGTAAACCCAAAACTTATAAACAATCGTCTCCTAACTAATAACTCCTTACTTCTCACTTCCTCCAATAGCCCCGATTGAAGCGGAAACCCCGGAAACAAAAAAGCCAGTGTTTTATTTTAGAGAAAAGCGACTCCCGACGCTTCGGGAGAAGCTCTTTCTATAAAATTAAAAACACTGCTTTTTGTTGAGGAGTTGAAGCGAAAAAGCGGGAAATTGCTCCTAAAAAATTAATACGCCAATAATTCTTTCAGCGAATTTTCTAATCTTCCTTTGGCTAAAAACTGATCTTCTAACGCTTTGGTAAACGGAATGGCGGAGTCTAAACTGGCCACGCGTTTTACGGGAGCATCGAGATATTCGAAACAGTTTTCCATGATCATCGCCGAAATATCGCTGGCAATTCCGCCAAACATCGTGTCTTCTTGAACGATGATGCAACGAGAAGTTTTTTTCACAGAATTAAAAATAGTTTCGGTATCCAATGGTTGCAAAGTTCGCAAATCGATCAAATCGGCGGAAATTTCCGGGTTGTTATTAAGCACTTCCAAAGCCCAATGAACGGACGCTCCAAAAGCAATGATGGTGACATTCTTCCCTTCCGTGATTTTGGCGGCTTGTCCAAACGGAATGGTGTAATAATTTTCGGGAACCTCTTGGTAAACGCTTCGGTAGAGCTGTTTGTGCTCGAAAAATAATACCGGATTCGGGTCGTTGATTGCGGTGTTCAAAAGGCCTTTTGCATCATAAGGAAACGCCGGATAAACTACTTTCAAACCTGGTGTTTTGGTGAACCAGGCTTCGTTAGTTTGCGAGTGAAACGGACCTGCTTGAGTTCCGCCACCACAAGGCATTCTGACTACAACGTCGGCTTTTTCTAACCAACGGTAGTGTGATTTTGCCAAAAGATTTACGATGGGATTGAAACCTGTAGAGACGAAATCGGCAAATTGCATTTCGACAACGGCTTTGTGATTGTTAATAGAAAGTCCCATTGCGGCAGAAACCACGGCACTTTCGCAAATTGGGGTGTTCAAGACACGTTCTTTACCGAATTTTGCTACAAAACCATCAGTTATTTTAAACGCACCACCATATTCTGCAATGTCTTGACCCATGATGACCAGATTTTCGTGGCGTTCCATTGATTGACTCAAACTTTGGGAAACAGCGTCAATCAATCTGATGTTTTGGGTTTCGGTTGAGGGTTGAAAATCTTCAAAATTGTAGGGTTTGTAAACGTCGTTTAGCTCTTCTTCAAATGTGGCAACAATATCTGGTTCGGTTTGCACCATTGCCCAATTTTCGTCTATTTCTTTTTTGATTTCCGATTTTATCTGATGGTCAGTTTCTTCGTTTAATACATTTTCGGCCAATAAAAAATTCTTATAATTTTCCACCGGATCTTTCACAGCCCACATGTCCATCAACTCTTGCGGAACATATTTGGTACCACTCGCCTCTTCGTGACCACGCATTCTAAAGGTTTTAAATTCCAACAAAACCGGACGAGGATTTTCTATCATCGACTGTTTTAAATCGGATAATTTATTGAAAACTTCCAAAATATTATTTCCGTCGATGATATGCGATTCCATTCCGTAACCAATTCCTTTGTCGGCAAGATTTTCGCAACGGTATTGTTCATTTGTCGGCGTTGAAAGTCCGTAGCCATTATTCTCAATAATGAACATCACAGGTAAATCCCAAACCGAAGCAATGTTTAAAGCTTCGTGAAAATCTCCTTCGGATGTTGCTCCTTCTCCTGTGAAAACAGCGGTAATTTTTCCGTTTTTTTGCATTTTATTGGCTACGGCAATTCCATCGGCAATTCCTAATTGCGGTCCAAGATGCGAAATCATTCCTATGATTTTATATTCTTGGGTTCCAAAGTGAAATGAGCGGTCTCTACCTTTTGTAAAACCGTTCTTTTTGCCTTGCCATTGTGAAAAAAGTCGATGTAACGGAATATTTCTTCCTGTAAAAACGCCCAAGTTTCTGTGCATTGGCAAAATATATTCATCTTGATCTAAAACTGCTGTAACTCCACATGCAATTGCTTCCTGCCCTATTCCAGAAAACCATTTTGAAACTTTCCCTTGACGGATTAGAATAAGCATTTTTTCTTCAATCAATCTGGGCTTTAAAATTCTTTTGTATAAATCTAAAAGTTGGTCGTTACTTAAGTTTTGGCGGTCGAAATTCATCATTTTACGAAAAGGTTTGCGTATTTTTTTAGGTTGCCCAAAAATATAAAAAAATAACAGCTTGGCGACACAATGTTGCAAAATTTTCAATTGTTAATAACTTTTGAAAGAAGTTTCACATAAATAATTTTACATTTGTGATAATAAGGCTTTCAGCCAAAGCAAAGTTATTAACATCTATTTTTAAAAGAGTATGCAAAATATTCCTAGTGTTGACTTGCGTGATTTCCTTTCGGGCGAACCGGAACGTAAACAAAAATTTGTAAATGAAATCGGAAAGGCTTTCGAAGATATTGGCTTCGTTGCGTTAAAAGGTCATTTTTTAGATGACAAATTAGTAGATGAATTATATGGCGAAATCCGTAATTTTTTCTCACTTCCCTTGGAAACAAAAGAAAAATATGAAATTCCTGGAATTGGTGGCCAACGTGGTTATGTTTCTTTTGGAAAAGAACATGCCAAAGGAAAAAAAGAAGGTGATTTAAAGGAATTTTGGCATTTTGGCCAATATGTGGACAAAGATTCAAAATGGGCTTCGGAATATCCTGACAATGTGGATGTTGCTGAACTCCCAAAATTTAACAAAGTAGGGAAAGAAGCCTACCAAATGCTGGAAAAAACTGGAATTTACGTGCTGAGAGCTTTGGCTTTGCATTTAGGCTTAGACGAATTTTATTTTGACAAATATGCCGAAGAAGGCAACTCTATTCTAAGACCAATCCATTATCCGCCAATTACGCAAGAACCTGAAAATGCGATTCGTGCGGCAGCTCATGGAGATATTAATTTAATCACACTTTTAATGGGAGCTCAAGGTCGTGGACTACAAGTACAAAACCACAAAGGCGAATGGATTGATGCTATCGCGGAACCCGACGAATTGGTGATCAACGTGGGTGACATGTTATCGCGTCATACTAACAATAGACTAAAATCTACAATCCACCAGGTTGTGAATCCACCGAGAGAATTGTGGGGAACTTCGCGTTATTCGATTCCGTTTTTCATGCATCCCGTTAGCGACATGAAATTAGATTGTTTGGAAAATTGTATCGATGAAAAAAATCCAAAATTATACGATGATATAACTGCTGGAGAATTCTTGCACGAACGTTTAGTAGATTTAGGATTAATTAAAAAATAAGATATACTTTTATATATTTGGAAAGACATTGAGTTTTGCTTGATGTCTTTTTTATTTAGCTCATTGAAAGCCTCTTTGTGCGGATCTATTCATTTGAGACGCGGATTCTACGGATTACGCTGGTTTTCACGGATTTTATTATTTAACTATGTGCCAAACGAATTGAATTTATTATGTATACAAATGAACTGCTTCACAAAGAATTGACGGGAGAAATCTTAAAATTATTCTACGAGGTTTATAATGAACTTGGATATGGTTTTCTTGAACGGGTGTATCAAAATGCAATGTATTACGAACTTAAGTCAAATGGTTTTAAGGTAGAAGCGCAAAAGAGGATAATGGTAACTTACAAAGATATTGTGGTTGGCGATTATTTTGCTGACCTCATTATAGAAGACTGTGTAATTTTAGAATTAAAAGCGGTTGAGCATATGACAAAAGATCATCATTCACAACTCATCAATTATTTAAGAGCTACAGACTGCGAAGTCGGACTGCTACTTAATTTTGGAAAAAAACCAGAATTTATAAGAAAGGTTTATGAAAATTTCAGATTATAAAATTCAGCGTTAATCAGCGTCATCAGCTGAAATCTGCGTTATAAAACAAAATGTAAATGAATTTAGAAGACCAATTAAAAAAACTTTTTCCAGATCATACACCTGAGCCAGAAATGCCAAAGGAAGAAACGCCTCATGAACTTTTTGTTCAAAAGGAACCGATGATTTGCAAATATGAAAAACGTAAAGGAAAACCCACAACTATAATTGCAGGTTACGAAGGCGAAGACGAGGATTTTAAAATCTTAGCCAAAGAAATAAAAAATAAATTAGCAGTAGGCGGAAGTTTTAAAGACGGCGAAATCATTATTCAAGGTGATTATCGCGACAAAATCATGACAATTCTTAAAGACAAAGGCTTTAAAGTGAAACGTGTGGGAGGATAAATGATTGTAGATTTATGATTTCAGATTTATGATTACAGATTCAAATAAACTTTAAAATGCCTTTGCAACTCTGTAGCTTTGCAACTTTTCAACTTAAAAAAACAAAACCAGTAACTTAAAAAATGATTCAATCTTCAGAATTAATATTAAATCCGGATGGTAGTGTTTACCATCTCAACTTAAAACCCGAAAATATTGCACATGACATTATTTTTGTGGGCGATCAAAATCGTGTAGAAAAAATCACGCAACATTTTGATTCGATCGAATTTTCTACGCAAAAAAGAGAATTTAAAACCCAAACCGGAACCTATAAAGGAAAACGATTGACCGTGATGTCCACCGGAATTGGTCCTGACAACATTGACATTGTATTGAACGAACTTGACGCTCTTGTGAATGTTGATTTTCAAACCAGACAACCAAAGGAAAATCTAGTTTCGCTAAATATTGTGCGGGTAGGAACTTCAGGTTCTTTGCAGAAAGAAATTCCTGTGGATAGTTTTGTAATGTCGAAATTTGCTTTGGGATTAGACAACATGCTTCGCTCCTATTTAATTGACGAAATTACTAGTCCGGAAATCGAAGATGCTTTTGTCGAACATACCAATTGGGATTTAAGAAAAGGAAAACCGTATGTGACAAAATGTAGTCAAAATCTCGAAAAATTAATCGAAAGTGATAAAATTTTTAAAGGAATTACGGCAACTGCCGGAGGCTTTTACGGTCCGCAAGGTCGGGTAGTTCGATTGCCGATTCAAGATGAAAGTCTGAACAAAAAAATGGATAATTTTGAGTTTGCAGGTACCAAAATCACTAATTTAGAAATGGAAACTGCGGCAATTTACGGCTTATCATCTTTGCTTGGTCACAATGCCTTGTCGCTAAATGCCATCATCGCCAATCGTGCAAGTGGAACTTTCAGCGAAGATCCTTACAAAGCCGTGGATGAATTGATTGCTTACACGTTGGATAAACTGGCTCAATAATTTTTTATGGATTTAATTCTTGAAACACCACGACTGATCTTACGCGAGTTGCTTCCCTCTGATGCTGAAGCGATGTTCAAGATGGACAACAACCCGAACGTACACAAGTATCTTTGGAACAAACCCACACAAACTTTGGACGAAACCAAGTCGATAATCGAATACGTGAGAGGTCAATATACCGAAAATGGAATTGGGCGTTTTGCAATTATCGAAAAATCTTCGGGTATTTTTTTGGGTTGGGCTGGAATTAAATTTGTAACCGAACCAGAAAACGGACATGTAAATTTTTTCGATTTTGGGTACAGACTCGATGAAGAATTTTGGGGCAAAGGTTTCGCGTCCGAAGCTTCGTTTGCTTGGTTGGATTACGGTTTTGATGTGATGAACATTGAGCTGATGAACGCTTCTGCCCAATCTGAAAACGGAGCTTCTAACAGAATTTTGCAAAAAATTGGAATGAACTTGCTAGAACAATACGTAAGTAATTCGGTGCAATGGAACTGGTATGAACTTAAAGCTGAAGATTACCGTAAATTGTGATGTTAGCAGATTTTGCGTGAGGGATTGGACGGAAATCCTTTTTGTCAATTGTTTTGGGTTTTAACCCAAAACAATTGACAAAAAGATTGAAGGGAAAGCCCGACCCGCAGGGACACGCCCAAAAAAAATTAAAAAAATATGAAAAAAATTAGAGTTGCCGGAGTGCCAGAACATTTTAATTTGCCGTGGCATTTGTGCATCGAAGACGGGGAATTTTCGGAAAAAAATCTGGAAGTAAAATGGACGGACGTTCCAGAAGGAACTGGGAAATTATGCCAAATGTTACGCAACAATGAAACGGACGTTGCCGTAATTTTAACCGAAGGAATTGTGAAAGATATTTTGGCGGGAAATGATAGCAAAATTGTGCAGGTTTATGTGCAATCGCCTTTAATTTGGGGCATTCACGTAGATGCTAATTCGCGTTTTGAAAACATTTCTGAATTGGAAAATACAACTGTAGCAATTAGTAGAAAGGGTTCTGGTTCGCAATTGATGGCGTATGTAAACGCTGGGAATTTAGGTTGGAATCCCGAAAATTTAAAGTTTGAAATCGTGAATACCATTGATGGAGCGGTTGAATCACTTGCTGCCGGAACTTCGGATTATTTTATGTGGGAACGTTTCATGACCAAACCTTTGGTTGACGCAGGAATTTTTAGAAAAATTGGCGAATGCCCTACTCCTTGGCCCTGTTTTGTAATTGCCGTGAAAAATGATTTTTTAGCTCAAAATAAAGCTGAAATTGACAATTTATTGCAAATTATCAACCAAAAAACAGCACATTTTAAGCAAATTGAGAACATCGGCACAATGCTTGCAACGAGATATAACCAGCAAGAAACCGATATTTTGGAGTGGCTTTCCTTAACCGAATGGTCTCAGGAAAAACTCACGCCCGAAACGTTAAACAATGTTCAAAATCAGCTTTTACAGTTAGGGCTTATCGAGAAAAAAGGTAATTTTGCAGAAATTGCAATAAGCTAAAAAATTACGGCCTAAGGGTTGCCATGACAAAACAGGAAAACATAAATTTTACTCAAATAAAAGAAAAACTGCGGGTTAAAAAACCTTGGGACAGCGTGATTCTTGTGCTTTTGAGTGTGTTGATTGCCATTCCCGTTTTCATCATTATTCACCAGCTACTCATTGACCCAAAATGGCCATTTCAGGTGGACAGAATTTTACTTTTTATCGCCGTAGTTGGTGTGATTACTTTAGTTTTACGATTGCTCAAAACCATAATTTTAGTCTGTTTAGCATTATATTTATTGGTTTTAATTTACGGAAGCGTCTTTGGGAGTTACGGTTTCAACAGCGTTTTTGAAGATTACCGTTCCATGGTTTACATGATGGCAGACGACCCGAATCCGCAGGACATTATTATCTCCAAACTCTTGCCTTTTCCCAATAAATCCAAAATTTTAAATGCCATTGAATACGACGATCCGCAAGTTCGCAACTTCGCACTTCTCGCTACAACCAAACATTTTAAGGACGTAAAAGGCCATCGAGAATACCGATTAATCATTCAGTGTTTTGCCGTTTTTAAAGAAATTCAGAGTCGTTGGAACTACGTTAACGATCCAAAAGGCAAAGAATATATTGCGCGAGCCACCGAATCGCTCATCCATTTTTCGGGCGATTGTGACGACCACGCCATTCTCATGGCAGCTTGCGTTCGCTCGGTTGGCGGCACGCCACGCCTTATTCACACTGGCGGTCACATTTATCCGGAAGTTTTAATTGGTAACAAAACTGACCTCGAAGCGATCAACTATTTGGTCAAAGAAATTCTTTTTCAAAAAGAAAGTAAAAACAAGGAACTCCATTACCACATCGACGAACGCGGTCAAATCTGGCTGAACCTCGATTACACCGCCACTTATCCCGGCGGTCCCTTCATGTCCGAAGAAATTTTAGGAGCTCTAACGCTTAATTAATTTTTTAGGTGCCTCCCGAAGCATCGGGACTAGGCATTATTTTAATCGTAGTTCCCGCTTTCCGCTTCAATCTTTTTATCAGTTGCCTTGGGTTTCAACCCAAGCAATCAATAAAAAGGATTTCCGCTATAATCGGGGCTAAAGGAAAACTTCGGGCATTTTTTAAACTTCAGGAAAAAGCGTACAGGAAAAAATTTTGCATATAAAACTACCAATCAATCGGTTCTTTTCCAATTGATTTTAAGTAATCGTTTGTTTTGCTAAAATGCTGATTTCCAAACCAAAAACCTCTGTTAGCACTCAATGGCGAAGGATGTCCAGTTGTTAAAATAAAATGCTTTTTAGCGTCAATCAAACTCGCTTTTTTTTGTGCAAAACCACCCCAAAGCAAGAAAACCACATTTTCCTTTTCGTCAGAAATTTTCTTGATTACCGCATCAGTAAACGTTTCCCAGCCTTTTTTTTGGTGACTTCCTGCCAAACTTTCTTGAACCGTTAAAGTCGCATTTAGCAACAATACGCCTTGATCTGCCCAACGTTCCAAGTTTCCCGTAGCCGGAATATTTTTGCCTAAATCAGTAGAAATTTCCCTAAAAATATTTTGCAATGACGGCGGAAAAGCAATGCCATCATTCACTGAAAAACACAAACCATTCGCTTGTCCGACTCCATGATACGGATCTTGTCCAATAATCACCACTTTCACGTCATCAAATTTACAATGATCAAACGCCGAAAATATTTGAGAACCTTTCGGGTAACAGGTAAATTGTTGGTATTGTTGTTTCACAAACTGGATAAGTTCTTGAAAATAAGGCTTTTCAAACTCACTTTTCAAAACATTTTCCCAAGACGAATGGATTTTTACAGTCATATTTTTTAGAAAATTCAAATTTCGGAAAATAAACCCAATTGGAGCGTAATATTTAGCATTCTATTGGCAAAACTGTACGATTCCCATTAAAAATCGATAGGATGTTTTTCGTAATTTTGTAAAAATTTTGTTATAAAAATAAATGATCAGCATCACCGATAAAACCTTACAAGACTTAGAATTTACAACCGTTCTTGAAACCGTTGCCGAACTTTGCATCACCGATTTAGGAAAAGAAAAAGCGCTCAACATCAGTCCGCTAAAAAATCCTGAAACGCTGATGAACGCTTTGTGGCAAACTTCAGAATACACTTCGTCTTTTACCAATAATAATGCGTTGCCCAATCATGGTTTTGAAAACATCAGCAGCGAAATAAAATTTCTTGCCATCGAAGATAGTTTTCTCGACGCAGTTGCCTTCCGAAAAATTGCCACCGTTTCCGAAACGGTAAATACTTTGCTGCTTTTCCTAAAAAAATTCAACGATTATTATCCAAAATTAAGTGAAAAAGCTTCGGAAATTGAATTGACCAAAACTATCATTCAAAAAATTGACGAGGTGATTGACAAATATGGCGAGATTAAAGACAATGCTTCGCCATCGCTTTCAGAAATTAGGAAAAATATCAATTTGGTTCGTGGAAAAATCAACCAAAGTTTCGGAATGGCTTTGTCGCAATACGCAAATTTGGGTTATCTGGATGACATTCGCGAAAGCATCGTTGAAAATCGTAGAGTTTTGGCGGTTTTGGCAATGTACAGACGGAAAGTGAAAGGAACCATTTTGGGAAATTCTAAAACGGGAAGCATTACTTATATTGAACCCGAAGCGACGTTGCGTTTTTCACGTGAACTCAACAACTTACAATTTGAAGAAAAGGAAGAAATCACTAAGATTCTTAAAAAGCTTTCGAACGAAATTCGCCCTTTTGTTGAGTTGCTTAAAATTTACCAAGATTTTTTGAGCGATGTAGATGTGATTGCTGCCAAAGCTAAATATGCCAACAAAATCAACGGCATTTTACCAAATATTACTTCGGAAAAAAGAATGTTTTTTAGGGAAGCTTACCATCCGATTTTGTATTTGAACAACAAGAAAAAAAATGCGGTGACGTTTCCACAAACCGTTGAACTTAATAACGAAAACAGAATCATTGTTATTTCCGGACCAAATGCCGGGGGAAAAACAATTTCTTTAAAAACGGTTGGTTTATTGCAATTAATGCTGCAATGCGGGATGTTGATTCCGGTTCATGAAAGAAGTGAAACTTTTTTGTTTGATAGAATTTTAACGGATATTGGCGACAACCAATCTATTGAGAATCACTTGAGTACCTATAGTTATCGATTGAAGAATATGAATTATTTTTTGAAAAAGTGTAATGCTAAAACGCTTTTTTTAATCGATGAATTTGGTACCGGTTCTGATCCCGAATTAGGTGGTGCTTTGGCGGAAACTTTTTTAGAGGAATTTTACCACCGTGAAGCGTTTGGGATTATTACCACGCATTATTCTAATTTAAAAATTTTAGCAAATGAGTTGCCTCACGCTTCAAATGCGAACATGCTTTTCGACGAAAAATCGCTGGAACCGATGTACAAACTGATTTTGGGACAAGCCGGAAGTTCGTTTACATTTGAAGTTGCGCAGAAAAACGGAATTCCTTTTGGTTTGATCAATCGCGCCAAAAAGAAAATTGAAGGCGGAAAAGTTCGGTTCGACAAAACCATTGCCAATTTGCAAAAAGAACGTTCGAAACTCGAGAAAACGTCGCAAAATCTGAAGGAAGAAGAAATTCGGGCTCGTGAGGAAAGCAAAAAAATGGAGAACATCAACAGTAAAATTCAGGATAAATTAGAGCGTTATCAAGAATTGTATGATGCTAACCAACGCTTGGTTTATTTGGGACAAAAGCTGGATGATATTTCTGAAAAATATTTCAACAATAAAAATAAGAAGGAACTAATTGGCGAATTTTTAAAAATGGTGGAGATCGAAAATTCTAAAAGGAAAAAAATTACTGCCAAAGAGAAGAAAATAAAAGAAGCCGAGAACCGTGAAATTGTGAAGGAAGTAGCGCAGAAAGTGGAGGAAATTCGCGTAGAGAAAAAGGAGAAAAAAATTAAGGCAATTAAGGAAGAAGCCGCAAAACCTAAAGTGATATTAAAAGTTGGCGACCGCGTAAGAATGCTCGACGGAAAATCAATTGGTACGATTGATAAAATTGAAAAGAAAAAAGCTGTGGTGAATTACGGAATTTTCACCTCTAAAGTTGATTTGGATTCGCTTGAATATGTTCAGCCAAAATAAAAATTATGGAAAATTTACCTGCTGGAAAAAAAATAATTTTGTTTGACGGTGTTTGCAATCTTTGCGATAACACGGTTCAATTTATAATTAAACATGACAAAAATGATGTGTTTCGATTTGCCGCATTACAATCAGAAATTGGACAAGAAATTGTAAATTATTTAAAAATCGACACCAGTAAAACTGACTCTATTATTTTATACGAACCTGGAATTGCTTATTATTACAAAGCCGAAGCCGCATTGAAAATTGCTTCAAACCTCAGCGGAATGTATTCTTTCTTGAGTATTTTCAATATTTTCCCTAATTTTTTGAAGAATAGCGTTTACGATTATATTGCCAAAAATCGCTACAAATGGTACGGCAAAAAAGACGAATGTATGATTCCAACGCCAGAGCTTAAAGCAAAATTTTTATAACAAAAAAAACCGGAACTTTCATTCCGGTTTTTTATTTATTTAAAAACGTGAATTAGTTTTTCACGATTTTTTTAGTAATTGTTCCTTGGTCTGAAGAAATGTTCATCATGTAAACCCCAGCAGAAAGGTCAGAAATGTTGATTTGCGCTTCTGAAACATCGCTTAACTGAACGTTTTTCACAGTTCTTCCGTTGATATCCATAACTGAAACATTGTTTAATAAAGCTGTTTCTGAATTAGAAATATTTACAATTCCGTTAGACGGGTTAGGGAAAACTGATAAAGTATTTGTGTTAAACTTGTCTGTTGACAAAGAAGTTGCAACTCTAATATTATCCACTGTATAACCTGAACCATAGTTATCATACCCGAAGAAAAGCTGATCAACACCAGTACTAGTTCCCATAGTCGGTCCTGTATGAACTTGAGCACCATTTACGAAATAAGTCACTGTTGATGTAGTATAATTAAATGAAATTTTCACGTTATACCATTGACCCGCAGTGTAATCTCCAACATCCACGGCTGCAGTAGTACCAGTTCTCGCCAAGATATTACCTTGCCAGTTGAAAATCAAGTATCCAGCAAAAGTTAAAGTTGTCCCTTGCAATGCGTAAATCACATGATCCGATTGAGTATCTGACTCAGGGTAAATGTCGAAACCAATTTCGAAAATATTTCCTAAACTTGGAATATTTGGTGACAAGACGCCATCATATCCACTCCATTCCCCGGAGTCGGACGTAAATTGAAGCGCTTGCGTACCCGCAGAAGCTCTTAGATTAGATACTGAAAGCGTCGAAATATCTGAATTAACCCCAAAGGCAGGAACCCAGCCATTTTGATTTTCAATTGGTCCTAAAGTAAATCCTTCGGATGCTTCAAAAGATATGTTTGTTTGCGCTTGAACGCTGAGCATTGAAAACACAAATGCTCCAAAAAGTAAAGTTTTTTTCATTTTTTTTGATTTAGATTAATATTACGAATGTAGGAAATATTTTTCATTTACATAACTTTTTATTTAAAATTTTTATTTAAGCATGTGAAAATCCGCAATCACTAAAGCCGCCATCGCTTCTACTATAGGCACCGCTCTTGGAACAACACACGGATCATGCCTACCTTTCCCTTGCATTTCCACGATTTCGCCCTCAGAATTTATGGTTTCTTGCTTACGCAAAAGCGTTGCAACGGGCTTAAATGCTACCCTAAAATAAATGTCCATCCCATTTGAAATTCCGCCTTGAATTCCACCAGAAAGATTGCTCTTTGTTGTACCGTCAGGATTGAAGAGATCATTGTGTTCACTGCCTTTCATTTTGGCGCCACAAAAACCACTTCCGTATTCAAATCCTTTTACAGCATTTATCGAAAGCATTGCTTTTCCTAATTCGGCATGGAGTTTATCGAACACAGGTTCTCCTAAACCAATCGGAACATTTTCAATCACACAAGTTATCGTTCCACCTACGGTATCACCATCTTTTTTAATTTCTTTGATATACTGAATCATTTTTTCGGCAGTATTTTCGTCTGGACATCTAACGGGATTGCTTTCTATTTTTGAAAAATCCAATGCCTGATAAGGTTTGTCAATAAAAATTTCTCCCACCGAAGAAACAAAGGCGGTAATTTTTATTTCTGGAATTATTTGTCTCGCAATGGCACCACCTACTACTCTGCAAGCTGTTTCTCGCGCAGAACTTCTTCCTCCACCTCGATAATCTCTAATTCCATATTTTTTTTCGTAAACAAAATCAGCGTGACTTGGCCGGAAAACATTTTTAATATGGTCATAATCGGCAGATTTGTGATCTTCATTTTTGATGATAAAGCCAATTGGCATTCCTGTGGTTTTTCCTTCAAAAATTCCTGACAAAAATTGTACTTCGTCTTCTTCTTTTCTTTGAGTAACTATCGAAGATTGGCCCGGTTTTCTTCTGGATAATTGGTATTGAATTGTTTCAAAATCTAACTCAATTCCGGGTGGACATCCATCTAAAACTCCGCCGATTGCATCGCCATGAGATTCGCCAAATGTGGTCAATTTTAATTTTTTTCCAAAACTATTTCCTGCCATTTTAATTTAATTTTTCTGAACAAATTTAATTATTATCGCGCTAAATCTTGATACTTTTTTAACTATTACAAAATTTCAGGTTAATATGAGATGCTTTATTTTGAAAAACTTTAAAAAAGCTTCCATTGAAAAAAAGAGCGGTTGAATTAGTGGTGTTGTCCGACATTCATTTGGGTACTTTTGGATGTCATGCCAAGGAGGTTTATTCTTATCTTTCTATGATTAAACCTAAGATTCTGGTTTTAAATGGTGATATTATTGATATCTGGCAATTTAGAAAGTCATATTTTCCTAAATCGCATTTAAAGGTAATTAGAAAAATCCTCGACTTAACTTCCAAAGGAACTCAGGTTTATTACATCACGGGAAATCACGATGAAATGCTGAGAAAATTTGCCGATGCGAAAATTGGAAATTTCTGCATTTGCAATAAATTACTTTTGGAATTGAACGGAAAAAAGGCTTGGTTTTTTCATGGAGATGTTTTTGATTCTTCTGTCAATCACGCTAAATGGGTGGCGAAATTAGGCGGAATTGGCTACGATTATCTTATTTTACTCAACAGATTTATCAATTGGTTTTTAAAACAAATTGGAAAAGAGCCTTATTCTTTTTCCAAAAAAATAAAAGCCAGTGTTAAAAAAGCAGTTAAATTTATAAGCGATTTTGAAAATGCTGCAATCGAATTAGCAATTGAAAATCAATATGATTATGTAATTTGTGGTCATATTCACGAACCAAAAATCTTAAAACAAAGCAATAAAAAAGGCGAAACTTTATACCTTAATTCCGGAGATTGGATCGAGAATCTAACTGCTCTTGAATACAATAAAAAGCGGTGGAAATTATATTCGCACAAGATGAATGAAGTGGCGCACGAAGAAGATTTTCTAGAAATGGAAAATGCCTTAGCCAACCATTTTAGCGAGTTCATTTTGCCAAAATAAAAAAATTCTTAATTGTTAGAATAATCTTAAAAATTTGAGCCTTCTCACATTTTTCTGTACCTTAGACTTAACTCTAAATTAAAAAATGTATGAAAAAATTATTTTTCTCAGCACTAATGTTAGCCGGATTGGCTTTCAGTGCTCAGGCTCAAGAAATTCCAAAAAACGCATTAGGTTTACGTTTAGGTGACAATGACGGTTTCGGAGGAGAAATTTCTTACCAACGCGGATTAGGCGACAACAATCGTTTAGAAGTTGACCTTGGTTGGCGTAATAGCAACCACGTAGATGCAATAAAATTAACCGGTTTGTACCAATGGGTTTGGAACATTGACGGTGGTTTTAACTGGTATGCTGGTGTTGGTGGTGGAGTTGGTTCTTGGAGCGTTGACCACAACGATTTTGACGATAGCGGTGCTTTTGCTTTTATCGCTGGAGACATCGGTATTGAGTATCAATTCGACATCCCATTAATGTTATCATTGGATTTTAGACCAGAGTTATATTTTGCTGACGACAATTTCCGTAATGACAATTTTGGTCCGGATATCGCATTAGGTATCAGATTTAAGTTCTAAAAAAGAAATTTATTCAAAAAAAAACGCTTCCCAAATTTAGGAAGCGTTTTTTCTATTCTACAAATTTAATTTCCTTCGTCGAACTAATTTTAGCAATCACATAAGGATTTGTCAATGCCATCGTTACAATTTCTCCGCCTTTCGGCAAAATTTTTTCAACTGTAATCAATATCGTTTCTTTATTTTCTTCAACTTTTTTTATATCGATGGAATGTCCGCCGGTATTTTTTTGCCCTAAAAACAAAGCCACAACCTGTTCATTTTTAAAGTCAACCTCCGGACTACCATCGAAATTAATTTTCAGAAGCAATTCGGCAAAATCAGTCTGGTTATTAATCACTTCAAAAGACTTTTTTTCTAAACCTCCATATTCGGCTTTCGCCAAAATTGTTACCAATTCCCCACCCGATTTTTGATGAGTTTCGCTCGATTTTTTCTGCGAACTGTTACAACCAAAAAATGCAACCGCTACAATTGCCGTAATCATTTTTTTCATAAGTAAACTTTTTTCTTGAGTGCTTTTTCGTAAACTGCTTCATAAAGTGGCAGGATATTAGCGATGTCAAATTTTTTAGCAATATCCAATGCGTTTTCCTTAAACTTTGAAAGCGATTCATCAGAACTTAAAATTTTTATACCGTTTTGAGCCATTTCTTCTACATTTCCAACATCACTTAAATATCCCGAAACGCCGTTTTCGTTCACTTCAGGCAAACCTCCTGAATTAGTAGAAATCACCGGAACGCCCGAAGCCATTGCTTCTAAAGCTGCTAAACCGAAACTCTCCGTTTCCGAAGGAAGCAAAAATAAATCGGTGTAACATAAAATGGTATCGATGTCGTTACTATTTCCAAAAAAAATCACTTTGTCCAAAATTCCCAATTCCTCACACAATTGTTCGGCAACTTCCTTTTCAGGTCCTTCGCCAACCATCATTAACTTTGCAGGAACAGATTTTTGAATCAAATTAAAAATTTTCACTACATCCGGAATACGTTTTACTTTCCTAAAATTACTGATATGCGTGATAATTCTTTCGCCGTTTGGTGCCATCAACGCCCGTTGACACGGAACATTTTGGTTAATTTTATTTTTATTGAGTTCGATAAAATTCGGGATAACTTCAATTTCTTTTTTTACATCAAAAAGATTGTACGTTTCTTCTTTCAAACTCTGCGAAACCGAAGTTACCACATCAGATTTATTGATGCTAAAAGTAACCGCAGGCTTGTAAAACGGATGGCTTCCAACTAAAGTAATATCCGTTCCGTGTAAAGTAGTCACCATCGGAATTTTTATTCCTTCGTGTTTCAGCATTTGCTTTGCCATGTAACCTGCATACGCATGCGGAATCGCATAATGCACGTGCAACAATTCAATTTTGTGCAATTTTACCATATCAACCAATTTGCTCGAAAGTGCTAATTCATACGGTTGAAAGTGAAAAAGTGGATATTCAGGAACAGCAACTTCGTGGTAATGTAAATTTGGGTTTAACAACGCCAATCGTACTGGTTGACTGTAAGTTATAAAATGAATTTCGTGTCCTTTTTTGGCCAGTTCCAGTCCTAATTCTGTGGCAACAACACCACTTCCTCCAAAGGTTGGATAGCAAACAATTGCAATTTTCATGTTTTGTAAAATAATAGACTACTAAGGTACGTAATTTTTACGAAGACACGATAAATGTAAAAATAAAGAAGCGATTAAATTGACTAACCGCTTCTTTAAAATTGTAAAAATAATTAACGCTTTTCGATGTTGACATGATTGTGCAAGTCATCTAAATCGTTCAATTGGTAAACCGTTTTGAAACCTTTGAGCGTTACCTTAATATTTTCGTCTGAAGCTTTTATGGAAGCAAATTCCTGAATTAAATCAAGCACATCATGGGCAATGTATTCCGTATCAGAAGCATCAATAATTACAGTAGAATTTTCAGGAATTTCCATCAAAGTCGATTTAATTGCGGCTTTATTCAAAAATGAAACTTCCTGCGCCAAATCAATGTGAATGATATCGCCTTCGGCAAATTTTTCTCGTTTGAAGTGATAGGCTCGTTTTAAATTTCCGCGTAAAATAAAAATAATACTGATTAAAATTCCTAATCCCACACCTTTGAGCAAATCCGTGAAAACGACCGCAATTGTTGTGGCAAAAAACGGAAAATAAATATATTGGTTTCGTGTAACTGTTTTTAAAAAAGTAACATTTCGATGCATTTTGAAAATAACAAAAGTCAAAATACAAACCGTAAACGCTACAACTGTTATTTTTAAATACAAATTATCAGTGTTTTGCAAAGTGACAATCGAAAGGATAATTGAAAGGATGAGAAAGTTAAGCGCTTCCGGCATTAAATCGGCAAAATGTTTAATATTCGGCACTGCTAATTTGTAACCCACCATTAACAAAACTGCCGCTAATGTTGCCAACGGAATTCTGTTCAACAATGCTGGAATAGACAAAACGCAAATCATCAATAAAAATCCGTGAATAATCGTTGACATTTTTGATTTTGCGCCAGCATTAGCATTTGCCGAAGAGCGAACCACCACCGAAGTCATGGGCAAACCGCCAATTAAACCGCTTAAAACATTTCCGATTCCTTGGGCTTTTAACTCGACATTTGTATCGGTATATCTTTTTTGCGAATCCATTCTATCTGAAGCTTCTATGCAAAGCAATGTTTCAACTGAAGCAACCGTGGCAATGATTGCTGCAAGAACCCAGACCTGAGAATTACCAATTGCCTCAAAGTCAGGAAAGATTAAGGTTGAAGCAAAATCGTCGAATGATTTTGGTACGGGAAGATTTACCAAATGATCTTCTGAAATGGCGAGATTACTTCCGGTAGATTTAAAAATTTGGTTTAAAATAATTCCCAAAATTACAGCTACTAAAGCACCCGGAATAATTTTTATTTTCCTTAAAAAATGAACTTTTTCCCAACAAATTAAAACCGCCAAAGCACTTAAGGCAATGATAATCGCACCGAAATGAAGATTATTTAAGGCACTAAAAAGTGACTCAATTGTGTTACCGGTTTTTTCTAGGAAAGCTTCATCGCCTTCAAAATCTTTGTCATAACCCACGGCATGCGGAATTTGTTTTAAAATAATGATAATCCCAATTCCCGCCAACATGCCTTCAATAACGTTGTTTGGGAAATAATTTGAAATACTTCCCGCTTTTAAAAAACCCAGAATAAGCTGAAAAATTCCGGCTAAAACCACTGCCAATAAAAAAACTTCAAAGAATTGTAGCGTATGAATCGCATCTAAAACAATTGCGGTTAATCCAGCCGCTGGACCCGAAACGCTGATATGAGATTTGCTCAACATTCCCACAATAATTCCGCCAAAAATTCCCGCGATTATTCCTGATAAGGGTGGTGCTCCAGAAGCCAAAGCAATTCCCAAACATAATGGCAAAGCCACTAAAAATACAACTAAACCTGATGAAAAATCAGATTTTAAATTGCCAAAGAGGTTGGTTTTTTTTGTCATAACCAGAAAATAACGAATTAATACAGATTTTAAGCGATGCAAATTGCGCCACTTTTTTAAAATGGAGTATTAAACCGTTTCGGGTGGGGGTGCGAAAACCGGAAGTGTTGGCTTTTTGATAATAAAATTAGAATCGAAATAGGAAGATTTCTTGGTTTGAGAAGCCAAATCAAAAGCATTTGAATGTTGCAGTTGCTGAAAGTCTCTCGAGTTTACGTGCTGTTTTGCAATTTCTTCTTCTTCATTAATATTGTTCAGAGAAATAGTTTTTACCTCTTTGTTAATGGCACAAACGAGTGTTGGCGTTGCCAAAAAAAACAAAAATCCGATTAGAAAAAAAAGAGATGCTTTCATTTGACTAAATTATAAAAAAATAATAATTACACAATTTTTTATGTTCTTTTTTGAATTATAAATAAAAATGCTGCAAACTCAATGGGCTACAGCATTTTTAAAGTTATGGCAATTTGTCTTTTAAAAATCAGGATATTTTTTCAGTGGTTTAAATGTTTTGAAGCGAATATAGTCTCCGTCAAAAGTATTATCGTTGAGTATAATCTTCGCTTCTCCCATATTGTCAAATTCTGTTACTGTAATACCATCATCTACATCAACTGTTGCAATTTCTCTGAGGCTGTCTCCACAAATTTCCAAAAAAAATGTCGAGCATCCACGATAAACTAAAAAAGCGTCAATACAGTCGACCTCCTCATTATAAAGCATATTAGGGTATTCTTCAGAGTTTTTCAACTCAATCAACTTATCCCCGGATTTTTCGTACACGAATAGTCTTCTAATTTCGTTCGCTCCTCTCGCAGCAATCGCAGAAACAACGGTCAAATCACCAAATTTGTCGTTGTTAAAATCGCTGATTTTTGGGTCGCAATCGGTAATACCATCCTTTAGAAATTTGAAAGTCTGGCGAGGTTGCCACTTACCTTTTACTTTAGTATAAAAATTTAGTCTGACATAAGTACTATCGATTGTTCGGTATTTTAGAACTTCAACCATGTTAGCTTTTTTGCGGCCGATATTCAAACTGTCAATGAAAATCTCCTCAGGAATTGTTGTATTTTCCTCTGCTTTTTCAATAATCACTTTAGGATTTGGAGAATTTTTACCTTTTTCCTTATGACAAGAAAAAGAGAAAAGCAATGTAAAAAAGTACATCGATAAAACTTTGCCGCCAAAACAATATTTTTTGATTACTAAATTTTTTCTTCGAGCCATGCTTTCATCATCCAGATGGTTTTTTCTTGTTCTTTAATGAAATCGCTCATCATAGAATTAGTTCCTTCGTCGCTAATTTCATCAGATTTGTTGAGGATTTCGCGTTCCATTTTCAATAAATCCGAAAGTGAGTTTACGACCAAATGTACGGCTTCTTCATCCTTTGAAATGTCTTTTCCAATTTTGAGGCTGTTGTGTTTTAAATAATCTTCAAAAGTATGCAAAGGTTTTCCACCAACGGTTAAAATTCGTTCTGCAATTTCATCAATTTTAAGTTGGGCATCATTATACAATTCTTCAAATTTTACGTGGAGTTCGAAAAATCTTTTTCCGCGAATGTTCCAGTGAATACCACGTAAATTTTGGTAATAAACTTGAAAGCTTGATAGTAAACCATTTAAATCTTTTGCAATGTTTTCCGCGTCTTTTGAAGGTAATCCTAAAATATTTGTTTTCATTTTATTGAATTTAAAATTTGAGTTATTGTATAAATTTACAAAATTTAGGATGTTTATCACAATAAAGATTGTTTATAATTTTTTATATTTGCATCAAATATTTTTATAGAATGACAATTACACAATTATATTATGTTTTAGCGGTAGCCGAAAATAAAAATTTTACGCTTGCTGCAGAAAAATGTTTCGTAACGCAGCCTACATTGAGTATGCAAATCCAAAAGTTAGAAGAAGAATTGGGAATTTTAATTTTCGACAGGACAAAAAAGCCAATTCAACTTACTGAAATCGGGCAAAAAATTGTAATGCAGGCAAAGAATATCGTTAATGAATCCTATAGAATTCAAGACATTGTGGATCAACAAAAAGGTTTTGTAGGCGGCGAATTTAAACTTGGGATTATTCCTACGATTACTCCAACGTTGTTACCAATGTTTTTGAAAAATTTTATCAATAAGTACCCGAAAATCAAACTGATTATAGAGGAACATAGTACTGAAGAAATTTTAACGCGACTCAAAAATGGTCATTTAGATGCGGCAATTGCGGCAACACCATTGGAGGATGACAAAATCAAGGAAATTGTTTTGTATTACGAACCTTTTGTCGCTTACTTTCCAGAAAACCATAATATTAATCAAAAGAAAGAAATTAGCGCAACCGATCTTGAGGGCGAAAATATTTTGCTTTTGCAAGATGGTCATTGTTTTAGAGACGGCATTTTAAATTTATGCAAAACAGCTTCGAATCAAGAAAATAATGCGTTCCAAATTGAAAGTGGAAGTTTTGAAACCCTCATAAAATTAGCCGATGAAGGTTTAGGAATCACGCTTCTTCCCTATTTGCATACCTTAAATTTAAGCGAAAAAAATCAACAGAAATTAAAACCTTTTCAAGATCCAAAACCATCGAGAGAAGTAAGTTTGATTTTCCCTAAAAGCGAATTAAAAATGCACATCATCGACGCATTAAGACAAGTTATCGCAGGTGTCGTGAAAGGTGCAATTGTTTTTCAAAATGTGGAAATTATCAGCCCTTTGCCAAAACAAAAATAAAAAAAGGAGCCTTTCCAGGCTCCTAAAATTTTATCGGTTAATGATTACCAGACAATGTTTTAGCTCTGGTTTTTCGTTGGTATAGCTTAAAAGCCATTCCCATAATTGCTCCACTTCGTAAGGCAACATTGTTTTGACTGCTTTTTCCAATTCTTTGCAAAATAACAAAGGATCGAAACTTACTTTTTCCAAAATTGACTTGGTAAATGTAAACATTTGTCTTGCCATGAATGTAAATTTATTTTTAGGTTTAAGTTGATTGTTTGGTTAAAAGAACTTATTGTAAATTTAGTAAAAAAGTAAATTAGTCTTGTTTAAAAAAAGTTAATGAAATCTAAAAATTCAAACATTTAACATTTTACAAGAAATAATCATGCAGGTTTCGTAGCCCGAAGCATCTCTCTTTTTCCGGGAGGTCCCGCTAATTTTTCAATTGTAAATCCGTTGGCTTTCATGGCTTTGATAATGGGAGTCCTGCAAGCATAAGTTACTAAAATTCCGTTAGGTCTTAGCGCAGAAAACATTCGGGTAAAAATGGCTTCAGTCCATAATTCCGGTTGAACATTGTAGCCAAAGGCATCGAAATAAATTAAATCAAATTGTGATTGAAAATCAATTTCCTGAAATTTTATTTGTTTTTTTTCGAATACAAAATGGTTGCCTAAATTTATTTTTTTATCCCAAAGAGAAGCGTGCATTTCCGCAAAAATTCCTGCAAATTCGACAGTTTCTAACGCTTCGGAATATTTCATTTGTAAAGCATCTTCCAGACTCACAGGAAACGCTTCGATGCCAACATAGTCAATTTTTTGTTCAAAATTTTTGGTTTCTAAAAAAGTAATAAAGGCGTTCAGCCCGGTTCCAAAACCAATTTCTAAAATTGAAATGGGCTTCCCTTGAAATAAAGAAAGCCCATTTTTTATGAATACATGCTTCGCTTCCTGAATTGCTCCATATCGCGAATGGTAAGTTTCATCCAATTCTGGCATGTAAATAGTTTGCGAACCATCTGCCGTTTGGATGATTTGTCTTTTCATTAAATATTAAATTTTAAGAGTGTTTTTCTTTTGATTACAAAACCAAAAAGGCAAACCAAAAACATTTGGATGACTACAAAATAAATTGGGTCTATTAAATATGTTCCTGAATTTACCTCTTGCGAAGCAATGATGTCAAAAGCGGTAACGTAAGTTAAAACTGCTACAAAAAACACAATTGAAACCAGCAAAACTGTATTTGCGATAGCGTTAGAAAATTTGTCAACTACACTTTTTAGACTGTAAATCACAAAGAAAGTGAGTGTTCCCACAAAGAAAAACATGAAAAACTTAGGCAAAAGAATTTCCTTTCCTTTAATTTTAATCGTCACATTTCCGTTGATGAAATCTTCCAGTCCAAATTGTGAGCTGAAAAAAATGATTAAGGCAAGGAGAATTACTGCAATCCAAACAATTTCTAAAGTGTTGTTTCGCTTTTTGGCTATTTTTAAATCTTTCTTCATTATTGTATATATAACTTTTTAATTCGCGGGATTGGTCCGGTACATTTTACTTCGTGGCAAGAAACACAGGCAGAAACTGCTTTGTTGAAATGTTCTTTAGCGTTTTTTGGGTCTTTGTAAATTTTTTCCTGAGCATCTATAAAAATAGCGGCTTGTTCTTTAAAAAAAGCATCGTTATCAGTCTCATCCGTCATGGCTGATTCGTGAATTTCCAAAAAATGCTGCGGAAATTTCCCAATCGTATCGCCTTTTGAAATTCGTTCTTTTAAGCGTTGATTGTCAACATACATTTGTTCCATCAAAGCCGCCATTTCCGACATTTCATACATTTCAAATCCCGAAGAAACCGTGTCTTTTACCACAGTTTTTTCTGGCGCAGGAATTTCTTTTGTCGCGTCTTTTTTGTTACATGAAAATACAAAAAAAATACCCGTCAAAAAAGCCAAAGCAACGTTAAACTTCATTGATTATTTGTTGATTAAAACGCCATCAGCCAAGAAAGCGTAAGTAAATTTTGGTTCAGTGATTTTGTCAATTTCTTCTTGAGATTTTCCACCGTCTTTTGCGTAATGTTTCAATTCAGCAACGGAAGTTTCGGTTACAAAAGCTTTTCCACTTACAATCGCTTCGTGATTGCCTTCGTCAGCATTTAAAGGTACAAAAAATCCGTAATCTTTAAAACGCACAAAAGATTCTTTAGCATTTGGAAGCTCTAATCTCATCCAGCAACCTTTTTTCTTACAAACCGATTTTATTTTAGATTTGAATTTAATCGCAACTGTATCACCTGTTTTTAATGACTTATACTTGTCTAAAATTTGTTGCGAAGTCAACGCTTTATCTTGCGAAATTTTACTTCCAAAAGAAACGTAATCCACTTTTACATCATTAGTAGCCAATACTTTAACTTCTTTTTCAACTGGTTCGTCAGCGTCTTTTTTTTCAGCGATTGTTTCGGTTGAAGGCATTTCAGTAATTACAACTGTCGTATCATTTTCAATTGTGGGCAAAGTATCGTTCGCAGTTTCAATTGATTCATCAGCAGGAGCTGCTTCTTTATTTTTATCGGCACAAGCAAAAATTGCGGTTAAAGCAACTGCTAAAAGCAATGATTTTTTCATGTTATTTATGTTTATTTAAAATGATTCTACATTTGCAAAAGTAATTGTTTTCTGCAAAATGAAGGCGAATCTGCAAGGAATTTTCGAAAATACAAACAATTTTCCAATTTTTCCTTCGGATTGGTTGAAATGAAAAAATTATCCTCAAAATTTTTGTTGGAAACAATATTCAACTTTTTGCCTACACTTTTCATTTTTTATTACTTTAGCAAAATGCTATCTGATTTTAGTTCTTTTGGAATATTAATTATAAAAAACTAAAAATCAGTATTTTAACCAAACCTTTGTTTACAAATGAATAATAAAAACCTTTTCGAAATCGATATAGTTCAAGCAACTTCTTCTAAAATTGAAAATGTTGATTTTGAAAATCTAACTTTTGGAAATATTTTCACTGATCACATGCTAATTTGCGATTTTAAAGACGGAAATTGGCAAAATCCTGTGATCAAACCGTACGAACCATTTTTAATTGATCCTTCTTCGAAAGTTTTTCATTATGGTCAGGCTATTTTTGAAGGAATGAAAGCTTACAAAGATGAAAATGATGACGTTTGGCTTTTTCGCCCGGATGAAAATTTCAAAAGATTCAACGCTTCCGCAACGCGAATGGCAATGCCGGAAGTTCCCGAAAATGTGTTTATCGACGGTTTGAAAAAATTATTAAACATCGAAAAAAATTGGGTAAAAAAAGGTTTAGGAAATAGTTTGTACATCCGTCCTTTTATGATTGCTACCGGAACCGGCGTTGTTGCCGCTCCATCTAATCATTACCGGTTCATGATTATTTTATCGCCAGCAAAATCATACTACTCTGGTGAAGTAAAAGTAATTATTGCCGAGCATTATAGCCGTGCGGCAAATGGTGGAATTGGCGCTGCAAAAGCCGCAGGAAATTATTCGGCACAATTTTACCCAACGAAATTAGCTAACGAGCAAGGTTTCCAACAAATTATCTGGACTGATGATGCCACGCATACAAAACTGGAAGAAGCCGGAACCATGAACGTTTTTTTCCGAATTAACGATACACTTTTTACAGCGCCAACAAGCGAAAGGATTTTGGATGGCGTTACCAGAAAAAGTATTATCAAACTTGCAGAACATTTAGGAATTAATGTTGAAGTGCGTTCGGTTTTGGTTTGGGAACTAATTGAAGCTGCAAAAAATGGTACCTTGAAAGAAATTTTTGGAGCAGGAACGGCAGCTGTTATCAACCCAATTGTTGGTTTTTCATATAAGAATGAATATTTTGAATTGCCAAAATTAGAGAAATCAATGGCATTGCAATTGAAACAAAAGCTAACCAACATTCAATATAAAAACGAAGAAGACATTTTTAACTGGACGGTTAAGATTTTTGATTTTTGATTAAGGATTTAAGATTTGAACTTTGCCACAGATTAAAAGGTTAGAAAGATTTTTGCAATCTTAAAAATTTTTTAATCTGTGGCATTTTTATTCAATTTAAGTTCAATCTTTTAATAAGTTTTATAATTTATTGCTAACTTTAGACAATTGAAGAGTTTTAACTTATACCCACAATTATGCTGTATCCTTTTATTACCATCGGACTTTTAATTGCATTTTTTGGATATGTTCTGTATTTGGCAATAATCAAGAAGCAATTGCGACAAAATCTGCAAGAAGTTGTTTATCCGGGATTGTTTTTTATTTCGGTTTGGTTCGGAATTTACTTTTTAGTTATCGCTTAAAAAAAACCAAGAGAACATTGGACACAAAGATTTTTTTGATCTTTGAATTGCTTAATCTGTGGCATTTTTTTTGATTACTAAATTTTTTTTTTCGCTAAAAATTTACTTCAAAATCACCGAAAAATCAGGTTTAAAATAATTCGGCCCTTTGATTACTTTACCATCTTCTCGATAGATTGGCTTTCCGTCTTCGCCTAATTTACTCATGTTGCTGCGTTGAATTTCATCAAAAACGGCTTCGATTTTATGTTGCAAACCATGTTCGATAATCGTTCCGCACAAAATATAAAGCATGTCGCCTAAAGCATCGGCAATTTCTACTGTGTCGTTATTTTGCACAGCTTCGAGATATTCTTCGTTTTCCTCTTTCATTAAATTAAAACGAAGTAAATTTTTTCTTTCGCCTAAACTTCCCACCGGAAATTCGCTGGAACCTAAGCCAAAAGTGTCGTGAAATTCTTTAACCGCGTTGAGTTGCTTTTGCATAAATTATCAATTTTATTAGTGTGCAAAATAGTTATCTTTAGGTTACAATTGATTAATTTTGCAAAAAAATAATCATGTTTACCTCCGGACAACTCGTTTTTGCTGCTTTTTTTGTTGTAGTTTTTGTAATTGCAATGATTTATGCTTATCGCAAAGATTTAAAATTACATCAGGTTTTCTACAAAAAAAGCTATTTGGTTTTGTTAGGATTTTTGGTTTTTATCGGACTTCTATTTGTGATAAAAATTTACTTAAAGCACTGATTTTATCGAAAAAAAAAAACGCCCCAAAATTAATCGAGGCGTTTGGTAAAAAATTAATTTTCTGTTGGTAAAAAACCATAATTTTTAGAGTAATAAAGCATTTGCTCTGCAAAAGTTTTTGGCTGTTGAATTTCGAAAGATGTAATCTCGCCGTTTTTGTCCGTTTTCGGAACAATCACCGGATTTACAAATCCACTGTAAGGAGCTGATTTGAATTTTTTGTTTCGTTCCAAAACTTCTTTGTGGATTTTTTGATCCACTTTCACACCATAATTTTCCACCAAAGCTTTTGCTGCCGCAAAATCTCCTTCCGATTTGATGCGTTGGGTTTCTTTCAACAATTCCCCGAAAAGTTGGTGTAATTTTTCGTAATTAGTCACATTAAAATATGTTTTTCCGTCACGAGTCACTTTTTCAATTACGTTGTCTTTTTTTCCTTTTTCAAAAACCCAAGCACTTACCCATTGACGGTTTCTCATGTGTGCTTCTTCGATGTTAGCTCCAGGCTCCAAACGAATTAATTGCGTCATCAAACCGTTTCTGATGTAGCCGTCATAAGCCGTCACTCCAATTTTTTTCCAATCGTCAACCAAGCCTAATTCTTGCAATTTTGGATTATACAAATAAAATAATCCAACTAAATCCGCTCTTCCCTCTTCTAAAGTGGAAGCATAACTCTTTAAAGTTTCTTTTGGCGTTCCAACTCCAGGATTAATTTGTCCGGAAGCGTGACCAATTACTTCATGCAAAGCCGTATGTAACTTGTCTGAAAGTTCGCCATATTTTTCCTGCAATTTAATTTCTTCTTCATCATGAGCAAATTCTTTCAAACGATCTGAACCTCCTGAATTATTGTAAGCTTCAACAATATTTCCTAATGATACAGATTTCGAACCATGTTCTGCACGAATCCAATCTGCATTTGGCAAGTTCACTCCAATTGGCGTGCTTGGCGAAGAATCGCCTGATTCTCCTGCAACAACTACTACTTTGTAAGAAACGCCAACCACATTTTTCTTTTTATGTTCGGGCATTAAAGTGGAATTATCTTCAAACCATTGTGCATTTTCAGAAATAACCGCCATTTTTTCGGACATGTCAAAATCTTTAATTTGCACCACAGATTCATACGAACCTCTGTAACCTAACGGATCATTGTAAACTTCCACAAATCCGTTAATGTA
Source organism: Bacteroidota bacterium (assembly GCA_023387965.1). Lineage (GTDB taxonomy): Bacteria > Bacteroidota > Bacteroidia > Flavobacteriales > Flavobacteriaceae > Flavobacterium. The sequence continues at coordinate 326,578 of JAEWHE010000014.1, read as the reverse complement.
ATCGATATTTCCTTCGGTAGCTTCCGTCCAAGCGATGTTATAATCGTCCCAAATTTTTAAATCTCCGGTTTTGTAATATTGAATCAACAAACCAATGGCATCACCTTGTTTTTTATTTTCCGCAACGGTTTGTGCTTTTTCCAACCAAAAAATAATCTTGTCGATTGCAGCACCATACATTCCGCCACTTTTCCACACTTTTTCTTCGATTTGCCCTGAAGCATTTTTCACCAATTTCGAATTTAATCCGAATGAAACCGGACGAGCCGGATCAGCACTTTTTTTGGTTTTGTAGAATGCTTCGGCTTCAGCATCCGTAATTCCATCTTCGTAAAAATTAACGGCAGAACCGGCAAGCAAACCTTTGGATTCATCCAAATTAACTTTTTTCGCATCTTTATCATTGAACAAAACATCAACGATTTCTGGCGCTAACGTAGTTTTAGTTTCGGAAAGCAAAGTGGCAAAATATTCTTTTGAAAAAGCAGGTTTAATTTTATCCGAAGAATAATGATGGTGGATTCCGTTAGAAAACCAAACACGTTTTAAGTAGGTTTCAAAATTTTTCCAATCGTCAGAATTTTTATCGCCTTGATAGTTTTGGTAAATATTTTCTAAGGCTTTTCTTATCGTTAAATTGTGTTTGTAATTTTGGTCCCAGTGAATATCGCGACCCGCCATTCCGGCTTGTGTAAGATAATACACTAATTTTTGTTCTTTAAGCGTCAATTTTTTCCAACCCGGAATTTGATAACGCAAAACTTTTATGTCTGCAAATTGTTCTACTTCATATTCAAAATCGGTTGATTTTGAGGCAACAACTCCCGCTTCATCTTTATTTTTTCCGCAAGAAGCCAGCAAAGCTCCAGCCAAAAAAACAGCGGCGAAATTTCGTAAATTCATATTAATAAATTAAATTTTTTAAAAAGTTAGAAGCAAATATAGGATTTTTGATTTGAACGCAAAATTGTTCCAAACCACAATTCCTGCCTTAAATTTTGTACTTTTGTAACACAAAACACTATTTCATCTATGCGAATTTTAAAATATTTATTGCTTTTAATTCTTTTACTGATAATTGGCGCGGTGGTTTTTGTTGCCACACAAAAAAACGAATTTGAGGTAAAACAATCAGCTATCATACATGCCAAAAAAAATGTGGTGTTCAGTTACGTGAACGATTTAAGAAACTGGGAAGAATTTGGCGTTTGGAAAGATGATGATCGTTCAATGCAATTTATTTTTGGCGATACAACCATCGGAAAAGGTGCAAAATATTCTTGGAAAGGTTCGGCAAATGATGGAGAAACCGTTACCGTTTTTGAAAAAGAAAATGATAGTATCGCTCAAAAAAGTGTTATTTCGGGTGAAAATGTGCAAACGTATTTTACTTTTAAAGATACCGTTGGCGGAACAAAAGTAACGTGGTTTTCTAAAGGTAAATTAAATTTTAAAGCGAAAGTTTTGGCGTTACTTGATGGTGGTGCCGATAAAATGATTGGTTCGGTTTACCAACGATCGCTAAAAAAATTGGACAAAATTATTACCCACGAAATCAATACTTATAATATTAAAGTAAATGGCGTGGTTCAAAAAAACGGCGGTTGGTATTTCCAACAAAAAATTACTTGTAAAATTGATGAAACGCAAAAGAACATTAGTTTGATTACCGCAAAAATGATGTTGTTTTTTAAGGATAACCAAATCAAATTAACCGGAAGTCCGTTTGTAATTTACCATGAAACCAATCGAACAGAAAATACGAATACAATTTCGGTATGTTTGCCGATGCCTGACGAAATTTATACAGCTCCGGGAAGCGACTATTTCAGCGGAAATTTAATTCCTTATCAAGCGGTCAAAACTACTTTACATGGAGATTATTCGCACTTGGCGGAAGCCAAAATGGAAACTATTAATCACATTAGAAAAAATAATTTACAGCAAAATTACGCCTTTCCAATAATTGAAGTATATAAAAAATCTGCTTCGGAAGTAAAAAGTCCGTCAAAATGGGAGACAGAAATTTTTGTAGCAATTGGCAATCAACCAGCTCAAAGTCAAACCGTTGCACAGCCTGCAGCAAAACCTAAACCGGCAACTGTTCTAGTACCAACTGCAACTCCTCCAGCAGAATAATTTTGCAAAAAAAAATTTAGATTAAACCAAATAGCCTAACTTTAGTCAAATAAGAAAAAAAGTTTGGCGAACGAAAAAGATTTTATTGCAAAATTGTTGCATCCGGATACGCGGGAAACTGCGTTTGCGCAACTCGTTCGTGACTATCAGAAACCACTTTACCATCATGTGAGAAACATTGTCTTGAACCATGATGACGCTCACGATGTGATACAAAACACGTTTTTAAAAGTTTTTCGGCACTTGCCAAATTTTAAAGGCGATAGCAAACTTTTTTCATGGATGTATCGCATTGCCACCAATGAAGCCATCGATTTTATTTCGGCGAAAGCCAAACGAAACGGCATTTCAAATAGCGAATATTTAGAAAAAGAGATCGAAAAATTACCGGCAGACGTTTATTTTGAAGGCGACGAAATTCAGTTGAAACTTCAGAAAGCCATTGCCAAACTTCCAGAAAAACAGCAATTGGTTTTTAAAATGAAATATTTTGAAGAATTAAAATACGAGGAAATGTCCGAAATTTTGGGCACTTCGGTTGGAGCGTTGAAAGCTTCCTATCACCATGCCGTAAAAAAAATTGAAGAATTTTTGTTGACCAATTAAACCATTTTTGCAAAAAATAGTCTTACCAATATGAAAATTGATTTAGAAAAAGAGCCCAAAATTAAAAGCGGATTTTCCGTTCCTAACGATTATTTTTTGTCGTTAGAACAGCGCATTTTGCAAGATATTGACGGGCAAAAAGAGGTTCCGGTAATTTCATTTTTTCAAAAAAATAAAACCAAAATTTTTGCAGTTGCCGCATCACTTACCGCTGTCGCCATCGCTTTGACTTTTACGTTTCAACAAGCGGCAAACCTTGAAATTACTGATGTTAGCATCGAAAATTATTTAGCTGAACAAAGTAACATCAGCCAATACGAAATCATCGAACACTTGAACGAAGCTGATATTTATGCGTTAGAAAATGAACTTCTGGCAATCGATGAAACTTCTGCAGAAAATTACCTTACTGAAAGTAATTATATCGAAAATTATTTATCCGAATAAGACTATGAAAAATTATATTACCTTATTAATATTGATGATGAGCATTGTTTCTTTTGGGCAAAATGACAGCAAAAGAGAGCAAATTAAATCTTTAAAAACCGCTTTCATCACTTCAGAATTGTCGCTTACATCTGAAGAATCGTCAAAATTTTGGCCAATTTACAACGCTTATGACGACCAGCAATTTGAACTTCGGCACAAAAAAATGCGACCTTTAGGAAAAAAATTGGCAAATGCAGATCAGCTTTCGGAAAAAGAAGCGCAGAATTTATTGAACGAAATGCAGCAAATTGACGACGATTTGTACCAAAATCGAAAAAAATTAGTGGCAAATCTGAAGAACGTCATCAGTCCGCTGAAAATTTTAAAACTAAAAAAAGCAGAAGATGATTTTAACCGAAAATTACTTCGACAGTATAAAAAGAAAGATTAAAAAAGAAACCCGTTTCAGTTGAAGCGGGTTTCTTTTTTTTAGCGTATTTCCACAATGGTATTTCGATCAATTCTCGATTTTGGGCGAACATCAGGTTGGTTCAAATCTTCATTATCTCTCGCCCCTAAAGCCACGGCAACTAACGGTTCGTAACCTTCTAAGCCTAAAATTTCTTTATATTTTTCAGGCTCAATTCCTTCCATTGGGGTAGAATCGATTTCCATGTTTGCAGTAGCACTAAGCAAAATTCCCAAGGCGATGTAAACTTGACGCGACATCCAGATTTTTGCGCGTGCTTTGCCTAAAGGCTTGATGAATGTTTTGTAATAATTCAAAGCGCCTTCGGGTAAATTTTCTGCAACTTGTTTTTCAAAAAGTTCTAAATCATCGATAACATTTAAAACCACCAAATGGCTTCCTTGATTGATTTTTTCTTTATTAAACATGGAAGCGTCGGCTAATTGTGCTTTCAAATTTTCATCGGAAACAATAACAAATTTCCAAGGTTGGCTGTTGATGGAAGATGGAGTCAAAAGCAGGATTTCTGCCAATTGATCAATTTTTTCAGAGGGTATTTTCTTGGTTGCGTCGTATTTTTTAGTGGTATATCGCGACTGCATTGATTGTAAAAAAGTCATTTTTGAGCTATTTGATTTAACTATCATTTTTATAGTTGCAAAAATAAGTATAGTTATTTACATTTGCAATAACGGTTAAAATGGATAGTACAATGTTTGAAATAGATGATAAAAATTTTCCATGTAGCACGAGCGTGACTATGCGATTTATTGGCGGGAAGTGGAAAGCCGTGATTTTAATTCATTTGGCAAAAAACAGTCAACGGTACAGCGAATTGCGAAGAATGATTCCCACTATTACGGAAAGAACTTTGAGTTTACAACTGAAACAATTGGAAGAAGACGGTTTGATTTTGCGAAAAGTTTTTACCGAAAAACCACCATTGACGGTTGATTATAGCTTAACAGAATTTGGAAAATCATTGATTCCTCTTTTGAAAAATATTGCTGATTGGGGAAATTTTGCGATGCAACATTCTACAAAAATTAAGCAAATTTCTCCGCTTGAAACTTGCGAAAAAATCGATAACTTAGACAATTAAAAAATCAATTTATGCAGTTTGGACAAGTTGAGCATCCGGAAAACGTAGATTTTTCACTTCCTAAAGATCACAAAGACACCAAAAAAATTCTATCAAAGTATAAGAAAAAAGATGCTTTTGAAGTGTTTGTGGGTTGTGCAAAATGGAACAGAACCGAACTCAAAGGATTTTATCCGAGAGGCACAAAAGATGAACTGGCCTATTATTCCACACAATTTAATTCCATTGAATTAAACGCCACTTTCTACAAAACGCCGGACTGGCAACAAGTGGAAACCTGGCGGGAAAAAACACCGCATAATTTTAAATTTTTTCCGAAAATAAGTCAAACTGTTACGCATTACAAACGCTTGAACGACGTTCAGGAACCCATTGCTGATTTTTGTAATTCGGTGAGTAATTTTGGGGATAAATTAGGGATGTCGTTTTTGCAACTTCCGGAAAATTTTAAGCCGAAAGATTTCGAAAAACTGAAAAATGCGTTGGAATTGTTTCCAAAAAATTTTCCACTTGCGGTTGAAGTCAGAAATCCTGAATGGTTCTCGGACGAAAAAATAAACGACCAATTTTGTGCCGTTTTGCAAAATCTCAATATGGCAAATATCATTGTAGATACCGCAGGACGACGCGACATGCTTCATATGCGATTGACAAGCGATGTTGCTTTCGTGCGTTACGTTGGCGCAAATCATTCTTCCGACAAGGACAGATTGGATGATTGGGTAGAAAAAATTAAAAAATGGAAAGCTGAAGGATTACAAAAATTGTATTTCTTTGTACATCAAAATATCGAATTAGAATCGCCTTTATTGGCAGCATATTTCATCGAAAAACTCAATGAAGCGATTGGAACTTCGCTAAAAATTCCGAATAAAAAAGAAGACAACAATACATTATTTTAACCAAAAACGATCAAAAATGTTTACCATCCAGCAAATTAAAAATGCACATTCCAAAGTAAAATCCGGAGCAGATTTTCCGGCTTATATTCGTGACTTAAAAGAAATTGGCGTCAAAAGTTACGACACATTTGTAACCGACGGACATTCTGAATACACTGGAAACGAGGGCTTTAAAGAAACATCTGAAGCAAAGTATTCAGCTTTGAAAATTTCGGATGCAGCGAATGTTGCACAATTTAAATATGACTTGAAAAATCACCAGCAAGGAAACACAGATTATCCTACTTTTTGCAACGATTGTGCGAAATCAGGAATTGAAAAATGGCGGGTTTCCATAGACGAAATGACTTGCACATATTTTGATCAATCTGGTAATGAAGTTTTAATAGAACAAATTCCTCAATAATTTTTGACTATGAAAAAAATACTTTCTGAAGACGCACAACAATCGCTGTTGACGATTTTAAAAATTCGTTTTGAGAAAAATTTAGAGCGTCATCCAAGTTTAAATTGGGATAAAGTTGAAAAAAAATTGCTGGAAAATCCAGAAAAGCTTTGGTCCATCAACGAAATGGAGGCAACTGGCGGTGAACCTGACGCAGTTATTTTTGACGAAAATTCAGAAGAAATAATTTTTGTAGATTGTTCAGTTGAAAGTCCGAAAGACAGACGAAGTTGTTGTTTTGACCAAAAAGCACTTGATGCGAGAAAACTCAACAAACCAGCCACAAATGCAATGGAAATGGTGAAGCAAATGGGAATTGAAATTTTAGATGAAAATCAATACCGAAAACTTCAGGAGTTGGGAAAATTTGATTTAAAAACCTCAAGCTGGATTGCCACTCCGGAAAAAATAAGGAAATTAGGTGGCGCACTTTTTTGCGATAGACGTTACGACACGGTTTTTACTTATCACAATGGAGCAGATTCTTATTATGCAGCGAGAGGTTTCCGCGGCATCGTAAAAGTTTAACTTCTACCCTATTTTTTGAGCAAAATTTCCACATGAGTATTATTTTCCGAAAGGAAAAATCAAACGTTTTCGTATTTTAAAACGCTTATAATCCAATAGTTACAAAATAGTTTTATGAAACAATTGTTTTTGGCACAGATATTGGTTTCACACTATCAAACGATCGCTTTTAACCAATACAAAGAATCAGAAAAACATAGAAATCATGAAAACGAAATATACTTTTTTAGCGCTACTATTTGCATTTTTTACAATGCATGCCCAAGATAGAACTACGGTTACAGCCAATAGTTCTGACATTAGCGATAATCTCGATTTGAGAGCTGTGGCTTCAATTTTTGGAGATTCGAGAGATTTAGCGGATTTTGAGCAACGCTTGAATGACCCCAAAATGCAAATTTCAAACCTTGACTTAAATGGCGATAATCGTGTAGATTATTTAAGAGTAATCGAAGCGACCGAAAATGGTTTGCACCTTATTATCATCCAATCGGTTTTAGACCGCGATGTTTTTCAGGATGTTGCTACTATTGAAGTTGAAAGAGATAGAAACAATAACGTTCAGGTTCAAGTAGTTGGAGACGTTTACATGTACGGAAATAATTATATTTATGAGCCGGTTTATGTGACAAGACCAGCGATTTTTAATGTTTTTTGGACTAATTATTACCGTCCTTACATTTCGCCTTGGTATTGGGATTATTATCCAACTTACTATTACGGTTGGAATCCTTACCCAATTTATCGATACAGAAGAAATGTTAATGTTCATATCAACGTTCACAACCATTATAACTATGTTGATACAAGACGAAGTGATCGTGCCATTGCCTTGCACCAAACCAGAAGAAGTGATGGTTATGCTGTTAGAAATCCGCAAAGGTCTTTTGTAAACAGAAATGCAAATGTGGCAAATCGATTCGAATTGGACAGAAGTAGAAATAACGTTGCAAACGGAACCAGAAGCGTTGAGGCGCAATCTGTGAGAGCTACCGGAACAAGAGGAAATGCTACGAGAAATACAACGGTTACCAGTAGCAATCAAACTCGTGCTACACGAAACAACGAAGCAAATGCTGTGAGAAATAATTCTGGTAGAAATAATTCGGTAACTCCAGAAACAACTACTCGTGCTACAAGAGCTACGAATACTGAGAGTTCAACGACAAGAAGCAATAATTCAAATGTTACCAGAAATTCGAGCAACACCCGTGTAGAATCTGCACCAAGAAATGCAGCACCAAGAACTACTCAACCAAGTGTAGCACCAAAAACGCAACGTAGCGAACCGGCAAGAAGTAATGTTAGTCGTTCAACTCAAAGCAATCAACGTGCTACCGCTCCAAGCCAATCTCGAGGGAATTCTTCCAGAGAGAATAATGCTTCGGGTTCACGACGATAATCATAAAAACTTAAAAAAAGGAAGGCGTTTTTGAAAAAAAACGTCTTTTTTATTTAGGTGTCTTTGATAAAAATAAATTCTGCCAAAAAATATAATACCTTTGCAGTTCAATTAATTTAGAATGAGATTACACAGAAATTTAGTTTACACTACAATAGATTCTTTAAACGCAATTTTCAACGAAGGCGAATATGCCGATAAAGTAGTTGCCAGAGCTTTAAAAAAAGACAAGCGTTGGGGAAGTGCAGATAGAAAATTTGTAGCTGAAACTATTTACGATATTGTTCGGTGGAAACGCCTTTACATGGAAATTGCCGGAGTGAAAGAACCAATGGATCGCGACCAATTGTGGCGAATTTTTGGCGTTTGGGCGGTTTTGAGAGGTTACCCAATTCCGGATTGGAGACAATTAGAAGGAACTCCCGAAAGAAGAATTAAAGGTAAATTTGATGAATTATCCAAAGTGAGAAAATTTCGCGAATCTATTCCGGATTGGATGGATGAATTAGGAAAAGCGGAATTAGGCGAAGAACTTTGGAACAAAGAAATTGCAGCACAAAATCAACCTGCAAAAGTAATTTTGCGCGTGAATACTTTAAAAACATCACGTGAAAAACTTCGTGCGATTTTGATGGATTTAGACATTGAAACCGAATTTTTAAAAGACCAACCAGACGCTTTGGTTTTAAAAGAACGTGCCAATGTTTTTTTAACCGATGCTTTTAAAGAAGGATTTTTTGAAGTTCAAGATGCAAGTTCGCAGTTAGTTGCGCCATTTTTAGAAGTACAACCAGGAATGAGAGTTGTGGACACTTGTGCTGGAGCTGGAGGAAAAACCCTTCACATGGCTTCGTTAATGGAAAATAAAGGCCAATTGATTGCCATGGATTTGTACGAAAGTAAACTGAAACAATTAAAAATCAGAGCCAAAAGAAATGGCGCTTTCAACATCGAATACCGAATTATTGACGGCACAAAACCCATCAAAAAACTACACGAAAAAGCCGATCGTGTTTTGATTGACGCACCTTGCAGTGGTTTGGGCGTTTTGAAAAGAAATCCTGATGCGAAATGGAAATTGCAGCCAGAATTTATCGATAACATCAAAAAAGTTCAAGCAGAAGTTTTGGAGAATTATTCAAAAATTGTGAAACCGGGCGGAAAATTAGTGTACGCCACTTGTTCCGTTTTACCTTCGGAAAATCAGGAACAAGTGCAAAATTTCCTTCAAACAGAAAATGGAAAACAATTTGCTTTTGTAAAAGATGTAAAAGTTTTGGCGTCAGAATCTGGATTTGATGGTTTTTATATGGCTTTATTAGAAAGAAAAGAAAAATAATTATTTATGAAAAAACTTTACTCGTTATTCGCCGGATTAAGTGTAATAATGGCTTTTGGGCAAGCTGGAGCTCCAGCCACACCGTATTACAACGGATTTAATTTTAATCAAACTGGATCTGCTTTGCGAACAGCTTTGGCTACGAAAATTACTTCAACGCATACGAGAACTTTAAGTTATGCAGATGTTTGGGACGCACTTCAAGTGGCCGATTTATCTCCCGGTCAAAGTACCAATGTTTTATTACTTTACGGTTTCAGCAACAGTATTTGTCCGGCATCTTCTTCTGACGATAACAATCATCGTTTAAGAAATAAAAACAGTAATGGCGGTAGTGCTACTTGCGAGTGGAACAGAGAACATACTTTTGCGCAATCACTTGGAAATCCTGGCTTAGGGCAATCTGGCCCAGGTGCCGATGCGCATCATTTAAGAGCGTCAGACGTTCAAAGAAATGGCCAAAGAGGCAGTTTAAAATTTGCCGCAGGTTCAGGAAATTCTGGGACAGTTTCTGGTGGTTGGTATCCTGGAGACGAATGGAAAGGTGACGTTGCTCGAATGATGATGTACATGTATTTACGTTATGGAAATCGTTGTTTACCTACATTAGTTGGTACAGGATCTACAGCAGCTTCGGATAGCAATATGCTAAATTTATTTTTGCAATGGAATGCTGAAGACCCCGTTTCACAATACGAGGACAACAGAAATACTTATTTGGGAACGACTTCAAACACATACGGACAAGGAAACAGAAATCCATTTATCGATAATCCTTATTTAGCAACGATGATTTGGGGTGGTCCAGTTGCGGAAAACAGATGGCCTTTCTTGCATACAGAAACTTTCGAAATGCTTGATGCTGTGGCGGTTTACCCGAATCCATCAAACAATCATAAAATTAACATCGATTCTGAAGTAGTTTTAGATGAAATTGAGTTAATAAACATTAACGGACAAATCATCCAGAGAATCCAGAGACCTAACGCTTCAGGAAATACCTATTCATTAGAAAATTTACCTTCCGGATTTTATTTCTTGAAAATTTCGGCAGAAAATCAATCGACAACCAAAAAAATCATTGTTAATTAATTGATTTTAAACAAATAACTAAAAGTCTGCATTATGATTTGCAGACTTTTTTTTTGATAAAAATTTAGGTCAACCAATTTATTACCTTAAATTTGCCGCTCCAAAAATGTATTTAATGAAAAAATTTTTTACCCTAAATCTATTATTATCAGGGTTTTGTATGCTTGCGCAAATTCCTAACGGATATTACAACAACGCAACCGGAACCGGATATAATTTGAAAACACAACTCAAAACCATTATTACTAATGGACATTCCGGAAAATCTTACAACAATCTTTTTACCGATGTAAAAGGTTTTAAAGCGACGGACGTTGATATTTTTTACGAAAATGACGGAAGCGTTTTAGATATGTATTCGGAAAATCCAACCGGAGCCGATCCTTACAATTACAGCTATTACGCGAATGACAAATGCGGAAATTATCAAGGAGAATCTCAATGTTATAATGGCGAACATTTTGTACCGCAAAGCACTTACAATTCAGCAATGCCAATGGTTGGCGACATCCACCAATTGACTCCAACAGACGGTTACGTAAACAATAGAAGAAATAATTTTCCTTTTGCCAATATTTCAAATCCAACTTGGACATCTGACAATGGTTCAAAAGTGGGTCGAATTACGGTTAACGGTTATTCGGGTTTTGCATTTGAACCAATCGATGAATTTAAAGGTGATGTTGCACGAATTTTATTTTATTTTGCAACGAGATATGAAAGTCAAGTTTCAGGCTATGGATTTCCAATGTTCAACGGAACAAATAATCAAGTTTTTAAAACTGATTTTTTGAATATTTTGTTACAATGGCATCAAAATGATCCAGTTAGCGACCGAGAAATTTACCGAAATAACAAAGCATACTTGTACCAAGGAAACAGAAATCCGTATATCGATCATCCGGAATATGTGCAACAAATATGGGGAACTTCGCTTTCAACCGAAGATTTCAACTTGTTAGCAGATTTGTCAGTGTATCCAAATCCTTCAGATAATCACCGAATTAACATTGATTCTGAAGTGGTTTTAGACGAAATCCAATTAATTTCAATCAACGGACAAATTATCCAAAAAATCCAAAAACCAAATGCTTCTGGAAATACATATTCTTTAGAAAATTTGCCTTCCGGATTTTATTTCTTAAAAATTTCTGCAGAAAATCAATCGGCTACTAAAAAAATTGTAGTAAACTAATTTATTTTTGATAAATAATAAAAAGCCTGCAATAACACTGCGGGCTTTTATTTTTTACAAAAAGTTAAAGTTTAGGTCAACGAAATTTATCGCCCTAAATTTGCACCTCCAAAAATTTATTTAATGAAAAAATTGTTTTCGGCAATCGCATTTTATTCTTTCGCTATTGCAACGGCACAAAACGGAGCTCCGGCATCTCCTTACTATGACGGATTTAATTTTGAGCAAACTGGTATCAACTTAAGAAACGCTTTAACCAATAAAGTTACAACCACGCACGTTAACACCATCAGTTATAACGATGCTCGTGAAGCGTTAAAAATCACTGACTTAGAATCGCCAACTTCAAATAATGTTTTGCTTTTATACGGTTGGGCAAATGGTTTAGGCGATGTTACAAAAGACCGAACAAGAAGCAAATCAAATTTTGGTGGCGGAAATGGTCAATGGAATCGCGAGCATACTTACGCAAAATCTCAAGGAACTCCGGCTTTAGGAACTTCGGGACCTGGAGCTGATGCGCATCACCTTCGCGCTTCTGATGTGAGACGAAACGGAAATAGAGGCAATAAAGATTTCGCAGCTGGAAATGGATATTCTGGCGATGTTGCTGGAGGTTGGTATCCTGGAGATGAATGGAAAGGAGATGTTGCACGAATGATTATGTACATGTACGTGAGATACGGAAATCGTTGTTTGCCAACTAATATTGTGAGTGGAAGTAGAAATGCGATTGATAACAATATGGTAAATTTATTATTGGAATGGAATGCGCAAGATCCGGTTTCGGAATATGAAGACCGACGAAATACTTATTTAGGAAACGCTTCTAACACATACGGTCAGGGAAACCGAAATCCTTTTATTGACAATCCTTATTTGGCAACGATGATTTGGGGTGGTCCTGCGGCACAAAATCGTTGGCAAAACCTGGCAACCGAAAATTTCGATGTTTTAGCATCGCTTTCGGTTTATCCAAATCCCGCTAACAATCACCGAATTAATATTGATTCAGAAATTGTTTTAGACGAAATTCAATTGATTTCTATCAATGGGCAAATTATTCAAAATATTCAGAAACCAAATGCGTCCGGAAATACTTATTCTTTAGAAAATCTACCTTCCGGATTCTATTTCTTGAAGATTTCCGCAGAAAATAAATCAACTACCAAGAAAATTTTGGTAAACTAATTTTGTGTAATCAAGATAATAAGAAGCCTTTTCGAAATTTTGAAAAGGCTTTTTTTATACATTTATTCAAAAATTATTCGCACATGGAAGATTATTTGGAAACCAACAGAAAAGCGTGGAACGACCGCACGGAATTTCACATTGCTTCGGAATTTTACAACCAAGAAGAATTTTTAAGAGGGAAAAGTTCCCTCAACGAAATTGAATTGGCGCTTTTGGGAAATATTGAAAACAAAAAAATATTGCACCTTCAATGTCATTTTGGGCAAGATACAATTTCGCTTTCTCGGCTTGGCGCGATTGCTACTGGAGTTGATTTTTCTGAAAAAGCCATTGATTTTGCTATAAAAACTGCCAACGAACTTAACCTGAACACCCAATTTATAAACTGTGATATTTATAGTTTGCCTCATTTTTTAAATGAAAAATTTGACATTGTTTTTACTAGTTACGGAACTATTGGTTGGCTTCCGGATTTAGACAAATGGGCAAATGTGGTCGCCACTTTTTTGAAACCTGGCGGAAAATTTATTATGGCGGATTTTCATCCTGTGGTTTGGATGTTTGACAATAATTTTAAAAAAATCCAATACCGATACTTTAAAGATAAGCCGATTATTGAAGAAACTGTTGGCACTTACGCCGAAAAAAATGCGCCAATCACCCGAAAAGAAATTAGCTGGAATCACAGTTTGAGCGAGTTACTTAATAGTTTGCTAAAGCAAAATTTAGAGCTGAACGAATTCCATGAGCATGACTATTCTCCATACGATTGTTTCAACGAAGTGGTCGAAATCGAGCCGGGAAAATTCAGGATTAAACATTTTGAAAATAAAATTCCGATGGTTTATTCTATTTTGGCAACAAAAAAATTGTGATTTATCCAAAAATAAAAAACTCCAACCATTTCTGATTGGAGTTTTTTTTATAAAAATTCACTCGAAATTAATCGTTCATTGAGATTAAAAATTCCTCGTTATTTCTGGTTTTTTTGAAACGGTCGTTGATAAAATCCATCGCTTCCACCGGATTCATATCAGCCAAATATTTTCGCATAATCCACATTCTTTGAATAGTTCCTTCGTCTAAAAGTAAATCGTCACGTCTTGTACTTGAAGAAGTTAAATCAATGGCAGGGAAAATTCTGCGGTTGGCAATTTTTCTATCTAACTGAAGTTCCATATTTCCGGTTCCTTTAAATTCCTCGAAAATCACCTCATCCATTTTAGAACCTGTTTCGGTCAAAGCTGTTGCAATGATACTCAACGAACCGCCGTTTTCGATATTTCTTGCGGCACCAAAAAATCTCTTTGGTTTTTGCAACGCATTGGCATCAACACCACCACTCAACACCTTACCAGATGCAGGCTGAACAGTGTTGTAAGCTCTTGCTAAACGCGTAATTGAATCCAAAAGAATCACCACATCGTGACCACATTCTACCAAACGTTTTGCTTTTTCCAAAACAATATTTGCCACTTTTACGTGTCTTTCTGCAGGTTCGTCAAAGGTTGAAGCAATCACTTCTCCCCTAACGCTTCGTTGCATATCAGTAACTTCTTCCGGACGTTCATCAATCAACAAAACAATCAAATAAACTTCAGGATGATTCGCAGCAATTGTATTAGCAATGTCTTTTAGCAAAACCGTTTTTCCAGTTTTCGGTTGCGCCACAATCATACCACGTTGTCCTTTTCCTATTGGCGAAAATAAGTCAATAATTCGGGTTGAAATTGAACTTTGTTTTCCTGCCAAATCAAATTTTTCATTAGGAAACAAAGGTGTTAAATGTTCAAATGAAACGCGATCTCTCACCACTTGCGGGTCGTGACCATTGATTTTCAAAACTTTAACTAATGGAAAATATTTTTCACCTTCTTTTGGAGGACGAACGACGCCTTTTACAGTATCACCGGTTTTTAAACCAAACAATCTAATTTGCGAAGTTGAAAGGTAAATATCATCTGGCGAAGCCAAATAATTATAGTCAGACGAACGTAAAAATCCGTAACCATCCGGCATCATTTCAAGAACGCCTTCACTTTCAATAATTCCGTCAAATTCGTAATCGGCATCACGGAAATTGGTCGTTTTTTTATTGTTTTTAAAATTCTGATTTTGATTAGAATTTTGATTTTGGTTAGAATTAGAATTCTGATTTTGGTTGTTATTCGAATGAGAAGCCTGATTTTGGCTTTGGTTCTGATTCGGATTTTGGTTTTTATTTTGGTTAGGATTTGGTCCTTTTTGTTTTTGCTTTTGCAAATTTTCTTTAGGTGCAGTTTTTTCAGCAGAAGTGGCAACAGGAGCGTTTACCACATTTTTCTCGGCAATTTCACCAGATATATTTTGACTTTTGTCAAATTTTTTCTGAAACTTTTGTTTTCCTTGTTTTTCATCCGAAGGATTTTCGGTTGAAGGTATTTCGGCAGTTACATTTTCTGCAGGTATTTTCGTTTCCGGCGTTGCTGTATCTCCTTCCTCATTTTTAGGCGAAGCAATTCGGGCGCGTTTTGGTTTTTCGTCTGTAACTTTTTTATCAGAAGCAATTTCTTGTGGATTAGCTGCTTGATAATCAAGAATTTTATAAATAAGTTCGTCTTTTTTAACGCCGTGAAATTTTATTTTTTTTGTTGCTTTTGCAATGTCTTGAAGCTCAGAAAGCTTCATTTCTTTTAAAACAGAAATGTCAAACATATAAAATTTGAAGAATAAATTAATGTAGAAATAAAAGTGTGGATTTTTTTGTAAACATACAATCCGCGAAATGAAGCTGTTACGGATTTACAATGCAATATTACAATTATTTTTTAAATATGCAATAGCGGTTCTTAAAAATATTCAATTATTTTTGTGCAACAAAATGACAAAAATATGATCCAACGAATTCAAACGGTTTATCTTTTCCTATCCTTTTTAGCGATGGGAGTGATGCCTTTTTTATTTCCATTGGAAACAGACGCTTCCGGAAATAAAGCGGTTTATTTTACTGATCATACCATAGATGTTCTTTTATTTTTAGGAAGTGCAGCACTTTCGCTTGTAACTATTTTCCTTTATAAAAACAGAAAACTTCAATTTGTGCTTTGCAGATTGAACATGATATTAAATTTAATTTTATTAGGTTTGTTTGTATATCATTCGCTAAACTTACCCGGAGGAGTGGCGACTCCAGAGAAGGGTATTGGGATGTTCATGCCTATTTTTTCTATCGTTTTTCTTGTGCTCGCCAATAGAGCCATAAAAAAGGACGAAGATCTCGTAAAATCTGCGGATAGATTGAGATAAACCTATAAACTTAGTTTATTTAGTGCGTAAAAAGCCCATCTTTATCGATGGGCTTTTTTTTGTCATTCAACTGCTTTTTAAGCCGTTTACCGTTTAAGTAACAAAAAAATTAGACGGTTTAAAAATTTATGTTAAATTTGAAAATGTTCAACCCCCTGAAAAATGAACCACAAAATCAAAATATATTTAGCTGACGACCATCAAGTCTTAATTGAAGGCATTACCATGTTGCTAAATACAAATCCTAAATTTGAAATTGTTGGTCATGCCCTTAATGGCGAAAATCTTGTAGAAGACATCATCGAAAAAAAACCGGATATCTTAGTGATGGATATCAATATGCCTAAAAAAGATGGCATTGATGTTTTGAGAGAATTTCAAGAAAAAGGTTATTACTGCAAAGTGATTGTTCTTTCTAGTTATGACGATGTAAAAATTATTAAACAAGTTTTAAAACTTGGCGCAAGCGGCTATTTAAGCAAGCAAAGTGCGGGAGAAAGCATTCAGGAAGCGATTGAAACGGTTTATCATGGAGAAGAATATTTTTCCCAAAGCATTCGCGACCGTGTTTTTCAGTCATTTGCCAATATCGTACAACCTTCTTATGTTCAAGAAGAGTTACCGCCTTCCGCTATTACTGAACGTGAGCTCGAAGTTTTGCGACTAATTTCTTTAGAATACAGCGGTGTTCAAATTGGCAAGGAACTCCATATCAGCCCAAATACTGTTGAAACGCATCGGAAAAATTTGATTAAAAAATTAAATGTAAAATCAACCATTGGGTTGGTTAAGTATGCCATGAAACACAACCTTTTGAACAATTAGTAACCAATTAATTTTTTTAATATATGTCAGCTTACTTACGAATTTACGGCTTAGAAAAACACCCTACAGATTTTATTTTGTCTTTCGACATTCCTATTAACTGTGATTATACTGTTTCTACTGATGGTAATGATTTACATATTGTATCAGTTGCACTGCAATCCGGAGAAACTTCGCCTTCACCTGACTTTCAATCTCATACAGAAAATTTCGAATCAAAAGACGATTTTTTAGATGTTGGATTTGAATTACCAGATGTGCAATTAACCAATGTTGGTAAAAAAGTGGTAAAGCCAAGATTTCGAGTAGATGACATTTTCAGAATTTAAAAAATTTTTCTTAACCGTGTTTATGCTTCTTTTTATAAACACGGTTTTTCCAAACACTTTTAAGGATTCCATATCGTATTATCAAAAGCATAAGGAATTTTACAAAGGTTTAAATTACTCTCGTGCCTTATCGGAACAACATTTAAAAAATAAAAAGTATCCAGAATTTTGCGATTCAAGTATAAAGAAATCACGATTTTACTTTTATCTTAACGATACTAAAAAATCTTTAGAAACACTTTTCAACGCGTTAGCTGTCGCCGAAAAACAAAACCTCAGTGAGCTCAGAATTAAAATTATTCAAGAAATTGGGCATCGATATTCAACCCTTCGAGATTACAAGAAAGCCAAACAATATTACCATAAGTCGTTGGCAATAGCAAAAGAAAAAAAAATCAAAGATCCCGATATTTCTCTTTACCAACGATTGTTTAAACTCCACTTAGAAACCAATTCCGACAGCACCTCATACTATTTAAAACTGGTTCGTGATAACGCTCATAAAACTTCAAATGTTAGCGACTTAGCCGTAAGTTACAACAACTATTACACGTTTTATGCCACTAAAAATGAATTCACAACCGCCAAAAAATATTTAGACTCCTCAGCTCATTTTGCCTATAAAAGCAACGACAAAGAGCGTATTGCCACTGCATTACACAATTTAGGATATCATTATTTAGTAGCTGAAGAAAACTATAAAAAAGGAATCCACGAATTCAAAAAATTACTTGATTTAATCCCCCAAGACAGTATTTCTCAACAAGTTGGAGATGTTTACATCAACCTTTCTTACGCTTATGAACAAAGCGGTGATTTTAAAAACGCACTTGATTACGCCAACAAATACATGGAAGTGAACGAAACCATTTATGAGGACAATATCAAAAAAGCCATAAATGAAGTCGAAACACGTTATCAAATCGAAAAAATTGAGCGTCTAAATGCCGAAAAACAAAAAGGTTTAGAGGAACGTCAACGCAACAACCATAAGGTAATTCTAATCTTTATCGCCTTATTTGCCTTTAGTACCATCATGTTTTATTTCTTTTACCAAAACCTTCGTTTGAAACAAAAAAACAGTTTTATCGAAATGGATCGGGAAGTAAAACAAAATATAATCAACGCTACTCTTGATGGTCAAGAATCTGAACGTCAGCAAGTTGCATCCGTACTTCACGACGGAATTAGCGCGTTACTTTCATCCGCTGGTTTGCACCTTTCCGCTTTTCTTGCCGCCAATTCCGACAAAAATAACCCCGAAATTAAAAAAGTAAAAGAAATCATCAAAGAAGCCCACGACAATGTCCGCGATTTATCTCACGAACTCGTGCCTCCATTACTGTCGAAATTCGGGTTATTTCACGCTTTGCAAGACCTTTGCGAAAAAAATTCAAACTCCATCATCAAGTTCGAATATTACAATTATATCCCGGAAAGTCGCCGTTTTGGAGAAGATTTTGAATTAAAAATTTATTACATCGTCACCGAACTTTTCAACAACATCATCAAGCACAGCCAGGCAAAAAAAGCTTACCTCACGCTCGAAGAAAATCACAATCAACTCCTCATTACCGTTGAAGACGATGGCGTTGGTTTCGACACTTCAAAATCAAAAACAAGCGCAGGATTTGGACTTACCCAGATTAAATCTCGCATCAAACACCTCGGCGGAAGTTTCTCGGTAAGCTCAAAAAACCAAGCAGGAACCATCGTTTTCATCAAAATTAAAAATATCAAAAAATAATCTTTTTTTTTAAACGAATCGTTCAGGCATTTTTGGAAACCATTTTCCTGCCGTCCTTCCAGAAATTTTTTGCCACAGAAAAAGTGGCAAAAAATGTTCTTCCCTCCCGTCAGGGTTAGAAAAAGTAAAGTTCAGGCATTTCAGTAATCTTCGGAAAAAAAAACAAAAGATTTAACCGCGATTTCCTAATTCAATTACTTCCAGATTCGTAATTTTTTCCCCATCAATAATAAACCGTAACATAGTCCTTACCTGATGAAACCCGTGAACACCACAAGCTCCCGGGTTCATGTGCAATAAATTTAATTTTTTGTCAAACATCACCTTTAATATGTGCGAATGTCCGCAAATAAATAATTTCGGTGGATTTCTTGTAATCTCCTCCCGAATCGTTTGCTGATATTTTCCGGGATAACCGCCAATATGCGTGATCCAAACATCTATTTTTTCACAAATAAAACGGTTGTGAAGCGGAAATTCAAGTTGCGCTTCATGATTATCGATATTGCCGTAAACGCCTCGCAAAGGCTTTCGTTTTTTGATATCATCCGTCACTTTTAAATCGCCAATATCTCCCGCATGCCAAACCTCGTCAGCCCAATCCACGTGCTTCAAAATGGCGTCATCAAGGTAACTATGTGTGTCTGAAAGCAGTAAAATTTTTTTCATCAATAATAAATCTCAAAAACAAAATTACCACATCAAACCCGAAAAATCTAAACATATCGCCTTTTCATCTTCAGATAAATCAACTAATTTTTCTCCCGAATGTGTATCTTTGCATTTCAAATTTCTACAGCAATTATCTTGAGATATTTTATTGAATTTTCTTACAACGGCAAAAATTATCACGGTTGGCAATCTCAACCAAATGCTTCTTCTGTTCAGGAAACTTTGACCAAAGCATTGAATACTTTGTTGCGTTCGGATTTAGAAATTGTTGGAGCTGGACGAACAGATTCGGGTGTTCATGCGAGCCAAATGTTTGCTCATTTTGATTTTGAAGAAAACTTTGACCAAAATAGCTTAATACAAAAACTTAATTCGTTTTTACCAAAAGACATTGCCGTTGCTAACATTTACGAAGTTTCAAATGATGCTCATGCCAGATTTGACGCTACCAAAAGAACTTACGAATACCACATTGACACGCAAAAAAATGTTTTCAATAACGAGCAAAGTTGGTTTTGTCACCTCGTTCCCGATGTGAAATTAATGAATGAAGCGGCGAAAATTTTATTTGAATACACTGATTTTGAGTGCTTTTCAAAAACCCACAGCGACGTTCGAACATTTAATTGCGAAATCATGGAAGCTAATTGGATTCAACAAGGCTCGAAACTTATCTTTACCATTGCAGCTGATAGATTTTTGCGTAACATGGTTCGCGCGATTGTAGGAACGATGGTTGAAATTGGTACCAGAAAAAAATCTGTAGAAAATTTGAGAACCATCATTGAAAGTAAAAACCGCGGAAACGCTGGCGCTTCGGCACCTGCACATGGATTATTTTTAACCCGTGTTGAATATCCGTATATTAGCAACAAATAATTTCGGCAAAAAAAATTGCTCCACAAAATAAAATGGCAAAATCAAATACTTCTGTTTTTAAACGCATCATGCATTATACAAAACCGTATAAAGCGATGTATTATTGGGTGATTGTTTTTGCAGTTTCCTTGTCGATTTTTGCCGCACTTCGCCCCTATTTACTTAAACTTACGGTTGACGAATATATTGAGCCTGGAGACCAATCAGGGTTGTTAAATTATATTTTGTTAATGGGATTCGTGCTGATGCTCGAAGTGATTTCTCAATTTTATTTTGTGTATTTGGCAAACTGGTTAGGACAAGATATTATCAGAGATATTCGTGTAAAACTTTTTTCACATATTAGTCAATTTAGAATGAAATTTTTCGACAATGAACCTGTTGGAAAGTTAGTAACAAGAACCGTTTTTGACATTGAAAGCATTGCAAAAATCTTTAGTCAAGGTTTGTTCATGATAATCAGTGACTTGCTGAAAATGTTTGTGGTTCTCGGATTTATGCTTTACATGAATTGGAAACTTACGTTAATTGTCATGTGTGCGATGCCGATTTTAGTAATTGCCACGAGAATTTTTCAGAAAAAAATGAAATCGGCTTTTGAAGAAGTACGAACCCAAGTTACCAACCTTAATACCTTCGTACAAGAACGTGTAACCGGAATGAAAATCGTTCAGCTTTTTTCTCGCGAAGATATTGAGTATGAAAAGTTTAAAGTCATTAACGACAAGCATAAAAAAGCATGGGTTAAAAACGTATGGTACAACTCTATTTTTTTTCCAATTGCCGATATTATTTCTTCTATTTCACTTGGATTAGTGGTTTGGTACGGTGGTTTGCAAATTATCGCTGGCGACAGCGGAACTACTTTCGGAGATTTGTTTTCCTATACGATGTACATCGGAATGTTGTACAATCCGTTGAGACAAATTGCAGATAAATTTAATGAAATGCAAATGGGAATGATTGCCGCCAACCGTGTTTTCGACGTGTTAGATGTGCATCAAGATATTCAGGATGATGGACAAAAAATTGCTCCGGTATTCGAAGGAAATATCGATTTTAACAATGTTGTTTTCAGTTATACCGGAAAAGAAAATGTGCTGAAAGGAATTAATCTTTCTGCAAAACCTGGAGAAACTATCGCAATTGTTGGCGCAACGGGAGCCGGAAAATCTACGATTATCAATTTATTAAATCGTTTTTACGAAATTAATTCGGGAGAAATAACGGTAGATGGAACCAACATCCGAGAATTTACACTCGAAAGTTTGCGTCGTCAGATTTCGGTGGTTTTGCAAGATGTTTTTCTTTTTGCCGATACCATTTTCAACAATATTACACTCGAAAATCCAACCATTTCACGAGAAACGGTTATTGCTGCCGCAAAAGAAATTGGCGTTCACGATTTTATCATGGGATTGCCAAACGGTTACGATTACAATGTGAAAGAACGTGGCGTGATGCTTTCGTCCGGACAAAGGCAATTAATTGCTTTTTTGCGAGCTTTTGTGAGTAATCCGAGCATTTTGATTTTGGATGAGGCCACTTCTTCAATCGATTCTTATTCTGAAGATTTAATCCAAAAAGCCACCGAAACGATTACCAAAGGCAGAACTTCAATTGTGATTGCGCATCGTTTAGCAACAATTGTAAATGCTGATAAAATTATCGTTATGGATGCCGGAAACGTTGTTGAAGAGGGAACGCATTATGAACTTATCAACAAAGAAGTTGGTTATTACAAAAACTTATATTATTCACAGTTTGCGGCGGAAGTTTAGTCTATCAATTGTTTAAAGCAAAAATATCTTGGTTTGCACTTTCCCCTAGCCCTGATTGAAGCGGCATCCCTGTAGCGAAGCGGAAGGATACAGCGGAAAGCAGGAAACAGCTCCAAAAAAACTTTATTTCTAGAAAATATTTGCGTAATTTCGTGCCGAAAAATTTTGAAAATCCTTTACAGATGAAATACGATATTATTGTTGTAGGAAGTGGTCCGGGTGGTTATGTAACTGCTATTCGTGCTTCGCAACTTGGCTTTAAAGTAGCCGTTGTTGAAAAAGAAAATTTGGGTGGAATATGCCTTAACTGGGGTTGTATTCCTACAAAAGCGCTTTTGAAATCGGCTCAGGTTTTTGATTATTTGAAACATGCTTTGGATTACGGATTGACGATTAAGGAATATGACAAAGATTTTAATGCCGTGATTTCGCGTTCAAGAGGTGTTGCCGAAGGAATGAGTAAAGGTGTTCAATTTTTGATGAAAAAAAATAAAATTGAGGTCATCAACGGTGCCGGAAAAGTAAAACCTGGCAAAAAAGTAGAAGTGACGGACAAAGACGGAAAAGTAACGGAACTTTCTGCGGATCACATCATTTTGGCTACGGGAGCTCGCTCGCGCGAATTGCCAAATCTTCCTCAAGATGGTAAAAAAGTAATTGGTTACCGCCAAGCAATGACTTTGCCAGAGCAACCAAAATCGATGATTGTGGTAGGTTCTGGAGCGATTGGAGTGGAGTTTGCGCATTTTTACAATTCGATGGGAACCCAAGTTACGATTGTAGAATTTATGCCAAATATCGTTCCGGTGGAAGACGAAGATATCTCAAAACAATTTGAGCGTTCGTTGAAAAAAGCGGGAATCAACATCATGACTAATGCGTCGGTTGAAAAAGTGGACACTTCTGGAAATGGCGTGAAAGCTACCGTAAAAACTGCCAAAGGCGAAGAAATTTTGGAAGCTGACATCGTGCTTTCTGCTGTAGGAATTAAATCGAATATTGAAAATATTGGTTTAGAAGATGTAGGAATTGCTACTGATAGAGATAAAGTTTTGGTAAACAAATATTACCAAACCAACATCCCGGGTTACTACGCAATTGGCGACATCGTTCCGGGTCAGGCTTTGGCTCACGTGGCATCGGCTGAAGGAATTATATGTGTTGAAAAAATTGCTGGTCTTCACGTGGAAGCGCTTGATTACGGCAACATTCCGGGTTGTACTTACGCCACTCCGGAGATTGCTTCTGTCGGTTTAACCGAAAAACAAGCCAAAGAAAAAGGTTACGAACTAAAAATCGGGAAATTTCCGTTTTCGGCTTCTGGAAAAGCACAAGCCAGCGGAACTCCTGACGGTTTTGTAAAAGTAATTTTTGATGCAAAATACGGCGAATGGTTAGGTTGCCACATGATTGGTGCTGGCGTGACGGACATGATTGCCGAAGCTGTTGTGGCTAGAAAATTAGAAACTACCGGTCACGAAATCATTAAATCTGTGCATCCGCATCCAACCATGAGTGAAGCCGTGATGGAAGCTGCTGCAGCCGCTTATGACGAAGTGATTCACCTTTAATTTTAGATATAAGATTTGAGATATTAGATTTAAGATTATAGATTTAAGACTTAAGATTATAGACTTAAGATTATAGACTTAATAAATAAAAAATCCGTTTTGTGTTCAAAACGGATTTTTTTTTGTTTTTTCGTGACTGTCATTGCCGGACTGTTATTACAAGGAACGAAGCAATCTCATCACCACGATTGCAAACTCTGATTATGTGATTGCTTCGTTCCTCGCAATGACGTTGACAATCTTGATTGGATTGTTCGTTCCTCGCAATGACTTTAAATCCCCTTCAACGCCTCAATCAAAATATCCACGTCTTCTTGTGAATTGAAATGGCTGAACGAAATACGCAAGCTTGGTTTTCTGATATCATCTTCAGATAAAATTTCTTGCAATACGTGTGAAGGTTTGATACTTCCGGATTGGCAAGCACTTCCACGAGAAACCGCAATTCCTTTCATATCTAAATTAAACAAAATCATAGATGTTTTGTCTTCTGAAAAAGGCAACAGAACATTCACAATATTATAAAACCCGTCTTGATTTCCATTAATTTTAAACTCAGGAAAATTTGATTCTAATTGTTTTATGAAATAATTTTTTAATTCTGAAATGTGATGTCTATCAACCTCTAAATTTTCATAAGAAAGTTCAAAAGCCTTCGCCATTCCCACAATATTATGAACAGATTCGGTTCCGGCACGAAGTCCTTTTTCTTGTTCGCCACCAAAAATAATAGGTTGCAAACCAGTATTTTTTCTCACAAATAAAAACCCAACACCTTTTGGCCCATGAAATTTATGAGCCGAAGCCACGATAAAATCAACTGGGATTTCTTGTAAATCAAGCTCCGTTTTCCCCATAGATTGCACCGTATCTGAGTGGAAAAGCGCTTGATTTTGATGGCAAATTTGAGCAACTTTTTTTATGTCTAAAATATTTCCCGTTTCGTTATTCACGTGCATAAGCGAAACCAACGTAGGAATTTTTTCTTCTAATAATTTTTCCAAATGTGGCAAGGAAATGTTTCCGTTGGCTTCTAATTCTACAAAATCTATTCTAAAAACATTCGTTTTTTGAAGCGCTTCAACGGTATGTAAAACTGCGTGATGTTCAATTTTGCTGGTTATAATTCGCTGAATTCCTAAATTTTCCACTGCCGAACGCAAAACCAAGTTGTTCGCTTCGGTTCCGCCTGAAGTAAAAATAATTTCTTGGGCGGTTGCATTGATTTGCTTCGCAATATTTTTTCGTGCGGTTTCAATTGCAGTTTTAGAACTTCTGCCAAAACTATGTGTCGAAGATGGATTGCCAAAATCTTCTTGCAACGAACGCGTCATTTCGGCAATAACTTCAGGAAGAATTGCTGTGGTTGAAGCGTTATCAAAATAAATTTTCTTCATAAAAAATTACATTTTTAGCGCCACGGTTTTTCTTTTGGCGAAGACCGAATAATTAAAAATGGCAACGGCAATCATGATTAAAGTGTAAGCGATGATTTGCGTTTCGGAGATTTTTTCGTGGAACAAAAATACCGCCAGAAAAAAATTAATGATCGGATTGATGTAAATTAAAATTCCCACTGTGGACGAGTTAACACCTTTTAAAGCGTACAGACTCAAATACATTGGGATAATTGTAAAGAGCACGGAAATAATTGGAATAAAAATAAAAAAATTAGTTTCTGTAGGAAAAGGTTGGCTGTAAATTGGGTAAAACGGCAACAAGATACAGGCCATTCCAAACAACTGAATGCCAAGCATTAAGAACTTATCGATTCGGGTATTTTTTCTTTGGCTTACCAAATACAAAGCATAAGTAGCTCCTACAATTAAACTGTAAATAACATCTTTCAAATGACTCATTGCCAACATCATACAACTAAAAAAACTAATCGCAACGGCAATTTTTTGTAACGCAGATAATTTTTCTTTTAAAATAATGGAAGCAAAAACAGCGGTTAAAATTGGGCAAACCAAATAGGCAAATCCGGCAGCTTTGACGTTAATGTGGTTCATCACGTAAATGAAAAAAAACCAATTGGCTGTTAGTAAAAACGTTCCAGAAATGATGAGGAAAATAATGGAGTTTTTTTCTTTTTTCTCTAACGATTTGAATTCGCTGTAAGTTTCTTTGATTACTTTTTTTCGGAAAAAAACATTAATTGCAACCATTAAAATTACGCAGAGAAAAACTCGGTAAAATAAAATATCGAGCGATGCAAAATTGGCTAAAGGTTTTAATCCAAGACTAAAAAATCCCCAGATTAAATAGGCTGTAATCGCCGAAAGGTAGTATTTTGAAAATTTCATAACCAATAAAAAAACCGGGACAAAGGTAATGATAACTTTTTGTCCCGGTTGGTATTTTATTTTTTCTTTAGCAGATTAATGTCCGCCTTCAGATTCGATTGCGTCAACATCGATGTTTTGTTTTTTCAGGATTCCTTTTACAATAAATCCGTAGAAACCTAAATAGGCGAAACACAGAACTGGAATGAAATACGATTCGTGAATTCCGATGATGTCAGAAATTTTTCCTTGTAATGGCGGGATAATTCCACCACCTAAAATCATCATTACTAAAAACGCCGAACCTTGAGAAGTATATTTTCCTAAACCTGTGATTCCCAAAGCGAAAATTGCCGGCCACATGATACTACAAAATAATCCTCCACTCATGAAAGCGTAAATTGCGGTTGTTCCAGTTGAAAACAATCCGATGATCATGGCTATCATTCCCATTAATCCGAAAATCATCAACGTTTTTGCCGGTTTATCTTGACCTAAAAAGAATCCCGCGATTTGCAACGCTACAACTCCAGCATAAGCATACAACGGTGTGATGTCTTGTCCGGAAATAGAATTTGCCAACAAAACCACGCCATAAGCCAAGTAAGGAACAACGATTAATAAAATTTTTCGCATGCTGTTTGAAGGATTGAAAACCGTAATCGCTCCAGCCCAACGACCAATCATTAAACTTCCCCAATACATTGAAATATATGGTGCAATTCCTGAACCTTCAATGTTTCCGAAAGCGTCGGTTCCTAATAATTCGGCTAAATTACTTTGAATGGTAACTTCCACTCCAACGTATGTAAAAAGCGCTAACATTCCTAAAACCAATTGAGGATATTGCATGGCTCCCCAACCTTCAGGTTTACTTTTTGCAGCAAAATTTGCGTACAACAATCCTACAACAATCACTAATAGCGAAGCGATAGTCAAGCCTAATCCTAAATAATCTACTTCTTTATTTTCAATAAAACGACTGATAAATTCCGGATCTTCGTAACGAGAAAAAATGTAAGCAAAAATCGCAATTAATGCCAAAGTGATTACGATTAGCGTAGTGGTTGCTTTGTTAGCGGTTTCAAATCGAGAATCGCTTTTTCCGTGAGGTAATTTTTTTGAAAAATAAAAATAACCCGCCACTATTAAAAATAAAGCTCCAACACAAGAATACAAAATTTCCATTTTGCTCAATGAATCCGCTTTTTGGGCAAATTCTTCAATGTTTACTCCGGAAACTACTCCAAATAAAGCAATTGAAACGACAATTGGTCCGATGGTTGTCCCGAAAGAGTTGATTCCTCCGGTTAAATTTAATCGGTGTGAAGCTGTTTTAGGTTCTCCAAGTGAAGCAGCAAACGGTTGTGCCGAAGTTTGCTGAAGCGAAAATCCTAACGCCACCACAAATAATGCCGCAAGAATTAAAGCATAACTTCCAACGGTAACGGCATAAATCATAAATGCCGCACCAACGGCACTAATCAATAATCCGTTAACGATACCTTTTTTAAAACCCCAAGCATTTAAAATATCTTTTTTGGCAATTCCACTAAAAATAAAAAGCAAAAGCGCACCTAAATAATAAGCACCGTAAAATGCGAAGTCAATTAGCTGACTTTGAAATTGATCTAAACCAAATTTTGCTTTACAAAATGGAATGAATACTCCATTTGAAGCACCAATGAAACCCCAGAAGAAAAATACGGTGGTAAGGGTGTAAAGTGCTGAATTGTTTGAGTTTGATTGTTGAGAGGCCATGTTTGTCTCTGTTAAAATTTAAAATTTATAAAAATGGGTTGCTTTTTATTTTCAAAAGAAAATTTGCAAGTGCTAAATATACATCAATACTTCGCTAAAATACGACTTGTAAGAATATTTTTTCAACGGATTAGTTGACTTTTTTCGTTTCAGATTTTGGGCCAATTCCGTTGTTGTTGAAGGCTTCAATCTGAAAATAATATTCGTCGGTTCTGTCCAATGCGGTCATGAAATATTCGTTTTTGCCGTAAACCATGATGCTTCCGTATAATTTGTCTGGAGACTTTCCAAAATAAATTACGTAACCGTCGGCTTTCTCGTTTTGTTTCCATTTGAGCCAAGCGCTTCTTCTCTCGCCAAATTTTTTCGGATCGGCTCTTAAGACGATGAATTTTTCCACTTCGCCTGGAGTTTGCCCCGAACCTTTTCCAAACACTCGAAGTCCCGAAAGCGCAAATTTTCCAGTTGGCATTTTAATATTTTCCAAACGAAGATATCTGGCTTTTGCTGGTTTTTCAAGTTCGATGTAATCGTGTGGAACGTCGGTTTTGTTCTGGCTTTTGTCAACCAAAGTTGTCCATTTTTTGCCATCATTCGACATCAAAATTTTATACTGATGAAACGTTCCCTGTTTTTTTCCGAGAAAATCATCGGCAACATCTTGATCGGCATAATTCACCTGAATGGCATTTACCGTAGAAACTTCGCCTAAATCTGTTTGAAACCACTCGCCTTTCTCTCCAGATTTTGCCGACCAATACGTTTTCATATCTTCATCAACTGCGTAATTCGCGTGATAACCTCCTAAAGTTGAAGAAACCTGAACCGGTTTGTTGTAATTCAGCAACATCCAACCCGAAAATAATCCTTTAATATGATCGGCATTTTTTTGTGGAAGAAATGTTGGATAATCGCCATAAGCGGTGTTGCAATACATCACATCGTCTTTGTCAAAACCAGCTGGCCAAATTCCCAGACGTCGTTCAAAATTATTTTTTACGCCTAAAATAATGGTCGAAACGTGCCACCAATTTCCGAAATTATCCTGGTAAGTCGCTCCGTGACCTGCACCTCTGGCAAAACCTCCCGGTTTGTAGGAAAACGGATTGTGCGATTGATACGCAAAACCTTCCAAAGGATCTTTGCTTACGTAAACTCCATCTGCATAACCGCTAAATTCCGTTGCGGGAGCTCCATATTGCAAATAATATTTGTCCTTATATTTGGTAACCCACGCACCTTCCATAAACGGTTGAAGAAACACATTATCATTGTATTCGCCAAAACGTTCCCAACCGTGATCTTCCGGTTCAAGTGTCATCAACGGCTTCACGTAACCGTCAGATTGCAAGGTTTTGGTATTGATTTCAGTTCCAAGCAACGGAAATTTGTTGCTCGAATTCCAATACAAAAATAATTTATCCTTTTCTTCATCGTATAAAAATGCCGGATCCCAAGCGCCAACTTTTAAGGAATCGACTGCAATTTCCCAGTCGTCAATTGTCGGATTTTTGCTTTTCCAAATAGGGAAAGTTGGTCCGTGAGTTGAACCGATGACGTACATTTCGTCTTTCATTACCCAAACCGCTGGAGCGCAAAGTTCATCGTACACTTTGTGTTGCGGAAGCAAAAATTTTCTCGAAACGAATTTCCAATTCAACATATCATCACTCCACCAATATCCCCACTGATTGGTCGAAAAAAGAAAATATTTTCCTTTGAATGTCACAATCACGGGATCCGCCGTGGCACGGTGTTTTCCGTTTTCGGCAAAATTGGGAATTGGCGTGTAACCATAATCCACATTTATCGGGTTGCAGAAGGTTTTTTGCTGTGCGATTATTTCTTCCGAAGAAAAAAAAGTGGCGACAACAAAAGTTCCAATTGCGATCTGTTTAAATTTATTTTTGAAAAAATTCATCTTAAATTATTTTACTGAAATGATGCTAATTGCCGTTCCTCCACCTGCCGCCAAGTTCAATTTCAGTTTGGTTTTAGAAGTTACTTCCATCGTTTTTATTTCGTAATTAATCGGATCATTTTGCCAATGCGCATTTTTTCCATCCTGATAAATTACCGCTTTGTATTTTTTTCCGGGAGTTAAAAAGTTCAAGGAAATTGCACTGTTTCTCGGATTTTCATCTGTGATTGCGCCAACAAACCAATTCTCTTTTCCTTTTTCTTTTCGGGCAACCGTTAAATAATCGCCAGGTTCTGCTTCGAGGTACAAACTCTCGTCCCAATCCAAGGCGACGTCACGAATAAACTGAAATGCATCCAAATATTTTTCGTAATTCTGCGGTAAATCGGCAGCCATTTGCAAAGGCGAATAAAGCGTTACGTAAAGCGCCAACTGTTTCGCCAAAGTGGTATGAACTTGCTCGGTTTTCTCCGGATTGTACACGTTCATTTTAATTTCGAAAATTCCCGGAGTGTAATCCATCGGACCACCAAGCAATCTTGTAAATGGCAAAATAGTTTCGTGAGCTGGAGGATTTCCGTCGCTCCAACCGTTGAATTCATTTCCTCGAGCGGCTTCGGCTGCGATGTAATTTGGCCAAGTTCTGTGAACTCCAGTTGGACGTGAAGATTCGTGTGAATTGACCATCACCTTATATTCTGCGGCACGTTGTGGCACGAAATTAAAGTGGTTGACCATCGCTTGACCATCATGAAATTCTCCTCTCGGAATAATTTTTCCAACATAACCCGTTTTTACAGCCGGATAACTGTATTTCTGCATCACATTCAAGGCACGATCCAATCTTCTTTCGTAGTTGGAAACTGAACCCGACGTTTCGTTGTGCATAATCATTTTTACATTTTTTGATTTTGCGTAACGGCTGATTTCTTCAATATCGAAATCCGGATAAGGCGTTTCGAAATCGAAAACATCTTCCTTCCAGTTTCCGAACCAATCTTCCCAACCTACATTCCAGCCTTCTACCAAAACACCGTCAAATCCATATTTTGCAGCAAAATCAATGTAGCGTTTTGTGTTTTCGGTTGTAGCTCCATGCGGTTTTTTACCAGTATTTTTTTGTGAAGCGTCTTGCGTTCCACTATAATCCCAACTCGAAATTTGAGCATGCATTTCCCACCAAACTCCCACGTATTTCATCGGTTTGATCCAAGAAACGTCTTTGATTTTCGAAGGTTCGTTTAGGTTTAAAACCATTTTTGACGATACAATTTTTCTGGCATCATCACTAACCATAATTGTTCTCCACGGCGAAACTGCTGGAGCTTGAAGATAGGCCATGTCGCCAATTGCGTTTGGAACCAGCCGGGATTTCATTTTAAAATCTTTTACCGAAACATCCAAATGCATTACTGGATAATTGACAACTGCGGCTTCAAAAATGTTCAGATATAAATTATCGGCGGTTTTCATCATCAATGGCGATTGAACTACGTGTTTTCCCGCAAGCGATTTTACCGAAATTCCGTTGTTGAGATTCAACTTATCGTTATCGATTTCCGAAATTTTTGTTTCGTTAAAATTGTATTCCTGACTGTCGAAATCACCTGGAATCCAAAATGTTTTGTGGTTTCCTGTTAAGTTGAACTGCGTTTCTTCGTCTTTAATTATGAAATAATTCAAGTTGGGTTGTTGCGGAAATTCGTAACGAAACGCCACGCCTTCGTCAAAAACCCTGAAAATTATATTGATTTTTCTCGAAGAATTTTTCTGAACCAAATTAAAAACCATTTCGTTGCAATGATTTTTGATGTTGGCTTGTTCGCCTAAAACCGGTTGCCAAGTTTCGTTGATGGTTTTTGTTGAAGAATTTTCGACAGAAAATCCAGCGTTCAAAGGTTCGGAATCTTTTAAAACAATTCCCAAACCGCTTCTTTCCACCACAGTTTTGTTTTTGTATTGAACATTGTAAGTAGGTTTTCCGGAGTTATCCAATTGAAAATTTACCGAAATTTCTCCTGATGGAGATTTTACTTGCTGGGCATTGGCATAAAAAATTCCCAGACAAAATAACAAGATACTTTTTTTCATCATCTTAAAAAATTAGAAAAAACCCTTTAACAATCTCGCTAAAGGGTTTCTTCAAACAAACATGAAATAATTATTTAACTAACTCAAACTCTTTGTTTAGCACTTCATCAGAATTTGTTCCGACGAACACTTGGAAAGTTCCAGGTTCTGCGACAAAATCTAAATCGGAATTATAGAATTTTAAATCTTCTACGTCAATTTCGAAGGTAACCGTTTTGGTTTCGCCTTTTTTGAAATCGATTTTTTTGAAATCCTTCAACTCCTTAACTGGTCGTGTAACCGAACCAACCAAGTCGCGGATGTATAACTGAACCACTTCCTTTCCATCAAAATTTCCGCTATTTTTCACATCAACAGAAACCGTGATTTTCTGGCTTTCCGTCATTTTTTCGGAAGAAAGACGAATGTTGCTGTAATCAAATTTTGTATAACTTAAACCAAATCCGAATGGAAACAACGGCTCGTTTCTTTCGTCGATATAATTGGAACGAAATTTTTCAAACTTTCCTTCGTTGTTAGAAATTGGACGACCTGTGTTTTTGTGGTTGTAAAAAATTGGCACTTGCCCTACGCTTCTTGGAAAAGTCGCCGACAATTTTGCCGATGGATTAACATCGCCAAAAAGCACATCTGTGATAGAATATCCCGCTTCACTTCCCGGAAACCAAACGTTTAGCATAGCATTGGCTTTAGCCATATCATCAGTTAAAACTAACGGACGGCCTGTGAAAAGCACCACAACAACCGGTTTTCCCGTTTTGTGTAACGCATCCAACAAATCTCTTTGCGCTTGCGGAATTTCAAGATTGGTACGGCTGCTACTTTCGCCACTCATTTCTGCAGATTCACCAATTGCTGCAATAATCACATCTGATTTTTGAGCAACGGCAACCGCTTCAGCAATAATTTCCTGTGGATTTCTGGTGTCGCGAGCGATGTCTTTTCCAAACATTGTAGCGTTTTTTTGAAACTCCTCATCATAATCTAAGTTAGAACCTTTGGCATACAAAACATTTACATTTTTGCCCAAAACTTCTGTCATTGCATCCTTGAACGATTTTGTTCTGGTTTGGTTTGTTGCCACACTCCAAGTTCCAGCCATGTTGTTTCCAGCATCAGCTAACGGACCGATTAAGGTAACAGTTCCTGATTTTTTTAACGGAAGCAATTGGTTGTCGTTTTTCATCAAAACCATTGATTCTGCTGCAATCGCACGTGCTTCTTTACGGAAATTGTCGCTGTAAATTTCAGTTTTAGCACGTTTTTCATCGCAATATTTGTATGGATCGTGGAAAAGACCCAAATCGTATTTTGCATTTAAAATCAGGCGAGTAGCATTGTCAATTTCTGCCAATGTCACTTTTCCCTCTTCCAAAGATTTTTTCAAAGTAGTTAGAAATCCATCTCCAACCATATCCATGTGAACTCCAGCTTTCAAGGCTAAAGCCGAAACGGTTTGTAAATCGCCCATTCCGTGAGCAATCATTTCAGGAATTCCTGTATAATCAGTTACCACGAAGCCGTCAAATTTCCATTGATCACGAAGTAAATCTGTCAATAACCATTTGTTTCCGGTTGCAGGAATTCCGTCGATTTCGTTGAAAGATGCCATGACACTTCCCGCTCCAGCTTCAATCGCAGCCTTGTACGGCGGAAGAAATTCGTTGTACATTCTTATTTTGCTCATGTCCACGGTGTTGTAATCACGTCCCGCTTCGGAAGCACCGTAAAGCGCAAAATGTTTCACACAAGCCAACATGGTATTATTTGCCATCAAATCGATTCCTTGATAACCGTGAACCATTGCTTTTGCAATTTCTCCAGATAAATATGGATCTTCACCATTTCCTTCTGAAACACGGCCCCAACGAGGATCGCGAGAAATATCTAACATGGGTGAAAATGTCCAGTTGATTCCGTCAGCAGTTGCTTCAGAAGCTGCGATTTGAGCACTTCTTTTGATGATTTCCATGTTCCAAGAAGTTGATAATCCTAATGGAATTGGGAAAGTAGTTTCGTAACCGTGAATCACATCCATTCCAAAAATCAATGGAATTTTTAAACGCGATTTTTCAACTGCGATTTTTTGAACGTCCTTGATTTTTGCAACCGATTTTATGTTGAACAAACCACCAACTTGACCTTGTTCGATTTTTTTGGCGATGTTCGAACTTTTTGCCTGACCTGTTGTAATATCGCC
Source organism: Bacteroidota bacterium (assembly GCA_023387965.1). Lineage (GTDB taxonomy): Bacteria > Bacteroidota > Bacteroidia > Flavobacteriales > Flavobacteriaceae > Flavobacterium. The sequence goes on along the minus strand of JAEWHE010000014.1, from coordinate 292,389 downwards.
AGAACTTGGCAAATTCAACTGCCCGATTTTTTCTTCGAGCGTCATTTTCGACATTAATTCAGAAACAAATTCTGCCTTTGGCTTGATTTGTTCTTTCTTTTTACTTTTTTGTGCATTCGCCGAAAATGTAATGGCTAACGACAATAAGAGTACACTTTTGAATTTCATTCTTATATAAATTTGAGGGAAAATTTTTTCCTAATTGTGCTTGGTATTAATTGACTTTTCGCTGTTGTAACATCCAATCGTAAATTTCCGGATTGTCATAGACGCGGGTCCAGCTATCGTGATTGGCATCATCAAAAATGGTAAATTTAATGTCTTTATTGCACTTTTGAAGTTTTCTATAAATTTCAATCGAATAATCTACATCCACCACATCGTCTAACAATCCATGAAACATCCGGATAGGCATGTTTTGAATTTTACAATTTTCGATCATTGGAACGCGATCTACGAAACCACAAATTGGAACCAAACAAGCAAACATTTCTGGATGTGCAAAAGCTAAATTCCAAGCTCCCCAACCTCCCATGCTCAAACCTGTAAGGTAAATTCTGGATTCGTCAATTTTATAATCTTTTTGTATTTTTTGAATTAATTTATAAAGTGTTTCAGAATCCCAATATTCGTTTTCCGGACATTGTGGCGCTAAAACGTAACTGTCGATATTATTTGTTTTTAGATATTTGAAAGGTCCATGAACCTTCACTTTTTCGATATCAGTTCCTTTTTCGCCGGAACCGTGCAAGAAAACAATAAGCGGTTTTTTAGATTTTAAATCTTCTGGAAGATGCAATGCATATTGCAATTCTTTCTTTTGAGAAATTTCGACCTTAAAATTGCCGCTGATTTGCTTTTGTGCAAACAAAGAAACCGATAAAAATAAACTGAATATAATTGCTTTTAATTTCATTAAAATCCGTGTTTGCCTGAATGAAATCCTAAAGAAACTAGTCCTTGACGAATTTCGGGAGCGTTCATAAATAAATTCCACAATAATCCTGTACGGTGATTTTCAATCATTACCACCATTGGACCTTGATCGATAGCCAAATACTGTTTTGCAGCCCAACCAAAATGTTTGCTATGAGCATCGTAAAATCCTGCAGGACCCCACATTGTTACGCTGTTGTTTACGTAAAAATTTCGCATTGCTGCTAATGATTCTGTAGGCGTGTAAGGAATTGATGAAATGGCTGCTGTTGGCGAAATTACCCCTTTGTCGTTTTGTGGCATGTGTGCATCGTAACCCACAGAACCATCAGAATTTCTGGAATAAGATGCAGTCAATCCCCAATAATCTGGTCCGTAACCGCCAAAATTATTTGGATTTTCTACACAATGCTGGTAATTTATTTTAGAATGATTGACATTTACGTCCCAATAATTCGCATATTGGTCAGTAAGTTGCTGCGGATCGAGACCCAAATACGAATAATGTGCCCAAAAAAGTGGTCCTCCGCTTTGTTCAGCTCCGTTATGTTTTAAAATTAAAGGAATTCCAAATTTAGTATTGGCAGAAGTAATCCCGCCGTTTCTTGCCCAACCTTCGTGGTAAGCTGCTGCAGGAATAGGATGTGTTGGCGAAGCAGCTGCCATCACATAAGTAATTAAACATTCGTTATAACCTTCGAGTGGAAAATTCATTTCCCAGCTATAATTTGGGGACCAATGCCAATACAATACGTTTTGATTGTTTCGGTACCAGTTCCAATCGACGCCTTTCCAAAGATTGTCGAATTTTTGTGCCAAAGCTTGTTCTTCGACGGAACCATTTTTAAAAAATTCACGAACACAAATCATTCCTTGGCAAAGGAAAGCGGTTTCAACTAAATCGCCACCATTGTCCTTTGTTCCAAAAGGTTTTACTTGTCCGGTATTTCCGTCAATCCAATGTGGCCAAGCACCATGGAATCTGTCGGCATTTTCAAGAAAATTTGCAATAGTATTTAATCGGGAAACAGCTTCGCTACGAGAAACATAATTTCTGGAAACTGCTGCTACAATCGACATTAAGCCAAAACCCGAACCTCCTGTGGTAATGATATGTGCATCGTTAGAAGGGTAATTTCCGTCAGGATGATAACGTTCTCTTGCGAGTTTAGAATTGGGTTCGGCAAAATCCCAAAAATATTTAAATGTTTGTTTTTGTACAATATCCATCAATTGCTCGTCAGAAATTGTAACTGGCGGTGTCACCGGAGTGGTAGAATCGTCTCCCGAAGAAGACGATTCGCTTGATCCACAACTGGTAAACAAAAATAATATGAAAGCGAAATATTTCATCAAAATTGTTTAAAGTAATCTATTAATAATCAGGATTTTGTGTCATTCCCGGAGTTTGAATCAATTGATTGTTTGGAATAGGGAATAATTCGTGTCTTCCTACAATGAATTGTTTTCCATTTGCAGCCATTGCAGCTGGAGCTTGACCTGTACGAATTAAGTCAAACCAACGATCGTGTTCGAACGCTAATTCTAATCTTCTTTCTTTCCAGATTGCCAAACGGATATCAGCTTGAGTTGTCGCAGGAGTTACGCCCAAATTTACACGATCACGTACCAAATTTAAAGACGCTACGGCAACTCCAGTGTTATTCAACTCATTTGCAGCCTCTGCGTGAATTAAATAAATTTCGGCTAAACGAAGCACACGAATGTTTTTATCTCCGTCACCATCACCCAAGTTAGCACTTGAATACGCTTTTTCGTTGTACATTGGGTTTTCAACTGCGGGACTAACCACTCTTCCATCCCATAAAGTTTCGCCAGCGAAAATAATAGTGGCATCTCTACGGATAGCGTCGCCTTCAGCGTTAAACGCATCTAACAAATTTTGTGAAGGTGTATTGAAACCCCAACCCCATCCGCTTGTTCCGCGGGCTCCTTGAGTTTGAGAATATTGGTTAACTCCGTGAGCAATTTCTACTCCACGAGCTTGAACTTCGAAAATAGATTCAACACCGTTTTCAGTAGATTCTCTCCAAAGTGTAGCATAGTCACCTTCTAAACCATATTCACCAGAAGTGATAACTTGGTTAGCATAATCGTAGGCGTTTTGCCAATCTTTTTGGTACAAAAATACTTTTGCCAATAAAGCTTTAGCAGCTCCTTTGGTTGCACGACCCAAATCTTTTGAAGCATATTCACTTTTTTCTGGCAAAACAGCAATTGCATCTAACAAATCTTGTTCGATATAATCGTAAACTTCTTCTTTTGGAGCTCTGTTTACTAAATCAACGTGTTGCAAAGGCACATCTCCGAACGCTCTTACTAAATAAAAATAGTGGAAAGCACGAAGAAATTTTGCTTCGCCAATTAATCGATTTTTGTAAGCTTCGTCAGTTAATCCGAAAGATTCAGTGTATTCAATTGAATTTGTAGCTCGTCCAATCGATTTGTACCAATTGGTCCACATAGATTCTACCGAGGCAGCGTTTGCGCTTGTAAACTGTAGATTGTCTAAAAATGCCTTATCGTTACCTGAATCGGAAGGCGAACTTCCTTTATCAGCATTGTCAGAAATAATTTCTGTAATTCCTAAGTAAGAAAAGGCATAGTCCCATTCGGTTAACATTCCATAGATACCGTTAACGAAGGCTTCTGGTTCTTGGATTTCTCCATCTTCAACGGCAATGTTTTCCCTTGAATCAACATCTAGATAATCGTCACAGCCTGCCAAAACGCCAATTGCGAATGCAAAGCAAACTGCTTTTGTATAATTAATTTTCATAGTTTAATTTTTTAAAGTTCTAAATTGATACCAAAAATGAACGTTTTAAGTGTTGGATATGCAGAAAGTTCGATACCTGCAGTTTCTCCTGGATTTCCGTTTTGGTTCAACTCAGGTGTAAATCCAGAATATTTAGTAAACATAAACGGATTTTGAGCAGTTCCGTAAACTCTTAATTTAGAAATACCTGGTAATTCTTTGAAAGTATAACCTAAAGTAATGTTGTTAATTCTGAAATAATCTCCATCCTCTAAATAATAGCTAGAAGCTAATGCGTCTCTGTTTGCTCCCGGGTTAGAGTTAGTCGAACCTTCTCCTGTCCAACGGTTGTTGAAAGTTTCAGCAGCAATGTTTTCTCCGCCGTCAATACGCGTTCCTTTTAAACCATTGTACACTTTATTTCCACCCACGCCGATACCATCAACTGATAAATCGAAATTTTTGTAATTTACATTAACATTCAAAGCGTATGTGAACTTAGGAATATAAGATCCGAAGAATTTTTTATCTCTGTCATCAATTAAACCATCACCATTTTGGTCTTTGTAACGCAACTGACCTGGTTGTGGATTTCCGATTCGAGGATTTGAATCAATTTCCGCTTGGTTTTGCCATACTCCATCAGCTTCAAACATCCACCAAGAATAAATTGGTTGACCTTCTCTTAATTGCTTGGTGATTTGTCCGTTACCTAAACTTCCTCCAATATAGCCATCATAAGCTGGTTTTACACTTTCTAAAGTATTAGTGTTCCTTGAGTAATTTCCACCGATGCTATAAGAAAAATCTTCAGATACTTGATCTCTCCAGTTTAATCCAACTTCAAAACCCTCGTTACGTACTTCTCCACCATGGTCAAAGAAATCTTGCATGTTTGGAGAGTTCAGAATTGGCTTAATTTTTAAGATTGTATTGGTATTTAAACGGTTATAATAGTCAATATTTCCGCTTAGTTTGTTATCCAATATTGCAAAATCAATACCTGCATTGATCTCCTTTGTAACCTCCCATTGCAAGTTGGTTGCTGGAGTGCCGTAAGCAGCTCCGTAAATAAAATCTTGGTTTGGACCGAAAACGTAGTTCACACTATTACTTATTGGACTTGTAATTACTGAAGATTGGTTTCTTGGAATATTAGAGTTCCCAACTTCTCCGTAACCCGCTCTCAATTTTAAGAAATCAAAAGTTTCAGATTCTGCCATGAAAGCTTCGTTAGAAATTACCCAACCTGCAGAAACTGAAGGGAAAGTTCCCCAATAATTTCTGTTGTTACGGAAATCACTGTTTCCATCTCGTCTGATCACACCACTGATAAAATAACGCTCGTCAAAATTATATTGTAAACGACCGAAATAAGATAAGATTTGCGTAGGTGTAGAAAATTTTTGCTCTACCGTTTTAGGACCTAACGCAAAATCAATATTCCAATAATTAGATTCTGGACGAACATCATAACCTCTAATGGTAGAAGTATAAACATCATTTCTTCTATCTTGAGTAACACCAACTACCGCATCAAAATTATGCTTCCCGAACGATTGCTCAAAAGTTAAAAAGTTGTCCCAATTGTAACGGAAACTTTCTACATCAGCATAAGACAAGGAGTTGTATGACCAAGTTGTCGCATTGTCCTCCATTTCGTCGTGATTATTTTCATATTCAGCTTGAGTTCTTGTAGGATCACCAGCTAACCAAGTTCCCATCAAATCATTGTAAATTCTTCTTTTGCTGAAAGATTTTGTAGCACCAAAACGAGAAGTAACTTTTAACCAATCAGTAATTTTATATTCAGCTTCGATTGACCCTTGTAATTCAGTCATTCTATTTCTTTCGTTAGCAAAATGAACAGAAGAAACAGGGTTTGCCGCGGTGTTTAATCTACCAATTCTATCACCAGGATTTGTTGGCAAATAACCAATAACTCCTGTTGTAGCATTTACAAAGTTTTGTCCCCATTGACCTGAAGGATAATAAACCGGAGTTAGTGGCGATTGACGGTAAGCGTCTGAAAAAACACCAAATGGTTTAGGGGTAGATTTTGTGAAAGTTAAGTTTACATTATTCGTAATTTTCAACCTGTCATTAAGTGCTTTGAAACTTGTGTTAGAACGAAGTGTATTTCTGGTAATGTCTTGATTTTTCAAGATACCATCTTCATTAAAATTGTTAAAGCTAAAGAAATAAGTTGAGCTTTCTCCACCTCCTGAAAATGAAACATTGTTACTGTTGATCATTCCAATATCAGTCAATTCGTTGTACCAATCCGTATCATACGGTTGATTTTCTTGTAAGAAATAAGTGTTTTCCGTTTGTGGGCTAAACCTTTGAAAATCGTTGAAATATGTAATGTACTGGTCTGCATTTGCCATTTTCACAGCATTTACCATAGATCTTGCACCGTAAAAAGAGTCAACGTTTACGCGAGTTTTACCAGTACGGCCTCTTTTGGTAGTAATCAAAACAACACCGTTTGCCGCATTCGAACCATAAATCGCCGCAGTTGCCGCATCTTTTACGATATCAAAAGATTCGATATCTGCTGGTGCTAAGTTTGCAATACTTCCAGTGATAACACCATCAACCACGAAAATTGGAGTTCTTCCTCCTTCTGCAGTACCCAAACCACGAATAATAATTGTAGGTGTAGCTCCTGGAGCATCGTTCGCAATAATGTTCACACCAGCCGCCTTACCTTGCAAAGATTGTAATGCATTGAAAGCAGGTTGTTTTGTAATTTCGTTGGACTTGATCGTTGATACAGAACCCGTTAATTCCGAACGTTTTGCAGTACCGTAACCAATTACCACAACTTCCGATAAATCTGTCGCAGAAGAAGACATACTAACAGCCATACCAGAAGCAGCGGGAAGCGTAACCGAATTATAACCTAAAAAGGTAAAGGTTAGCTGTTGTCCAGCTTCGGCATTAATCGAGAAATTTCCATCAAAGTCGGAAATCGCACTCGAATTTGGTGCCGTAATGGTTACCCCCGGAAGCGGAAGCCCATCCTGATCTTGCACCTTACCTGTTATTTCTTGGGCAAAAGCCATACCCTGAAATAGCAAAAATGCAAACACTCCATAAATAAAGTTTTTCATTTGTTTAAAATTTGTTAAAAGTTAGTGAAACGAAAGTAAACAATTACAACGTTGTAGTAAAATCCATTCCCTTACTACATTACTACATCAAATTAAAAAAATTTAAACTTAAATTATTATTTATCAATGTTTTACACAAACAATAGACTACCTTTAAACGAGGTGTTAAAATCAAGATGATGTAGTTTTGATGTAGCATCAAATGTTAAAACGAAAACGTTTTAAATCACTTTAAATTTTCATCATGAAATTGTTTAAGCTTTCGTCTTGTGACAAATTGAGCTTTTTCCGCAAACGATATCGATGCAATTCCACTCCTCTAAAAGTAATATTCATCAGTGGAGCAATCTCTTTTGAAGATAAATTCATCTTTAAGTATATGCATAGTTTGATATCTTTAGAAGTGAGATTTGGAAATTGAGTGGTTAGTTTTTGCACAAATTCTTCATTGCTTTGCATCAAATTCTGTTGGAAACTTTCCCACTCGTTTTTGTTCAAAGCATTTACTTTGATCGACTTTCTAATTTTTTCTTTTATTTTTCGAGATTCGTTTTCACTTTCCAAAATTTGCTGAATGCTATCAATCATTTCGCTTTGTTTAGCAATAGACAAAGATTTTCCTGCTACTTCGTAAGCCTTATTCTGCACTTCTATTTCCAAAATATGCTTTTCGTACTCTTGAAGCTTGCGATTATTTTCGGCTTTGAGTTCGAGCTCTAAAATTTCTTGATGATGTTTCAATTCTTCTTCTCGTAGCTTTAATTTTTCTAAATACCTGATTTTATTCCATCGATAATATAAAAACAAAGCTCCCGCAATGACCAAAATGTAAACCAAAATCATCCAAAACGAATAATACCAAGGCCAACGAACATCAAACTGGTAACTCGCAATTTTTGTAAAAGTAGTTCCGTTGTTCACATAAAAATTTGCAGTGTGACTTCCACTTAAAAGGTTATTTAAAATGACTGCACCTTCTTTTACGGGAACAAATTTTTCTTCCTGATCCAACCGATAAAAAATTTCCGGTCGATTGAAACCTAAAAACTCGGTTACAATATTAATTTCAACGGGTTGACCTTTCGCAATTTTATCTCCTTCAGAAATAAGTTTGCCTTGAAAATAACCTTCTGCGAAAAATTTTTGGTTCGGAGTTTTCGACTTCTGAGATTTTATTGTAAAAAATCCATCGTCGAGATTGATGAAAAATTGATTTTGGTCTTTAAAAACTTTGATGTTTTCTAAGATAATTCGGCCGCGGTAATATTTTTCCGGGATAAGATTCCAAACAAAATTATTATCTTTTTGGTGAACGGTATAAAGCATGTCATCTCTCAGAACCATGAAATTATCTTGGTCAATCTCAATGACTTCGGTAACATTTTTGAAATCTTTATTGAAGGCATCATTTTTTACCAATTTGCCCGAAATCGAATTATACGTGTACCAATTATTATCAATTAAAAACAGAATTTCGTTTTTATACGAAAATAATTTGACTGCAAAATCATTGGTAATTCCATTGCTTTGCGACACATTTTCTACTTTTTCAACCTCAAAATTTTTGTTGTAAATAATTCTGTACAAACTTCGGTAACTATCTGCGGCCCACAATTCCCTGGGTTTATTTTGCGCAAGATTCCGGATAGGCTTAGTAATTTTTGCTAAACTTTTGTACTGCGAAAGATCATTAGTGTTTTCATAAACCACAATTCCGGAATAATTTCCTTGAAAATAAACCTTTTCAAATTTTCCTTCAAGTAATTTCCAGCCGCCGTTCACAGGATTTACTCTTTTCAAAATTCCGTCGTAGAAAAAAGTTCCGTCGTTATGGCCAATGATAAAATTGTTATCTTTTTTAAAAATGTCCCAAACCTGCCCTTGTGAGTTCGGAATTACTTCTAAATTTTTATTCTCACAAGTAAAAATTCCGTGATTGGTTACAAATAAATACCCATTTTGAAGCGTTGCCAAAGCATAAACTGAACCCAAAATACCTGAATTATCCGTAAAAATTTCCACTGGTGAATTGATTTCAACGTGGCTAATTCCGTTGTCTAAACCAAGCCATAAATCGCCTTCTTTATCAGTTGCAATTGCCAAAATACAGTTGTTTTTTAAAGTATTTTGTCGATTTAAATTTTGATGTTTTCCGGTTTTTAAATCCACTAAAAACAAGCCTTGCAAACTTGTGCCAACCGCCATTTTATCGTTGCCGATAATTTTTGCAGTGATAATTACTTTTTCTTTAAAAACAGCATTTAACGGATGATTCCAAGCGACAAGATTGTTGTTTTCTTCGATAAAAATTCCGTTATGTTTAGTGAAAATATGAAGCTTCCCGTTGAATTTCTCCATATTATGAATCACATTATTTTCAAGAACTTTCCAATTTTCTTTCTTTGTAAAAGTTTTGTTTTCAAAAACATAAACCCCCTGTTTCACGGTAGCTACGTAAATTTTTTCATCAATCACATAACAGTAAGAAATTTGGTGTGGAAACTTTATCTTTTCAAGCTTTTGATTGGAATTGAGAATAAACAATTCGTTGAAAGTTTGAAAATACAATTTGTCTTTCGACTTAAAAATTTTCCAGATTTCTTCGTTGTCAGCACTATTTTTCAGCAGCTCATTATTTTCCGTAAGCGACTGATATTGCATCAAACCATTTTTTCTTTGCCAAAAACCAAACTCTTTGTAGGAACCACAATAAATTCTATCACCATCACTATAAATTGACCTAATAATGGTTTTATTTGGCAAAGTATAACGTTCCCATTTTACGCCATTGTATCGGATAAAATAATGATTATTGGCAAAATAAATTGCATTGTCATTGCCTTGAACTACGTTCCAAACTTGGTTGTCACCGGAATATTCGTGTTTGGTAAAATTTTCAACAAAAGGCAGAAGTTCCTGAGCAGCAATTTGTTGACAAAAAAAGAAGAAAAATATAAATTGAAAAAACTTAAAATTCACTTTGCGAGGTTTGTTTCCAAAGATAAAAAACTATTCTGACTTTTGGCAACACACAAAAAGACTTGACAAATAGCAGTTTTTAATCATAAAAAGCTATTTTTGCTTAAATAAATTTTGCAATGAAAAAATATTTAAGTCTATCGTTTTTAACCTTGTTGCTTTGCGGTTGCGACGATGGCGATTTAACTTTCGATTCGTTTGATTTTTCTCAGGTTCAGGCAAAAAGATGCTCGAATAACACTGATATTTTAAACTCAGTTTTTAAAATAAATCAAAATGAAGCATTGGTTTTGCAGTTTCCTTCAAACGAATTTCCTTTTTTGAATAGACCAAAAGATTCGATTTTCACGTTAAATACCAATAGAAAATTGACTTACAGGGTTTTTGACGAAACTGTAACCGACAGTTATTTTTGTTCGCTTTTGCCTCCAATTGCTCCAAAAGTTATTGACGAATGGACAAGTGGCGCCAATGCTCAAGGACAATTCCGAGTAGTGACGCGACCTGTAGAAGGAACCACCACGCTGGAAACTGCAAAATATGAACATGCGATTACGTTAAGCAATATTTCTATGTCGAGCAGTACACAATCCGGTTCTATTATCTATGAAACATTGAATTTTGGTGTTTTCCAAACGAATTCTGATGTAACTTTTAATTTTAATAGCACGAATATTTCCAACTGTAACGATTCGCGAATCTTTAAAATTTTGGATAAAAATCCTGGAAACGTTACTAATTCTCCAAATATTAATTGTGTTTTAGAGGTGACAATTCCAGATTCGCTTTTACCTGAAGCAGGAAATACAGAAGCGCAACCTATTTTTATCGATAATGATTTGGTAAAAGTTACTTATAAAGTTTTTGCTGGAGATGTTTTTCCTGCAAATTATTGTGCAAATACTAATCTACCCACACTTTTCGAGCAATGGAATGGTGATAACGGAATTGACCAAGTAAATGATATTGACGATCAAGGTTATATTTCGGTAACCCGAAGCGAGACTAACGGTCAAGTTTCTTTTAATTTGGTATTGCGAAATGTAACATACCGTCGTGTAGTTCCGGCTGCAAGTTCAACCGAATTTCAAAGTACTTTCGTAAGACAAAATGATACTTTTGGAATTTATATTCCTTGATATTTGTTCCAAAAAAAATTAAAGCTCCATTTGGAGCTTTTTTTATTTATTCTTGTTTTGTTTGACATAAACTTCCGTCGCGCCAGAACCATATTTTTGATAATCAGCATCCTGAAAATTAATTTCTTCAAAACGATTGAGCATGTAATCAATCTCGGTTTTCAGGGTTCCTTCTCCTACTCCATGAATCAGAACAATTTTCGGAATTCGGTTTTTGATGGCAAATTCAACGTGACGTTGTGCAGTTTCAAGTTGAAGCGTTAAAATCTCGTGGTTTGCCATTCCTTTTTTGTTGCGAACTAATTTTTCGATGTGCAAATCAAATTCAGGGATGCCATGTTCGTGTTTGTTTTTCTTTTCTTTGACAAAACTTCGCGGTTTCGGGATTTCTTTTTCCTTTAAAACCTGATTCATGTTTTGTACCGAAAAATTAATTTTCAACGGGTTTTCCATCAAAATTAATTCTGAATCGTTGAATTCTAAAACAAAACCGTCGGTGGTTTCAATCTTCACGCGATTCTGCTGAACCGAAATCACTTCGCCATTAAAATCATCGTCTAAAACTGTTACCTTGTCTCCTTTTTTAAACATTATCTGAAGAATTTTCGTCGTTTTTCCCGGGAGTTTTTGCCGTTAACCACATCATTGTCATCATGAAAACCGCAATTGCAGTTATCATAATATACACATTTGGTTTTTCTTTTCCTTGTTCGAAAATTGCCACAAAACCAGCGATGATAAGCAACGGAATATATATTTTTTTCATTTTGAAAACGACATTAGGGTTCGGTTCAAAAATAGCAAAGTTTCGAGGAAAACCATTTATTTCTGCTTATTTTTTTTGTAAAATTGTATTCCTAAAAATTATCATTATGGAAGAATACATGCTTCCCTGTTTTACCAAAAAATATTTGGGAATTGATTGTCCGGGATGCGGCACACAAAGAGCGTTTGTAATGGTTTGTCGAGGCGAATTTTCCGATGCGTTCCACATGTTTCCAGCAATTTACACCACCATTTTATTTTTTCTCTTAATCGGTCTTCATCTTTTCGATAAATCTCGAAATTATAGTAAAATGATAATAACTGTTGCTATTATTAATGCAATAATTATGTTCGGAGCGTTTGTCAATAAATATCTTTTTATATTTTTATAGAAAATTTTAACCAACCAAATAAACATTCAAAAATTATGGAACACCAAAACTTTCAAGAAAATGAATTTTTAACCAATCAAAAATTACCGAACGCAACACCGTCATTAGTATTGGGAATCATCTCAATTGTACTTTGCTGGTGCTATGGAATTATTGGTATAATTTTGTCCATCATCGGTTTAGTTTTAGCCAACAAAGACAAAAAATTGTACGCTGAAAATCCAACGCATTATACAAACTATTCTACAAGCAACACCGGAAGAATATTATGTATTATCGGACTAGTTTTAAGTATTTTATATTTAATTATGATGGTTGCTGTAATTGCAATGTTCGGTTTGGAGGCAATGCAAGATCCTGAACTAATGCAAGAAAGAATCAGAGAAATGCAAGGAATGTAATCTCCTGACAATCAAAACAAAAAACCAGCTTTCGAGCTGGTTTTTTTTATATTTTTTGGTTGAGTTCTGCTGCGTCAATTTCGCTATGCGAAGTATCAAAAACGGCTTTTCCTTCTTTAAGTAAAATTATTTGTGGCGATTGGTGAATCACGTGAAATTTTTGCGCAATTTCATTTGAGATATCTCTGTAATTGAGTAAGTCTAAAAAATGAGGAGAGATTTTTTCGGCTAAATTTTCTTCTCCAAATTCTCTCTCAAAATTTTTCAACGCCATTCGACTAATACTACAACGAGTGGAATGTTTAAAGATTACAACTGGCTTTGTGTAAGATTCTTCGGTAATTTCTTCCAATTGTTTTAGTTCTGTTAAAAGATTCCACTGCATTGCATTGGAGTTTGTAACTTTATCTTGCGGTTCATCTGAACCAAATAATTTATTGAAAATTCCCATAAATTTCAGTTTTTAAGACTTTTTGTCGGTTAATTTTATGATTCGAAGCAGGTTTTGTGTCAATTTGTCATTTTGAACTGAATGGAATATAAATTGAAATTGCTTTCATAAATTTAAAAAATAAATTAATATGAACTTTAATAATTTTACCATAAAATCTCAAGAAGCTATCCAAAAGTCGCAACAAATTGCACAAAGTTTTGGCCATCAGCAAATTGAAAACGAACATATTTTAAAGGCAATTTTTGAGGTTGATGAAAATGTCGCTCCTTTCTTGCTCAAAAAATTAAATGTCAATGTTGGGCTTCTAGAGCAAATTCTCAATAGCACTTTGCAATCTTTCGCAAAAGTTTCCGGTGGAGAAATTATGCTCTCCAGAGAATCGAACGCAACTTTGCTGGAAGCGTCTAACATTGCCAAAAAAATGAACGACGAATTTGTTTCGATTGAACATCTTTTGCTTGCCATTTTTAACTCAAAAAGTAAAATTGCACAAATTTTAAAAGACCAAGGTGTAACCGAAAAAAACCTTAAAGCTGCCATTGAAGAATTGCGAAAAGGCGAACGTGTGACTTCGGCTTCGGCAGAAGAAACTTATAATTCATTGAACAAATACGCCAAAAACCTCAACGATTTGGCAAGAAATGGAAAACTTGATCCCGTAATTGGAAGAGATGAAGAAATTCGTAGGGTTTTGCAAATTTTAACCAGAAGAACGAAAAATAATCCAATGTTAGTGGGAGAACCTGGAGTTGGAAAAACCGCCATTGCGGAAGGTTTGGCTCACAGAATTGTGGATGGCGATGTTCCCGAAAATTTGAAAGAAAAAATTGTGTATTCGCTTGATATGGGAGCTTTAATTGCTGGCGCAAAATATAAAGGCGAATTTGAAGAACGCTTAAAATCGGTAGTGAAAGAAGTAACTTCTGCCGAAGGCGACATCGTACTTTTTATTGACGAAATTCACACTTTGGTTGGAGCTGGTGGTGGCGAAGGTGCGATGGATGCTGCCAATATTTTAAAACCGGCTTTGGCAAGAGGCGAATTAAGAGCCATTGGTGCAACTACTTTAGATGAATATCAAAAATATTTTGAAAAAGATAAAGCACTTGAAAGACGTTTTCAGAAAGTTTTGGTCGATGAACCAGATACCGAAAGTGCCATTTCTATTTTACGTGGAATCAAGGAAAAATACGAAACGCATCACCAAGTTCGGATTAAAGATGAGGCGATTATTGCTGCTGTGGAACTTTCGCAACGTTACATTACCAACCGATTTTTACCGGACAAAGCAATTGATTTAATGGATGAAGCGGCTTCAAAACTTCGAATGGAAATTAATTCCAAACCAGAAGAATTGGACGTTTTAGACCGAAAAATCATGCAGCTTGAAATAGAAATAGAAGCGATTAAGAGGGAAATAGAATATTCGTCGAACTCCTATGAAAAAGATCGTAATGTGAGGCAAAATGACGAAAACAAGCTGAAAAGTCTTGGGATGGAATTGGCAAATTTAAAAGAAGAAAGAAACGAAATTTTTGCCAAATGGAAATCCGAAAAAGACGTGGTAGATCATATTCAGGCGGCAAAATTAGACATTGAAAACTTTAAAATTGAAGCCGAACGTGCTGAACGCGAAGGCGATTATGGAAAAGTAGCTGAACTTCGTTATGGAAAAATTAAGGAAGCGCAAACCAAACTTGACGAATTACAACAACAATTACAGGAAAATCAAGGAAATTCTTTAATTAAAGAAGAAGTAAACCGCGAAGATATTGCAGAAGTTGTGGCAAAATGGACCGGAATTCCGGTGATGAAAATGCTTCAAGGTGAACGCGAAAAATTATTGCATTTAGAAGAAGAATTGCACAAAAGAGTTGTCGGTCAAGAAGAAGCGATCGAAGCCGTTAGCGATGCTGTGAGACGTAGTCGTGCAGGTTTGCAAGATGCGAAAAAACCTATTGGTTCGTTTTTATTTTTAGGAACTACCGGAGTTGGAAAAACTGAATTGGCGAAAGCCTTGGCTTCGTATTTATTTGATGATGAAAATGCCATGACGAGAATTGACATGAGCGAATATCAGGAACGTCACAGCGTGAGCCGTTTGGTTGGAGCACCTCCAGGATATGTGGGTTACGATGAAGGCGGACAGTTGACGGAAGCCGTTCGTAGAAAACCATATTCGGTAATTTTACTAGATGAAATTGAAAAAGCGCATCCGGACACTTTCAATATTTTATTGCAAGTTTTAGACGAAGGACGACTTACGGATAACAAAGGTCGTTTGGCGGATTTTAAAAATTCGATTATCATCATGACTTCAAACATGGGAAGTTCGATTATTCAAGAGAAATTTGAAAATTTAAAAGGCGATGTTGAACGTGCTACCGAAGTTGCAAAGGTTGAAGTGTTAGGCTTGTTGAAGCAAACGGTTCGTCCGGAATTTATTAACCGAATCGACGATATTATAATGTTTACGCCTTTAAACGAAAATAATATTCGTGAAATTGTAGGGCTTCAACTGAAATCGATTACTAAAATGCTGGCGTTACAAAATATTACGTTAGATGCCACTCCAGAAGCTGTGGAATATCTATCTAAGAAAGGTTTCGATCCACAATTTGGCGCAAGACCGGTGAAAAGAGTGGTTCAAAAAGAAGTTTTAAACCAGCTTTCTAAAGAAATTCTTTCTGGCAAAGTAAAGACGGAAAGCATTATTTTGTTGGATAGTTTCGACGGACAATTGGTTTTTAGAAATCAAACCGAACTGTCAAACTAATTTATTTCAAAATCATTTTCCAATTCAAAAAAGACCTGATTCGTTCGGGTCTTTTTTTTTTGTTTAACCAAAATTACAAATGTTAATATTCTCCATATAAACATAGAAATTTAGCTGAAAATACCGTAAATTTAATAGTAACTAAACTTAAAAACTTACGCAATATGAACCTAAAAAGAATTTTCGGAACCATTTTAACCATCCTTGGAATTGTAGGTTTGATTTACGCAGCTTACATTTTTATGAATACTTCGGGTGGCGAACGAAGCTACAAAACGCTTGCTGTTTACGGCGTTTTAGGCTTGATATTTTTCATGTCAGGCATTGGCTTGGTAAAACAAACAAAAGACGAATCGTAAAATAAATTAAAAAAGAATTGCTATGAACCACGCACTTATTGTAAAAAACAACATCAAGATTAACGCAACTCCAGAGAAAGTTTGGGAAGTATTAACCAATCCTTATTATATCAAGCAATGGGACGAATTACCTGAAGATTTTGGCGACGAAGCTGTTTCCGCGTCCACGATAATTAATTTTCCGGGATTTTCTAAATTAACGGTTACCGGTTATGAGCCAGGTCGGGTGATTCGTTACCAGCTTTACGTAGATGCTTGGGGCGAAACTGTAATTCCAGACATTAATTATTCTTACCATATTTCGCAAGATGCTAATGGCGAAACTTGGCTTGGTATTGAAATTGGCGACTTTGCCGTATTAACTGATGGATCGAAATATTACGATGAGTCAATTAATTTTGGAAATACAGCTTCGCAAAAAATAAAGGAATTGGCTGAAGATCATACCGTAATCAGCATCCATTAAATTGAAAAAGCCCAATCAATAAATCGATTGGGCTTCTTTTTTTTGCAAATAATTGACGCCTTAGCGTGTACTTCTATGCAAATAATATTGTCTGATAGTCCGAATGCCGTTGTATCTTTTCATTCGGATAAAATCCAATACCCCTGAAAATATAATTAACAAACACACGATAAAGAGTGCCACAAAACCAACTTTTAGTAAAACGTTGTAAAAATTGGCGGAATGGTCTGCGAATCTTCCGGGAATGGCAAAACCCGAAATAACAAGCAATACGGCTGCGATGGCTAAAGTAATACGTTTCATAATAAAGTAGGTTTCAATTTTACAGCTTTTTTTGGGGCGAAAATTTTAAACAGCCGCTCTCAAATATTCGTATTCAAATTCTTCGTGATGATCGTAAGCAACTTCTAAGATGTCAATTTCATTGTAAGCAACTTCGTCGTCAGTATCTTCAATAATGCAAATTCCTAAAATTTCAAACGGACGCTCAATTTGCATGTTGTTACTTTCAATATATTCCATGGCTAACTCATCAAAATTCTTCGGATGAAGCACAATCATAACACTGTCAGTTAGCTCATTATCAATAATATACTCTTTAATACTCAATAGGTTGATTAAATTTTTCATAGCGGTTGTTGTTTGAGTTAATAAATTTTATTGGTTGGTTGTATTACAAATTTGGCAGAATTTATTCAGTTGAGCGGTTAGATAATTATTAAAATTTTGTTAACGAATCGGTTTTTTTGTGTTAAAAAATAGGTGATTTCGATGTTTTTTATATGATAAAATTTATGTTTACACAATTGCCATTTTTAACAATTCTGAAACCGCCAATTTTCCAATTATTACTACATCAATTTTTGCCAAAAATTTGGCTTTTTTTAGTTTGCATAAGTGATGGTTTTTTTTGAATCTTAGCAAAGTGGAATTTTTCTTGGGTTTTGACTCAAAAGTTCCCCACCTTAATTGTATGATTGATATGAAAAAAAACGCAACTCTTATTTTAATTTTTGTTTTCGCACTTTTGTTGAATGCTTGTAGCGGTGATGACGGCGGTCAAACCATTATTTTTGAAGAAGCTTTGGTTACAGCAGCGGAAGGTCCGGCAACAGTAACAGTTAACCAATCCGCAACTTATACTTTAACGTACCAAATTAAAAGCGACTGCGGGAATTTTGAAAATTTTCTGGAAACATTAACAGGAACTACTAAAACCGTTGGCGTAAGACTTAAATATGTTGGAGATTGTAACGAAAATGTGCAAACTAAAACCGTTTCTTATCCATTTATGGTAAACACTCCGGGAACTTATACTTTTAAATTTCGCAACACAAGTACATCGTTCCTTACCCGAACAGTTGTAGTAACAGAGTAATTTTTTCGAAAAAAAATAATCAAAGCCAGCCTAAAAAGCTGGTTTTTCTTTTTTAAATTAGAGCAAAAAACTAAATCATGATTTCTATTTCTAACCAATATTTAACGGTAACGATTAATCCAAAAGGTGCCGAACTTTCTTCACTCAAACATCAAGACCGGGAAATTATGTGGGAAGGAAATCCGGATTTTTGGGGAAAGCACGCTCCTATTTTGTTTCCTATAGTGGGAACTCTAAAAAATAATGAGTTTGAATATTCCGAAAAAAAATACTCTTTACCACGTCATGGTTTTGCAAGAGATTTGGTTTTTGAAGTTTCAGAAAAAAGAGCCGATCGCGTAACGTTTACCCTTAAATCTTCGGCGGAAACATTAGAAAAATTTCCTTTTACGTTTGAATTTTCTGTTATTTTTATTTTAAAAGAAAAAAAGCTTTTGCAATATTTTCAGATAAAAAATGAAGGACAGAAAACCATGTATTTTTCGGTTGGCGGTCATCCCGCTTTTGCCTTACCCGGAAATTTCGAAGATTATTCGCTTCATTTTGACCACGATGAAAAGTTAGAAGTTTTTGCTCTAAAAAATGATTTACTTTCGCGCGAAACCACAATTTTAAATTTACAGAATCAAAATTTATCGCTTACGCAAAAATTATTCGAGAACGATGCATTGGTTTTAAAAAAATACGCTTCAAAAGTAATTTCTATCTTAAAAAATGGTGAAGATTTTCTTCATTTTTCAACCGGAAACTTCCCAAATTTAGGACTTTGGACAAAACCAAATGCGCCATTCATTTGCATCGAGCCTTGGTTCGGTTATGCCGATGACATATCTTCAACCGGAAAATTAACCGAAAAAGAAGGAATTATTGCTATCGCTTCAGAAGAAATTTTCGAAGCCCACTTTGCCATTTCAATTCCCTAAAACTATTTTGATAAAAATTTTATTACTAAGTAATTTTTTGTTAAAAATGAAGTTATATTTGGAAAAACATTTCAATATATGGCTGAATTTGAAAAACATTTTGAGGAGATTCAATCGTATCTGGATTTTAAAGATTATACGCTTCTCACCAAGCGAATCATTGATTTAACCCTCGATACCGAAAATATTTCATTTTACCACAAGACAAATTTTCTGCTTGATAAAATCGATCAAGAAACAGAATTGAGCAACTTACACACAGATTTTTCTGAGTCGTTAAACGATCTGAAAAATTTTCTTCAAACCAAACCAATCGTTGCTCCAAAAACTTTGATTACGGCTTCGGCTGTGAAAAAAAATTATGGTCACAGTGCTTTTGCGCTTGGACCAATTGATTTACAACTAAATCAAGGCGAAATTTTAGGTCTTGTGGGCGAAAACGGAAACGGGAAAACCACGTTGCTGCGTTTACTTTGCGGCGAACTTTATGCTACTTCAGGAAAATTAGATTTTCAAATTCCGCATAAAGACTTGTATGATCTTCGTGCGAAATTGATTTATATTCCACAAAGAACCGCCACTTGGTATGGTTCAATGTTCGAAAATTTGCAATTTACCGCCACAAGTTACGGCTACAAACCGGAAGAAAATGAGTTGATTGTGAACTTAGTGATTTCACGTTTGGGACTTCGTAAATTTAAAAATCATCTTTGGAAAAACCTTTCTTCGGGATACAAAATGAGGTTTGAATTAGCCCGAATGTTGCTTAGAAAACCAGACGTTCTGCTCATTGATGAACCTTTGGCCAACCTTGATATTTTGGCACAACAAACCATATTAGAAGATTTTCGATCCATTGCGAAATCGCCTTTTAGACCAATAGGAATTGTGTTAAGTTCACAGCAATTATACGAAGTAGAGAAAACTTCGGACCAGGTTATTTTCCTTAAAAACGGCGTTCAGAAAAATTTACGAAATACGCCTTCTTCCGAAGAAATTGTTCCAGAAGTACAACTCGTAATTGAATTAGAAAGTTCGCTTTCGCAAATGCAACTCAGCGAAGTTTTAGGCGAAAAGTTGGTCAATTTACAATTTAACGGAGGTACGTTCATTGCCACATTTTCGGGAGGAACTTCGGTTTTTGATTTCCTTCAAATTATTACCGAAAAAAGAATTCCGTTACAATATTTCCGTGACATCACGCATTCTACCAGACGTTTTTTCGTATCATAAAAAATTTTAAAAATTATGTTTCAAAATATACAAAAACACTTATTGTTACGATATCCTTTGCTCTGGAATACTAAGGTAATTCCAGCTTGTGTAGCGGCAATCATTTTTCATATTATTTTTTTTATTGCAGGGTACACTCAAGGCGCGATCGACTTTCAGTCGGTTAACGAAGTGTATTCAATTTCCGAAGAAACCACCATTTTTTTCAGCGTGTTAGTTTCGGTTTTTGGCGTCATTATTTGGCTGGTTTATTATGCCCGAAATAATGGTTTCAAAGCTTTTTACCCCAAAACTTCAAGAAGCGTTTTTAAAGAATGGTTGATTATTTTTGTCGTTTGTTTGCTTCAAATTTCTTACACCGTAACTTTTTTATTTGGAAAAGATTACAGAGCCAGAAGTTATTTTTCTTACGAAGAATTGGTGGAAAGGTGTGAAATTATCAGCAAAGCTTCGTTGTTTGCAGAGGGTCCTTATGAAATTTCGGACACCGAATATTTTTATAAAGAAGGAAAACAATATGAAATTAGAAGAAATTCTTTTTTATTCGACGGAAAACAATTCAGGTTAAAATCTTTGCTCAACAAAGGAACCGTTAAGTTTGACATTTACACGCATAAGCAGGACAGCTTGATTAAACGCGAAGTAAAACTTTTGCTAAAAAATAACCAAAAAGCCGAAGTAGAAAAGTTGATGAATCAATTTTTAAACATTGCTCAAGGTCATAACTTAAAAGCAAATATTAATGCAAAAAAATGGCTGGATTTGACTTACAACGCTCCAGATTTTACCAAATATAGTATTGTAGGCAAAAAACGTTTCAGAAATCCTAATCATTTTGAAAATGCCTATTTGTATGGAGATGATACTGTTCCAGAGGTTCAAGCTGTAGAGCGCGACGGAACAGAAACAACAGTTAGCCAAATTGCGATCGATACCACATCTGAAAGATTGATTGTGGTGGACGGTTATGAGCAAATAGAATCAAAATATTATGTGCCTTTCGAACCAATTCTTAACAATTATTCAAAAGTAGTTCGGGCTTGGGACAGGCCGAGTTTAGATCTGGATTTTTGTTTGTTTATCGGATATTTTGCAATGTTTTTATCTTTGGCTTTGTTTAGCTTCAGGGTTACTTCTGGGAAAAACTGGCTAATTGCTTTGATTGTTATGGGAGTTACCAATATGGTTATTGGAATTTTCACGGCAATTTCATCGACAGAACATTTTTATTTTATTTCGGCAATCTTTATTATTACGGCTCTATCGATTTATTTCTTCTCGATAGTAAACGGTAAAAGGGCAAAGGAAATTTCGGGAATTACTTTAAATATTACGCTTTGGACGTTGCCAGGAATTATCCCAATCATTTATTTTTATGTGGATAGAATTGTGAAAGAATCAACCGGATATTATGATTATGAAATAGGAATTGACAGAAAAATATCGCCGGCTGTTGAATTTATGGAACGCCATTTTGAAACCATGGCTTGGTTAAACTTACTAGTTGTGGGACTTTTTATTTTGGCATTATCACATCAAATAAAAAAGTGGAAAGGCATAGCCGAAGGTTAGTTTTGATGTTAAATTTTATAAATGTGGAAGGGTTTTTAAGTAAAGTTCTTCCACTTTTTTTCTAGCCCAAGGTGTCTTCCGAAGAAATTTTAAACTTGAAGCAATACTTGGATTTTCTCTGAAACAGTTGATTGAAATTAATTCGGCTAAAGTGTCAAACTGGTAATAAGCTACTAAATCTTCCAACATTTTTTGCAATGTGATGCCATGTAAAGGATTATTTTGTTGAATATTTGTCATTTTGCAAAGATACGATTTAAGATTTCTGTAAAAATAAATAAAATGTGCATCCTTTTTCTAAGAAGATTATTTTACAGACGTGAGAAAATTTATATCTTTTTGGACGCAGAAATTTTAAATGCAAATTGTTCAATCGTGGAAATGTTATTACCTTTGTTTTCCTATGCAAAAAACTGTTAACATACAAAACAAACGCGCTAGATTTGATTACGAGTTTATTGAAAAATATACCGCCGGAATTGTATTGACCGGGACCGAAATAAAATCGATAAGACTTGGAAAAGCTAACATTACCGAAAGTTTTTGCGAGTTCAACAATGGTGAATTATTTGCCATAAATACATATATCGAAGAATATGCTTTTGGCAATCAATTTAACCATAAATCTCGTAGCGAACGTAAACTTTTACTTAACAAAAGAGAACTGAAAAATCTAGCCAAAAACGTTCAGGCGAAAGGATTAACAATCGTCCCTACAAAACTTTTCACGAACGAAAAAGGATTGGCAAAACTAGAAATTGCTTTAGCAAGAGGTAAAAAAACTTATGACAAACGCGAATCCCTTAAAACCGCTGACACAAAGCGAGATTTGGACAGGATCAAAAAATCATTTTAAAAAATGATTTTTTTTAGAAAAAAAAATGACTAAATTTGTCATGACAATATTAATCAAGATGAAAAATTTACTTAAGAATGCCCGAAAAAGTTTAAAGTTAAAAATTCGAGAAGTCGCTCAGCTAACCGGAATAGACCAGGCTTTGATCAGTAAATTTGAGTCAGGTGTACGAAAACCAACAAAAGACCAAGTTAAGATTTTTGCAAAAGTTCTTGAAATTGACTACGAAACACTAATGATAATTTGGCTGAAAGAAAAAATTTTGTACGAAATTGGCGACAATGAATTTGCTTTAAAAGCCATGCAAGTTGCCGAAGACCAAATTAAATATCAAGCATCTAAAAAACGAAAAAATTCAAGTTCTTTACAGAGCGTTTTAGATGAAATTGATATTCTAAAATCTGAACTTAATAAATTTAGAACTTATGACAGCTATAGAATTGCACAAGCTTTGGAACTCGAATATACTTTTGAAAGCAATAGAATTGAGGGAAATACTTTAACGCTTCGGGAAACTGATTTAGTTATTAATGAAGGCTTAACCGTTTCCGGAAAAAGTATGCGTGAACATCTCGAGGCGATAAACCACCAAGAAGCGATTGGATATATCAAACATCTTATGGAAAAAAATTCTTCGATTAATGAACGTGAAGTGCTTTCCATTCATAATTTGATTTTAAGAGGAATCAACCCAGACGATGCCGGAAGATATCGAAAAGTTCAGGTGATGATTAAAGGGAGTACATTTATGCCTCCGCAGCCGTTTATGGTTTCAAAACAAATGGAAGATTATTTTTATTGGTATGAAAACAACAAAAATATTCTGCATCCGGTAGTTTTAGCGGCGGAAATGCACGAACGTTTGGTAACGATTCATCCATTCATTGATGGAAACGGAAGAACTTCTCGGTTAGTCATGAATTTGATTTTGCTTTCGCACGGTTACGTAATTGCAAATATCAAAGGAGATTACGATTCTCGTATGAAGTATTACCAAACTTTAGAAAAAGCACAGACTTCTTTCGATAAAGAGGATTTTTTAATTTTCATTGCTCAAAATGAAAAAGAAAGTTTGGAGCGGTATTTGTCTATTATTGGTCAATAAAAAAGTCCTGTTTTGGCAGGACTTTTAGTTTTATTTAAACCCAACAATCTGGGCTTCAATTTCAATAATATCATCAACATATTTTTTAAATTCCGGGTATTCTTCTTTGGTTACATTCACCCAAGGAATAGACGCTTTTCTTTTGATTCTCAAAGAATTTGGTTTAACCAATTCAAATAAAATTTCGTATTTGTGGTCTTTGTATTGACGACTTGTAGTTTCTGGAATTTCAGAAAATTTTTGCCCTTCGGGAATATTTAAAATTATCTCCGAGTTGTAATTATTAGAATCTTCGTATTGAGAGTAAACGATATCATAATTTCGGGTTTCTTTGTCAACGATGTTTCTTGTGTAGATATTTTCAAAGAAAGGCAACGACGCAATTTTAAGGCTCCCAACTGATTGTAATCTTTCGGAAATTGAAATATCGCTGTCAAAAGATATTTCGTTTCCAAAGAAATCATTTTCGGAAAGTTTTGCCGAATTTACTACAACGTTAGCTTTAAGTCGTTGGTTAAAGTCAGATGTTAGTTCCTTTTTTCTAACCTCTTCGGTGATAGAATTTGAAAAAAGTTCATTGTAATATGATTTTAAATTTCCAGATAATTTTGACTGTAATTTTATTCTTTTCCCTTTATCTTCAATGTCAACAACCATTATCGTTGAAAAGTTATTTTTTAGTGCATTGGTCGATGGAATCGAAATGATTGTAGCTTTTTCGTTTTCAGCTTTATCAAAAGAAACTACCAAAGCATTCGCATTTATCAAAGGACTTGGCATTGCCTTAAACGGGAGATACTTGTTTGTGAGTTCCAAGAAATAATCTTTTCCATTTATTTCGGTTTTTACAATACAGTGATTAAAGATAATTCCTGGTAATCGATTAGTGTTGGTTCCGTTGTCATTTGTGAGTACCAAAACCAGATTTGATTTCAATCCGGCTTGATTTGCCAACGCTACAAAAAGTGTGGAAACATCTTTACAATCTCCTAATTTGGTAATTATTGTTTTAGAAGGTTTCTGTGGAACGTAACCGCTTTGACGAAAGTCTAACGAGCTGTATGTAATGCTTTCTTCAATGTATTTGTAGATTTTTTTTGCCTTTTCTTCTTCTGAAATTCCTTCGGTTCCTTGCGGAAAAATCTGTTTAAATGTGTTTGTGGTAATTTTATCTTCGTGCAAATTTTTCTTCACTAAATCGGCATACCAATTGGCAATTTCTTTCCAAGAAGCTATGGTTCCTACTTCAACAATATTGGTTAAATCATTATAATTTGGAGAAAATTTTTCCATCAACGGCATGGCTTGCGTTTTATTTTTTTTCCAACTTGTGTAGCTTTTATTTTTGGTAAGTTTTGTTGTAGTAGATGCAATTTCGCCGTTTGAAACTCTCGAATTAAATTTTATTTCATTAGGATAAACAATCCCGAAAATGGATTCTTCAAAAGGATAAATTCCGTTAAAAACATTACTTACAACGAAATCTTTGTAAAATCTTCCAGTAGATGTATCAAAACTTTCGAAATCAATGTAAACCACATCGCCAATTGCTAAATTAGGAAAAACAAGCGTTTGCCCTCCTCTTTCTGCTGGAACAATTGAACCATCTGGCTTTACAATTTCTGCCTTTAAGATGGTGTTTCTATATGAATTTAAGCTATATTCTTTAAGTTCATCGATTCCGTTTTCGGCGGTGACTTCGTACACTAAAGTTACTTTTGATTTTCTTCCGCCTTCGGGCAAAACGTTAATTAAATATTCGTCGTGCAATACTGTAACGCCATAATCCCCTTTTAACTTTGAGTTACGACGTTGCTTAATTATTTTATAAACATCCTTGGTTTTTACAAGTTCCAATTCGTCTTCTATGTTCAAAATACTATAAAGTGTTTTTCGTAAATTACTATTTCCGCTGTCGTGAGAAAGTGATTGTCGATAAAATTTTTCGGCATTTTTCTCATCGTTCATTAAATTGTAAACCAATCCTTTTTTCTGCATTTGTGTAAAAGAAAATGGAAATTGACTAAGCGAAATGTCAATTTGAGATAAGGCTTCGTTGTATTTTTTATCTTCAATTAGCAACTCGACATAATCATTTCTCATCGATATTAAATAAGGATACAAATCGGTACGTGTTTTGTAAATTTTATACAAATCTTCCCTCTTGTTTTCGTTTCTATAATATCGTGCAAGTTGCTGAATAACTTGAAAACTATCGTAATTTTTGCTTACTTCTTCCAGCAACGAAAGCGTTTTTGCTCGATCGTTTCCTATAGAATCATACAATCCAGCGAACGTAGCAATGTAAACTTCGCTATTGTTCGAATTTTCAATTATTTTATCCAAAACTTCCATCATAGCGGTTTGATTTCCTTTTTTTGCAGCAATTAGAAAATCGATAGTGTAACCGTAAAGAGGATATTGTATTGAAGCCGCTTTTTGTTTTATTTTTTCAAGTTCAGAAATTTCAGCAGAATAAAGCCAATCTTTATCTTCAAGTTTCATGAAAATATTTAAGTAGTAATCCGGATCATTGAGTTCTATGTTTTTAAGAATTTCCGAAGCCTGTTGTGCCTCGTTTTTAAATGCATAATAGTTTGCCAAACAGGTTTTCAGCAGGGATGAAGCAGGATATTTTTTATCTAAATCATCAATCACGTCGATAGCGAGATCGAATTTCTTATTGTGCATGTAAGTTTGAAACAAAAGCCACTGATTCAGGAAATTATCAGGATTTTTTTGAACTTTTTTTATAAAATAATCTTCATAATCTGGCGCAACTTCTACAGGATTGATTTCTTCTATTTTAGATTTTTTATAGTTTTGATACTTATCATTATATACCAAATCAGGAATTGAATTACCATTTTCGTCAGTAATTATCATAGAAAAATAGTCACTCCCACTTGCTATAGAAGATTTTACCAGTAACCTGTTTGTTCCAACAGGTAGCGTTATTTTGAGCTTGTAAGCATCAATATCTGTACGTTGCACTTTGCTGTTTGAGTAAATCTCAGTATCGTTTAAAAAAAGTTTGATAGACGAATTTGCTCCAAAATTTAAAAATACATTTCTTTCAGAAGGATTGTCAATAAATGTTTGAGAGTAAACAATTCCTGCACCATATTCTGCTTCGTTTAAAAACATGTGGTACGCTTCAGAATGTTTGATCTTTGGATTGTACCAACCTACTTTTCCATTACTATTTGCATCGAATAATTTATCATTCATTGCATAAAGTTCAGGCTCATATTCAGTGTCAATTCCGCTATCGTTAAGGTTTTCGAAAACGCCACAAAACTGCCAATCATTCAAAGCGTTTAATTTTGAAAGCGCTTTTTTAAATTCTTCTGTATTTCGTTTTTGTCTTTCTGCAATACCCTTTTGGTAAACAACTGCACGACTTTTCGAGGTATATGGAGAATTATAGAGAGCGTCAATTTTTTTATAAACAAAATTATCAAAACCGGTTTCTTCTATATCGCCAAGTAGTAAATTTTTATGCAGCAAAGCTGGGATATATTGATAACTTTCGGGGAAACTTGCAAAATCTTTTGCAAAGCTCTCATCGAAAACAATTTTACCATTTTCCATGTCTAAAATGGCATCGAGAATGAGATAATCAATGTTTTGCTTACTTGATTTTTTTAAATCTTTGTCGAATAATTTCCGGGCTTCTATTCTTTTGTTTGAAAGAAGTAAGTTCCAAACTTTTTGCTCCGAATTTTGTGCAAATATTGCCGAAACCAGCAATAAAGATGCAATGATGAAAAGTTTTTTCACGTGGTAAGGGGGTTTTTTAATTGGTCTCTAAAAATACTAATTTTTATTTTCTAACAAAGGCACAAATCGAAATTCTCCAAATTCATGTTTCTCAAATTGGGTTTCGTTTTTACGAATGAGCATCGTCATGACTTGATGTTCTTCACCCAAAGGAATAACCAGCTTACCTCCTATTTTTAGTTGCGCCATCAACGGTTTAGGGATGATTGGAGCTCCAGCTGTTACAATAATACTGTCAAAAGGAGCATAATTTGGCAAGCCTTTATATCCATCTCCGAAAGTCAATAATTTTGGTCGAATTCCTAATTTTGGCAATAATAAAGAAGTAGTTTTAAACAGTTCGTTTTGTCTTTCAATGCTATACACTTTCGCCCCCATTGTGCACAAAACCGCCGTTTGATAACCAGATCCCGTTCCGATTTCCAAGATTTTATGATCTTTTTCAACCTCCAACAATTGCGATTGAAACGCTACTGTATAAGGTTGCGAAATCGTTTGACCCGCACCAATGGGGAATGCCTTATCCTGATAGGCATAATCTTCAAAACTAGAATTCAAAAACAAGTGTCTTGGAATTTTTTTGATGGCTTCCAATACATTTTTATCAGTAATGCCTTTCTGTTCTAAAACGCTTACCAATTGATTGCGAAGTCCTTGATGTTTGGCGGTATCTTTCAAAATTAGGAGGATTTGATTTCGGTAAAAATAGGAAATCTTAAGTCGAAAGTCAAAGTCCGAAAGTCGAAAGTTTCGTGTGAAACCAAATTCTTTTTGACTTTAAAACTTTCGACTTTCGACTTATGTACTTTAAGCAATTAATCTTATTTTTGTTCAAAATACATTTATATGCTAAAAGTTGGAGTATTAGGTGCCGGTCACTTAGGAAAAATTCATTTGCGTTTATTACAACAATCTGAAAAATACGACTTGGTAGGTTTTTATGATCCTAATCAGGAAAATGCCGAAAAAGTAGCCAAGGAATTTGGTTATACAAAATTCGATACCATTGCCAAATTAATTCACGCTGTTGATGTTGTGGATATTGTGACTCCAACGCTTTCGCATTATAAATGTGCAAAAGTTGCCATCAAATCTGGCAAACATATTTTCCTTGAAAAACCGATTTCGAACACCGTTGAAGAAGCCGAAGAAATTATTGCTTTGGCAAAAGAATACAACGTTAAAGGTCAGGTCGGACATGTTGAACGATTCAATCCTGCTTTTAAATCTGTAAAAAATGACATCATCAATCCGATGTTTATCGAAACGCACCGTTTGGCAGAATTCAATCCGCGTGGAACCGACGTTCCCGTGGTTTTAGACTTGATGATTCATGATATCGATGCTATTTTGAGCGTTGTAAAATCTCCAGTAAAAAATATTAACGCAAGTGGCGTTTCGGTAATTTCTGACACTCCAGATATTGCAAATGCTAGAATTGAATTTGAAAATGGTTGTGTGGCCAACTTAACTTCAAGTCGAATTTCGTTGAAGAATATGCGTAAGTCACGTTTCTTCCAAAAAGACGCTTACATTTCTGTAGATTTTCTGGAAAAAAAATGTGAAGTCGTAAAAATGAAAGATGCGCCAGAAGTTCCAGGTGATTTCGATATGATTTTGCAAAATGCTGAAGGTGTGAAAAAACAAATCTATTTTGATAATCCAGACGTTGAAAACAACAATGCAATCTTGGATGAATTGGAAACTTTTGCCGATGCCATCAACAATAACACAACTCCGATTGTGACTTTAGAAGATGGAACTGATGCTTTGCGAGTTGCCTATCAAATTATTGATTGCTTTAAAAAATAATTTTCTATTCTCAAATGCTAATCAATCATAATCTTCTTCTTGAAATAAAAAACCTCATTGCAAACGCAAGAGAAACAGCCGTTCGTTCGGTTGATTTTCAGAGAACATTATTATATTGGTATATTGGCGAGCGAATTTTCAATGAAGAACAGCAAGGAAAAGAACGCGCAGAGTATGGAAATTATTTGATTAAATATCTTTCCGAACAGCTTCAACCTGAATATGGAAGCAGTTTTTCCAGACGACAATTAGAATTAATGCGTCAATTTTATAGAACTTTTCCAATTACGAACTCACTGTGTTCGCAATAGTTGATAATAATTCTGCCTTCTGAAGAACAATTGCTCCAAGAAATCAGAAAAGAAATAGAAAGACAGTAACATCTTTCAATCATTAAATTTTTAAATCTTTTAATAAAAAATAAATGAAAAACATAGCCGTAATCGGAGCAGGAACAATGGGTAACGGAATCGCCCACACTTTCGCACAAAGCGGATTTACCGTAAAATTAATCGACGTTTCAGAAAAATCGTTAGACAAAGGAATGGCAACAATCGCCGGAAATTTGGACAGAATGGTAGCAAAAGGAACCATTTCTGAAGACGATAAAATGAAAACCATCAGCAACATCATCACTTACACCGATATCAAAGATGGCGTTGTTGGCGTTGATTTAGTCGTTGAAGCCGCAACTGAAAACGTAGAATTGAAGCTTAACATTTTCAGACAATTGAACGATGCTTGTTCCCACAACACGATTTTAGCAACCAATACATCTTCAATTTCCATCACGCAAATCGGAGCTGTTGTCACTAATCCTGAACGTGTTATCGGAATGCACTTTATGAATCCTGTGCCGATTATGAAGTTGGTCGAAATCATCCGCGGTTACAATACTTCTGACGAAGTGACGAAAATCATTATGGATTTGTCTGAAAAATTGGGAAAAACTCCAGTTGAAGTAAACGATTATCCAGGTTTCGTAGCCAATAGAATTCTGATGCCGATGATTAACGAATCTATCGAAACCTTGTACAACGGAGTTGCAGGTGTTTACGAAATTGACACGGTAATGAAATTAGGAATGGCACACCCAATGGGTCCATTGCAATTGGCAGATTTTATTGGCCTTGACGTTTGTTTGGCAATTTTGAATGTAATGTACGAAGGTTTCAAAAACCCAAAATATGCTCCTTGCCCACTTTTGGTAAACATGGTTCGCGCCGGAAAATTAGGCGTAAAATCAGGTGAAGGCTTCTATGATTATTCCGAAAGTAGAAAAGCAGAAAAAGTAGCAAAACAGTTTTCATAAGATGAAAGTTTAAGGTTTAAGGTTTAAAGTTTTCTGTATCTATAAAGATCGCAAAACTGACCTTTAAAAAGTGCCTGAAGTTTTTATTTTAGCCCCGATTGAAGTGAAAATCCTTTTATCTCGTTTCTTTAACGAGATAAAAGATTGTAACGGAAAGCGGGAAAATGGCCTAATTTATTCCTGCCGTTTTGCTTCTCATATTTAATCTTTAAACCTTAAACTTTAAAACAAATTTTAAACCAAAAAACCTTGGCAAAAATAATCCCTTTCAAAGCAGTCCGACCAACGCGCGACAAAGTCAGCCTCGTAACTTCGCGCTCCTACGACGAATATTCTCCGGCAGAATTGGCTTCGCAGTTGGATTTCAATCCGTTTTCATTTCTGCACGTTTTGAATCCGGCTTACGTCAACCAGCAAAAAATAGGACTTGAAAAAAGATTTAAATTGGTTGCCCAGAAATACCACGATTTTAAGGAAGAAGTTTTCTTAATCAAAGAAGAAAAACCCGTTTTTTTCATCTACGAAATCCAAACCAAAATCCAAACGTTTACTGGTATAATTGCTGGAACTTCGATTGAGGATTACCAAAATAACGTGATCAAAAGACACGAAGATACGCTACAATATCGTGTGGAACTGTTCAAAGATTATTTGCACCAAACCGGCTTCAATACTGAACCTGTTTTGATTACTTATCCTGACAATCAAGAATTAACCGCTTGGATTTCGAACAAAAAACAAACCGATTCACTTTACGAATTTTCAACCACCAAAAGAGAAAAACACATCCTTTGGAAGATTGAAGATGATAATGAAATCGCTTGGCTTCAAGAAAAATTTATCGAAGTTGGAGATTTATACATTGCCGATGGCCATCACCGCTCGGCTTCGGCTGAATTGTTATACCAAGAAGACAAAGCTTCCGGAAACGAAAATTTGAATTATTTCATGAGCTTTCTAATCGCCGAAAGCAACGTAAAAATATACGAATACAACCGAATCATCCACGATTTGAACGGACATTTAAAAGAAGAATTTCTAAACAAATTATCCGAAAGTTTCTGGCTTAAAAACAAGGAGCAAGAACTTTGGAAACCTACAAAAAAGTTTGAATTCGGAATGTATTTGGACGGCGAATTTTATTCGTTGACCTTAAAAGATGAACATAGTTTTACATCAGTTTTGGAAAGTTTGGATGCTCAAATTTTATATGAAAAAGTACTGAATCCAATATTAGGAATTCAAGATCTACGCAACGACGAAAGAATCGATTATATTCCAGGAAAACAATCCATCATTACCATAAAAGAAGTGGTGGACGAAGGCGAATTTGCAGTAGGTTTTATGCTTTTTCCAACAGATATTTCTGAAATAAAAGAACTTGCAGACAACAATTTGATCATGCCTCCAAAAAGCACCTATATTGATCCGAAGTTTAGAAGTGGGTTGGTGGTTTATGAAATATAATTTGATAATTTGATAATTTGATAATTTGATAATTTTAAAAAAAAAGATCATGCCGATAAAAGATAATTTAATCGAAATAAAATCATCGCTTCCTGAAAATGTAACTTTAGTTGCAGTTTCAAAAACAAAACCTGTTTCTGATTTGATGGAAGCTTACGAAGCCGGTCAACGCATTTTTGGAGAAAACAAAATCCAAGAAATGGCAGACAAGTTTGAGCAAATGCCAAAGGACATTGAATGGCACATGATTGGTCACGTTCAAACGAATAAAGTCAAGTTTATGGCGCCTTTTGTGAGTTTAGTTCATGGAGTTGATTCTCTGAAATTATTGGAAGAAATCAATAAACAAGCGTTGAAAAATAACAGAGTTATCGATTGCCTTTTGCAAATTCACATCGCCGAAGAAGATACAAAATTCGGTTTGGACGAAACAGAATTAAACGATTTATTGAATTCTGAATCATTCAAAAATCTGAAAAACATTCAAATAAAAGGTCTTATGGGAATGGCAACGTTCACCGAAAATCAAGACCAAATCAGGAAAGAATTTTTACATTTAAAGTCAATTTTTGACAAAATATCAATTCTCAATTCTAACATTTCAATACTTTCAATGGGAATGTCCGGTGATTATCAACTTGCAATTGGCTGCGGAAGTACGATGGTTCGGATTGGAAGTAGTATATTTGGAAATAGAAAATAGACGAAAGAAGAAAGAGGAAAGATTTTCCGCAAAACCTTTTAAACTTATAACCCTATAAACTTTTAAACTATTTACTGCATTCTCGACATAGAAACCACTGGAGGCCAATTCAACGAAGAAGGAATTACGGAAATTGCCATTTATAAATTCGACGGACACGAAATCGTCGATCAATTTATCAGTTTGGTCAATCCCGAAAAGCCTATCCAGCCTTTTGTCGTTAAACTTACCGGAATCAATAATGCGATGCTTCAAAGCGCTCCAAAATTCTACGAAGTTGCCAAAAGAATTATCGAAATCACTCAAGATTGCGTAATTGTTGCTCACAATGCACAATTTGATTACCGAATTTTGCGTACAGAATTTTCGCGTCTAGGTTATGATTTTGAGCGTCAAAACCTTTGTACGGTTGAGTTGGCAAAAAAATTAATTCCCGAACAGCCTTCGTACAGCTTAGGAAAATTAGTTCGGGCACTCGGAATTCCAATGGCCGACAGACATCGGGCTTCCGGAGATGCTTTGGCAACAGCCAAATTATTCAAAATGCTTTTGGACAAAGACTTAGAAAAAGAAATTGTAAAAAGCTTCATCAAAACCGACACTGAAAAAAAACTTCCCACAAAATTTCTGGAAATCGTGGCGAAATTACCATCAACAACCGGAATTTACTACATTCACAAAGAAGATGGCGAGGTGATTTACATTGGGAAAAGTCGGAATATCAAGAAAAGAGTCAACCAACATTTTACGAGTCAATCATCAAAATCAAAAAAAATACAACAAGAAGTTTTCGAGGTAACTTATGAAGAAACCGGAAGCGAACTTATTGCCTTGCTGAAAGAATCCGAAGAAATAAAAGTCAACAAACCAAAATACAACCGTTTGCAAAAAAAAATGATTTTTCCGTGGTCAATTTACAGCGAAATCGATAAAAATGGCTACCTTTCCTTAACGATTCAGCCAACCAATCCGTTAAAAAACGAGGTTATTTCGTTTGCGTCTCAAGTAGAGGCCAAAAGTTTCTTGTTTAAAATCACTGATGAATTTCGGCTTTGCCAAAAAATTAATAAATTAGATAAGCCTAAAACCAACTGTTTTCCATTTCAGGTAAACCAATGTTTTGGCGCTTGCATCAACCAAGAAAATACGGAAGATTATTACAATCGTGTGAATCAATTTTTGCAAAAAAATAAATTTCACAGTCAAAACCTGATTATTATTGATCGAGGTCGAAATCTTCAGGAACGAAGCGCAATTCTTGTAGAAAACGGCATTTTTAAAGGAATTGCCTATTTTGAGCTGAATTATCAAGTGAGCAAAATCGACATTCTAAAAAATATTATCGTGCAAATGCAACACACCCGAGATGCCAAACACCTGATTTTAAATCACATCGCAAAACAAAAAGTCCAAAAAATAATTCATTTCTAAAAAAATTATTTTATGAAATTGAAAGAGGCAAAAACCGGATGGGAAATTTTCCGCCAAAAAGTGAACATCATTGTTCACGGCGTCAACACGCCAGCCGGACGATTGTTCGACATCATTTTGCTCGGACTCATTTTACTGAGTGTCGTTTTGGTCGCGCTCGAAAGCGTCAAGAGTTTAGACATCATCTACCACAATTTTTTCATCGTTTCGGAGTGGATCATCACCATTTTCTTCACGATAGAATACATTTTGCGCATCATTTCCAGCCGAAAACCGCTTCGATACATTTTTAGCTTCTACGGCATCATCGATTTCATCTCCATTCTACCAATTTATCTTTCGTTTTTTGCGCCAAGCGCCAAAACACTTTCCATCGTGAGAGCCTTGAGATTACTCAGATTATTCCGAATATTAAACCTCGTTCAATTCTCAGGATCAGCTTCGCAATTGCGACTTGCCATTAACGCCAGCCGAACAAAAATCATCGTTTTCGTCTATTTCGTCTTCATTTTGTCCATTCTTTTAGGAACCGTCATGTACGTCGTTGAAAGTCCCGAAAGCGGTTTTACCAGCATCCCAACCAGCATTTATTGGTGCATCGTAACCCTCACAACCGTAGGTTATGGCGACATCGCGCCAATCACGCCACTCGGAAAAGCCATCGCCTCATTCATCATGATTCTCGGTTACGGAATCATCGCCGTCCCAACAGGAATCGTTACTGCCGAACTTGCCACAAGTTCAAAAAAAAGAAAATTACTTCCCGGAACTTGCCCCAATTGTGGCATCAGCGATCATCGAAACACAGCCGACTTTTGTTACAAATGCGGAACTTCCCTACCCGATTAATTTTTTTCAGGAGCTATTCCGGATTTCCGCTTCAAGTTTTTTTCAAACCTCCTTTTTTGCACGCATAAAAAGGAGCTTATCCCGAAGCTTCGGGAGTCGCTCTTTTTATCCAGCAAAAAATGTCGGTTTTTCAAAAAAGCTTTCCGCTTCAATCCGGGCTATGGGATTGTAGATTGATGATTTTAGATTTATGATTGTACATTCAAAGATTCAAAAGATTTAAAAATTTAAAGATTCGAAAATCCGAAAAGTCCTGTAATCTATGGCAAAAAACTAATTCGTGCATTCGTGGCGATTATCAAAATGCAAAACAATGAATAAATCGTATTATGAATTTTAAAATCCCAAAAATCCTTTATTCAGTGGCAAAAAATTAATTCGTGCATTCGTGGCAATTAAAAAAAACGCACAGAAAAAATAACGTATTCGTGGCAAAAAAATCTACATAAAAAGTAACTTTGCTACAAATGAAAAAACTCATCACAGTCATCGGGCCAACCGCCATTGGCAAAACCGCATTAGCCATCAAACTGGCCAATCATTTCAATGCCGAAATTATCTCCTGCGATTCCCGACAATTTTTCAAAGAAATGGAAATTGGAACTGCCGTTCCATCTCCAGCAGAATTGGCGTCAGCGAAACATC
The DNA here is from genome assembly GCA_023387965.1 of Bacteroidota bacterium. GTDB lineage: Bacteria > Bacteroidota > Bacteroidia > Flavobacteriales > Flavobacteriaceae > Flavobacterium. Next base: position 256,755 of record JAEWHE010000014.1, on the reverse strand, counting down.
ATTTCATTCAGAACAAATCGATTTTTGATAAATATTCCGTGGGTGATTTCGAGCGGGAAGCCTTGGCAAAAATTGACGAATTATTTGAAAAAAATGATTACGTCATTCTCGTTGGCGGTTCTGGTTTGTACGTCGATGCCATTTTAAAAGGATTTGACAGCTTTCCAGATATCGAAAATTTGGTTCGTGAGGAAGTCATTTCTAACTATGAAAAATTCGGACTTGAATATCTCCAGCAAAAACTACAGGAATTAGACCCCGAATATTTCCAAAAAATAAAAACCGAAAATCCGCAAACGCTACAAAATCCACAGCGAATGATGCGATTCGTAGAAGTTTGCTTGGGAAGCGGCAAACCGTATTCTTCATTTTTAAATCAGGAAAAATCCAAACGAAATTTCACGCCAATACTTATCGGTCTCGAAGCCGAACGACAAGAAATGTACGACAGAATCAACCTTCGAGTGGATTTAATGATGCAAAGCGGGCTTTTGGAAGAAGCCAAAAAATTATATCCGCACAAAAACCTCAACGCTTTGCAAACCGTAGGTTACCGGGAATTATTTGGTTATTTTGATGGCGAATTCACTTTGGATTTTGCCGTAGAGGAAATTAAAAAAAACACAAGACGTTTTGCTAAACGCCAACTCACATGGTTCAAACGAACCGAAGATGTAACTTGGTTTGATTATAAGACAGATGTTGAGGAAACAATTAAAAAAATCTTATCCACTTGAAAGATCCTTCCTTCGTCAGGATGACAAGATTGTCGATAGTTACAAACATAATTCATAATTCAAAACTAGAAAATGCCAATTGCTCCAAACTTTTCATCGATACACGAAACCAATTTTGAAATTAACTTTACGCAGTGTTTGCCTAATGGTTTTTTAAAAATCACGGAATTGTGCAATATTTTACAACTTACCGCGGCCGAACATGCGGAAGTTGGCGGCATAAGTTTTACCGATATGCAAGCGTTTAACCAAGCTTGGGTGATGAGCAGAATGCGTTTGGAAATTTATTCGTTACCGAAGTGGCGCGACGAGATTACTGTAAAAACTTGGATTGTTTCGCTGGAAAATTCTCGTTCGGTTAGGGCTTTGGAGGTTTGGCTTGGCGAAAAAAAATTAGTGGGTTGTGAAACCTTTTGGGCGGTTTTTAATACAAAAACGCGTCGTCCGGAAGCTTTGGCTTTGCCACACGAACATTTTGAGAAATTTCCTGAAAAATTCTCTACCCATGAACGCGTGAAAAAAATTGATTTACCTAAAGATTCCAATATTTTGAGCGAAAGAAAAGTAGTCTTCTCTGATTTGGATATTGTGAATCACGTGAATAATGTGAAATATTTAGAATGGGTTTTGGACGTGCTGGATCCTAAGATTATTTTGAAACAGCAAATTAAAACCATCGACATGAATTTTATGAAGGAACTGATGTTAAAAGATGAAGTTTTTATAACCGGAATTTCCGATAAAAATAAGATGACTTTTTCGGTTGAGAAAGAAGGGAAATCGTGTTTTGGATTGGAATTGGAATTTTAGTTTTTGCCACGAATGCACGAATTTTTTGGCACAGATTACAGGATTTTTATGATTTTCGATCTTTAAATCTTCACTATTAAAATCTGAAATTATAAATTCTAATCTTCTGGTTTTTTTCCACGAATGCACGAATTTTTTGGCACAGATTATTTTGATTTTAGGATTTTCGATCTTTAAATCTTCACTATTAAAATCTGAAATTATAAATTCTAATCTTCTGTTTTTTTTCCACGAGTGCACGAATTTTTTGCCACAGATTATTTTGATTTTAGGATTTTCGATCTTTGAATCTTCATTATTAAAATCTGAAATTATAAATTCTAATCTTCTGGTTTTTTTTCACGAATGCACGAATTTTTTGGTACAGATTACAGGATTTTTAAAATTTTCAAATCTTTCAATCTTTCAATCTAAAATCATCAATCTAAAATCATCAATCTAAAATCCTAAATCTACAATCCAATAGCCCGGATTGCAGCGGAAAGCTTTTTTGAAAAACCGACATTTTTTGCCGGCTAAAAAGAGCGACCGAAGGAAGCTCCTTTTTAGTCGTGCAAAAAAGGAGGTTTGAAAAAAAACTTGAAGCGGAAAGCCGGATTAGCTCCCAAAAAAACAAAAAAAAGCTCCGGTTTCCCGAAGCTTCGTGTTTATTCTGCTTTATTTTTTATTACGAGTCTGAAACCTTCGCCGTGGATATTGAGGATTTCTACATCTTCGTCGGCTTTTAGGTATTTACGCAATTTGGCGATGTAAACGTCCATACTTCTTGAGGTGAAATAGTTGTCGTCTCTCCAAATTTTTGTAAGTGCTAACTCTCTCGGCATCAGGTCGTTTTCGTGAAGCGCGAGCATTTTGAGTAGTTCGTTTTCTTTTGGCGAAAGCTTGATTGGCTCGTCATTTTTATAGGTAAGGAAACGAAGTTTTGAGTTGAGATGGAAGTTCCCAATTTGAAACTCGAACTTGGTGTTGTCGGTTTTGCTATCAGAAGCTTTTCTCTGGATGATGGCTTTGATTTTCATGAGCAAAACTTCGGAATCGAAAGGTTTGTTCAAATAGTCGTCTGCTCCAACTTTGTAGCCTTTCAAGACGTCTTCTTTCATTGATTTTGCGGTAAGGAAGATCAATGGAATGTCTTTGTTTTTTTCTCTGATTTCTTTTGCTAAAGTATATCCGTCTTTGTAAGGCATCATTACGTCGAGGATGCACAAATCAAAGGTGTCTTTTTTGAATTTCTCGAAACCTTCCATTCCGTTTTTAGCCAAAGTAACATCAAAATCGTTCAAACTAAGATAGTCTTTGAGGATTGAGCCGAAGTTCGGGTCGTCTTCAACTAAAAGGATTTTCTTGTTTACATTTTCCATAGCTTAATTTATTAGTGGTAATTTTATTATGAAGGTGCTACCCTTCCCTTTTTCGCTTTCTACAAATATTTGACCGTTGTGGTCGTCAATAATTCTTTTTACATAGGCGAGACCAAGTCCATGTCCTTTTACGTCGTGGCGGTCGCCGGTGTGTTCTCTGTAAAATTTTTCGAACACTCTTTTTTGAGCGGTTTTGCTCATGCCTTGCCCTTGGTCTTTTACTTTGATGAGCACAAAATCTTTTACATTTTCTGTGTAAACATCAATAATTGGGGCTTCAGGCGAATATTTTATGGCATTGTCAAGTACGTTTACAATTACGTTTGTAAAGTGTACTTCGTTTACCAATGTTGTTGTTCTCGCGGCATCGAAATGTGTGGTAATGGTTCCTTGTCTATCTTCTATGATAAGGGCTACGTGTTCCACAGCATCTTCAATAACATTATGAACGTCAAATGGTTCTTTATTTATTTCGAGTTCTTTTTTCTCGAGTTTTGATATTCTCAATACGTTTTCGACTTGTGCATGCATACGCTTGTTTTCGTCGCGAATCATTTGTAGGTATCGGAATATTTTTTCTTTGTCGTCAATTACTTTCGGGCTTTTGATAGCATCGAGAGCAAGGTTAATGGTTGCAATAGGTGTTTTGAATTCGTGCGTCATGTTATTAATGAAATCGGTTTTGATTTCCGAAATCTGACGTTGTTTGATCAATTGGTTCAACGCACTTGCGTATGCGATGATGATGATTAGCGTGAATGTGATGGACAAAATTGTAATCCCGACCAAATCCGTGAACAAAAATTTCTTTTTCTCCGGGAACGAAACTAACAGTTGGTATTTACTATTACCTTCGTTGTCCACGAAAATCGGGGTTTGAAAGGTTGACGCTTTGTCGAACGTAAAATTTTCCGATTTAATTTTTGTTGCTAATCCATCGCTGTAAATTCCGAATTCAAACGGCGTTTTCACTTCGTATTGCTTGAGTTCATCTTCAAGCATTCGTTGTAATCTTTCTTTTGATATACGATCTTTGAGCGGTTTGGTTTCGGCAATGTCTTTTAAAAACATTTCAAACTGCGCATTTTCGAGTATTTCAATATTACCAGATTTTTCAATGGTGATATCTGGTGTCGTATTTCTCACAATCGACGAGTTATCAATTCTGTTTCCAGAATAAATTTCGGTTCGTCTTTTGGCGGTAAATCCGGGTATTTTTGCAACCGAATCTTTAGATTTTTTATCAAAGAACGACAGATTCACGTTATAATCTTCTGCCACAATATTGCTTGAATAAATGACAGTTTCGTTAGTAGCCTTGTTTTTTTGTACCAAATAAAAATCAAGCAATTGGCTTTTATCTGGTGTTTTTCCAATACTATCCTTTAATACTCTGTATTGACTGATGTAGTTGTAGGCTTCTTGCTGTTTCATTTTTTCCGAAACATTACCAATTACCTGTTGTACATGATATTTAAATTGTTCTTCATTATTTTTAAACGAAGTATAAATTAAATACAATTGCACCAAGATAATCCCAATAAGGGAAAGACTCATCAGCAAAACCAGTAAACGAAATAACGTTTTATTCATCGTCTCAAAATTAACATTTTAACATTTAAAGCATCAATACATTAACCAAACATTAACATCTGATACTTATTTTACAGATTTTATAATAATGAAAGTATTCTTTCAGAATTTCGCAAAGTTTCTTGCAAATTAATATTGTGAATCACGAAATCACTAAACTCAATTTTTTTTTCTTCCGTCCATTGCTGATTCATTCGCTTCAATACAGCTTCCTCCGAAACCTTGTCACGGTTCATTACTCGTGCTATCCGAATACTTTTTGGAGCTGTAACCAAAATGACTTTGTCGCAATCTTTGTAACTTCCACTTTCAAATAAAATGGCCGCTTCTTTGACTACAAAGGGAAACTCGTGGTGCTTTTTAACCCAATTTTGGAAATGAAGATGGACTTCGGGGTGAACAATGGAATTGAGTTTATCGAGCAACGGTGGTTGTTGAAAGACAATTTCAGATAATTTTTTTCGATTGATTTTTCCTTCTGAAATTATTTCTTCTCCAAAAACATCAATAATCTTGCCAATGATTTTTTCGGTGTTCATTAGCTTGCGGGCTTCATCATCGGCAATATAAACAGGAATCCCAAGTGAAGCATAATGTTTGGCAACGGTGCTTTTGCCGCTTCCAATTCCTCCGGTTAATCCTATAATTTTTGTCATTTTTATTTTTTAAAAAATAGTTCGGGGAAAACTTCTTGAGGTTTTTGCTTACGCAAATTTATTTTGTAAAAAGATTTTAAAAAACCAGTTCCGTAGCCATAAAACTGAACAACCGCAGCTTGAACCGCAAATGTTCCGATTTTTAAATTGGTTTGTAACACGGCGGTTGTCCAAAGAATTAAAAAATAAGCCAAATAACAACCGAGGAAAAAATAAATTCCGAAAATTGCCATGATTACTGAAAACGCGAATCCCAAAATAAAAAGCGATGGAAAGAAAAAAGTGAGTTTGCTATATTTTGGATACCAACTGTTTAAGATAGGTCTTGCTTTGCCAAACTTATTGACTTGTATTTGAAATTTGTCCCAATTGATTCGTCTTTTATGGTACACAAAAACTTCAGGAAAAAGTTTTGTTTCAAAACCCATTTCCCAAAGTCTGATGGACAAATCTGGATCTTCGCCCGGATGAATGTTTCCGAATCCGCCACTTGCCAGGAATGCTTTTGCGGAAAGCCCCATATTAAAACTTCTGGGTTGAAATTTTCCAATTTTTTCCGAACCACCTCGAACGCCTCCTGTAGTGAGAAAAGAAGTCATAGTAAAGTTTATCGCTTTTTGCAAATCAGAAAAACTATCGAGTGCTTTATCCGGACCACCGAAGCATTCCACGTAGTTTTTTTCCAAAGCTATTTCAGCTTCTGCAAGATAATTTTCGGGCAAAATACAATCGGAATCTAAAATCAAGAAGTATTTTCCTTTGGCAACACGCATTCCAAAATTACGGGAATCTCCTGGACCCGAATTTTTTTTGTAATAATAAGAAATATTGAGCTGAGGATATTTTTGAATTACACTTTCGCAGGAAATGGTAGAGCCATCTTCGACCACCACAATTTCAAAAGGTTTTGAATAAGTTTGGGTGGTGAGACTCTGCAATAATTCATCAATTTCGTCCGGACGATTGAAAACCGGAATGATAAAAGAAAAATACATGTTTAAAAATTTTAACAAAGATACTGATTCGGCATAAAAAAAACCATCCCGAAATGGGGATGGTTCTCTCCTATTAATCTAATTTAAATTTAAAAAAACTATTCTTTAATCACTTTTATTGTTTTAATTGCTCCATCAACATTTACTTTAACAAGATAGGTTCCATGTGGCAATTGTGACATATCAAGCTGAGCAGTATTTGCGTTTAATTTTTTGTTCAAAACTTGTTGTCCTAAAAGATTAAATACAGAAGCTTCGGTGATATTTTCGGTGTAAGAAAGATTTAAAATATCTTTAACCGGGTTTGGATAAGCTCTGAATGAAGACAAATCAAATTTTTCGTTAGACAACGAAGCATCGTAAGCAGAAATTTGGAATTGTCCAGCGGTTCCACTGTAACCCCAAACTCTCACTAACAAAGTTTCAGACGCTGTTAATCCTGTCATTACCACTTTTGAGAAATTACCTTCGCCTTCATCAGCATTACACATGATTGAGGTAATATTTCCACAAGTTCCAGAATAAACCTGAACACCTGTATCGGTTAATGTTGTTCCTGCAACGGTAGCAGTTTCTACAGTTAAATTTCCAGAAGCGGGAACAACTACAGAATACCAAACATCTTTACCAGAATTTGCAAAATCAAAAGCATCGCAAGTTGGGATAGGATCAGCACTGTCTATAAGTGCTCCTAAATTTGTTCCGACTACTGGATTTGACGAAATCAAAGCTCCTGGAGTTAACGGAATTGCATTTGCGCATAAATCATTAGCTGGAGGACAAGCTACAATAGTTTGGTTTGTACTAGTTACTACACAATTTGCATCTTGATCATTTGTAACAGTAATCACAACATTCGTTCCTACTGGATAAGGACCAAATTGAGCAGAACCAATTGCAGTTACGTTTTGTGTAGGACTAGATTGGTTGTCACTTAAAGTTAATGAAGTTGCAGATCCTAAACTAGTAAGGTTAGCATTCACAAAGAAATCAGGTGAGGTTGCGCAATTACTTGTTGTAGAAAATGTTACGGTAGAATTTACACAAGTATTTTGAGTAATATTCAAAGTATATGCGAAATTATCCGGTGACGGCCAAGTCGAAATTACGATGTAATAAGTTGTACCAGCAACAACACTTAATTCATTGATTTCACGATCTCCTGAAGAACCGCTAGATGCACAAGCGATTGCACCAGTTCCAATGTCAGAACAATCAGTGTAAACCAACATACCAGACCAACCCACAGCGTTAGGGATTCTGATATTAATTGATTGATCAGTTGCAGGGGTATATGCGTAAACCACATCATCTCCGTTAAGGTAATAATTGGAAGTTGCGGAACATCCCGAATCACCTCCATCAGGGAAATTGTAATCATTTCCGTAGGCACTAGTATTATCAGTTGTAGTATATGGCAACCCTGAAACCACAATTGGGTTTTCGCAAACTGATCCAACTGGTGGGGTTGATACGCATAAATCAAAGGTGGTAGTTGCACCAGCATCGGCTGAATAGCTAAATACTCTCACATAATAAGAATTTCCAACAACCAATCCAGAAACCATACTGGTATTAGGGTCGCTTACAGAAAGACTAACTAATCCGCCACCACATGTTCCTTCGAGAACTTCGTGAACAAGATCTGTTGGTGTCGATTGTACATTTGTAATTCTAATTTGATGATCTGTTGCAGTAGCCACAAATTGAAACCAAACATCGTCATTTGGAGTTCCGGCTCCGTTATCGCCTTCACCTGAATCTGTGGCTGAAGCCAAAGTTCCTGAAACGTTGTTGGTACAAGTACCATCATTGTTGGATAAAAACACAACCGCTCCAGCACAGCTATCATTAGCTGGTGGTGGTGGAAAAGTTCCAATGCAAATATCAAAATTTGTCGTGTTAGTACTTCCTGAAGTATAAGTAAATACTCTTACATAATAAGTAGTACCGACTAAAAGTCCAGAAACATTACTTGTATCGGCATCCGAAACATTAAGGCTTATTAATCCACCTCCACAAGTTCCTTCTAAAACTTCATGAACAAGATCAGTTGGTGATCCCGTAACGTTCAATAAAGAAACTCTATGTGTTGTTGCTGTTGCTACAAAAGAATACCAAACATCGTCATCAGGCGTTCCTACTCCATTATTAGGTTCGCCAGAATCCGTTGCTCCGGCGACTGTTCCAGCTACTACTGATCCACATAGTAAATCAGCATTTGGCGTAAGGGATACAGCAGCTGCGCATTCGTCATTAGCTGGAGGTGCTGCCAATGTTGTAAAAGTAATTGTTCTCCAAGGACTCAATCCAGATGTACATACGGTTCTTACGTGAAAATAATATTGCGTTAAAGGTGTGAGATCAGTTCTCGAATATGTGTTCGCTGCGATCGCAGTTCCAGCACCAGCCGGATCCGTACTCACGTTATCTAAAACATATTCAAAACCTGTAATACCAGTCACAGCGGTCCACTCGATGTTAACATTTGTAGAAGTAATAGAATTTGCTGTGACAGCTAAATTAGCAGGAGCCGCACAAGAGAGCGATCTAATTGTAGGCGAAGCGAAGCAAAATCCATAATTCCAATCTGCTCCATCAGGATTGTCATCATAAAAAATTCTATATCTAAACCCTGATAATTGTGCTGGAGTAAAATTAGCAATACTTAAAGGTTCCGTGACATAGTTTGTTTTAGGAATGGTACAGAAATTATTTGTAATCGAAATATTGTTCCCTGGAATATTTTCTGTTTGCCAAGGCAACCAAGAAGCAGCAGTAGCATCCCAATATTCGAATCTCAATACATCTTCAGCTAAATAGTAATACCCATAATCAACTGAAATCTCTAATGCAGTTTCGCCTGCTGTAAAAGCTGCAGTTAAATCGATGATTGGTGATTCAGCTGCAATATCGTCATCTGAAGGATTTCCTGCATCATCATCATCAAATGCGAAAAATGCAGTAGTTGTCGGATCGGACTCAAAAGCCAACGGGTCGGAATTATACGTTCCCGTGATTGTCCAGGCGGCATTAGGCCAACCAGCGGATTGGTTGAGCACTTGCCCAGTGCTAACCCAGCTTGAAAAAAGCAGCGTAATTAGCAATAGTAGTTTTTGTTTCATAATATAATGTGTTAGTAATTAAATTACAAGCAATTTAATAAATTAATTAACACATTATTAAGTTTTTAGCAAATATTTTCTAACAATTCGCAAAACAAAAAGCCCATTCCTTGCGGAATGGGCTTTTCAAACCAATTAACGAAAAAATTAATTTTTCATTACTTTGATAGTTTTCACTGAGTCACCAACTGCAACTTTTACTAAATAAGTTCCGTGAGCCAAATTAGACATGTCTAAAGCAGCTTGAGTTGAACCAATATTTTTAGTAATCACTTGTTGCCCTACTAAATTATAAACCTGAACTGAAGAAATTTCCTCAGTATAAGAAAGATTCAAGATATCGTTTACAGGGTTTGGATAAGCTCTAAAGTTTGCAGTATCAAATTTATCATTACTTAATGAAGCATCATAAGCTGAAACTTGGAAAGTAGACACTGTCGCAGCTGTAGTTCCGTATTTCCACACACCTACATACAACGTTTCTCCAGCAGTTCTACCTGTCAAAGTAATCAGCGAAAATAAGCCGTCTCCATCATCGTCGTCACAATCAACTTCAGTTAGAGATCCACATGTTCCAGTAAATGCCATCATTACAGTATCTGTAATATCAGTTCCTGCATTGGTTTTAGTTTCAATTGTAACACTACCAGAAGCTGGAACCACTACTGAATACCAAACATCGAAAGACTTATCTTCTTGGCAAGAGTCCGGCAACCCTGTCGTGGTAGTTGCGCTAGCAAAGTCACCAATAATTGGGTTTGTAGTAAATTGGGCACCTGGCGTTAAGGCGATCGCTCCAGCACAGTTATCATTTGCAGGTGGCGGTGGCGGTGGCAGGATAGTTTGCACACAAACATTAAAGGTAGTTCTTACTGTGGCAGTTGATGACCAAGTGTAAATTCTAAATACATAGGTTGTTCCAACAGTAAGTCCGTTGAGATTTATCGGTGAATTAGGTGAATCTTGACAAACGATTGAATTACCTCCACAAGAGTCGAATACTTGTGTTACAATGTCTGTATTTCCACTTACATTGTTGATAACAATTCTGTGATCCGTAGCAGTAGCCGTAAATTTATACCAAACGTCATCATTTGCAGTTCCTAAACAACCTGGTAAACTTTGGGTTGATGCAATTGTTGTTCCTTCAACCGTTGTTGCACAAGTTAAGTTTGCTGAAGGAAATAATTCAACTGCTCCTGCGCAATCGTCATTAGCTGGTGGACAAGCATCAAGTGTTGTAGCTGAACTTGCAACGAAACATGTTGCATCTTGATCATTCGTAACTGTTAAAGTCACATTTGTTCCAAAAGCATAAGGACCAAATTGAACTGAGCCAGTTGCGGTTACGTTTTGCGGCGCACTTGACTGATTATCAGTAACAGTTAAAGAAGTGGCTGAACCCAAATCAGAAATATTTGCATTTAAATAAAATCCTGGAGTTGGACAGTTATTAGAAGTAGTAAACGCAACAGTTGGGTTAATACAAGAGTTTGCTGTAATATTTAAAGTATAAGCGAAACTTTGCGGCGTTGGATTTGTCGATAAAACGATATAATACGTTGTTCCAGCTGTTACCAATAAATTGTTGATTTCTCTGTTACCCGTAGATGATCCTGAAGCACAAGCAATTGCACCTGAACCGATTGCAGCACAATCCGTATATACAAACATTGCTGTCCAAGCCGGAGCACCAGGGATTCTAATATTGATAGATTGGGTAGCTGTTGGTGTATAGGCATAAACTACATCATCACCGTTCAGATAGTAATTTGAAGTAGTTGAACATCCCGAAGAACCTCCGGTTGGAAAGTTATAATCATCTCCGTAAAGGTTTGTATTATCTGTTGTAGTATATGGTAATGTTCCTACTACAATTGGGTTTGTACAAAGTGAACCCACCGGTGGAGTTGTTACACAAACGTCAAATGTTGTAGTAGCTCCAGCAGCATCAGCACTACTAAATACTCTTAAATAATATGATTGACCAACAATCAATCCAGAAACTAAACTTGTATCGGGATCACTAATCATAAGACTAGCTAATCCACCTCCACAAAATCCGTCTAGAACCTCATGTACTAAATTAGTAGGAGTAGATTGAACATTTGAAATCCTAATTTGGTGTTCTGTAGCAGTTGCCACGAAAGAGTACCATACGTCATCGTTAGGCGTTCCAGCCCCATTATCTCCTTCACCAGAGTCAGTAGCCGAAGCTAAAGTTCCAGAAACCACATTGTCACAAGTACCATCATTACTTGCCAAAATAACAGTTGCGTCAGCACAATCATCATTAGCAGGTGGTGGAGGGAAAGCTCCAATACAAAGATCAAATGTTACAGTATTTGTAGCAGGTGTACCATAAGTAAAAATTCTTACATAATAAGTATTGCCTTCAATTAAACCAGATACATCACTAGTATTAGGATCTGAAATATTCAAGCTCACTAATCCGCCTCCGCAGAAACCTTCTAAAACTTCATGAACCAAATCTGTTGGAGTTCCTTGGATGTTTGACAAAGTAATTCTATGAGTTGCTGATGTTGCTACGAAAGAATACCATACGTCATCATTTGGTGTTCCTGCTCCATTGTCAGGCTCTCCAGAATCTGTGGCTTCAACTAAAGTACCTGAAACGACAGTTCCACATGATAAATCTGCATTTGGTGTAACTGAAATCGCATCGGCACAATTGTCATTAACCGGAGGAAGTCCTCTAGTTGTGAAACTTACAGTTGACCACGGACTGAATTCTCCGTCACAATTATTTCTTACATGAAAATAATAGGTTGTTTCCGCAGTTAATGTAGCCGATTCAGTGTAAGTATTTGTTGCCAATGGCAATCCTGCTCCTGTTGGTTCAGCTGCATCAGTGTCAATCACATATTCATAACCAACTGATCCCGCTACAGCATCCCATGTAATCGTAGCTGAATTGAAAGTAACGGCAGATGTTACTAAGTTGATTGGAAATTCACAAGTTGGAATTGTTTCAACAGCGAAATCGTCAATGAAAATTTCGTAATCGTCATCTGTATCTATAGTACCATCACTTGTATAAAATGCAAATTTAGTCGTAGCACTTACAGTTGTAGGAATTGGGATAACAACTAAAGTTCCTTCATTCGGAGGAATATTCGCCCCTTCCCAAGTTCTTAAAGCTGTCCAAGTTACTCCATTATCTTCACTCATTGCAAAAATAACTACGTCTCCGTCTGGCATATCAGCCATTTCAGTAGGATTTGTATTATTATAATCAGTTGAACCGATTCTAAACTTTGCACGGTAGTTACCGGCTGACATATCAATTGTTGGCGTAATTAACCAACCTATTCTATTTGTACTAAATAAGTTCACTTTTATAGCTCCTGTAGAACCTGAGTTCAAAAAGCCATCAGCTGCCCAAATTCCAGTTCCTGTACCAGTTGGTCCAGTTGATAAATCTCCAGCTGCAGCTCGTGTCCAGCAGTTTGGAGGAAAAGTGGTAAATGATTCAGTTACTGTTGGAACAAGCGTTGCACATAAAGTTGTAAAATTCGTTCCTGCCCATATACTCACGTCGTCCGTTCCGCAGTTGGCTCTAACCCAAATATAATGAGTAGTTGCAGGAGGTAACGATGATAAGTTAACTGAAGTTACGTCTGCTCCAACTGAACCTGTTGGTGCTGTAGTTGGAAGTGGCGCCGTATTTGTTGTGGAAACGTAATAGTCATATCCGTTTGCAGGAGATGATGAAGATGGATTCCAAGATACACTAGCAGAATTTGTAGTTGGTGTACCTGCCAAAACATTTGCAGGAGAATTACAACTTACATTAAAATCAAAACCTATGGTAGGTCTTCTATAATTTGTTGATGTTAATACTGTACCCGGCGTTCCAGTGGTATTATTAACATACTTAGTTGTATTACTATTTGCAGTGGAAATACATGGTCCTGTATATTCATAACTCCAAGTAATTCCCGAACTCGCCGTCGTATTAGAGTATTCAATGAACACTGCTAAATTTTGAGTTCCTGAGTAGGAAAATGTATTAGAAAGACTAAAGTTTTTCCAACCTGCACTTGTCCCTACGACACTCGAAGGATCTGAATCATACACCAAGGTAGCGGTTGCTGTTTCAGTTGCCCAAACTGGATTTCCTGAACCCCAATCGGTCGCAGCTACTTCCTTTAAATAAATTTTCATATTTGCGCCAGCCGACATAGTTCCAGTTGTTGAATATCGTTTAAGGTAAACCGAATTCAAAACTTGCCCAGCAATACCAGTGAGTTGCGAAGAAGGATAAATTATCGCAATCCTACTGGTTGCATTTGCTGTTGTAACACTGTTAATGGCGTAGAGATTAGTACCTAACTCTAATGTACCACCTGAACACGTTGTTACTTCGAATAGCTGCGCATGCGACAGACTATAGAGAAACAACATGAGCATTAATGTAATTTTTTTCATAAAAAACTTAAATTTAAATTAATAGACTGCTAAATTAAGTTTTTATTAAGAAAATCAAAAGTTAAAGTTTCATTATTATAAATAGAAAAACCCGCTACAAAGCGGGTTTTCACAAAACATAATATAATTGTGATATTATTTTAAGCTATCAATTTGAACGATTTCATTGGTGTCTTTCTGATAATCAACGCTTGGAACTTCAAACCCAAAAAGATGGTAAAAATCTTTTCTATAGCCTTCTAAATCACCAATTTCCGCTAAATTTTCGGTAGCGGCTTGATCCCATAATTGAGCAACTTTTTCTTGAATATCGTCGCGCATTTCCCAATCATCAATTCGGATTCTGCCCCTTTCATCAACTGGAATTTCACCATTTGTGTACAGTCTTTCTTGGTACAAACGCTGGATTTGCTCAATTGTTCCTTCGTGAATTCCTTCTTCTTTCATCACTTTATAAAGCAAAGAAATGTATAACGGAATTACCGGAATGGCAGAACTCGCTTGAGTTACCAACGCTTTGTTAACCGAAACAAATGCTTTTCCGTTAACACGTTTTAAATCGTCTGTAATTTCAAAAGCGGTAGCTTCTAAATGATCTTTTGCGCGACCAATTGTTCCTTTTCTGTAAACTGGCTCTGTTAATTTTGGTCCGATGTACGAATAGGCTACAGTCAAAACGCCATCAGCCAAAACGCCTGCTTCGTTCAACGCTTTCATCCACATTTGCCAATCTTCGCCACCCATAACAGTTACCGTATTCTCGATATCCTCATCTTTACAAGGCTCAATCGAAATTTCCGAAACTTTTCCCGTGTGGAAATCCACTGTTTTGTTAGTAAAATTTTGTCCGATTGGTTTTAAAACTGAACGATGCGTCACACCAGTTAACGGATGCGTTCTCACCGGCGAAGCCAAACTGTAAATAACCAAATCTACTTTTTCTAAATCTTTTTTGATTAAATCAATCGTTTGTTGCTTCACTTCATTAGAAAAAGCATCGCCGTTAATACTTTTGGCATACAATCCTGCAGCTTGCGCTTCTTTTTCAAAAGCAGCAGAATTGTACCAACCTGGCGACGCGGTTTTGCCTTCGCTTGGTTCTTTTTCGAAAAAAACACCAATCGTTGCCGCATCAGAGCCAAATGCGCTGGTAATTCTCGAAGCCAAACCAAATCCGGTTGAAGCTCCAATCACCAAAACTTTTTTGGCACCGTTAATTTTTCCTTTAGTTTTTACGTATTCTATCTGATTCTTGAGGTTTTGCGCAGCTCCATCAGGATGTGCCGTGAGGCAAATAAAACCTCGCATTCTTGGTTCGATAATCATAATGATATGTTTTGGGTATTTTTTTTTACAATTCTTAACTCACAAATATAATCTTGTTTTTTCAGTTCAGCAAGGCTCTGGCATGATTTATCGCTGAATCCGAAATATCTTTGCCTGAAAGCATTTGGGCAATTTCCGCCACGCGTTCTTCGGTTGAAAGCAACATTAATTCTGATGTGGTTTGGTTGTCTTCGGTGGTTTTAAAAACTTTAAAATGTGCGGTTCCTTTGGCTGCAATTTGTGGCAAATGTGTGATGGCAAAAACTTGCATCTTTTCGCTCATCTGCTTCATGATTTCACCCATTTTGATGGCAATTTCTCCCGAAACGCCTGTATCAATTTCATCAAAAATAATCGTGGGAAGGTTTTGGTATTTTGCCAAAGTTGCTTTTACAGCCAACATAATTCGCGACATTTCTCCACCCGAAGCTGTTTTTTTCAACGGTCCTAAAGCAATTCCTTTGTTAGCAGAAAATAATAACGAAATGCTGTCTTTTCCGTTTTCGAAATAATTTTTTTCCAAAGAAAATTGAATCTGAAAACGAACATCAGGCATGCCCAAAAGTGCTAAAATTTCAACCAACTGTTTCACTAATTCAGGAACGGCGGCTTCTCTCCTATTGTGAATTTCTGTCGATAATTGATCTAATTTTTCTGCCGAAGTTTTAATTTCTTTTTCAATCAAATCGATTTCCTCCTGAAGGTTTTCAACTGAATGCACTTCGGATTCTAACTTTTCCTGCAATTCCAAAAGCTCTTCAACCGAATTTAACTGGTGTTTTTTTTGCAAAGTGTAAATCAATTGCAACTTTTGATTGGCCAATTCTAAACTTTCAGGATCTCCAAAAAGATTTGCAGAAAGTTGATCCATTTCTCCTACAATATCAGCAAACTCGATCGATACGCTGTTGATTCTATCGAAAAGTTGTTGGTATTTTCCGGAAAATCCTGCAATTTTTTGAATCGCATTTTTTACCTCGGACAAATGTGTCAGGATGCCAAATTGTTCTTCTTGAGCGATGACAATGGCTTTGTCCAAATTTTCCCGGATAAGTTCAACATTATTGAGTTCTTCAAATTGCGTTTCAAGCGTTTGTTGTTCTCCCGAAACCAATTTGGCTGATTGTAATTCATTGAGTAAAAACGCTTTATAATCTTGCTCTTTGGCACTGTTCGCCAACTGATTTTGCAAGTTTGATAATTGCGTTTTTTGCTTTTTATATTTTTTTAATTGATTTTGATAGTCAGCAAGTTGCGATTTATTTTGCGCAATTGCGTCAACAATTTCAAATTGATAATTTTCCTCGGAAAGTTCTCTGGTTTGTTGCTGCGAATGAATATCGATTAAAAAATCGCCTAATTCCTGAAGCTGTTGCAAATTTACAGGACTGTCATTTACGAAAGCTCGTGATTTTCCGCTTGGCAAAATTTCTCTCCGAATGAAAGTTTGCGGTTCAAAATCGAGGTCATTTTCTTCAAAAAATGTTTGAAGATTGTAAACCGCAATATCAAATTGTGCTTCTACAACACACTTTTCTTCTTTATTTTTTAGCGAGCCTAAATCGGCACGTTTACCCAAAACTAAACCTAAAGCTCCCAGAAGTATGGATTTTCCGGCACCAGTTTCACCGGTGATAATTGAAAATTTTTCCGAAAAATTAATTTCAAGTTTTTCAATTAAGGCGAAATTTTTTATGGATAACGAAGTGAGCAATGGTTCTGGTTTGGTTTTAGTTGATGTAGGTTTTAGCCCGGACAGCAGCGGAAATCCTTTTTAGGCGAAAGGCTTGTTTTTTGCCGCGAAAAAAAAGCGACTCCTGAAGCTTCGGGAGAAGCTCTTTTTTTAGGGTGCAAAAACAGACTTTTGCCAAAAAGATTGAAGCGAATGGCCGGATTAGCTCCTAAAAAAAATTAATATCTTATGTTACTCCATTTAGAAGCGTTGAGTGGCGAAATTCTGTTGAGATTTTCGACCAAATCTGTAATACCAATCGTTGGTCCTCCGCTGAAAACATTGACAATTTCATCAGATTTTGCATCGAAAAATACGCGGGTTAAAAAGGCATTTGGACGGCTTCGGTAAATTTCGGAAAGCGTTTGGATAGACTTTTTTATATTGGTTTTTCCTTGTTGCAAATTATCGGCCATTTGATCTAATCCGGTTGAATGGTATTCGTACAACGCTGTTCTGTAAGGCTCGAAAGTATTTGACATTAAGTCAGTTATAAGAAAATATCGGTTGTTGTTTCCATCGGCTTGGTTCCAACCTTTACTTCCTCCTTGTTGTGCGAGAATGGCTACATTTTGCGCCATTTCAAAATAAGGAGTTCCACCTTTCGGTGAAAAAGTATCAGCATCGAGACCTAACATGATGTAGCTGTAAAATGCAAGTGTTGACACTAAATTTGACTCGTATGTATTTGGATTGAAATACAGTTGTTCAAATTCTACATATCTGAAATTGAAGTCTTTATCGTTGTAATTAAAAACCGGAGAAGTAAAATTTGTGTTGAAAACAGGTCGCGAAGATTGCACCTGAATTGACGCCGAAAATTGATCAGAACTATAAGCCGAAATATTAATCAACATGCTGCATTCTACGCGTTCGCTTTCTTTGAAAGTTTGGTTGCTCCAGCGGGTTTTGTTGATAAATTCGGTTACAGATCTTTGTAAAGTGGCGAAAATTTGCGGGTTAGCATTGGTTACACGATCGTAATTAATGGTAACGTTGCAGTTGAGTTCTTGTGCCTGAACTGCGGTTCCGAAAAACAAAAAAGCGATAATTAATTTACGCATAATGCTGAATTATTTTGTTGATGATATCTTGCGCCACTTCTTCTTTTGGCTTGAGATTCATAGGTTCTGTATGGAAATTTTTGTCGATAAACGTTACTTTGTTGGTTTGGGTTTTGAAGCCTGCTCCTTCATCGTTTAAAGAATTTAGCACAATTAAATCGAGGTTTTTTTTCACGATTTTGGCTTTGGCATTTTCAATTTCGTTTTCGGTTTCTAATGCAAAACCAATTAAAAACTGCTTGTTTTTTTTCTGTCCCAAAGAGGCTAAAATATCTTTCGTTTTCTCAAGTTCTATATGTAACGTAGCTTCTGTTTTTTTTATTTTCTGCGAAGCCGGATTTTTTGGTCGATAATCTGCAACGGCTGCAGCGGCAACGGCTACATCAACTTCATCGAAATATTGATGACAAGCATCGTGCATTTCTTGAGCCGAAGTTACAAAAATTGTTCTAATGTTTTGATGTTTTGCATGAAGATGCGTTGGTCCGGAAATTAATATAATTTCGGCACCTTGATTGGCGGCATTTAAAGCAATGTCAAAACCCATTTTTCCCGAAGAATGATTTCCGATAAATCTTACCGGATCGATGGCTTCGTAGGTTGGGCCTGCCGTAACAAGGATTTTTTTTCCTTTGAGCGGTAATTTTTGAAGAATATCGGCTTCAATGAAAGCAACGATATTTTCTGGTTCTGCCATTCTGCCTTCGCCTGAAAGTCCGCTGGCCAATTCCCCGGTTTCTGCGGGAATCATAACATTTCCGAAGTTTTGAAGACTGGTAAAACTCGCCAGAGTTGACGGATGTTTGTACATGTCTAAATCCATTGCTGGTGCGAAATATACGGGACATTTTGCCGAAAGGTAAGTGGCAATTAAAAGGTTGTCACAGGTTCCGCTTGCCATTTTTGCCATGGTATTTGCCGTGGCTGGAGCAATTACCATAAAATCTGCCCAAAGCCCTAATTCTACGTGATTGTTCCATTCGGCATCTTTTTCTTCTTCATTAAAAAAAGTAGAAACGACTGGATTTTTTGAAAGCGTGGAAAGGGTTAATGGGGTGACAAAATCCTTAGAAGCAGGTGTCATGACCACACGGACATCGGCACCTGCTTTAATAAAAAGTCTGACTAATGGAGCTGTTTTATATGCGGCAATTCCACCGGAAATTCCCAGCAATATTTTTTTACCACTTAAAACAGACATCAGTTCCTTATTTTGTAGTATCTCTGTGATAGATTTTTTCGTCTAACCACTCCTGAACTGCCAATGCGTGAGGCTTTGGTAATTTTTCGTAGAATTTAGAAACTTCGATTTGCTCTTTGTTTTCAAAAATTTCTTCTAAACTATCATTGTAAGTAGCAAATTCTTCCAATTTTTCGGTCAATTCTTTTTTAATTTCCGAATTAATTTGGTTGGCTCTTTTTGCCATAATTGTAATGGCTTCGTAAACATTCCCCGTAGGTTCCTCGATTAAGCTCTTGTTATAAGTAACTGTGTTTACAGGAGCATTCGTTTTTTTTAAATCCATGATTGCTAATTAATTATATTTTTGTAACTCTTTGGTTATCTCTTCTAATTTGTTATCTACTTCTTTTTTGTATTCGGTTGAAGGTGCAAATTTGATCAAATTATCATACGAACTTTTTGCAAATTCCAATCGTTCTTTCTTTTTGTTTTCCACACTATTCACCGCCAAAAGATAAGCAGAATCAAACTTGTAGTACAAAGCCGCTTCTTTAAATGGCGTTCCGGGAAATTCAATAATAAAATTGTCTAACGCTTTGATTGCCGCACCATAATCTCTTGTCCATTCGCCGGTTGTATGGTATTGTTTGGCAATTTCAAAAGCTTTTTTCTCTAACTTTTCACGAAGATTTTTAGTGATTTCGTTGGCTTGCGGCAAATATTCAGAATTTGGAAATCTATCGATAAAAGTTTGCATCTTATTAATCGCTTTGTAAGTATCTCCTTGTTCTAAAGAATATCTTGGTGAAAGCTTAGAATAACTTTCGGCAGAAAGAAACAATGCTTCTTCAATCTTTTCGCTTCGTGGATAACTTGACGCAAAACTTTCAAACTGATATCCTGACAAATAATACTGGTTCGTTTTATAATAAGATTGTGCAAACATGTAAAAAAGCTTTTCTGCCTGAGGTTTCCCTCTGAAAGAAGGTGCAATTTGCTCAAATAACCTGATGGCTTTTGTGTATTTGCCAGCTTCATACATTTCTGTTGCTACGGCATATTTTGTAGCAACATCTTCAGATTTTAGTGCTTTTTGGTATGGACTACAAGAAGCCAAAACCAACACCGTTAGAAGCGCATAAAAAAATCTATTCATTTTCAAAATTCTGTGTTTGCTGATTTTTATTAAAAACGAGACTTTTCGCCAATAAAAAATCAACCGCAAATTTAAAGATTAATTACAGATTAAAAAAACATTTTTTTCCAAAGAGAATTTTCTCCTGAAACGAAAAAAAAAGATGCCGTAATCGGACACCTTTTTTGTAACGGAATAATTGTGTTTTTATTTTGGAGCAGCAATTGGCGCTGTGAAATTTTTCATTTCGTTATCAAACAAATACAAACCACCTTTATCGTCACCAATTAAGTTGATTTTGTCCAAAATATATCTGGCGCTTGCTTCTTCTTCAATTTGCTCTGCAACATACCATTGCAAAAAATTATGAGTCGCATAATCGCGTTCGTCCAAAGAAATTCCAACCAAACTATTGATACTTTCCGAAACTTTTACTTCGTGCTCGTACAATTGCTTGAACAAAACCTTGTAACTCGAAAGGTCTAATTTAGGTTCGATTGTAGCCGAAATTTTTGCTTCGCCACCTCGTTGATTGATGTATTTCACCAATTTCAGCATGTGCAAACGTTCTTCCTCAGATTGTGCAAACATAAAGGTAGAAATTCCTTCAAACCCTTGCACTTCGGCCCAAGAAGCCATTGCAAGATAAATTTGAGATGAATCTCCTTCAATTTTAATTTGCCAATTTAAGGCATCTTCCATGGTTTTAGACAACATATTTTTGGTATTTAATTAAGATGCAACTAATGTACTATTTTTCTCTACAAATTGAGCCAATCGGCCTGCTAAATCTTCGTTAACATTTACCAAAGGTAATCTCACAGTATTTTCAGAAATGCCTAAACATTTAAAAACTTCTTTTATTCCACCCGGATTTCCTTGCTCAAAAATCATATCGATTGCATCAGCTAATTGGTAATGTAATTGGTAAGCTTCGTCCACTTTTCTTTCCAATCCTAGTTTTACCATTTCAGAAAATTGTTTCGGGAAACCTTCGGCAATTACCGAAATCACTCCCGCTCCACCGGCTAAAACCATTGGCAAAGTCACCATATCATCGCCCGAAATAATCAAAAAGTTTTCCGGTTTTGCCTGAATTAATTTCATCGCTTGGACAATATCTCCCGCAGCTTCTTTAATCCCAATAATGTTTTTAGATTCTTTTGCCAATCGAATTACGGTTGAAGGCAACACATTGCTTCCGGTTCTTCCAGGTACGTTGTACAAAATTACAGGCAAAGGCGAAACTTCTGCGATGGCTTTAAAGTGCTGGTAAATTCCTTCTTGCGTAGGTTTGTTATAATAAGGTGAAACGGATAAAATTGCTGAAAAGCCAGAAAAATCTCGTGCTTTTAATTCTTCTAAAATTTCGGCTGTATTATTTCCTCCAACGCCTAAAACCAATGGTAATCTGCCATTATTGGTTTCTTTGATGGTTTTAATCACCAATTCTTTTTCTTCTTTCTTCAGTGTGGCTGGTTCTCCAGTTGTTCCTAAAACCACCAAATAATTCACGCCGTTATCAATTTGATAATTCACAATTTTTTTCAGCGCTTCAACATCTACCGAAAAATCTTTTTTAAAAGGTGTTACCAAAGCGACACCAGTTCCAATAAATTCTTTCATACAGAATTACTTTTTATATTTTTAAAACGAATTGACGTTAAGCCAACTTAAATTTAATATTGATTTGCCAGAAAAACTCCTGAGAAAACCTCAAAAATTGGTAGTTTTGCTGTTGAATACAAATTTACATCAAATTAGCTTACATCTGCGATGGATATTTTAAAAAACCCATTTAAAAATTTGAAAATCTGGTCGATTGCATTTGCTTTTGCATCAATTTCCTGCACCTCAACACATTATATCAATAAAGTCGAAGGCAAGCAAATTGGTGTTTCGTCAGCATTTCAACCTAACCAAGAAATCGAATCTTTTGTAAAACCATACCGCGAAAAAATTGACAAAGACATGAACACTGTTTTGGCATTTGCTCCGGTAACGATGGACAAAAGTCAGGGGAAATGGCAAACAACGATTGGAAGTTTACAAGCGGATATTACGCTGGAAGCCGCCAACAAAATTTTTACGGCGAGAGAAAAAAAATCTGTTGATGTTTGTCTTCTGAATCATGGTGGGATTCGGGCGATTATTCCGCAAGGCAATGTCACCACCAGAACCGGATTCGAATTAATGCCTTTTGAAAACAATTTGGTTGTAGTGGCTTTAAAAGGCGAACAAATCATGGAAATGGTTCAGTATATTATTAAGGAGAAAAAACCGCATCCGCTTTCGGGAATGTCATTTGTGATAACAAAAGATAATTCACCTAAAAATATTTTGATCCAAAACCAACCGCTCGATTTGCAAAAAACATATTACGTTGCCACAAATGATTATTTGTACAATGGTGGCGACAGCATGAATTTTTTCAAAAAAGGAAGTCAAGTTTTTGATTTAGATTATAAACTAAGAAATGTTTGGCTTGATTATTTTCAAAAAGTAGATACCATCGCCGTTCCAACTAACGAACGCATCATTTTAGAGTAAAATTCAAAAAATAAATTCTTCCAAAAAAATCATGAAAAGAAGAGAATTTTTACAGCAAACAGCCGCTGGAACCGCACTTGTTACACTTGGAGGAATGTCTTTGAGCAGTTTTACTTCGGCACAAAAACACATCACCATTTTACACACGAACGATGTTCACAGCCATATTGATGCGTTTGAAGCGGATCATCCGAAAAATCCGAATATGGGTGGTGTGGCAAAAAGAGCCACTTTAGTAGAAAAAATCCGACAAGAAAATCCGAACGTTTTGCTACTTGATGCTGGTGATATTTTTCAAGGGACGCCATACTTTAATTATTATGGTGGCGAACTAGAATTTAAGTTGATGAGTATGTTGAAATATGATTTGGCAACGATGGGAAATCATGATTTTGACAATGGTTTGGAAGGATTTTACAAACAATTACCACATGCTAATTTCGACTTTGTAAGTGCCAATTACGATTTTAAAAATACCATTATCGACGGCATCGTAAAACCTTACAAAATTTTTAAAAAACAAGGGCTGAAAATTGGCGTTTTCGGTTTAGGAATCCAATTGGAAGGTTTGGTTGATAAAAAAAATTACAAAGAAACCGTGTATCTCGATCCGGTGGAAATTGCTACAGATATGTCGCGTATTTTAAAACATGAAGAAAAATGTGATTTGGTGATTTGCCTTTCGCATTTGGGTTACAAATACAGCAATGATCCTGAAAAAATTTCCGACCTCAAATTAGCTGAAAAAACTCGTGATATCGATTTAATAATTGGCGGTCACACGCATACATTTCTGGACAAACCTACGGTTGTAAAAAATTTAGATGGCGTGGAAACCCTTGTCAATCAAGTAGGTTGTTACGGAATTAATCTGGGAAGAATTGATTTTTATTTCGATGCTGATAAAAATAAAACGCATAGTTCGAGAACGATTGTAGTTTAAAAAGAAATAAATTCAACAACTTAAATGCAATGAAATTTACTTATTTATATGATACAATTTCAGATTTTACTGTGTCAACATTGAATTTCGTTCTTATTGCTTCGGTTATTAAATCGACCCTAGTCCCTACCACGAACCGTTTGTCTTTTAACAGCCAGTCCGTCATTATTGCGACTAATTTCGGATTACTTTGCTTCTTATAAATATTTATTGGGTCGGACATCCACAAACCGCAACCGCTAATTCCGTATAAGTCGGGTCCATTGCTAAACAGCTTCGACTTTTGGCTATAAGATTTTTTTTTATCATATGAAGCAATTACATTTTGGTAATCATTTAAACCAAATCGTTCATAAAGAGATTTCTCTCCAGGAGTTGAAAAATGAAAAAAAGAATAAACTTGAAATTTTTTCTTACAGAATGTTGTATTAGATAAACTTGATGGATACCCAAAAAAGGTATAGATTGGAAGGTTCACAAATTTGTGATTAAGAAGGATATCACATTCGTCAATAAAAGCATAGCTTTCTGAAAGTTCTTCAACAGATTTCTCATCTAACTTTAATATGGCAATATCGAGCTTATCTTCTTCTCGTGAACCACCAAAATTGTTAATAATAGAATTTCCGCCTGGCTTCAAAAGAAATTTACCATTACTAATAGGAACTGCGATTTCTCCCAACTTGTCCATTACGTGTGCAGCTGATACCAGGAAATGCGAATTTTTTATTTTAATAAATACGCCAGACCCAACTGATTTATAGTCAAATTCATCAACGACAAATTGACATGTGGCGCGTTTTATAGTGTTCAAATCAGAGATTTGTAATTTTATGTATTCTTCTACTAAAAATTGCATCTTAAAATTATCTAATTAACCTACCATCCCAATAAAATCATCTTCCGAAATGATTGCCACATTTAATTTCGTCGCTTTTTCCAATTTCGCAGGTCCCATATTGTCTCCAGCTACCACGAAATCGGTTTTGGCCGAAATGGAACTTCCTACTTTTCCGCCGTTATCTTCAATGGCTTTTTTGAGTTCATCACGAGAAAATTTTGCAAAAACACCAGAAACAACAAAAGTTTTACCTTCTAATACGGTTGTCGCATTTGGGTTGTGAACGGTTTTAACTTCCATCTGAACACCGTATTCTTTGAGTCGTTGAATGAGTAATTGATTTTCGGCATTTTCAAAAAATTCTACCACGCTTTGGGCAATTCGCTCGCCAATTTCATCGACTAAAATCAAATCCATCAAACTTGCTTTGGCTAAATTGTCGATATTTCGGTAGTGTTTTGCCAACTTTTTTGCCACAGTTTCGCCCACATATCGAATTCCAAGCGCAAACAACACGCGTTCGAACGGAATTTCTTTAGATTTTTCGATTCCGTTTACTAAATTTTCTGCCGATTTTTGCGCCATTCTTTCCAACGGAATGACTTGCTCAACGGTTAGTTCGTATAAATCGGCGTAATTTTGAACTAAATTATTATTAAAAAGTAAAGCCACGGTTTCGCCTCCTAAACCTTCTATATCCATTGCTTTTCTAGAAATAAAATGCTGAATTCTACCAATAATCTGCGGTGGACAACCATAAAAATTCGGGCAATAATGTTGAGCCTCTTCTTCTTTTCTAATCAATTCAGTTTGACATTCCGGACAATTGGTGATATAAACCGTTGGCAATAAATCTTGAGCTCTTTTTGTAAAATCTACGCCAATAATTTTCGGGATAATTTCACCTCCTTTTTCTACAAAAACCATATCGCCAACACGAATATCCAATTTTTCAATTTGATCTGCATTGTGAAGCGAAGCACGTTTGACCGTTGTTCCGCTTAACTGAACAGCTTCGAGGTTAGCAACTGGCGTGATGGCTCCCGTTCGCCCGACTTGGTAAGTAATCGAATTTAATTTTGTGGAAACTTGTTCGGCCTTAAATTTATAAGCAATTGCCCAACGAGGCGCTTTTGCGGTGTAACCTAATTCGTCTTGGAAATGTAAATTATTCACTTTAATCACCACGCCATCCGTTTCGTAAGGTAATTCATGACGATGGTGGTCCCAATATTCTAAAAATTCAAAAACTTCGTCGATATTTTTCGCCAATTTGGCTTCATTTGGAACCTTAAAACCAAAACTTCTCGCTTTTTCCAAACTTTCAAAATGCGTATCAAATTTTACTTCGGTACCAATAAAAGTGTAGAGCAAACAATCTAAAGGTCGTTTGGCAACTTCGGAACTATCTTGTAATTTCAAGCTTCCCGAAGCGGTATTTCTAGGATTTGCATACGGAATTTTCCCGTCTTCAATCAACTGCTGATTCATTTTAGCAAAACCTTCGAGTGGCAAAATAATTTCGCCTCTAATTTCAAAATTTTCGGGATATTCTCCTTGCAATTGTAGCGGAACCGACTTAATGGTTTTGATATTTGTCGTTACATCATCGCCTTGAAAACCATCGCCACGAGTGACCGCGCGTTTTAATTTTCCGTTTTCGTAAGTGATTGAAATTGAAGCTCCATCGTATTTCAACTCGCAAGTATATTCAAGAGAAACGTTTCCTAAAATTTTTTGGATTCGTTTTTCCCAATCGAGTAAATCTTCTTTAGAATAAGAATTATCCAAAGAGTACATTCGGTTTTGATGAGTGACCGTCTGGAAATTTTTTGTGATGCTTCCGCCAACTCTTTGCGTAGGCGAATTTTCATCGAAATATTCCGGATGTTTCGCTTCAAGCTGTTGCAAATTTTTCAGTCTTTGGTCAAATTCAAAATCTGAAATTACGGGGTTATCCAACACATAATAATTGTGGTTGTGCTGGTTGAGTTCGTTGCGAAGCGAATCGATAAGTTGTTTGGTTTCCATAAAAAAATTGGCTATTTCGGTCACTGAAATTTCAGCCACTAAAATAACCAATTTCGGGAAATTTTAATTAATTTGAAGCTTGAATAATACCGTTAATCTGCAAATAAAGTTGTCCATCGCTTAAAATTGCTCCTTGTTTAATCAAGTCGAAAATAGCGTCGTTGCGGTCAATTCCGTAATCCTTTATTCCCGATTTTATTTCTACGCTATCAGTAAACATGTTGTCGCTTAACCACTGAAGTCCTTCTCTTGTCATAAAATCAGGTTCTGGAGAAAGCGATTTTAACACGATAGATTTAATCATTTTTTCCTGACAATGAAAAAGAAAAATGTAGCTTTTAGAAAAATGTTCGAGGTAATTGGCACCACTTAAAACGCCTTCCCAAATCAAGTCAGAGAAAACATCAAGTTCTTGCTCTGCAACTTCCGGCTGGTTTTGCTTTATGGTTTCCCATTCATTTTTATCAATGGATTGACTTGCCAGAAAATTTGCAAACTCTTGGTGAAGTGCTTCAAATTGTTCTTTTGTTAATCTTTTGTATTTCATTTTTTTCGCTTTAGGCTTTAAGCATTAAGCTTTAAGCATTTCAAGCGTAATGCGTAAAGCCTTTTGCGTAAAGCCGATTAGGTAAAAAAAAATCCCGACTTTCATCGGGATTCTATTATTTTGTTGAAAAAAATTATTGCTCAGCAACAATTTCGTAAGGAACTTCAACAATTACATCTCTGTGAAGACGAACGTTTGCAGTATATTTACCTGTACGTTTAACGATTCCAGAAGTGATGAATTTTTTGTCGATGTTTTGTCCTTGTTTTTCAAAAGCTTCCGCAACATCAGCATTGGTAACAGAACCAAAAAGTTTCTCTCCACCTGCTTTAGCTGTGATTTTAATTTCAAGAGCTTTAAGTGCTTCAGCTGTTTTCTTAGCGTCATCAACAATTTTAGCTTCCTTGTGTGCTTTTTGTTTTAGGTTTTCAGCCAAAACTTTTTTTGCCGAAGGCGTTGCAATTGTAGCAAAACCTTGAGGAATCAAAAAGTTTCTTCCGTAACCAGGTTTTACCGTTACGATATCGTCTTTAAAACCTAAATTTTGAACGTCTTGTTTTAAGATCAATTCCATGTTGTTGTCCTTTGTTTGAAGAAGTTAGGTTCCTTTATTGGGAAACCAACAACTTTGATTAAAAATTATTTCAATAAATCGGCCACGTATGGCATTAAAGCTAAGTGACGTGCTCTTTTTACAGCTACAGACACTTTTCTTTGGTATTTTAAAGAAGTACCTGTTAAACGACGAGGAAGAATTTTTCCTTGCTCATTAACGAATTTCAATAAGAAATCTGCATCTTTATAATCAATATATTTGATACCAGATTTTTTGAAACGGCAATACTTTTTAGTTTTGTTAGTTTCAATGTTTAAAGGCGTTAGATATCTGATATCTCCGTCTTTTTTTCCTTTTGCTGATTGTTCAATCGTTGACATAATAATTACGCTTTAGATGCTTTAAGTTTTGCTCTTCTTCTTTCTGCCCAAGAAATGGCATGTTTATCAAGACTTACAGTCAAGAAACGCATCACTCTTTCGTCACGTCTAAATTCAGTTTCGAAAGCAATTAATACTTCTGGAGTTACTTTGAATTCAAATAAATGGTAAAAACCACTTTTTTTGTTTTGGATTTCGTAAGCCATTTTTTTAAGACCCCAATCCTCTTTTGATACCATCTCTGCTCCTTTTGAAGTAAGAAAATCTTCGAATTTGCTTACTGTTTCCTTTACCTGGGTTTCAGATAAAACGGGATTCAAGATGAAAACAGTTTCATAATGATTCATAATACAATACTTTAATTGTTATAAAATTGGGTGCAAAAGTAATCATTTTTTTTTATCTAACAAGCGTAAATTGCTTTTATTCGATGAACCGCAAAAATATCGTATATAAATGTTTTGTAGTAATTTTTTTATTTTTAAATTTAACCACCCTAAATCTGTTAAAATTTCGAAAATATGAAATTGAATTGTGTAGTTGTAGATGACAGCGCCATCCAGAGAATGACAGTAACTAAGCTTGTTTCGAACCACCCTAATCTAAATTTGGTAGGTGATTTTTCGAATGCAATTGAAACTAAAAACTGTCTGACAAATAAAGAAGTGGACTTAGTCTTTCTTGATATTGAAATGCCCGTAATCAGCGGATTTGATTTGCTTGATGGATTAAAAATAAAACCTCAAATTATTTTTATTACCTCAAAAGCCGAATATGCGGTTAAAGCTTTTGATTACGATGCTACCGATTATTTGCAAAAACCCATTTCGCCACAACGTTTTAGTGCTGCGGTGAAACGAGCTATGGATCTTTATACTTTGCGTCGGGAAAATATTGATGAAGACAGCGAACACATTTTCATCAAAAGTAATCTTAAAAAACTCAAGATTTTTACTTCAAAAATTAAATGGATTGAAGCTTATGGCGATTACGTAAAAGTGGTAACCGAAGACGAAAACCACTTGGTTTTAGCAACCATGAAATCTTTTGAAAGCGAACTTTCAAAGGAACGTTTCATTCGGGTTCACAAATCTTTTATCATTAATATTGATAAGGTGGATAAATTCAATAGTAAATTTGCTGAAATTGGTGCCAATAAAATTCCTTTAAGTAGAAATAAAAAAGAAGATTTGGTCAAAGCTTTAGCTTCCGACTAATAAAAATCAACATTTACCGAAACTTTTACCGAACGGTATTGCGGCACGGTGTCGAAACTATTTAATATTTTCGCAATGGTAATTTTAGTGTTGCCCAAATGTTTTTGTTGCGGAATTTTCACCAAAATCGTTCGGATGTATTCATTTCTAATTCTGCTGATGGGCGGTTCTTCCGGACCTAAAACCGGCATGTCTAAATTTTGACTTAAAACCTGATAAAGCCACATCGACGCTTCTTTTAATTTCTCAAAGTCGCGTTGTTTCAACGTAATTTTAATCAACCTAAAAAACGGCGGATATTTAAAAATTTGCCTGTCGTACAACTGTTCTTTGTACATCGCCAAATAATCGTTGTTCGTCACTTGCTGGATTGTGTTGTGATGCGGATTATACGTTTGAATAATCACTTTTCCACGTTTTGCCGAACGACCTGCTCTTCCCGAAACTTGCGTCATCATCTGAAAACTTCTTTCAAAAGCCCGAAAATCAGGATGATACAACATATTATCGGCATTCATGATTCCCACTAACGAAACATTTTCAAAATCTAAACCTTTTGCCAACATCTGGGTTCCAACCAAAATATCAATTTCCTGGTTTTTAAAACTGTCAATTATTTTTTCAAAACTGTATTTGCCTCGCGTGGTATCTTGGTCCATTCTCCCGATTTTTTTCTCTGGAAATAAAGCTTTTAGTTCCAATTCAATTTGTTCCGTTCCAAAACCTTTTGTGGTCAAATCCACTCCCGAACAACTATGACAATTAGAAGGTTTTGCCATCGAATAACCACAATAATGACAACGAAGTTGGTTTTTATTTTTATGAAAAGTCAAACTCACATCACAATGAACACATTGCGGCACGTGTCCACAAGTAAGGCATTCCATCACCGGCGAATAACCTCTGCGGTTTTGAAATAAAATAATTTGTTCGCCTAAAGCCAAAGCTTCCGCCATATTTTCGAGCAAAACATCGCTAAAATGTCCTTTCATTTTTTTGCGAAAATATTTGTCTTTCAAATCTACCAATTCCACCGTTGGCATCATCACTTTCCCGAAACGTTCCGTAATGTTAACCAAGCCATATTTTCCGTTTAACGCATTGAAATACGTTTCCAAACTTGGCGTTGCCGAACCTAACAATACATTAGCTTTAAAAAAATTAGCCAAAACTATTGCGGCATCTCGAGCGTGATAACGTGGAGCAGGATCAAATTGTTTAAAAGTTTGCTCATGTTCTTCATCCACAATGATTAAGCCTAAATTTTGAAAAGGTAAAAAAAGTGCCGAACGCGCTCCAATTATAATTTTGGCTTTCGCCGAATTTTGCAGAACCTGATGCCACACTTCTACCCGTTCGTTATTGCTGTATTTAGAATGAAAAACCGCCACCTGATTGCCAAAATAAGATGTCAATCGACTTACAAGTTGCGTAGTCAAAGCAATTTCAGGCAGGAGATACAACACTTGCTGATTTTTTTCTAAAATGCTCTCGATTAATTTGATGTAAATTTCCGTTTTTCCACTTGCCGTCACACCATGAAGCAAGCAAACTTCCTTTTCCTGAAAAACCGAATTAATTTCGTTAAGTGCGTTATTTTGCGCTTCGCTTAAAAGTAATGTGGCTTGCTTTTTATTTTTTTCAAAAGCCACTCGATCTTGTTGCAGATGGTAGATTTCAAAAATATTTTTGTCCACCAAACCTTTCATCACTGCAGCCGAAGCACCTGATTTTTCCAGAAGTTGTTTGGCAGCAATCGGTTTTTTTGTAGTGGCTTTTAACTGAAAAAAAGCCAAAACCAATTCGGCTTGTTTTTTAGCATTTTTCAAACTTTCAAGCAAACCCGAAAGCGCATTTTCATCATCAAAATCGTCGTGAAGTTTGATATATTTGATCAACTTGGGTTGGTATTGTTCCACCATTTCCTCGTGAAGCGAAACAGCATCTTTAGCAATCAGATTTTGAATTACCGGGAAAACATTTTTTCTGTTCAAAATCGAAATTACATCACTAAGTTTCAGCGAACTCTGATTTTGCAAGGCTTCAATCACTAAAAATTCTTCGTCAGATAATTGTTCATCAGGAAGATTTGTGTTTTTTGCAGAAATAATCGTTTCGGTTTCTAATAAAAACGCTGACGGCATCGCGCCTCGAAAAACGTCGCCAATGCTACAAATATAATAAGTAGCAATCCATTTCCAATGTTCAATTTGAGTTTGGGTTACCAGCGGAAACTGGTCTAAAATTTCGTGAATTTCTTTGGCTTCGTAAAGTCGGGGTTCGTTTTGATGGATTTCAACCGCCAAAGCTGTGTAAATTTTATTTTTCCCGAAAGGAACCGCGATTCGCATTCCCGGTTTTATGAAGGCAAATTCCGCTTCAGTGATGCGATACGTAAAGGTTTTAGCAAGAGATAAAGGAAGAATTACTTCTACAAAATACATTTTGGCGCGGTTTATACAAAGATAGTTTTTTTTGGAAGAAATATTTTTTGTCAAAAATCCTACGGAAGATTTTTTTTTAATTGAACAATTTCTTGCGTTTCAATCGATTAATCGCACCATTCAACTCAAAACCAAGCAATAAAATCATGCAGTTCAACCAAATGTAAATCATTAAAATCAATAAAGTTCCAATCGAACCGTACAATTCATTGTATTTGGCAAATCTTACTACGTAAATTCCGAAAACAAAAGACGTCAAAATAATTAAAATAGTAGTAAAAATAGAACCGATGCTAAAAAAAGAATTTTTGCGGGTTTGTCTTGTTCCAAATTTAAAAAGAATGGACGTTGCCGTCAAAATCATCAACCCAAGAAACACAAATCTTCCGATGTTGATAAGGTTGATGTTTTCAAAAATACCGCGACTTTTCATCGTTTGAATAATGTATTCCAAAACCACAATTGCCGAAACCGTGATAATCAACAAAAACGCTAAAATAATCGCAATGCCAATGGAAACTGCATATTGTCGAAAAAATCCTCGGGTTACCGTGATGTGCCGCGAATATTCAAAACCGCCTAAAATTGCATTGACGCCATTTGCCATTAAAAAAATCGAAAGCAAAAATCCGGACGAAAGCAACCCTTTGTAACTGTTGTTCAAAATATCGTTCAGGATTTTATAAATCGCATCGTACGTATTTGGAGGGACGCTTTCTTCCACAAATTTCAGAAAATCCGTTTGCAAATCATCAATAGGAATCACCGGAATTAAGTTCAAAATAAATAACGCAAACGGAAAAAGCGCCATAAAAAAGCTAAACGCAATGGCACTTGCTCTGTAAGAAAACGCTCCTTTTGCAATCCCAATAAAGTATAGTTCGAGTAAATCATAGAACGACAAACCTTCCAGCCAAGGCAATTTAATTTTCTGCGTCAACCGCATCAGCGATCGAATCACAGGAATTTTTTCGAGTTTGTCTTCTATAATTTTTGTCACTTTTATACGGCTTTTAGACTTAAATCCATATTGTAAACAGAATGCGTCAAGGCTCCCGAAGAAATATAATTCACGCCACAATCTGCGTAATTTCTAATCGTTTTTTCGTTGATGTTTCCAGAAGATTCGGTTTGACATTTGTCGCCAATCATTTCAACTGCTTTTCGGGTAGTTTCGTAGTCGAAATTGTCTAACAAAATTCTAAAAACGTTCTCTGATTGTAAGATTTCCGCCACTTCGTCAAGATTTCTGGCCTCTACAATAATTTTTAAATCTAAATTATTTTCTG
Source organism: Bacteroidota bacterium (assembly GCA_023387965.1). Lineage (GTDB taxonomy): Bacteria > Bacteroidota > Bacteroidia > Flavobacteriales > Flavobacteriaceae > Flavobacterium. The sequence continues at coordinate 223,788 of JAEWHE010000014.1, read as the reverse complement.
CCAAATATTGATTTGTTTTGACAATCGCTTGCGTAATTCCACCCGCAAAATCAATGTGATTGTCCTTCAACATCACCATATCATACAACGCAAAACGATGGTTTTCGCCGCCGCCAATTTTCACAGCCCATTTTTCAATCGCACGAATTCCAGGCGTGGTTTTTCGCGTATCCAACACTTTCGTCGCCGTTCCTTCCAGCAAATTCGCAAAAAATTTCGTCTTCGTTGCAATCGCCGACATCCTTTGCATCGCGTTCAAAACCAAGCGTTCACTCTTTAAAATACTTTGCGAACTTCCGCTCACAAAAAAAACAATATCGCCATGTTTCACCTCAGTTCCATCTTCAATCAGCGTCTCAATTTCCAGATTTTTATCCACATAATTAAAAATCATTTTGGCAAATTCCACTCCCGCAATCACGCCTTCGTCCTTCACCAAAAGTTTCGCTTTTCCCTTTGCATCCGCAGGAATACACGTCAGCGAACTATGGTCGCCATCGCCTACATCTTCGCGAATTCCGTTTTCAATAATCAGTTTTAATTCGTGCTTAAATTGTGCTTCAGTTATCATCTTAAAAAATTATTCCGAAGCTAAAATATAAAAACTTTCCCATTGTGCCTTATTTTTTGGAGCGAATCGTCCGGCATTTTTATAATCGTTCGTTCCCGCTTTCGGCTTTATCCACGCCAAAATTTTGCCACCGTTTAGGGCGTGGGATATCGCCTCTATCGGGGCTAAAGGAAAAACTTGGGGCATTTTCAGCAATCGTTAGTCTCCAAAAATCGCATAAAAAAGCCTGACTTATTTAAAAAACAAATCAGGCATTCTATTTAAAAAACTAAAAAAAATTAATTTCTCGGCGGATTATTTGGAACTGGCGTTGTACTCGTTCCCGCCGGATTATTTATTGTACTATTCGGATTTGTTGGATTCGGCGGATTCACGGTTCCGTTTGGTGTTGTCGTAGTTGGCGTCATCGATCCCGGATTAGTTGTTCCTCCCGGAGTTAAAGTTCCGTTCGGGTTGGTTGTATTTCCAGGGTTTGTTGTTCCACTCGGATTCGTAGAATTTCCGGGATTCACCGTCGGACGATTTGGATCATAAGTACTATTATTTGATCTCGTACTATTCATGTCCGTACTTCTCCGTGGTTCCACAGTCGATTTATTTTTTTTCTTATCTTTTTTCTTGTCTAAATCATTATGTGGTGTTTGCGAACTAGTATTTGGTGTCGTTCGCGTTCTGTCTTGCGGATCTGTTTGTGCTGAAGCAATTCCAAATGTGAAAATGGCCATCAGCGATAAAATTGTCGTTTTCATAATTTCTAATTTTTATTTTATTGAGGATTGAATTACAAATTTAAAAACTCTTGCTGCCAAATCACTTACAAAATTCCTGATCAAAGTTTCACAATCCGCTGATTAACAATAAGTTTAGATTAAATTATAATTACTCCCAAAATTTCAACAACCTTTACTAACTTTGAAAAAATTATGACATTATAATGAATATTAAATTAATTGCGATAGGAAAAACTGATAATAAATCATTGCTAACCTTAATTGATGATTATCAAAAACGATTGTCGCACTACATTAAATTTGATTTAGAAATTATTCCCGACATCAAAAACGTCAAAAATTTATCTGAATCACAACAAAAAGAAAAAGAAGGCGAACTCATCTTAAGCAAAATTTCAAGTACGGATCAGCTCATTTTGTTAGATGAAAACGGAAAACATTTTTCAAGCGTAGCTTTCGCCGATGAATTACAGAAAAAAATGAATTCCGGCATTAAAACTTTGGTTTTTGTGATTGGTGGCCCTTATGGTTTTTCCGAAACGGTTTATCAAAAATCGCAAGGAAAAATTTCACTCTCCTCCATGACATTTTCCCATCAAATGGTTCGGCTTTTTTTTATTGAACAATTGTACCGCGGTTTCACCATTTTGCGAAACGAACCCTACCATCATCAATAATTTTAGCAAAAAAATAACACGGTCAAAGCCTCGCAAAACATCCTCGTTTTTTCATTGTTTGCTATCTTTACAGTTATGAAAAATATCAAGTTAAGCGTTTTAGATCAATCCCAAATAAAACGCAACGGAACCGCTGCGGAAGCCTTGCAAGAATCCGCCGAATTAGTGCAACTCGCCGAAAAATTAAATTTTACAAGATATTGGGTTTCTGAACACCACAACTTTAAAATGGTTGCCGGAACCGCTCCCGAAGTACTCATTCCCTATCTGGCTTCGAAAACTAAAAAAATTCGCGTAGGTTCTGGCGGCATCATGTTGCCCAATCACAGTTCGCTGAAAGTGGCAGAAAATTTCGGCTTACTCGAAACGCTTTTCCCTAACAGAATTGACCTTGGAATTGGTCGGGCTCCCGGAGGCGACAGGTTATCTTCACATTTGCTCAATCCCGCAAATAACTTCAGTGAAAAAGAATTTTTCCAGCAATTAATTGATCTTCAGGCTTTTCTTCGCCATGATGAAACTCCGGAAACCGTTCACGAAAAAGTAAAATCTTTTCCACAACCAGATCAATTGCCAGAGCTTTGGTTGCTTACCTCAAGCGGCGGAAGCGCTCAATTTGCCGCACATTTTGGCATGGCTTTGTCCTTTGCAAAATTCATCAATCCCGAAGGTGGCGATGAAGTGGTGGCTTTTTACAGAGAAAATTTTAAACCTTCTGAAAATTTGGCAAAGCCAAAAGTAAACGTTGGGATTTTTGTATTTTGTTCCGAAGATGAGCAAAAAGTAGCCGATTGGATCACCGAATTTAATTACCGAATGTTGCACATCGAAATGGGTGCCACGGGAAATTTACCTTCATTTGAAGAAATAAAAAACATGAATTATTCGCTTGCGCAAAAAGCGAGAATTGCCTACAATCGAGGTCGTTTCATCGCCGGAAATCCTGAGGAAGTTAAACGAGAAATCGAAAAAATTGCTTCTGATTTTGATACCGACGAAATTATGGTTGCCACCATGTCAGAAAATTTTGAAGACCGCAAAAAATCGTACGAGTTGCTGGCAAAAATATTTCCTCAATCTTAAAAATTCAATAAAAAAAAGCGTCTGTTTTTACTTTTCGGGAGATTTTCAGTAACTTGAGTAAAATTTTTTTAAGTTATGAAAAATCTACTCGCTATTATGATTCTGCTTGCATTTGTTGGAATTTCTTGCAAAGAAACGCCCAAACAGGAACCCGAAACTACTGAAATCGAAAACGCTCAACCAGCTCCATCTCCAACGACAAATGTTCCAACGCATCCACAAACTGATGCCACGGAAGTTGCAGTTGATACTGTTAACCCAAATCTCTCAAATCCTGAATAATGACTAAAAAAATTGTTTTCATATTCTTATGTTCTGCATTTTTATTTTCGTGTAAATCTAAAAAAACTTCAAAACCCACCGAACCTGAAAAAGTGGAAGTTGCCGCCATTTCCGAAGCGCAAAAATCAAAAGCTTACACTTTAGGAAAACGCGTTTTAAGCGCTTGCAACACTTCCAAATTCAAACCTTTCACAAAAGAAGAGGCTACTGACAAAGTGATTCAAAACACGACTCTAGAACGTCTTTCGGCAACCTGCAGAAAATTTGCCTTAAAACACGGAAAATTTCTCGACCTTCGTTTTATAGAGGCTATCAGAGATGAGGATGACGAAGAAATCGTGTTTAGATTTAAAGCCGATTACGAAAAAAAATACCAGCAAAAAGAACTTCAGGTAACTTTGAACAAAGACAACAAAGTTTCTGCCATAAAATCCACCGATTGGACCGACAATTATCAGCCATAAATTTTACCAAAAAATGAACACGAACGAACAAATTATCGAAGAATTTTATTCTGCATTTGCCAACCACAATTATCAAACCATGGCTAGCTGTTACCATCCCGAAGCCATTTTTAAAGATCCGGCTTTTGGAACGCTTCAAGGGAAAGACATTTCGGATATGTGGCAAATGTTGCTCGAGCGTGCGAAAGGAAATTTATCCGTAGAATTTTCTGACATTAAAGCGAACGCCACGACAGGTTCGGCAAAGTGGACTGCGATTTATGTTTTTTCCAAAACAAAGCGAAAAGTTAAGAATAAAATCAGAGCCAATTTTGTTTTTAAAGACGGGCTTATTTTTGCCCACGAAGACGAATTTGATTTTCACACTTGGGCGAAACAAGCTTTAGGAAACATTGGGTTTTGGTTAGGTTGGACAACGTTTTTAAAGAAAAAAGTACAGCACGAAGCCATCGAAAGTTTGCGAAAATTCCAGCAGAAAAAACAATTAACAGACATTTAAGGCGAGTTAAAATTCTAATCAGTAATTTTAAGGAAAAGCTTTACAATTATGAAAAATTCTTTGGCAAAAGCCTTGCTTCCTATACTTTATATTTCTTGGCGTGATGATGTGATGACAAGCGAACAATCGGAAATTATCGCTTCTACAATTAAATCCGAAAATTGGCTTTCGCCAAAAGAAAAATCAGAAATTTCTTCCTTAATTAATATCGAAAATCCACCTTCCAGAGCAGATTTGCAAAGTTGGAAAGAAATGATTTTACCTGCTATAAATCCTTCGGACGAAAAGGAAACATTGACGGATGTCGCAGTAAAATTAGTATTAATCGAACAAAACAACATCAAAGACGAAACGCTCAAAAAGCTATATATTTCGTTGCAAAATATCGAAAAAAAATTAGGAATTATAAGCAGTGAAGCGGTTTTTGCATTTAAAGAAAATCACGGTACTATTACTTCAGAATATGCTACAGAACCTGCTTTCCAAATTGAAAAACTAACCGAAATTTTAGACGGAAATCAAAAAGAAACGATTGACTTGGTCAAAAAAATTCTTTGCAGACCAAGTTTCAAATACGAAGAATCAACTGATATTGAGGTTTATCGTGAAAAGGTTTTGAAGTGGTGCAAAATTTTAGCAAAAGAAGGTTTGGGTTCCACGGCTTATCCCAAGGAACACGGCGGGAAAGACGACATCGAATCGTATTTTGCCATCATGGAAACCTTAAGTTATCATGATTTAAGTTTAGTCATAAAATTTGGAGTGCAATTCGGGCTTTGGGGAATGAGTATTCACTCTTTGGGAACCGAAAAACATTACAAAAAATACCTGAAAAAAGTAGGAAATCTCTCGCTTCCGGGTTGCTTCGCTATGACTGAAACCAATCACGGTTCTAACGTGAAAGCATTGGAAACAATGGCAACTTACAATCATGCTGACAAAACTTTTACAATCAATACGCCACATCATTTTGCCAGAAAAGAATACATTGGAAATGCCGCACGTGATGGACAAATGGCAACGGTTTTTGCCAAATTAATTATTGACGGAAAGGATTATGGTGTCAACACTTTTATAGTTCCGATTAGAGATTCCAAAGGAAATATTTTAGATGGAATCACCATTGAAGATTGCGGTAAAAAAATGGGCTTGAATGGCGTGGATAACGGCATTATTTATTTCAAAAATGTTGTAATTCCAAAGGAAAACATGCTCGATAAATTTGCCTCAATCGATACAAACGGAAAATTTACCAGCCCGATTTCTAGCGACAACCGACGTTTTTTCACGATGTTAGGAACTTTAGTTGGCGGAAGAATCGGGATTCCACGTTCGGCAAATGCCGCGGCAAAATCAGCTTTAACAATTGCCATAAAATATGGTGATCAAAGGCGACAATTTGGTCCACAAAACGGCACGGAAGTTCCCATTTTAAATTACAGAATTCACCAGCGACGACTGATGCCGTATTTGGCAAATGTTTACGCTTGTCATTTTGCTTTGCAATATGTAACACAAAGATTTTTACATCGAAATGAAGCCGAAATGCAGGAAATTGAAGCGCTTGCCGCCGGAATGAAAGCTTACACCACTTGGAATACCCGCGATGCCATTCAGGAATGTCGGGAAGCTTGTGGCGGAAAGGGTTACATGAGCGAAAATCGGTTTGATGCGTTGAAAAATGACACTGAAGTTTACACGACATTTGAAGGCGACAACACGGTTTTGATGAATTTGGTTGCTAAAAATCGCTTGTCAGAATTTTCGAAACAATTTGGCGAAATGGACACTTTCGGGATGTTTAATTACGTGGTGGATCAAGCCAAAACTTCAATCACTTACAAAAATCCTTTTGCCACCAGAAATACTGATGAAAAACACATTTTGGATTCAAATTTTCATCTTCATGCGTTTGAATACCGCGAAAAAGAGATTTTGGCGTCAGCCGGAAAAAGAATTAAAAAATTACTGGATTCCGGGATGGATTCGTTTGACGCTTTCAATATCGTGCAACACCACTTGATTAACGTGGCACAAGCATATCTTGAAAACATAATTTTGAAGCAATTTTACGAAGCCATCGAAAAAATCAACGACGAAAATTTGAAAAATGTGTTGGGAAAACTTTGCAAACTTTTTGCTTTGCACACCATCGAAAAAAATGCGAGTTGGTTTTTAGAACAAGGTTACATGGAAGGCGTGAAAACCAAAGCCGTTCGAAAAGCAGTGAACCAATTGTGCTGGGAAATCAGACAAAATGCGGTTCCGTTGGTGGAAGCTTTTGCCATTCCGGATCAATTGTTGAGTGCTCCAATTGCGTTTCCGAAAAAAAATTAAGGCAAATTAAATTGCCAATTTTTCGCAACATCATATTGCAAAAAACCATTTTTTACGACTAAAGGCGATTCAAAATTATTAGTGTACAGCGAACCCGTTCCCAAACCTTGCGGCATCGGGTTTTGTTGCACAAAAGTAAATTGTGCAATGGCATTTAAACCAATGTTACTCTCCAATGCAGACGTAATCCACCAGCCAATTCCCATTTCTTCGGCAAGCGAAATCCATTGCAAACTGCCGTTGAAACCACCCACCAAACTTGGCTTTAGAATGATATGATGCGGTTTTATTTTTTGCAATAATTTCCGTTTTTCCGAAAGTTCAAAAACACCAATCAACTCTTCGTCTAAAGCAATTGGAATTGGAGTTTCTTTGCACAAATTTGCCATCAAATCGGGTTGATTTTGCTTGATCGGTTGCTCAATGCTGTGGATTTTAAACGTTGACAAACGGTTTAATTTTTCCAAAGCTTCGGCTGGAGCAAATGCGCCATTTGCATCCACACGAATTTCAATTTTTTCGGGAGGATAATTTTCTCTGATGAATTGCAATAGTTCGAGCTCTTTTTCAAATTCGATGGCGCCAATTTTCAGTTTGATACACGAAAAACCAGATTCAATTTTTTCTTCAATTTGGTCTTTCATAAATTGTTTTTCGCCCATCCAAACTAAACCGTTTATCGGAATATTTTTTTCACCACTTGTAAATTCCGAAGGAAAAATTTCAAAAATATTGCTTGATTTCAACGACCGAAAAGCGGTTTCGACACCAAATTGTATCGAAGGAAATTCTTTTAAGTTTTCTAAAAGCCAATCTTCTCCAGCCTCAATATTTTGGCAAATCCATTGTAATTTTTCCTCATAATCCGGACGATCATCGATACTCAAACCACGCAAAACGCCGCATTCGCCCATTCCCTTTTTTCCATTTTCTTCTAAAAAAAGAAAAAAAGTTTCTTTAGTAGTCATGATGCCACGAGAAGTTCCGGACGGTTTTTTAAAATTTAAAATATATTTTTGATAAGATGCTTTCATAAATTAATCTTCGAGAACTTTGATGATTTTTCCCAAATCCGGAACATTTAAATTGGCTTTTTTCATTTCTTCAAAATCCGAAAAAGCTTTATTTTTCCAGCTTTTTGTGGCAGAAACATTTTGGTTTAAATGCTCCAAATGAATTTCTTTTGCCTTGCGAAATTCTCCTGTCAACAAATAATAATGTGCCAAATTAAGGTCGATAAGTAATTCGGCGTCATCTAATTTTTGAGCTGTTTTTAAAGTTTGAAACGCTTTGTCAAACTGATTGGAGAACAAATAATAATAACCTAAATTATTGTAATCCAAAGCATTGGCATTTTGTTTGTCGATAATATTATTTTTCAAAACATCGATGGCATCAGCAAAATTTTGATTTTTAAAATGTTGGTTGGCATCGTTTCTCAAGGCTGTTAACAAGCCAGTTGAAGGTTTGCTGAAACACTGATCAGCTAATTCGCTGGTGATTGTATTTTGTTCGATATTGAGCAAATTGGTAAACTCTTTATAGCGGTATTTTTGTTGTAATTTTTCAAGAACGCACAAAGCCAATTCATTTTTATTTATGAGTTTTTTTGAAAAATTGGCTTTAATTAATTGATTTAAAATCGATTGTCGATGCGAAACATTCCAACCGCGACTTAATTTAGTATCAACCCAAGGCACGATTTCGAGCACAATTTTTTGTTTCATAATCCAGTTTTGGCTTTCGAAACCAAACCAAATATTTTCGGTTTCGGGAGTGAAACAATCTGATTTTTCAGCTGTAATTCGTTTCGCGTCTTTACTGACAGCTTTATTTTGAGCAAAACAAGCGTTGGCTAATTTTCCGTATTTTTCGTAATCGTTGGCATTTTTTTCTGAAGAAAATACGCCGTATTTGCACTTGTCGTCGCCTGAAACTTTGGACATTAAAAAAACTGCTCCCGCTCCACCCTGACTGATTCCCGACGGATCTGGGATTGACTTTAGCAACGAAACCAAACTGCTTGCGAGTTGCTGATTGTCGTCTAACAACGTAATTCGGTAAACGATTTCTGTGGTTCCGGTTGGGAGGTCTTCGGATTTTATCGCGACTCTGCTTCCGGCTGTTAAAACAATTTCTTTTGTGGTGGCGCGATCTTTATCCCAATACCCATCTTGCTGTGAAAAACCAGCGTGAATATTGAGAAATACAAGGAAAAACAAAATTTTTTTCATGTGCGAAAAAGCGATTTTTTAGAAAACAAAAATGTGAATTACTTCCGCAAATTAAAAGATTTTATTGATAGGTATTTCTGCTTTCGCAAAATTTTTAATGCTATCCAAATTTAAACACGACGATTGGTCCTGAAGTTTCCAAAAATGCCTGAAGTTTTTTCCGTAGCCCCGATTGAAGGGGAAAGCTTTTGCCACATTTTTCTTGTGGCAAAACTTGTACCGAAAAGCGGGAAAATAGTTGGCTGAAAATGCCTTAACTTTCGCTTCTAAAAAAATTTATAATTCGATTGACTCGCCAATTTCCAGCAACATGAGGTCTTTTCCTGCTTGAAAAAATTTGCGTTTGGCGTCATCATGGTCAATTTCGATGTAGCCAAAAGTGTCGTAATGACAACCGAGAATTTTGTCACATTCGATGAAATCTGAGGCGATGATGGCGTCGTCAATGTCCATCGTAAAATTGTCGCCGATGGGCAAAACGGCAAGGTCCAGCTTGGTGCGAAGCGGGATGAGTTTCATGTCGAATGTAAGAGCGGTGTCGCCAGCAATATAAATATTCTTGTGTTCGCCTTCGATGACAAAACCGCCGGGATTTCCGCCGTAAGTGCCGTCTGGAAAGGAACTCGAGTGAATCGCGCTAACGTATTTTACCTTTCCGAAATCAAATTTCCAGCTTCCGCCGTGATTCATTGGATGGGTTTTATGGCCTTTTTTTTCGTAATAACCAGCGATTTCTGCATTAGAAACGATGGTTGCTCCAGTATTTTTGGCGATGGCATTCACGTCTAAAGTATGGTCTTCGTGGGCATGTGTGACCAAAATAAAATCGGCTTTCAGGCTATTGATATCAACGTGTGAAGCATTTTCATTGCCGGAAATAAAAGGATCAACGATGATGTTTTTTCCGGCGATTTCTATGCTCAAACTATTTTGTCCGTAATAAGTAATTTTCATAACAATAGGTTTTTAGAATTGGTTAACTGAGACGTTAAATATTTGCATGACAACGTCTTGGATGAACGAAATTAAATCTAACGAAAGTAAAATTGACAATAAAAATGTAGCAATGGCAAGTTTTTTCAGTTCAGGATCGAAATCTTTTGGATCAATTGCTTTTTTCACACGAAACAGATGTTTGGTAAACGGAATGTAAGCGATTAAAAATAGATATTGGTCCAAACGGAAATCGAGCAAAAATGAGAACACAATGCACAAAACCATTGCAGAAATTACCAAGAAATAATGGTATTTTTTAGCAGCAGCTCCACCTATTTTTACGACTAAAGTATTTTTTTGCACTTTTCTATCAGAAATTTCGTCGCGCATATTGTTGAGATTTAAAACGCCAACGCTTAAAAATCCAATGGCAACCGCCGGTAAAATTAAAACCGGATCAACTTCTTTAGAATATAAAAAATTAACGCCAAGCGTACTTACCAATCCGAAAAATACAAACACGAAAAAATCGCCGTAACCGCGGTACCCGTAAGCTGTGTTTCCAACCGTGTATCGAATTGCCGACATAATCGCCAAAGTTCCTAAGACAATGAAAAACACGGAATAACCGATGTATTCTACGCCAAAAGCAAAATAAATAAGTAATAGTGAACAGATGAAAGTCAAAAAAGAGGTAATAATTATGGCGCGTTTCATAGCTTGCGGCGAAATCGTTCCGCTTTGCAAAGCGCGTTTCGGGCCAATGCGATCGTCGTTATCCGTGCCTTTTATTCCATCGCCATAATCGTTGGCAAAGTTCGATAAAATTTGCAATCCTAAAGTAGTAAGTAACGCAAAACCAAATAGTTGCCAATTAAATACATCTGTTGGCGTCAGCACATTTTGTGTAGGATATGCCAAGGCAAACATACTTCCAACGATAATTCCGGAAACTGAAAGTGGTAAAGTTCGCAGTCGAGCTGCTTCAACCCAATGTCTCATTTTTAGTGTTTAAAATAGTGTGTAAAGTTACATCCAATTTTTCTTGGAAACCTCAACTTTGTACAGCCAATAGTTGGTTAGATTTTTAATTTCGGAAAAATTGCCAAACTTAAACTGCAAATCTCCCGCAGCCGTATGAAGGTACACATGACCTACGTTTGATTTTTTGTTCCAAAAATATTGTTTTGTAGTGATCGCCTGAATTTTATACGGTTCGATAATTTCGTCTTCGACGTCCCAAGCTCCGTGGGTTTTGACAACAAATTGGTCGTTTACAAAAAGAGCATTATTTTGAAAACCGTAATAAATCAAAGCAACAACTAAGGTTAAATATACAAAAATTAACGGGAAAAATTCCTGCCAACTCGGATAAACTTTTAAGGCAAAAATGGTAAAAATGCTTACCGGAATGACGATGAGCTTCAAAACTTTGCTAATCAGGTAACGGAAATTGGGACGCATTTTTTTTCCTTTTTGTGGAATTTGCCCGAAAATTATTTGCAAAATATGCTGTTTTTCGTCAAAATCACAACCCGGAATTTCGATAAAATTTCCAAACTTGTTATTCTCCTTCACTTGTTGATCCGAAGCTTGCTTGGTATTGATGTCAAAAATTTTAAGTTTCTTTTGAAAAAAATTACGACTCACCGATGTAATTTGAACTTTTTTAGGATTTACCAATGTATTTTTCTTGGCAAATAAACCCGAAGTGATGGCAAACGATTGGTTTTGTTGCACCATTTCAAAATCAAAGTGTTTCAAAAAAGTTCGGATTACGTTCACAAAAATGGTTACGAGGAAAAAAGCAAAAATTAAAATCCCGACAGATAACAAGCCAAAACTTCTCTCTAAAACCGAATCAACTTCGGATTCGTCGAGTTCAAAGGTTTGCACAAAATCTTTGATACTTTGGTACAAAGTGATGAAAAAACCAATTAAAATAGCGATCGAACGCCCGTAATTTGAGGTTAAACCAATTTTTAAAAGCGTTAAATTACTGAGTTTAATAAATGGTTTGTTGTGACCAATTTCTTGTGGATTCTCTTCGGTAGTTTCATTGAAAACCGTTTTATTTTCAAAATCAAAAGAAAGCAATTTGGCTTTTAAGGCTTGCGCCAATTCTTCTTTTACCGCAGAAATTTTTACTTCCTTTCCACTACTTCCGGCGGTATCGATTTCCAAACTAAACACCCCGGAAATTTTTTGAATTAAATTTTGATTGATGTTTACTTGCTGGATTTTATCGAGCTGAATAGAGATGACGCTTTTTTGAAAGACGCCTTTTTTCAAGATAAATTCGCGGTTGTTTTCGTCTAAATAAAAAGTAAAATTTCGGTAGCGCAAATAAGCAATCACGGCGCCAACAACGCAACAAAGCAACACAATTCCGCCAATGAACAAATATGCTTTGGGTTCTTTTGCCTTAAATAAAAATAACGCAAGCGGAACCCACATGGCTCTCAAAAATTTTTGAAGCGTATCGGCAAACATCACCAAAATTCCGGTAACAGATTGTCTTTGTGGTATTTGAAAATTAAAACCTTCCATTGAATTTAAACGTGATGCTGAATTTGTTGCATCAACAACGATTTTATTTTTTCGGCTTCTTCTTTATCTAAACCCGAAATTTTTAAGTCGGATGAAGCACCTCCAGCGGTAAAAATCTGGATTTGTGCCAATTTAAAAATTCTTGCAATCGCGCCTTCGTGCAAAGCCACATGTTGGATTCGGTTATAAGGAACGATGGTTGTGGTGGTTGATAAAACGCCATGTTGGTACAAAATATCTTTTTCCCGAACGGCAAAACCTCTATTTTTGATGGCAATTGTGTACCAAATCGACAGAAAAATTCCGAGACCAAACCACGAACACGCCGTTATAATGATAAAGGTTTGATTCTGAAAAAATTCGTCTAAAAAATACAAACCCACAAAAACGCTGGCAAGAATCACCTGAAAAATTGTCAGGTTGATCCGCACCACTTTTTGGTAAGCAGGATGCAATTTGGAATAAACAACCTCTTCAAACTTAGGCAGATTATTTAAATTAAGGGTTTCGTTTGTAAAATCTTCCATAATGATTAAAGTAATTTACGGAATGTATTTTTTCTCGAAATTCGGTTTTCTTTTTTCCAAAAATGCATTTCGGCCTTCTTTTGCTTCGTCTGTCATGTACGCCAAACGCGTTGCTTCGCCGGCAAAAACTTGTTGACCAACCATTCCGTCGTCAGTTAAATTCATGGCAAATTTTAGCATTTTGATAGAAGTAGGTGATTTTTCCAAAATTTCTTGGGCCCATTGATAAGCCGTATCTTCAAGTTCCGCATGTGGAATAACGGCGTTTACCATTCCCATTTCAAAAGCGTCTTGAGCAGAATAATTTCTTCCTAAAAAGAAAATTTCTCTGGCTTTCTTTTGCCCAACCATTTTTGCCAAATATGCCGAACCGTAACCACCATCAAAACTAGTCACATCGGCATCGGTTTGTTTAAAAATTGCGTGTTCTTTACTTGCCAAAGTCAAATCGCAAACCACGTGAAGCGAATGTCCGCCTCCAACAGCCCAACCAGGAACGACGGCAATAACCACTTTCGGCATAAAACGAATAAGGCGCTGAACTTCTAAAATATTAAGGCGATGCATTCCATCTTCGCCAACGTAACCTTGATGTCCTCTCGCTTTTTGATCGCCTCCGCTGCAAAAAGAATAAACCCCATCTTTGGAAGATGGACCTTCAGCAGATAGCAAAATCACGCCAATTGAAGTATCTTCTTGAGCATCGTAAAACGCTTGGTATAACTCACTTGTAGTTTTCGGACGGAAGGCGTTTCTCACATCCGGACGGTTAAACGCAATTCTAGCAACGCCATTGCATTTTTTATAGGTAATATCTTCGAAATCTTTAACAGTTTTCCAGTCTATTGCACTCATTTTTATCTTATTTTAGCGTAAAAATACGGGATTTTTTAGATAGTCTCGGCAATCAATTTGAATTTATAATGAAGAAACAACAATTATTTTCTATCGCATTTTTGTCAGTAGCACTTGGAATTCAGGCTCAAAAGTATGAATTTCAAACAGTTAAAAACATCGAATGTACGCCTGTAATTTCGCAAGGAAGCACGGGAACTTGCTGGAGTTTTTCGTCAACATCTTTTCTGGAAGCGGAAATTATTCGCGCAAGCGGAAAAAAAATTGACCTCTCCGAAATGTACAACGTTCGCCATACTTATCCTAAAAAAGCGTGGAATTACGTGATGCGACAAGGCAAAGCGCAATTTGGCGAAGGCGGTTTGAACCATGATGTTATTGACAGTGCGAAAAATTTTGGGTTGGTTCCATTAACAGCTTATTCTGGATTAACGGGAAATGCTGAAAAACATGACCACGGGAAAATGGTGGAAGAATTGGAAGTTTTATTGAAAAAAAATGCAGATCCATCGAAAAAACCAGATGCTAATTGGCAGAAACAAGTGTCAGCTATTTTGGACAAATACATGGGAAGCGATGTAACAGAATTTGAATTTGAAGGAAAAAAATATACGCCAAAAAGTTTTCTGGAAATGACGAAATTAGATTTAGACGATTATGTGACCATCACTTCTTTCACGCACGAACCTTTTTATTCGAAATTTATCTTGGACATTCCGGACAATTTTTCTTACGGAAAATTTTACAATATGCCATTAGACGAATTTGTGCAAAACATTGACAATGCGCTTGACAAAGGCTACACTTTAGCACTTGATGCAGATGTTAGCGAAAAAACTTTTTCCGGAAGAGAAGGAATTGCGGTGATTCCGGAAAATGTTTCGGATGAAAAAACAATTTTGACTGAAATCAAACCTGAGAAAAAAATTACACAAGAATTTCGCCAGCAAGAATTTGAAAATTTCAATACTACTGACGATCATTTGATGCATATTGTGGGAAAAGTAAAAGATCAAAAAGGCAATATGTATTACAAAGTAAAAAATTCTTGGGGAAGCAAAAATGTAGGCAACGAAGGTTTTGTTTACATGAGCGTTCCGTATTTAAAACTCAAAGCGATTTCGGTTTTAGTTCACGAAGATGCGCTTTTGAGCAAAACCAAAAAATCTTTAGACCTTTAAAAGCAAAAATCGGGAAAATGTTTCCCGATTTTTATTTTTTATATAAATTTGAACATGCAAAAAACCTTTCAATCCGATAAATATTTACCAACAAGTATCTTCTTGTGGGTAACGGTAATTTTCCTGATTTCTACTCCGTTTTTCACGCCAAACGATCAGCTCGATATGATTGTTCCGCTGATAATTTGTTTGGCAACCGCAGTTTTGTTAATCTGGATTTTATTGGATACAAAATATAAAATCAAAGGATCTTTTTTGCATTATTATTCAGGACCAATTCGCGGGAAGATTGATATTTTTAGAATTACAAAAATTACGAACCACGAAGGTCTTTTTGTAGGAACAACCTTGAAACCAGCTTTAGGGACCAAAGGTTTGATTATTTATTACAGCAAATATGACAATATTTATATTTCGCCAAAAAATAAAGAAGCGTTTATCGAATCGTTGTTAGCAGTAAATTCGCATATTGAGGTGAAGTAGCAATTCTTACGATGTTACAAGTGGCGTAAAGCTAAAGTTCTATTGAAATTTTTACTTTTCCACCTAAACCTTTCTCAACGATATCGAATAAAGTTTTTAAGGTCAAATTACTCCCGTTGTTTTCAACTCTCGAGATGTATTCTCGTTTTTTATCTACGAGTTCGGCCAGTTCTGATTGTGTCAGCTTTTTTTCTTCACGGGCTTTTTTTAAAAGCAAACCTATTTTAAAGCTTTCAAAATCTCTTTCAAGTTCGTCTCTTCGTTCAGCCCCAACTTTCCCGTAAACCTCGTCTTTTATATTTTTCCAGCTTTTAGTTTCCATTGTCTTTAAATTTTTGTTCGTAATATTCAGCCATGATTTTCAGCGCTTTTTCGATTTCATTTTTAGGTGTTTTTTGAGTTTTCTTTTGAAATCCATTCAACAATATGACTAACTTTTCGCCGTCAAAAAAAAGCAAAATACTCTCCAAATATTTGAACCCAATTGAATTCGTGCTTCATATAATCCAGGAGTTCCCGTTAAATGCTTCAAATAGTTTGAAGGAACACGTTCAAGCGTTTCAATTGCTTCAATTATTTTAAAAATCTTATCTTGGACTTTCTTTGGCTGCTTCAAAAGAAAATCCTCAAAATACGTTTTAAAGGCGATTACTTCTCTTACTTTCACAAAACAAATGTAATTTAAAAGTTACAATTTTACAAATTTCATTTTTGAAAATTAATAGGATATGAAATTAATATCCCAAAAAAAATCCGAAGCTCAAGCCTCGGATTACGTTTTTAGTCTTTTACAAGATAAATGCCATCGTCTTTTATCTCGATTAATTTTTGTTTGTAAAGAGAGCCTACTGCTTTCTTAAATGTTTTTTTACTCATTTGTAAAACCTGCTTGATATCTTCGGGATGGCTGTTATCATTTAGGCGAAGAAATCCGCGTGTGGCATGCAACTCGTCTAAAATTTTCTGAGCATTTGGTTCTACTTTTTCGTAACCAATCGCCTCAATTGCCACGTCAATTTTATGATCCGGACGAATTTTTTTGATATAACCTACAAATCGATCTCCCGGACGGATATCATCGTAAAAACTATCGCTTTTATGAATCAGACCTTTGTGTTTTTCATTAACAATGACATTTATTCCCAAATCCGTAATATGCGATACAATTAAATCGGCCTCGTCTCCTTCTTGAACGGTAAGATTTTCGTTATCTAAAAACTGATTGGTTTTGCTTGAAGCCGTCAAACGATTGGTTTTTTCGTCCAAATAAAGATATACCAAATATCGTTTTCCAACTTCCATCGGACGGGCTTGCTCTTTAAACGGAACAAACAAATCTTTTTCCAAACCCCAATCTAAAAAAGCACCTACATTGTTCACATGATTAACACGTAAAAGTGCAAATTCATGCAAAATAATCGCAGGTTCTAACGTGGTTGCCACAGGTCGTTCTTCGTGATCCAAATACACAAACACTTCAACTTCTTGACCAAATTCAAACTGTTTTGGTACATATTTATTGGGCAAAAGCACATCTTTTTCCCCATCGGTTAAATACAATCCCACTTGAGTATCGCGGTCAATTTTTAGCAAATTGAATTTTCCTATTTCAATCATCTGAACGGTTTTTATTTTGGCAAAGTTACAAACAAATTTTAGCTTAACGCTTTGAAATACTGTAACAACACTTGGTCATTTACAGTTGTTGGCGTAAAAATTTCAAGAATCGATTTTTTATCCGAATCATAAAACGCTGACAATTCGACACTTAAATCATTTTCATTATCCACAGAGAAATATTTAAAGCCGAACATTTCTGCCAAATGTTTCGCCGAAAGTGAATGCGAAGTTTCAAAAAAAGTATTAAAAACCGGCGTTTCATCGTGACCTGGCAAAATCCTAAAAATTCCTCCTCCTCCATTATTCACCACGATTATTTTAAAATTTTCGGGAATATATTGGTTCCAAAGTGCGTTGCTATCATAAAAAAAACTGATGTCGCCCGTGATGACAAAATTATTTTTTTTGCCAAATAATGAAGCGCCAATTGCCGTTGAAGTGCTTCCGTCAATACCGCTGGTGCCACGGTTGCAGAAAACCTCAATTTCCGGATGAATGTCGATTAATTGTGCATATCGAATGGCAGAACTATTGCCAATTTGCAACATAGAATCCTTCGGTAACGATGATAAAACTTCGTCAAAAACTTTAAAATCACAATACGGAATTTCCTTTAAATACGCGTCGTGTTTTTCTTTTCGAAACGCCTTCAACGTTTGCATTTTTTGGTTGAAATCAGATTCTGTAGGCTGAATTTTCTGTAAAAAATTTTCCAAAAATAAATTGGGTTCAACTTCAAGATGTTTAGTTAACGCGCCAAAAGTATCGTAAGCTCGTAATGTGTCCACATGCCAATGTTGGCAAGGTTTGTATTTGCGCAAGAACGCCTTGATTCTTTTCGACACAATCATTCCGCCGAAAGTAAGGAGAATTTCGGGTTGAAAATTTTTAAAATCTTCATTAGAAAAAGGTGTGATAATCGTGTCAATATTATTTACAAATCTTGGATGGTGAAGATTCGAAGTTGTTTCGGTCATCACCACAACTGACGGATCATTTGCCAAAATTTCGAGCCATTTTTGGTCGATTGTTTCCGGATTATTCACACCTACCAAAATCAACTTTTGCGTGGCTTGATTCCATTGTTCAGCAAAATTTTCGAGGGAAATTTCCGGAGATTTTTTTTCTTCAAAATCTACAAATTTTGGTGCAATATATAACTCTGAAACGGTTTCATACAACGGCTCCTCAAACGGAACGTTGATATGAACCGGACCTTTTTTTATTTTAGAAAGATGAATCGCTTCTTGAATTTTCGCATCATTTTCAGACGAAGCTTCTTCGGTTAAATTGGCATTGAAAATGATATGATTTTCAAAAACATTTCGTTGACGGATGGTTTGGCCGTCGCCAATATCAATTTTTTCGGTTGGACGATCCGCAGAAATTACAATGAGCGGAATTTGACTGTAAAATGCTTCGGCAACAGCCGGATAATAATTTAACAATGCCGAACCCGAAGTACAAACCAAAGCCGTTGGTTGCTGGGTTTGTTGGGCAATTCCCATAGCGAAAAATGCGGCACAACGTTCATCAGCAATGCTATAAGTTTTGAAAAAATTGTCATTAGCAAAACCAATCGTCAATGGTGCATTTCGCGAGCCTGGAGAAATAATTATTTGTGAGATGCCTTTGGCTTTGCAAATGCTTAAAATGCTTTGTGCCAAAGGTTTTTTAGGGTAAATCATCGTGATATTTATAGATAACAAATGTACAAATTAACAAGGCTTCAGCGAAAATTTAGGCATAATTTCTATCTTTGAAATTAAATTTTTCGCTAACCATGATTCGAGAAGCAACCGCTGATGATTTACCATCAATTTTAGAAATTGTAAATTATGAAATTGCTCATTCTACATCGATTTATGATGAAGAACCGCGAACGCTTGAAATGCAATTGAACTGGTTTGAAGAAAAAAAACAACAGAATTTTCCCGTTTTTGTAGCGCTTTTGGATGAAAAAGTTATTGGTTTTGCCACTTATGGAACATTTCGGGCGAAATCTGGGTTTCGGTTTACAGTGGAACATTCGGTTTACGTAAATATGGAATTTTCCGGACGGGGAATTGGAAAACAACTTTTAGAAACTTTAATCACTTTTGCGAAAGCAAAAAATTTACACCGAATGATTGGCTGCATTGACGCCGAAAACCAGAGTAGCATTGCCTTTCACGAAAAATTTGGATTTAAAAAATCCGGAATCTTGAAAGAAACCGGATTCAAATTTAACCGTTGGCTCGACCTGCAATTTATGGTTTTAGACCTTGCCTAATTATTTTTTTAGGATTTAATCCAATCCACAATTTCGGGATCTGTTGGCAATGTTCTTGGCGAAATTACTTTTACTAATTCGCCGTTTTCATTGAGTAAATATTTTTGGAAATTCCATTCTACGTCAGAATCTTGCACGCCATTTTTTGACTTTTGTGTCAGAAACTGATACAGCGGATGCATGTCATCGCCTTTCACGGAAATTTTTTCCATCATTGGGAAACTAACACCGTAATTGCGTTGGCAAAATTCCCCGATTTCAGCGTTGGTTCCGGGTTCTTGCGCTGCAAAATTATTGGCTGGAAAACCTACGATTACAAAATTTTTGTTTTGATATTCATCGTAAATTGCTTGTAAATCTTTGTATTGTGGCGTTAATCCACATTTTGAAGCGGTATTGACTACGAGTACTTTTTTTCCTTTTAACGAAGAAAAATCGAATTCGTTTCCTTCTAAATCTTTTACTTTAAATTGGTGAATGGATTGTGTGTTCATGGTATTGTTTTTTTGAGTAACTGCTTTGGTATTTTTGTGTTGCGCTTGATTTTGCTGACAGGCGAAACAACTTCCTAAAATGACAATTGCGAGTAATTTTTTCATAATAATTTTTGATAAAGATATTATTTTGCCGAAAAACTTCAGGCGAAAGTATTGTTAAAAAAAAAGCCCGCAAAATCGCAGGCTTCGTTTTAATTCTTTAAATATTTTTTTTGTTTGAAATACGCTAAAATTGAAATGACAATCAAGACTCCAACGGAAACGAACACAAAATTTGGTGTCACGACTTTGTCACCCGTTGCGTAGGAATGCAAACCGGAAAGGTAAAAATTCACCCCAAAATACGTCATCATAATCGAATAGAAAGCGAAAACACTAAACACGTTGAAAATCCATTTTCCTTTTAATCCGGGAACTAATCTGGCGTGGATGACAAAAGCATAAACCATAATGCTGATTAAAGCCCAAGTTTCTTTTGGGTCCCAACCCCAATAACGACCCCAACTTTCGTTTGCCCATTGACCTCCTAAAAAGTTTCCGATGGTAAGCATGACCAAACCTACGGTTATCGAAAGTTCTGTGATGTAGGTAATTTCTCTAATGCTTAAATCTAATTTTTTGGCATTTTTTTCATTGGCAAAAATCATTAAAATTAAAGATACCAAAGCCAAAATCATTCCTAAAGTAAATGGTCCGTAACTTCCTACAATTACCGCCACGTGAATCATTAACCAATAAGAATTTAGAACTGGTTGAAGATTTGCAATGGCAGGATCCATCCAGTTCCAATGTGCAATCATTAAAATCATGGAAGCTACAAACGCTGTCGAAGCTACGGTTAATTCAGATTTTCGTC
The DNA here is from genome assembly GCA_023387965.1 of Bacteroidota bacterium. Classification (GTDB taxonomy): domain Bacteria; phylum Bacteroidota; class Bacteroidia; order Flavobacteriales; family Flavobacteriaceae; genus Flavobacterium. The sequence goes on along the minus strand of JAEWHE010000014.1, from coordinate 203,133 downwards.
CAAAAGCCAAACCGAAAAACATGGTTGCCCAACCTACGTAAATCATCGATTCATAAGCATCACTCCAAGGTGCATGACCCGAAATGTACCATCTGGCAATTAATCCTACGGTATGCAACACAAAGAAAAATCCGATGAGAATGTGGAAAAATTTTACCGTGTAATTGATGAATTTATTGTTGTAGAAAATTTTCATGATGGTAAACAAAAGCATGAAAAGTCCAGCCGTCATGTATAAATAAAACAGTCTTTTAAAGATGTCATATTTGTTATACAAAATTTCCGAATTGATTCTTTCATCCGATGGACGAACTTCGTTACCGTATTTTTTTTGGAAAAGTTCAATGCTGTTGACCATGTCATCGGCTTGTTTGTAACCTCCGGTTGTTCTGGCTTGAATTAAATAGCCAAGATAAGCAGGAATGGCATTTCTTGTAAAAGTAGAATCGATTCCGGTCATTTCCGTTTCGCCAAGTTCCAACGGTGAAATCCATTTATTGCCTTTGTCGAAAGGAATTGGAAACACTCTGAGAATTTTTCCGCTCAAGGCTGAACCCAAAAGCATTACTTTTTTATCAGCGTCCATAAATTCGGTCTGATATTTATTCGGGATGGCAGCTTTGTATGCTTCTTCTAAATAAGGAGACAATTTGTAATTTCCTTCGTTATCGAAAAAGCTTCGGAACGGAACGTGATCTGACTTTAACTCAACGCCTAAAATTTTGTGTAAACTATCATTATGTTTTTTAAGATAAACAAACGGAACGCTGAACCAAACCTGCGGATATTGTGTCATCGAAAGAAAAACCTGATCTGAATTATAACCCTTGTAATGATCGCTTTTACTCACTTTTCGCAATAATTCCGAAGAAAAAGTATTCACAGGTTTCATTCTTCCTTTTTCATCCTGAATTACCAAACGACCAAATTTTTCGGCGTGTTTAGCATCAACAGCTAAAATAGCCAGCAACGAATCAATCTGTTTTTCAGTTGGTTCCTGAAATTTTGTTTGAGGTGAATGTTGGTGCGTTTCTTCCTGATGATCGTGATCGTGGTTGTGATTATGATCATGATTATCTTGGGCAAAATTTGTCATTGTAAAAAACAACGCCAACGCCGTGATAATAGCTTTTGCAGACTTTTTATCTTTCTTTTTCTTCAATTTATCCAATTGTTTGGTCACATAACCAAAACGAGAATTTTTGTCAAATAAAATTGCCATCAAACCAATGTATAAAAGAAAATATCCAATGTAAGTAATCCAAGTTCCCCAAAAATCTTTGTTTACTGACAAAACCGTAATGTCTGGTTCAATCATTTGGCGTTTATGATCGTCAGTATATTCGTACGAAGCCTGAAACAATCGATAACCTTTGTGGTCGAGAACGTTGTTCATGAAAATTTCGTAGTCGAAAGGTTTTTCGTCCTGAATGCTAATTTTACTCTTGAAAGCCGAAAAACTTTGCATCGATCCCGGATATTTGTCAGCAATAAAGTCGTTTAATTTAATTTTAAACGGCAATTCATAAGCTTTGCTTCCATAAAAAAGTGTGTACTCTAAATTCCCCAATTTAAAAGATTGTGGCATTCCCACTTTTCCACGAGAACCTACCAAAGCCACTTCTTTTTTCAAACCTTCAGATTCAACGGTCACAATCAAAACATCGTCGGTAATCTTATCTTTATAATCATTGTTAGATTCGTAAGTCACTTTGCCTTTCATCGCCAATTCGGGAAAAACAAACTGAGCTCCACCAACATTGTAAAGCGATCTAAACATCAACGGCTGAACAGAATCTTTTCCAACCGTGCCACGCATTTGATCAGCCATTCGCATAAACTCTCCGGCAAACGGCGTTTCAATCGTGTAAGTATCGCCAGTTTTTGTAATATTTACCGCACCTTTTGTAGGTTGGTTAAACGCAAAAAGCACATTGTGTAAATTTTGCACATCGCCTTCTTTAAGGTAATGTTCGTGGCGAGAACCTCCACCCGATTCTACCATTTTCAAATACGTTTCGCCATTAGCATCTTGCTTAATCACTTCTTGCGCATTCATGATAAAATCCTTATATTCAATCTTATACGGAATTTCGGCAAATTTATCTTTAATTGCAAAATGATTATTCGTAACCGGCGACATCAGCAATTTTTTCTCTTCAGCCCTGCGTTTCATCTCACCTTTATATTCGCCATCGACAAAAACATTCAGGTACGTATCACTCGACAAAAATTCCGATTCTGTTTCGCCTTCAGCAATGCTCATCATGCCTTCGTAACTAATGTATCGCGTTACAAAAGCGCCAATCAAAATAAAAATAAACGCCAAATGCAGCAATAGCGTGGACCATTTTTCACGTTTGTGCAACTGGTATTTTTTGATATTTCCTAAAAAATTAACCAGAAAAATCAGCATAATCAACTCAAACCACCAAGTGTTGTACACCCAAATTCGAGCCGTATCAGTATTATAATCGTTTTCAATCAACGTCCCGACAGCCATTGCCACAGCAAAAGCCACAAAAAGCATCGCCATCAATCTTGTCGAAAATATAAAGGAGAGAAATTTATTTACCATCAAAAAGGAAAATTAGGAGGGTTTTTAAGCCCTGCAAAAGTAAGCAAAATGTTGCAAAGCAATTCATTTTCCCGCAGTTGGTTTGCTTAAAAAAAACTTAATTTTTCCAATATTTTTTTGGAGCGAAAGGTTCCCGCACTTTTGGAATCCATATTCCTGCTGTTCGTTTCAATTTTTTCTTTCCCCGAAAAGAGGGAAAAGAAAAAGATTTCCACTGCCATCAGGGCTAAATAGAAATCTTTTGGGATTTTTATAATCTTTGGGATTTTACAAAAAAGTACAAGCTGCAGCACATTTTCGGCAAGCTTCCGCACAATCTTTGCAATGTTGGTGATGACTGTGTTTTTCACATTCTTCGGCACAAGCCGTACAAATTTCGGCGCAAAGCTTCATTAATTTTCCTGCAAAAGCTGAGTTTCGGTTGCAAAATTTTACGCACAAAACACAAATTTCGGCACAATCTCTACAAAGCGAAATACATCTTAAATGGTTTTTATCGTTAAGCTCAATGCATAAAGTGGCACAAATTTCACACCAATTGAAACACGCCAAACAAGCATCAATCGCAATTTTTACATTTTTCATAACTTATTCTTTTTCAACATCTTATTAAATTTATAAAAAATAATAAAATTTCTCTCTCAACATTTTGTTAAACGTAAAGTGCGCAAACGCTAAAAATTTCAAAAGCGGAAATCGTTATGAGCCACATTTTTTCGGCATTTATTTTTAAATTAGCACCATGATAAAAACAGTGGTTATCGGTTCTGGAAATGTGGCAAAACATTTGGTGAACGCTTTTTCGCAATCACCTTCAGTTGATTTGCTTCAGGTTTTTGCAAGACAAAAATCATCAGTCGAAAATTGGATAGAATCACATAAAATTATTTCCAATTTTTCCCAACTTGCCGATGCCGATGTTTATGTCATTGCCGTTTCAGATGTTGCTATTGCTGAAGTGTCAGCCCAAATTCCTTTTGAAAAAAAATTAGTCGTTCACACTTCCGGAACGGTTGAATTCTCAGAAATTGATGCCAAAAACCGTCGTGGCGTTTGGTATCCGTTGCAAACATTCAGCAAAAATAAAAATGTAGATTTTTCCCAAATTCCGTTTTGTCTCGAAAGTGAATTTGCCGAAGATTATCCTTTGCTGGAAAAACTCACCGAAAGTTTAAAAGCTACGCATTATTTAATTAACGGCGAACAACGAAAAGCCTTACATTTGGCAGCTGTTTTTGTAAACAATTTCACCAATCATTTGTATCAAATTGGGAGAGAAATCTGTGACGATAACCTTGTCCCTTTCGAAATCTTGAAGCCATTAATCTCTGAAACTTCTAATAAAATAAAAAATCTTTCGCCGCTTGAAGCACAAACCGGACCAGCAAAACGAAATGATATCGCCACGATAAACCGGCATTTGGCAATGCTTTCGGAAGAAAATAAAAAATCAATTTATCAACTCTTAACTCAATCGATTCAAAATACCAATGTCAAAAAGTTATAAAGAAATCATGAACCAAATTACCACGTTTATCCTTGATGTTGATGGGGTTTTAACCGATGGTTCTGTTCATGTTACCCAAAGTGGAGAAATGCTTCGCATGATGAATATTCGCGATGGTTTTGCCATGAAAGCTGCTGTAGAAAGCGGTTACAACGTATGTGTAATTTCTGGCGGAAGTAGCGAAGGTGTGAGAATCAGACTACGAAATTTAGGAATTACCGATATTCATTTGGCTTGTCCGGACAAAGTAGAAAATTTTAAAGAATACATTGACATTTACAATATTTCGCCAGAACAAGTGTTGTATATGGGAGACGATATTCCAGATTTTCATGTAATGAAATTAGTAGGTTTGCCTACTTGTCCGCAAGATGCAAGTCCGGAAATTAAAGAAATTAGCAAATATATTTCTCACAAAAATGGCGGAAAAGGAGCCGTTCGGGATGTGATTGAGCAAGTCATGCGAGTGCAAGGCAAATGGGATATTTATTTTAATGGGAGACACGATTAATTTGAAATTCCAATTAGAAAATTCCAAATTCCAATAGTGAGGGAAATTCCAATGAAGAAATTGCTTCGCCTGTTCGCTAATCGCTCGAGTCCAAATTCCAAGAGGGTGAGAAATTCCAAGAGTGAGATAAATTTCAAATTCTATTTAAAATTTCCAACTCATAATTCATAACTCATAATTCATAACTCATAATTCATAATTATTTAAAATGTCTTTTCTAAAATTAATTCGCTACCAAAATTTACTGCTGATTGCGTTAATGCAACTGATATTTCGTTATGGTTTTTTGGCAACGCAACCTGTTCCTTTGGCGATGAAAGATTGGCAATATATTTTATTTGTTTTCGCCACAGTTTGCATTGCTGCTGGAGGCTACCTCATCAATAATATTTTTGACATAGAAACAGACAAAATCAACAAGCCCGAAAATGTGGTGATTGGCAAAAATATCTCCGAACAAACCGGCTACAATATTTACATTGCCTTAAATATCATCGGTTTTGGAATTGGATATTATTTAGCTGATGCAATTGGAAAACCGGCGTTTGCTTCAGCGTTTTTTATTATTCCGGCATTGTTGTATATCTACGCTAATGGATTGAAACAGATGATGTTAATCGGAAATTTGGTCATCGCATTCATTTTAGCCGCAAGTATTTTATTGATTGGTATTTTTGATTTGATTCCAATGGTTTTTGCGGAAACGCAAGTTGGAATTAAAATCTTGATGGGAATTTTAATCGACTATGCGATTTTTGCCTTTATCATTAATTTAATGCGAGAAATCGTCAAAGATTTAGAGGACGTAAATGGCGATTACAACCTCGGAATGAACACGTTACCTATTGCCCTTGGCGTTTCGAGAACCGCAAAAATTGTTTTTGGAATGAGCTTCGTTGCAATGGCACTGATTATTTATTACATCAACGAAAATTTATTTTCTAACAATAGAATTTACGCCACTTTATACGGACTCATTTTTATTTTGGCACCGTTAATTTATTTTACAATCAAAATATTTTCGGCAAAAAACACAAAACAATTCGCACATTTAAGTCAGGTTTTAAAATGGGTTATTTTCTTCGGAATCCTTTCTATTGCAGTCATTAACTTTGAAATTTTGTATGCTTAATCATTTAAAAAATCCCAAAATCATCTTGGCTTCGGGGTCACCCAGAAGGCAACAGTTTTTGAAAGAAATGGGAATTGATTTCGAAATCCGATTAAAGGAAATTGAGGAAATTTTCCCTGAAAACTTAAAAGCGGTGGAAATCACAGATTATTTGGCAAAATTAAAAGCCGAGGCATTTACTGATTTAGCCGAAAACGAAATCTTAATCACCAGTGATACAATCGTTTGGCACGACGGAAAAGCCGTTGGAAAACCTAAAAATTACGAAGATGCTTTTGCCATTTTAAAATCGTTTTCTAATGCTACGCATGAAGTTTTTACGTCGGTTTGTTTCTCCGGAAAAGGTTTTTGCGAAGTGATTAACGAAAGAACAAAAGTTACTTTTACTGAACTTTTGGACCACGAAATAAAATTTTATTTAGACAATTACAAACCGTTTGACAAAGCCGGAGCTTACGGAATTCAGGAGTGGATTGGCTTGATTGGAATTTCAAAAATTGAAGGTTCGTACACAAATGTTGTGGGTTTGCCGGTTGAAAAAGTGTATCATTTTTTGGCTAATTTTAAAAAATAAAAAATGTCGTTCAAAGAATTTTTACCGGAAATCATCACTACTGTTTTACTGATTTTAGCAGTAATTCTGATTCGTGCTTTGATTACAACGGTAATTAAAAAATTTTCCAAACGAAATGATGTCAATGAAAATCGCGCCATTTTAATTAACAAATACATTAATATTGTCATTACGATTTTGACGATTGGCGCCATCACAATCATTTGGGGCGTAAAAACCGAAGATTTATACATTGCTTTCACCACAGTTATCACTTTAATTGGCGTGGCATTTTTTGCACAATGGTCGATTTTGAGCAATATCACGGCTGGAATTATTCTGTTTTTTTCGTTTCCGTTTAAAATTGGCGACACTATTCGGATTCACGATAAAGATTTTCCGCTGGAAGCCGAAATTGACGACATAAAAACCTTCCACACCATTTTGCGAACGCGAGATGGCGAAATTATTACTTATCCCAACAACCTTTTGCTTCAAAAAGGCGTGAGCGTTATCAAACCTAATCACGACGAGCGGGAATTTCACGATTGATTTTTAACAATGCTTTGGCATTATCATTGCGAGCTATATTCGTAAATTCACTCTAAAATAACATTTCCTTAACCGATTCATTTGACTTTAAATGACTAAAAAATTCTTTTTGGTTTTTATTTTTTGCATTTGCCAAATTGCATTTGCACAGGAAAAACCTGTAAAAAAAGATTCGGTTAGAGGATATCGAAAAATTGAAAAGTACGCTAAGAAAAGAGGTTTTACCAAATTTATTCATAAGCTTATTTTTAAACCGGTTGATTCAAAGAAACCACGAAACAAGCAAAAAGATAAGGTTGAACTGCAAAATTATGCTCCATACGAAGGCAAAATTATCCGAAATGTTTACGTCACCACTTTAGATCCGTTTGGTTTTTCTGAAAAAGATTCAACGCGACAACCGAGAAATTGGGCAGAACGATTTGGTAACAGAATTCACCTCAAAACTAAGGAATTTACCATCAGAAATTTATTGCTTTTTAAAAAAAATACACCGCTCGATTCGCTTATCGTAAAGGAATCTGAACGTTTGGTAAGATCTCAACGCTACATTCGTTCGGTTGATATCAGCCCGAAAATGTCGCCAACTTCCTCAGATTCTGTAGATATTTACATTCGTGCGTTAGATTCCTGGAGCTTGATTCCAAATGCTTCGGGTTCGACTTCAAGGACAACTTTGGAACTAACCGAAAGAAATTTTCTCGGTTTGGGACACGAATGGGACAATCGTTATATGCAACGTTTCAACAACGGTAGAAATGCTTACAGCACAGAATATACCATTCCCAATATTTCCAACACTTACATCGAAACTTCGTTGGCATATAGAATTGACGAACATAGAAATTATTCTAAAAGTGCTTCGGTTAATCGGCCGTTTTTCTCGCCTTTTGCCAAATGGGGAGCCGGAATTTATGCTGCTCAAGATTTTCGATTAGATTCGCTTCCGGATTTTGAGGGAACCATCAACAACCATAATTTTAAAGTCAATACCCTTGATGTTTGGGCAGGAAAATCTTTGCAGGTTTTTAAAGGTTCTTCGGAAGAAGATCGAACGACAAATTTTATCGCTTCGATTAGATTTTTGCGAAGAAATTATACTGAACAACCGCTTTTTGATTTTGACAACGAAGGTTTTTTTGCCAATGAAAATTTTTACCTCGCCGGATTTGGATTGACTTCGCGTAAGTTTATTCAGGATAAATTTATTTTTAATTATGGCATTACCGAAGATATTCCTATCGGGAAAATTTATGCGATTACGGCTGGTTACCAACAAAAAAATGATGTAAACCGCCTGTATATTGGCGGAAGATTTGCCTTTGGGCAATATTTTAAATGGGGCTATTTTAGTACCAATGTAGAATATGGAACGTTTTTTCGTGGCGCTGTAAACCAGCAATCTGCCTTAACGATTGAAGCCAATTATTTCACGAATCTTTTAGATTTAGGCGAATGGCGTTTGCGACAATTCATCAAACCGAGTTTGGTAATTGGAACCAATAGATTCAACACTTTTGCAGATAGAATCAACATTAACGAACAAAATGGAATTGTCGGCATTAATAGTTTTTCGCTTCGCGGAACCAAAAAAGCCATGCTTGCGTTGCAAACCCAATCTTATTCGCCTTGGAGTTTAGGCGGTTTTAGGTTTAATCCGTTTTTAGGCTATACAATTGCGATGATTAGTGGCGAAAACGACAATCTTTTAAAGGGAAAAGCGTATTCTAAAATCAGCGTTGGGTTGATTATTGCCAATGACTTTTTGGTGTTTAACCAATTTCAACTATCATTTTCTTATTATCCAGTTTTGGCGCCAGAAGGCAGTTCTTCTTTCCAAACCAACAGTTACCGAACAACAGATTTTAGAATTCCGGGATACGAATTTGGAAAACCCGAAGTCGTTAGATACCAATAAAAAAATCCCAACTTTTGAGGTTGGGATTTGTGATTTATTACTTTGTATCGTTAAGCTGCTTGCTTAATTCTAAAGATATTGCCGAACGTTCCAATTTTAGTTTTCCAGACATGGTTTCGATCACCACAGTTCTTTCTGCCAATTCTGCAACACGACCGTGCAGTCCGCTTTTGGTAATAATTTTATCACCAACTTTTAAGCTGCTTTCAAATTCTTTTTCTGCTTTCATTCGCTTTTGTTGTGGTCTGATCATAAAAAAATACATTACCACGAACATTGCTCCAAAAAGCAAAATATTTCCATATTGTTCCATTATTTAAGCGCCTTTTTTAGATGATGATACGCCAATTCCACCTTCTTTAGGAGTAACATCGGCTTTAATCGTTAATAATTCGTTTCCAGTTGCAGTATTTGCTGTAATCGTAACTGATTTTTGTTGTTTTCCAGGTTTCCCAGAAGAATCAAATGTTACTGTCATTGTGCTGGTTTCTCCCGGCTTGATTGGTTCTTTTTTAAATTGTGGAACCGTACAACCGCAGCTTCCTTTTGCGTCAGCAATTACTAAATCAGCTTTTCCAGTATTTGTAAAACTAAAAATATGCTCCACTTTGTCACCTTCTTTAATCGTTCCGAAGTCAAATTCTTTTTCTTCGAAAGTCATAATAGGAACGGCACTATTTACGGGAGTTGTAGCATCTACAGTTTCGCCTGAAGTTGCAGGAGTTTCCGCTGATTGAGTTGCTTCAACATTTTCTGCCTGAATTTTTGACGAAGCACTGTCTTTGCATGAAAAAGTTACGGCTAATGAAGCTAAAGCCAATAACGAGAGCGTTTTTTTCATCATAATAATTAATTTTTGGAATTACATTAAACCTCTTCCGGTTTTGATTAATTTATTGTTTTCTTTGAATTCTTTTACAAGATTGTCCAAAATTCCGTTGATAAAGATACTACTTTTAGGCGTGGAATATTCTTTGGCAATTTCGAGGTATTCGTTAATTGTTACCTTCACGGGAATTGAAGGAAATTTCAAAAATTCGCAAATCGCCATTTTTAAAATGATGGTATCGATTTCCGCAATCCTGTCGGAATCCCAATTTGGCGTTTTGTTTACAAATTCTTTCGAAAATTCGTTTTCGTTTAAAACCGTTTTTCTGAATAAATTTTTGACAAAATCTTTATCTTCAGCATCTTTATAAACTTTTGGAACCGAAAAATCTAAGTCATTCTTTTCAACCGATTTTAATTGTTTCAAAATCAAAGTGTTTATCAAAGGAATATCGTCAACCCAAGTAAGTTTATTGTCTTCTAAGAATTCGTATAATTTTTCGTTTGGAGCAATAATTTCGTGAAAAATAGAAATTACAAATTGTTTGTCTTCTTCGAAATTATTCTCACGATTTTGCATGTATTTTTCATAAAAATCGCTTTTTTTAATTTCTTCCAATAAAATACGGATGTATTCATCGTGAAGGTGCCAATCATTTATTTTCCTGGTTTCGAGTCCAATGCTCAAATTATTGCTTTCTAACAAAAGCTGAAAAATATGATTGTTGATAAATTTTTTGTTCGGATTGCGTTCTTCGGCGGTTGCCAAGTGTTTACGACTTGATTTTTCGAGGAAATCTTCTTCTCTTTTTTGAATTTCGATTAAAGAAGACACCATAAGAAGATATAAATCTTGGGTATTTTCGATGCTGTAAAGTAGAAATTTTTCTTCCTTTTCCAGATTATCTGAGTTGTTTTGATGCATCGCATAAATCGATTGCATTACTTTCACACGAATATGTCTTCTATTTAACACTTGTAAGAACTTTTAAAAATTAGCAAAGCGAAAGAGGGGTTTCTTTCGCTTTGCAAAAATAATAATATATTTTGAACGGCTTTAAATTATTTTACCAATTCTTTTTTACGGTCGTCAATGCGTTTTTGCGCGATTGAAAGTGCCGCTTGATGCGTAGTTACGTTGTTAATATCTGCAAAATTAAAAATTTCCAAAGTTGTATTGAAAATATTTTCGGTTCTGCGGATTGCTTCTGCGCTATCATAACCTACGATTTCCGCGTAAACATTGATGATTCCACCAGCATTAATCAAGAAATCAGGTGCATAAGCAATTCCTCTTTCCTTCAAAATCTTTCCGTGAATTTCTTCAACCGCTAATTGATTATTTGCCGCTCCAGCAATTACTTTTGCCTGAATTTTATTTACGGTTTCGTCGTTAATCGTAGCTCCAAGTGCACATGGCGCATAAATATCTACATCAGCCGAGTAAATATCTCCGGCGAAAATTTGCGCACCATATTTTGCATTTATTTCTAATAAACGAGCCTCGTTAATATCTGTCATTTGCACCAAAGCACCTTCTTCAGTTAAATGTTTGATAAGCGTTTCACCAACATTTCCTGTACCTTGAACTAAGATTTTCTTTCCGGCTAAATTTTCTGAACCAAATTTATATTTTGCGGCCGCTTTCATTCCCATGTAAACACCGTAAGCGGTTACAGGCGAAGGATTTCCAGAACCACCATTTTCTACAGAAATTCCGGTAACGTGTGGCGTTACAGTACGAATTAAATCCATGTCAGGAGTTGTAGTTCCAACGTCTTCAGCAGTGATATATTTTCCACTCAAAGAATGGATGTATTCCCCGAATTTTTTAATCATTTCGGGCGTTTTATCTACTTTAGCATCGCCAATGATTACGGCTTTTCCACCTCCAAGATTCAAACCTGAAATAGCAGACTTAAAAGTCATCCCGCGTGAAAGACGCAAAACATCGTTTAATGCTTCCCATTCGTTAGTATATTTCCACATTCTGGTTCCACCTAAAGCTGGTCCTAAAACTGTGTTGTGAATACCGATTATTGCTTTTAAACCAGTATCTTTGTCGTTGCAAAAAACGATTTGTTCGTGATTATCGAAAGACACTTGCCCAAAAACGGGGTCAATTTTGTGCAATTCGCTTGCCTTTGCTACCTCTGTAATCATGCTATTAAGTTATGTGGTTAATTATGGTTTTATCAAAAACATAGCGCAAAATTAGAATTTAAATCAAAACTTTGCAATCAAATTAACTTTTATTAAAAATATTATAATGACAAATCGCTTTTACTAATTAAACGATAATTTTATTTTAACTCGTTTTTTAATTGCGATTATTCAAAAAATACATAGAATACCTTAAAATAATGAAAGAACTTCAATATTTAAACAAATATTTCAAAAAATACAAATACCACTTTTTATTAGGAATTCTCGCTACAATTGCAGCTCAAATCTTCTCGCTTTACACGCCACGTTTAATCGGAGAATCAATTAACGCTTTGAAAAGCAACCAATTCAGTGAAGACGAAACGAAATCAATCTTAATTGATAACATATTATTGGTGTTTGCAACTACCGCAATTGCTGGAGTTTTGACATTTGTGATGAGACAAACTTTAATTGTGATGTCACGTTATGTAGAATTTGATTTAAAAAATGAAATATTCAGGCAGTTTGAAAATTTATCTCAAAATTTTTACAAGCAAAACCGAACCGGTGACTTGATGAACCGCATTAGTGAAGATGTTTCGCGCGTTCGTCAATACGTTGGTCCTGCGGTAATGTACACTATCAATACTGCAGTTCGTTTTGGAGTGGTAATGATTCACATGTTTATAATTTCGCCAAAATTAACTTTGTACACCGTTTTACCGTTACCAATATTATCGTATTTGATTTTTAAAATTAGTACCGAAATTAATGTGCGAAGTACGGTCTTTCAACAAAATTTATCCTTGCTTTCCAGCTACAGCCAAGAATTTTTCTCCGGAATTAGAGTCGTAAAAGCGTATAGCTTGCAAGACAAATCAACCAAAGAATTTTCGGATTTATCCGAAGACAGCCGTGCGAAAAGCATGAAATTAGCCAAAACAAGTGCTTTATTTGGTCCGTTGATGATTCTTTTGATTGGCTTGAGCAACTTGGTAGTCATTTATGTTGGCGGAACGATGTACATTAACGGTTCAATCGAAAACATTGGTGTCATTGCCGAATTTATTTTGTACGTTAATATGTTGACTTGGCCAGTGGCGTCGTTAGGTTGGGTTTCTTCAATGATTCAGGAAGCGGAAGCATCGCAAACCAGAATTAACGAGTTCCTTAAAATTGAACCCGAAATAAAAAACGTTTCGGAAAAAACTTCAGGGATTGACGGAAAAATTAATTTCAATCATGTAAGTTTTACTTACGAAGACACGAATATCAATGCTTTAAAAAATGTCAGTTTCCACGTGAATAACGGTGAAACGCTTGCTATTTTAGGAAAAACAGGTTCAGGAAAATCTACCATTTTGAGTTTAGTAAGTAGAATGTATGATGCTAATACCGGCGAAATCACCATCGACAACCAAAATGTAAAAGATTTGAATTTGCACGATGTGAGAAACAGCATCGCATTTGTTCCGCAAGATGCGTTTTTATTTTCTGATTCGATTATCAACAACATTCGTTTTGGTAAAGAAGACGCTACAAAAGAAGAGGTGATTTCAGCCGCAAAACAAGCGGTGGTTCACAAAAATATTATGGGCTTTAGCGAAGGTTACGAAACCGTGATTGGCGAACGAGGCATCACACTTTCGGGTGGACAAAAACAAAGGGTTTCCATCGCGAGAGCAATTATTAAAGATTCAAAAATTCTATTGTTAGACGATTGTTTATCGGCTGTTGATACTGAAACTGAAGAAGAGATTTTGGGCAATTTGATGGAAATTTGTAAAAACAAAACCACCATTTTGGTAAGCCACAGAGTTTCATCTGCCAAAAACGCCGACAAAATTATTATTTTAGAAGACGGCGAAATCATCCAACAAGGAACTCACAATCAGTTGATAAACGAAGAAGGTTATTACAAAGAACTCTATTTAAAACAACTTTCCGAGAAAGAAATGCTTTAATTTTTTTGTTTATTTCGGCTATTTTTTCGATTTTTGGGCAACCTAACACACTAAAATTTTTGAAAGAGGATTATGAGAGAAAATGACCTGTTAGAAAAAGAAGAAATTTTTTCTAAAGTATTGAGAGCCGGACGAAGAACTTATTTCTTCGATGTGAGAGCTACAAAAGCCGATGATTATTATATCACCATCACAGAAAGTAAAAAATTCACAGAAGAAGACGGATCTTTCCACTTCAAAAAACACAAGATTTATCTTTATAAAGAAGATTTTGCCGCTTTTTCAGAAATTTTAGACGAAATGACTTCTTACGTTTTATCTCAAAAAGGAGAAGAAGTAATTTCTGAAAGACATCAAAAAGATTATAAAAAAGAATATTTTAGCGAAAAATCGGAAGCTGAATTCGCTCCAGCAACAGCAAATTTCACGGATTTAAGCTTTGAAGATATTTAAATTTTTTAAAATTTAAATGTTGCAACCCGCCCGAAAAGTTTTTTGAATTTTTCGGGCTTTTTTTTTAACCAATTCTCAAACCATTTTCCACTTTAAAATCCGGCGAAAGTAGCACCACTTCCCCACTCTTTTCAATGGCTCCTAAAACCAAACATTCGCTCATAAATTTGGCAATTTGTTTTTTCGGAAAATTAACAACCGCCACAACTTGACGGTTCAACAAATCTTCTTTTTGATATTTATCTGTAATTTGCGCCGAAGTTTTTTTAATTCCGATTTCGGCTCCAAAATCGATTGTTAGTTGGTAAGCCGGTTTTTTTGCCTGCGGAAAATCATTTACTTCCAAGATTGTTCCAACCCGCATTTCTACTCGATCAAATTCGTTCCAACTCAAAAAATTTTTATCTGTTTCCATCGTAAAAAAAGTTTTTTTTCAAAGGTGTAAAAAATCTGCTATATTTAAAATCTAAATCGAAACTAAAATGGCAAAAACGCCTTCAAATATGTTACCGCTTGGCACTTTGGCTCCAGATTTTCATTTGCGAGACACTAACTCTAATCATTATTTGTCTTTTGACGCGGTGAAAGGCAAAAAAGGAACATTGGTGTTGTTTATTTGCAATCATTGTCCGTATGTACATCATGCTTTACCGGAAATTCTAATGATTGCTGCCGATTATCGCGTTCAAGGCTTGGGAATTGTGGCCATCAGCAGTAATGATGCCGAAAAATATCCGCAAGATGATCCGGAAATGATGCGGGAATTTGCCTTTAAAAACAGTTTTGATTTTCCTTATTTATATGATGATTCGCAGGAAATTGCAAAATCTTATGATGCGGCTTGTACTCCGGATTTTTATTTATTTGACTCCGAAAATAAACTTTTTTACCGAGGACAATTAGACGATTCTCGACCAGGAAATGGTATTCCGTTAAGCGGAAGTGATTTGCGAAATGCAATTGATGCTTTAATCTACAACCGTTCGCTTTCTGAAACACAAAAACCGAGTTTGGGATGTAATATTAAGTGGAAATGAAAAAATATCTCATCATATTACTATCTTTTTGTTGCTCTAATTTTCAAGCACAAACTAAAGTGATGAGTTCCAATCACAATCATTTGGTTTCAACTGAAATTTCAGAAAAAGCCTTTGATAAAAATAAAAACCTTTCCTTAATTGTGGAAGTCAAAAATGACACTTTATATTATGTTTCAGTAAAAAATAATTCCGAAAAAGTAATCGAACTGTCAGTTCAAGATGATCAAATCTTCATTATTCAGGAAGCGATTGATGCAACTGGGAAATGGAAACCAATTGAATTTTGGCAATATTCTACCTGTGGAAATAGTTATCATTCGATAGAAATTTTGCCAAAAAATAAAATTGTAACCGAAACCGTAAGGTACAATGGAGATTTTAAAACAAGAATCAGGTTTAAACTTTTACACAAAGACAAAGAATTCTTCTCAAATGAAGTTGAAGCAAGAATCGATGTAGAACAATTTAAGATCCCTGAGCAACTAAACCATCATTTGTATAAGAGCGCAAGACGCTGGGACAAAATCAATGCGGAAAATATTATTTTTTTAAAACCAAAAGCAATTAAAATACACGCAAAAGGCGAAAAACGATATCTTAAAGAGATGGCAAAAAAGAGGAAAAACAGCCTTAAAAAGCAAGTTATTTCTTCACCATAACAATTTCAATCGGGCGATTCATTTTAGGCCCAAATTGTGTTTCACGCGCTTTTCCGGCACATAAAACATACATATTAAAGTTGTAGAGCTTTACAATTTGTGTGGCAAAATTTCCGCCATTGGCATCACCATCCATATCTTCGATCTTAATACTGTATTCGTCTGCAGGAAAAGTATTTTTTACGGAAAGCAAATAATTTTCTTTGGCAAAAGGAAAAAACCAGCGCTCTTTTTCGGCTTTTGTTCCGGATTGTAGACGTTGATTATTGTCGTCAATTTGATAATTTTCGGTAAAAATCAAAGGTTTTCCACCATCTGTCCAACTGTACATATTATTGATGTTCGCCACTTCTGTTCCAAAAATATTTACTACAGAAATTTTTAGTCCCGGAATGTGTTTTTTAGAACCTTCTTCGTGAACATTCAAAACAAAATACGAAGTAAAATCGTAACCACAATGTTGACCAACTTGCGCTTTGGCAGAAAAAGAAATCACGAGAAAGAAAAACAAAAATTGCTTCATAAACACAAATTTAGACAAAAAAATAAAAAGCATCCGACGCTTGCCGAATGCTTTCTCAAATTTTATTCCAAAAAAAATTATTTTACGTCCATTAGTTCCACATCGAAAACCAAAACGGCATTTGGCGGAATCACGCCTCCAGCTCCACGAGAACCGTAACCTAAATGTGAAGGAATTACAAATCTAGCTTTGTCACCTACTTGAAGTAACGCGATGCCTTCGTCCCAACCTTCAATAACATGACCTTGTCCAAGAGGAAATTCGATTGGTTTTTTACGTGGATAAGAAGAATCAAAAGTTTTTCCGTTGTCTAATTGACCCGTGTAATGTACTGAAACTGTTCTGCCTTTTTCAGCTTTTTTTCCGTTTCCTTTTTGAATAATTTTATAACGAAGTCCGCTTTCAGTTTTATCAAAACCTGCCGCTAACTCTTGCATTTTAGCTTCCGAAGCTGCTTTTTCTGCTTCAATTTTTTTCAATCTTGCCCCTTCAAAAACTCTGAAAGCTTCAATGGCATTCCATTTTTTTGCCTCTTCACCTTCGCGAATAATTTCAAGGCTTTCAATTTCATCTCCTTGTGCAATAGCATCTACAACATCTTGTCCTTCAACAACATGACCAAAAACAGTATGTTTATTATCCAACCAATTCGTTGGAACGTGAGTGATAAAAAATTGTGAACCGTTAGATCCCGGACCAGAATTTGCCATAGACAAAACACCTGGTTTATCGTGTTTCAATTCCGGGTGAAATTCGTCGTCAAATTGGTAACCAGGTCCACCAGTTCCTTGCCCTTGAGGACATCCACCTTGAATCATAAAATCTGAAATTACACGGTGAAATTTTAAACCATCATAAAAAGGTTTTCCTTGCGGACGAGCCGTATTTTCAAGATTTCCTTCTGCAAGACCTACGAAGTTTCCTACAGTTCCCGGGGTTTTATCGTGAGTTAATTTCACCAAAATTGCACCTTTTGAAGTGTTGAATTTTGCGTAAATTCCGTTTTCCATTTTATATTTTATTTGAATGATTATTTTGAAAGGTGCAAAATTACAAATTATTTATGTGAATATAATCACAATTTATAAGAGCGACGACACAACTACAACCGAATTTCCATAATTTTGTCTCGTTAAAAACTGTACATTCTTTATAGCCAAAATTTTTATGGAAACGCTATTTCATCCTGAAGGAAGCCGCCAAATCATTGACAGAATTAATTCGTTGAAACCTATTTCCCAAAATGAATGGGGAACAATGAATGTGGGTCAAATGTTAGTGCATTGCCAACAACCTATTAAAGTTGCTTTTGGTGATTTGAAAATAAAAGTGGGTCTTTTGGGATATATTTTTGGAAGATTAGGCAAAAGACAATTGACTCAAAATAATTTTCGATTTAAAAAAGATTTGCCAACAGCGAAAGAATTTAGAATTTCCGGGCAACATGATTTTGAACAAGCCCGAACTACATTAATTGAACTGATTGAAAAATTTTCGACCGAAGGACCCAATTCCATCCCGAATAAAAAACACCCTTTTTTCGGAACTTTAACCGATGAGCAATGGGGTTCTATCCAGTGGAAACATTTGGATCATCACTTGAAACAGTTTGGAGCGTAAACTGAAGTTTGAAGTTTAAAGTTTCAGGTTTAAAGTTAATCTCAAATCTAAAATCATAAATATATCTCTTAAATCATAAATCTAAAATCATAAATCCCTTGCGAATCGACATCATCACCGTTTTACCTGAATTATTAAGAAGCCCGTTTGAAGGTTCGATTATGAAACGTGCCATTGAAAAAAATTTGGTAGAAGTTCATTTTCACAATCTTCGCGATTATACGACGAATAAACAAAAAAGTGTGGACGATTATCAATTTGGCGGTGGAGCTGGTATGGTTATGATGATTCAGCCCATTGACGATTGCATTACCAAATTAAAATCGGAAAGAGATTACGACGAAATTATTTACATGACGCCAGATGGCGAAACTCTAAATCAAGGAATGGCAAACCGGATGTCGTCCTTGAAAAATATCATCATTTTATGCGGACATTATAAAGGTGTCGACCAACGTGTTCGCGATCAATTTATTACAAAAGAAATTTCTATTGGAGATTACGTTTTGTCCGGAGGAGAATTGGGAGCTTTGGTCTTATCCGACGCTTTAATCCGCTTGATCCCTGGTGTTTTAAGCAACGAAACTTCAGCGTTAACCGATAGTTTTCAAGATAATTTACTATCTCCACCAATTTACACAAGACCAGCAGAATATAAAGGTTTAAAAGTTCCCGATATTTTATTAAGCGGAAATTTTGCCAAAATCGACCAATGGCGTGAAGAAAAAGCCTTTGAACACACTAAAAACAGAAGACCCGATTTGTTGGATAGATGATTTATGATTTTAGATTTAAGACTTATGATATAAGATTTAAGATTTAAGATTTCGGATTAACCTTAAACTTTAAAAAAACTCATAATTCATAACTCATAATTAATAATTTATATTATCTTTGCACACTATTTCGGACCAACCTCTGGCGAAAATCGTGAATGTTGCTCTGATAATCAACAATTTAAATCAAACAAAATGGCAGATTTGATGCAATTCGTGAAAGACGAATTTATTACAAAAAAAGACTTCCCAACTTTCGGAGCTGGAGACACAATCACAGTTTATTACGAAATTAAAGAGGGTGAAAAAACAAGAACACAGTTCTTCAAAGGAGTTGTAATCCAAAGAAGAGGTTCAGGTACAACCGAAACTTTTACAATCCGTAAAATGTCAGGTGCTGTAGGAGTTGAGCGTATTTTCCCAATCAACATGCCTGCTTTACAAAAAATCGAAATCAACAAAACTGGTAAAGTTCGTAGAGCTCGTATCTTCTACTTCCGTGAACTTACAGGTAAAAAAGCAAAAATCAAAGACAGAAGAATCTAATTCAACACGTCTTTTCATACCAAAATCCCGAAGCAATTCGGGATTTTTTTTTAATCTGAACTCGTTTCAGATTCTCATTAACTAATTCAATTTATTTTTTAAGAAGCGAAAGGTTTAGGCATTTTCAGCCAACGTCATTCCTGCTTTTCGCTGCAATCTTTTTTAAATTACCTTCGGATTAACATCCGAGGCAATTAAAAAAAGGATTTCCGCTTTAATCAGGGCTATTTAAAAAATCCATATTAATATTTGTAAAGTTTCAGGAAAGCAGTTTGCGGATAAAAAATTGTCAATTTCACAATTCTTCCTAAAAAAATTTTAAAATCCTCAAATCAAACGATTTCGCCCACCAAACGCTTCTAAAATCAGCTTCAATTTCTTATATTTGCAATCCTTGACAAACAAAACAAACAAGCATTTACAAACAAATAAACCACACAATAATGTCTGAAAAAGCAAAAATTATTTACACCATTACAGACGAAGCTCCAATGCTCGCCACACATTCATTTCTCCCAATCATCGAATCTTTTGTGGCTCCAGCCAAAATAGATGTTGAAACCCGCGACATTTCTCTCGCAGGCAGAATCATCGCCAACTTTCCTGAATTTCTTTCAGCAGAACAAAAAATAAACGACCACCTTACAGAATTGGGTCAAATGGCTACCACTCCGGAAGCTAATATCATCAAACTACCTAATATTTCCGCGTCAATTCCGCAATTAAAAGATGCTATTAAAGAACTGCAAGCTTTAGGTTATGCACTTCCGGAATATCCAGAAGATGCCAAAACCGATGAAGAAAAAAATATAAAAGCTAAATATGCAAAAGTTTTAGGATCTGCAGTAAATCCGGTTTTACGTGAAGGAAATTCAGATCGTCGTGCTCCGAAAGCGGTAAAAAATTACGCAAAAAAACATCCACATTCCATGGGAGCTTGGTCATCTGATTCAAATACTCACGTGGCTTCAATGAGCGAAGGTGATTTTTACAGCACTGAAAAGTCAGTTACGATCAACGAAGCGGATACTTTTAAAATTGAATTTGTAGCCAATGACGGTTCGACGAAAACCTTAAAAGAAACTTCAAATTTAAAAGCAGGAGAAGTAATTGACAGTTCGGTTTTGAATTTAAAATCGCTTAAAAATTTTATTTCAAAAGAAATTGAAGATGCAAAAGCCAAAAATGTGTTGTTTTCTGTTCACCTAAAAGCAACCATGATGAAAGTTTCCGACCCAATTATTTTTGGAGCAATCGTGGACGTATTTTTTGCTGATGTTTTTGAAAAACACAAAGCCCTTTTCGCAGAACTTGGCGTTAATACCAAAAATGGTTTGGGCGATGTTTATGCAAAAATTTCTGGTCATTCAAAACAAGCAGAAGTTGAAGCAGATTTGAATGCTGCAATTGCAAACGGTCCAGCAATTGCCATGGTAAATTCGGATAAAGGAATCACCAATCTTCACGTTCCTTCAGATGTAATTGTCGATGCTTCAATGCCGGCAATGATCAGGACTTCGGGACAAATGTGGAACAAAGAAGGCAAACAACAAGATACAAAAGCCATCATTCCGGATCGTTCTTACGCAGGAGTTTACGTGGCAACAATTGATTTTTGTAAAAAACATGGCGCTTTTGATCCAAAAACCATGGGAAGCGTTCCAAATGTGGGTTTGATGGCGCAAAAAGCGGAAGAATATGGTTCGCATGATAAAACTTTCCAAATTGAAACGCAAGGTGTTGTAAAAGTAATCAACAGCAAAGGCGAAATTTTAATGGAACAAAATGTGGAAGAAGGCGATATTTTTAGAATGTGCCAAACCAAAGACGCTCCTATCCAAGACTGGGTAAAATTGGCCGTAAACCGTGCGAGATTGTCTGAAACGCCAGCTGTTTTTTGGTTAGATGAAAAACGTGCTCACGACAGAGAAATCATTAAAAAAGTTGAAAAATATTTAAAAGACCACGACACTAACGGATTGGATATTAAGATTTTAAATCCTATTGAAGCCACTCAATTTTCGTTAGAAAGAATCAAAGACGGAAAAGACACCATTTCGGTAACAGGAAACGTTTTACGTGATTATTTAACCGATTTATTTCCAATTTTAGAATTGGGAACTTCTGCAAAAATGCTTTCAATCGTTCCATTGATGAACGGCGGAGGTTTGTTTGAAACTGGTGCCGGAGGTTCTGCTCCAAAACACGTGGATCAATTTTTGGAAGAAGGTTATTTGCGTTGGGATTCTCTAGGTGAAATTTTGGCTTTAGGCGTTTCGCTTGAACATTTAGGACAAACCCAAAACAATGCAAAAGCCTTGATTTTAGCCGATACTTTAGACCAAGCTACCGAAAAATTCTTGGACAACGACAAATCTCCTGCAAGAAAAGTAGGACAAATTGACAACAGAGGTTCGCATTTTTACACTGCTTTATATTGGGCTCAAGCTTTGGCTTCGCAAGAAAAAGATGCTGATTTAAAAGCTGTTTTCCAACCAATTGCTGAAGAGTTGACTGCTAACGAAGAAAAAATCAACAGCGAATTAATTGGTGCTCAAGGCAAAAGTCAAAACATTGGCGGATATTACAAACCAAACCACGAAAAAACTTTTGCAGCCATGCGTCCGAGTGAAACACTGAACGGCATTTTGGCAAAGCTGAAATAATTTTCATAAAATAATTATACAACGTTTAAAGTTTGAAGTTTTTGGTTTCCACAACCTGAAACTTTGAACTTTAAACTTTTAAAACCAAAACTAAAATGTCATCTCACCACATTGTTCGCGACGATCAGGAACCGGCTTTAATTATTGCCAACGGTGCTTCGTGTAACAACGAATTATTGGGTCAGTTATTAGAATGGTCGCCTCTTGTGATTGTGTTAGATTCAGCGATAGAAAGGGTTTTGGCATTAAATATTAAGGTCGATGTCTTGCTTGGAGATTTCGATCGCGGTTTTAATCCGGAAATTTATCGTGAAAAAAATTATCCTTTAGAAATTGTTCACGCTCCAGACCAAGACAAAACTGATCTCGAAAAAGCCTTCGATTATTTGATAAAAAAAAACCACAAAGCAGTAAATGTGGTTTGGGCTACTGGAAAACGAGCCGATCACACCATCACCAATATTACCAACATTGTTCGCTATCAAAACCAGTTAAAAATTGTGATTTTAGACGATTATTCAAAGATTTTTCAGTTGCCAAAAAAATTTCAGAAGTGGTACCCAAAAGATTTCCCGATTTCTTTAATTCCCATTGGCGAAGTGAGTGGAATTTCTACAAAAAATTTAACTTACCAACTTCAAAATGAATCACTTACAATGGGTTACAGAACCGGAAGTTCTAACAAAACGGCTTCAGATGGAATGGTCGTTATTGAACACGAACAAGGCGATTTATTGTTGATGGAATGTTTCGACTGAAACGCTTTTAACGCAAAATTAAAATTTGGTCTACCCTAAATTTGCCTTAAAAATTCTATTTTTAAAAGAAATTTGAATCATGAAAGATCCTAAAATCGAAATAAAATCAGAAGAAATTCTTTCACAGAAACACTATACTTACAAAAAAGTTACGCTTCAATATACTGACGAAAAAAAGTCCGAAACACAAACGCGGGAAGTTTTAGACCGCGGAAACGGAGCCACTATTTTGCTTTATAACAAAGAAAATCAGTCGGTTGTCTTGGTCAAACAATTTCGTTTACCTACTTTTTTAAACAAAAATAAATCGGGAATGTTAATCGAGGCTTGTGCCGGAATGCTGGAAGAAGAAAATCCGGAAGACACGATAAAACGTGAAGTTCAGGAAGAAACCGGTTACACGATTCATTCGGTTAAAAAAATTTTTCAGGCTTACATGTCGCCTGGAGCTGTAACGGAAATTATTCATTTTTTTGTGGGAGAATATTCTAAAGAAATGAAAACCGGAAAAGGCGGCGGACTCGAATCTGAACATGAAAATATTGAGATTCTCGAAATAAATTTTGAAAAAGCAATTGAGATGATTGCTTCTGGCGAAATTGAAGATGCCAAGACAATTATGCTTTTGCAGTATGCGAAGATTCATAATTTGCTTTAAAAAAAAAAATTTTCTATTCGTGTTGTAAATTATAAAGCAACTTGTCATTCTATCCATCTTGTCATTCCGACGGTTAGCAATTTTCCTATAAAAAGTTAACACAATTCCGTACTAAAAACATATTAATTACCTTTGTAATCCAACGCAAATCTTATGAAATTTCAAGTTGTTTCCGATTACAAACCTATGGGCGATCAACCCCAAGCCATCGATAAACTGAGTAAAGGCATCAAAAGTGGTGAAAAATTCCAGACGCTGTTAGGAGTTACAGGTTCGGGAAAAACGTTTACGATGGCAAATGTCATTCAGGAAGTACAAAAACCGACGCTGGTTTTGGCGCATAACAAAACGTTGGCGGCTCAATTGTATTCAGAATTTAAACAATTTTTCCCCAATAATGCCGTGGAATATTTTGTTTCCTATTACGATTATTATCAACCGGAAGCGTTTATTCCTGTTACCGGAACGTACATCGAAAAAGACCTTTCCATCAACGAAGAATTGGAACGAATGCGGCTTTCCACCACTTCTTCCCTACTTTCGGGACGTCGCGATATTATTGTGGTGTCGTCGGTTTCGTGTTTGTACGGAATTGGAAATCCGGTAGAATTTCAAAAAAACGTGGTTTCGTTGCAGCGAAATCAGGTAATATCACGTACAAAATTACTGCATCGTTTGGTGCAAAGTCTGTATGCTAGAACGGAAGCTGATTTCAATCCTGGAACTTTCAGGATCAAAGGTGATACCGTGGAAGTTTTTCCGAGTTATGGCAACGAACCGTTCCGGATTCATTTTTTCGGAGACGAAATTGAAGAAATAGAAGCTTTTGACGCAATTTCTTCAAAAGTTTTAGAAAAATATACGAGCCTTAACATTTATCCGGCCAATATGTTTGTGACTTCACCCGACGTGTTAAATGGTGCGATTTGGGAAATTCAGCAAGATTTGGTCAAGCAAACCGAATATTTCAAAGAATTCGGTAAACATTTGGAATCCAAAAGATTAGAAGAACGGACCAACTTTGATTTGGAGATGATTCGTGAGTTAGGATATTGTTCCGGAATTGAAAATTATTCCCGTTATCTCGACGGAAGGCTTCCGGGAACGCGACCTTTCTGTTTGTTAGATTATTTTCCGAAGGACTATTTGATGGTGATTGACGAAAGTCACGTGACAATTTCGCAGGTTCATGCGATGTATGGAGGCGATCGCTCGCGCAAAGAAAATTTGGTGGAATACGGTTTCAGGCTTCCTGCGGCAATGGACAATCGACCGTTGAAATTTGAGGAATTTGAAGCGTTGCAAAACCAAGTCGTGTACGTTTCGGCGACTCCTGCAGATTACGAATTGGAAAAATCCGAAGGAATTTACGTGGAACAAGTCATTCGTCCGACAGGTTTGTTGGATCCGATTATAGAAATTCGACCGAGTGCCAACCAAATTGACGATTTGATTGAAGAAATCCAGCAACGTGTGGAATTGGACGAACGTGTTTTAGTGACGACTTTAACCAAAAGAATGGCGGAAGAACTGACAAAATATTTGACGAAAGTTGCCATCAGATGTCGGTACATTCACAGCGAAGTTGATACTTTGGAACGAGTGGAAATCATGCAGGATTTACGAAAAGGTTTGTTCGACGTGTTGATTGGCGTGAATTTGCTTCGTGAAGGTTTGGATTTACCCGAAGTTTCGCTTGTCGCGATTTTGGATGCCGACAAAGAAGGTTTTTTGCGAAGCAACAGAAGTTTGACGCAAACGGTTGGTCGAGCCGCGAGAAACGTGAACGGAAAAGCGATTATGTATGCCGATAAAATCACCGATAGCATGCAAAAAACCATTGACGAAACCAATTATCGCCGAGAAAAACAGATGAACTATAACTTGGCGAACAACCTTTCGCCACAGGCGTTGAACAAAAAAATTGAAAGCACGCTTGCGCGAAATTCAGTTTCAACGGCTTATGTGGAACGTCAGGCTTTGAAAGCGGCCGAACCGGAAAGTCAGTATTTATCGAAACCGGAAATCGAGAAAAAAATTCGCGAAGCCAGAAAAGCAATGGAAAAAGCCGCCAAAGAATTAGATTTTATGCAAGCGGCGAAATTCAGGGACGAAATCAAGGTGTTGCAGGAAAAGATTCACTAGAAGCCTAAAGTTTTGACTTAGCCCCGATTGAAGTGGAAATCCTTTTGTGGCTTTTTCTGCCACAAAAGATTGCAACGGAAAGCGGGAACGAAGTTTAAAAGATGCCTGAAGTTTGTGCTTCTAAATAAAAATCAATTCTTCTGCTCCATAAAAATCTTAATCAATCTTTCTGGGTCGATTATCCGTGATGGCGATTGTTCCATTTCTTTAAGTATCCGATTGATGGCGAAAGGGTCAAGTCCCATATTCACGCCTATTTCCCTAATTGCAATTTCTTCTCTTTCGTCAATAACACCGTCACAAAACATTAAAAGTGCCAATCTGTAAAAATGCTCAATTCGAATGGTTTCAGGTTTTATTGGTGCCGGATTGATTTGTAGACGCAAAAGATTACGAAACATTTCTTGAGGTATTTTAAGTTCGCTTGCGACAAGGCTTAAAAACTGATATTCTCGCTCATGGAGCTTTCCATCCACAAGAGCAAAGGAAGTCATTTCAAGAAGCAGCGTTAATTTCTTATCATGTAGTTTCATAAATGTTGTATTTTTAGCTAATTTATTATTTTAAAATTAATTTAACGAAAAAATTGAAATATCTCATTTTATTCCTGATTCTTCCACTTTTTGTTTTCGCTCAAAAGGGAACGGTTTTACAGTTTGAACTTGAAGCACCACAACTTTCAACAACCAAAAAAATCTGGCTGTATTTGCCCATTGGTTGTGAAAATTCTAACAAAAAATATCCTGTGATTTACATGCACGACGCTCAGAATTTATTTGACGCCAAAACTTCTTTTGCAGGTGAATGGCAAGTGGATGAAACACTTGATAGCCTGAAAACAAAGGCAATTCTCGTTGGGATTGAACACGGAAACGAAAAAAGAATCGATGAATTAACGCCTTTTCCACATGAAAAATATGGTGGCGGAAAAGCAGATGCATATTTAGAATTCATCGTGAAAACCTTAAAACCGCACGTTGACAAAAATTACCGAACGAAATCTAATGCAAATAATACAGTGATTTTTGGAAGTTCTCTTGGAGGTTTGGTCTCCTATTATGCTGTATTGAAATATCCGGAAGTTTTCGGAAAAGCGGGCGTTTTTTCGCCATCTTTTTGGTTTTCTGACGAAATTTATTCGCTTACGCAAAAGTCAGAAAAAATTAAAGCCAAAATTTTCTTTTTGTACGGCGATAAAGAAAGTGAAACGTTAGTAGCGGAAGTGCAACGGATGAAAAAATTGCTCGATGAAAACCGCTGTTATTGTCTGAAACTCGACAAATTAGTGGAAGTTAAAGGTGGCGAACACAACGAAAAATTATGGCGAGAAGGTTTTGCGGAAGCGGTTTTGTGGTTGCTTTAAACGCAACCGAATAAGTCTTTTTATCTCAACCGACTAAAGTCTTTGTTTACTTAACCGGCTGAAGTTTTCGGTTCTCAACCGACTGAAGTCGGTTGTAATTGATACCAGAAGGTAGACAAAATCAATTACCTCTGAATTTATTCAGAGGGATGAAAACGAATCAAACTTTAAATTTATCAGAAGAAAGGAAATTACTTAGCATTTACCACTTTACTAACTAACTTTATCTCATCATCCAGACTTTTTTTCGAGTGATGAACTTCCTGATTTTTAATATAATTTCTAACTCTTTGAAGATGAGAATTTGAAACTGATATTGCATAATAATCATTTTGCCATTCAAATTTTTCTAAAATTAATCGACTGTCATTAATCCATTTCGAACTTTCTCCTTTTACTAATTTGAGGATTTGGCTAATATTTTCAGATGATTTAAGCGATAATAATATGTGACAATGGTCTGAATATCCATTAACCATATCAATATGAATATCTTTACTTTTAGCGTTTTCAAAAATATGTTTCCAAACTTTTTTTCTTAATTCCATAGTATTAAGAAATGGAAATCTATTTTTAGTGGTAAACACAATGTGCACGTAAATTGAAATAAATGGCATATAATTTTTATTGCTAAGATATGCATTTTCTTAAATTGATTGAAGTCTTTTCTTTTAACTCAACCGACTGAAGTCTGTTTTAACTCAACCTACTTAAGTTTTTATTACAGCTCGACTGACTGAAGTCTTTGTTTACTCAACCGACTGAAGTCGGTTGTAATTGATGCCGTAAATTGACAAACTAAATCAATTACCTCTAAATTTATTCAGCGGGAAAAACAATACTTCCCGAATATTCAGGGGCAAACCGAAAAAAATCTATCTTTGCAATAAATAAAGATTATGACCAACAACGATATTTTTAAGAAACTACGTGTGGCGTTGCAATTGCGCGACGATCAAATTGTAGAAATTTTAGAATTGGTAGATTTTCGGATTTCTAAAGCAGAACTTGGTGCCTTTTTCCGCGCAGAAGACCATCCAAATTATAAAAATTGTGGTGATCAGGTGTTGCGTAATTTCTTAAACGGATTGGTTATTCATTTGCGAGGCACAAAAGAAAATCCTACAAATGCTAAAGACGTTTTGGAAAAAAATAGAGCTCAAATAAAAGCACCGGCAAAAGGCTTTAAACCAAAAGAAGAAACGAAAAAACCTGCCGCAAAAAAACCTTTTGCATCTAAAAGCCCGGCGAAAAATTTCAAGCCTAAAAAATCTGAAGCCAAACCTTCGGTGGTTGAAAAAGTAAAATTTAACAACGGCAAAAAGAAAAAATCGGAGTGATTGACTTTCTTTCCATTGAGTATCTAAAAAACGGAACAACGCTTCAACAAGAAGCGTTTTTTGTTTTACAGCAATTTCAAGTGATGGAAATTTTAAGTGACTTCTCCCCTGTTTTGGCTGGAACAATTCCGATAAACATTGCTATCGAAACCAGCGATTTAGATATTTTATGCTGTTGTAATGATGATGAAATTTTTATTGACGTCATCCGAGTACATTTTGCGAAAGCGAAAAAATTTTCTTTGGAAAAAAGAATGGTAAACGGCATTTCAACTGTCATTGCCAAGTTTTTTTTGGGCGGTTTCGAAATTGAAATCTTCGGACAAAATGTTCCAGTAACGCAGCAAAACGGTTTTCGCCACATGATGATCGAAGCGAAAATTTTGGAAGAACGCGGAGAAAATTTTCGGCAGGAAATCATTCGTCTAAAAAAATCTGGACTAAAAACCGAACCGGCTTTCGCCAAATTACTAAAGCTAAAAGGCGATCCTTACCAAGCTTTGCTTGACTTTTTTCCATAAAAAAAATCCCACTTTTCAGCGGGATTCTTTCTATAACTAAGATTTTTTCAATTAAGATAAAGCAGCTTTCACTTGGTCTGCAGCTTCTTGGAATTGTACCGCAGATAAAATCGGCATTCCAGAATTGTCAATCATTTCTTTTGCTAATTCGGCATTTGTACCTTGCAATCTCACGATAATCGGCACTTTAATGCTGTCACCCATGTTTTTGTAAGCGTCGATAACTCCTTGAGCCACACGGTCACAACGAACAATTCCTCCAAAAATATTAATCAAAATTGCTTTTACGTTAGGGTCTTTCAAAATAATTCTGAAAGCCAATTCCACACGTTTAGCATCAGCAGTTCCACCAACGTCTAAGAAATTTGCCGGTTCAAAACCTGCATATTTAATCAAATCCATTGTCGCCATTGCCAAACCAGCACCATTCACCATGCAACCAACAGTTCCGTCAAGATCCACATAGTTCAAACCAGCCGCTTTCGCTTCAACCTCAATAGGATTTTCCTCACGAACGTCGCGCATTTCAGCTAATTTTGGATGTCTGTACAAAGCGTTGTCATCAAGATTTACTTTGGCGTCAACAGCGATAATTTTATTGTCAGATGTTTTCAACACCGGATTAATTTCAAACATCGAAGCATCACTACCCACGTAAGCTTTGTAAAGCGCGTCCACAAACTGAACCATTTCTTTAAAAGCAGTACCGCTCAAACCTAAGTTGAACGCTACTCTTCTCGCCTGAAAACCTTGCAATCCAACAAGCGGATCAATTTCTTCGGTAAAAATTAAATGAGGCGTTTTTTCAGCAACTTCCTCGATATCCATTCCACCTTCGGTAGAATACATGATCATATTTTTTCCTTTTCCTCTGTTTAAAAGCACCGACATATAAAACTCAGATGTCTCGCTTTCGCCCGGATAATATACATCTTCAGCGATCAAAACCTTGTGCACTTTTTTACCTTCGGCAGAAGTTTGAGGTGTAATCAATTGCATTCCAATAATTTGCTCTGCAATTTCCTCAACTTGTTGTAAATTTTTAGCCAATTTCACACCACCGCCTTTTCCGCGACCTCCCGCATGAACTTGCGCTTTAATCACGTGCCAACCTGTTCCGGTTTCAGCAGTTAATTGTTTTGCCATAGCTACTGCTTCCTGCGGATTATTTGCAATATGCCCGCGTTGAACTTTCACGCCATAGCTGGCCAAAATTTCTTTTCCTTGGTATTCGTGTATATCCATTTTTATGAAGTTTTTGTCTGTTTCATCTCCCAAAAATTCGGGTGCCACAAAAATAACAAATACTATTTAACCAGCGAAACAATATTTTCAAATATTTACTTTCTGTTTTTTAGGAGCTATTCCGGCTATCCGCTGCAAGCTTTTTTCCAAAAAACTTTTTTCCAAATCCGGAAACGGGAGCTTCTCCCGAAGTTTCGGGAGTCGCTCCGTTTCCAGAGGAAAAAATTGTTTTTTGGTGCAAAAGGCTTTCCGCTGCTATCCGGGCTATCACGACATTTGTGCTAAAATTACAATTTTTAATAGTATTTAAGTTTTAAAATAACAATTCGTTATTTTTTGTTATTTCAACACATTTTTTTTCAAACTAAAATTTTGCATTTTAAATTTGTCAAAAAAAGAAAATCAACATGCAACATTCTCATTTATTACAAATTGCCCAAGACTTTCAAGCGCCAATTTACGTTTACGATTCTGCTAAAATTCAATTGCAGTATTCCCGATTGGTTTCGGCGTTTAGCAAAATAGCTAATCTTCAAATTAATTATGCCGTTAAAGCCAATTCGAATATTTCGATTCTCAAATTATTTAAAACCTTTGGTTCAGGTTTGGATACCGTTTCTTTACAAGAAGTTCAATTAGGTTTACACGCAGGTTTTTCGCCCGAAAAAATTATTTACACCCCAAATGGCGTTTCTTTCGAAGAAATCGAAGAAGTAGCACATCTTGGCGTACAAATCAATATTGACAATCTTTCGGTTTTAGAGCATTTTGGCGCCAAATATCCTGAAATTCCGGTTTGCGTTCGTATCAATCCGCACGTTATGGCTGGCGGAAATGCCAATATTTCTGTTGGTCATATCGACAGTAAATTTGGGATTTCTGTAAATCAATTGCCGCATATTTTACGCATCGTAGAAAATACTAACATGCATATAAACGGCATTCACATGCATACAGGTTCGGATATTTTGGACATTGAGGTTTTCCTTTATGCTGCTGAAATTTTGTTTGATGCCGCTAAACATTTCCCTAATTTAGATTTCATCGACTTTGGAAGCGGTTTTAAAGTACCTTACAAAAAAGACGACATCGAAACCGACATTGAAGAATTAGGCAAAAAACTTTCGAAAAGATTTAATGCTTTTTGTAAAGAATACGGCAAAGAACTCATTTTGGCTTTCGAACCAGGGAAATACTTGGTAAGCGAAGCAGGCTATTTTTTGGCACAAGTTAATGTGGTAAAACAAACCACTTCAACTGTTTTTGCACAAATCAACAGCGGATTTAACCACCTCATTCGTCCAATGTTTTACGGTTCTTCTCACGAAATTTTAAATATTTCCAACCCAAAAGGAAAAGAACGATTTTATTCGGTTACGGGATATATTTGTGAAACCGACACCTTTGCTACCAACCGCAGAATTTCAGAAATTAAAGAAGGTGATATTTTATGTTTTAAAAACGCCGGAGCCTATTGCTTCACAATGGCATCTAATTACAATTCCCGACTTAAACCAGCCGAAGTTTTATGGCACGAAAATGAAGCTATTTTAATTCGCAATCACGAAACATTTGAGGACATTTTGAGAAATCAAGTGGAATTTAATTTTGAAAACGTTACCACTGTTTAAACCAATCAAAAACCATCGAAAAAACCATTATAGATTTTGTTTATAATGGCTTTTTTAATAATATTGAAATACATTTAAAAATTTGGTAACCAAATATTTAAACTATTTCAATTAAATAAACATTTTAAATGAGTTAGACGTTCCTTTTTTCGTTTTGAAATATTTCTCAAAATATAATTTACACATAAACTTCAACTCAAATAACAATTTCTTAAACAAAAGTTCGTTTTGAATATGCCTATCTTTGGCACAAACACAATTTAATTTCTAATGGACAGAAGGAAGTTTTTCCGCAACGGATCGCTCTTTACTTTAGGAGCTGCGGTGATGAATCCGTTTCAGGCTTCGGCATCAATTTTAGACATAGAATCAGTTGGCCGAAACAAGAAAGCAAAAAATATTATTTTTATGGTAAGCGACGGGATGAGTACCGGAACGCTTAATATGGCAGATTTATTTTTGAA
Source organism: Bacteroidota bacterium (assembly GCA_023387965.1). GTDB lineage: Bacteria > Bacteroidota > Bacteroidia > Flavobacteriales > Flavobacteriaceae > Flavobacterium. Next base: position 171,034 of record JAEWHE010000014.1, on the reverse strand, counting down.
TAGAAAATACGGCAAAGGCTCCAATTGGCTACAATTGTACAAAGACAATAAGGTTTCGCGTGCATTGATGGACACGGCTTCGGCGAATTCTATTGTTACAGATTCCTCTGCCGGAAGTTCTTCCTGGGGAGGCGGTTTTCGTGTCAATAATGGTGCTTTGAATGTAGGACCAAACGGTGAAGAACATTTACCGATTCTTCAAAAATTTAAAAAAGCCGGAAAAATGGCGGGTTGCGTGACAACTGTTGCCATTACTCACGCCACTCCAGCAGGTTTTTGTGTAAACAGTAAAAAACGTAGCGCCATGGACGACATTGCCGAAATGTACCTTGATTTAGGCTTTGACGTGATGCTTGGCGGCGGAAAAAATCATTTTGATCCTTCTCTTCGGAAAGACAAAAAAGATTTATTTTCAGGTTTTTATGCCAAAGGTTATCAAGTTGCCAAAACCCGAGATGAACTTTTAGCCGCCAAAAATAACGAACCAATTTTGGGTGTTTTTGAAGATGACGCAGTTCCGTATGCTATTGATAGACAAATTGATGCGAATCTTCAGAAAAAAATTCCTACGTTAGCAGAAATGACCCAAAAAGCAATCGACCGAATGAAAGACCACAAAAAAGGTTTTGTGCTTCAGATAGAATCGGGAAAGGTTGATTGGGGAGCTCATGCCAATGATATCGCGGCTGTGATTCACGATCAGATTGCCTTTGACGAAGCGATAAAAGTAGTAATGGATTTTGCCGAAAAAGACAAAGAAACTTTGGTAATCATCACCACAGATCATGGAAACGCAAACCCTGGTGTGATTTATGGCAAAAAAGCGAATGATAATTTTGACGCTATTCAAAAATATACACACACAAATGAAGCGATTTTGAATAGTTTCAACGCCAATACAACGGTCTCTCAAATCAGGGAAAAATTTGAAGCCAGCAATGGTCATGCGGTTTCAGAGGAAGAAGCAAAAGAAATTTTATCATATTACAATGGTTTGCACAAATCCGAAGACGGTTTGTACAATTACAAAAAATTACCTTTCAAAGCCCTTTCCGAAATTCAACAAAAATACAATTCGGTAGGTTGGATTAGCATGGATCATTCCGCAGATTATGTGGAATTGGCGGCTTTTGGACCGGGAAGTGAACTCTTAAAACCTTTCGTTAAAAATACTGATATGCACTACTTGATGCTTCAGGCTGCGGAAGTGGAAAATAAATTTTAACCTAGACCGTAATTAATTTTTGAAAAATGAGTTAGCCACAAATTCACTAATTTTTGTTATCAGCAATCGATTTAATCCGAATTTAATCGAAGATGAACAAATTTTGAATTTGACTGTTCTAAGATTCGAGCATTCTAAGCACACTATTTCAAAAAAACTTGCAGTAAAATTAAAGCGATAATCTCCAGAAGATTGTCGCTTTTTTTATACAATATTTTGCTTGATAGCTTTAGAAACCGCTTCGTTCATGGAATGCACTTGGAGTTTATCATAGATACTTCTGATAAATTGCCGAACTGTATTAATCGAAATATCTAACTCAGAAGCAATCATTTTATAGCTATTTCCATCAACCAACGATTGCAATACATCTTTTTCACGAAGCGTTAATTTATAATCAGGTTTAATCATTTGCTTGATTGCAGCAAAAGCAGTCATGACTTTTCGGGCAATTTCCGGACTAATTGGCGAACCACCATTTAAAGTATCGTGGATGGATTCAATAATTTTTTCTGGTGAAGATTTTTTAAGCAAATAACCTTTGGCTCCCAGACAAATGCTTTCGAAAACATTTTTGTCATCCTCAAAAACCGTGAGCATAATCACCGGAATTTTAGGCTTATTTTGCGAAATATATTTTAACCCCACAAATCCGTCAGCTTCCGGCATATCGATATCCATCAACACAATATCCGGTTGGTAATGCTCGATAATTTTTTCGACTTGGAGACAATTTTCCCAACCTCCAATGCAAGTCAATTTGTTTTGAGGCTGGTTGAGTAACAGCATCAATTGTTCACGCAAAGCATTGTTATCTTCAAAAACTGCAACTTTAATCATCTGTGAAAATTTTAAAGTAAAGTAACATATTGTAGCTCACGAAAAAAATAGCATTTTTATGCGTGTGGAAAATGCAAAATAATTTCAGTTCCGCCAAACACGCTATTAATCAATAACTTACCATTGTGTTTTTCGGTCCGATGTTTCATATTTTTAAGTCCATTTCCAGAGTCTTTTTTATTTAAATCAAATCCTTTACCGTTATCCGTAATTGCACAAATGATGTTCTTTTTGCTTTTTTTGATGGTAATTTTAGCTGAAGAGGCTTGAGAATATTTTGCTAAATTATTCATTGCTTCTTTAAAAATCAAATAAAAGTCGCGGCGTTTTTCGGGAGAAAATTTGATGGTTTCGAGTCCGGATTCAATTTGAAAATGGTAATCTATATTTTGTGGTTCGAGAACGTTGGCGGTAAATTCTTTCATCCTAATGATCATTTTGTCAAAACTATCGTTGTCGGGGTTCATGCTCCAAACGATATCACTGATGCTTTCCATCACAGATTGCGTGTTTTGTGAAATTTTGTTAAGTTGAAGCTTTGATTCAGGTTCTTCAATCTTATTTGCTGTAGCATAAGACATTAAATTAATAGCGGTTAATGTACTTCCTACTTCGTCGTGAAGTTCGGAGGCAATTCGGGATCTTTCGGAAAGTAAAATTTTCTTTTGCTCCAATTTTTTGCGAAGCAACATTCGATTAAACAAAAAAGCAAAAACAGTTCCCGAAATTACCATTAAAAGTATCGCCAGATTTCGGTTAAGTTTTTCATTTTTCAATTTGACTTGATTGATTAGATCTTGTTGTTTGGCAATTTTTTCTTGTTGCACAAAATTCAAAACTTGTGCTTCACGCAAACCAATTGTCTTTTTTTGCTGTTCCACTTCAAGTTGCGCAAGGGTATTTTGAGTGGTTAAAAGTTCTATTTCTTTTTGTTTTTCGGCGGCTTCCAATAAATTTCCACGTAACAAAGCATTTTTTTTATCGATTTCCAGTTGCTGAATTTTTTCGTTTCGGGCTAATCTATCAATCTCGGCTTGCTTTTTCTCGGATTGGTATTTTACTTCAAGTTCGTTAAAATCTTTTCGCGACTTCTCGTTTAAAATGCTGTCTTTGTAGGTATGAAATTTTTCCAGAAAAGGAAACGCCTTGGCCTTATCATTTTTTACATTGGCATAATAAAAACTCTGCGAAGCGTTCCAATCACGAAGCGCGTCTTTATCTTTAGCTTGTTTTGCCAAAAAAAAACTCTCGTTGTACAATCGATTCATCAATTCCTCGTCGCCAACATATCCGGCAAACATCGCTCCCATTCTAATATACCGATGCAATTTTGGCTGGTTATTTTTTTTGCCTTCAGCGATCGCTTGTTGCATGAATTTTAGAGCATTTGGGCGATCTTTTTTGGCATGATAAACCAGAGCTAAATCCACCAAACTCACAAAAATGGCCTGTTTATTTTTAGAATGCGAAGCCAAAGCAGCAGATTCTGAAAAATAAGGAATTGCCGACTCAAAATCGCCTTCTAATTGGTAAATTCTGCCTAAATTACTTAACTGAATAATTAATTCTTCTCGGTCGTCAAAGGCTTTCAGCAAATCAATTCCTTGCTTCGCATATTCTTTTGCTCGGGATTTTTCGCCCATTAAAAAAGATGTATTTGCCAATTCGCCATAAATAGTTCCTTCTGAATTTCTGTCTCCTGCGTTTTTAGCCAATTGCAATGCACTCAAAAGATAAGAATTTGCCTCAACATACTCGGATTCTTTAGCCTTTAGTTGTCCGTATAAAATATAAATTTCACCTAATATATCGGCGTTGTCATTTATTTTCCCAGAAATTTGAAGCGCTTGATCTAAAAACTGAAACGCTTGTGAGGGCTTATCTTCTTTTTGAGCCCATCCAGATTTGAGCAGCAATAATTTAGCATTGAAGATATTTTTTTCGGGTTCCGCTTTCGGCCCTAATTTTTCAAATGATTTCCAATCAATCTTTTTTGCAAAGTTTTCATCGAGAACTATTTGATAAGCAGTTTTTTTAATCAATGCCAGTCCTGCGGCAAGTTGATTATTTTCCTGCAAAGCTTTGGCATACAAATTATCTAAAACCGCAAATGATTGGTCATATTCAAACTGACGGTGCAATTTGCTCGCCTCTTCTAACTTTTGATTAAGATAATTGTCATCAAGTTTTTGCGATGAAACCGAAAAATTATTTAACAAGAATAGGAAAAACAACAATCTTTTCATGGCTGATATACTTTAATTGCTGACTAAAACCATACGCATCATTATGCTATTACAAATTAACACTTTTTAACCAAACTTTGTTACAATAAAATCAAAATATTATGAAACGATTATCTTTTTTACTAAAAACAGTTTGCATTGCGCTTTTTGTAGCATGTAGCAGCGATGACAACGGCAATAACAATGTTGCCACGGATCCATATATTAGTTTTAACATAGCGGGATTTTTGTGGAGCAGTAATTCTGCGGCAATTGGAAGTTCGGTTACGGATGGTCAACACAATTTTACGGTTGCAGGAACTGACGATACTTTTAACGGAGAAATTTCTTCATTCTCGGCAATTTTTTCAACGCCGGGAGAAATTTCTATCGGAACATATACTTTAAACGACGATAACGATGGTGCTGTAGCGATTACAAAACTCAATAACAAAACATATTTAGGAGGAATGTCCTCCACAACTTTTACACTAACAATTGAAGAAATCGAAGGTTCCGGAAACAACAGAAGATTCAGCGGAAGTTTCGCTGGTTCGTTAGTAGGTCCAACTCCCGGAGATGCCGTAACCATCAGCAATGGCTATTTTTCCAACTTTCCAGTGGAAGTCGCTGATTAACTATTTATAAATTTAAAACAAAACAATTATGAAAACTTTGAACAGAACATTTGCCACCCGATTTTTAATGCTATTATTTCTCGGAATTTCTTTAACCGGAATTTTTTCTTGCAATAACGACGATGATAAATCCGAACCTTCTACAATGGAATTGCTCACCTCAGGTCGTTGGTACCTGCAATCCAGCACAATTTTAACTGTAACAGCTTGTGATAGAGAGAAATATTTCGACTTCTCTAACGACGGCTCATTAATATTACTTGTAACCGAAATGGTTGACGGAACGTGTACAAATCATCCGCTTCAAAACTTTACTTTTGAATTAACCACCGAAAACAATATTATTATTAACCAAGCAGATGGCGAATCTACAATGCTGGAAATCGCCTCCATCACCCAAAATTCCTTGGTTTTAAGACAATCGATGACCGACGGAGGAACACACGATTTGATATTTGATAAAACCGCAGGTTAAATTAAATTTCTAAATCATGAAAAATATTCATCTCATTATCGGCGGGTTTTTATTTTTTGCTTTCGCAAATAGTACTCATGCTCAGTTTTTGAAAGGATTGGGCGACAAAGCCAAAAAAGCTGCCGAACGTACCGTGGAACGCAGAGTCGAACGAGAAAGTTCGAAAAAAACTGAGGAAGCAATGGATGGTGTTTTGGAAGGAAAATCAAGGAAAAAATCCAAAGATTCTAAAAACGACAAGTTCGAAAAAGATTCTGGCCCCAAAACCGGAAAAAAATCCAATTCCGACTTTGAATCCGGAACTAACGTGATTGTTCAGGAAAATTTTAAATCAGGAAACGAAGGTGATTTTCCACCGTTTTGGAACACAAACGCTTCCGGAAAAATTGTTTCATTTTCAAATAATCGTTGGCTCGAAATGAGTTCTCCCGGAGTTTTTTTGATGGAAAATGTAAAGCAATTGCCAGAAAATTTTACTTTAGAATTCGATTTGCTTGTTCCTGATAATTTTTCCTATTACGATTATCCACTTTGGATTGTTTTTGCCAATTTAAAAAACAAAAAAGATTTCAACGTTTGGAACAAATACAAAGAAAAACAAGGAAAAGACAAACGAAATGGCCTGCTTTTAGCGCTTCATCCGCAAGAAGAAGGCGGAAAAAAATTGGGTTACAGCGAATATGAATTGTGGGAAAACAGCGAAAAAATTTCATCCAACAAAATTAAATCGCTTAATAGTTTTAATGTCAACAACAACCAAGTTAAGGTACAAATTTGGCGACAAGACCAACGATTGAGAGTGTATTTAGATGGCGATAAAATTTGGGATTTGCCTACAATTTTTAATAGAAACCAAAAATTCAACACTTTATTATTTAGCCGATACGAAGCAAAAGCCGAAAATAATTTTCACATCGCGAACATCCGTTTGGCTTCTTCGGGTGAAGATATTCGGGCGAAATTAATGAACGAAGGAAAATTTAGTACAAATGCTATTTTGTTTAACACCAATTCTGCAACAATTTTACCCGAATCCGATGCCACGATTTCTGAAATTGCCACGGTTTTAAAAGAAAATAATTCGGTTTCGCTAACCATAATTGGTCATACGGACGTTGACGGAAATAAGGAAAAAAACTTGAGTTTGTCGTTGCAAAGAGCAAAATCGGTCAAAAATGAATTGGTTACAAAATATAAAATTTCCGAAAGCAGGTTAAACGTTGACGGTAAAGGCGACAGCCAACCCATTGCCGACAATAAATCTCCCGAAGGAAAAGCGCAAAACCGTCGTGTGGAATTTATAAAAAATTAAAGGTTTCATAGGTCTTTATTTTGAGTTGAGGCTTGCTGCATCTATTCCCCGAACAGCAAGCCTCTTTTTATTTTATTCTAAACCAAAAAAAAACAGAATTTGGAAGCCGAAAAAAAAATGCGTAATTTCGAATTAATGCAAAAGCTGAACGAGCGGTAGTTCTCTCAAAATCAGTTTAAAAAAACAGCCTGACTTACAATTTTAAACAAATTACTATGAAATTAGAAAAAGTATTTCAAAACAACGAAAAATGGATTTCTACCAAATTAGAGAAAGATCCAAATTATTTTAGCGAATTATCTAAAGGGCAAAATCCTGATATTCTATACATTGGCTGTTCAGACAGTCGCGTTACTGCCGAAGATATGATGGGTGTTCAGCCAGGTGAAGTTTTTGTTCATAGAAACATTGCCAATATGGTAATCAGCATCGATTTAAATGCAATGTCGGTATTGAATTATGCGGTAGAACATTTAAAAGTAAAACACGTAGTAGTTTGCGGACATTATTTTTGCGGAGGTGTAAAAGCCGCCATGCAAGCCCAAGATTTAGGTGTTTTAAACCCTTGGTTGAGAAATATTCGCGACGTTTATCGTTTACACAAAAACGAACTGAACGAAATTACTGATGAAAACCAACGCTACAACCGCTTAATTGAATTGAACGTTGAGGAACAATGTGTGAATCTCGTAAAAACTGCCGAAGTACAAAAAGCCATGATTGAAAGAGATTTAAAAGTTCACGGTTGGGTTTTCGACATTCATTCTGGGAAATTGATTGATTTAGATATTAATTTCGATAAAACGCTCGAAAACATTAGAGAAATTTACAACTTGGGTCATTAATAAAATAAAAAAGTTCGCCATCACAGCGAACTTTTTTTATCTCTAAAAACTAAATTTTAAAACTTCAGCTTTCGCATTTTCAAACCCCGAAATCAAATCGTTCATAATTTCGTTTACCGGTTTCACTTCGTGAATTAAGCCGGAAACCTGACCAATTTCAAGTTCGCCGTCGTCCAAATCACCTTCAAACATCCCACGTTTCGCGCGAGCGCGACCCAACAAAATTTTCAAATCCTCATCCGAAGCACAATTTGCGTAAGCCGTTTGCACTTCGTCGTAAAATTTATTTTTGATTAAACGAACAGGAGCCAATTCTTTCAGCGTGACTTGGGTTTCGCCTTCGCCAATCGCAACCACTTTTTGCTTAAAATTTTCGTGAGCAGAACTTTCCTCAGAAGCCGCAAATCTACTGCCAATTTGAACGCCATCAGCTCCCAAAACCATTGCGGCAAGCATCGCATTTCCGGTCGCAATTCCTCCTGCAGCAATCAACGGAATCGAAATTTTTTCCTTCACCATTGGAATCAGCGTCAACGTTGTCGACTCTTCTCGACCGTTGTGTCCACCCGCTTCAAAACCTTCTGCAACAACCGCATCAACTCCCGCTTCTTGCGCTTTCAACGCAAATTTTGAACTGCTAACCACATGAACCACCGTAATGCCTTTTCCCTTTAAAAAACTCGTCCAAGTCTTCGGATTTCCGGCAGAGGTAAACACGATTTTCACACCTTCATCCACAATAATTTGCATGATTTCCTCAATGTTCGGGTACAACATCGGTACGTTTACGCCAAAAGATTTGTCCGTCGCGTTTTTGCATTTTTGGATGTTTTCCCGCAAAATTTCCGGGTACATCGATCCGGCTCCAATCAAGCCCAAACCGCCGCAATTACTCACGGCACTTGCGAGTTTCCAGCCGCTGTTCCAAATCATTCCCCCCTGAACTATGGGATATTTTATTTTAAAAAGTTCGGTTATTTTGTTCATTTTTTATTTTTTAAGAAGCGAATCGTTCCCGCATTTTTATCATCCATGTTCCCGCTTTCGGCTTTAGTATTTTGCTCCGAAAAATCTTCGCAAAATAGCTACCGCCTCAATTGGGGCTATGGGAAAAACGTCTTTTTATCAGGAAACTTTCGGCTTTTGCCAAACTTACAAATTTTTGAGGGAAGCCATCGGCTAAAAAAGAAAGAATTTATAGTGATATTGTCACAGAATTGTTTCTCTTCGAAATGCAACTAAACTTGTCATTCCGACGAAGGAGGAATCTCACACAAGAAGAAATTCCTCCTTCATCGCAATGACAAAAAAGTTTCTAATTTTTAACGAGTTTCCCTCGTTCTAATACAGTTCCAGCTTCAATCGCATACAAATACAATCCGGTTGGCAAACTTTCCACCGAAATTTTAGTTTGGTTAATATCTAGTTTTTTCGAGAGTACCTTCTGCCCTATTTCGTTGTAAAAAGTAATCGATGCGTTTTCAGAATTATTTTTCAAAACCACAAAAAGCTCGTTTTTCGCAGGATTCGGATAAATTATATTTTTCGCTATCGCAATTTCTTCGACACCTAAACCGTTTTGCAAAGCCTGGGAAAAATCAGGAATTCCATAACCAAATTGATCATTCGGATTCAAAAATAAATGTGCTGATTCTTTGATTATCTGCATAATTTCGGCATTGGTTAAATTGGGCAACGCTTGCCACAAACACGCAACCATTCCAGCCATAATTGGTCCGGAAAAAGAAGTTCCGTTCGCCGTTCCAACGGATCCAGAAGTGGTAGCCACAACCGAATTTTGTCCTTGAGCCATTACATCTGGTTTTATTCTTCCGTCAAACGAAGGTCCAATTGAGCTAAAACTTGCGTAAGTTTCCGTTGGCGTTACCGCTCCAACTGCCAAAACATTGAACGCATCGGCTGGAGCCGCAATATTCGGATTTGCCGAAGCGCCGGAATTTCCCGCCGAAGTCACGCAAATCATGCCTTTGTCGAAAGCCATATTTGACCCACGCGAAATAAAAGTTTTATTTCCGGTCATATCTTCATAAGTATGGCTGTAATTTGGATTGTCGTAACCAAAATACCCCAAAGAAGTATTGATAATGTCGACTCCAAGACTATCCGCGGTTTCGGCAGCCTCAACCCAATAACTTTCTTCCACAGGATTTTCGCTCGAAACATCTTCTGTGATAAACAAATAATACGACGCGTTTGGAGCCGTTCCAACCAATTGATTGGCAACGAAACCTCCCATTGTGGAAAGCACTAAAGTTCCGTGCGAACCTCCAGAATAGAAATTATCGCTCCGATTTACAAAATCGTAACCGCCCAAAATTTTTCCATTGTTTCGTAAATTTGCGAAAGGCGAAGTCGTGTTTACATTTGGAAATCCAGCATCCATAACGGCAATTATTTTTCCATTTCCGGTAAAATCCTGTTGGTGCAACAAGTGTCCGTTCAACATTTGGATTTGGTTTCCAGAGGTTCCATAATTATAATTGACCTGAACTTCCATCGACTTGTTGACGGCTTGATTGGTCTTGATTTCGGCTTGTCTGCCGAGCAAATTCAGATTTTTATTGGCATATTCCACACGATTTACGAAAGTGAAATTTTGCAGATTTTGGATTGCGGACAACGAACCACGAACATGCAACGCATTCAGCCATTTGGATTTTGCCATGACCGCAATTCCCGGATTTGCCGAAATTTGATCGATATAATTTTGGGAAACCGGAACATCGGTAACGTCCAAAGAAATATTTTGAGCAGCTCTTCTGTCAAGTGCTCGTTGAGAAAGCATTGTCAACGGATTGGCGAGAAACGTCGCGGCATCTGGCTTGTCGGCAAAATAAATCCAAGCGTCTTCTTGGGAAAACGACTGAAAACCAAACAGTAATAACAATAAAAGTGTAATTTTTTTCATGACGCGTCTCTGTAATTCGTTCTTCAAAGTTACGAAAATAGCCGACGTAAAGTTTCATAAAAAAACCGAACAATTGTCCGGTTTAAGTTTATTTCATTCGTTTTTTTTAAGCAATTGCTCCAGATCCAATCAGTTCTTCTCCAATATGCCACGAAACAAATTGCCCTTCAGTAATTGCGGATTGCGGTTCATCAAATTCTACATACATTCCGTTTTCAAATTGATGCAAAGTTGCTTTTTGCAACGGTTGGCGGTATCGGATTCGCGCCATCACTTCCATCGTTTCGCCTGAATTCAGTTTTAAATCGGGACGAATCCAATGCACTTCGTCTTTTTCTATGAACAATGCCGATTTGAACAAGCCGGGATGATTTTGACCTTGACCTGTATAAATTATATTGTTTTCGACATCAGTTTCAATTACAAAAAGCGCTTCTTTTGTTCCACCAACATTCAAGCCTTTGCGTTGTCCTTTTGTAAAATAATGAGCTCCTTGGTGTTTGCCAACTTGTTTTCCCGTTGATGGCAAATACGGAAGTGAAGCCGATTTTTGAGCTAATTCTTCTTCTTTTGAATTGAAATTTGAACTGGTATTCTGGAAAATTTCCGCGTCTGCGGCAACTTCAAAAATAAGTCCGTCTTTTGGTTGTAGCTTTTGCTGAAGAAACTCCGGCAAACGCACTTTTCCGATGAAACACAATCCTTGCGAATCTTTTTTATCTGCCGTTACCAACTCCATCTTAGAAGCGATTTCTCGAACCTCCGGTTTCGTCAATTCTCCGATAGGGAAAAGCGCTTTCGCCAATTGTTCTTGGGAAAGTTGGCACAAAAAATACGATTGGTCTTTATTGGAATCCACGCCAGAAAGCAATTGGTACACTTTTTCGCCGTTGATTTCGGTTTCGGCTTTTCTGCAATAATGACCGGTTGCCACAAAATCTGCTCCTAAACTTAGGGCGATTTTCATGAATACATCGAATTTTATTTCGCGGTTGCACAAAACATCGGGATTTGGTGTTCGGCCTTTTTCGTATTCGCTGAACATGTAATCGACGATTTTCTCTTGGTATTGCTCGCTTAAATCCACTGTTTGAAACGGAATCCCTAGTTTCTCCGCAACCAAAAGAGCATCATTGCTGTCTTCCAGCCACGGACATTCGTTGGAGATTGTTACCGATTCGTCGTGCCAATTTTTCATGAACAAACCGATTACTTCGTAACCTTGCTCCTTTAAAAGATAAGCCGCAACACTCGAATCTACACCTCCGGAAAGTCCAACAACAACGCGTTTCATTTTTTATAATTTAAGTATGCAAAATTAAGCAAAATGCCGCAACTAAAATAATTGCGGCATTTGTTTCAGTAATATCGATATCGGTAATTTTTATTGACGATTTTCAGGGCGTTTTCTAGCGTCTTTATTTTTGCTGTCAATCTTGAATTTTTCCTGCTTGATTTTGTTGGGATTTTGTTTTTTTACCAATTTTCCGTTTTCGAAGTAGCTCCAAATTCCGGATTTCTTTCCGTTTGTGTATTGACCTGTAATGGTTTTTCCGAGACCGTCGTTGAAAAACGCAGGACCGTCGAGCTCGCCATTTCTGTAATTGCTTTCTTCAAGAAGCTGGTTTTTTTCGTCGTATCTTTTGTAAACCCCTACTTTTAAGCCGTTCTCGTATTTGGATTCTTCGGCAATTACGCCACTTTTATAATACACTTTTCTGTCGCCGTGCAATTTTCCTTTTGAATAATTTTCCAGCGTCATCAGCTCTTTAGATTTGTAATGGTAATACTTCCACTCACCTTCGGTAAGTTTGTTGACTTCTTTTCCTTCGCTTACTTTATTGCCGTCTTGATCGAAAAAAGTGGTGTAAGCAGAACCGTCCTTTGCGGTAAAATCTCGGGTTGCGATTACTTTTCCGGCTTTGGTATCGTCGAAAAATTTGAAGATTCCCGTTTCTTTTCCGTGTTCGAAAGTTCCTTCGTAACGAGGTCGTTTGGATTCTGTGTGAGTACCTTTCCAAAGTCCGTGACGTTGGCCTTTTGCATCCATTTGATTGGTTTCCTGTGAAAAAGTCACGGCTGAAAATAAGGCTAGAATGTAGGTAAATATGTTTTTCATGTTTTTGTGTTTTGCAAAATGCGTGCCTTTTTTGATTGTTGCAATTTTTGGTTTCTTTCTTAACTGCTAATTTTCGGTTTTATTGCGTTTTGGTTGCGTACGATTCCAAAAGCGCGGAAAGATTTTTCTTTAGCCCTGATGGAAGCGGAAATCCTTTTTATCGATTGCCTTGGGTTAAAACCCAAAGGCAATTGATAAAAAGATTGAAGCGAACAGCAGGAATTACGATGGCTGAAAATAGCTGTCCCGACGCTTCGGGATCGCTTCAAAAAAAAGCCACAGATTAAAGGATTGTTTTGATTTGTGTCTTTTTTCTATCCCCGGATTGAAATCCTGGGCAATTGAAAAAAGCACCCTTTTCAGAGTGCTTTTTGGTATTAACTTCGACGGGTTTTCTTTTTGTTTTCCTGATCGATTTGTCTTTGTTTTTGTTGCTCTTGGGCTTGTTCCATCATGTCTTGCATTTTTTGCTGGAATTTGCTCTTTGGTTTTTCCTTGGTTTTATTTTCCTGGATTTGAGCGTGGATTTTGTCTTCTCTGATGATGTAGTTTTTGATGACCAACATGATTCCGATGGTAATTGTGTTGGAAATAAAATAGTACAAACTCAAGCCTGACGCGTTGTTGTTGAAGAAAATCATCATCATCAACGGCGAAATGTAGATCATCATTTTCATGATTTTGCTCATGTCTGGCATTCCTTCTTGCGGTGGAGCTGACATTGCCTGATCTCCGGTTGTCATTTTCATGTAGAAGAAAATTGCGATTGCCGCCAAAATTGGAAACAAACTGATGTGGTTTCCGTAGAACGACGAAATAACCGGAATGTGTTGTTTCCACGAGAAAATGGCATCGAAAGACGACAAATCTTCTGCCCAAAGGAAGGATTTTTGACGAAGGTCGATGTTAGATGGGAAAAATTGGAACAATGCATAGAAAACCGGAATCTGCATCAATGCCGGAAGACATCCTGCCATTGGATTCACGCCAGCTTTGCTATACAATTTCATTGTTTCCTGTTGCTTTTTCATCGGGTCTTTCTTGAATTTTTCGTTCAATTCTTGAATTTCCGGACGTAAAACTTTCATTTTTGCTTGCGACAAATACGATTTGTACGTGATTGGCGACATGAGCAAACGCACTAAAATCGTGAAGACGATAATTGCGATTCCGTGTGCCAAAAATCCGCCTAAAGCGTTGTAAAGCGGGATGAACAAAAAGCGGTTGATCCATCCGAAAATTCCCCAACCAAGTGGCACAATTTCATCCAGATTTTTTTTGTAATCATTTAAAATTTTATAATTCGTTGGACCATAGTACCAATTCATGTTGTAATTGATTTCGCCTCCCTTGAAAGCCAACGGCATCGTCGCTTTGTAATGTTTGGTGAAAATAGTATCCTTCTCAATGTCGTGAACCAAGTTGTCCGACTTTAATTCTGCAGTTGTAAAAGGCGTATCGGTCAACAAGATTGAAGTGAAAAAATGTTGTTTGAACGCAACGTAAGTTACATCTTTTGCATTTTCTACATCGTTGGATTGGTTCAAGTAATCGTCTTTTCCGTCTTCGTATTCATATACCAATTCTGAATAACGGTTTTCGTATGAAACACTTTTTTCGTTTCGGTAGGTTTTCATTTCCCATTCCAACGGAAGCGCTTCGGATGTTTTTAAAATTTGAGCCAAACCTTGCGTTCTGATGGAAAAATCCATCATATAATCTTTTGGTTTGATCACGTATCTGTATTCCAAAAACTGCTGATCGGCTGCTTTCAAACGCATCGTCAACACTTGGTTGCCATTTTCAGTGGTTAGATTTGGTTCGAAAAATAAATCTTTTGTATTTAAAACCAAGTTGCCTTGTGTTTTCAACTGAAGATTTAATTTGGCGTTGTTGTCTTTGATGATTTTCACCAATTCGCCTGAACCTTTGCGGAATGCCTCAAAATTTTTCATTTGAGCGTCCACAATGTAACCACCTTTGTTGGAAAACACAAATTTTACCAAGTCGTTTTCAACTGTTGTTGTGGTGGCTTTCGCCGAAGGAAGTGTTGCAGAATAAGCAAAATTCCCTAAAGAGGATTTTAATTGCTGCAACTGAAGCGAATCTGGAACCGCAGGTGTCGCAGTTTGGCTAACGGCTGTTGTCGCTTGTTTTGGGTCTTGTTCTGTCTTAACTTTGTTTCCGGCAGCTTCTGGCGACGGCTTGTTTATGAACATAATCCCCATTAAAATAAGGAAAATAAGCACAAAGCCAATAATCGAATTCCGGTCGAACTTTTTTTCTTCCATTTGTTTGTTTTAAAAAATACTTACTCAATTTTTCTGCAAAATAAGATTACAGAAATTTATTTTCGTCTGAAGAACTACTCTTCTTACCTATCTAACTGTTTTTAAAATCCACCGCAGCTTTTACGAAACTTACAAACAACGGATGCGGATTTGCCACTGTACTTTTGTATTCTGGATGGTATTGAACGCCAATAAAAAACGGGTGCTTCTCCACTTCCACAATTTCTACCAAATTAGTTTCCGGATTTACACCCGAAGCTTTCAAACCAGCCTTTTCCAATGCTTCGCGGTATTCGCTGTTGAATTCGTATCGATGACGATGACGTTCTTCAATTTGGCTTTTGCCGTAAATTTCATATGCAAGCGAATTTTCGCTTACATCACATTTCCACGAACCTAAACGCATGGTTCCACCTTTATCTGTAATGGTTTTTTGTTCTTCCATTAAATTGATGACCGGATGTGCGGTTCCCGAATTCATTTCGGTAGAATTGGCGTCTTTGTGTCCGAGAACGTTTCGGGAGAATTCAATAACTGCCATTTGCATTCCGAGGCAAATTCCGAAAAAAGGAATATTATTTTCTCGAGCATATCGAACAGTTTCAATCTTGCCTTCAATTCCTCTTTCGCCGAAACCTGGAGCAACCAAAATTCCATCCAAATCACGTAATTTCTGCGACGCGTTTTTTTCGTCTAAATATTCCGAATGAATGCTTACCACATTCACTTTGGTTTCGTTTGCGGCACCTGCATGAATAAACGCTTCCAAAATTGACTTGTACGAATCCTGCAATTCTACATATTTACCTACCAACCCGATGTTTACAATGTGTTTCGGATTTTTAAGTTTCTGCAAAAATTCGTTCCATTGCTTTAAATCTGGAGTTGTTTTTTCCGGCAAATCCAATTTTTTCAAAGCCACTTTGTCCAAGCCTTCTTCCAACATCAAATTAGGAACATCGTAAATGGTTGAAGCATCGATGGACTCGATTACCGCTTCTCTTTTTACGTTGCAGAACAGAGCCAATTTCTGGCGTAATTCGTCTGACAATTCGTGTTCGGTTCTACAAACCAAAATATCGGCTTTGATTCCGCTTTCCATCAAGGTTTTTACGGAATGTTGCGTTGGTTTCGTCTTTAATTCTCCGGCAGCCGCCAAAAATGGCACTAACGTGAGGTGAATTACAATTCCGTTGCTTTCGCCTAATTCCCAAACCAATTGACGAACCGATTCAATATAAGGTAACGATTCAATGTCACCTACGGTTCCGCCAATTTCGGTAATCACAATATCAAAATTGCCTGATTTCCCAAGCAATTGCATTCTTTCTTTGATTTCGTTGGTGATGTGAGGAACAACTTGCACGGTTTTTCCTAAAAATTCACCACGTCTTTCTTTTTCAATCACAGAAAGATAAACTCTTCCTGTTGTAACGTTGTTGGCTTGCGAGGTAGGAACGTTCAAAAATCTTTCGTAATGACCCAAATCCAAATCGGTTTCTGCTCCATCATCGGTTACAAAACATTCTCCGTGTTCGTACGGATTCAACGTTCCGGGATCGACGTTAATGTAAGGATCAAATTTTTGAATTGTGGTCCTATAACCTCTTGCCTGCAATAATTTTGCGAGAGAAGCCGCGATAATCCCCTTTCCGAGGGAAGAACTCACGCCTCCTGTAACAAAAATATATTTTGTCTGATTCATTTTGTTGTGTGTGTGTGTGTGTGTGTTGTTGTAGTTGTGTAAAAAACTCGGCAAAAGTACGAATTAATTACTCAATTAGCGAATTAGGAAATTAGATAATTTGGCAATGTGAGAATTCGATAATGAGATAATTAGATAATCTGAAAATTAGCTGATTCGATAATTGTTGAAATGCTAAACTTGATTGTCTTCAAATTAAAAATATTATACGCAAGACAAGCATTATCAAATTCGCTAATTATCTCATTAAATCGGTTTTGGATATTGCTTTTTAATGTTCCGAATTAAATCTTCCAAACCGTTCAACTTCAATTCATAAATTAGTTGAAGTTGTTGTCCCAATTCGCCTTTTGGAAAACCTTTGCTTTTGTACCAAACCACGTAGGGTTCTGGTAAATCTATAAGAAAACGCCCCTCGAATTTTCCGAAGGGCATTTTGGTGTGAGCCAATTTTATAAGCTGTTTTTGTTCTTCTGTCATCAAAATTATTTCCAGCTAAAATGAATTTCCTTTTCAATATCCGGATGAAGACTTAAGTGAACCGGACAAGTTAAAGCGGTTCGTTCTAAAATCGTTTTGGTTTTTTCATCCACCGAAATTGTCATCTCAAAATGAATTTCAATCTTAGAAATTTTTCTCGGATCGCTTTGCATGTGTTTGACCACACTTGCGGTTGAACCCGTAAAATCAACGTTTAAATCTCTGGCTTTGATTGCCATCACTGTCATCATGCAACTCGCCAAAGCATTGGCAACAGTGTCGGTTGGAGAGAAAGCCTCGCCTTTTCCGTTATTGTCAGTTGGCGCATCTGAAATTATTTCGCTGCCGGATTTTATGTGAATTGAAGAGGTTCGTAAATCTCCTAAATAGGTTACTTTTGAAGTCATTGGGCTACTTTTACTGTTAAATCCGTATCGTAATATAAAATGTAAACACCTCTATTTGAATAGCCATCAGCAGGATTTTTTACATAATTAAATTTATTTTCAACATGTTCTGTGGCATTGTCAAAAATGGTTTCTTCAAAACTTTTTTCTTGCGAAAGTCGAAGCATCGCATCAAAAGTCACGTCAAATCCACGAGTGGCATACTGATTAGGGTAAATGTTGTTCTTCTTTTTATAATTTTTGGCAAAAATTGCTGCTTCAGGCGTTTCATTTTCACGAGTTACCGAAGGATAAAGCAAGTTTAATTTCGCCAAATTTGCAATCGAAATTTCGTCAGAATCTAACTTGTCATTTGGCTCCATCAATACTAATTGTACGTCATGAGTAGCTTTTGCGGCAGCTAAACCCGAAACAATATTTTTAAGCATCAAGGTGTTTGAAGTTTCTAAAATTACAAAATTTTTATTGCCTTTTACCAACATCGACTTTACACTTTCCAAAGAAAAATCCGACATTTTTACCGTTGGATGGTTTTGCGTAATATAATTTTTTGCCGAAACTTTTTTCGGATCAATTACCGCAATAATATTGGCATTTTTAGAATAAAGATAATCGAACAAAGTACCACGAAGCGTTTCAGGACTTGGAACAGATTGGTATAAATTACTATAAACCATACTGTTATCTTTAGACAAAGGTGAAATTACCGGAATATTTTTAGTATTTAAAAACTGAGCCGTTTGTTCCGCATGAGATTGATAAAACGGTCCGATTACCACATCTGAAGTCAACAAATTTTTATCGGCAAACGAAGCGTTAACCGCAGAAGAATTTTTGTTTTCTTGCGAATCTAAAATTTTGATATCAATGTTTAATCCCAATGTTTTAGCCGAATCGATTGCCATCAACGCTCCGGAATAAAAGTCGAGCGTCATGTTGAGGAACGCATCTTTTTTCAGTCTTGAAGATAAATTTGAAGTGGTGTCGCTTTCTATCTTTGAAACATTAAAAGGCAATAACAAAGTCATCTGTTTGCGATCTTTTTTAGAAATGCTTTTAGCCAAATCACTAAAATTTTTATTCACTGGCGAATGCAACACTTCTTTCGGAACTTTTAGCGTCATCCCTTCTTTCAACCCGTTTTCCAACTCCGGATTTAGGGCAAGCAGACCATTTTGGCTTACGCCAAATTGTCGCGATAAACTATAAATTGTTTCTTTCGGGCGAACCTGATACGTAGTATATTTTTCAGCATTTTCTCCAGAAACAACAGATTTAACCTCTTGATTATCATTTGATTGAATAATCTCAGAACCTGATTTTTGTTGAATCACAACTTTTTGTCCAATTCTCAAACTATCCGTTTTTAAAATTGGATTGAATTTTTCAAGTTCTTCAACAGTAATACCGTATTTTTTAGCGATACCGTATTTGGTATCTTTTGGAACCACTTCATACACCAGATTTCCTTTTGTTGACGGAGGAATTTGTTCGGAAACAACTTCTTTCACGGTTTGTTTCGCCGGAATAACTTGGGAAGATTTTCCAGGGATTTGCAAAACCTGACCAATCTTCAATCCTTCCTTCAACTCTGGATTTAATTTTTCTAAATCGGCAACCGAAACATTATATTGTTTTGCCAAACCGTACAACGTTTCTTTTGGAGCAACGGTATGTGTTTTACCATTAGAAACTGCAGGTTTCGGCGTGATTTGTGTATTTTTTGGAACAATTTTACTTCCGTTTTTATTCGGAATTAACAAAATTGTGTTTTCTCCAATTCCGTTTCTCGCATCCGGATTTAAAGCGTAAATATCGGCTGGCGTAACTTTATATTTTTGCGAAATTTGGGTAATGGTTTCTCCTTTGGAAACCGTGTGTTTTACCGCTTCTTGTGCAAATGCAGCCGCTGCAAATAAAAATGCCGCCGCTGATATAAAAAGTTTTTTCATTCTATTTATATTTAATTTTTTGGCTATTAATGATTTATATAAAATTGAAAAACCGTTACTAATTTATGTAAAAGTAACGACTTTCAGAGATATTATTGATTTTTTAAAAAAATTATTCCCATTCAATTGTGGCAGGTGGTTTCGAGCTAATATCGTACACAACTCTATTTACACCTTTGACTTTATTGATAATTTCATTGGAAACGCTCATCAAAAATTCGTATGGCAAATGAACCCAATCAGCCGTCATTCCGTCGGTTGATTCTACCGCTCGAAGTGCAACCACTTTTTCATAAGTACGTTCGTCGCCCATAACGCCAACACTATTTACAGGAAGCAAAATAGCTCCGGCTTGCCAAACTTTATCGTATAGTCCGTGAGATTTTAATCCTTCGACAAAAATATAATCTACTTCTTGTAAAATTCTTACTTTTTCAGGGGTGATATCGCCTAAAATCCTGATGGAAAGTCCAGGTCCCGGAAACGGATGTCTTCCTAATAATTCTGCCGAAATTCCTAAACTTGCGCCAACGCGTCTCACTTCATCTTTAAAAAGCATTCGCAAAGGTTCTACCACTTTTAGCTTCATAAAATCAGGCAAACCTCCTACATTATGATGCGATTTTATGGTTGCCGAAGGTCCTTTTACCGAAACTGATTCAATCACATCTGGATAAATTGTGCCTTGGGCTAACCATTTTACGTCCTGAACCAAATGGGCTTCATCGTCAAAAACTTCAATGAACACGCGACCAATAGTTTTTCTTTTGGTTTCAGGATCATCGATTCCGGCAAGCTGGCTCAAAAATCGTTCCGAAGCATCAACTCCTTTCACGTTAAGACCCATATCTTTATATTGTTCCAAAACATTTTCGAATTCATTTTTGCGTAGCAAACCATTATTTACGAAAATACAATACAAGTTTTTTCCGATGGCTTTGTTTAGCAAAACCGCTGCAACCGTAGAATCTACACCACCTGAAAGCCCGAGAACCACTTTATCGTTGCCAATTTTTTCTTGTAATTCTGCCACGATTTCTTCCACGAAGGCTTTTGGCGTAAAATTTTGAGGAACTTGTGCAATTTCTACCAAAAAGTTTTCCAAAATTTGCTTTCCGTCAATAGAATGATAAACTTCCGGATGGAATTGGATGGCATAAGTTTCTTCGCCTTCAATTCTGTAAGCCGCATTTTGAACGTCTTTGGTACTTGCCAAACAAACTCCGTTTTCAGGAAGTTGCTTGATGGTATCACTGTGACTCATCCAAACTTGACTGTTGAGATGTACGTTTTTGAAGAAATTTTCGCCTTCTTTAATATAGGACAAATTAGCGCGACCGTATTCTCTAATGTTTGAAGGAGCGACTTCGCCACCAAAAAAATGTGCCATATATTGAGCTCCGTAACACACGGCAAGCATTGGCATTTTGCCGCGAATCTCCGACAAATCCGGATGTGGCGCATTTTCCGCCCTAACCGAAAACGGACTTCCGGAAAGAATTACAGCTTTATAACTCGATAAATCACTCGGAATATGATTGTAGGGAAAAATTTCGCAAAAAATATTGAGTTCGCGAACCCTTCTCGCAATTAGTTGTGTGTATTGCGATCCGAAATCTAAAATAAGTACGTTGTGTTGCATGCGCAAAAGTAACACTTATATTTTATACCAAAAAAAGTGTTTTTGGAAAAATTTCTCCTTAGAAAAATAATTTTAACGCAACAATCATCTTCATTGAAAACATAATTTTTTAAGTTTGGTTAAAATTTATTTTGGTAATGATAAAGTCATTGTTATTCGTAGGATTTGGCGGAGGTTTAGGAAGCATTGTCCGCTTTTTAGTGAGTATTTTTTTCAGAAAAATTGTATCAGAAAAATATTTACAATTTCCTTGGGCAACTTTCACGGTCAATGTTTTAGGCTGTTTTTTAATAGGATTGTTAATGGGCAATTTTTATCTGGAAAATGCTTCTACGCAATCGATGAAATTGCTTTTTGTGACCGGTTTTTGTGGCGGATTTACTACATTTTCTGCCTTTGGTTTCGAAAATATTTCTTTTCTCCAAAACCAACAATACAGTTTCGCTATTCTCTATACAGCTTCGAGTTTACTTTTTGGATTTTTAGCAGTTGCCTTAGGAATGTTTCTTACCAAATAATTATGAAGAAACACAGGAATTTTGCGTAAATTCGCCCACTATGAAACAAGAAGAAATCAACGGCATTTTAGAACTTTTGGCAACCCCAAAAAAAATTGCCATCATTCCACATCGCAGTCCGGATGGTGACGCAATGGGCTCAACTTTAGGACTTTATCATTTTTTACTAAAATTAAATCACGAACCGATTGTGATTGCTCCAAACGAATTTCCGGAGTTTTTAGCATGGCTTCCGGGTTCGGAAAATGTTTTGATTTTTGAGAAAAATAAAGAAAGTGTTACCAAAGTTTTGCAACAAGCCGAATTGGTTTTTACTTTAGATTTCAATGCATTGCATCGCACCGGAGAAATGGAACATGTGTTGAACAAACTTACCGTTCCGTTCATTATGATTGACCACCACCAAAGTCCGGATGATTACGCTTTGTACACTTATTCTGACACAAAATATGGTTCAACTTGCGAGATGATTTTTAATTTTATCTCTTATTTAGAAAAGAAAAATTTAATTGACAAAACCATTGCAAGCTGTCTTTACACCGGAATTGTAACGGATTCCGGCTCTTTTAGATTTCCGACTACCACAAGCACCACACATCGAGTTGCCGCAGAACTTTTAGATTTTGGTGCCGAAAATGGAACGATTCACAATTCACTTTTTGACAATAATTCTTACCACAGATTACAATTATTAGGTAGAGCTTTGCAAAATATGAAAGTGATACCCGAGTTTAAAACATCCTATATTAAGCTTACGCAAAAGGAACTCGACGATTTTAAATACGTAAAAGGCGACACAGAAGGTATTGTGAATTACGGACTTACGATTAAAGGCATTATTTTTGCAGCCATTTTTATCGAAAATAAAGACGAAGGAATTATCAAGATTTCGTTCCGATCTCAAGGAAATTTTGATGTAAATAAATTTGCCCGAGATTATTTCAACGGAGGCGGACACATTAACGCTGCGGGAGGAAAATCGACTAAAAGTTTAGAAGAAACCGTAGCCGATTTTGAAAAAATTGTTGCCCAACAAAATTTTAATGTATAGAAAATGCAAATAAAAAAATATTTAACCGCTGCCATTTTAGCCGTTGTCCTCGCAGGATGTACACAACAACAGCCGCGCAAACCTATCAGTTATTCTTCGGGTACTTTTATGAAAGAATCTGTGGAACGAAATAAAAAAATGATTGCCGGAGAAGAAGCCAAAATTGATTCGCTTATCAAAAAAGATACAGCTTCTGACTATATTGCTTCGCCAAAAGGATATTGGTATAAATATGACGTAAAAAGCACTTTGGCTGATACCTTAAAACCTATAAAAGGTTACGTGGCTTACTTTGATTACGAAGTAAAAGACTTGGATGGCAATATGATTTACACCGAAGTCGAACTTCGCCCGCAAAAATATTTGGTTGACCGACAAAATATTATGATGGGACTTCGTGACGGTATAAAATTGATGAAAAAAGGCGAACGTATAACCTTTTTATTTCCATCTCACATGGGTTACGGTTATCATGGCGACAACCGTAGAATTGGTCATAATCAACCGTTAATGACCACTGTTTTTCTTCGAGATATAAAACCCGAAGACGTTGCCAGAAGTGAAGAAAAGAAACCTGTATCTGCAAACCCAAAACCTTTCACCCAAGAATAAAAACGACCTCTTTTTAACTATGAAAAAAATTAATTTTCTGCTTTTGATGTTAACCGTTGCATTATTTTCTTGCAATAAAAACAATGATCTTCCGGACGGAATGTATGCAGAAATCGACACCAATAAAGGTACTATTTTAGTAAAACTCGAATACAAAAAAACCCCAATTACAGTAGCCAATTTCGTTTCTCTTGCCGAAGGAAAAAATCCACTGGTGAATGAAGAATACAAAGGAAAACCGTATTACAACGGATTAAAATTCCACAGGGTTTTGCCAAATTTCATGATTCAAGGTGGTGATCCAAATGGCGACGGAAGTGGCGGACCAGGATACCGTTTTAGTGATGAAATTGTTCCAGAATTAAAACACAATAAAGGCGGAATTCTTTCTATGGCAAATGGCGGAAAGGCAACTAACGGAAGTCAATTTTTTATCACACATCAAGCCACGCCTTGGTTAGACGGCATTCATACGATTTTCGGACACGTTTTAAACGATGGTATGGAAGTTGTAAACCAAATTGAGCAGGATGATGTTATCAACAAAATTACCATCATCCGCAAAGGCGAAGAAGCAAAAAAATTCGACGCTCCAAAAATTTTCAAAGATAATTTTGCCAAAGAAGCCGAAGCTCAAAAAAAATTAGAAGAACAACGCCAAGCACTTCGCGCTAAATACCAAAGCGTGATTGCGGAAAAACTAACTTTTTTCAACGACGCTAAAAAATCGGCTAAAAAAACACAATCGGGTTTAGAATATTTTGTATCGGAAAACGGTTCGGGTAAAAAACCAAATCCACGCGAGGAAGTTTACATCAGTTATGCAGGATATTTTCCAAATGGCGATTTATTTGACACCAACATTGCCTCAATTGCAGAAAACTACGGAATGCTCGACGAAATGCGAGTTGCCCAAAACGGTTATGTTCCTTTTCCTTTTGTTTATGGTACCAAAGAAGGAATGATTCCCGGCTTTATTGAAGGAATTGAACTCGCCAACATCGACGGAAAAATCGTGGTCTTCATTCCCGCTTATTTAGGTTATGGCGAACGTGGAGCCGGAGATGTAATCCCGCCCAACACCAATCTGATTTTTGAAATAAAAATGACAACTACACAAAATTAATCAACGATGAAAACACGTTTAATTGCGTTAATGTTCCTTGCTTTTACTGCCGGAACTTTTGCTCAAACCAAAAAAGCGACTCCTAAAAAAGCTGTTGCCAAAACTACGCAAACTGCAAAACCCGAAGGAATTTTTGCTACAATTGAAACCAATAAAGGCCGAATTGTTTTAGAACTCGAATACAAAAAAACGCCAATTACGGTGGCAAATTTCATGTCGCTTGCAGAAGGAACCAACAATTTTGTAAACCCAAAAT
This sequence comes from Bacteroidota bacterium, assembly GCA_023387965.1. Taxonomy (GTDB): domain Bacteria; phylum Bacteroidota; class Bacteroidia; order Flavobacteriales; family Flavobacteriaceae; genus Flavobacterium. Next base: position 146,386 of record JAEWHE010000014.1, on the reverse strand, counting down.
ATAAAGGAAAGCCTTTTTACACCGGATTAAAATTCCACCGCGTCATTACCGATTTTATGATTCAAGGTGGTGATCCAGCCGGAAACGGAAGCGGTGATCCCGGATATAAATTTAAAGATGAAATCACCGATTTAAAACATTCTGGCCCAGGAATTTTGTCAATGGCCAATTCTGGTCCGACAACTAACGGAAGCCAATTTTTCATCACACACAAAGAAACGCCTTGGCTTGACGGCAAACACACCGTTTTTGGAAAAGTAATCAGCGGACAAGATGTGGTGAATGCCATTGCACAAGACGATGTGATTATCGAAATTAAATTTGACAAAAAAGGTAGCGAAGCTAAAAAATTTGATGCCGGAAAAATTTTCAACGATTATTTTGCGAATAAAGATGTCGAAGCAAAAAAAATAGCCGAAGCGATGGCAATCGTTAAAAAAGAAAAAGTGACAGAACTTGCAAAACTCCGTGAAACAGCTACAAAATTGCCTTCAGGATTATCTTATGTAGTGACCAAAAAAGGCAGCGAAACCAAACCGGTTGACGGGACACAAGTGTATGTTCATTATGCCGGATTTTTAGAAGATGGTACACTTTTCGATTCAAGTTACGAAGATATCAGCAAAAAATTTGACAAATTCGATCAACGTCGTGCCGATGCTAACGGTTACCAACCCTTGCCTTCAACCGTTGGACAACACCGTTTCGTGCCAGGTTTCACCGAAGGTTTGAACCAGCTCAACGTTGGTGACAAAGCCGTTTTGTTCATTCCTGCCGAATTGGGTTATGGAGCAAGAGGAGCCGGAAATGTGATTCCGCCGAATGCCAATATTATTTTTGAAGTAGAATTGCTCGACAAATTACCGGCGAAAGAATAAATTTCAAAAATTTACAATGTGAAAAATCCTACCAGCGTTCAATTCTGTTAGGATTTTTTTTTGGGCGTTACCCAATTTATAACTTTCGTGCAAAAAAGAAAAAAACTGCCAAATTGGGTCGCGCTTTCCGCTGTATCTTTTATCAATTACCTCGGTTTTTAACCCGAGGTAATTAATAAAAGGATGCCGCTTCAATCGCTAACGCAACGATCCTGCTATCAAAGTCGAGTTGTTTAGGAACAAAAAATTATCAAATTATCAAATTATCAAATTATCAAATTATCAAATTATCAAATTATCAAATTATCAAATTGTCAAAACTTCCAATCAAACTCATCTTTGTTATTGAAAATCGCACCAATTTCAATTTCAGTAATTGCGCCAAATTCAGCATGTAAAAGCAACCAATTGTCTTCATTAAAATAAGTTTCAACGCCATCCGCAAAAGATTTTTCCCAAGATTTCAGACCTTTTTGCGTTAGGAAATCAATTACTTTTTTGGTTTCTTCTCCAATAATTTTTTCGTCAAAAATCATTAAATCGGTTGCCGAAGAAACCAAATATCCCAATTTAAAATCTTCATCGCTGTAAAAAGTAAGCCGGATTTTTTGAGCATTAAACTCTACAATTTCGTTCGCTTCTTCGTCTTTATAAGTTTTTGAACTTTTACCGTAAACAGCTTCAACGTCAGCTTTTTTCATTCCAAAAACCAATTTGTCGATACCAACTGTTGGATTTATTTTCATGCGTAAATTTTTTAGAAATTAATATTCAAAAACGCCGTATTCGCTTTTGATCGTCAGTTTTTTTGTAGCTGAAGCTTCTACTCTACCCACTATTTTTGCATTCACATTAAACGATTTTGAAATCGTCATAATTTCGTTTGCAATATTTTCCGGAACGTAAAATTCCATTCTATGTCCGCAATTAAAAACCTGATACATTTCACGCCAATCGGTTTTTGATTGCTCTTGAATCAATTGAAAAAGTGGCGGAACTTCAAATAAATTATCTTTCACAATATGCAGATTATCAATAAAATGCAAAATTTTAGTTTGTGCACCACCGCTGCAATGCACCATTCCGTGAATGTCTTTGGCAGAAAATTTTTCAAATATTTTTTTGACGATTGGAGCGTAAGTTCTGGTTGGGGAAAGCACTAATTTTCCGGCATCAATCGGTGCATTTTCAACCGAATCTGTGAGATTTATTTGCCCAGAATAAACCAACTCATCCGGAACCGAAGCGTCAAAACTTTCAGGATATTTTTGAGCCAAATATTTCCCAAAAACATCGTGTCGCGCAGAAGTCAAGCCGTTGCTTCCCATTCCGCCATTGTATTCTTTTTCGTAAGTTGCCTGACCAAAAGACGCTAATCCTACAATCATATCGCCTTCACGAATGTTAGCATTGTCCACTACATTTTCTTTTTTAATTCGGGCTGTCACGGTACTATCCACAATAATTGTTCGGACCAAATCACCCACGTCAGCCGTTTCGCCACCGGTAGAATGAATCGTGACGCCAAAAGATTTTAGCTCAGAAATTAATTCTTCGGTACCATTGATAATCGCCGAAATCACTTCCGCAGGAATCAAATTTTTATTTCTACCAATCGTTGACGAAAGCAAAATATTATCAGTAGCGCCAACGCAAAGTAAATCATCGATGTTCATGATCAAAGCATCTTGCGCAATTCCTTTCCATACTGAAATATCTCCAGTTTCTTTCCAATACAAATAGGCAAGAGAAGATTTTGTGCCCGCTCCATCGGCATGCATTACCAAACAATAATCATCGTCGTTGGTTAAATAGTCAGGAATAATTTTGCAAAAAGCTTTAGGAAAAAGACCTTTATCGATGTTTTTTATTGCGTTGTGAACATCTTCTTTTGATGCCGAAACACCGCGTAAATTGTAGCGTTTACTGTTTTCAGAACTCATAAATGTGTGTTGTTGTTGCCACAAAGATAGGTAGATTTTTCAAGAAAAATATTTGATTTGGCAACAGAAAAAACGTGTTCCCGTATCATCGTAAGAATTGAAAGAATTCTTAATTACGTACAGTTATTTAAGAAGGTATTATCTCTTTTATTCAACAATCACTTGGTAACATTATTTTTTACCTGATTATTTTTGTAATAGTTCAACTTCTATAAATCTAAATAAGTTATGCATATTGTTTAACAAAATATTATTTGAGTCTGCCGAAAGGATTAAACCGCTTTTAATTTTATATTCGTCAAGTTCTTCGTCACTAAATGTTCCTTTAGAAGAGTGGACTATCACATTTCTGATTCTATAAGCCAAGAAAATTCTCTTCCAAGCTGTTTCACTTGATTCAAAATTCAAATTCATTTCGGTAGTTAAAAATAAATATACGGATTTTATGAGTCCTTTTCGTCGGTCTATCCGAAAGTTAACTTTAAATTCCGACGCTAAATTGTTACAAAGCTGGATCGTTCCATATTCCAAATGAGAAATTAAAAGTGTAAACTCATTTTGTCGTCTAATATTCGGAAAATAAGAATTAAATATTTCATCAATGTCAAAAATTGAATCATCGACACCTTCATAAAAATTTACCAAATTAGAATTTTCTGGATTTATCGAATCTTCATAGGTTTCTTTACCGATGAAATAATTTGTTCTCGAAATTAAAATTTCCTTTTGACTAATTTTCAAATACGACTCTAATAGCTCTAATTCATATCTAAATTGATTAGAATACCATTTTCTTGGCAAATTTAAAACTTCCTTAGTCGTCATATTCATGATATTAAATTTTTTAACTGTCGTTAATTCGCAATAATTTCAATCTCTACACGTCGGTTAGCGGCACGTTCTTCCTCGTTTTTTTCAGGAATTTTATAAAGTGGTTGCGATACTCCAAAACCTTTAAAGCTAACACGCTGTTTTTCAATACCGTTAATTTCCAAAAATTTTCTGATGGCCTTTGCTCGTTGGGTTGAAAGATCTTGACGATCGCCTTGCATACAACAAATGTGGCCTTGAATTTGAATGACCATTTGTGGATTTTGCTTCAAAACTTCGAGCAATTCGTACATTTTGGCACGAGAATCTTTTGTTACAGCAAAGGTATTCAGGTGAAAATTTAAGTTATCGAGTTTGAATTTTTCTCCGGGTTTTGCCAGTGTAATTTTCTCCATAAAATCCACATCCAAAATCAAATCGCTTCGGGTTCCATCAGGATTATCAATTACGATTTTTGTCGCGTAAATTGGCATTTGGCGTGGTTCCGAAGGTTTTTTCAACCCTAAAATTTCATCTTCCCGAGGAATGTCTTCTGCTTTTAAATAAAAAATGTTTACTCTCCTATTTTCTGCTTTTATGCTCGAATGTTCATGTGCCTTCCCGAAGCTCAACGCTTTAAAATCTTCCCTTATTTTTATTCTTCCGTTGATAAAATTATAGACAAATCCTACTCGTTTTGCCGCCAAAGTATCATTGTAACCAAAACTTCCGTCTTCATCTGTAAAGCCGTTGATGGCAACGATTTTTACGTCTTTATTTTGGTTAATAAAATTTTCCAGTCGCTGTTTTTCGGTGGCTTTTAATTCATATTTATCGCTATCAAAAAATACTGCAAAATCCTCTTGTGCATGGGCAAAACCACACATCAACATGATTGTTAAACACGAAATTATTTTTTTCATACGGAATGATTTTTACGAAGAAACAAAATTTTTTTCTAAAAACTATTCATTTGCCAAGATCATAATTTCCACTCGCCGATTTGCATTTCTTTCTTCCTCGTTTTTTTCGGGAATGGGAAACAAAGGTTTGGTATTTGAAAAACTTTTATAACGAAGCCTTTCCGAATTTATACCTTTGGAAATCAAATAATTATAAATGCTTCGAGCTCGAAGATTTGCAATGTCATAAACATCTTTCCCTTCTACACAACATACATGACCTTGAATTTCTATTTTCAGTTTTTGGTTCAAAACCAAAGTTTCAAACAAATCAGTCAATGTTTTTTCGGATGATGGAACAGTTTGACCAGACATATTGTAGAAATAAAGGTTTGGCAAAGCCAATTTTTCCCCTACTTTTAATTGACTAATATCATCAGAAAGTTTACTTGGCGGATTTTGTTTTTCGGCATTTATTTTAAAAAAAACAACCACTTTTCGCTGCCATTGTTGATTTTCTGCGGAAGCAAATCGTTCGCCGAAACCTCTAATTTCTGCATTTTCAACAAAATTTACATTTTTGTTTTTTAAAAAATTCTCAGCAAATTTTGCTCGTTTCAACGAAAGTGTGTCATTATAAAAATCACTTGCAGACTGATCACAAAATCCGTGAATTTTGGTAACAACTGCTTTTGGGTTTTGCTCCGAAAAATGATTTAAGTTATTTTTGGAATTCGTTTTTTCAAAAATATCCGTGTCAAAATAAATTACATATTCCCGTTCTTGAGCAACGGTCGAAAGGCAAAAAGCAAAGGCGAATAAAGAAAATTTCATTTTTGTAAATTTAGATAAAAACGATTTTTTCGATAATTTATTACAAAAAAAATGGCTCCAAAATTGAAACCATTTTAATCATCACTTTATTCAAAATCAGGCATTTCGGCGTTAGTAAACAATGTAACCCGAGATGTTGGCGTTCCGATGGTAAATTTTTGGATTCGTCTTTCGCTTAAAAAATCATTAGAAGTATTGACAAAAATTAAATCGGCTTCGTTTGGCGAATAACGTACATCTAAATCCACCGTTCCCGTTGGTTTTTCCACGCTAATTTCGGAGGTAATTCCTGTGGTCAAAATATGCTGAAAAATTCTTGAATCGAGTTGTCGGTAATCTTGATTTTCAAATCCTGAAACATCTCTGGTAAAAATTAATTTTTGTCCGGTCACTGAAAAATTTAGGCCTCCAATTGCTCCCGAAACGCCAGAAATCACATTATTAAGAATACTTCCGTTTTGGTCGATTACATAAATTTCGCACTCATATCCGGCAGCATTATTGACTTTTAAGGCTATTTTAGATTCGTCATAACTCCAATCTACTTCAGAAATAAATTTTCCATCTGGCGTTTGAAAAATTTGTGTCAAACCACTTCCGTTGGCGTTAATTCGATATAATTTATTGAAATTTGCGTAAAGCAAACTACTTCCGGAATTATTCCATGAAAAATTGAGATAAGCCGAATTAAATCCTGCAATTGGCACGGCATTGGTTACTTTAAAAATCCCCGAACCATCAGGATTCATTGTATAAATGTGGTTTTGCGATGCCGTAGCGCGAATAAATCCAATTTTATTAGTTGCTACATTTTTTCTTGGTCGCCAACTGTTGCTTTGTGCAGAAGTCAATTGTACTTGGCTTCCGGTTTCGTTTCCGGCATAAATCACATTATTTTCACCTAATTTTTTCACAAAAAGATGTCGCGTTTGTGGGAACGAGGTTGTTTTAAAAGAACGAACAACGCTCAAAACCGGCGTGTTCACTCCATCAGACGAAGCCACTTGCCAAAAATATTTTGTTCCAAAAGAAAGATTGGTGAGCAACAAAGTTTTTTCGGTTAAATCAGGAAAACGCAAAACCTCATCATTCATGTCATTTCTCACCGTAACTTCATAAGTAAGCGAATCTGTATCAACATCAGCTGCTTCCCATTTTAAGGTTACTTCTAACGGAAGATTTTCGGCATTGTCCTCTGGAGCCGTGAGAACTGGAGTATCGGGAGGTCTATTGTTAGTGGCGGAAAGTTCCATTTCAAAAACAACTTCGGTGTTGTTGTCAATCGTAACAGTAACACCTTCGTATTTAGTAAGATAGCCGTCTTTTTGCGCTTGAAAAGAATAATCTCCGGTAACAACGCCTGTGATCGAAAAACGCCCGTCTTCATCTGTAAAAACCGTACTCGAATTTGGGCTGGAAAAAACTTTTGCGTTAGCAAGAGGCAAAAATGTATTGGCGGTTACCACACGGCCAGAAACCGAACCGTAGTCTAAACCATCGATTTTTTCTTCGCTGCAACTCACCAAGAAAAACAGTAAAGAAAGTCCTAAAAATTGTATAATATTTTTCATAGTTTATTGTTTTTTCGGCTGAGACTGTGGTTGTTGGTTCAGCGGATTTTCTTCGATAATGTATTTGTCATACTCTTTTTCTTTTCTTTTTGGGAAATAATACGTGAGTCCCAAACCAAATTTGAAATAAAAATCGTCACGAACCCCTCTTTCAATGTAGTCGATATTATCGCTGAAATTAATGTTGTGTTCGGCAAAAACTTTTACCCCAACTTTTTTCGAAGCCATATATTCTAAACCGGCTCCGTATTGAAATTTAAAATGTTCGTTTTCAAATAATCTGTTGACGCCTAAACCAACTCCTGCATAAACAAAAGGACTAATTTGGTCTTTCGGCAATAAAGTATATTCGGAGTTTAGGTCGAAAGTAATATAGCCGACATCCAAACGGTCTTTGTTAGCGAGGTTAATTACATTAGTCGAACCGCTTAGATTGAGTGCCGGAGTTAGAAAAAATTTCATCGCTCCTCGTCCAAAAGGTCGCATCATCGAGTTACTGTAATCACCATCGATTAAAGTGGCTCCTCCTCCGACTTCTAATGCAAATTTTGATCTTCTGTCCACCAATTCACGGTTGTAAATGGCAGTTGCATCGGCGGTTTGTTTTTCTTCGGAATAATTGTGAAGCAACTCTGCCACTTCTTCTTTTGGAGCATCGGCTTGCCAAATATTGTCTTTAATTCCTTCTAAAACTAAAGATTCTACGGCTTTTTCAATCGCTTCAGTAACGGCCATGTGAACGGGTTCGTTAGTGGTGTAACCGGTTTCAATTTCTAGTAATCGCTTAAATTTTACATATCTAAAAAAACTTTGGTCAACCGCTTGCGACAAGACCGTTTTAGAAACATAAACCGATTTTAAAATTTTTCCGTTTGATGTGGAAATCATTCGTAAGTAAACCGTTACGCGATCTTGACGGTATCGAGTAGAACCTCCGACGGCAAAATATCTGGCACCAAAACCACCCGTGATAATGTTAGAATCGTACGATACAATTCCGCCTTCGAGCAAAACTCCAGCGTATAAAAGTGGCGTGAGTTGCGGATCGTTTGGATTTGGATTTTTAGAATATTCTTGTCTGGTAGAACGAATTAGGTTTCGTTCTTGTAATAAATTTCCGATATTTTCTCTTTCGATTGGGATAAACCATTTCGAATCTTCCAAAGCTTTAATCAAGATAGAAGTTGCTCCTTGAGTTACCGCCGTACTAAAAGTTGAACCGTTTTCGGCAGCTTTGTATTGACCGGTTTGGTCACGAAATTTATAAATTCCGACTACTACTGGTTCTTTAGGTTTTGGCAATTCTTTTAAAGCGGAAGTTGCCGGAGTAGATTCGCCTAAAATTGCTTTTTGAACTCCGGTTGGCTGATTGTAATAGGCTCCGCAACTGCATAGCAAAACAAGCAGCAATGCTGATAAAATAATTCTGTATGGCATAATTACTGAGGGATAATAACTTGAGTCTGCTCTCCGGTTGTAGTATCTAAAATGTTGATTGTCAATCCACCTTGCGAAGGATAAACATCGATTGCCAAGGTTCCAAAGGTGTAAGTTCCTTCAGAAATTCCATCGGTGCCAAATTGTTGCGTAAACAAAGACCGCGAAACTTGGTTAAGCAATTGGGTATTTAGATTGTCTATAAACCTTTCAAGTTCCGTTTTTTGGTTTTGAGGAGCCGAAGCGTCTTTTAATAAATTTTGAGATTCTGCCGAACTCAAAAGCCATGCATAGTTGAACGTGTCGCCTCCAAAATTTGGATTTCGAGGTTTGTAAACCAAGTCTTGAGCGAGAAGTTGGGTAGTCGCCAAGACCAATATTGATGTGGTAAGAAATTTCATGTTTATTGGTTTAGATTAATACTGAGTGATTTGTTTGCTTTGTTTTTCAAGTCTTTTAAGTTGATTAATGGTGGCGTTTACTGATTCTTGTGCCATGTATTTGAGGAATTCTTCATCCGGTTTGGCGATGAATTCGAGCACAATTGTATTTTCGACAGTTATAATTAATTTTGTTGTTCTTGCAAAACTTAATTCTTCACTAACAGTAACAATCTTTTTAGAATTGACTTTTTTTTCGTTGTACATATAATAATACATGTCGTAAAAGTCTTTTCCGATTTTCGTTTTCGTATCATCTGACACGATTCCCGAAAGCATAAATCCGTCCTCAGGTAGCAATATTATTTCTTTTTTTTTTCCGCTTCGCCTAACACGATTCGGTCTTTTGCTACAATTTCCTTGTCTTCATTATAAAAAAGCAACATGACGATGATTTGATCATTTTCGCCAATGTTTACCTGAGTTGTGGAAAGATTTTTAATCTCATTGGGTTCAAGAGAAAATAATCCCTCTTGCGCATTATTAGATTGATTGTTTGTATTGATATTTTTTTTGATTACCGAAAGTTTGTAGGTCATACTCTGCATGATATCTGAAAGATTTTCAGCCGTTCCGGTAATTTTAATGTTATTTTCAATTTCTTCAACTATAATTTTTGCCCGAAGGTCGCCTTCAGGAGCTTGCGCAAAAACGGTATTGATAAGCACGAGCATAAAAATTAGAATTGAAGTTTTCATTTTGAACAAATATTTATTGATTGATGATAATTACAGACGCTCCATTTCCGGATTGTGTAACAGTCATATCTTTTGAAAGCGAATTGGTTCCGTAATTTTGAATGCTTTGATTTTCACCATTTTGAATCATTTGCATGTTTACATCATAACTGGTGTACAAGGACAAATCTGAAATGGTATTGTTAGAACCATTTTGCAAAACCGCTTGGTTGATGGTTTCTGCTGATTTGGAAATTTCGGCGAAATTGGTATTTCCGTTTTGAACTAAAGAAAAATTAACGGTATTGGCGTTTAAATTAGTTCTTGCTACGTTAAAATCTCCTATTTGTTCAATCAAAATTCCTGGATTTACCGCCAAAGTTTCAGCTACTACAGAAGGGTTGTTCATGCCCGAAACCAAGTTTAGCGCATTTTCTTTTTTATCAAAAACATCTGAACTGTATTGTTCAAAACCAGAATTTTCTCCTTCTTCCTGAGCAAAAATCGCCGTTGGAAAAAACAGAAATAAAATGAATATGGAATATATTGCTTTCATGATTTTGGATTTTATTGGAATAATAAAATAAAGACAGGACGAAAAAATCCGTCCCATCTTTATTATAAAAATCCTTAGTTAGATTGTTGTACGTAAGAAGAGTTTCCTGTTCCAACTTGGTTTACAGTACTCATGTGGCTTTCACCAGTTTGAACTGTTAAAGCCCAGTTGTCTTCTCCTAACTGATCGATGATTGAATTATTACCTTCACCATTTTGGTAAGTTGCAGCTACGTTATTGTCTCCAACTTGTACGTGGTTAGCGTCATTTCCATCTCCAATTTGTAATTGGCCAGAAAGGTTAGCTGTTCCACTTTGTTTAGAGTATGCCACGTTATCATTACCAAATTGTGCTTGACCAGAAACATTATCTCCATGATCATAATCAGTGTAAGGAGTTCCTAAGTAGTTCTCACCTTGATCAATTGTAGCAGAGTTTCTGTCACCTTCTTGGTATTGACCAGCGATGTCACCACCGTTAATAACTGGTTGCAATTCATCTTGCCAGATTACAGCGTTGTTATCATCTCCTACTTGGATTTGGTAAGCTTGGTTATCTTGGTTAGCTTGAGAAATGAAAGCGTCGTTTCTTTCTCCATCTTGGTCTTGCATTGCGTAGTTATTCACTGCATTTGACACTCCTGGCATCATTCCTTGGTGAACATTTGCAACGTTCTCGTGACCTCTCTGAGTTTGCATTGATTCGTTGTCTTCCCCATTTTGTTGAGCTAGAGCATCGTTACCAAGCGATCCATCAGGTCCTGATCTTTGGTCTTGGATGGCACTGTTTCTGTCTCCGTTTTGCTCTACAACTGCATCGTTGTTATCAAAACGTTGGGTTTGAGAAGAGTAGTTGTCATTACCAGTTTGAGTTGAAGAAGCAGTATTGTTTTCCGATTGTCCGGTTCCTTGGTCAATCAAAGCCTCGTTGTCATTACCAGTTTGCATGATGTCAGCCTCGTTGAAATCTCCTCTTTGAGAAACATCAGCAATGTTTCTGTCACCATCTTGGTTTACGTAAGAGTCATTTTCTTCGCCACTTGCAGCTGTTACGTTACCTCTTTGGTTAACGTTCGATTGGTTAGTGTCTCCAGCTTGTAAAACCACTGAATTGTTGTTAGTACCATCTTGAGATACAATACTCTCATTGTTTTGAGCAAAAATTGCTCCTGTAGCTAATAAAAAACCTACAGATAAAATCACTTTTTTCATAATAAAAATATTTAATTGGTTATAATTACAATTTAATATTTTGGGGTTTCGAAAAAAGTCTTAAGGCAACTTCAAATCATTTTTTGAAGCAAAGTATTTTGGAAATTGGGGTAACAAATGTGGTATTTTGTTGAGTCAAAGTTATTTCTTTTTTTCAATGTTCAAAATCGAAAGTTGCATTTTTTTCACAAAAACACCATTTTTTCTATGAAATGTTTACAATTATCGATGAAGTGCACAAAAAATATCTTTTTAAACTATTTCGATTTCGAAACTTTACGTTCCAATAATATTCGCTTAATCTTCCTGCGTCATTTTTTTCTCACAAAAAATAAGAAAGCCTGCTCGAAATTTATTCAAACAGGCTTTCGGGGTATTTTTTTCAGCAATTATTTTGTGAATAATAACTCTCTATATTTAGTTAAAGTCCACATTTCATCGTCCACCAAAAGTTCTAATTTATCACAGTGATTACGAATTTCATCAAAGAAAGGTTTCACTGTGAAGCAGTAAGCGTGAGCCATTTCTTCGGCGGTTTCGAGCTTATTCGCGTTTCTTCTCTCTTGAATCATTTCTTCTACTTTCGTATTAATCCCTTCGATGTGGCCCGAAATTTCTTTTATCAAATTTAATTGCTCTTTGGCAACCGACTCATAGTCTTTTCCAAAAATTTCTTTTAAGCCACGAACATTTTCAATCAATAAATTTTGATAACGAATAGCAGTTGGAACCACGTGATTACGAGCAATATCCCCTAGAACACGACCTTCTATTTGGATTTTCTTTGCGTATTCTTCAACCTCAATCTCGTATCTTGCCTCAACTTCGGTATGGTTCATCACGTTCAATTCTTTGAATAATGCAAAAGATTTTTCAGAAATTTTGGCTTTTAAAGCTTCCGGAGTAGTTTTATGATTGCTTAATCCGCGTGTTCCTGCTTCATCTTGCCAAGCATCACTATAACCATCGCCTTCAAAAAGAATATTTTTTGTCTCCTTAATATACTCTCTTAAAACATTAAAGATGGCGTCATCTTTTTTCATTCCTTTTTTGTCCACCAAAACATCTACTTCTTTCTTGAAGTCAATTAATTGTTTAGCAACGATGGAATTCAACGTAGTCATCGAATTGGCACAATTCGCCGATGAACCTACTGCTCGAAACTCAAATTTATTTCCGGTGAAAGCAAAAGGCGAAGTTCTGTTTCTATCCGTATTATCAAGCAATACATCTGGGATTTTACCTACAACATTTAATTTCAATCCGGTTTTTTCTTCTGGCGAAAGTTTTCCGTCAGAAACACCTTCTAAAGCTTCTAAAACCCGGGTCAATTGCTCACCAATAAATACCGAAATAATTGCCGGTGGTGCTTCGTTCGCTCCTAAACGGTGATCGTTACTTGCAGTAGCAATCGAAGCTCGCATTAATTCTTCGTACGTTTGAACTGCTTTAATCGAATTGATAAAAAATGTAAGAAACTGCAAATTGCTCATTGGTGTTTTTCCTGGCGAAAGTAGATTTACACCAGTATCAGTTGCCAAAGACCAGTTATTATGCTTACCTGAACCATTTACACCTTTGAACGGTTTTTCATGAAAAAGCACTCTAAAATTATGTCTTTCTGCCACTTTTTGCATCACATCCATTAATAAAGAGTTGTGATCGACGGCAAGATTGGTTTCTTCAAAAATTGGTGCCAACTCAAATTGGTTTGGAGCAACTTCGTTATGACGTGTTTTTACAGGAATCCCTAAAAGCATACACTCATATTCCAATTCTCTCATATAATTTAGGACACGTGTTGGAATCGAGCCAAAATAATGATCGTCTAACTGTTGACCTTTGGCAGATGAATGACCTAAAAGCGTTCTTCCAGTCATTAAAATATCTGGTCGTGAATTAGCCAAAGCCGCATCAATCAAAAAATATTCTTGTTCCCAACCTAAAGTAGCGGTAACTTTTTTTACATTTTTATCAAAATATCTACAAACATTGGTTGCTGCATTGTCCACGGCATTCAATGCCCGCAAAAGTGGCGCTTTATAATCTAACGCCTCTCCGGTATAACTTACAAAAACCGTTGGAATACAAAGTGTTGTACCAAAAATAAATGCTGGTGATGTAGGATCCCAAGCCGTGTAACCTCGCGCTTCAAAAGTATTTCTAATTCCTCCGTTAGGAAAACTCGAAGCATCTGGTTCTTGCTGTACCAATTGCCCTCCACCGAATTTTTCTACCGGATCGCTTCCGTCAAAAGATGTTTCAAAAAAAGCGTCGTGTTTTTCCGCAGTTGTTCCTGTTAACGGTTGAAACCAGTGAGTATAATGAGTTACACCTTTTGAAAGTGCCCATTCTTTCATTCCCAAAGCAATATAATCTGCTAATTTTCTGTCAATTTTTTTTCCGTGAAGTATTGCATCTCGAACTCCCTGATAAGCATCTTGCGTTAAAAATTGACGCATAGATTTATCATTAAAAACATTGCTACCAAAAATGGCAGATTTTTTATCGGCTTCTTCAAAAGCAACAGGTTTTCTGTCTGCTGTTTGTGCCAATGCTTTAAAACGGACTGTTGACATAATTAGTTTATTTTAAAATTATTTTTCGGATACAAAAATACAAAATTTATCATACAATGAACGTTACCCCTATTTTTTTAGGGTATAATTAATTTAAAATTAATTTAAGCATAACACCACCCCTAAAATTTCAGAGTTTAGCACCTGCAAAGAATAAACTCCGAAAACTTTTTAATTGTAATTATGTAAAATGACCTTAAAATTATATAATATTCAATACAATGTATATTTGATTGAAGATATTATTAAAAATTTAGCCTAAAAATCAATAATGTTAAACATTTTATAACAACAAATAAAGATGAACTACTTTTAGTTAATTTAGATGAACAATGATTTTGAAACAAATTATAAACACAAATCACAACGTATTATGAGCTCTAAAAAAATTATTTTGGGTGTAGCAGCGGGAGTTGCAGCCCTTGCAATCGTAGGAATTTTGACCGCTAAAAATAAATCGAAAAAGCAAAAATTTCTTGAAAAAGCAGAAAGTGCAAAAGATCATTTTAAAGGAAAATTGAGCGAGCTCCAACGAAAAGCACAAAGAGAATTAAGTCAACATGCAGAAACTGGTGAAAATTTAGTCAATCAAGCTAAAGACAGAGCTAATGACTGGATTGCAAAAAACACTAACTAATTCTGTCTGAACTGAACCACTAACCGGTAAAAAAATTGAAACATGAAGTCGAAAAAAACCAACACACAAGCCCCGGAAACATTTAAAAACGTTTTTCCTTCGAAAGTAAATTACTTGCTTTCTGACGAAATTGATTTGCCAGAAATTTTGTTCATCACCTCGTATCCGCCACGCGAATGTGGCATCGCGACCTATTCGCAGGATTTGATGACGGCACTGAACAAGCAATATGTAAGTTCTTTTGAGCTAACGGTTTGTGCTTTGGAAAATAATAATGAACGTCATTTATATCACGATTCTGAAGTGAAATATACTTTAAACACTTCTGAAACCAGTTCTTACGACGCCATTACAAAAGCAATCAATACAAATGATAATATTAAAGTCGTAGTGTTACAACACGAATTTGGATTGTTTGCGGAAAATTTTGACCGATTTCAACAATTTATCACAGATATCAAAAAACCGCTCGTGGTAGCTTTCCACACTGTTTTACCACGTCCTGACGAAGTTTTTAAAGCTCGGGTTCAGCACATTTTAGATCGAGCCGATCATTTAATCGTGATGACGGAAAGTTCAGCAGAAATTCTTCAGGAAGATTATGTAGTTGATGCCGAAAAAATTGCCGTGATTCCGCATGGAACGCACCTTGTTCCGTATGCCGACAAAAATGTTTTGAAAGCAAAATACGGCGTAAAAGGCAGAAAAATTTTATCTACTTTTGGATTATTAAGCAGCGGAAAATCAATTGAAACTACCCTTGATGCTTTGCCGAAAATTGTAAATAAAAGTCCTGAAGTATTATTTTTAATTATTGGAAAAACCCATCCTGGAGTTGTCATTAACGAAGGTGAATCCTATCGCGAAATGCTTGAAGCAAAAATCAAAGAATTGAATTTGGAAAATAATGTGCAATTCGTGAATAAATACCTTCCACTTAACGAACTCTTGGATTATTTACAACTAACGGATATTTATCTGTTTACTTCGAAAGACCCAAATCAAGCGGTTTCCGGAACTTTTAGCTATGCCATGAGTTGTGGTTGTGCCATTGTTTCCACGCCAATTCCTCACGCGAAGGAAATGTTGAAAGACGGTTCAGGATTGACTTTCGATTTTGGAAATTCAACTCAATTGGCGGAAGCCGTAAACCGATTAATTTTTGATATTGGCTTACGCAAAAATATGATGATGAACGGTTTGCACAAAATTATGCCAACGGCTTGGGAAAATTCGGCGGTAGCACATGCGGTGTTGTTTCGAAAAGCGTCAAATAATACTATTCAGTTGCATTACCGAAACCCCGAAGTGAATTCGAGTCATATCAAAAAAATGACGGATGATTTTGCGATGTTTCAGTTTTGCAAACTCAACAAACCTGATCCAAATTCTGGTTATACTTTAGATGACAACGCGAGAGCACTTATCGCACTTTGCCAAAATTATAAATTTGACAAAAACATCGACGACTTAAAATATATTTCGCTCTATCTCAATTTCATTGAATTTTGCCAACAACGCAGCGGCTTATTTCTGAATTATGTAGATGTGAATAAAAATTTTACGCCACAAAATAATGCGGTAAACCTCGAAGACAGTTGCGGAAGAGCTATTTGGGCCTTGGGATATTTAATTTCGCTTTCGCCAATTTTACCTTCCAATTTCACTAAAAAAGCTACAGCTGTTTTCCAAAGAGCTATCGAAAATATTGACAAAATTCATTCACCAAGAGCTATGGCTTTTGTTATCAAAGGTTTGTATTACTATAATCGACAAACAAAAGATATGAATAACGCAATCAGTATCAAGATTTTAGCTGATAAGTTAGCAGCAATGTATGAAAACGAAGCGCACGAAGGATGGAACTGGTTCGAAAGTTATCTCACGTATGCTAACAGTGTTTTACCGGAAGCTTTACTTTGTGCGTATGCGGTTACCAGCGAAGAAAAATACGGCGCAATCGCCAAAGAATCGTTCAAATTTTTGTTAGATAATATTTTTACGGAAAATCAAATTCGAGTGATTTCCAACAGATCTTGGCATGTAAAAGGTCAGGAAAAAGATTTGTACGGCGAACAACCGATTGATGTCGCATATACGATTTTGGCATTGAGAAAATTCCATGATATTTTCAAAGACGAAGATTATTTAATCAAAATGGAAACCGCATTTAATTGGTTTTTAGGAAACAATCACTTGCAACAAATTATCTACAATCCTTGTACTGGTGGCTGTTTTGACGGTTTAGAAGAAAAAAATGTGAACCTCAACCAAGGTGCCGAATCAACTTTGAGTTACTTCATTGCAAGATTGACCATTTCAAAATATTTTGGGAATGCCAACACGGTTTATTTCAGAAAAAAACTAAAAGCTGCAAAGCAAATTTTACTAAAAGCTTAGTTATTAATTCACACGAAAAAGCCGGAAATCACTACGACTTCCGGCTTTTTTATTTATAAAACAAACCGAACTTAATAAGAGTTCGGTTTTCCATTTTTATTATTTCTTGGTTAACTGTGCAGGATTTGCATCGCTAATTCCATGGAAGTCAATAACCGATTGATAATCATTCACATCAAAAGAATTTCCGCCTCTATTTGACAAAAATCCTGGAATAATTACTACTCTAAACAACTGATTTTGAGTAAATTCCGGAACAGATGCAAGATCTAAAGTTCCTGACATATAAATTCGGATATCCTGCGTTGTGAAATCATAGTTGTAATCTAATTCAGTACCATTGTCAAAATAAACTGTTTTTGGCAACAATTCCCAAACATCACGACCATTTTCTACAGCAGCCAAGCGATAAACCAAAATCATATCAGAATCATAAAGTGGAAATTGCCCGAATTCGTAAAAAATTTCGTAGCCAGAAGTTCCCATAAAGTTCACGTTTCTAATCTCAAAAACTTCAGCGATGGTGTCGTTATCCTGAAAGTTATTTACATTGTCGTCGTTATTACAACTTGTAAAAAACGTCGTAGCCGCAACCGTCAGGAGTAAAAATATCTTTTTCATAATTTAAATTTTTTAAGGTTTATAAATATATTCCAAAAATAGAGCCAAAAAAAATATCATAATGTTTTTTCTGACAAATTTATGTTTTGAAGTGTTTTTGAATAATTTATTCAGGCGAAACAAATTGGGACAAATTGATTTTATGCAATTTTGCTTTTACATTTATAAACGGCTGAACTTGAAGTTTTTCGTTTGTAAAATAGAACCATTTTCCGTCAGTTGAAGTGATTCCTTCCACTTGATGAAACGGTAATTTCAGTTTTATTTTTTTTGTCTTAAAATCGCTAGAAAAATTTTCATCAAAATCATACACAAAAAATAAAAACGGCTTTACCTTTTTGTTATAACCACAAAAAACCAAAGTTTTATCGACAAATGTTCCGCCTGTAATCAGGCCTTTCACATTGAATTCCCCCATTCGTTTCGCCAGAAAGTTTCCGGGCGTTTTAGGCAATTGATAAACGGTGGTTTTTTTCGATTTCCATTGTTTGGTGAAAATAAAAATATAATTTTCAGTTACTACAAAAGCTTCTCCGTCAAAATCGGTTTTGTTAGGTTTTTCGGGCAAAAAATTTTCTTGATCTGAGTATCGGAAAGCAATTGTATCAATTTTTTTGGAAACTTTATCCACCCGAAGCAATTGCAAATCACGACGATTTCCCTTTACATTATTGCCAAAATCGCCAATGTAGAAGTAATTTTCGTCAGCATCAATTTCTTCCCAATCTTTGTTTTTTACATTTGGCAAAAAAATAGTATTGATAATTTTTCCCGAAATAGTATCGAGTTGGTAAATATTGGTATCCGTATCATCGTTATGCGTCCACAAACCGTCATTTGTAAATACCAACCCAGAAGTTTCCCTAATGCTATCAGAAAGTACAACAGAAAATTCAGGCTTCAGTTTTTGAGCTTGCGCAATTGTAGCAGTGAACAAAATGAGCCAGAAAATTTTCAAAATCAAATATTTTTTTCGCCCGCTTTTTCCTTTCGGACTCTTTCAATATCTTCCAAAGTAGCGCATTTGGTATTAATTTTTTCGCCGTCAATCATAAAAGGCAAGTGAACGGTTTCAACCTCGCTCAAACTTTCTTCAAGATAATCTTCCATATCTTTTAAATCGTAAAACCAAATTTTATCGAATTGCACTTTTTTGACAGACGCGTCTTTCAGCAGGATTTCTTCTTTTAATTTCTTTTTCATCGTTTCAAAATTAATCAATTCTACTCAATAAAAAAGAGGTTCCAAAGTTGGAACCTCTCTTTACCCATACATTTCGTATCTTACAAACTTAAAAGCCCCCCAGCTCGTAAATTCTTTTACAAACATACGGCCGAAGCAGTTGTGTTTTCTTACACGATTTTCTAAAAAGTTTATAGCATTTTATTTTTGAGAAAAATATACGTTTTTCTCGCTTCTAAATTGCTCTGATATTTTTTTTGCCAAAAGCGAAACAAAAAAATGCTCCAAAAAACTAAAATGAGAAAAGACCTCTTCTAAAAGGCCTTTTCTCTTTGCTCTTGTATCTTGCTTCTAAAAACTACATATTTCTTCGGTATTGTCCTCCAACTTCAAACAACGAAGAAGTGATTTCTCCCAATGAACAATATTTAGTGGTTTCCATCAATTGCTCAAAAATATTTTTGTTGTTAATGGCAATATCTTGAATCACAGATAGTTCATTTTTAGTCCTGTCAGAATAAAATTGATGTAAATTATCCAACATATCAATCTGAAACTGTTTCTCTTCTTCGGTTGCACGGATAACTTCCGCCGGAATCACAGTTGGCGAACCTTTTGAACTCAAGAACGTATTCACACCTATGATAGGGAATTCGCCTGTGTGTTTCAGCATTTCATAGTACATACTTTCCTCTTGAATTTTCGAACGTTGGTACATTGTTTCCATTGCTCCCAAAACACCACCTCTTTCGGTAATCCTGTCGAATTCCTGCAACACAGCTTCTTCCACTAAATCCGTCAATTCTTCAATAATAAACGAACCTTGAATCGGGTTTTCATTTTTCGCCAAACCTAATTCCTTATTGATAATCAACTGAATTGCCATTGCTCTACGAACCGATTCTTCCGTTGGAGTTGTAATCGCTTCGTCATAAGCGTTAGTATGCAATGAATTACAATTATCATAAATCGCATACAAAGCCTGCAAAGTCGTACGAATATCATTAAAATCAATCTCCTGGGCGTGCAATGAACGTCCCGAAGTTTGAATGTGGTATTTCAACATCTGTGCTCTTTCGTTGGCTCCATATTTGTTTTTCAAGGCTTTCGCCCAAATTTTTCGCGCCACACGTCCGATCACGGCATATTCCGGATCAATTCCGTTTGAGAAGAAGAAAGACAAGTTTGGTCCAAAATCATTGATGTCCATTCCACGGCTCAAATAATATTCCACATAAGTGAAACCATTTGCCAAGGTAAACGCCAATTGCGTAATCGGATTCGCCCCAGCTTCCGCAATATGATACCCCGAAATAGAAACTGAATAGAAGTTTCTAACATTATTTTTGATGAAAAACTCCTGAACGTCACCCATCAATCTCAAAGCAAACTCCGTTGAGAAAATACAAGTGTTCTGAGCTTGATCTTCCTTTAAAATATCTGCCTGTACCGTTCCACGAACCTGTGAAAGCGTTCTCACTTTGATTTCATTGTAAACCGCTTCTGGCAAAACCTGATCTCCAGTTACACCCAAAAGCATCAATCCTAAACCATCATTTCCAGCCGGAAGATCACCATTATATTGTGGTCGCTCTTGACCTTTTTTCTTGTAGATTTCATTGATTGTAGTTTCAACTTCATCTACCAAATTATTTTCTTTGATGTAAATCTCACACTGCTGATCAATCGCCGCGTTCATAAAAAATCCAAGCAACATCGGAGCTGGACCGTTAATGGTCATACTCACAGAAGTCAACGGATGCGCCAAATTAAAACCAGAATACAATTTCTTCGCATCATCCAAACAACAAATCGAAACACCGGCATTACCGATTTTTCCATAAATATCCGGACGCAAATGCGGATCGTTTCCGTACAACGTCACACTATCAAAAGCTGTAGAAAGACGCTTTGCAGGCAAACCAGCACTCACATAATGGAAACGCTTGTTTGTTCTTTCTGGACCACCTTCACCAGCAAACATCCTCGATGGATCCTCACCTTCTCTTTTGAAAGGATACAATCCTGACGTAAAAGGAAATTCACCAGGAACATTTTCTTGCAAACACCATCTCAAGATATCACCCCAAGCTTCGTATTTAGGCAAAGCCACTTTTGGGATTTGAGAATGTGATAATGATTCTGTATGTGTTGCAATTTTGATTTCCTTGTCACGCACTTTAAAAGTATAGACAGGATTCTTGTACTTGTTTACTTTTTCGTCCCAAGTCTGGATAATCTCCCAATTGTAAGGGTCCAAGTCCATTTTTACTTTATCGAATTGGTTCAAAAGTAAATTCAGGAAAATTCTGTTTTCGTCCTCACCTTGAATTGCACTCTTGTAAACTGAATCATCATTGATTCCAGCTTTAGTAATCTCAGGTTTTTTCCCTGAAACCGATTCGATGGTTTTGAAGATTCCGTATAATTTTTGTGCTACTTGCTGTTGCGTTAAAGCAGTCGCATCGTATTTTCTATTGTTTTCAGCTATTTCAGACAAATAACGCGTTCTGTGTGGCGGAATCACGAAGATTTTCTCGCTCATCTCACGTGTAATTTCGAAAGTAGAAACCAAATCAGATTCGGTTTTCTCTACAATCTTATCCATGATTGCCTTGTAAAGCGTATTCATTCCCGGATCGTTAAACTGCGAAGCAATCGTTCCGAAAACTGGCAAATCATCTGGATTTGCATCCCAAAGATTGTGATTGCGTTGGAATTGCTTTTTCACATCGCGCAAAGCATCCAATGAACCTCTCTTGTCAAATTTATTGATGGCCACCAAATCAGCAAAATCAAGCATATCGATTTTTTCCAATTGCGTTGCGGCACCAAATTCAGGAGTCATTACGTATAATGAAACATCAGAATGGTCCATAATTTCTGTATCCGATTGTCCGATTCCAGAAGTTTCCAATATAATAATGTCATATTTTGCCGCTTTCAAAACCTGAATCGCTTCGGCAACATATTTTGACAAAGCCAAATTCGATTGACGTGTCGCCAGCGAACGCATATAAACACGAGGATTATTGATCGCATTCATTCGGATTCTATCTCCCAATAAAGCACCACCCGTTTTTCTTTTCGAAGGATCGACAGAAATCAATCCGATTGTTTTTTCTGGAAAATCGATAAGAAATCTTCTAACCAATTCATCTACCAAAGATGATTTTCCTGCTCCACCCGTTCCAGTAATTCCTAAAACTGGGATTTTGCTAGTTTCATTTTGCTTATGGATTGTATCCAAAGTTTCCTTAGCTATTTCTGGGAAATTTTCAGCAGAAGAAATCACACGGGCAATTGCCGTTGGATTTTTTTCCTCCAAATGTTTGGCTTCACCATTCAATTTATCTCCGATTGGAAAATCTGATTTTTGAACCAAATCATTGATCATTCCTTGCAAACCTAATTCACGTCCATCGTCTGGAGCATAAATTCTCGTAATTCCGTAATCCTGTAAATCCTTGATTTCATCTGGAAGGATTACTCCTCCTCCTCCTCCGAAAATTTTGATATGTCCCGCTCCTTTTTCTTTCAAAAGGTCGTACATATATTTGAAATATTCGTTGTGACCACCTTGATAGGAAGTCATGGCGATGGCATTTGCATCTTCTTGAATGGCAGTATTTACAACCTCTTCCACACTTCTGTCATGCCCCAGATGGATGACTTCAACACCCGTTGATTGGATGATTCTTCGCATGATGTTGATGGCGGCATCATGTCCATCAAAAAGTGCTGCGGCAGTTACAATTCTTACTTTATTTTTAGGAATATAAGGTTTTGCTGGTTCCATATTAAAATATCTGTCGATTTTAGGTGTGCAATTTACGAATTTATTAAAAAACTTTAAGAGAATGTAATCCCAAATCAGGTGGCTTTTCAGAAAAAATTTCAACAAATTATTTTTGGCTCAAACTTTGTTACCTTTGATTTTATCAAAAATTAAATTCATGAAAAAAATTATCCTCCTTTCAGCCACTTTTGCATTATTCGGTTGCGCAGAATTACAGCAAGTTGCCAGTCAATATCCGGGACTCGGGACAACTTTGGGAAACCCTGACATCGCAGCAGGATTAAAAGAAGCACTTAACAACGGAATTGACAAAGAAGTTTCAAAACTTACCGCAACCGATGGTTTTTTTAAAAATCAATTGGTGAAAATTTTATTACCAGCGGAACTTCAAAAAGTGGACAAAACACTTCGTGATATTGGTCTGTCGAGTTTGGCTGACGAAGGATTGAAGGTGTTAAATCGTGCGGCAGAAGACGCCGTGAAAGAAGCCACACCTATTTTTGTTTCAGCGGTAAAAAATATGACGTTTACTGACGCCAAAAATATTCTGTTAGGCAACCAGGATGCGGCAACTAATTATTTACAAAGAACGACTTCAACGGCTTTGTATGGTAAATTTAGTCCGGTTGTAAAAAATTCGCTTGGAAAAGTTGGTGCCGATAAAGTTTGGGCAAATATTATTACGAAATACAATGCGGTTCCGCTGACAAAAGATGTGAATCCGGATTTGACAGATTATGTAACCAACGAAGCCATGAAAGGTGTTTTTACGATGATTGCAGTTGAAGAAAAAGACATCAGAACTAATCTTTCGGCTCGAACATCAGATTTGCTTAAAAGAGTATTTGCCATGCAGGACAAAAGATGACATTTGTAAATGTAAAAAATTAATTTTCAGCGACATAAATAACATTACCTTAACATTACAACTGAAAAAAAAGTTGCAACTTTGCAAAGAGATTAATGGTTTTCTCATTTGGTTAGGGTTAGTTAGAAAAAAAACGCCGGTGCTTTTTAACAAAGTTCCGGCTTTTTTATTTTATAAATTTTGATGAATTTTTTTGAAGTAATCGAATGATTTCAGCAGTCTGGAACCATACCAAGAAAACATTTCGCCATCTACAAAAATGGTTTTGGCGTGATGTGTATGTCGTCCTAATTCAAAAGCGTCTTCATCTTTAAACGGAAAGGGTTCGGAGGATAAAAATACAATTTCGGGATCACCTTGAATGCGCATTTTTTGCACAATAACTTCTGGATATCTACCCGGAAACTTTTCTTGATTGTCGTAGATATTTTCAAATTTATTGAGCTTGAGCATTTCATTGATAAAATTGTCGGAACCAGCAACCATGTAAGGATTTTTCCAAATAAAATAAGCCACTCGTTGCGATGTTTTATTTTGCATAAATTGCTGAAAATCATGATACGCAAACTTCAATTTGTCATTCCATTTTTGTGCTTCGGTTCTTCGATTGAAGATTTGGCCAAAGTCGGAAATCATCTGTAAAACATCTTCAAAAGTGATGATATTGGTTACCCAAACTGGAGCAATTTCTTGCAATTGCGCCACAATTTCGGGCGTATTTTCTTCTTTGTTGGCGATGATAATATCGGGTTGGAGCAATTTTATTTTTTCAAAATGAACTTTTTTCGTGCCGCCAATAATTTTCTTGGTTGATTTTAAGCGATACGGATGCACACAAAATTTGGTAACTCCCACAATATTTTCTTCCAAATGCATATCGGAAAGCAATTCCGTTTGTGACGGAACCAATGAAATAATGCGTTGCGGAACTTTTTCAAATTGATGCCGGTTTCCTATTTGATCGTGAAAGGTTTTCATATATTTTTCAGAATACTTTTAGCCACGAATTCACGAATTTCTATATTGAAAAAAGAGAATTTGGGAATTTATGGCTTATAATTAGTTCAATATTTCCGCCATTTCTCTCTGAATTTTTTGGGCTTCGTCTCTCGCCTTTTCGGCAAAATTTTCTTCCTTTCCTGCATAGATGATTCCTCGAGAAGAATTGATCAGCAAACCAACGTTTTCATTTAAACCAAATTTACAGACTTCTGAAAGACTTCCTCCTTGAGTTCCAACTCCGGGAACTAACAAGAAATTATTAGGAACTATTTTTCTGATTTCGGAAAAATATTCAGCTTTTGTTGCACCAACGACGTACATCAGATTTTCGGAGTTTTCCCAAGATTTTGAAGTTTCAATTACTTGCTTGTAGAGTTCTTTTCCGTTGCAATCTTTAGTTTGGAAATCGAACGCACCTTCGTTGGATGTTAACGCCAACAAAATGGTAAATTTATTTTTTACAGCCAAAAAAGGTTCAACCGAATCTTTGCCCATGTAAGGTGCAACCGTTACGGAATCAAACGCCAAATCTTGCAGAAAGGCTTTTGCGTACATAGCCGAAGTGTTTCCGATATCACCACGTTTCGCATCGGCGATGGTGAAAATTTCCGGATGCTTGTGGTTTAAATAGTTGATGGTTTTTTCCAATGCAATCCAACCTTTCAAACCGTAAGCTTCGTAAAAAGCGGTGTTCGGTTTGTAAGCCACAGCTAAATCATGAGTAGCATCGATTATGGCTTTGTTAAACTCAAAAATTGGATCTTCGGATTCTAATAAATGTGGCGGAATTTTGTTTAAATCCACATCGAGGCCAATGCAGAGAAATGAATTTTTTGTTTTGATTTGTTCCGTTAGTTGTTGTGTTGTCATGTTGTTGATTTAGGAAATTTCAGATTTTTGATCTAAGATTTAGGATTAGCAATTCGACATTTTACAAAGTTCGGAAAAAAATAAAGCATTTCTGAGAAAATAGAGGACAGAAAACAGAGGACAGAAAATAGAGAATAGAAAATAGAGAATAGTGAATAGAGAATAGACCAAAAATGAAAGATGAAAGATGAAAGAAGAAAAACGAAACTAAAAAAAAAGATGTCAAACTGTAACGTCTAACATCTTTTTTCTTTTTTCTTTTTTCTTTTTTCTTTTTTCTTTTTTCTTGATTAAAAAACTTCGCTTGCTTCTTTCAACTTTTCGGTGTTGGAAACAAGTTGAAGTTCGTCGATCATTTTGTGAAGATTTCCGTTCATGAAGCCGTCAAGGTCGAAAATACTAACGCCAATTCTGTGATCGGTAATTCTTCCTTGTGCATAATTATAAGTACGAATTTTCGCAGAACGGTCTCCCGAACTTACCTGAGAATTTCGTTTTTTTGCATCTTCTTCCTGCTTTTTCGCCAATTCCTGTTCGTACAAACGCGAACGCAAAACCGTGAATGCCTTGTCTTTATTTTTATGCTGGGATTTTTCGTCCTGACATTGCGCCACCAATCCGGTTGGAACGTGTGTTAAACGAACCGCGGATTTTGTGGTGTTAACCGATTGACCTCCAGGACCTGACGAACAAAAATAATCAATTCGAACGTCGTTCATGTCGATATGAACGTCAAATTCTTCAGCTTCAGGCAATACCATAACCGTTGCCGCAGACGTGTGAACACGACCTTGGGTTTCGGTTTGCGGAACGCGTTGAACACGATGCACTCCGGCTTCAAATTTTAAAGTTCCGTAAACATCTTCGCCTGTAACTTCAAAAATTACCTCTTTAAAACCACCCGAAGTTCCTTCGTTCAAATCTACGACAGAAGTTCTCCAACCTTTGCTCTCGCAGTATTTGGTGTACATTCGGAACAAATCACCGGCAAAAATACTGGCCTCATCGCCACCGGTTCCGGCACGAATTTCCACCATTACGTTTTTGGCGTCTTCCGGATCTTTTGGGATCAACATGAATTTAATTTCTTCTTCCAATTCCGGCAAACGACCTTTTGCTTCCTCAAGTTGCATTTTTGCCATTTCCGTCATCTCCGCGTCACTTCCGTCGGCGATTATTTCGTTTGCCTCGTCGATGTTGCCCATTAAATTCACGTATTCATCACGTTTTTCGGCAAGCGCTTTAAGGTCTTTGTATTCTTTATTGAGTTGAACGTAACGTTTTTGATCGGCAATTACATCGGGTTGGATAATTAAATCCGAAACCTCATCAAAACGTTGTTTCACTATTTGCAGTCTATCTAACATCTCTCTTCCTTTATTTTGGAGTGCAAATTTACGAAAATATTTTCTATTTCCGATGTGATTGCAAACTGACAAATTATGTTAAATTGCATCACATTTTTTAATTTTTATCAAAAATGAAAACAGAAATTAAAATTTTCGCAAGTTGCTTGTTGTTAGGACTTTTTTCTTGCAAAGAAGCACACGATGCTCAACGCGAAGCACCAAAAATGTCTGACGGAAAATATTTAGCATTGACAAATGTTCAGTGGATGTTGGGTCGTTGGGAAAACAATTCGCCGGAAGGCAATTTATCAGAAATTTGGACCAAAGAAAATGATTCTACTTTATCAGGTGAAAGTTATTTTGTGATTAAAAATGATACGGTTTTTGCCGAAAAAGTAAAATTGTTTCAATCCGGAAATAATTTGGTTTACGAAGTGAATGTTGCCAACCAAAACGAGGGCAAACCAGTGGCATTTGCATCTACATTTTTCAACAATAAAACTGCTATTTTTGAGAACGAAAATCACGATTATCCGAACAAAATTATTTACAACAAAGTTTTGGACGATAGTTTAGTAGCCACGATTTCGGGGATAAAAAAAGGAATTCCGGCTGATGAAACTTTTAAAATGAAAAAAATCAACTAACAAAAATTTAAAAAACTATGGCACAAATTAATCCTTATTTAAGCTTCAACGGAAATTGCGAAGAAGTATTTTTATTTTACAAATCTGTTTTTGGAGGCGATTTTTCCTACATCGGAAGATTTAAAGACATGCCTGCTGATGAAAGCAAAGGTCCGATGCCGGAAGAAATTGGCAATTTAATAATGCACGTGAGTTTGCCAATTGGGAAAGATTCGGTTTTAATGGGAAGCGATACACACGAAGCTTTTAGTCCTCCAGTTAAAGCGGGAACTAATATTTCTGTTTCTATTAACGCTGAAAATGAAGCCGAAGCAAAAAAATTATTTGACGGTTTGAGCGAAAATGGTCACATCATCATGCCTTTAGAAAAAACTTTTTGGGGTGCTCTTTTCGGAATGTTTGTGGATAAATTCGGGATTCACTGGATGGTAAATTATGATTATGAACAACAATAAAAAACGTTGTTAAAAGCAAAAAACCTCCGGAGTTTCGGAGGTTTTTTTATGTTTTTTCTGTAAAAAATTATTTTTCTTCAGCGGGAGTTTCTGCTGTTTCAACTGGAGCTTCTTCTGTAGTAAATCCTTTTGCTTGTAACATATTATACCAATGCAATACTTTTTTAATATCAGAAATATAAACTCTTTCCTGATCGTAATCTGGTAAAACTTCTTGGAAATAAGCGGTTAAAGTTGCCGCATCTTCTTTGTGAGATGGAGCCGGACCGTTATTTTCTTTGTCTGCAATGGCTTGCATTACTTCATGCAAAGGTTTCTCTTTTTCGTAAGTATAAATCGAAATTTCCGATAACAAACTTACGTTGCTTCTCAAACCTACGGTTACTTTTTTTCCATCCAAAAGCGATTCAGCTACAAATCCGGTTCTGGTTTGCATTTTTAAAAGATAAAGTCCTGGTTTCCCAGAAATTGCTAATATTTTGTCGATGTTCATTTTGTAAATTTTTATTTATTTAAAATATTTTTTCAAAAAATAATTAACGCCCTTTTTTGTTGGCAAATTTCATGCGGTAATCCGGTCTGGCTTTACCATCCATGATGTTTTGCAACTTCTTTTTAATGAGCTTTTTTTTCAAGGTCGAAATTTTATCGGTAAATAAAATCCCTTCAATATGATCGTATTCATGCTGGATCACGCGAGCAATCAAACCATCGTATTCTTCTGTTTTTTTATTAAAATTTTCATCGAAATATTCAATGGTAATTTTTTCTTTTCGGTAAACGTCTTCGCGAACTTCAGGAATACTCAAGCAACCTTCGTTAAAACCCCATTCTTCGCCTTCTTCCTTGATAATTTTAGGATTAATGAAGGTTTTTTTGAAGTTTTTCAACTGCTCTTGTTCCTCTTTTTCCAATTCATCATCTTCGCCAAAAGGAGCTGTATCAACCACAAAAAGGCGAATACTCATGCCAACTTGCGGTGCTGCAAGTCCAACGCCGTAAGCATTATACATGGTTTCGTACATGTTCGCAATTGTCTCGGACAAGTTAGGATAATCTTGCGGAATCTCGCTTCCTACTTTTCTCAAAACTGGATCTCCATATCCTACAATTGGTAAAATCATTGTGTTTTTTTGGTTTTGAAACTTATGTTTTAAAGGTTTTTCCTCTAAAACCGGAGGGCAAAAATAATGAAAAATTTATTAAGCCGTGCCAAAGTTTTGCAAAGACAAATAACTAAAATTTTTTATTTTTTTTAATGTTAAAAAAATTACCAATGGTTATCTTTGCTCATAACCGCTGCCGTCATGATTCAGAAAATCCGGGACTTTACCGCAACTACTAATTTTACCAATGCTTTGCAAGTAACGTTTGCAGCGGTTTTGCCCGTACTTTTATTTTCTTACTTCGGGAATTTCCAAATTGGTTTTAATATTGCAATTGGTGCTTTTTTAACTTACCCAAGTGACATTCCAAGTATTTTAAAGCACAAGATAAAAGGACTTTTAGTAGCTTCAGCAATTGTTGCCGGATGTAATTTGATTGTCAATTTACTTTTTCCGCATTCGTTTATTTTGTTTCCGGTTTTGGGGTTGCTGTTTTTTTTCTTTTCGATGATTTCCGTGTATGGTCAACGGGCTACTTTTGTTTCGTTTTCTGCATTATTGTCGCTTTGTTTGGCATTTGGACATATTCACGAAGATTATTCCGAGATTTTCAAATATTCTGCGCTAATGCTTGCAGGAGGTTTATTTTACACCTGCGTTTCGTTGGTATTTTATTTTTTTCAACCACACAAATACGTCGAATTACAATTAGCAGAATGTCTGAAACTCACGGCAAAATACATGAAACTTCGCGGAGATTTATGGAACGAAACCGCTAATCGTGAAAAAATTATTGAGAAACAATTATATCTTCAGGTGGAATTAAATACCATTCACGAAAATCTTCGGGAAATTTTAATTCGCCACAGAACCAACACCAGCGGGACTTCAACGCAAATCCGCAAACATACTATTGCCTTTATTGCTTTGGTAGAAATTTTGGAATTGGCTCTTTCTACATCGTTCGATCATGATAAGCTTCATAAAAAATTTGAAGATCATCAAAAGGTTTTAGCAACCTACCAAAATCTGGCTTATAACTTGGCTTCGTCTTTAAAATCGGTTGCAAAAATTATTTCTAACAAAAGAAAAAAATATGTAGCCAAACATAATCTTATCCAGGATTTGGCTTCATTAGAACATTCGATTGCAATTTACGAAGAAATTTTGGGCAAAGAACAAGCGGCAGAAGGCGTTTACATGCTGGGAAACATGTTGCATTATGCTCAAAAACAAATTGAAAAAATTAAAAATATTGAACGTGCTTTGTTGCCTAATTCCGACTTGAAATCGCTACTTTCTGGCGACAGAAACGTGGGGAGAATTTTGGCGCCACAATATTATCCGTGGAGTACTTTTAAGGAAAATTTGAGTTTTTCATCGACCATTTTTAGGCATTCGCTTCGGTTGACGGCTACGATTTTTTTGGCTTTTTTGATCGGAAATGTTTTTGCTTTAGAAAATGTTTATTGGATTTTATTAACCGTTGTGGTAATCATGCGTCCCGGTTACGGACTCACAAAATCGCGATCATATCAGCGAATTATTGGCACAGTTGCCGGCGGAATCATTGCTTTTGCCATTTTACTTTTTGTACATAACAATATAATTTTGGGTGGTTTGGCGATTTGTTCGATGATTATGGGTTTTACTTTTACGGGAATCAATTACAAAGTTGGCGCCACTTTTGTCACCATTTACGTCGTTTTTATTTATGGAATTATTACGCCAAATATTAACGACGTCATCCAATACAGAATTTTAGATACCGTGGTTGGGGCAACTTTGGCGTTTATTGCCAATTATTTTTTCTGGCCTTCATGGGAATTTATGACGCAACCGGCTTACATCAAAAAGTCGATTGAAGCCAACAGAGATTATTTGACAGAAATTTCTGAATTGTATAACAATAAAAATGAAGCGCCAACCAGTTACCGAATTGCCCGAAAAAATGCTTTTATCGAGATTGGAAATTTGATGGCTTCGTTCCAAAGAATGACGCAGGAACCGAAATCCAAACAAAAACAAGTGCAACAGGTTTACAAATTGGCGGTTTTAAATCACACCTTGCTTTCGTCATTGGCGTCTTTGGGAACTTATGTGCAAACTCACAAAACCTACAAGGCTTCTGAAGCGTTTAATGCTGTAGTGCAAACGGTGATTAAAAACTTAAATTATGCCATCACTTTTGCCGATCTTGAAGTTACGGATACGCTTGCAAATATTAGCAATCAGGAAGAACTAGCGATGCGATTTACTGAATTGAAAAATATTAGAGCCAAAGAATTACGTGAAATTCATTTGCAAAATGACGATGAATTTTTGCTAAAAATGCAAGAAGCGCAATTGGTGATTGAGCAATTAGTTTGGCTTACCAATTTGTCCGAAAGTATCGTTAAAGCTGCTAAACAATTACACCAAACGCAATAAAAAAGTCCGCAACTTAGGCGGACATTTTTTGTTTTTTTTTTTTATTTTCTATTAAAGTTTTAAAACTGCCGCAGTATGACTACGAACTTGGTTTAATAAATCTTCGTTATCGTTAAGATTTGTTCCAAAAGAAGGGATGATTTCTTTTAATTTTTGTTGCCATTCGGCAGATTTTTCTTTTTCAGGAAAACATAATTTTATCAAATCTAACATAATGGAAACGGCGGTTGAAGCTCCAGGAGAAGCTCCTAACAATACCGCAAGCGAACCATCTCCTGCTGTTACCACTTCGGTTCCAAATTCTAAAACACCTCCACCCGATTCACTTTTTTTAATCACCTGAACACGTTGTCCGGCAGTTTCCAAAACCCAATCTTTGAGTTTGGCATCGGGCAAATATTCTTGCAAAGCCTCGATTCTGTCTTCTGGCGATTGGCGAACTTGCTCAATTAAATATTTGGTTAATGGCAAATTATTAAAACCTGCAGAAAGCATCGGAATTAAATTGTTGGGTTTAATCGAAAGCGGCAAATCTAAATACGAACCATTTTTTAAAAATTTAGTTGAAAATCCGGCATAAGGTCCAAAAAGTAACGCTTTTTTTCCATCAATCATTCGCGTATCAATATGTGGAACCGACATTGGAGGTGCTCCAACCGAAGCTTTTCCGTACACTTTTGCGTTGTGTTTTTCAATAATTTCAGGGTTGATGCATTTCAACCATTGACCACTTACCGGAAAACCGCCGAAACCTTTTCCTTCCGGAATGCCAGATTTTTCAAGCAATGGCAATGAACCTCCACCAGCTCCAATAAATACAAATGGCGTGTAAGCTTTTATTTTTTCGCCGGAAGATAAATTGGTAATTTTTAATCGCCATTTACCGTCACGTTGGTGTTTTAATTTTCTAACTTCATGGTGAAAATGCATGTTCACGCCATCAAGCGTTTGCAAATAATTAAAAATTGCTCTGGTTAAAGCTCCAAAATTTACATCAGTTCCGATTTTCATATTCGTTGCGGCAAATGAACTTTTGGCATCTCTACCTTCCATCACAAGCGGCATCCATTGAGAAATTTGATTCGCCTCTTCAGAATATTCCATTCCTTTAAATAGATTATATTGCTGTAAGGCTTCGAATCGGTTTTTAAGGAAATTCACATTTTTTTCACCCCAAACAAAACTCATGTGCGGAATGCTTTTGATAAAATTTTCCGGATTGTCAATGAGATTTTTCTCTACCAAATATGCCCAAAATTGTCTGGAAACTTCAAAAGATTCGGCGATTTTTACCGCTTTTTTAGTATCGATTTTACCGTTTGGCAATTCTGGTGTATAATTTAATTCACAAAATGCGGAATGTCCGGTTCCGGCATTGTTCCAAGCATCGGAACTTTCTGCAGCGGCAACATCGAGGCGTTCGTAAATTTCTATTTTTAAGGAAGGATCAAGTTCTTTTAGCAACAAACCAAGCGTGGCACTCATAATTCCAGCACCAATTAAAACAACATCGGCTTGTGTTTTTGAAGTAGTATTCATCGCAATTTTTTTGAACTGCAAAGATACTTTTTATGATTTATTTTTCAGATTATTTATAATAATTTTAAATAAGAATTTTAACAACTGCTATCTTCTCTGTTGCAGATAATCCTGAAGCAAAATTGTGGCCGAAATTTCGTCGATCAATGCTTTGTTTTGACGCTGTTTCTTAGTCATGCCACTATCAATCATGGTCTGAAATGCTATTTTTGAGGTAAACCGCTCGTCCACCCGCTTTATCGGCATTTCAGGAAATTTTTGTTTGAAATTGTCGACAAACTTTTCAATAATCGCCGCACTTTCCGACGGGGAATAGTCCATTTGTTTGGGTTCGCCGATTAAAACAAGTTCCACTTTTTCTTTCGAAAAATAGTCGAAAAGAAATTGCAAGGCTGTTTCCGAGGCAACGGTTGTAAGACCCGATGCAATGATTTGCATGTCGTCGGTAATGGCAATACCGGTGCGTTTTTTTCCGTAGTCAATGGCGAGGATTCTGGGCATGATTTTTTTTTCCAAAGTTAGGATTAATTCCGAAGAATCAACGCAAATTGAATTTTGTACCTACTCGTAAAAGCATCGGAAAACTTATTTTTTTATCCGATTTTTCCCATGAAATTTTTAGTTCGTCCCGAATTAAATCCAACGGATTTTGGTTGTGATGTGCTTTGTAATGTTGAACGGCCGACCAGGTTTCGAGATAACCTATCAATTGCTCGAACGTCCAATGAAAATCGCTGGAATGTTGTTCCATTTGAATTTCATCGAAAGGAAACGGAATAGTTTCGTAATTCTCGTCAAGATATTTTCGTTCTTCGCCCCAAAACGGGCCAACGACTTCGTGGTAGAATTTGTGTATAATTTTGTCCGTCTCGGGATTAGTGTTCATGAGTCCGTAGCCGATGATGGCAAAAATTCCGTCTGGTTTTAAAATGCGATGAATTTCTTTGTAAAACACATCAAAATCAAACCAATGCACGGCTTGAGCCACAGTAATCAAGTCGAAAAAATCATCTTCAAAATCGGTGGTTTCCGCTGGCATTTTTTTGTAGATGACGTTTAGGACGCGTTTGGCATGAAGCAATTGGTTGTCGCTAATATCGGTTGCGTGAACGGTTTCAAAATATTTAGAAATTGCAGCGGCAAATTGTCCGTTTCCCGTGGCGACGTCTAAAGCCAATTTTTTTTCTGGTGCAAGCGAAACGATTTTTTCGACCAATTCACTGGGATATGTAGGACGAAATTTAGAATAGTCTTCCGATTGGTGGGAGAAATTGTCTTTCATATTTTATTGTTTTCAACTGAGTGATTGATGTGTTTTCTCAACTGACTGAAGTCAGTTGTTATTGATTATTTGCTTTGTGGATGAGTCTTTTTTTTCAACTGATTGAAGTCGGTTGTAATTGATTTGATGATACTTGGTAAGTTACAATTAATTGGTGAATTAAAAAAATGACCTTTGGTTGGACGCTTGCTTTGTCCCGAACTTTTCCTGGCAAAAAAATGGATTTTCCATTAGCCCCGATTGAAGCGGAAATCCTTTTTATTGATTGCACCGGATTTCAATCCGAGGGCAATTGATAAAAAGATTGAAGCGGAAAGCGGGAATTGCCTTTCCTGAAAATGCCTGATGATTCGCTTCTGAAAAAAATATATCTTTGCGCAAAATTATTTTTTATGACTGCTTTACAAACAACTATTGAAAATGCTTGGGAAAACCGCGCTTTATTACAGGAAGAATCGACTACGAAGGCTATTCGGGAAGTGATCGAACTTTTGGATTTAGGAAAACTTCGTGTGGCTGAACCGTTGGAAAATGGCGGTTGGCAAGTGAATGAATGGGTAAAAAAAGCGGT
Source organism: Bacteroidota bacterium (assembly GCA_023387965.1). Taxonomy (GTDB): domain Bacteria; phylum Bacteroidota; class Bacteroidia; order Flavobacteriales; family Flavobacteriaceae; genus Flavobacterium. Next base: position 111,790 of record JAEWHE010000014.1, on the reverse strand, counting down.
GGTGATGTATTTTCCTATTCAGAAAATGGAAACTTTGGAAGCGGGAATTTTTGAATACCACGACAAGATGCCGTTGAAACGCAATTATGCCGAAAAAGGAATTCGTGTGGTTCCGAATGCGGTGGCGCGACATGGTGCTTTTATTTCGAGTGGCGTGATTTTGATGCCAAGTTACGTAAACATTGGTGCTTACGTGGATGAAGGTACAATGGTGGACACTTGGGCTACGGTGGGAAGTTGTGCTCAAATTGGAAAAAATGTTCACTTGAGTGGTGGCGTTGGGATTGGTGGCGTTTTGGAACCGCTTCAAGCAGCTCCTGTAATTATTGAAGATGGCGCGTTTATTGGTTCGAGATGTATTGTTGTGGAAGGCGTTCGCGTGGAGACTGAAGCGGTTTTAGGGGCAAACGTTTGCTTAACAGCTTCAACGAAAATTATTGATGTTACGGGCGACGAACCTGTGGAGATGAAAGGCGTGGTTCCTGCGAGATCGGTTGTGATTCCTGGTAGTTACACGAAAAAATTTGCCGCTGGCGAATACCAAGTGCCTTGTGCTTTGATTATTGGGAAAAGAAAACCTTCGACGGATTTAAAAACTTCTCTGAACAATGCGTTGAGAGAGTATGACGTGGCGGTTTAGGCAGTATTAAGATTGAGGATTTTAGATTTTAGATTTAGGATTTTAGATTGATGACTTTGTAACTTTGTAACTCTGAAACTTTGTAACTCTGAAACTTTGCGACTGTGAAACTTTGTAACTCTAAAACTTTGCAACTCTAAAAGGATATGAAAATACTTGTAATTCAGCTGAAGATGATTGGTGATGTTTTGGCGAGTTCGATTATTTGCAACAATCTGAAAAGCGAATATCCTGATGCTCAAATCGATTATTTGGTTTATCCGTTCACGGTTCCGGTGGTGGAAAATAATCCGAATATTGACAATTTGGTTCTGTTTGAAGACCGATTTGTAAAGAGCAAATGGCAACTTTTGAAATTTATTTTAAAAATCAGAAAGCAAAAATACGACGTGGTGATTGATGCTTACGGGAAGTTGGAAAGTTACGCCGTGGTTTTGGCTTCGGGTGCGAAAACTAAAGTAGGTTGGAAGAAAAAAAACTCTAACTTTTTATTTACCAATACTTTACCCGAAGTAAAAAAGTCGAATTCGAATATTGGGTTAGCACTCGAAAACAGATTATTACTTTTAAAACCGTTTCTAAAAAGTGCTGATTTTGACCCGAAACCGAAAATATTCTTAACTCCCGAAGAAATTGCTTTGGGAAAAAAAATGTTGGAAAAATTCAACATTAATTCTTCGGAAAAAATATATATGATTAGCGTTTTGGGAAGTGGCGAAAACAAAACATATCCGTTGCCTTTTATGGCAAAAATTTTAGATTTTATTGCCGAAAAAACCCACGCTACTTTGCTTTTTAACTACATTCCATCGCAATTAGTTGAGGCAAAAAGTGTTTACAATCTTTGTAATGATTTTACAAAATCAAAGATTATAATTGACTTGGTTCCTGGAAATTTACGCGAATTTATGGCGGTAACCTATCAATGTAATGCTTTAATTGGCAACGAAGGTGGTGCCGTAAATATGGCAAAAGCATTGAATATTCCTACGTTTACGATTTTTTCAACTTGGATTAATAAAGAAGCTTGGAATTCTTTTGAAGATGGAAAAACTAATATTTCAGTTCATTTAAAAGATTTTAAACCAGAACTTTACGGCGAAAAATCTCCAAAGGAAATGAAAGAAAAAGCAATGGATTTGTACCAAAATTTTAACCCGGAATTGATTCTTCCCGCTTTAGAAAAATATATGGAAATTAATTAGAATCAATTCCTACGGGCGTTTTTACCACTTTGTTTTTTCGCGTATTTTCTCTAATCGCAAAATTTTTCTTCCACGTTTCCTCGTTCACGTAACCGCGCTTGTGATCTAAATGCACAACAATTGCACTGTAACGAATTTGCTTGGACTTTAAACCCTTGTTAATCAGCCGTTCACCTAATTCACGATCTTGTCCTCCATATTGCATTTCTTGGTTAAAACCATTGATAAAAACCAAATCCTCTTTCCAGCCGGAAGCATTATGTCCGTTCCAAGAAGCACGAGTTGGCGTTAAAGAATTGGCCAATTTTGCCCAAAAACCGGAAACAGTAAGTTTATTATTTTTGAAAGATTTTTTTAATCCCCGAGAAAGCAACCACTTGATATTGAAGCATTTTTGCGCCAAAATATCGTCTTTTGTAATCGCCTGCGAAATATTCATGGGCAACATAAAATAACCTCCTGACAAAAAATATCCTTTTTCGCGGTATTCCAAATGTGTTTCCACAAAATCTTTCCGCGGAATGCAATCGCCATCAGTAAAAATTAGATAATCTGAATTTGACGCAACAATGGCTTTATTTAAAATTTGAGATTTCTGAAAACCATTATCTTCCTGCCAAACATGAACGATTGGAATCTCGATTTGACTTTGCAAACGCTCCAAAAGTTCTTTCGTCTTTGACGTTGAACCGTCGTCTGCGATAATAATTTCAAAATCGCGACAAGTTTGCACACTAAAACCCCAGATTACTTTTTCTAACCATTCCTCAGAATTGTAGGTACTCATGATTACCGATGCTCTCATAAATTTATTTTTTCCAGAATTTTAATTTCTTTTTTAATGCTTTTTTTCGATGGAATTTTGCTTGAAATTGCTCGGTTTCATGCCACATTTTACTGAAAACCTCAGCTTCAGGTTTACCGTACAATTTCGCATATTCATTACTCATCACGGCAATCATTTCTTTTTTTGGCGTTAACCTTCGAAGATTTTTCATTCGGAGGTCAAAATCCATTTGTGCGTGAAATTTCATTCGGTTTAAATCTACCAAATAAAAATGATAATGGTTGTTTTCGCCCTTAATTATCAAGGTATTTCCAGGCGAATGGTCTAAAAATTCAATTCCTTTTTCGTGTAATTCGAAACAAAATTTAGTGAACTGTCGCAACACATTTTCGTGATCTGGCATTTCAGGTTGCGAAACCAATTCCCGAAATGTAAAATCGGCCAATAAATGTTCGCTGATGTAAAAACTTTGGGTTAAACCCAAAAAATTATAGTACTCGAAATACCCAATTGGGTTTGGTGTTCCTATTTGATTTTCAGCCAAATAACTTGCGTATTCAAAAGATCTTTTGGCTTTAGATTTCCTGAAATTTCTGTAAACAAAAGCATTGAGTAAATTTGGTTTTTTGAACGATTTAACGTTGAGAACGCCATGTTCTGTTTGAAAAATTTTAATTTTATTTCTTTTCCCAATACAAAAATCTTCTCCCTTGGTTTCAAAATTGTCGATCACATTTTTGAGCATTGACAGGCTGTTTTCAAATTTTGGATTTAGGGCAAATTTCATCAAAAGGTAGCTTTCAAATTACAGAATCAAGTGATTTTTTAGCGCTTGAATCTTATTTTAAAATACTGAAAATCAATATTTTATTTAAAAAATAATTTTACAAAAATGTGAATTGACGCTTTGTTTCTTCCAAAATTTTGCAATGAACAAAAATACACAATGATTTTAAGACTTCAAATTAATATCCTAATTTCGCAAAAAAAAATGCAAACCAAAGAAACCGTTTTTTTAGAAACCCATAATCTCAACAATCGAGCGACCGGATTGGGTACTTTTAATTATGAATTGATTAAAGGTTTTAGCCAAATTTCTTTAGAAAATTTTGAACTGCATTTAAATGCTTCTGACGTAAAAGGTTTGGCTTCGGAGTTTGGAAACACCTTTAAATACCACAAATATTTTGGGTTTCATCGTTATCCTTTTTTTCAAACCAAAAAGAAATACAGTTTGTGGCATTCTGTAAACCAAAATACGAAAATTGAGCCGAAAAATCCTCAAAATTACTTGCTTACCATTCATGATGTGAACTTTTTTGAAGAAATTTCTTCGGATATTAACCATCCTCGAAACCAGCAATTTATTGAAAAATTAAATCGTGCTACGGCAATTTCTTACATTTCTGAATTTGCCAAAAAACAAACTTACGAATATTTTAATGTTCCAAATGTTCCGGAATATATCGTACACAACGGCAACCCGATTTCGACTTTGCAAGATACATCGGGGTTTCGATCGGAAATTCCTTTAAACAAACCGTTTTTTTATTCGCTTGGAGATTTTTTGAAACGAAAAAATTTCATGTCGATTATCAAAATGATGGAACAAATTGACGACCATATTTTGATAATTTCGGGCAATAACGAAAAAAAATACGGCCTGGAAATCAAGCAATATATTAAGGAGAAGAATTTGGAAAACAAAATTTTCCTAACTGGACGTGTGAGCGACGTGGCGAAGCAATTTTACCTAAAAAATTGTACTGCTTTTTTATTTCCGTCTATTCGCGAGGGTTTCGGCTTACCGCCAATTGAGGCGATGCGCTTTGGAAAGCCGGTTTTTTTGTCTGATTTAACTTCATTGCCCGAAATTGGTGGTGATGTGGCAAATTACTGGACTAATTTTGATCCGGAATATATGAAGCAAACTTTATTTGACGGTTTGCACCAAAACGAACTCAACAAAGAAATTCATTCTCAGCAATTGATTGAAAGAGGCTTGTCTTTCGACTGGAAAAACACGGCTGCAGCATATTTAGAAATTTATAAAAAAAGTATTTAAACTTATGCAAATCAACAACGAAATCCACAACGCATTTGAAGTGATCCAAAACGGCGGCATCATTCTTTATCCCACCGAAACGGTTTGGGGAATTGGTTGCGATGCTACAAATGCTGAGGCTGTCGCCAAAATTTATGCACTGAAAAAACGCGAAGAAACCAAGTCGATGATTGTATTGGTCAATGGCGAACGCATGATTTACAATATTTTTAAAGAAATTCCTTCGGTGGCTTGGGATATTCTCGATTTGTCAGAAAAACCCACGACGCTTATTTTAGACAATCCGAGAAACGTGGCAGAAAATTTAATTTCTCCTGATAAAACTTTGGGAATCAGAATCATAAAAGAACCTTTTGCCTATAAACTTTTGGAACGAATGAAAAAACCACTTGTTTCTACATCGGCAAATATTTCGGGGATGCCCACTCCTATTTCGTTTAAAGAAATTAGCGAAGAGATTTTAAAAGGTGTGGACTATGTTGTAAATTTGCCCAACGAAAAAATGACCGGAAAACCTTCCGCCATCATCAAGCTCACAAATGATAGCCAAGTAAAAATTATCAGAAAGTAGGTTTCAGTTTTCAGCCGCAGTATTCAGTGATTAGTTTGCGATGAAAACTTAAAACTTTGAAACTTTGAAGGCTCAATAAAATATGAATTACACAGAATTCTTACAGCATCCCATTTTTAAAATCATCGCCAAAGCAGCACAAGAGCTTAGCGTAGAAACCTACGTCATTGGTGGTTTTGTAAGGGATTTGATCTTAAAGAGAGATTTTAAGAAAGACATTGATATTGTAGCTGTGGGAAGCGGAATTGATTTGGCTTTAAAAGTTTCGGAGTTATTGCCAAACAAACCCAAGGTTCAAGTTTTTAAAAATTATGGAACGGCAATGTTGCGCTACCTCGACACCGAAATTGAATTTGTTGGCGCCAGAAAAGAATCATATAATTTTAATAGCCGAAATCCCGAAGTTGCTCCCGGAACTTTAAAAGACGACCAAGACAGACGCGATTTTACCATCAACGCTTTGGCGATTTCCCTTAACGAAAATAATTTTGGAGAACTCATTGACCCGTTCAACGGTTTGCAAGATTTGGAAGAAAAAATCATCCGAACACCTTTGGACCCAGACATCACATTTTCTGACGATCCTTTGCGAATGATGCGTGGCATTCGGTTCGCCGCTCAATTAAATTTTGAAATCGAAAAAAATTCGTTTGAAGCCATCGCTAAAAATAAAGACCGAATTAAGATTATTTCTGGCGAAAGAATCGTGGACGAACTCAATAAAATTTTAATGACCGCAAAACCTTCGGTTGGATTTTTATTGCTTTACCAATCTGGATTGCTTGATATTATTTTGCCAGAATTAACTGCTTTGCAAGGCGTTGACGAATCTGAAGGACAAACGCACAAAGATAATTTTTATCACACGCTGGAAGTGGTTGACAATATTGCGCCAAACACGCAAGACGTTTGGTTGCGTTGGGCTGCATTGCTTCACGATATTGGCAAAGCTCCTACAAAAAGACATCATCCTAAAAACGGTTGGTCTTTTCACGGACATGAATTTGTAGGTGGGAAAATGGTGAAAAAATTATTTACCAGATTACACATGCCGCTCAATCACAAGATGAAATATGTGGCAAAGATGGTTATGATGAGTTCACGTCCCATTGTGTTGTCGCAGGATTTGGTAACAGATTCTGCCGTAAGACGATTGGTTTTCGATGCTGGCGAAGATATTGAAGATTTGATGATTTTGTGCGAAGCTGATATCACAACCAAAAATCCGAATAAGTTTAAAAAATACCATAACAATTTTAAAATTGTACGCCAAAAAATCGTGGAAGTTGAAGCGCGTGATCATGTTAGAAATTTCCAGCCGCCAATTTCCGGTGAAGAAATTATGGAAACCTTCAACTTAAAACCTGGACGCGAAATTGGTACTTTAAAAGAAGCCATTAAAGAGGCGATTCTCGAAGGTGAAATTCCAAACGAGTACGAAGCCGCTATTGAATTTATGATGCAAAAAGCTAGAAAAATGGGGTTAGAAAAAGTAGCAAAGTAGCAAAGTTTCAAAGTGGCAAAGTTTTTTGCTTGATAGAATCTGTAAATTAAAATATAAAATCCTTCAAATGAATACGTTCCGAGATTTACTCATTTGGCAGAAAGCAATGCTTTTGGTAACAAAAACTTACGCAACAACCTCAAGTTTCCCAAAAGAAGAACTTTTTGGACTCACTTCACAATTAAGAAGATGTGCTATTTCAATCCCAAGCAACATTTCGGAAGGCTTCGGACGAGGATCAAACAAAGATTATCATCGTTTTCTAAGTATTTCGATGGGTTCTTTATTCGAATTTCAAACACAAATAGAAATTGCCTCAAATTTAAATTATATTTCCGTCGAAAATTTCAATGAAATATTTGACGAAAGTCGAGAACTTGAAAGAATGTTAAGTTCCTTTATCAAAAAAGTAAAAGAAACTATTTAGATTAAAAGTTTTCACTCAAAAACTTTGAAACTTTGAAGTTTTGAAACATTGCAACTTTGCAACTAAAAAATAAACCATGAAAAAAAAATTCCCCTTTATTACCAAAACTGCCTTAATCTTAGTGTATCTGGTGATTGTGGCTGGAGCCGTAGTCAGAATGTCAGGTTCAGGAATGGGTTGCCCGGATTGGCCAAAATGTTTCGGATACTACATTCCACCCACCAATATTTCGGAGCTAACTTGGGAACCTTCGCATGAATATCTAAAAGGACAAGTGATTATTAGAGGAGAAAAATTATTGGTAGCACAATCTGATTTTGTTTCAACACAAAATTTTGAAGAAAAAAACTGGACCGTTTACACCAAACACGATTATGCCGAATTCAATCCCACTCACACTTGGGTCGAATACATCAATCGATTATGTGGCGCTTTAGCAGGATTGGCGTGCGTTGTCATGGCATTTGCTTCTTTTTCGTTTTGGAAAAAAAATAAAAAAATCACCCTACTTTCTTTTTTGGTCGTTTTTTTAATGGGATTTCAGGCTTGGCTTGGAGCAACAGTCGTTTATTCGGTATTAAACCCTGTAAAAATCACGATTCACATGGTAATGGCGTTGGTCATTGTATGCGTGATTCTCTACATTTTACATTTGGCAACCGAAAAAATTTCGATTAAAAGAAAATTCGACAAAGTGTTTGACAGCGTTTTGATTATTTCTTTAATTTTAACGCTTACGCAAATAATACTCGGAACTCAAGTACGACAATTCGTGGATGAACAAGTCAAACTTTTAGGCTACAAACGCATGGCTGAAATTCTACAAGACCCAATTATTGGCTTTTACGTTCACCGAACTTTTTCGTTTGTGATTTTGGCGGTCAACATCATTCTGATCAGCCGAAACCGAAAATTACAATTAGGTTACAAAAAAATCAATTGGGTTTTATGGTTTTTAGGATTAGAAATTTTGTCCGGAATTTCGATGTATTGGTACGATTTTCCGTTTGGTTCACAATCGATTCACTTGGTAATTGCCTCGTTACTTTTCGGAACGCAGTTTTATTTGGTACTCGAAAGTAAACGTGCCGAAAAACAATCGGTTGAAGAAATCGTGTAATTTTTTTGAAAAAAGTTATAACAGAATTTGTGTGTAGAGGATGTAATTTTACAATACAATAAATTACTAATCAACTTAAAAATATATTGTTATGCCAAATTCAAAAGAAATTAAAGGAAACTGGAACGAATTCAAAGGAAAATTAAAACAAAAATTTGCCGATTTAACTGACGACGATCTACTTTACGAAGAAGGTAAAGAAGATGAAATGTGGGGTCGCGTTCAGCAAAAAGTCGGAAAAACTGAAAAAGAAATCCGTTCGTTGTTAGACTAATCACCAGATATATTACAGAGTCCACTTTTTTTGAACAATTTTGCCGTATCTCAATTTGATAAATAATTGATTTCCTGCAAAAAAACTAGAAAAAATTGCATTCTCTCCAGAAGCTGTTTCAAAATTTTCACTTGTATTTTGAAACAGCTTTTTCTATTCTAACCAATTTTTAAAATCGTGAACCCTTTCCCTACTCACGATTACTTCGTCAGCGTTGTAAGTTGGCAAAATAACCTTCAACCGCGAGTTGCTGTACACTACAATATCTTTGATGGATTGCATTGGAACAATAAATTTTCTGCTTACGCGAAAAAATTCCTTTGGGTTTAATTCCGTTTCTAATTGTTCCAAAGTAACATCTAACAAATAATCGCGATTGTCTAAAGTGTGAAGATAAGTGCCTTTATTCTCGCTAAAAATACACTCTACTTCGTCCACATTCACCATTTTCAAATGCGTTCCGGTTTTGATAGTAAATCGTTTTTTATAGGATTTTTCATCAGGATTGGCAAACATTTTTTTTATGGTTTCAAAATCTAAAGAAACCGGTTCAGTTTTTGGTTGCCTTGCCTTAAATTTTGCTACCGCAATTTCTAAATCGTCATCATCAATTGGCTTAAGCAAATAATCGATACTATTGAGTTTAAAAGCCCGAAGCGCGTATTCGTCATAAGCCGTTGTAAAAATAATGGCACTTTTGATGTCAACGGCTTCAAAAATTTCGAAAGACAACCCGTCAGACAATTGAATGTCGAGAAAAATTAAATCCGGATGATCATTTTTCTGGAAATATGCCACTGATTCTTCAACCGAATGCAGTAACGTTTCTACCGATAATCCTAATTTTTCAACTTTACGTTGTAACAATCTCGCTGACGGTTTTTCGTCTTCAATGATGATTATTTTCATGATCAAAAATTTATGATTTACGACTTATGATTGATGATTTTAACTTCGATGACTGCTAAAAAATCATTCCCATTTTGTGCTTTTTTCTTTGTCCATAATTTCTTTGATTTTCTTTTCTTCCCAATTGCTTCCTAAAAATGCACCGGTTCCGAAAACTCCTAAAGCATGAAACGCTAATCCAATTCCCCAGAAAAATGCAGTGGCAAAAGTTGAAAATTCAAAAAACTTTTCGCCTGGATCAAGTTTAAAATATTTTAATGAAATTAAAAAAAGATTTACTAAAATATACACCAATAAATGTCTGTAAAAATCTGATAAAGCTTTGACGCGTTTTTTAGCACGTTCGTATTTTTGAGCTTCCAATTCGGTTAAATTTTCCATTTTGTAATAAAATTAAAGTTGATTGATTTTGTTTTGTTTTGCTCTCTCTTCGTCCATAAACTGTTTTAGTTTCTTGGCTTCCCATTTTTTGGAGAAAAATAAACTCACCTGAAAAGCTTCTAATCCGTGAACCAAAAGTCCGGTTCCCCAACCTAACATCGAAAACCAAAACCATTGAAAATGTGGAACATACTGTAAATTGACAAAAATCAAAATAGGAATTACGATGCAGTAACACATTAAATTGTAATAAAAACTTTTAATGTTTTGAGCCTTTTTTTTGGCTTGTTCGTAACGCATTTCGTCGGTTATAAAATCTTCCATGGCTAATTCCATTTTTCGAATTTATCTTTATTAAGCAACTCTTGAATTTTTCTTTCTTCCCATTTACTTCCTAAAAAAGGCAAGTAATTAAAAACCGTCATTGCGTGAATCAACACACCAATTCCCCAGCCTAATGCCGGAAATACAAACCATAAATATTTTGGATAAGTAGCCAAGTTTAAAATTGCCAATCCTAAAATTACAATCGCATAAACCGTAAAATGGCTATAAAATCCTTTAATATCTTCTACTCTTTTTTGTGCTTTTAGATAGATATTTTGTTCCGAAGTGTGGTTAGTTTCCATAACTAAAATTTGTTTTGTGAGCATTGGCAAAGCCACTCTAAACGTTGCTTCTTCTTGCTCGATTAATACTTTTCTATTGGTAATAATGGCGTATCGGTTGATGATATTTTGTAGTCCAACGCCTCTTCTGTCGTTTAAAACTTCTTTTTTCTGAAAATCATTTTCAATCACGAGATAATCGTCTTTTTCATAAATCCTGATTTGCAGTGGTTTGGCTTCGCTCGCAATGTTGTGCTTCACTGTATTTTCTAACAAAAGTTGCAAAGAAAGCGGCACTACTTTGGCTTCGGGATTAGAAACAGTATCAGGCAATTCATAAAAAACGCTGTTTTCAAATCGCATTTTCAACAATTTCATATAGGTTTTGGCAAAAGATAATTCTTCTTCTACACTAACCAATTCCTTGTCTTTTTGTTCCAAAACATAGCGGTAAATTTTTGACAACGAAGCCGTAAATTTTTGCGCATTATCCGGATTTTCCTCAATTAGTGACGACAAAACATTCAAACTATTGAACAAAAAATGAGGATCAATCTGGTTTTTTAAACTCTCAAATTTAGCCGAAGCCGTTCCTGCAATAATTTTTTGTTCTTTCACGCGGTTTTCATTGTACGCTTTGTAGAAATAAAAAGCATGAATTCCGAGGGTTACAACAAATGTTATGAGCGTTGCTACAATGTAATTTGCCAGGGTTTCTTCGGCGAAAAATTCTTTGAAAGTGCTTCCTTCAATGATGACGTCTTCAAAAATTCGGAGTAAAAAAATCGTGAAAATTGTAATGATAAATGAGATGAAAAAACCTAAAGCAATTCGTTTTGGCGTGAATCTATTTTTTTTAAAAATTTTATCCAACCACATAAAAACCGCAGCGTTTATCATGTAAAGCACCAATCCGTAAATCATGGTGTAGCCAAAATTTGTCAGCATTTTGTAGTCAAAAGCAATGCTTGATCCCGCCATAAACCGAATTCCTACAAGCATCATAAAAACCACGAATGAAATGATTACGGCTCGAAAAAGTTCTTTTATTAATTTTTGTATCATTTTTTTAAAATTAATTTTTTGAAATTTACTATCGTTTAATTTTCTAAAATTTTGCTACCGCAATCGGTTTTAAATGTAGCAAAAAGTTTAACAGCTTTTAAAACAACCTCGAAATCGCTTTGAGGTTTTTTGGTTCCATTTTCAAAATCTAATTTAGGATTTGACTAAACACTAAAATCTAAGATTGTTAGTATTAAAAAAGTGAAAATTGTGCTCATCTTTATCGTTTTATTTGAAGCAAAGTTGCATCGGTTTCTTTTCTTGGCATAAAAAATATTTCCGAATTGTTGAATTTAGCGGATGAATTGTAAATTGATGCCAAAATCCTTCAATCGCATCCAATTTTCTGATATTTATCGTAAATTTATTTTCCTAAAAAATGTTTTATGAAAATCCCTGAAAATTACCTTCCTGTAATGCCTTACCTCATTTTGAACAAGGCAAATGATTTCTTTGAATTTGCCAAAATTGTTTTTTCTGCAAAAGAACAACTCATTGTTCCTGCGGAAAATCGAGGAATTATGCACGGCGAAATTAAAATTGGCGAAGCCGTAATCATGTTTGCGCAATCGACAGAACATTGGCATCAAAAAACTTCAGGAATGTTTTTGTTCGTGGAAAATGTTACCGAAACGTACAATTTAGCGGTGAAAAAAGGTTCTAAAAGTTTACAAGAACCGGGATTGCAAGATTATGGTTTTACGGCCGGTTTTGAAGATCCTTTCGGGAATCAATGGTGGATTAATGAAGCTGAAAAATAATTTTTTGGAATGATAAAAATTAATCGCATCCATCACGTTGCTATTATTTGTTCGGATTACGAAGTTTCTAAAAAGTTTTATACCGAAGTTTTAGGATTTCAAATCAAACAAGAAATTTTCAGGGCAGAAAGAAATTCGTACAAACTCGATTTAATGCTCAATGAAAATTATGTAATCGAACTTTTTTCGTTTCCAAATCCACCCAAAAGACCTTCATTTCCGGAAGCTGCCGGATTGCGACATTTGGCTTTTGAAGTGAATGATTTAGAGGAAACACGGGAATATTTGGAACAAAAAAAAACAAATCCCGAAGCCATAAGAATTGATGAATTTACCGAAAAAAAATTCACTTTTATTGCCGATCCTGACGGTTTGCCAATTGAATTTTACGAAGCTTAAGATTCAACCAATACATAAATTTAGGAAAAAGCCAAACCTAAAATTTCGAATTTATATTTTACCTTTGACAAATAATTTTTTAGGATATGATTTATAAATTCAGGGCAATTCTTGATGCCGAAGAAGATGTTTTCAGAGACATCGCGATTGATGAAAATGACAATCTGGAGGACTTGCACAATGCAATCGTGAATGCTTTTGGTTTTGATGGTTTAGAAGTAGCTTCATTTTACACGAGTGACGATACTTGGAATCAGGAGGAAGAAATTCCCATGTTTGACACGGGAGATGTTCCAGGCGAACAAAAAACCATGGCAGATTACACGCTAAACGCCATTCTTGATGAAGAAAATACTAAAATTATTTATGTGTATGATTTTATCAACATGTGGACATTTTTGGTAGAATTAGCTGCCATCGAAGAGCATGATCCAGGTCAATCTTATCCTCAGGTTTTATTTTCGGTTGGAGAACTTCCGGCGGAAGCTCCGGAAACTGATTTTAATGATTTTGGCGAAGACGATTTTGATTATGACGATGACGGATATGATGATGATTTAAGCGATTTCGAAGACATGGATAATTTTGAAGATTTCGGTTTTGAAGAAAATTGGAATTAAAAATCCTGAAATTATAGAACAAAAATCAACCCGCAAATTCACGTTTAAAATAATTTTTAGTTACAGTTTTTAGTAAATTTCGCTTGCGCAAAAATTTTGCAAATGCATAAAATTTCTATCGCTGTAACCTACAACTTTCCCTTTTATGATCAACCTTTTTAATACACACATCGAAACACTTTCCATCCATAGAGTTGGAAATAAAAGCCGTAACGAAGCTATCTTTTTGTCGGAAAATACTTATGGATTAAACGATGAAATTATGCCACTTTTGAAAGAATTTTTCTTCAAACCTTTCCGTGAAAAAGAAGAAAATTATTTTCAATTTGCCCATGATGTAGATTTAGAATATAACGATATGTTCAACTTTGCTTCGGAGATTTTCACAAATCCTTCGAGCGTACACGACGTTTCAAAAAAAATCACCAAACATTTATTTGAGCAATCGAATCATCCACATATTAAAAACGGTGAAGTTTACGTAACGTATCTTACCAATTTGAGCATTGACAACAATGTGGTTGACGCTATCGGAATTTTCAAAAGCGAGTTGCAAACTGATTTTTTGCAATTTGAAGAAAAAGAAAGCAATCTTGAGATGATTTTGCAACAAGGAATCAACCTCAACAAACTGGACAAAGGTTGCCTTATTTTCAACCATAAAAAAGACGAAGGTTATAAAATTTTAACGGTTGATAGTAACCGTTATGATGCCAGATATTGGTTAGAACATTTTCTTTCGGTTGATGCTTTTCAGGATGAGAATTTCATCACTAAAAAATATTTAAAATTCTGTCAGGATTTCGCCAAAGACGTTGTGCTTCCAGCAGAAGACAAAAAGGAAGAAGTAATGTTCATGAACCGTTCTGTGAATTATTTTGCCAAAAACGATGAATTTCAAGAGCAAAATTTTCTAAACGAAGTCATCGACAACCCTGATTTAATGTCGGAATTTAAAAATTATAAAGTTGACAAAGGCGAAAAATACAGCATTGAAGACGTAACAAATTTTCCTATTGCCAACGCAGCCGTTTCTGACGCCAGAAAAAAGATTAAAAATGTCATCAATTTAGATACAAACATTCAGATAAAATTAGATTTCATCAACCCTGAAAGTGCTGAAAAATTCGTAGAAAAAGGTTGGGATGAAGAAAAACAAATGTACTACTACTTGGTTTATTTCAACAAAGAACAAAAATCGTAAGAATTTCCCCGCTTGTCGGGGATTTTTTTTGGTTTTATGCGAATGAAAAACAGTAAGTTGTCTTTAAATTTGTAGTATCTTTGCAGCCGCTATGAAAATAATAAATTACCACCTTTTTATTTTTTTTGCTTTCTGCGGAATTTTTTCGGCGAAAGCACAATACATTCAGGTTGACGACTCTTACACCCCACAACAACTTGTTGAAAATGTTTTAGTTAACAGCACTTGCGCTACAGTTTCAAATATTTCTGTTTTAGGCGGAAATTTTGGCGACGGCTCTCAAAGTTATGGTTATTTCAACGGAAATTCGAGTGGTTTTCCTTTCACCGAAGGAATTATTTTGAGTTCAGGTCGCGCAACTTCGGCGGTTGGCCCAAATAATAGTTTGCTTGACGATGGTGGTGGAATGAATTGGCCTGGAGATCGCGATTTGGAAGAAGCTTTGGAAATCAACAATTCTGTAAATGCAACCCTTTTAGAATTTGATTTTGTGCCTCTTGGCAATAAAATTAGTTTCCGGTACATGCTTTCTTCCGAAGAATATCATGACAATGCACCTTGCCGTTACAGCGACGGATTTGCTTTTTTGCTTCGTGAAGCTGGGACAACGGTAAATCAAAATCTTGCCGTAGTTCCCGGAACCAATATTCCTGTAAAAGTAACGTCAGTTCGTCCTCAAATTGATGGAGCTGGAGGTTGTGAGGCGAGAAACGAAGCCTATTTCGGCGGTTTCAACGGCGTCAATCATCCTACCAATTTTAATGGTCAAACCGTTCCCATGATTGCCGAAGCGGAAGTAATACCTGGAACTTTGTACCACATAAAATTGGTCATTGCCGATGAAGGAAATTACCGTTACGATTCTGCGATTTTTTTAGATGGCGGAAGTTTTACCGTGGAAACTGATTTGGGTAACGACCGTTTGGTAGCCAGTAATAATCCTTTGTGTCAAGACGAAACTTTGCTGTTAGACGCCACAAGTGCTTTTGCAACCAACTATGATTGGTATGTTGACGGCGTTTTGCAAAGCGTTCACACGCCAGATTTTTTGGTGGAAAATCCCGGAACTTATACCGTAGAAGTCACGCTTTCGGCTGGTTGCGTTTCCACCGGAAACATTGAAATTGAATATGCTGCAAACCCAACGGGAATCAACAGCACTTTGATTCAATGTGATGCGGATAATGATGGTTTTGCGGCTTTTAATTTGGCTTTCGCCGATAGTTTAATCGTAGGAAGCGATCCGGATATTATGGTGCAAAATTATTATTATTCGGCGATTGACGCGCAAAATGGCACGACACCAATTCCAAATCCGGATAATTTTACTAATACGCAAAACATCGTTTACGCCAGAATTCTCAATAATTATGGTTGTGTTGGCGTTGCCGAATTAACGCTTGACGTTTCTAACAATACCTTGACAAATCCGGCAAATATAGAAGAATGTGACGTTGACAGCAATCCTTTGGATGGATTTTATGTTTTTGATTTAACCGAAAATGAAGCTGCTATCTTAGCGAATTTTCCTGCGGGATCAGTCCATTATTTTACTTCGGAAGAAAACGCACTTTTGAACCAATCTGAAATTATATCCCCAGAAAATTTTGTAAATACGAATGCCTTCAGCCAAACAATTTACGCCAAATTACGCAATGGAAGTGATTGTTTCGGGATTGTTTCGTTTGAAATTATCGTGAATTCCTTTGGCGAAAGCCTAAATGATGTTACCAGAATTATTTGTTCGGGATCGCCTATTACTTTAAACGCTGGAGCGGGTTTTGGCAGTTATACTTGGAATACAACGCCACCGCAAAATACACAAACAATTACTGTGAATAGTCCCGGAACTTATACGGTTACGGTTACGAACGCCAATAATTGTGAAGGCACCAAAACTTTTACGGTAACAGGTTCGTCTATCGCTACGGTGCAAAATGTGGAAATCAACGATTTTAGCGGTGGAAATAATTCGGCAACCATAATTTTAACGCCAGATAGCATTGGAGATTATGTGTACAGTTTAAATGGAAGTCCGTTTCAGACAAGTCCTACTTTTGATGATTTGCCTTCCGGCGAATACACGGTTTTTATTGCCGATCAAAATTTTTGTGGCACGAGTTCACATACTTTTTTCGTAATGGATTATCCAAAATTTTTCACACCAAATGGTGATGGTTACAACGATATTTGGCGCATTCCGTATCTTCAGTCGCAACCGAATGCTACAGTGAATATTTTTGACCGATATGGAAAATTATTGTTTTCATTTAAAGGAAACCAGCCCGGATGGGACGGCACTTTTCATGGAAAAAATGTATTTTCAAATGATTATTGGTTTGTAATTACTTTAGAAAACGGTCGCACAATTAAAGGACATTTTTCACTCATCCGATAGATTTTTTGCTACATTTGGAAATATTTTTCTTAATAAATGAAAAAGATTTTCCTGTTGGTAATCGTCAATACAATTTGGAGTCTCGCTGTTTATGGACAAGGCGAAGCTTCAAACTGGTTTTTTGGCAATCGTGCGGGTCTTCGTTTTAACGCCGATAATTCAATTACGGTTTTGTCAACGCCGGGAAATTCAATTCAAATTGTAACCAACGAAGGTTGCAGTTCCATGTCTGACGCGTCCGGAAATTTATTGCTTTACACTGATGGAAGAACGGTTTGGGATAGAAATCATTTGGTCATGCCAAGCGGAAATTTTACACTTTTAGGAGATCCTTCGAGTACGCAATCCGGAATTATTGTTCCAAATCCTATTAACCACGACATTTACTACGTTTTTACTGTTGACGAACCACATCACGAAAATGCTGCAGTTTACCCAAATCGTTTTTCTGGAACTTATTCTGATGATGGTACTGTTCCAAACGACGATGATGGTTTTAACAACGGTTTTAATTATTCTACGGTAGATTTTTCGGTTACGGGAAGCAATGGAAGCATTGGCGATGTCGTTTCGCTCAACACACATTTGGTTACTTATGACACTAATGCTTTAGGCGAAGAAATAAAATACAAATGTTCGGAAAAAATTACCGCTGTCAAAACCCGAAACAGTGATGGATATTGGGTTGTTGCGCATTTTGTTGACAAATTTTACGCCTTTAAAGTTGATGAAACCGGTGTAAATGCCACTCCAGTTGTAACACAAATCGCTCCATTTGTGCCTGTTTCGGGGTATCGAAGAAATGCCATTGGACAAATAAAAATTTCGCCTGACGGAAAAAAATTAGCTATTGCACATCAACAGCAATCGACCGTTGCGGGTTCTACAACTCCAGATGGTTTTGTATATTTGTATGATTTTGATAACCAAACCGGAGTTATTTCAAACCCAACATTACTAATTGATAATTTTAATCCTTACGGCATTGAATTTTCACCCGAAGGGAAAAATGTTTACATTACCTCAACTGCTGGTTTGCACCAAATAAACATTGAAGATTTAAGCCAGCCGATTTCAATGACAATGCTGCAGTTTGGTAATTTTGGTGCTTCTTTGCAATTAGGTCCTGACGGAAAAATTTACAAAGCAAATCTCAATTCGAGTAGTTTAGACGTCATTCACAGTCCAGATATCGCCGGAAATGGTTGTGACTATCAAGCCAATGCAGTGAATTTAGGAAGCGGAAGATCAATGTTTGGTTTGCCGCCTTTCATTACGTCGATTTTTAATTCTGCCATCACTGCCGAAAATTTTTGTTTAGGCGAAATGACAAATTTCACCGTACAATCTAACGGAACGGTTGACAGCGTTTTGTGGGATTTCGGTGACGGAAATACTTCAACTTCGTTAAATCCTTCGCATCAATATCTCGCTCCCGGAAATTATACTGTTACCGTAGATCTTGTGGTAGAAAGCGTTCCGATTAATAATGCCAAAAATATTATTATTTACCAACCACCAACTGCAACGTCGGTTACGCTCGAGCAATGTAGTCCCACATCGGCAGAAACCGGAATAATTTTTCCGCTTAATAATGCCATCAATCAACTCACCGGAGGGGACGCTAATTTGTCGGTTGTGTTTTATGATGATGTTGTAAATGCTACCAATCTTACCAATGACTTGGAAATGCCGTTCACAAATACAGCAAATCCGCAAAAGGTTTACGCCCGTGTAACCCACAATAATTCTGGATGTTACACAATTTCTGAAGTTAATTTACGAGTCAACGCATCAAGTCATCCGACAATTATCGAAAAAAAATGTGATGATTTAACAGAAGATGGTTTGACCAATTTCGATTTAACTGAAATCACTTTCCCGGTTCCGGGAACTGCGGTTTTTTATGCCAATTTAAATGATGCTTTTTTGCAACAATTTCCATTAAATAATTCATTTACCAATACTATTGCTGACTCTCAAACAATTTATGCTCATGTAAGTAGCGGAACTTCTTGCGCTGCAATTTTTACAGTAGAATTACAAGTTTTACCGCTTCCGCAAATTGAAGTTTCTGATGAAAAATATTTTTGTACCAACATTCCAAATTTTACAGTTCCGTTATATTCCGGAATTCCTGCAAATGAATTAGCCAATTATCGATTTGAATGGTCAACTGGCGAAACAACTGCTTCGATAACCGTTGCAAATCCGGGAACGTATAGTGTGGAAATTTTTAATTTAGAAAATTGTAGCAAAACCCGTACAATTACGGTGATACCTTCCAATGCTGCGATTATCCAAAATATTGAAATCGAAGATTTGTCAGACAATAATACCGTGACAATTTTACTAGAAAATACAAGTATTGGCGACTATGAATACAGTTTAGACGCGCCAACAGGACCTTTTCAGGAGTCAAATATTTTTACGAATGTAACACCAGGATTTCATACCGTTTATGTAAATGACATCAACCGTTGTGGCGTTTCTCAACAAGAAATTTCTGTAGTGAAAATCCCGAAATTTTTTACGCCAAATCAAGATGGATTTAATGATACTTGGAACATCGTTGGGGTAAATGCTAACTTTTTCTCTAACTCAAAAATCTATATTTTCGACAGATTTGGAAAACTTTTAGCTGATGTTGATCCAAAAGGTCCGGGATGGGACGGCGTTTTCAATGGAAGAAACTTACCGTCAACTGATTATTGGTATTTGGTAAAATTAGACGATGGTCGTGTGATTCGGGGACATTTTAGCTTAATCCGATAAAAATCCCCGACAAAAAATTGCCGGGGAAAGTTTTTAATCTTCGTCTTCTTCAATGGTATGTGAATTGGAATAAGTACGCCATTTCTGGATACATTCCGTCATATCCGAAGGCATTTCGGTATCAAAACGCATCATCTCTTTGGTAATAGGATGTTCAAATCCAAGTGTTTTGGCATGAAGTGCTTGTCTTGGTAAAACTTTGAAACAATTATCTACAAATTGCTTGTATTTGGTAAAAGTCGTTCCTTTCAAAATTAAATTTCCGCCGTAGCGTTCGTCATTGAATAAAGTATGACCAATATGTTTCAAATGAACGCGAATTTGGTGCGTTCTTCCGGTTTCGAGTTTGCAAGAAACTAAAGTTACGTAACCAAATCTTTCTAACACTTTGTAATGCGTTACCGCGTGTTTTCCTTCGCCATCAGGCACAACAGCCATTTGCATTCTGTCTTTTGCGTGACGCGAAATATCACCAACAATCGTACCTTCGTCTTGAGTAACATTGCCCCAAACCAAAGCAACATATTCTCTTTCTGAAGTTTTTTCTTCAAATTGTTTTGCCAATTGCGACATAGCCAATTCCGTTTTGGCAACCACTAAAAGTCCGGAAGTATCTTTATCAATTCTATGAACTAAACCGGGACGTTCGCTACTATTTAAAGGTAAATTTTCAAAGTGAAAAGCCAAAGCGTTTACCAAAGTTCCGGTGTAATTTCCGTGTCCGGGATGAACCACAAGTCCGGCTGGTTTGTTAATCACCAGCAAAGAATCGTCTTCAAAAACAATGTCCAGCGGAATATTTTCGGGAATGATAATATTTTCAAACGGCGGATGCGAAAGCAAAACCCTCACTACATCAAAGGCTTTTACTTTGTAATTCGATTTCACCGGGATATCATTTACATAAATATTTCCGGCAGTTGCCGCTTGCTGAATTTTGTTTCGCGTGGCATTTTCCACCAAATTCATTAAAAATTTATCAACCCGAAGTGGCGCTTGACCTTTTGCGGCCTCAAACCGATAATGTTCAAAAAGTTCGTCGTCTAAGGTTTCTTCTGCTAAATTGTTCGGGTTCATTATTCAGTTTCTTCTATTTCTTCTTGCGGAATCGTGTCTTGCTGGGTTTCTTCAAAGCTTAATTTTCCATCGCCTAAAACCAGGTCAATTACAGACGCTTTACGGATTTTTTCGCCAGGAACTAATTTTTTTCCACCCGAATGCATTTCTAAAACCATATCTTTTCCTAAATAAGGTTTGTAAGTTTTTTTCCCGATTTCGAGCCCTAAAGCTTTGATGGTTGTTTCGGCTTGACGCAAAGTTTTTTCAATTAAATCCGGCACTTTTATCGAAGAAAAGTTCGAAGAATTTAATTTGATATAAATTTTTCTGCCTTCTTTTACTTTTGCTCCAGGAAGTGGATCTTGTAGAACAACGGAAGCTTTTGGAAAATTCGGGTTATAATCAATGCTGTCGAGCATTACGTATTCTAAATTTAGCTCGTCTAATTTTTCTTCAACTTGTTGTTCTGTTAGCTTACGCAAATCCGGAACATCAATTTCATTGCCATGATCTGTTGCAAATTTGAGCCATTGCATCATTAAAAATGCCAAAATCACAACCACAACGGCTGCTATTAAAAGTTGTAAAAAAAATGCTTTACTCGTCAGGTATTTTCCTAAGGTCATAAAAAAATGTTATTTGTTGCAAAGATATAAAAATCTCAAAGGTTTTTCGTTTCGATAATTAGTGTAATTTTGTTTTGTGTTGATGGTGATCCTGGGAACAATTGTCAGCATTAACCTTAAACTTTAAACTTCAAACCAAAAAATGAACGTAGCTGTTGTAATGGGAGGCTATTCGGACGAATCTGTGATTTCGCTTCGAAGCGGCCAACTGATTCTCAAAAATCTCGATTCTAACAAATATAAAACGTTTGCCGTACATATTTTATTGGATGGTTGGCATGTGATTGTCAACGAAAATAAATTGGCCATTGATAAAAGCGATTTTTCTTTTAGCCTTAACGGCGAAAAAATAAATTTTGACGTCATTCTCAATACCATTCACGGAACTCCTGGCGAAGACGGACATCTTCAGGCGTATTGGGAATTATTGGGTATTCCGTATTCAGGTTGTAGTTTTTACCAATCGGCTTTGACTTTTAATAAACGTGACACGCTTTCGGTTTTGTCAAAATTTGGAATTCCGAAGGCAAAATCAATTTATGTAACCAAAGGCGAAGACATTTCCGCAGAAAATATTGTGGCAGAATTAGGTTTGCCATTTTTTGTAAAACCCAACCAATCCGGAAGTAGTTTAGGTGTTTCCAAAGTGAATCGTATTGAAGATTTTGAAAAAGCATTGGAATTTGCTTTCGCAGAAGACAACGAAATTTTGATTGAATCGTTTTTAAATGGAACTGAAATTTCTGTTGGCGTTTTGAAATACAAAGGCGAAACAACAGTTTTAGGTTTAACCGAAATTGTTTCGGAAAATGATTTTTTTGATTACGAAGCCAAATATTTAGGCAAATCAGAAGAAATTACGCCAGCAAGATTAGACGAAAATACTGAGAAATTGGTTCGTGATATGGCAAAAAAGGTGTATGATTCATTAGCAATGAGTGGTTTCACAAGAAGCGAATTTATTGTGATGAACGGCATTCCGCATTTTTTAGAAATCAATACCAATCCTGGATTATCGCCACAAAGTATTTTTCCGCAACAAGCTGAATATGCCAAAATCAATTTTTCGGATTTATTGGACAACGAAGTTGAATTGGCTTTAAAAAGAAAAAGTTTATGGAAAAAATAGTTGGCAATAATTTTCTTAACTTTACAAAAAAATAGTATATGATTGATTATAAGCAATATATCGAAATAAATTCGGCAGTTCGTTTCGGGAAACCAATCATCATTGGAACAAGAATTACTGTTTTTGATGTTTTGAATTGGCTTGCTAACGGAATGTCCATAACCGAAATTATCGAGGATTTTCCTGAACTAACTGAGAACCAAATTAAAGCTTGCCTTTCTTATGCGGCAGATCGCGAACATAAAATTCAGATTGCTTCGTGAAATTACTTTTCGACCAAAATATCTCATTTCGAATTCTTTCAAAAATAAATTCAGAATTTCCAGAAGATCAACAAGTTAGAAATCTTGGAATTGAAAACTTTTCTGATGTCGAAATTTGGAAATTTGCGAAAGTAAATAATTATACGATTGTAACGTTCGACGCAGATTTTTTTGATTTAGCAAATTTAAAAGGACATCCACCTAAAATTATCTGGCTTCGATTCGGGAATAGCAAAACTGATTATCTGGCGGAAATTCTAAATTCCAAAAGTTCTATTATTAACGAATTTATCGCTTCAGAAGATTTTACAGAAACTGCCTGTCTCGAAATTAAATAAATTTATGGAAAAAATAGCTGTATTTCCGGGATCGTTCGACCCAATAACCTTAGGTCATTTTGATATTATTAAAAGAAGTATTCCACTTTTTGACAAAATCATTGTGGCAATTGGCGTTAATGCCGAAAAAAAATACATGTTTTCTTTAGACAAAAGAAAAAATTTTATTGAAAAGGCTTTCGCCAATGAACCTTCGATTGAAGTCACAACTTATGAAGGTTTGACGATTGATTTTTGCAAAAAAAGAAACGCAAAATATATTCTTCGCGGTTTGCGAAATCCGGCAGATTTTGAATTTGAGAAAGCAATTGCCCACACCAATAGAACTTTGTCTAATATCGAAACCATTTTTCTTTTAACTGCAGCCGAAACTTCGTTTATCAGTTCGAGCATCGTGAGAGATGTGATTCGCAACAATGGCGATTATAAATTGTTAGTTCCACAATCGGTTAGATTAGAAAAATAATTCCAAAAAAATTACTTAATTATAATGAGCTTAGAAAAAAATTTATTGTCGCGAAGCGGTGGCAAATGCGAAATCTCGGGAGAAACCGAAAACTTGAAAATTTTTGCCGTACTTCCGTCGAGAACTAACGATTTGCAGGATCATCTTTTGTTGAACCAAAATTTAATTGACCAAATTGAAAATCCTGAAACAATGGATGAAAATTCTTGGCGAGGTTTAAGCGATAGCATGTGGAGCGAACATTTACCGGTACAAATTATTTCTTGGCGAATGTTAAGCCGTCTTCAAAAACATGAAATGTTAGACCAAATGTATCTCGAAGAAGACGATTTAAATTGGGCAAAAGCAACGGGTGAAGGTGAAGATGACGAAAATAAAATTATCCACAAAGATTGTAACGGCGTGACTTTACAAACCGGAGATTCTGTTGTGTTGATTAAAGATTTAAAGGTGAAAGGTTCGAGTATGGTTGCCAAACAAGGAACTGCCGTGAGAAATATTCGCCTTGATCACGAAAATGCAGAATATATCGAAGGAAAAGTTGACGGACAACAGATTGTGATTATTACGCAATATGTGAAAAAGGTGTAAAGTAAAAGGTTTAAGGTCTAAGGTTTTGCCAACTTTAAACTTTAGACTTTAAACCTTAGACTTTAGACTTTCTCAAACAACAACTTAATATTTTCGTAAGAATTTTTAAGTGCCACCGGAATTTCTTCTGGCGAAAGCCATGCTACTTTTTCAATTCCTTCTTCGGCTTGAGGCAAAGGCGTTCCCGCAAAGTCAGTTTTCATTTGAAACCAATGCGTCACTTTTAATCGGTATTTTCCATTTCTGAAAAAAATATGATACGTTTTCAATAATTTCTCAGTAATCGTCAATCCCGTCACTCCGGTTTCCTCTTCCACTTCCCGAATGGCCGTGTCTTCAATGGCTTCGTTTTTTTCAATTCCGCCTTTCGGCAAATCCCATTTTCCGTTGCGATAAATAAATAAAATTTTGCCTTCGGAATTATAAACCAATCCACCACCGGCTTTATTTACGGGAATTTTTCCTTTAAGCTTTTTCATAATTTCCTTCTCATCAGGATGATACAAATAAGCTTTTTTAATTTTATCTTGAAACATATTCACAATAAATTGGTGAATATCCACGCTTTCCAATAAAAAAAACTGAAAATCGGTTTCTTTAATGATTTGATCAGTTAAAAAAAGTGGTTTATCGTTGACAAAAACTTTATACATTTGTAGTATGATTTTTAATAAAGACACCGCACAGAAAACTGCCGAATTGCTTTTACAAATAAATGCAATTAAATTGAATCCTAAAAATCCTTTTACATGGGCTTCGGGATGGAAATCGCCAATATATTGCGATAACAGAGTTACTTTGTCTTTTCCTCCTATCAGAAATTACATCCGAGAAGAATTTGCCAAAAATATTGAAAAACAATTTGGCAAACCCGATGTGATTGCTGGAGTTGCCACTGGAGCCATTGGAATTGGGATGTTAGTTGCCGAATATTTAGGCTTGCCATTTGTGTATGTTAGACCCGAACCTAAAAAACACGGACGCCAAAATCAAATTGAAGGATTTTTGCAAAAAGGTCAAAATGTGGTGGTGGTTGAAGATTTAATTTCTACCGGAAATAGCAGTTTGCAAGCGGTTGAAGCCTTGAAAGAAGCTGGTGCAAAAGTAAAAGGCATGGTGGCAATTTTTACCTACGGATTTGAAATTTCTGCCGAAAATTTTAAAAAAGCAAATATAGAATTGTACACTTTGAGCAATTACGAAAATCTGCTTAATCTGGCTGTCGCCAAAAATTATATCACAGAAAACGAACAAGAAACATTGGCTTTGTGGAGCCAAAATCCGGCAGAATGGAACGCCGAAACTACTTTATAAAATTAAATTATGAATTTACAAAGCGCAAAAGTCAGCCTCGAAAAACCGGCTCAATATATTTTTGAACAACTAAATGATGTTCAAAACTTTGAAAAATTAATGCCTGAAAATATTGCAAAATTTGAAGTAACCGATAGCGAATCTTTTATTTTTGGTTTAAAAGGAATGCCCGAAATTAAACTTAAAAAGAAAGCGCAAACCGAACCTACACAAATTGTTTTAGGTGCGGCAAGCGATAAAGTGCCTTTTACTTTAACAGGAAATATTACGCCAACGGGCGATAATTCAAGTGATGTGCAACTTTTTTTTGAAGGCGAATTCAATGCCATGATGGCAATGATGGTAAAAGGTCCGATTAGTAAATTTATCGAAACCTTAGTTTCAAACATGCATAAGTTGTAACAAACATACTTTTAACGAACCAAGCCTTTCTCTAACCAGAAGGGCTTTTTTTATGGTTTAGGTAAATATTAACCTTTCTTAAATTTTAAATGCCTACATTTGTTAATCTACCCACAAAATCAATCCTTTATGAAAGACCAATTTACCATATTTTATACTGACGACGACTTGGAAGATCAAGAATTTTTTTCCGAAGCCATCGTTGCTATGAAAGATAAAATTGAATTGGTTACCCAAAAAAACGGAAACCAATTACTTGACGACCTCGAAAATCCGCCACCAAATCCTCATGTGGTGTTTTTAGACTTAAACATGCCCGGATTAAGTGGATTGCAGGTTTTAGAAAAGATTCGTTCGATTGGAAAATTTAAAAAACTTCCTGTTGTGATTTTTTCCACTTCGGGAGATGAAGAAACCATCAATCAAAGCCGAAAAATGGGAGCTAGTTTTTACGTGAAAAAGCCAAACGATTTTAATTTGTTAACCAAAACAATTCAGTTTGCCCTTAATATAAATTGGGAAACTTACATTCCTACAAAAGATAATTTTGTATATTTAGCTTAAAATTTTTTATGCACGTTGATACCACCGCATCGCCAACTTTTTTAGATAACCTTCGAAATAAAACCAAAGAATCTCACTTGTTTTTAGAATCGTTACCGGTTTCCAAATCAATACTTAATCCAGAAATTGATACAAAATCTTACAGTTTGTATCTCAATCTAATGTTAGATGTAACCCTTGCGCTGGAAAAGGAAGTTTTTCCGTTAATCGAAAATGAGGTTGACGAAATTGAGCTTCGCAAAAAATCTTCAGTTATTGAAAATGATTTGAAGCAAATAAATGAACCGCGAGTTTCCAGAAATTTTTCGTTTGATTTAAACCAAAACACATCGGTTGCATTTGCGATGGGAATCATGTATGTTTTAGAAGGTTCAACGCTTGGCGGAAGATTTATTTTAAAAAATGTTTCCGAAAAATTAAATTTAGATGAAACTAACGGTGCTTCCTATTTTTCCGGATATGGTAACAAAACCGGAAGTTTCTGGAAAAATTTTTTAGCGAATCTAACTATTTTTGAATCAAACAATAATGCCGAAGAATCCATAATTGAAGGGGCAGATTTTGCATTTAAAAAAATTGCACAACACTTAAACCAGACCTTTTCTGCCTAAGTTTTTATGAAGATTAGAGATATTGTTAACCGCGAAATTGTTAACCTTACCAATTGCGAATTTGAACCCATTCACATTCCTGGAAGCATTCAGCCACATGGTTTTTTGATGGCGATTCATCAAGACAAATTCACCATTGATTTTTGTAGCGAAAACATCAATCAATTTTTGGAAAAAGATGTCAAACTCGTTTTGGGAAAACATTTTTCGGATATTTTTGGAAACGAATCTTTGAAAGCTGTTCAAAAATATTTAGAAGATAATTTATCGCTTTCGTCTAAATTATTAAAACTAAACTTAGACGAAAAAGCTTTTTTATGTACCGTTCATATCGCTAATAATCAAGTGATTATAGAAGCCGAACCAGAACTTGACCATAAAATTCAATCAGACGTTTATGACCAAACCACGCAGTTTTTGTCATACATGAATGAAACTGCTTCGTTGCAAGAATTGTGTCAGCAAGTGGCAAACGGAACCAGAGAAATTACAGGTTATGATCGTGTGATGATTTACCGTTTTGATAAAGATTATAATGGAGAAGTTTATGCCGAAAGTGTTCGCGAAGACCTCGAACCATTTATGGGATTACATTATCCGCATACTGATATTCCGGTACAAGCCAGAGAATTATACTTGAAAAATTTGTTGCGTTTAATTACCGACATTCATTACCAGCCTGTTCCGATTTTTACGGCAGATGACGGAAACAAAGAAAAAAATCTTGACTTGAGTTTGTCCATTTTGCGAAGCACCTCTCCTATTCACGTTCAATATTTGCAAAATATGGGAGTTGGAGCGACACTCACAATTTCTTTGATTTACAAGAAAAAATTGTGGGGTTTGATTGCTTGTCACCATTACAGCGAAAAAAATATTTCGCCGGAAATACGTTTAGCCGCTCAATTGCAAGGCCATTTTATCACTTCGCAAATTGATATCAGACAATCGAATGAAGAACATGACTTAGCCCGAAAATCGGTGATGGCGTTAGAAAAAATGAACGCTCATAATTTTCCCGGAATCGAAAATTCATTTAAAGAAATTGTGTCAAAACCAGAATTGCTGGAAATTTGCAATGCTTCGGGAGTGGCAATTTTATTCCGTGGCAGAGTTTACCAAAATGGAAAAACACCTTCGGAAGAAAAAATTTCTGATTTGGCAAATTGGTTGACAAACTACACCAAAAACACTTCGCTTATTACCAATAATTTAAGCGAACATTTGCCTGAAAATCTACCTTTTATTTCGGAAGCTTCGGGAATTATTTACCACTCGCTCAACATTGAGTCTTCAGATTGTATTTTATGGTTTAGGCCAGAAACCATCACGGAAGTAAATTGGGCTGGTGATCCCACAAAAGCCATTATAAAGGACGAAAAAGGACTTTCGCCACGAAATTCTTTTGAATTGTGGAAAGAAATCGTAAAAAATAAAAGTAAAATTTGGCTTCAGCCAGAAATAAATTCTGCTGCAAGTTATGTTCATTCGTTGCAAAAACAAATACATTTAGTGGTTGTGACGCAAGAAGAAGAGCGTTACCGAAAATTAAATCAGATTTTAAAAGACACTAATTCAGAGTTGGAAAATATTAACTGGATTAGTACGCATGATTTACAAGAACCGTTGCGGAAAATTCAGATGATTTCGTCGCGATTGTTAGGTCGAGAAGACGAAAAATTCTCGGAGACTGTTATAAATTCTGTTACAAGAATGAACAATTCGGCCAACAGAATGCAGAATTTATTGGTTGACATTTTAAAATATACGAGAATTCAGCACATCGATCAGTCGTTTGAAACTTTAAATTTAAACGAAGTTTTAGGCGAAGTTTTGAAGGATTTAACCGATCAGATTGAAGAAAAAAATGCCGAAATAGAAATTGACAACTTGCCGGAAATTAACGGGATTGCATTTCTTGTGAAGCAGCTTTTTTCGAATTTGATTCAAAACTCATTGAAGTATTCTGAAAGTGATAAACCGTTGGAGATCAAAATTTCAGGTAAAAAACAATTGGTTGACAATCAAGAAAATGTGGTTTTAGAATTTGCCGATACGGGAATTGGTTTTGATCAAAAATTTGCTCAATCCATCTTCAATATTTTTAGCAGACTGCATGGTCAGGAAGAATATAAAGGTTCTGGCGTGGGATTAGCGCTTTGTAAAAAAATTATGGTTGTTCATAGAGGTTTCATTGAAGCTGAAGGCAAAATGGGTGAAGGGGCCATTTTTAGATTATATTTTCCTCAGTAAAATATTCAGTAAAGCATTCTTATTTCTTTAATATTGAATTGTTTAACTACGTTGTCTTCGAGTAAAACAGCTAACTGTCCTAAAGCTGTAACTTCTTGGATTATACCCATAAATTTTTGTCCGTCGCTTGTTTCAAACGCCATCGGGATATTTTTTTTGTACAAAAATTGATGGTATTTTTCCCAAATTGATGCTGTATTTTCGTTCATCACACGTGAAATATTTCTGCCTAAATTTTGAAGTAAATCGGCAAGCAATTTATTTTTGTCAAATTCTTTTCCGGAAACTGAAAAAAGGGAACCGGCATTGGGTAAATTCTCAAAACTATCCTGATTTACATTGACTCCGATTCCCACAATTGAGAAAATTTCGCCATCATTTCTGATACTGTTTTCGATTAAAATACCGCCAATTTTTTTATTATCTGCCAAAATGTCGTTAGGCCATTTTATCGCTAAATTATTTATTTGAAGTTCTGATAGTGTCTCAATAATACTAACGGCAACGGCAACATTCAGATGAAAAATTGCATTGATTTCGAGCAATAAATCTTTTACTAATATACTAAAAGTTAGGTTTTTACCACTTTCCACTAACCATTCAGAACCCATTTGCCCTTTTCCTTTAAATTGATGTTCGGCCGTTACCACGGTCAGATTTTCAACGAACTGTTTCTGCAACAACGATTTTAAATAGTCGTTAGTGGAGTGAATGGCATCGAGTTTGATAATATTCATCTGAAAATTTTTTGCTTTTGCTTTAATCTTATGTTAAGGTTCAAAAATAAAGACAAAAAACAATAACTTTGCGAAAACATATAAAATTTAAATGGCGAAAAAAAATATAAGCACTGATGAGCTTTTAGCACACATCATCAAAGGCATTGAAGAAGTTAAAGGTAATGACATTGATATTTTAGATCTACGAGCTATAGAAAATACCGTTTGTGATTATTTCGTAATCTGCAACGGAACTTCAAATACACAGGTAAATTCCATTGTAAATTCTGTTCAAAAAATAGTTTCCAAAGAACTCAAAGACAAGCCATGGCATGTTGAAGGTGCCGAAAATGGCGAGTGGGTTTTAATGGACTACGTGAATATTGTGGTTCATGTGTTTCAAAAACACATTCGTGAATATTACAACATCGAAAGCCTTTGGGGAGATGCCAAAATAACCACAATTGAGAATAAATACTAAACAGCAAACAAGCAATGGCTAAAGAAAATAATAATAACCCAAGTCCGAAAAAAAATAAAGTTAGCCCGTGGTGGATTTACGGCGGATTAATTTTATTCTTTCTTGCCTTGAATTATCTGGCGGGAGGCGGTTCGAGTCTTGAAGAAGCAAGCAAAATTAAAACATCAGATTTTAACACTTTGCTTCAAAGTGGTCAAATTGACCGTGTGGTGATTTATAACCGTACGGAAGCTGAGATCTTTTTAAATAAAGCAGGATTGGCAGATCCAAAAAATGCCAAAGTAAAAAATGACATTTTTGAAAATCCGAATAAAGGACCTCATTATTCTATTGAAGATGTGGGTGACATTAAGTCATTTCAAGAAAAATTAGAAGCTGCAAGAGCAGAAGGAAAACTTAAAGATTTCGATTATAATTCAAAAAGTGATTGGGGCGGAATTTTTTTAACCCTACTTCCTATTCTGATTTTCGTAGCTATCTGGCTTTTCATTATGCGAAGAATGTCAGGTGGTGGAGCTGCCGGAGGTGGTGGACAGATTTTTAACATCGGAAAATCCAAAGCAAAACTTTTTGATGAAAAAAATGATGTAAAAGTTACTTTCAAAGATGTTGCCGGATTAGAAGGTGCCAAAGAAGAAGTTCAGGAAATTGTTGAATTTTTGAAAAACCCTGAAAAGTACACCAATTTAGGAGGAAAGATTCCAAAAGGTGCTTTACTTGTTGGATCTCCGGGAACCGGAAAAACCCTTTTGGCGAAAGCCGTAGCTGGCGAAGCAAAAGTGCCGTTTTTCTCACTTTCAGGATCGGATTTCGTGGAAATGTTCGTAGGGGTTGGAGCTTCTCGCGTGAGAGATTTGTTCAAACAAGCCAAAGAAAAATCGCCGTCAATTATTTTTATTGATGAAATTGACGCTGTTGGTAGAGCTCGAGGAAAAAATAATTTTTCTGGGTCTAATGACGAACGCGAAAATACGCTCAACCAGCTTTTGACAGAAATGGACGGTTTTGGAACCAATACAAATGTAATCGTTTTGGCAGCAACCAACCGTGCTGATGTTTTGGATAAAGCGCTAATGAGAGCCGGACGTTTTGACAGACAAATTTTTGTGGACCTTCCGGATATTCGAGAGCGTAAACAAATTTTTGAAGTGCATTTAGGCCCGCTTAAAAAAGTGGACGGATTAGACACCAGCTTTTTAGCAAAACAAACTCCAGGATTTTCCGGAGCTGACATTGCAAATGTTTGTAACGAAGCGGCACTTATTGCTGCCAGAAAAGATAAAAAAGCTGTGGACAAACAAGATTTTCTTGATGCCGTTGATAGAATCATTGGTGGTTTAGAAAAGAAAAATAAAATTATTTCTCCAGAAGAAAAACGTGCCATCGCCATTCACGAAGCCGGTCATGCTACCGTTTCTTGGATGCTCGAACATGCCGCTCCATTAGTTAAAGTAACGATTGTACCGCGAGGACAAAGTTTAGGAGCCGCTTGGTATTTGCCAGAAGAAAGACAAATTGTAAGACCTGACCAAATGCTCGACGAAATGTGTGCCACAATGGGAGGTCGTGCCGCAGAAAAAGTAACTTTCAACCGAATTTCCACTGGAGCTTTGAGCGATCTTGAAAAAGTGACCAAACAAGCAAGAGCAATGGTTACGATTTATGGATTAAATGATAAGTTAGGAAATATCACTTATTACGATTCTACAGGGCAAACAGATTATAATTTTTCAAAACCTTACTCTGAAGATACCGCAAAAATCATTGACAAAGAAATTTCTGATTTGATTGAAGGTCAATACCAAAGAGCGATTGACATTTTAGAAGAAAACAAAGACAAGTTAAACCAACTTGCTGATATTCTGATAGAAAAAGAAGTTATTTTCAAAGACGATTTGGAAACAATCTTCGGAAAAAGAGCTTTTGGCAACCATCACGAAGAAGTTTTTGAAGAATAATTAAATTTATTTTACCTCAACATTGAAAAATCTTAATTCAAAATGCTTTTTTTGAATTAAGATTTTTTTATCTTTGATTTGAAATGAATTATTCAAACAGATTTTTGACCCGTATTTATGAGTCTTTTTAAAAAACTTTTTGGCACAGGAGAATCCTCAGAAGAGGAAAGAGATGAAAAGCAAAGTCCTTTCAATCCGGAGGCTGTGATTCCTGTTGATGAATTATTTACATTGAATTTTAAAAAGAATGGCGGTAAATTTCTTTATTGCGAAAATCTTGACGAAGTTAAAGATCATTTTGAACACATTTTAGAAGAAAACGACTGGTTCGAATCCGAAGCTTTGTGTTTTGAATCGAAATTGTTCAGTATATTAGACGAAAACAAACTAAACTATACCAAACCGCAACAACCAAAATTTTTATTTGCCAGTTGCGAAAACTTAATTGCTGATGAAGGTTCGGTTCTATTTTCATCTAATCAAATCAAGCAAAACAAGCCAAACGAATTACCGGCAAACATTATTATTCTTGCTACCACAAGTCAAATTTTGGCGTCAAAAAGTGATGGTTTAAGAGAAATAAAAAAACGTTACGAGAAAGAATACCCAACAAATATTACCACCATCAAATATTTCGAAAAAGCTAAAGAAGAAGATTTTCTACAATACGGAAGCGTGGCGAAAAACTTGTATTTGTTGCTTTTAGAAGACCTTTAAAATGCGTGAAACCTTAACCAGAAGCCTATCGGGATTGGTTTATATCGTGTTGCTCATTGGTGCAGCCCTTTATTCAATAGAAAGTTTTAAAATTCTTTTCGGGATTTTTCTGCTCATTGCTGTAATTGAATTTTGCGAACTTATCAATCTTAAAAAAACAGTTCCGCTACTTATTTCGGTAATATTGTACACGCTTTTTGCGCTAATTCCGGAAATCAGCACTACCCAAAAATTAATTCTTGCCTTCATTACCTTGTTCGTCTCGTTGCGATTGTTCAGGTTTGTGTTTAGCAATCATCTCATTCGGTTTGATCATTTGTCAAAATACGTTTTGGTCATTGGCTACTTAATTTTCCCAATCATCATCATCACTTTGCTCCCTTTTTCTACCGGTGTTTATAATCCAAAAATAATTATTGGTATCTTTATCTTGATTTGGACGAACGACACCTTCGCTTACATTGTAGGAAAATCCATCGGGAAAAGAAAATTATTTGAAAAAATTTCGCCTAAAAAAACAGTAGAAGGTTTTACTGGAGGACTTATTTTCGCCATGATTGCCGGAGTTTTAATTGCCGTTTTTTATCTCAGACAGGAAATATTTTTATGGGTTATTACCGCTATTTTATGTGGAACTATGGGAACCGTGGGTGATTTAGTTGAATCTAAATTCAAGCGATTAGCCGGAGTAAAAGACAGCGGAAAAATCATGCCCGGACACGGCGGAATTTTAGACAGATTAGATAGTATATTGTTTGTAGCACCATTCATTTTTTTGTTTTACCAAATTTTAAATTATGCTTAAATTTCATAAAGAAGGCTCAAAAATAATCATGATAGCTTGCGCCATCGTAGTTGCCATTATTTTAGCAGCAGATTCACTTTTAATTAACAGAGCCGTCATCATGTCGGTGCAAATAATTTCGTTAGTTTTTCTTATCTTAGTATTACAGTTTTTTCGGAATCCAAATCGAAATACGCAAATATCTGACAAACAACTAATTGCTCCTGTTGACGGAAAAGTTGTTGTTATTGAAGAAGTTTTTGAACCGGAATATTTCAAAGACAAACGTTTGATGGTTTCGATTTTTATGTCGCCAATTAATGTGCATGTTACCCGATACGCCATGAATGGAATTGTGAAATATAGCAAATACCATCCTGGAAAATATTTGGTAGCTTGGCATCCCAAAGCGAGCGAGGAAAATGAACGCACGACGGTTGTGATTGAAAATGACGCTTTTGGAGAAATAATGTATCGCCAAATTGCTGGAGCGCTTGCCAGAAGAATTGTGAATTATGCCAAAGAAGGCACTCGAGTAGTTCAAGGTGAAGATGCAGGATTTATCAAATTCGGTTCGCGAGTTGACCTTTATTTGCCATTAGGAACAACGGTTGATGTGAAATTAAACCAAAAAGCAAAAGGAGGAATTACCGTAATCGCTAAAAAATAATGAGCGAAAAAGATTTAGAAACCCGTTTTGCAGAAGCGTATGAAATCGCCTCAAACATGACAGAAGCTTTGCCGCAAGATGTGATGTTAAGGATTTATGCCTATTATAAACAAGCCACACAAGGAAATGCCATGCACGCTAACTATCTAGGACATGATTTACGCGATGCCTTTAAAATTAATGCATGGATGCAAATCAGTCATTTAACTTCTGCGGAAGCGAAAGAACTTTATATTGAAACAATACATTCACTAATCAAAAAATAAAATTATGAAAAGAACCAAATTATTGTTTTCAGGAATGATTTTCACAATGCTGTTAACGTCTTGCGGAAAAGAAAAACAATTAGAAGAGGTGGAAGTTCCATCACCAGAAAGTAGACAAGAATCCACAACTGCTATGGGAAATCCTGAAGATGTTTCGGCAGATCCTGGAACGTTTCAAATGATGAAACTTCCTTACAAATATGATGCTTTAGAACCACATATTGACGCAAAAACGGTGGAGGTTCACTATTCGAAACACCACGTGGGTTACGTAAATAATTTAAACAAAGCCATCGCTGGAACTGAACTTGAAAAACAAACCATTGAAGATATTCTGAAAAAATTAGATTTAGAAAACAAAGCCGTTCGTAATAATGCGGGAGGTCATTGGAATCATAATTTATATTGGGAAATTATGGCGGCAAACAAAGGTGGACAACCAAGTGGCGCTTTGGCGGAAGCCATTAATAAAGATTTTGGCTCTTTCGACGCTTTTAAAACCCAAATTTCGGAAGCCGCAAGCAAACAATTTGGTTCAGGTTGGGCTTGGCTTGTCGTGGATAAAACAGGAAAATTAGCTGTAGGAAGTACCGCAAATCAAGACAATCCTTTGATGCCAGGTCAATCAATTTCTGGAACGCCAATTTTAGGACTTGACGTTTGGGAACACGCTTATTATTTGAAATACCAAAACAAACGCCCAGATTATATTGAAGCTTTTTTCAAGTTGGTAAACTGGGATGTGGTTGCTAAAAAATATGAAGAAGCAAAAGCACCCGCTCCAAAAGTATAATTTGTAAATAATTTTTTTACAAGAAAAAAGCCATCTCGATTGTGAGATGGCTTTTTGTTTTTTATTGAAGTCCTGCTAAGCTTTGTTCAATGGTTGCAATTTTTGCCAAAGCATCAGCTTCTTTTTTGCGTTCCATTTCCAAAACTTTTTCCGGAGCATTGTTTACAAATTTCTCGTTTGAAAGTTTTGCCTGAACCGATTTCAAAAATCCTTGGTTGTATTTCAATTCTTCGTTTAACTTTTTGATTTCCTCTTCAACGTTGATTGAGCCCGTTATCGGAATAAAATATTCGTTAGATTTTACACGGAAAGTCAAAGCTCCGTCGATTTTTTCATTTAGATAATCCACAGAAGAAATATTGCCCAATTTAGCAATCACATCATCAAATTTCGTCGATGCGTTTTCAGAATTAATGGCTTTTAATTCGATGCTGTCTTTAAACGGAATATTCTTTTCTTTACGGATGTTTCTAATGCCCGAAATCACTTCAGTAGCAAAATCAAAATCTGTAATTAACGTTTCATCAAAAGGTTTAATTTCTGGCCAAGACGCAATAATCAAAGCTTCTTCCGGAGTCCTTTCGGCGATGTGTTGCCAAATTTCTTCAGTCAAAAACGGCATAAACGGATGCAATAATTTCAGATTGCTTTCGAACATTTCAATGACTTTGTCAAATGTTGTTCTGTCGATTGGCTGTTGGTATCCCGGTTTGATCATCTCTAAAAACCACGAACAGAAATCATCCCAAACCAATTTATAAATCGCCATCAAAGCATCAGAAATTCTGTATTTTTCAAAATTATCTTCGATTTCGGCTAAAGTTTTTTGCAATTTCGCTTCGTACCACTCTACAGAAATTTTTGCGTAGTTCGGCTGTTCAATCGTGTCGCTTACTTCCCAACCTTTTATCAATCGGAACGCATTCCAAATTTTATTTGTGAAGGATTTCCCTTGACGGCACAATTCTTTGTCAAATAAAATATCGTTTCCGGCAGAAGCACTCAACAACAATCCAACCCGAACGCCATCGGCACCAAATTCTTCAATTAAATCCAACGGATCTGGCGAATTTCCTAATGATTTCGACATTTTTCGACGTTGGCTATCACGAACTAAACCAGTTAAATAAACATTGGTAAACGGTTTTTCACCGGCATATTCGTAACCTGCAATAATCATTCTTGCCACCCAGAAAAACAAAATATCCGGACCGGTAACCAAGTCATTTGTGGGATAGTAATATTTAAAATCTTCGTTTTCAGGTTCCATAATTCCACCAAAAACCGCCATCGGCCAAAGCCAAGACGAGAACCAAGTATCTAAGGCATCAGCATCTTGCTTTAAGTCGGCAGTTGACAGTTTTGAGTTGGCAGTTTTAATTTTTGCCAATTCCAAAGCGTCCTCGATATTTTCGGCTACCACAAAATCCTCTTTTCCGTCACCATAATAATAAGCCGGAATTTGTTGACCCCACCAAAGCTGGCGCG
Source organism: Bacteroidota bacterium (assembly GCA_023387965.1). Lineage (GTDB taxonomy): Bacteria > Bacteroidota > Bacteroidia > Flavobacteriales > Flavobacteriaceae > Flavobacterium. The sequence continues at coordinate 74,585 of JAEWHE010000014.1, read as the reverse complement.
AAATATTCCAATCCCGAATATTTTCTAACCAATGACGGTAAGTATTGTCAAAACGTTTTGGGTATAATTTAATTTCTTCGGTTTCAAGAACGGCTTTGATGGCAGGTTTTACCAAATCCTCCATTTTCAAAAACCATTGGTCTGACAAGCGAGGCTCAATCACACATTTTGTACGTTCGGAAGTTCCTACCTTGTTCAAATGCGTTTCGGTTTTTGCCAAACTTCCGTTAGTTTCAAGTTCTTTGGCAATTTCTTCACGAACCACAAAACGATCTTTCCCTTGGTAATGTAATCCAAAAGAATTTAGCGTGGCATCTTCGTTAAAAATATCAATTACTTCAAGTTTATGCTTGTCACCCAAAGTTTTATCGTTCATGTCATGAGCAGGTGTCACTTTCAAGCAACCCGTTCCAAATTCTACATCAACATATTCGTCTTCGATGATTGGAATGCTTCTGTTAGCAATTGGCACGATGGCTTTTTTACCTTTCAGATGTGAAAAACGTTCATCATTTGGGTTGATACAAATAGCGGTATCGCCAAAAATTGTTTCAGGTCGTGTGGTTGCAACAGTTAGAACATCTTCGGTTCCTTCAATTTTATAATTGATAAAATATAATTTCCCTTGTCTTTCTTCGAAAATTACTTCTTCGTCAGAAAGTGTGGTTTTCGCTTCCGGATCCCAGTTTACCATTCTGTAACCGCGGTAAATCAAATCTTTGCTGTATAAATCCACAAAAGATTTTATTACCGAAGCAGACATGTCAGGATCCATGGTAAATTTGGTTCGCTCCCAATCACAAGAACAACCTAATTGCTTGAGTTGTTCTAATATTGTTCCGCCGTATTTTTCGGTCCATTCCCAAGCGTGTTTCAAAAATTCTTCACGAGAAAGATCGTTTTTGTTGATGCCTTCGGCTTTTAATTTTGCCACAACTTTTGCCTCAGTTGCGATTGAAGCGTGATCCGTTCCGGGAACCCAACAAGCATTGAAACCTTTTAATCGCGCACGACGAATCAACACATCTTGAATCGTATTGTTCAGCATGTGTCCCATGTGCAAAACGCCGGTAACGTTTGGCGGTGGAATGGTGATGGTGTATGGTTTTCTATGATCTGGTTCTGAGTGAAAATAGTTATTTTTCATCCAGTAATCGTACCATTTTTTTTCTACAGATTTGGCTTCAAATTGCGCAGGAATCGTCATTATTTTTTATTCGTTGTTAGTTTTTATTGTTTTGGCAAAAAGCCGAAAGTTTACTAAAATGCCTAAAGTTTTTCTTTTAGCCCCGATTGAAGCGGAAATCCTTTTATCAATTACCTTGGGCTTAAACCAAAGGTAATTGATAAAAGATTGTAGCGGAAAGCGGGAATATGGATGGCTGAAACTTACTGATGTTTCGCTCCATAAAATAACCTTTCGGATTTAGGCAAAAATAGTCAACAAACCGCAGTAATGAAAATTTAGCTTTTATTTATTTGCAGATTGTGGCGAAAGGATTTATTTTTACCATTATTTTATTGATTTTAAAACAAATGAAACATTTATTTACTTTGATTGCTTTTGCTGTTTTTAGTGTTTCGGCGATGGCGCAAACGGGTCCGAAAATTGAATTTAAGCAAGAAATTATTGATTACGGGACGGTGACAAAAAATGATTCGGGCGTGAGAATTTTTGAATTTACAAATGTGGGCGATGCCCCGTTGGTCATTAGCGACGTAAAATCGAGTTGTGGTTGTACGGTTCCGAAACGACCGACTGAACCTGTTGAACCTGGAAAAACCGGACAAATTGAGGTGAAATACAATATGAATCCGGGCGCGATTAATAAAACGATTACGGTGATGAGTAACGCTGTGAATAAAACTGACGGCGTTGTGTTGCTGAAAATTACCGGAAATGTGGTCGTGAAGGAAGAAGTCAATTTATTGGAAAAAAAGAAGTCGTTACCGAATACCTTATAATTGAAACCGGCAAATTTGCCGGTTTTTTTATGCTTAAATTTTGAAATTTTGTAGAAAAAAAACCTCAAATTTGCAATAAAACAAACCATCATGCCTAAAGTTTCGCAAAAGGGGCAAAATATGCCCGAATCTCCTATTCGAAAATTAGTTCCTTATTCTGAAATTGCTAAAAGAAAAGGACACAAAGTGTATCATTTAAATATTGGCCAGCCGGATATTAAAACGCCGGAAGTGGCTTTGCAAGCAGTGAAAAATGCCGATTTGCAAGTATTGGAATACAGCCATAGTGCGGGTTTTGAAAGCTACAGAAATAAATTGGCGGCTTATTACCAAAAGCAAAATTTGCCAATAGAAAGTAAAGATATTATCATCACAACCGGAGGTTCAGAAGCATTGCTTTTTGCCATGGGAAGCACGATGGATGAAGGCGATGAAATTATTATCCCGGAACCGTTTTATGCAAATTACAACGGATTTTCAACGGCTTCGGGCGTGAAAGTGATACCGGTAATTTCTACCATTTACGACGGTTTTGCCTTGCCTCCTATTTCGGCATTTGAAAAATTAATTACTCCAAAAACAAAGGCGATTTTGATTTGCAATCCTGGAAACCCAACCGGATATTTATATTCTAAAGACGAAATTGCGCAGTTGGCAGATATTGTAAAAAGACACGATTTATTTTTAATTGCCGACGAAGTGTACCGCGAATTTGTTTACGACGGTGAAGAACATTTTTCTATCATGAACGTTCACGGAATCGAGCAACACGCCATCATGATCGATTCGGTTTCAAAACGTTACAGCATGTGTGGCGCAAGAATTGGTTGCATTGTTTCTAAAAATGCCGAAGTGATGGCTACCGCAATGAAATTTGCCCAAGCCCGTTTAAGCCCGCCAACTTATGCACAAATTGCCAGCGAAGCCGCACTCGAAACGCCACAAAGTTATTTTGATGCCGTGATTGACGAGTATAAAGAACGCAGAGACATTTTGATAAAAAAATTGATTGAAATTCCAGGCGTAAAAGTGGCCATCCCGAAAGGTGCTTTTTATTGCATCGCGCAACTTCCGATTGCTAATGCCGATGATTTTGCACAATGGTTACTTGAATCTTACGACCTCAATGGCGAAACCGTGATGGTTGCTCCAGCCGCCGGGTTTTATTCCACTCCAGGCGTTGGTCAAAACGAAGTTCGCATTGCCTACGTTTTGAAAAAAGAGGACCTGATCAAATCGGTTGATATTCTTAAAGAAGCGCTTGCGGTTTATCCCAACTAAAAAAATAATTTCTATATGAAAACGTCTCCACATCGGGGGCGTTTTTTTTTGGAGCAAAATTCAAGGCACTTTTTAAACTTAAGTTCCTGCTGCTTCGCCATATCTTTTTTAAAACTCCCGAAGCATCGGGATTTTAAAAAAGGATATTTACGAGCATCAGGGCTATCGAAACACTTTAGGCTTCTTTTAATCTTTCTAAAAAAAGCTGAAAAGTTTAGGGCAAAAAAAAAGGCTTCCTTTTCCGGAAGCCTTTTTATATTCAACTTTAAAAATTATCGTTTAAGAGAGAAGTGTGCTCTAAATTCTTTTTGCACAGTTCCTTCGGTGTACAATACTTTGAACCAGTAATCTGTTGAAGGAAGTGGATGACCATTCATCGTTCCATCCCAACCATCACCTTCAGAACCTACGGTTTTCACTAATTTTCCATATCTGTCAAAAATATAGATAATCGCATCTGGTCCTAAACCTCTGATTGTCCAAGTATCATTATATCCATCTCCATTTGGTGTGAAGAATTTAGGATAATTAATTACCATCACTTCAATAGGAATTGGCATCACACAACCTCCATTGTTCAAATCTCTAACTTCAAGTAAATAAGTTCCTGCAGCAACAGGGCCAAATACGTTAGAAGTTTGCCATTCAGTTGGACCACCTTCAGCGGTAATCAATCTAAATTCGTAGTTACCTAAACTTGATGGATCAACTTCTACAGTAATCGTTGCATTGTCGGTAAAGTATCCGCTTACCACAACATCACTTATGATTGGTGCAGAAGTTGCATCAACAAAAGCAGAAGATTCTGGAGTAACAGCCGAGATACAACCTGTTGCAATGTTGGTTGCAATTACGCTATAAGTTCCTACTTCGTCCACAAAAATTGAGGAACCGGTATCTGGTAACAAATCTGTACCGTTAAACCATTGGTAAGTGTAATCAGCAGGATTTGCTCCACCATCAACATTTGCAACTAATTCATAACTGTTCAATGGGTCTAAAGTTGTAGGATCCACACAGAAGAAACCTCCTTGCAGTGTTACCACCGGCAATTGATTAACAATCAAATTAATTGGTGTAATTTGAGGACAACCTGTAGCTGCGTTTCTATTAATTACCAAAGCATAAACAGTGGTTGTAGCCGTATTAAACGGATTTACATCTGTAATCGCACGTGAGTTTGTAGTTGTTGGTCCTTCGGCACCATCTAAAATTGCATCAGCTTCAGTTAAATAATAATGAACTGTGAAATCAGGTGGTGTTTGTGTACCTAAAACTGTTGCATCAAAGGATGATAAATCGAAATCTGCAAAACCGTCATTTGTTCCATCTAAGTCATCACAAACCACTTGATCCGGAACTGGATTAGCAACTGCTGGTTCATCTACTATTAAATTAAATGTTCCTACGTTAAAACATCCTGTAACGTTATTTTGAACTCTAACCCAAATTGCTTCTGGATTAGTAGTATTTGGATAACTATTTGGCAACACACCAAGAGTTCCACCAGCTTCAGCGTTTATTTGAGAATCATAATAAGTGAAAGTATAATCTGCAACATTTAACGAAGCATCTAACACACTTGAATTGTGATCGCTTAATGTAAATGTATGCGTTGCACCTCCCACACAAGCTACGAAGTTTGGAATCACACCGTTAACTCCTAAAGCCGGAATTGGATTTATTATGATGTCAAATTGCACCATTTGTGAACACTTAATTGACGCATTGTTGGCATTCGTAGTCATCAATACATAAATTGTTCCTGAAGGTCCTGAATAATCCGTAGGATCTGGAATAGCATTTCCGAATGTTCCAGCGGCAGCATCAGCTTGAGCTAAGGTCAAATCTGTATAATAATAGAAAGCCACAGAAGCTGGAGTCGCACCGTTTCTGATATAGGTTTCATTCACAGTTAGGTCAATACCTTCGCCAATTCCATCACCTTCAACACCATTGTCACACAAATTAACCAAGTCTTGAGGATCTGTTCTTGGATTTGGTAGTGGTTCTACTCTAATTGTTAAAGTAGTATAGCTCACGCAACCAGTTACAGTATTTTTAATGACAACATTTAACGTTTGTGCCCCTGGAGTTGCATTTGTATAACTTGAAGCCGGATCAATTAAAGTTCCACTTAAAGTGTAAAAAGCTACTTCATAATCCGGAAGGTTTCTAGTAAGATTTCCGATTTGAGTGGTTAAATCAAAACTAGTGAAACCATCATTTGGCAAGCCTTCGTCACAAAGTGAATATTCTACTGGAGCGAAAGCAAGTGCTGGATTGATTGTAATTGTAAAACTTCCAACGTTGAAACAATTTGTGGTTGTATTGGTAATTCTTACCCAAATTTGTTGACCATCAGTTGCTAAATAATTAGTTGGATTAGGAATGTTGTTACCTAAACCTGCATCGGCATCAATTTCATTTGTATAAAAACGGATGGTGTAAGTTCCAGCCGGTTGTCCAGTTAATAAATCCAATGCATCGATATGAGCCTGAAGGTTTACACGTGTGGTTCCATCTTCATTAGTATCACATACGATTAGTGGTTCAATAGTAGGTGGAACTGTTGGAGCCGGATTGACAATAAGTTCCATTGGTGCAATTGAAAAACAACCTGAATTGTTGTCAACTGCTCTAATCCAAATCATTCCAGAAGCCAAGTTACTGTAAGGAGAAGTGTAAGGGAACAAATTATTTTCGGCATTGTAACTCGTTTCGTGGAATGTGATAGTGTAATCTGCTCCACCAGTAATTCCAGGAATCAATGAATCTAAATCAAATTGTTCTGTTCCATTATTATCTGGATCACAAGCTACTTGCGGAGCCGGAACGATAATCAACGGTAGTTGTTCTACACGAAGCGTTAAAGTTGTTTGAGAAACGCAACCCGTGGCGCCATTTGTGACTACTACTAAAATAGTTTGTGCAGGACTTACCTCATTTTCGTAGTTTAATGGTAATTCTGTTCCAGCAGCATAAGCAGCAGCATCAAAATAAAATTTGATATCCATTCCTGCTTCGGTTGTGATGAAACGCTTGTAATCTTCTAAATCAAACTCTTCGATTTCATCACCAGGATTGTTGATATCGCATAAAGTATATTCTGGCAATACTCCTGGAGCTGGAATCACTGGATTTGGATTAACAATTAAGTCCATTGGAACTGCTTTGAAACATCCTGTCACAGCATTTTCGACACGAATCCAAATCGTTTGTAAAAACGGAACACTATTATTAAAGTTTGTTAAACTTGCAATTGGCGGATTTGCTGGTACAGTAGCTTCTGCATCTGCCTGATTAATATAATAGAAGAAATTGTATGTATCCAACGGATTCAAATCAGCAATCATATCAACTTCTCTAATCGTAATATCAGGGAAAGTTGCCAAACCGTCAGCAGTTGCATCATCACAAATCTCAATTGGATCTGGAGAAACCGGTTGTGGTGTTCTGTTTACAATTAATCTCAATTGGACAAATGACGGACAAGCACTTCCGCCTGGCTCTTCAACTCTTACATACATATAATAAGGTGTCAGTTCCGGCGAAGCGTTTACGAGATTTGCATAAGGGAAATCTTGTTTTGGGAATGCATTGTCTATTGCATTTTGCATGGTTTCATGGTAGGTCACAATCAAAGTTGATGGACCTCCCGTAATTTCAAGATCTTTATCTCTTAAATTAAAAAATGCAATCCCATCTTCATTATCATCACAAATCTCCAACGGAGTTGGGTTAACTACAACTGGAGCAGCAATTGTATTTACTGTAACCGAACCAGAAAGCGTATTTGGACAAGCTGGAGTTCCGTCGCTCACGATTGAAATTAAATCAAAAGTTGTTGCCGCAGAAAGGTTAGCGGTTGTAAATAATCCGTAACCTGCAGCATCCAATAAAATTGTTTCAGTAGTAGCGCCACCATCAGCCGTAAAAGTTACAGTACTATTTGCTGTACCTGTAAATTCAAGTTCCGCTGGACGGTTTTGACAAACATTTACCGGCCCGGTAAACGTTGCAGTTGGTAATGCTTTTATTTGAACCGTTACCGCAGTAGAGTATGTTTGGGAACAAGGAACTGTATCTGCAGATTCCACATTTAACAACGTGTAAGTTGTTGGAGTCGTTAAATTTCCTGTTGGCAAACTAAAGTTTCCAGTTGCATCTAAAGTAAGCGTTGTTGGCGTTCCAGAATTTACAGAATAGGTAATTTCCCCATTAACCGGACCGGTAAACAACACTGATGTTGCGTCATTTTCGCAAATTGTATTTTGAGCCAATGCAATAGTTGCAGTTGGAAGTGGATTCACTGTAATGGTTGCATCAACACCCGTAAATGTTGCAGTACAAGGATTTGCTCCCGTAGTAGTGATGCTAACTAACGAGTAAGTCGTGTTCGCAGCTAATGTTGACGAAATTGTCGCTTCTCCAATCGCTGGATTCGCTGCAGAAGGTGTAAGCGTTACCGTTTGAGGCGTTCCACCATTTACAGTGTAAATCACCTCAGCATTTAGCGTTCCAGTGATCACCACGCCTCCTGAAGTATTTTCACAAATAACAGGATCAATTGCTGCAATTGTCGCATCTGGAGCTCCGATTACGGTAACCGAAGCTGTGCCTGTTTGAGTTTGATTACAAGTTGATGGTGCTGGTGCCGCAACTGAAACCAATTCGTAATCATACACGCCATCAATTGGTAATGTTTCTGTCAAAATAAACGCTCCTGAAGCATCTAAAGTAATTGAATTTGGAGTACCATTTAATGTGTAATCAACTATGGCAAGAGCTGTCCCTTGGAATCTAATTCTGGAAGGAACTCCCAAACATACTTGCGTATCTAACGCCGAAATGGTTACAGTAGGTAATACATCAACTGTAATAGTAACAGTTCCAGTCAGCGATTCTGTACAAGGTGGAGATCCGGCAGTTGAAACTTCGTCCAAAGTATATGTGTAACTTCCGTTAGTTGTCGTATTTGGAATCACAATTGAACCAGATCCCGTTCCGTCTAAAACAATTGTTTGTGCGGTTCCTGCAGGATCTAAGTATGTAACTGTTGCTCCAATCGTTCCAGTAATTCCAATTGTTGTAGTGTCTCCTTCACAAATTGTTGTGCTTGTTGTTGAAAATGCTGCAGTTGGTTGTGGTCCAACATCAATCGTAGCTACGCCGGTTAATGGTTCAACGCAAGTTAAACCACCTGTTGTAAGCGAAGCACTCACCAAAGTATAATTATATGGAGATGAAGCAGCAACTACCGCAGGAGATGTGATTGAAGCCGTACCTGTGTTAGTTCCCGTTCCATCATCTACTAAAGTAATAGTTTGCGTCGCTCCAGTTTCATCTGTATAAGTTACCGTTGCACCAGCAGTTCCACTAAAATTAATTGGCGCTGTTGATCCTTCGCAAATTGTTGCTGAACCAGCGATTGTTGCAGTAGGATTTGGATTTAATGTCAACAAATAAAAATAAACCAAATAATCAGAAGGATCAGTAACGCTTGACGCTCTAACATAAATTACCGCCCCAGTTCCAGAAGGATAAGCGGCTATTTCCGCAGGCGTTAAAGCAGTCGATAAATCATCTGTATCTGCTAATGATTCATGATAGGTAAGTGTATAATCGGCAGTATTAAATCCGTCAGCTGTTATTTGCGCTTCTACATCCGAAAGATTATCTGTCAAATCAAAATTCTCCGTATTATCATTTGCTACATCACACATGGTAATTCCTGCCACTTCTGTTTCGTCACAACTTCTGATGCTAATGGTAAAAGGCAAGTAAGAATGACAGTCAGTCGGTGCAGCAATGTCTGTAACACGAACATAAATAATTTGTGTTCTCAACGGAGCAGGAAGATTATAAATTACCGGAGCCGCCGTATTGGATGGATCGTAAAAATTATTAGTAGGTGGCGCATATAAATTATCAATGTCGTTCTCCGCGTCGTATAAACTTAAATAATACCCAACGTCGTAATTATTTGGATCGAGTACTTCATCTGGGTCTGTACTAAAAGTTCCTAAAACAACATCGGTATTAATTCCGAGATTAAATTCCCGAGGATTTGCGTCTGTATCGCAATGCGTAATATTTTGTGGCTCTAGCCCAGCAGCTTCTCCTACCCTTACTACGGCAAGATCAGAAGCTTGTTGTGGCGGAATTGCCGGATCACAGCTTCCAAAAGTAGCTACTACTTGATATAATGTTGTTTCTTCAGGACAAACAGTAAGCGTTGGCGTAGTTGCTAAAATAACTCCAGGATTTGCAGCAGTCGACCAAGCATACGTAATTGGCACTAACGCACCGTTTGGACTAAATCTCCATGCTTCAGTAGTTGTACCAGTTCCATCAGCATTTACGTTCCACGGATTATTACTCGTGTCACGCCCTGGAGCTGCATAACCAATATTTCCTGCTTGATTTTGAATTCCTAATGTTCCTGCTCCATTAATCCAACCTGAACATGAGGTTCTTCTTCTAACGTGGACTTCAATAATATTGGTAGATTCGAATAAAACTATTTGATAAGATTGATTTCCTTGTGAAACGCATCCTCCCCCAAACAAAGGAACATTTTGCCAGTTAGCAACAAAAGCACGACAAGGATAAGTACCTACCGTAAAATAATTAATTTGTGTTGAAAGTGGATCACTCGGAGGTCCAATTACTCTTGAAGAACCCGTAATCAACAAATCCTGCAACATCATAATTGCATTTTTGTAAGGAGGCCCATAACCGGGTCCCGAACCGCCATTTACGTTGGTGGAAAAATTAAATCCACTGGCAGAATTTGGAGCATATAAACCACCCGGAGAATCTGGATGTCCTTGAATACTGAAAGTAACAGCACCATTATCACCTATTAAACACTCACTATACTTTTCTCCAAAGAAGCAAAAATTGAAAGGCGTGGTTTGTTTTCCTCTCAACGGAATTGTTTGAGACCACCTATCATCAGTGGTAATACTAGTAATATCATTAATATTATCCGGGCTTCTCCAAACAAAAGGGGTTGAAGAAACAAGATAATCATTGGTTTGTCTTGGAATGCGGTTAATAGGTGGCCTTGCCTCTAAAGTAGCACATAGTCCTTCTTCACAAACCCCACGATCATTGGCAATAATATCCAAACAACCGAGATCCTGAGCTTGTAAGGTGGTTAAAAACAAAGCAAATAATAAAGATAAAAGATAATTCTTCTTCATTTTGGGAATATTTTGAGGAGCGAAATTTACATAAATTTAAGAAACAATTATCTTAAATTTTGAATATTTTTAATTTTAACATCATACAACCGTTTATATTTTATTAGTTATCTTTGCAGTCTTAAAATATATTTTATCATTTTATCGATGAATAACGAGAATTTTCTTGACGAAATTGGCGACAACCACGTAGCTTCGAGTGCTCAAAATCCGTTGCGAAGCGACGCTTTTGACTTAAGCGATGACCAAAAAATTGAAAGCATTAAAAAAGATGTAGAAAACATTTTATTAACATTAGGAATGGACCTTACGGACGATAGTTTGAAAGGCACTCCAAATCGTGTGGCGAAAATGTTTGTAAAAGAAATTTTTGGCGGTTTACATCCCGACAGAAAACCGGGTGCTTCCACTTTTGACAATCATTATAAGTACGGCGAAATGCTGGTAGAAAAAAACATCACGGTTTATTCTACTTGCGAACATCATTTGCTACCAATCATTGGAAGAGCTCACATTGGTTACATTTCGAGCGGAAGAGTGGTTGGTTTGTCTAAAATGAACCGTATCGTAGATTATTTTGCCAAAAGACCTCAGGTTCAGGAAAGATTAACGATGCAAATTGTGCAAGAATTACAAAAAGTTTTAAACACGCAAGACGTGGCTTGTGTAATTGATGCCAAACATTTATGCGTGAATTCTCGTGGAATTAGAGATATTGAAAGCAGTACTGTAACATCAGAATTTGGCGGGAAATTTAAGGATGAAGCCACCAGAAGAGAATTTTTAGATTATATTAAATTCGATACGAGCTTTTAAGCACTTGCCGCAGCCCTGATGGAAATGGAAATCTTTTTGAAGGGAGGCGTATTTTTTTGCCGAAATTAAAAAGCGACCAGCGGAAGCTCTTTTAATAAGTGCAAAAAAACGCCGAACAAAAAAAATTGAAATGTACAGCAGGAATAGCTGCCCAAAAAAATCATTACCCATTTTAGCAACAATTTTTCATGACGCCTTTGTATCAAAACCAAACTTTGAAAATTTATAATTCGCTTTCGGGCGAAAAAGAGGTATTCACGCCGTTACACCAAGGAAATGTGGGAATGTATGTGTGTGGACCAACGGTTTACAGCAATGTTCATTTGGGAAATGTGCGAACTTTCATGTCTTTTGATGTGGTTTTCAGATATTTTTCGCATTTGGGTTACAAGGTTCGTTATGTGAGAAATATTACGGATGCCGGACATTTGGAAAACGATGCGGATGAAGGCGAGGACAGAATTGCGAAAAAAGCGCGGCTCGAACAAGTGGAACCGATGGAAATTGTGCAACGATATACGGTGGATTTTCACTCGATTTTGCATGATTTTAATTTTTTGCCACCAAGTATTGAGCCAACGGCTACGGGACATATTATTGAACAGATTGAAATTATCAAAAAAATTATCGACAACGGATTGGCGTATGAAGCCAACGGTTCGGTTTATTTTGATGTAAAAAAATACAACGAGAACAATCATTACGGGATTTTGAGCGGCAGAAACATTGAAGATATGCTGGCGAATACGCGTGAACTTGCAGGACAATCGGAAAAGAAAAATCCGCAGGATTTTGCGCTTTGGAAACGTGCCGAACCGCAACATATTATGCGTTGGCCTTCGCCTTGGAGCGACGGTTTTCCGGGTTGGCATTTAGAATGTACTGCAATGAGTACCAAGTATTTAGGCGATCATTTTGATATTCATGGTGGTGGAATGGATTTAAAATTTCCGCATCACGAATGTGAAATTGCGCAAAACCAAGCTTGCACGGGAAATGCTCCGGTAAATTATTGGATGCATGCCAATATGCTGACGCTTAACGGTAAAAAAATGGCAAAATCTACCGGAAATAATATTTTGCCGCGCGAAATTATCAGCGGTAACAATGATATTTTAAGCAAAGCTTTTTCGCCATCGGTAACGCGATTTTTTATGCTTCAAGCACATTACAGAAGCATTCTGGATTTTAGCAACGATGCGATTTTGGCTGCCGAAAAAGGTTATAACCGATTGATGGAAGCGTTTAATTCGCTTGCAGAAATTGAAGTTTCAGGAAATTCTTCATTGGATATTAACGCTTGGAAACAACGTTGTTATGATGCGATGAACGATGATTTCAACACGCCAATTTTAATTGCAGAATTGTTTGAAGGCGTTCGATTTATCAATTTGTTAAAAGAAAAAACGGAATGCATTTCGCCGGAAGATTTTAAAATTTTTAGCGATGCGATGAATGGTTTTATCTTTGACATTTTAGGATTGAAGGACGAAAAGGCTTCTGGTGCTGGAAATGACAAGTTAGAAAATGTGGTGAATATGTTGATTGGAATGCGAAATGAAGCCAGAGCCAACAAAGATTTTGCCTTGTCTGATAATATTAGAAATCAGTTAACTTCGTTAGGAATTCATCTAAAAGACGGCAAAGACGGTACAACTTTTACCATTAATTAAATACAAAGTGATGAAGTGTTAAAGCTTCATCACTTTTTTTTATATGGAAAAATTAAAAAAAATAATCATCGCGCCGTTTATTGTCTTAATCAGAATTTACCAACACGGCATCTCCCCTTTTTTGCCTTCGGCTTGTAGGTATTCACCAACTTGTTCGCATTATGCGGTTGAAGCTTTGCAAAAACATGGACTCTTGAAAGGCGGATTTTTAGCGGCAAAAAGAATTTTGAGTTGCAATCCTTGGGGCGGAAAAGGTTATGATCCGGTTCCGGAGCAATTTCCTAAAAAAGATTAACAAGAATTTGTAGTAACAGTTTAACTTCAAATTTTTACTTTTACAATTATTTTCAAATTTAAAATATGACTGCACTTAATTTCGTTTGGAATCCCAGCGAAGGAATAGACCTTGGTTTTTTTGTAATTCGTTACTACAGTTTAATGTTTGTAGTGGCATTTGTTTTAGGATGGTATTTGATGAAAAGAATTTACCTCCGAGAAGGCGAAACCATCGAAAAATTAGACAGTTTGTTTATCTACACTTTTTTCGCAACGCTTTTTGGCGCCAGAATTGGTCACGTTTTATTTTACGAGCCTGAACTTTTTAGTCACGATTTTTGGAGCGTTTTCCTTCCAATTAGAACCAAACCGGAATTAGAATTCACCGGATTTTCAGGGTTAGCAAGTCATGGAGCCGCGATTGCCATTATTATCGCAATGTATTTTTATTCGAAAAAAATTATTAAACGCCCGATTTTGTGGGTTTTAGATAGAATCGTGATTCCGGTTTCGGCGGGAGCGATTTTCGTGAGATTGGGAAATTTTTTCAATTCGGAAATTGTAGGAAAAACTACTGATTCTGCTTTGGGAATTAAATTTCTTCGCGATGCCATTAAACCGGGTCAAGCCATGCAAATTGTGCAAACGAATGACGCCAACGAAGCTTACAATCAAATTGCGACTAACCCAAAATTTGCTTCAGTTTTGGCACAAATTCTTCCCAAACATCCCGCACAATTATATGAGTCAATTTCTTACATTATTGTATTTGCTATTTTATTTTATTTGTATTGGAAAACCAACGCCAGACTAAAACAAGGCTATCTTTTAGGTGTATTTTTAATCTTGCTTTGGGCCGTTAGATTCATTGTAGAATTTGTAAAAGAAAGCCAAGGCGGTTTTGAAAAAGATATTTTGAATGGAGCACTTTCTACCGGACAATGGTTAAGTATTCCTTTTATCATCATAGGATTTATTTTGATTTTTCGGGCAAAAAAAGAGCCGAGAAGTCTTTAACTAATTTCAAGTAAAATCAAGAGAACCAAAGCGTTCTCTTTTTTTTGCATTTATTTAGGAAGTTTTTGTTACAAAAATTGTAATTATGCATTTCAAAATATTTTATGTTTCAACTGATAAAAAATAGCTCCTTAACTCCTTTTTTCTGGTTTATGCTGGGGCTTTTTTTCCTGAATATCAGTGTGAATCCGGCTGACATTGAATTTAAAACAAAAACATCTTCCACTTATAATGAGCAAGAAAGTTTAATTGAAATTGTGGTCGAAAAAGTATTTGGTTTTGAAAATGCGATTGCCGAACAAGATGATACCGAACCTGAAGATTTTTCGTTAAAGAACAACTTTAAACTTTCAGTTTTGATGTTTCCTGAAAACAATTATTTTGAAATTTTATTTTTTGAAAATCAATCTTCGAAAAAAATATTTTTGCCCAAAAATTTTACTTCAGCTTATTATTTTAACCTGATTTCTCCTCCTCCGGAAACGATTTTTTCGTAATCAATTAAAATAATTTTGTTTCCAAATGTGAAAAAGCATTCGGAAATTATCACAACACGTATTTAAAAATGAAGAAAAAAACACTGCTGTTATCGTTATTTTCGGTAACGGCTCACTTGGCGTTGGCACAAACTAACGCCACGCTCGACAGTTTATATATTGAAGAAATTCAAGAACAAAAATTACCCGTAAAGGTTTTACACGCCGAACCGCTTTACATCGATTTAATCCGTGATTTAGGAGCTCGAAAAGGTGAACGCGAATGGAATCTTGGTTTGGGCTTGACCGATAATTTAAAATATGATTCTTACGAGGCTTTGGTGGAATACGAATGGGCTCCAATTGATCGATTGGGTTTAGAAGTCGAATTGCCTTTTACGTTTTATTCTCCGTTGCATTCGACCAGTCGTGACTCCATTCCATCTAATCAATTAAATAGCTTAAAAGTTGCGGCACAATGGTCGTTTTTTGTCAATGAAAAATATGCAACTTCTATGGCAATTGGTTACATCAACGAATTTGAGTTGTCAAATTTTAGAGAATTTGGAAAACCGTTGGTGAGAGGCAATGTTTACAATCCGTTTTTGGTTGTGGCAAAACGATGGGGAAACAATTTTCATTCCTTAATTTACACGGGTCCAATGATTCATCAGGATTTTGAAACAAGTGATTTTCACACTACTTATGACATTAACACGAGTTTTCATTACATGATTCCGGGAACGCGAAATTTCTTGGGAATTGAATTCAACAAAACATTGGATAAAAATGATTTTGACATGACGATGCGACCTCAAATGCGAGTTGGCGTTACAGAACAATTGATGATTGGCATTGTAGCGGGAATTCCAATAGAAAGAGAAAATGAACGTTTTAGTTCGTTTCTAAGATTAATTTGGGAACCGAAACATCATTAAAAATAAAAAAGCCCCGACGTGAAAACATCGGGGCTTTTTTTATGGATTAAAACTTAAATTAAGCTGCTTCTTCAGCATTGTGTAAGTCTTCAATTCTTTTGTGTTCTGATTCTGGAATACTATCTACTAACACCGGAGTTGCAATGAATAGTGATGAGTAAGTTCCTACAACGATACCAACTAACATGGCGAAAATAAATCCACGGATTGAATCTCCACCGAAAACAAACATAATCAATAATACGATTACCATTGTTAACGAAGTATTGATGGTACGTGACATGGTTGTATTTACCGAACGGTTTACGATTTCGTTGAAGTTTCCTTTGGTTTTTCCTGCCAAATATTCACGAACACGGTCAAATACAATTACGGTATCGTTCATTGAATATCCAATTACAGTAAGGATTGCCGCGATGAAATGCTGGTCAATTTCCATGTGGAAAGGCATGAATTTGTGGCAAAGCGAGTAAATTCCTAACACAAAAATTACGTCGTGAGCAACAGCCGCAATCGCACCAAGTGAATATTGCCATTTTCTAAAACTTACCATTAAGTAAAGGAATACAATTGCCATTGCTCCTAAAACCGCCCAAATTGAGTTGGTTTTAATATCTTGAGCTACTGCAGGACCTACTTTTGAAGATTGTAAAATTCCGATTTGTTTACCATCGTAAGCATTTACAAATTTTTCATAAGTGATATCTGCATTGTAATATTTTTTCAAATTGTCGAACAACATTTTGTTTACCTCAACGTCAGCTTCAGTACTTGGATCGTCAATTTTATATTTGGTAACAATTTTAAGCTGCTCTTTATCTCCTAAAACTTTCGCCTGAACACCACTTCCGAATACTTCTGAAAGTTCTTCTGAAACCACTGACGCTTCAACTGGTTTTTCAAAACGTATTTGTAACGTTCTTCCTCCAACAAAATCAACACCTTGGTCAAACCCGTTGATGAAGAATGATGCAACTGAAGCAATAACCACTACTCCTGTAATAGCATAAGTAATTTTTTTCTTTCCTAAGAAATCAAAGTTGAATTTGGTAAATAAATTTTTAGAGAAACCTGTAACGAAAGTTAATTTATCGCCTCTGTTTACACTCCACTCCAATAAAATTCTGGTGATGAAAATCGCTGTGAAAAGTGAGGTAAAAATACCAATCAATAAAGTTGTAGCAAATCCTTTAATCGGACCTGTTCCAAAAATAAATAACACAGCACCTGTTAAAATGTGGGTTACGTTAGCATCGGTGATTGATGACATCGCCCCTCTCCAACTGAATGAAGTTTTGATAGCATCTTCTAAAGAATTTCCTAAACGTAATTCTTCTTTTGCTCTTTCGTAAATAATAATGTTAGCATCTACTGCAGTTCCCATTGTTAAAACGATACCGGCAATACCTGGTAATGTTAGGATTGCTCCAATACTTGCCAAAATTCCGAATAAGAATAATAAGTTCACCGCTAATGCAACGTTAGCAAACCATCCTGATTTTCCGTAGTAAACAACCATCCAAAGCGAAACTAATAACAATCCTACTAATGCAGAAGTAATTCCGTTATCAATAGCTTCTTGTCCTAATGACGGTCCAACGGCATCAAACTGAACGATATCTGCAGAAGCAGGTAATTTACCAGCTCTCAAAATATTCGCTAAATCTTTTGTTTCGGCAATATCAAAATTTCCTGTAATTTGAGAAACTCCTCCAGTAATCGCACCACTGGTAACTCCCGGAGCCGAATAAACCACATCATCTAAAACGATAGCAATGAAACCTCTTTCTGCGTAAGCTTTTCCAGTCAATGCTTCCCAATCTTTTGCACCACGGCTGTTCATTACCATCTCTACAGACGGTTTACCCATTTGGTCAAATTTATCCGAAGCGTCAGTTACAACAGCACCACTCATTGAAGGGATTCCTTGACGGTTACCTTTTAAAGCATATAATTCTACAACTTCTACTTTTTTCGAATTTGGTGTAACTTTAGGATCAACGATTTGTTGGTTCAATACGTTAATCGTTTGTTCTTTACTCCAAACAAATCTTGCGTAACGTTGGTCTCCAGCTAATAAAGATTTTACTTCTGGTTTATTCAAATATTTTTTTACAGCAGCAGTATCTTTGGTAGAAAAATATCCTAAAACCGGACCACTACCAAAAGCTGTAAATTTATCAACCAAAGGATTAGCTCCTGTTGCAGCAGCAGAATCTTTTGAAGCATCTGTCAACAAAGTATCAATTCCAGTTTTAGGTAACTCAGGAGTTGCAACAGCGACTTCAGTTTTCTTAAGAAGTTCGTTTGTAGCCATTAGGAAATTACTCATTTCCTCTACTTTATAAGTTTCCCAGAACTCTAATTGAGCCGTACTTTGTAGTAATTTTTTAATACGATCAACATCTTTTGCACCAGGTAATTCTACCAAAATTCTTCCTGATTCACCTAACATTTGAATGTTTGGCTGAACCACTCCAAATTTATCGATACGCTCTTGTAAAACACGGAAAGCACTTTCTACCGATTCTTTTACTTTTTTTCTAACTACAGTAGTAACTTGAGCATCAGACATCTTGATGTTCACTTCCTCTAAGTTTCTGTGTGCAAAAATTTCAGGATCGGCTAATTTTACTGTTCCTTTTGATTCTTGATCGAATGCAGCAAAAAACGCATCGATGTAATCTTGGTTTCCGGCTCTGTTTTTGTCAGCTGTTTCTAAAGCTCTAAGGAAAACCGGGTTTTTAGAATCGTTAGCCAAAGTTTTCAAAACGTCTTTTACAGAAATCTGTAAAATTACGTTGATCCCTCCTTCAAGGTCCAAACCTTTCTGGATTTGCTTGTCAGCTACTTCTTCATAGGTAAATTTTGTAAAACCTAAATTGTACACATTTACCTTGCTGATTGAATCAAGATATTTTAATTCTTTTTGATCATCGCCTTGGGCGAAAGCTTTTGCATCGCTTTTTACCTTATTTGCAACGAACGTGAACGAAAGCTGGTAAACACTTACCAATGCAAATAAAATTGCAAAAAATTTAACGAGTCCTCTATTCTGCATTATTACTAAAATTAATTAAATTCTTTTTTTTGAGGTATTTTTAATTTAAAAAACAATATATCAATCACTTACATTTTTTAAGACATAACTGATGATAATCGCTTTTTTTTAAAACGAGCAAATATATAATTAACCGAATGATTAACCAATTAATTTGCTAATTATATCATAAAAAAAAAGACCGCACAAAGCAGTCTTTTAAAACTTTAGAGTTTATTTTATACCAAAACCGATTTTAAATCGGCATTCATATTTCGAACAGCGTCTGCACTTTTAGCAAATAACGCTTTTTCTTTTTCGTTTAAATTGATATCCAAAATTTCTTCGATACCATTTTTTCCAATGATACATGGAACGCCAACACAAATATCTGATTGACCATATTCGCCATCAAGCATCACTGAACAAGCAATCATTTTTTTCTGATCATTCAAAATACTATCTACCAAATATGCTACGGAAGCTCCAGGAGCATACCAAGCCGAAGTCCCTAACAATCCTGTAAGTGTTGCTCCTCCAACCATGGTATCAGCCGCAACTTTTTCTAAAACTTCTTCTGATAAAAATTCAGAAACCGGAATTCCGTTATAAGAAGCCAAACGTGTTAATGGAATCATCGTTGTATCTCCGTGACCTCCAATTACCATTGCAGAAATATCGTTTGACGGTTTGTTTAAGGCTTTTGACAAATAATATCTAAAACGTGAACTATCTAAAGCACCACCCATTCCGATGATTCTGTTTTTCGGCAATCCCGTTGCTTTTAAAGTCAAGTAAGTCATCGTATCCATTGGATTTGAAACCACCACAATAATAGCATCTGGAGAATATTTTAAAACATTTTCAGCAACCGATTTTACAATTCCGGCGTTAATACCAATCAATTCTTCGCGTGTCATTCCTGGTTTTCTCGGAATTCCTGAAGTGATTACCACCACGTCACTTTTAGCAGTTTTAGAATAATCATTAGTTACACCTGAAACTTGTGTATTAAACCCTGTGTTAGTAGCACATTGCATAATATCCATAGCTTTTCCTTCGGCAAAACCTTCTTTAATATCTAATAAAACCACTTCGCTTGCAATTCCTCTGTAAGAAATTACATCTGCACAAGTAGCGCCAACGTTTCCGGCTCCTACGATTGTTACTTTCATGCTTAATTGTATTTAGTTGTTTATTTGTGTGTTTTTATTTTGCAAAATTATGCGTCGATATTAGCGTAAACCGCGTTTTTCTCGATAAATTCTCTACGAGGGGGCACTTCGTCACCCATTAACATTGAGAAAACTCTATCGGCTTCAGCCAAACTATCAATAGTTACCTGACGCAAAGTTCTAAAACCCGGATTTAAAGTAGTTTCCCACAATTGTTCTGCGTTCATTTCTCCTAAACCTTTATAACGCTGGATGTTAAAACCAGAGCCCATTTTTGAAGAAATTTCATCGCGTTGTGCGTCTGTCCAAGCATATTCTTTTTTATTTCCTTTTTTCACCAAATATAAAGGTGGTGTAGCGATGTAAACGTGACCGTTTTCAATCAACTCTTTCATGAATCTAAAAAAGAACGTTAATATTAAGGTAGAAATATGCGAACCATCTACATCGGCATCACACATAATTACCACTTTATGGTAACGTAATTTTTCTAAGTTCAATGCTTTTGAATCTTCTGCGGTTCCAACAGTTACTCCAAGAGCTGTAAAAATATTTCTGATTTCTTCGTTTTCAAAAACCTTGTGGTGCATGGCTTTTTCCACGTTTAAGATTTTTCCACGCAAAGGTAAAATTGCTTGGAAATTTCTATCTCTTCCTTGTTTAGCCGTTCCTCCCGCTGAATCTCCCTCAACCAAGAAAATTTCGCATTTTACCGGATCTTGCTCTGAACAGTCAGATAATTTTCCTGGCAATCCACCGCCTCCCATAACGGTTTTTCTTTGTACCATTTCACGCGCTTTTTTCGCAGCGTGACGGGCTTGTGCCGCCAAAATCACTTTTTGAATAATGGTTCGGGCATCATTTGGATTTTCTTCCAAATAATTTTCTAACATTTCAGCAACTGCTTGACTTACAGGAGAAACAACCTCTCTATTACCCAATTTGGTTTTGGTTTGTCCTTCAAATTGCGGTTCAGAAACTTTTACTGATACAATTGCCGTTAAACCTTCACGGAAATCATCTCCGGTAATTTCAAATTTTAATTTTTCAAGCAATCCCGAAGCATCCGCATATTTTTTCAAGGTACGTGTCAATCCACTTCTAAAACCTTGTAAATGCGTTCCTCCTTCGTGAGTGTTGATGTTATTTACGTAAGAAAAAATATTTTCAGAATAGCTGGTGTTGTAAATCAAAGCCACTTCTACCGGAACTTCTCCTTTTTCATTCTCCATCGAAATCACGTGAGAAATAATCGGTTCGCGGTTACCATCCAAGAAGCGGATGTATTCCTTCAAGCCTTCATCAGAATGAAAAGTTTCGCTTAAAAACTCACCTTTATCATCTTTTTCTCTTTTGTCTGTAAAATGAATCGTAATTCCTTTATTCAAAAAAGAAAGTTCACGCATACGAGCCGAAAGTGTATCGTAAGAAAACTCGGTAGTTTGCGTAAAAATCGTGTCGTCTGGATAAAACGTTTGGCGCGTTCCACGTTTGTCGGTTTCACCAATTTGTTTTACAGGATAAAGCGCTTTACCTTTTTCGTATTCTTGTTCATAGATTTTCCCTTCGCGGAAAACGGTAGATTTCATGTGATTAGACAACGCGTTTACCACCGAAACCCCAACACCGTGCAAACCTCCCGAAACTTTATAAGAATCTTTGTCGAATTTTCCTCCGGCACCAATTTTGGTCATTACCACCTCAAGAGCAGAAACGCCTTCTTTTTTATGAACGTCAACAGGAATTCCACGTCCGTTATCCTCAACCGTAATCGAATTATCTTCGTTAATCGAAACCGAAATCGTATCACAATGACCTCCCATTGCCTCGTCAATCGAGTTATCCACAACTTCGTACACCAAGTGGTGCAAACCTCTCACTCCTACATCACCAATATACATGGAAGGTCGCATTCTCACGTGCTCCATTCCTTCTAATGCCTGAATACTATCTGCTGAATAATTGTTCTTCTTGATTTCTTCGCTCATAAATATTATCTAAAAAAGGTATTTTTTGTTTTAACGAACAAATATAAGCAAATCAGGCAGATTAACTATTGAAAATACTAATAATCAGTGGTAAGTTATTAACATCTTAACGTAAAATTCCAATAAAGAAACTCCAAATTCCAAGAAAAACATAATCGTTGAATATCATATATCACAAATCATCTTTCATAAATCATATATCAAAAATCCTAAATCAGAATTTTTTTCTGGAGCGAATCATCCGGCATTTCTAAAATCCATATTCCCGCTTTCGGCTTTATCCACGCCAAATTTTGTTTGCGGTCAAGGCGTGGGATATCGCCTCTATCGGGGCTAATGGAAAAACTTTTGGCTTTTTTGGAAACTTGAGGAAAGACGAAAGACGAAAGACGAAAGACGAAAGACGAAAGATGAAAGACGAAAGATGAAAGATGAAAGATGAAAGATGAAAGATGAAAAGATGAAAGATGACGTATGAAAAATTTTCCGCAAACTTTGGAAAACTACCGTCTAAAAAAATACCCGAAGCCTTTCCTTTAGCCCCGATTGAAGCGGAAATCCTTTTTTCAAAACTTGTGGTTTCAACGACAGGTTTTGAAAAAAGATTGCAGCGAAAAGCGGGAAAATGGCTTCCCGATAACTCACTGACCATTCGCTGCAAAAAAAAACAACTCTAAAAATTCTCATCAATTACAATTGGTTTCAACCACAAGCCAAAAAAAAGTGCCGCTTTAAAAAACGACACTTTTGCAAAAAATATAAACAAACAAACTGCTTTAAACCGCAACTCCCGGTTTTGCGATTGACGTATCTGCTTTTACGTGTGCGGCATTCGCGCGACCGCTTGGGTCTTGGTTTTCTTGCCATTTCGGAATCCATTTTCGCACGGTTTGAGCCGCACTTAATTGTGGATAATGTTTGTGGAAAATATCGCGGTAAAAATAAGCTTCTTTAGTCGTTGGCGTGTTGTATTCAAAGCGTTCGGCAGCTTTTTCCATTTGCTCATCCGTCACTTGCGAACTGCAATATTCTATCAACGTATCAATCCAGTTGTAACCTACGCCATCAGAAAATTGCTCTTTTTGGCGCCATAAAACTTCTTGCGGTAAATAAGGATTTTCTGGAGTATCAAAGGCTTTGCGAAGGATATATTTCTCAACGCCATCGTAAGTTTTAGGTTGTTTCTCTTCGGCTTTAATTTTAACTGACATGTCCAAGAAATCTTTGTCCAAAAACGGAACGCGAGCTTCTAAACCGTGAGCCATCGTGGATTTATCAGCACGAAGCAAATCGGCAGTAAATAATTTTTGAACTCTTTCAATAGTTTCTTTTTGGAAATCTTCTGAACTTGGTGCGTTTCTGAAATACAAATAACCGCCAAAAATTTCATCGGCTCCTTCGCCAGAAAGTACCACTTTTACACCTTTTTCGGTAATGGCTTTCGACAAGAAATACATGGGTGTACTGGCGCGAACAGAAGTCACGTCATAAGTTTCAAGATGCCAAATCAATTTTTCAAGCACTTCTATTCCCTGTTCGATAGTGAAATGAATTTCGTGGTGTTCGGTTCCTAAAAATTCGGCGACTTTTCTGGCAGCAACAGCGTCTGGAGCTTGCGGGTCAAGCCCAATCGAGAATGACAATAATTTTTTTCCTTTTTCTTTTAAAAGTCTTGCGGCAATTGACGAGGTTAACGACGAATCCAATCCTCCTGAAAGCAATACACCAATTGGCACGTCGCTCATTAATCTTTTTTGGGTAGCTTCGGTTAACGTTTCGCGAATTTTTTGCAAATCTAACGCATCAGTGCATTTTGTAAAATCTTCATATTCAGGACGATAATATTTCACAAAACCTGTTTTTGGCGTGTAATAATGTCCCGGAGGAAAAGTGGCAAACGTTTTACATTGGTCTGCAATAGGTTTCATTTCCGATGCAAAATAAATTCTTCCGCGATCGTCAAGTCCATAATACAAAGGCTTCACACCAATTGGATCACGACCTGCAATAAAATCGTCGCCATCGATTACCACGAAGGCAAAATCGCCATCGAGATGGTTTAGAAAATCATAGCCAAATTCTTCGTACAAATGCACAATTACTTCCGAATCAGATTTTGTGCGGAAACTGTGGCTTTTTAAAACCGTTTCACGTAATTTTTGGTGGTTGTAAATTTCGCCATTGTGAACCATCCAAGCCGATTTTGTTCCTTGAATAGGTTGTTTCCCCGAATGTAAATCGATGATTGACAAACGTTCGTGACTTAAAATGTGTCCGTTTTCAGTAACGTGCAAATCGCTTTCGTCCGGACCGCGATGCGACATTCTTTTAGAAAGTTGTTTTACTAATGCTTCGTCTTTCCCTTTTCCTATAATTGCTAAAATTCCGCACATAACTCTTTTAATTTTTAATGATAAATATTCAATTGGTTATTGTTGAAGCAAAATTGAATTTTTTATTACAATTTAAAAATCAAAAAAGGGATTTAGGTTATAAATTTAAATTGGATGATTTGTTTTTATTTATTTTTGAAATCTGAAGCGTTGAATTATTGCTGATTTGGTTACAAATAATAATTATTCGATTTTTTGAACGCTATATTTTGTTCCGTTGATTTCAAATTGATACCCTTCGGATTGTCCCATTAATTTTTGTCCCAAAGGCGATTGTGGCGAAAGCGCAATTATATTTTTTCCTTCAACCGAAATTTTAGGCAAAGCCGCACTGACAAAAAGCAGAATATTATTAGCAGTAACCAAACTCCCTATTGCAATTTTTCCGGAAACGAATTCGGCATCAATTTTATCTAAAATTTCTTTTTGCGAAATAAACTCACCGATTTTATGATTGAGTTTTTCTTGCTCGAGATGCATCATAGACAAAGCGGTTTCATGTTTGTCGCCAGCAGAGCCTTTGGCGTCATTTTGGGCATCAACCGTTAATCCCGAAATCATGTCGCGAAACACATCAATTTTATCTTGAACCATTTGGCGGTATCGTTCCAGCACTTGTTTTTTCATCATTTGCAAAAATAAAAAAACCTGCAAAAATGCATTTCGCAGGTCTATTTTAAAGTAAAATTATTTTTTAAAAATCGAATTTATAACTGGCTCCAACTAAGAACTGAAATCCTTGAACCGGGAAATTTTGCCAACGCTGATAATCTTGATTGGCAATGTTGTTGGCTTTTAAAAATGCAGTTAGTCGTTCGTTGTATTTGTAACCTACGTGAGCGTTCAAATCAAAAAAGCTATCTAAAGTTACGGTTTCATTTTCCGTGCGAAGTGGCGAAGCATAACGGAATAAATCTTTTCTTTCTCCTACAAAAAAGATGCTTGTTCCGGCATACCATTGATCCGTAATGGCAACTTCAAGATTAGCGGCAACTTCAAGTGTTGGCAAATTCCATGCTTCTGCCTGAAATTCGGTGTTGAAACTATTAAAAGTTCCTGATATTCCGAAATTAACATTATCGGTTACATCTGCTTTTATTTCTCCAAAAAAACTAATGGTTTTCAATCGGTCATAAACCACGTCAAATGAATTTCCGAAAGCATAACCTTCAGTATTTGCATTGGTAAAATCGTATGGATTGTTTACAAAAAGCGCCCGATTGTCTTCATTTTTATAAGATCCACGAATGTTAAAACCTACGTTGCTTGCCAATTTTCCTTTTAAACCAACATATACATCATACTTTTGATCAGTTGGCGCAATTGCCAAAGTGGGTGACACGAAGAAATTTTGCTGGGTAAATTCGCGGAAAGAATTCTGGCGAAGCGTTCCTTCAGCTCCTGCATAAGCAATGACTACATCGTCCACAATTCTGTAAGTTGCGGTTACATTTGGATATACAAAAAAGTCACTTTCGCTGTTTTCGCTGTCCATGCTGTAGAATAATCCGGCTCCAAGATTAATGGTCAAATCGTCCTGTTGGTACACGAAACTTGGCAAAACACCAATGTTGAAATAGCTGTAATCAATTGGGGCTTCGGTAAAATAATTTCTTTCAAACGAACCGCCAAGATAGTCTAACACAAATTTGGCATTCACTTGAGTATTATTGAAATCAAAACTTACTTCAGGCTTTACTACAAAACGGTTTTCGGCAGAACCAAAATTATCGCTGAAACGGCTGAAACGCAAAGTTGCTTCGTCAAAAAAGCTTTCCTTAGCCGATAATCTTCCACCAATGTAAATATTTTGATACACTTGTTTCGGGTCAATGCCTTGAACGATGGCATTTCTATCATCATCAATTAAATCTGAACCAAAATCGTTTCTTAAACCGTACCAGTTGTAAATTTGATGTTGGTAACCCGCATCAACACTCCAAGAAAAATCTTTTTGATTATTGCCATAAGTCAAATCGAGTGAAGTATCGAAAAATTTATCATTGTCCAAAAGCAAATCATCGATTCCGCCTTGAGACGAGTGATGACGCAACATTCCACCAACATATTCGTTTCGGTTGATGTTTTCAGTAACGAATAATTCTCCGTTGATGGTTCCGTAATTCCCGATGCCTAAAGTGGCGTAATTTTTATATAATTTTTCTTGTTTAGCCTTGTCCACGCTAGCCGCGCGACCTTTCGCAGGCGTAAAAGTTGACGCTACCGGAAAAGAAAAAATGTTGTATTGAATATTTTCTTTAGCCGAATTTTCATCATCGTTAAGATTGGGCGTTTCTTTCACTTTAAAAGCATCGGAAATGGTTGGCGTGTAAGGCTTTACCACGTTTACCACTTCTGTCCCGATGTTTTCGTCTTTTTTCTGTGCCGAAACAGTTTGGATTCCGGCCAAAACAATTATTGAAGCAATGTATTGAAATTTATTTTTCATAATGATTCTCTTGATTTTAGTTACCGAATTAATTTTTTACTGATGAATTGCGTTTTGCTTCTTCAGTTTTAATCAAATTGAGTTCGGTTTGTGCTTCTTCAATTACGTCGGGATAATCTTTGAAATTTTTGATAACACTTTCCAAGATATAATTGGCTTGGAAACTATCTTTTAATCCGTAGAAATTTTTCGCCATTAATACCAAACCTTTGGCTCCAAAATATTTATATCCTGAATAATCTTTTGCCAGTTTTTGAACCGCGGTGTTTGAGGCTTCAAATTTTCCTTCTTTGTTTTTGAAATACGCATCATAATACAAGGCTTCGGCAGCTAATTCGCCTTTGGCAATTGATTGTAATTTGGCGTAAGCCGCTTTTGCTTTAGTTTCGTCATTAATTTTGATGGCAGATCTCGCCACGATAACTTGTGCATCACTTTTTACACGATCGTCCGTTTTTGCATTTGCCAAAACTTTATCGGCATACGTAACAGCGTTTGCGTAATCTTGCTGTTCATAATACGCTTTCATCAAATTCGATTGTGCGAAAGTTACATTTTGCGGATAATCTGCTTCAGTTTCTAATCTTTTCAAAACCGGCATTGCTTTAGCATAATCAGCTTTTTTCAAGTGAATTTGTCCTAACCTCGCTAAAGATTGTTCGGTAAATTCGTTTCTTGGCTTGGCAATGACAAACTCGTAATGCGAAACGGCATTATTTTCTAAACCATCAGCAAAATAAGATTGTGCCAAATAAAAATTTGCTTTTAAAGCGTTGACACCGTTTGGAAATTTCGCCACATAACCACTCAAAGCACTAATGGCTTGTTTGGTATTGTTTTGCAAATAATGTTTTTCTGCAGCCGTGTAAGTATCGTTGTCGAGTTCAGCATCGGTTACCTCAACGAAATCAAGTGTTTTAACCCAAGAAGCATATTCGTCCACTCGTCCGGTATCCATGTAAATCAATCTGGCAGTTGCCACTGCTTCAAGGGCTTCAGGCGTGTTTGGATATTCTCCAACTACTTTTTTCAATTTTGCCAAAGCTTCATTATTTTTTCCGCCATTGTAATACACCAAACCTTGACGTAAAATAGCTTTTGACGAATAAGAGCCACCTTTATATTCAGCAATTAGTTGATCGTATGTTTTTACCGCACTTTCAATTTTTTCCTCCGCAACATACGTGTTTCCTAACTCGAACATGGCGTCATCTCTCAATTGTGATTTTGGATAATTTTTGATAAAAATATTCAAATCCTCAATTTTCTTTTCGTTTCGGCTCACAAAACCGTAGCTGATGGCTTTTTGAAACGCCGCATAATCGGAATCAACACCTTTCATTTCGATGGCTTTGTTGTAAGCTTCCATTGCAGGCCAATATTTTGCCGATACAAAATGACTGTCACCCAAACGCAAATACGCATCGTTCAATCTGGTTTTGTCATCTTTGTTTGAAGCGATGTAACTTTGAAAACTCGTAATCGCCTGATCGTAATCTTTTTGCTTGAAATAAGCATACCCTAAATTATAATTGATGTTTTTAAATTCAGGTGTATTTTGTGCATTGGCGTCAGCCAAAAATTGTTTGAAAGTAATAATGGCTTCGCCAAAATTGTCTAAAGTATATTCCGTTTCGGCTTTCCAAAACAAGGCTCTCGCTGTAAATTTAGGATTATTTCTTTCCGCCAAAGATTTTTTAAACATGTCCAAAGCTTCCCGGTAATTTCCGTCAGTATATAATTCTAAACCTCTGTAAAAAGTCACTTTTTGGTAAGCTTCGCGGTTTCCGGCTTTATTTTTTTCGAGCAAAACCAATGCTTCTCGGTAATTTTTCGACGTGATGTAAGAATTAATCAACAAAGATTCTACTTCCGCACGATTAGGATTGTTTGGATATTTTTCTAAAAAACCACTCAAAACACCGGGAATGCTTTGGTACGAATTTCCAATTTCGTAACTTAATTTGGCATAATTCAAATGAGCATCTTCCTGAATTTTTGCATCAAAAGTCATCTCCGAAGCAGTTTTAAAAGCATTCAAAGCCTGTTGTTTTCTATCCGTTTTTAAATAGCTTTCGCCTAAATGATAATAGGCATTTTGGGCTACAAAATCTTTTCCGTCAATAATTTTATTGAATTGGGCAATCGCATTTTCGTAGTCATTTTGCTTGTAATAAGCATAACCCAATTGGTAAAAATCAGTATTGCTCCATTTTCCTTTTTTACCTTTATATTCGTTAAGATACGGAATGGCTTGGTCGTATTGCTTCAAATTAAAATAACTTTCACCAATAATTTTATTTAATTCCGATTTTTCTTGCGCATTAGATTTTGCCATCGCGGCTTTTCCTAATTTGATTGCTTCGTCAAATTTTCCCAACTTGAAATTCATATCCGCTTGGAAATACGACATTTTTTCTTGGTATTTTTCTTCGCCTGAAACTTCGTCAAAAAGCTGATTAGCCTTGGTATAATCATCAGATTCGTACGCCATGAAACCCAAGTAATATTTCGCTTGCGAACCGTATTCGCTGCTGTTTACCACTTGGTTAAAATAATTTGACGCTTCCTTTTTATTTCCTGCGGCAAAAAGCGCATAGCCTTTTTGAAAATGATATTTGTCTCGTTGTGAACCACTTAAATTATCCTCGTCCACTTTTTCAAACCATTTTAAGGATTGCGGATAATTTCCGGATTCGAAATAATAATGGGCAACTTCAATGTAGGCCTGATTTCTTTTAGTGCTTGTGGGATGATCTTCCACAAAATTTTCCATCAACACATCCGCGTTCGACTGGTTCAGGCGAATGGCGCAATTGGCGATATAATAAGCACAATCGGCTACAATATCCGAATTATCGTCAGTGTTTTCGGCTTTAATTTTTTCAAAAATAATTTGAGCGGCCTGATACTGCTTGTCTTTATAAAGCGAAACAGCACGATTGTACTGCGATAAATCATGAGTGTAAACTGCGGTTTGCTGTGAAAAAACCGGAGCATTTCCGGCTAAAGCGGCCAGCAAAAATAACTTCGAGAGTTTATGCATTGCTTGAGATTTTGTTTTAACTTTCAAATATATCAATCTTCAAAATGATAACGAGACGGCTTCGTTGTTTATTGTAAACATTTTTTTTAACAATTTTCGCTTTGGTTGAGATTGAGGTCTTTAACTTATTTTTTTAACAAAAAGCAAGAATTTTTTCTTAACCTAAAAATTAAATTTTGATAGCCAAATGTAACTTCTTACTTTTACGCAATAATCTTTTCCACTATGTCGCAACCTGTGCTTTTTTTAAGAAATGTAAATATATACCAAGATAAAAATGCGGTTTTAACCAATGTAAATCTCGAAGTAAAACACGGCGAATTCCTTTATATCATTGGAAAAACGGGTTCCGGAAAAAGTAGTTTGATGAAAACTTTATATGCAGATTTGCCGTTGATTGACGGTCAAGGAAGCATTGCAGATTATGATTTGGCTGCTTTAAAAGAAAAAAACATTCCCTATTTGAGAAGAAAAATTGGCATTGTTTTTCAAGATTTCAAACTGCTTCCCGACCGAAACATTCAGGAAAATATGATTTTTGTGCTTCGTGCCACAGGTTGGACTGACAAAAACGAGATGAATGTGAAAATTGAGGAAGTTCTGGAAAAAGTAGGCATGAAAAATTTTGCGCATAAAATGCCGCATCAAATTTCGGGTGGAGAGCAACAACGTATTGCCATTGCAAGAGCGCTTTTGAACGATCCGGAAATTATTTTGGCTGACGAACCTACCGGAAATCTCGATCCGCAAACCAGTGTAGAAGTCATGGAAGTATTGCGAAAAATTAATGCAAACGGAAAAACGATTATCATGGCAACCCACGATTATGCGCTTTTGCTAAAATATCCCGCCAAAACCTTAAAATGTGATTCAGGTTCTGTATTTGAAGTGGTGCAACGAACGGTTTAAATGCTTTCGGTTTTAATTCCAACATACAATTACAATATTTTTCCACTCGTGAAAAATGTGGCTGATCAACTTGAAAAAGCCCAAATTGATTTTGAAATGATTTGTTTGGATGACGCTTCAACAAAATATCATTCTGAAAATCAACAAATTAATTTTCTAAAAAACGCATCGTACGAAATTTTACCAAAAAATATCGGGCGAAGTGCGATTAGAAATTTACTCGCCCAAAAAGCATCTTTTGAAAACTTATTGTTTTTAGACGCCGATGTAATGCCGAAGCAAAATGATTTTGTGGAAAGATATCTTGCTTTTTTAAACAACGAAGAAAAAGTAGTTTACGGCGGAATTGAATACCAACCCGAAAAACCCGATGACAACGAACTTTTACGCTGGATTTACGGCAATTCCCGTGAAGCATTGTCAGTTGAAACCCGAAAAAAAAATCCGTATATTTCTTTCCTTACGCTCAATTTTTTAATTTCGAAGTCGGTTTTTGAAAAGGTTTTTTTCAATGAAAACATTCCGAATTTAAGACACGAAGACACGCTTTTTTCAAGTGATTTAGCAAGAAAAAAAATTAAAATGTTTCACATTAATAATCCTGTTATCCACAACGGATTAGAGAGCAGCGAAATATTTTTGCAAAAATCAGAAGAAGCCGTTGTAGGACTTAAAAACCTCATCGACAACAATTTAATTGACGAAAAATATGTGAAGTTAGCTCGAATTTCCAAGAGATTAAACCAATGGAAATTGACTTCAGTATTCAACGTTTTTTTTGAAAATTATCGCGAAAAAATGATCAAAAATCTGTTAGGCGAAAATCCTTCCTTGTTGATTTTTGACTTATACCGATTGGGATATTTTTGTAAATTAAACCAAAAATAGATGACTTATTTTTCGGTAATCATTCCACTTTACAATAAAGAAAATTTTGTAGAAGCCACGATTCAAAGCGCTCTGAATCAAACTTTTATTGACTTTGAAATCATTGTAATCAACGATGGTTCCACGGATAAAAGTGCGGAAAAAGTAAGCCAAATTACCGATTCCCGCATTCAGCTTCTTACCACCGAAAACCAAGGCGTTTCAGCAACAAGAAATTTAGGAATTGAAAAAGCTTCCGGCAAGATGATTGCCTTCCTGGATGCCGATGATTACTGGTTTCCCAATCATTTGCAAAATTTATTTGAGTTGGGAGAAATGTTTCCGGAGCAAAAAGTTTTTGCAAACGCCATTCAAGTCCAAACCGGAAAAAAAATATTTAACGCCACTTATTCCATTCCTGTAACGCCAAAAATTCAATTATTAAATTTTTTTAATGCTAGTTTAGACCAAGCCGTTTTATTTACTTCTGCAACTGCTGTTGATCGACGTTTTTTGAAACAGCTTGGCGGGTTTGACGAAACCTTGAAAACGGATGAAGATACCGATTTATGGATTAGAATTGGCTTAGAGTCTTTAGTGGTTTTTAACCAAAATATTGGCGTAAAATATAATTTTGATTCAAAGGGATTGTCAAAAAACACGAGCTTTTTTGTACAAAAAACAGACTTTTCCAAATACCAAAACCTTGAAAAAACCAATCCTGCTTTAGCCCAATTTTTATCAATTCATCGTTTTTCCATCGCTTTAAAAAGTAAAATATCGGGAAACAAAGAGCAATACATTCGGTTTAATAATCTCATTTCAAAAGACTTACTGTCTAAAAAACAACGATTACTGTTAAATCTTCCTCCCACTTTATTGAGATTTATTTTTAGCACAAAAATTTTCCTAGAGCGTTTTTCAATTCGATTGAGTGCTTTTAAGCGCTAATTAATTGCTTCTTATTTCTTTTTTATCCAAAATTAGTTTTTTGTAATCCCTTATTCCATTGAATGCTATTTTTATCTTCGGGAAAATTTGTGCTGTCAAAATGTATTTTTTTCGCCATAAAAAAAAGACATTTTTAAATACTAGAAAATAGGCGAAGTTTTGGTGAAGTTTATAGTTTCCGGCGGATTTGGCGTACAACCATCGGTCTGAAGTCACCTCGTCACTCGACGAAAGCTGGTGGTGGATTACAATCGGCTCTGATGAAGATAAAATTTTTAATGATTTATGATGAGCATTTCTTAAAAAATACAAAGATTCCGCGTCTTCAAATTGCGCACCTAAACCAAAATGCTCATTAAATGTGATATTATTTTCTCTAATCTTGTCGATTTTAAACGTAATTTCTATTGACAAAACCCAAATTAACTCATTAGATTTCAACACCTTATTTCCGTTCGGATAATATCTAACCAAGTTTCCTTCGGAATTGATTGTACGAAAACAAATCAACGAAACTTCGGGATTGATATGATGAGCATCTAAAATTTTTTGGTCAAAATCGTTTAAAAAAACCACATCGTCATCCGCAATCAGTGCAATTTTTCCTACAGCATTTTGCAACGCCAAATTTCTACTTTTGGAAAGTCCTTTTTCAAAAGAATTGACTACGCGAACGCTTTCATATTCGGAAACCAAAATATGTTCGGGAGAAGTTTGGTTGATTACGAGAATCGAAAAGTTCGAAAAATGGTCAAACGGAAACATCGAAACTAAGAAATCGAAATTGTCCCGATTCATCGTTGAAACTAAAATTTCGAGGTCAGTTTTTTTAAATGATTCCACAAATTAGTTGCTATATTTACACAAATATAAAATTCTTTTGGTGCAAATGAAAATTCTTCTTTTAGGCGAATATAGCAGACTCCATAATTCATTAAAAGAAGGACTTGTGGCATTGGGACACGAGGTTTTGATTGTTGCCACCGGCGATTCTTTCAAAAATTATCCGGTTGATTTTTCCATTCGTCCAAAATGGTTCCTCGATTACTGGTTACTCAAAAAATGTAACAGTGGATTACACAAACTCTTTAAAATCGATTTGCAAAAAACAGAAAAAGGCGTTCGCTTCTTTTTTTTACTGAAAAAATTAAAGGGCTTCAATCATATCCAACTAATCAATTCTGATGCTATAGAAACACATCCTTCATTCGGTATTTGGCTTCTTAAAAATCTTTTTTTGCAAAATCAAAAAGCTTCCAAAAGCCTTTTGGTGTGCGGCGACGAAACCCCTGTAATCGATTTTCTGCTGAAAAAAGAATTAGAATATTCCATTTTGACTCCTTTTTTTAAAGAAAAATCTCTGAAAAAAGATTTCGAGTTTTCCTTGAAATACATCCAAAATAATTACCGAAAACAATACGAATTTGTCTTAAAAAATAGCTCTTCTTTAATCGTTTCGGATTTTGATTATAAGATTCCGATGGAAAAAATGGGATATTCGGTTAGCTTTATCCCGAATCCCATAAACATATCCCAAATAAATTTTGAGCCTAATACTATTGGAGAAAAAGTGGTTGTATTTTTAGGAATCAATCGCATGAACTACGCCAAAAAAGGCATTCAGTATTTTGAAGAAGCATTGGAAATAATTGCAAGAAAATATCCCAAAAAAGTCGAGATCATTATTGCTGAAGATTTACCGTATTCAGATTACATCAAAAGTTACCACAAAGCGAATATTTTGCTAGACATGGTTTATGCTTTTGACCAAGGTTATAATGCTTTGGAGACAATGGCGAAAGGCAAAGTGGTTTTTACGGGAGCCGAAAAAGAGTTTTATGCGTATTTTAATTTGCCTGAAGTAGTGGCAGTTAATGCTAAGCCAAATGCTGAACAAATCGCTTCTGAACTCTCTTATTTAATTGAAAATCCGCACGTAATTTCAGAAATTGGGCAACGAGCCAGAAAATTTATTGAAGAAAAACACAATTATCAGTTTATTGCCCATCAATATTTAAATGCTTGGAGCGAAAAAAATTTTTCTTAACAAATAACAAAACAACCGCTACCATAAAAAACTCAAAGGGAAAACTGTATTTAGAATTTGTTCCAAAAGTTACGATCGCTTGAAGAACAGCCGTTACCAAAACTACTGTAACAATCATGAATTCGTGGGTAACACGCCTATTTTTGATAAAGGTGACTAAATAAAAGGGCACCAATAACAAAAAGAAATATTTTATAATGGTGAGCACAATTTTCTGAGTTTCCCAGATAGCTGTGATAAAATTATCTACCCCTTGGATTTTAAAAGTGATGTGTTTTTTGATGTCAAAAACGTTCCAAAAATCAATGAACGATATGCAAACTACTTGTTGCCAATAATCTCGTTGATTTTGCTCGATGGCCGCTTTTCCAAACTTACCTAATTCATGTGACAAATCGGGGAAATTTAATTTTTTATGGTCGTATTCGCCTGCTTCGTAAGCGTACCAAATGGTCATGGCAACATCCTTATTTTGCGCTTTCGCCAGTTCGCGATGTTTGACATAAGGTTGAGCGATCCAATCGAATTCCTTTGGTGCTTTTTCCGCAAAATGAACACAATTTTGGGCAATGTTCAGCCCGAAAAAAGTAGTGGAAACAAAATGTCCGGTATTGATTTTGTTGACGTAAGACCAACCAAAATAACATGACAAGGGTAACAAAATAATGACGGTTTGGTGTATCGCTCTTTGAAGATTAAACTTTTTCAGCAACACAAATCCGTAAATTAAAAAAGGCAAATACGCATAAAAAGGTTTGACCAAAACAAGATAACTCAACAAAATTGCCATTAAAATTTTCGAACCAAATTGTTTACTTTCTAAGTAATTTTTGGAAAGCAGATAAAAGATGATGACTAGAATTAACAGCGTTACCGTTTCTACTAAAATAGTGGTTTCATAAAAGAAAACATGGAGAAAGGTCTGGAAAATTATAACCGCATAGAAGCTTATTTTTTTGGACAAATGATAATTCAAAAGCGTTTTGTACATAAAAACTGCAGTTATAGTTCCTATGATAAATTGGTACATCACTACCACAGGACCAATTCCCAAAGCTAGAAAATACAAAAGCGGATATCCCGGACTTCGTTGTCCGTTGTATCCATTTAAATTGAAATCAAGTAATCTGTCACCTAATTCAATAAAGCTAAAACTATCTGGAACTTTTGTAGTATGGAGGTAAAATGCAAACAACAGGAACCTGCAAGCCATTGCAAAAAGTACGATACATTTAATTTCTGTACTATTGGCAAAGGAAAGAAGTTTAGATTGAAATAATTTACCGAGCATTTCCAAAGGAAAATTTTATTACTGCAAATGTACCACGAAGCAGTTTAGAAACAAAGAGTAGTCAGCTGCCTTTTATTGGATCAATGTCTGCCAGTGAAATATCACTAATAACAATTACAAACGAATAGATTGATACGCAACCAAAAGTGGTTTTTCATAATCCCAGTCTCGTGTGTAATTATTTTTTAGAAGACGAGCCGGAATACCGCCTAAAAGTATATTACTTCCCATATTTGTATAATCCTTGTTACAAACTGAATTAGAAGCAATAACGCAATAATCTGGCGTAGAAGTTCCCATCATTATTGAAACCCTATTAGAAACGGAGTTGTGAGATTTTATAATTATTGGTGATTGCATAGCATAATTTTCTCCCGTTTGGGTATTGAGCATAGGATGTAAGTTTGAATCAATAATTTGGGATTCAAACCCAATTCTGGTCCAATCTCCTATGCGAACTTCTTTGGTACAAATCAATTTAACATCTGAGCCCAACATAGTTCCGTAGCCGAACTCACAAATTGCATTCTTTTCTACTCCTAAAAAAACATCTTTTCCAAAAACGGCAATTCCGTTAAAAATTAGTGTTCCTCCCAAAGCGATTTCTCCGACCCCTTTTGCTTTTTTTATTTTTTCAAGTTTTTGACCGAAACCAATCATAGCAGTTGTTATGGGTCCGTTTATAACAACTTCACCGCTTAAATCCTGAAAAGTTACGCTGCCAAAAAAAATAAATGGGAGTTTTTTAGCCTGATGAAAAGGCAACATCTTAAAATTAAAGTAAAATGTTTTAATCCAATTAATACTACTATACAGAAAAATTCTTCGTTTTACAGCCTCAAAAATCCTTAAGAATATACGCTTCTTCATCTTATTTTTTTAAATTTTTAAAACCCAAATTAATCCCTGCTTCACGCTTCAGTTCATATCCGGATAAAAAAACCGAAGTTACAATTATCGTTAGGAACACTGAATATTTTAAATATAAATTTTCCAAAAACGTCGATAACAAAACACTTACACAAAGTAATGCACCCCATGTAAATATTTTTAAGAATTTTTTTTCAAAATAAAACTCGTATCGTTTCTTGACAATCACTTTAACGACAGCAAAATGTAAAATATAGTATAATGAAAATGCAATTCCTACTCCTGTTAGTCCGAAGAGAAAATATCCAAAAATCATCATCGTTAGAAACAGAAAATTAAAACCAATTGATGTTTTGATAAACAATTTCGAATCGCCTTTTGCAATCAAAATATACCCCATTGACCAGGAAGCTGCTTTAAAAAACATCCCAATAATTCCAAAGTTTACCATTGGAACAATTTCCATAAATTTATCGGTAAACAATAATTGAATAATGAATGGAGAAAAAACGATGAAAACAACTATAATGGGCAACAATAATAATACTGCTAAAAGTGCTTGCTGCTGTACGATTGTTCGTACTTTACCATTGTCCTCATTTACTGCTGCCAACCTTGGAAAATAATCAGCACTCATAGTCGAGAAAATAATTCCTACATAGGAGTTCAGCAAAGTAATCCCAGCGGTATAAAGTCCCGTTTGAACCAATCCGCTTCTGCTAATGTAAATTTGCAACAAATAAGCGACCAAGGTGACCAGCGAGCCACTTAAACTGAGCATCAAGCCCAATTGAATCATTTCTTTGCCTTCGGTTATGACCTCTCGTGGTGTAACCTTAGTTTTTTTGATTTTTAACCTGCGCTCAAAATAAAATGAAAATACAACTCCCACCACTGATGAAGTAATTATTGCCGGAACAATTGCGTCAATTCCTAAACAATAATAAAAAGGGATGGCTAATACTAAACCTAAAACATTTGAATATAAATTACATTTAGCTAAAAGTTTTAATTGCTGCAAGCCTTGGATAATGGCAAAATGACCGTTCGTGATTTGTTTAAACAGTAACGTAAAGGACAACCAAACAAACGCCATAGTATAGTCAGAAGTCCCAAAAGTGAGTTCGCTTAATAATCTTGAAAAAACAATTGTCGCTAAAGCGCCAATAAGTCCAGTAATCCAAATAGTTTTTTTTACAACTGCAATAACTCTTGCAAGTACCTCATCATTTCCCTTTTTATTTTCTTGAGAGATATGCTTTATGGCACTGGTTTCGAGCCCGAAACTCGTAAAACTTCCCAAAATCCCTAAGGACGCATTGAGTAGTCCTGAAATACCCATCCCCATAGGACCAATCAATACGGCGATAATTTTTGAGCGGGCGACAGACAACAGTATCGTTATAAATTGCACACTTCCTAAAAGCGATGTAGCTTTTAAAATATGTCGGTACGCGATTTTAGATTCGGACATTAACTATCTCTCTTTTAAAAGTTAACATTATTCTTAGAAATAAGTGCTGTGACATCTAACTATTAAAAATAGATTTCTTTTGGCAAACTTAGTATTTAATATTTGTTGCAAGTTAGAATTTCTAAAAATTATAGAATCAAAATCTGTTTTACTACTATTAATTAGTTCACTGATTATCTGAAAAATATTATGCTACAAATCCATATTGTCTTGCCAGAAAGAGTACTGTGAGCAAATAATCAGCAAAATAATTCACTTAAGTATTTTAATGATAACGGAAAAACCGTTGAGCGATGCAACTTTAACTAATATAAATTATAAAACTTCTTTTTTTGGAGTGGAGAAATATACCTATTTTATTTTGAAAGTTGCGAAGCTAAAGATAGTATTTTATCAGGCTTGAGACGACAGAATAAAAACCCCCGAATAAAAACTGCCAACTAAAAACGCCTAAATGAACATTGACCCCTACCCACTCCTACTTCATAAAACAAAATTACCCAAGTACACACTTGTGCTGTTTAATCTTCCCTCGGCAGACACAGCGAATGCCCAGCAGTGAACATGGTTGCCGCTGAGAAACGGCGGTAATGATAGCGTTGCCGAACCGGTGGAACGGGTACTTACCTCGCTAAAAAGTTCATAGCAATCAAAGGAAGGAGCTATTGCCAACACCATTAGTTCGTCGGTAGCAAGAGCGTTGCCCTCCGTGCTATTTTCCCATGTGAGTTGCAATTGTGTGGCGGGAAGTGCGATGCCGATTAGGTTTTTGAACCCCAGCAAATCCCCTTTGGCAAACAAGGCTTTTTGGTATAAGATGTGTGCCTTTGTTCCATCCCAATGCACGGCATTGTGCAAATGGTGGGACGTGGCGAGGTGGCAACGTGATTTGTTGCCTTCCGGTTCGCCAAAGTATTGCGATAAAATGGAATTAGCAGGAGAAAGGAAATAGTTCACCGCTGCAAACCGTGCCCGTTGCTCCAATTGTGCGGCAGTGGGCTTTTTAGTTGTTTTTCGAGGTTTGGCACGCATCACGTTCAAACCCCGAAAACTCGATCCTACTACAGGACCTAACTTTCCTGAAAATGCGCCCGAAATACCGTTTTTGTAAGTTGCCATGGCCTATCATTTTTAGTTGTCGTGAACCGTTTTCGGCTTTTTTTCGTCTGTGAAAAAGTCGTCCGCCCGGTTCTACCTCTAAAGTACATCAAATTTTAATCGCTTCTTTTTGATGACGTCATTTGACGCTTTTTGACGTTGTTTGACACTTTGTTCGCATTTTGTTCGGGGTTTGTTCGAGGATTGTTCGGGGTTTGTTCGGGTCAGGTTTTGAAAAAAGGCCTGTTTCCCGAACAAAGCCCCTACAAAGGACGAACCAAGTCCCTAAAAAGGGCGTTAGCGTATGTCGTCATTTAAATTTAGACATGAAAAAAGCCTGTTTTGGGTAAAACAGGCTCATTAGGCATATTGCCGAATTGTAGGAAATTTTAAACGCTTGTTTGCAGGAGCATTGCTTTGATGATTTCGTAGGGATAGTAACACTTCCCGCCGATTTTTTTAAACGGAATCCGCTTTTGTTGCCGCCACCTTAACAAGGTACTGGTACTGATTTTCAACAAACGTTTCACTTCAGAGTTGTCCAGAAATTGCATTTCCAGTCCATCACTACCTTTTTTGGGGTCTTTGCGTTCGAGTCGTTCACTTTTCATGGTGTATAGTGTTATAAAGTTTGCTTTGGAATAATTGCTATGGAGTGTTAACGTGATTATTGTTAAATAAGTATGTAATTTAGTTATTTTTAATGAAATAAAAATTTAAAGTGTAGCTTTTTTTTATTTATGGAGATTTTTAGGAGTTTTGGAAGGATTAAAAAAATTATTTGTGGGATTGGAAAAATTGGTATATTGTGGGGGTGAATTGGTGGGCTGGTTTGTTTTGTGTTTATACCGCAAATGGGTTGTGTATAAGAAATAAATTAGCCGGAATATTTAGTATACAGCAATTTCAACATGAATCAGGAAAACCACAACCAAAAAGAAGCTTCAGAAAAATCATATAAGATTTTGCTATTCACATTGACAGCATTGTCTTTGGGATTAATAATTTTCTCATTCTTTGCGCCAAAGCTTTTAGTAAAAAAGGCCACGTCGCAAGCTTTAAATTTCACTGAAACTGGAAGTATCGGTGACACCGTCGGCGGATTAATGAACCCATTTATCACGTTAGCCGGTGTAATGGTTACTTTTCTCGCGTTCTATATTCAATATAAATTCAATGAGTTTCAAATCACTGAATTCAAAAAAGAAATTAAATTGAACCAAGACAAATACGATAAAGACAAATTTGAAAATCAGTTTTATGAAATGCTACGGCTACATAGAGAAAACGTCAACGAACTATATGTAAAAGTCCGAAAAAAAATTGATGGGAAAATCGTTGAGGAAACAATTTATGGGAGAAGGGTATTTGAATATTTAACTATTGAACTTGGCCTATGCTACACGGTCGCATTTTATAGTTTTAAAAATGAAAATTTAAGTCCAAAAAAAACACTTAACGAAGCATATGGAATATTTTTTCATGGACTTGGAGAACGAGATGTAAATAAGCATCAATTTTTTAAGAATTTAAAAAAGTTACAAGATTTAATTGAAGATTTTGATTATAACGAATTTGACAACGAAGTTGACGCAAATATAAAGCTTCAAGCTAATCACAAAATTTCAAAAAAAATAGAATTCCCAATTTTCTTTGGGTACAATCATCAATTAGCACATTACTACCGCCATTTGTTTCAAACAGTCAAATTTGTTGTAAATCAAAAAGAGGAATTTGTATCATACTCACAAAAACGAAATTATTTAAGGATTCTACGAGCTCAACTTTCTAACAGCGAACAAGTTTTATTATTCTACAATTGGCATTCAGATTTCGGCAGGCAATGGGAAGACGCAAATAACAAGTTTTTAACAGATTATCGTATGATACACAATGTTTATGATGATATTTTGATTTCTCAATTTAAATTGGAAGATATATTTGATATTCATGATGGTTACAAGAAAGAAAAATGTCGAGAATCTGATAACTTATTTGAGTATCAAGATTGGTGATTAGACTGCTGCTAACCTACTCTTAGCGCATGGAAGATTCAACATTTTTCTTTACTTTCACAAAAACTTTGGCAGAGTGTTCTCTGCTCATATTCAGTCAATATTGACGCCTAGCGCAAGACCATTAGGCGACATTTTAGAAAAAACCTAGATGATTAGAAAGAAACAAAGAGTTCTTCAACACATAATGGAGGACGAATCATATGAAATTATAAAAAGTCAAATTCCAAAACATTGGGTAATTCGAGAATTTAATCGACCAGATTATGGAATTGATTTGGTTATCGAACTTTTTGAGTTAGTAGACAACAATGTCGCTGAGACTTTAGGCGAATTTATTTATGTTCAAGTAAAATCGGTCAAAGAATTGCAATTAAAACAAGAAATCATTTATGAAGTTGGAAATGTTTCGAAAGGAGTATGGAATGAAAATAGAAACTTATATACTAAACTTGAGGTCGTAAAATATCCTTTTGACACGACATCAATTTTTACCATCCAATCTCTAGGCGGTAGTGTTCCTGTTCTATTATTTGTCGTCGATATCAAAAATAAAGAGATCTATTTTGTTTGTGTGAACGATTACATTGATAAAATAATTTTACCACAAAACCCTAAATACACAGAGCAAGGTTCATTGACATTCAATATCCCATCATTAAACAAACTATCCAACATTAATATTGCGAACAATGCATTAAAGTTTTATGGAAAAAGGGCCAAACTACTTGCAGCGTTTTCTAAATTTTCATTTCAAAAAAATGAGATCAAGCATATTTTCGGTTACAAGGATTATCCAGTTTGGACATATCGAGATGAAATGGAAAAAAGTAAAAGTTACGAGCTGGATGAAATAAAAACTCAACTTTTATATTTCATTTTTCAAATAGAAGATTTGGATATATGGCTACACAATGATTGGCAAGTCTTACCTCAAGCAAAACTTGACTTGATTCAATTAAAAACTATCTTAGAAAAAGATGAAATAGATTGGAAAATAATAAAAAATAAAGTTGTTGTTTTGTGGCACCAACTAACGAACTTTGGAACGATGTATGAAGATATTTGTCGCGAATGGTTTCTACCAAAAATGATAAGTTTAATGACGTCCTATCCTAAAATGCCAGAGGTAATTGATGAAAAATAAAAGCGAACGCATAACAGCGGCTAAGACGAGATTGCTCCAATTATGTGATTGAACCACTTTTTTTCATACCTTCCATTGCGTTAAGGAGACGCAACTATCTTGAAAGACGCAACCTCGCTTAGCCGAAAAATGTTATAAGACATCCAGTACAAATTGTGCTAACCATTTATTCTAATTAAAAAATGAGTTACTTTTCAGATAATTCTATAGCCGAAGAGGAAAGAAGAAATGATGCTTTTCAAATTCTCTGTGCTCTACGCGAATCTCTAACTATTGCAAAACGAGCAGGACAACCGATTCCCTATAAAAAAACATTGAATTTGATAAATGATATTTCTCCAGAAATGCATTCATCAATAAGTTCGTTGTTGACTAAAACTAACGAAAGTGAAATTGTCAAATATTATAAACAAAAAGCTGATGCCATATCAAAGGAAACTAATTCAACAATTTCACCAGCACAAATTATCGAAAAAGATATAAAAGAGGAAAAAAGACTTTTAGAGTTCGGTGAAACGAATCATTTAATACAAAGAAAAATTTTCGAATTAGAATCAGCTTTAGAGTATTTTCAGCCTGAAGATATTAGTGAAAATTATATTTTAAATCATGATTTCAGCTTGCCTTTAAGGCATGAATTTTTTCAAAAGAATTTGTATCAATCTGCTAAAGTTAAAGATTACAAATTAACTAATAATCGTATATTACGATTAAGACTACTTCATCCAGATAAAGCTGAACGAATAATAGGTTCTGATTTGGTGTATGAACAATTTGACCTAAATACTGGAAAAGTAAGATTTATTCATCTACAGTATAAGACTTGGGATACAAATGCGCTATATTTTTCTCAAGGAAATATGATCGATCAGATTGAAAAATTAGATGCACACATTTGTAAATCCGGATTTTGTAATAATAAAAACGGAACAAAACATTCAAATAGTTATAGATTTCCTTATTGCTCAGCTTTTTTAAGGCCAACAAGTTATATAACAAAACCTGATGCCTCATTGATTTCAACGGGAATACATTTACCAATTTGTATGGTCAATAAAATTCGCAAAAATGACAAAAAGATCGACCGCCATAATATTTCTGGACGTTCAATTGGAAGTCGTTTATTTGAAGACCTTTTTATAGATAAGCATATTGGATCAAGATGGATTACGATCGATGAGTTAGAAAAGTTTTACAATGATAAAGGAATAACTTCTGAAACCGGCAGAATTAGAGTTCATGCTCAAGAAGTTATGATAAAATAATATGGATGGCTTATAAAAGCGGTTTGACGCAATAACTCCATTTTCTATTTCAGGCGGAAACTACTCAAATAGAATTTTTGTTATTTTTAGAACTTAAATCTTAATGTCTGCTATTAACGCCAACCCACGGCACGTTAGCGGCAATCCTTACGAACATAAAACTGAAATCATGAATGAAATATTAACCACAAATGGTGTGACAATTTTAATTGCTTTAATTGCAGGTTTGATTGCACTTCATCAAGTTAAGTTAAACATAATTTCTAGTGCAAGGATTAAATGGATTGAAGATTTGAGAGAAATTTTAAG
Source organism: Bacteroidota bacterium (assembly GCA_023387965.1). Taxonomy (GTDB): domain Bacteria; phylum Bacteroidota; class Bacteroidia; order Flavobacteriales; family Flavobacteriaceae; genus Flavobacterium. Next base: position 30,598 of record JAEWHE010000014.1, on the reverse strand, counting down.
CTTGTACTGCTCAGAATTAGAAAATTGTTCAAAAGCAAAATTGGATTTCGAAGACGAACTTATAAAAAATAGAGGTTCTGCAAGTGTACGTGAAAAATATTTCCAACCGTATACAATTTCCTCAAATGAAGTTCTTAAACTTCAAAGCAAATCATTTCTCTATCTAAACTCAAAAGACCCAAAACAAAAAGAGATTGAAGAGCTAATGAGAAAGAATTCTTTACTTTTACATGACATACACAAAAATCACAGAGATGAGATTTTTGAAAATATTCAGAAAATAATAAGTTTGGCTAAAGAAGTGTTCGCTGTAGAGTTGGTAAAATCAAAAAGTCTATTTAAGATATAGGAAGCCAGCCGCTAACCGCCGTTTCAGCTACTTCGCCGGGATTTGGTTGAGTTAAACGTCCGGTTTCACAAAGAATGTTTATATTGGCAGAGAGAACTCAGTCCATAAAACCATCTCGCGACCGAAAAAGTCCCCAATAATCATCAACAAACTATGAATACAAAAAAAGAGTGTTTTAGAAGCTAAAACGGATAGAGAACTAGAAGAATATATTAAGGAAGGAAATCGATTTGTTCCCGAAGCGACTATAGTAGCATTTGAAATTCTTCAATCACGAGGAAGAGAATTTACTGAACTTGAAAAGCAACGAATTGCGTCTTTAATTGCTGAAAAGAATAAAGTGACCCAAACAATTATTCACCCAAACAACGAAAGGGCGGCTACTATTATTTATTTATCAGCTGGATTAGGCATAGTTAATGTCATTCTAAGTCCTGAAACTCACAGTGGCTTTGGAATTACTGTTGCAATTTTCACTTTGGGAATCCTATTGGGTACTGGTTATTTAGTAGGCATAGGTACTGATTGGATAAAATATATTTTATTGGCGATGATGATTTTTGGGGTAATGGGTATTCCAATTGTACTGATGAACATAACAAATAACCCGGTTGTTGGTATTATCAATATTATCCAAACGGCTCTAGAGATTTATGCAATTGTTTTGCTATTTAAAATACCGAAAACAAATTAAAAATCACTGCGTAACCTCGTATGGACAAAATGCAAAGTTAAAATTGACATCCTTTTTTAGGATAAAGAATGTTTTGAACTCCCGCACTCCCGCTCAAATCCCTCCGCGTGGCTATCATTTTATTTTCCCATCAATCGTAACTTTAATTATATTTGAAATAAAGAATATAAGTAGAAATTACAATTTCCGCTTGAGATGATGTGGGTGCAAAGCAATTTGAGATGAAGTTTGTTTTTTCTGATTTTTAAATTGTAGCGAGTCCTTGCGAAAGGATTCGTGCGGTAGAGCCGGCGAAATCCTTATATTTAAAAAGAACATTTTAATTAAGCCGTAGGCAAAATACGAACTTTACATTTTAACTTGTATAATATGGATCAAGATTTGGAGAAAGCTCTGGCAGGCTTTGGATTGGGAATTTTACTAGTAATCTTCGGATTCCTATCGAAATTTGTAAGAGACAAAAATGACATTCAGGCGACAACGAAAAAAGAAAAAATTAGTCGTGGGCTAAAACAAGTGATTCATGTTAGTTATGTGACTAGAGGGGTATGTGGCGTGATAATCATTTTAATATCTTCTTATTTTCTTTTAAAATACCTAATAAAGTAAAAACGGCCCACTCACAACACATTTGCGTGGTCATTATTTTATGTTCCCATCAATCGTAACTTTAATTATATTTGAAATAAAGAATATAAGTAGAAATTACAATTTCCGCTTAAGAAGATTTGGGTGCAAAGGAATTTGAGATGGGGTTTGTTTTTTCAGATTTTTAAATTGTAGCGAGTCCTTGCGAAAGGATTCGTGCGGTAGCGAGCGACCTCAGTTCCAACTTTCTGCGCCTTATACAAAGCCACAAGAAGTTAAGCTAATTGAAACTAAATATGAACGGATTCAAAAAACATAGAGGTCTTAAACGATATTACAAAAACCTTACTGCCAATGACTTTGAGAAAACAGCATGGAACCTCGACTTTAGTAACCCTGACGAATGGTTTGATAATTGGCATTGGCATTTTGATTGGAACGGTTACGGCAACCATAGTTTTAAAAGACGAAAACCTCATTTAGACAAGTTATTCAGGCATTTCGAGTATCTTGTTGATAAAAGGATACATCTAAAAACTAACTTCCAACTCTATGCAATTCTGCTGGACCATAATAGTAGCAGTGATGCCTTGTTCTTGCATACTCCTAATCCGAACAACAGTCAATTTCCCCTTAAAATATCTGACTTGCAGTTGAAAAGTACATTAACAAATCGACAACTAATCGAATACCTCGACAACTTAAGTGAATACGAAAAACTTTATGGCCAAGCTGACGAAGCATTCTGTTTGTTATTCAAGAAAAATGTAGGACATTCTTTTTTAGAGTAAAAAAATCTAGAACTTCTAATAACTCATTTAGCCACCAACCACCCCACCCCATGTGCACGACTTATCAAAAAATCGGCTCCCTCACTACTCTAAAACAACAATTGGAGCAACAAGGCATCCATGAGTTTCGTTCGCTGAAAGAGGTGATGCATTTTCAGAAGTCGTACGCCACATTACGCCAGCAGTTGGTTGCGGAGCATGAAAAACTAATTGCAGCCGAAAAGGGAAGTCTTGTGTTGGAGTTATCGCGGTTGGCGGTCGAGCTACAGCAGCAAAAACAGGAATCTGTTATACGGCTCACTCACGAACTGGAGGAACTGAAAAAACGATTGGAGCGTGTAGAAAGTGCCGCTGCTAGTTCGTTTTTTAAAAGACTACTTTTTGCGAGCAAGCGTCGAGACATCAGTCACGCAATTGAATATGCAGAATACTATTTTGATAGCAAGGTGGCAGCTTCGGTTGCCGTTATCGAGCGGGAACAGCATCAAAAGAACAGCCGTTTGCAATTTATTGAATCGCAATTCAACGAAGCTGTAGAACAAAGTGCTCGACAGCGGTTACAGGAATTGGATCGGAAAAACACGGTAATCAATTCCCTCAACAATTATATTTATGGCGCTTTGGGAGAACAAAAAGTCGTAAAAGTGCTGGAGCAACTGCCGGATGATTATTATTTGATCAACGACTTTTCCGTAACCTTCTCGCCTGCCCTCTATAATCGCAAGAACGATGACTATATCATGTCGGTTCAAATAGACCATTTGTTAGTTGGACCTTCCGGCGTATTCATCATTGAAACTAAAAACTGGAGCCAACAGTCAATGGAAAACTTGAGCTTGCGGTCGCCCATTGCGCAAATCAGACGCGCCAGCTACGCATTGTTTTATCTGCTCAATAGTGAGCGAAGTTATTATCATTTGGAGTTGAACGGGCACCATTGGGGCAGTAAAAAAATTCCGCTAAAAAGCTTGATCGTATTGACACGCTCTAAACCCACCACCGAATTTCAGTACGTGAAAGTGCTCACCCTCGAAGAACTTTTACACCATGTGCGGTATCTTCCGCCGGTATTTTCGAGTAATGAAATTAAGAAAATAGCGGAAAGGCTGTTAAGGATTAGTGAGAACGAACGGTAATGGTAGGAAGCGGTAGCATAAAAATCTTTAAGCGTTAGAGCGCTATGTAAATTAATTAGGTATTTTAGTAGCATGGCTCAAGAGATCCAAGCAAGCCCATTGAACAGAAAAAAATAGTAAAGAATGCCACGAGCAAAGTATGTCGTTTTGGAATTGTTGATCAACAAGCTTAATGAATTTTTGGGGGAACGATTTGGAAAGAAAACAAGATCTAGTGATAAAATTGATAAATTAGACAAAACGCTTAAAAAGCAGTTTGATTTATCCGTGCTGGAAATTTCTGACAACGCAATTGAAACTGTAAGGTTGAAACTCGACAGCGCAAATTTGAACCTCTTGGAACATATCATATCATTGCTTTTTGAAATTTCGACCTCAAAGGATGACCACTCAACCGTTCAGGGAATTAAAGCGAACAGCAATCTTAATAAGAGAATTTTGGAATTAATTCTATTTTTTGAAAATAAGGAGCAAAAATTATCACTCGAATTGCGCAACATAAAAAATTCAATGCAACTGATTTTGAATGAGAGACATCAAAACAAGACCACACTCCATAAAAAATAATAGGGTTGTAAATGAAAGACAAATACATTAAAACTGTAGCCAAGGCTTTACTTTGCATTCCAATAATTTTCTGTATGTTGGTTTTTGACCAAGTAATTTTACCCCAAGAGCAAATAGACGATAAAATAGTAGCCTATGCCCCAATTGTGGTGAGCCACAGAAATAAATTCAGTACCCAAAGTTCAAAGGAAACAATCGCCATTAAATTTTATACTGAGAAAAAACACGAATTTTCGCTAAGGGAAACCTTTATTGAAGAGGATGAGATTACAATCGGCAGGAGTTACATTTTTCGAGAGATCAATTTGGTCGTGACCAAACATCGAGATTATTCCGAAATGTTAATGTCAGGCTTAAACGGTGCTTGCTTTTACATGATAGCCAGTTTGACATTTACGGCAATCGTCAGTTTGTTACTGCTCAAATTCAAAACCAATTTATCCGAGAATGGCTTCCACAATATCATTCTCATCAACTCATTTTTACTATTTGTGACCATTTACGTGTTTGCGCTTTACTATTAAAACCAAAAAACCGCCAAATTGCACAAGTTCTTTTGCTAACACCTTAAATTTCAATGCTTTTTTTCATTAAATTTAAACCCGTGAACCAAAACCTGTTTGGGTGAAAATAAAACTACCAACCACTTCCCTACTATTGCTTTTCCTTGTTTGTATCGAATCGTTCGGGCAAAACGTGAACCTGCACGAGCAATTCAACGGCAAGTACGATTTTATTTTTATCGGAAACACCATGAACCTATTGGAAAACAACCTGACCAATTCGTGCAACATCACACAAACAACTTCTTCGGCTGACCTCAACTTGTCGCCCACGCAACAAGTCCATCGGGCCTATTTGTATTGGGCTGGTTCAGGAACCGGAGATTTTTCCGTGAAACTAAATGACAGCATCATCAATTCGGAAAGAAATTTTGATTTGTTTCAAAATGACCTTCCTTATTTTTGCGCTTTCGCAAATGTTACTCAGTTCGTGCAACAAACCGGAAACGGCACTTATACGTTGTCAGACCTTGACGTCACGCCGTTTTTAAATCCACAACAATACTGCAACAACCGAACAAATTTTGCCGGATGGACAATTGTCATCATCTATCAAGACGAAAACCTTCCTCTAAATCAAATCAATTTGTACGATGGATTACAAGGCGTTTCGCAGCAACAGCAAAACCTCACGCTAAATTTGGAAAATCTCTTCGTACGCGACAATGCTAATTCTAAAGTAGGTTTTGTGGCGTGGGAAGGAGACGTTAATTTGCCTTCGTTGCCCATTTATACGGAATCGCTTAAAATCAATGGTCACACGTTGAGCAACGCCTTGAATCCGCCAAACAACGCTTTCAACGGAACCAACAGTTTTACTGGCGCGACAAATCTTTACAACATGGATCTCGATGTTTACGATATCCAGGATTATATTTCGGCAGGAAATACTTCGGCGGAAATTACCCTTACTTCCCAACAGGATTTTGTGATGATTAGCACCGTGGTTACCAAATTGAACAGCCAATTGCCCGATGCAATAATTGCCATTGATGCCATTGAAACCGAATGTGATTCCCGGCGAATTATCGTACATTTTACCGTCACCAATTACCAAAGTACCGCACTTTTACGAGCCGGAGTTCCCATTGCGATTTACGCCAATGACGAACTCATTGAGTATGCGGAAACCCACATGGAAATAGCAATTGACGAAAGTCACCAAGACCACATTTGGTTAGAAATTCCCGAACATATTCCTAATCATTTTGAACTGAAATTAGTAATCGATGATTTGGGAAATGGCGAAGGAATTGTAAACGAATTGATTGAAACCAATAATATTTTTGCAGAAAACATAACGCTTCCGGTTTCGCCTACTTTTAATTTGTTACCAAATTTACAAACCTGCAACATTGGATTTGGAACAGGGATTTTCGATTTCTCAGAATATGAAAATTTGGTTAAAACCGAAGCTTCACACCTGGTTTCCTTTTTTGAAAGTGAAGAAAATGCCCTTCAAGATACCTTCCCGATTTTGAATACAGATGAGTATCGCTCTGAAAATAATCCGAAGGAAATTTTTGTGAGAATAACTGACGATAATTGCTTTAGCATTACTTCTTTTTGGATTGAAACCAAAAATTGTCCGCCAACGGTTTACAACGCTCTAACGCCAAATGGCGACGGTTTCAACGACTTCTTTTTCATCGACGGTTTGCAAAATGTTTTTACAAATTATGAACTTTTGATCTTCAACCGTTGGGGAAAATTAGTGTGGACTGGAAACCATCAGAGTGAAAATTGGACCGGAAATGCCAATAACGGCGTGCATTTTGTAAGCGAAAACTTAGCCGCCGGAACTTATTTCTACATTCTTCATTTAAACGATGAAGATTATCCCGAAGCTTTGAACGGTTTTGTTTTTCTTCAGAAATAAAAATTATTCCCGCGTCAAAGGTGGCAAACTCCAGCGGTTTTTCACCGCCAAAAGCCTGATGAAAATCATCACGAGCGAAGTAGAAAGGTATAAAATATCGTCTTTGAGGTTGAAATATTTCAGCACAAAAAATAAAATCCCACCGATGATGCAAATGGTGGCATAAATTTCTTTCCTAAAAATTACCGGAATTTCGTTACACAAAATATCTCTGGTAACGCCACCAAAACAAGCCGTCATGGTTCCTAACGAAATGCAAATCAGCGGATGAAGGTTGTTTTCTAACCCTTTTTCAAGTCCGATTAAGGTGAAAACACCCAAACCAATCGTATCGAACAAAAATAACGACCGACGTAAATATTCTAACTTTTTCCTGAAAACAATCGACAAAAAATAGCCCAAAATAATGCAATACACATAGTTAATGTCACGCATCCAACCCACAGGCGTTCTGCCAATTAAAATATCGCGCAAAGTTCCGCCTCCAACTGCCGTGACAAATGCAATAATAAAAACCCCAAACGGGTCTAAGCGTTTGTTCATAGCCGTTAAAGCACCCGAAAGCGCAAACGCCATCGTCCCGATAATATCTAAAGTGTGAAACATTTTTTGAAAAAATTTACATGGCGCCAGTATAATAATTGTAGTCTTTTAAAACCGTTCGGATAAAATCGGCTTGGTTGCCGCTCTGGTTTTTTATTTTGGCAACTTCTTCAATTTTGGCAACCAATTTATTAATCAAAATTACATCGTGAGAAGCCATTGCGGCTTTAAAAGTTTCTTTGATAATTCGGGCATCATTGTCGGAAAGTCTGATTACCGAAGGATAAGTTGGCACATAACCCGAATCAATTTCTTCTAAAATAGTATGGTTGATGGTAATGTCGTTTCGCAAACTAATCACCGAAGTTCCGGCGGTTATATCACCCAAACGTTGTGATTTTTTGCTGGTAACGATGCTCACCAAGCCAATTACGGCAAAACTTAAATTAATATCTACAATACGAAAAGCCCATCGCATAAAATAATCGCCAAACGACGCTTGATAACCATCGATTTTTACCACTTTCATTTTCAATAATTTTTTGCCAAAAGTTTGTCCTTCGAGCATACTTTCGAGAATAAGTGAGTAAAAAATAGCCGGCAAATAAAAAATAATTTGGATGGTAGCGGCACTCCATCGGTCCATTCCCTGAATGAGTTTGTTAATTCCTAACAAGTAAAAAAACAGCCAATACACCACAATTATGTAGGCAAATTTGATGATCATGTCCAGTAAACACGCCAACATTCGTTCGCCAACAGAAGCTGCTGTAAAATTGATATCAACATTTTGCGTAGTTGTGATGGATAATTGTGTCATATTTTATATTTTAGCGGAGATGAGAGAAGTTGCATTTATTAAGCAAAATAAAGAAAAATGGCTCGAATTTGAGCAGGCAATTTTTGGTAAGATACAAAAAAATCCTGACGAACTCGCAAGCCTTTACATTCATTTGGTGAACGATTTGTCGTTTGCCAAAACTTATTATCCTAAAAGCAAAACGGTAGTTTACCTCAATTATCTCGCGTCGCAAATTTACCAGAAAATTTACAAAACCAAGCGAACCGAACGCAACAAATTTGTGGACTTTTTTGCCTTAGAAGTGCCGCTTTTATTGCATCAATACCGTCGGTATTTGTTGTATGCTTTTGCCATTTTCTTTTTATTTGTGGGAATTGGCGTGCTTTCCGGTAAATATGATCCGGATTTTGCACGGCTTGTCATGGGTGATCAATATGTAAACATGACCCTAGAAAATATTAAAGACGGAAATCCTGTGGCGGTTTACAAAACGGGTTCTAACTGGGGTTCGGCTTTTGGGATTACCTTAAATAATTTATATGTAGGTTTAAATTGTTACCTCTACGGCATTTTTGGCGGCATCGGGACCTTATATATTTTGTTGCAAAATTGTATCATGCTGGGATCATTCCAATATTTTTTCTACGAGCAAGGCGTTTTTTGGGAAAGCGTTCGTGGGATTTGGATTCATGGTTCGATGGAAATATTTGCCATTATCATTGAAGCTGCCGCCGGATTTATTTTGGGCGCTTCCATCTTATTTCCCAAAACCTATTCCCGAATGAATTCGCTTAAAATAGGATTTAAAGATTCTTTTAAAATATTAATTAGCACGATGCCGTTTACGGTTGCCGCCGGAATTTTAGAAGGTTTCATCACGCGTTATTCGTTAGAAATGCCAAACTGGCTCAATGTGTTCATCATTCTTTCCACGTTGTCGCTGATTTCTTTTTATTACCTGATTTTCCCCAGAATTGTTTATAAAAAATTGAACATTAAAAAATGACAGAACTTTACAAGAGTAGAAATTTTGGCGATTTAATCTCCGATACATTTAGTTTTTTCAAGCAAAATGGAAAACATTATTTCCAGACCTATTTTACCGTAAATGGTGGTTTTTTGCTGGTCATGGCGGTTTTGATATATTTCTTTTCCAAAATTTACACGGATTTTATCTTTTTTTCAATACAAAATCCGGGCATGCAACCCGCATTTATGGAAAATTATACCGCTTGGATTTGGGGTGGAATTTTCGGATTTTTTCTCTTCATCTTGGTTACCATTATTCACCATGCTTTCCCGATAATTTATTTTAGATATTTTGAAATTGACCCTTCAAAAAAATTCGGAAGCCGGGAAATTGCCATTTCCATTCGCTCCTATTTGACTAAAATAATTGCATTTTTTGTGATGTCGATTTTTGCGGTTTTGTTTCCAGCTCTAATCGTTTTTACCGTTTTGGTGTTGTTGTCCATGTTTTTGATTGGAATTCCGATGATGATGATTGCCATTCCGTTATTTTTCACTTGGGTGCAACAGTCACTTTTTCATTATTTGAATACCGAAGACACTTATTTTACATCTTTAGGTGAAGGTTGGAATGTTACCTTCAAAAATTTTTGGCCAAACATCGGTTCTTGTTTAACGATGCATATTTTAATGCAAGTAGTTTTAGGAATTTTTGGAATGATTATTTACGTAGTTGGCGCATTTTTGGTCATGATGGAAATGAACAATTCTGGAGATCCGGAAGCACTTTTCCCCCTGTTAAAAGTCCTCGTTTCCATCGTTTTTATTTTTTCTACCTTGTCATCATTAATATTAAATAACCTCGTTTTTGTCAATCAGGCTTTGATTTATTATAGCCATCGCGAAAAAACCGAAAACATCAACTCCTTTAAAACCATCGACAGCATTGGCCAAAGCTTTGAATAAATTTTTCCTCATCATCACGTTTCTTTTCTGCGGAAGTATTTCGGCACAAGACACCGTTTCTGTTGCACAAGATTCGGTGAAAGTTGCCGTGAAATTCACCGAAGACATGATTTTAAAAGACAGTTCGGATATCAAACCGTTGTCTTTTGAAGAAAATTTCCACGAAAATTATACCGACTCGGATTATGAATACGAAACCAAACCGCGTGGACAAAACTGGTGGGATCGCTTTTTAGAATGGTTGGCTTATTGGTTCAAAAAAATCTTCGGCATGAGCAGTACACAATCTGCTGGAAATGTGATTAACACCATTTTGCAAATATTAGCGGTTTTGGTAGTTTTATTTGTGATTTATTTAATTGCAAAAGCCATTCTAAACAAAGAAGGAAGGTGGATTTTCGGAAGATCGAGTGATCAAAAAATGATTCGATATGAGGATTTGGAGAAAAACTTGCAACTTGTAAATTTTGAAAAATTAATAGACGAAGCCATGCAAAATGGTGAACAACGATTGGTAGTTCGCTATTATTATTTGTGGTTGCTCAAGAAAATGTCGGCTTCAGGAGTCATTAAATGGGATCCGGAAAAAACCAATTCGGATTATATTTATGAGATTTCTTCGGAAAAACTAAAATCAGAATTTTCTTATCTTTCCTATTTGTACAATTACATTTGGTACGGAGAATTTGCTTTGGAACAAACCACATTTGACAAAACCGTAAAAGCTTTTCGCAAAACCATTTCTACCTTATAAATGACAAAAACAGTAAAAATATACATTGCCATTTTGGTCCTGCTTTTGGTTGGAACGGTTTACATTGACGCCACTCGACCGAAACCAATTGACTGGACGCCAAATTATGACATTAGTAAAAAAACACCGCTCGGGCTAAAAGTTTTTGACGCTGAGGTGGCGAAACTTTTTGGCAAAGAAAAAATTCAGCGCGTGAGTCAAACAGCTTACGAATTTTTAGAACCTCAATATAATTATGATTCGATCGTAAATACTTATGACATTCGCGGAACCATGATGTATATTGCAAAAGATTACATTATTGATGACGAATCGACTCAAGAACTGTTGTATTTTGCCGATCACGGAAATAAAATTTTTATCAGCTCCGAAACGTTTCCGGAGAAGTTGATGGACAGTTTGAAATTTGATTATTCTTCAAAATTTAATCCTACTGACAGTATTCTTTCTTGGGTGGCAAATCCAAATTTGGGTACAGAAAAAATCAACACAACCGTTGGTGCCGGAATTAATTATTTCCAAAAAATAGACACCCTTAACACCGAAGTTTTGGCGTACCAAATTAACGGAAAAGATACTGCCACAACGTTTATCCGCGTTCCGTTTGGCAAAGGAGAATTTTTGCTTCACATCCAACCGAATATTTTTACTAATTTTCATTTGCTCAAAAATAAAAATTACCAACTCGCCGAAAAAACCCTCGCGTATGCACAAAGCGAAAATATTTATTGGTTAATCAAAGGGCAAAGTGGCGAAGTGATTTCAAATTCAAAACTGCGTTACATTTTGAGTCAACCGCCGTTAAAAGCCGCTTGGTATGTGTTTTTATTTGGATTGCTTGTGTTTGTAATTTTTAACGTAAAAAGAAAACAACGCATCGTCCCGATTATTAAACCTGTAGAAAATACAACCGTAGAATTTACCAAAACCATTGGGAATTTGTATTTCCAAGAAGGCGATCACAACAATATCATCGATAAAAAAATCATTTATTTCTTAGAAAAAATCAGAACCGAATACTTGATTGACACCAGCGTTTTGGATGAAAATTTTGAACAAAAACTGCAGCAAAAAACCGGTAAAAAACCCGAAGACGTTAGAAAAGTAGTTTCGCTCATTAAAAATTTCAGAAAAGGTTATCACCAAAGCATTGAAGCTGATTTGCTGGAATTGAACGAAGCCATCGAAAAAATAAATTCAACAGAAAAAGACACCTAATATTTTGATTATGGAAGAAAATACAAACGGAAACATACCTGAAAACACCGAAAACACTTCGGATAATGTAAATTTTCAAACCCGCCTCAACCTCGAACCTTTACAAGAAAGCATTGCGAAAATTCGTCAGGAAATTGCAACGGTGATTGTGGGACAAAATAAAATGATTGACCAATTGTTGGTAGCCATTCTTTCAAATGGACACGTTTTGCTCGAAGGAGTTCCGGGTGTTGCCAAAACCATCACGGCAAAATTATTGGCGAAAACGTTAAGCATTGACTTCAACCGTATTCAGTTTACGCCAGATTTGATGCCGTCAGATATTTTGGGAACTTCGGTTTATGATTTAAAATCAAGCGAATTTGAGTTTAGAAAAGGTCCCGTGTTTTCAAATTTAATTCTAATTGACGAGATCAATCGTGCTCCTGCGAAAACCCAAGCCGCACTTTTTGAGGTGATGGAAGAACGCCAAATTACCATGGATGGAACGCGTTACCAAATGGATGCACCGTTTTTGGTTATCGCTACGCAAAATCCAATCGAGCAAGAAGGAACTTACCGTTTGCCCGAAGCGCAATTGGATCGTTTCTTGTTCAAAATTAATGTGGATTATCCAAAATTAGCCGAAGAAATTTTAATTCTTCAAAAAGAACATCAGCTCGAAAATCACGGAAAATTAGAAAATATTCAAGCGATTCTTTCCGGCGAAGCGATTAAAAATTATCAGGATTTGGTGAAAAAAATTGTAGTTGAACCCAACTTGATGGAATACATTGCGAAACTGGTAATCAACACGCGCGAAAATGCCTTTTTATATTTAGGAGCTTCACCTCGAGCTTCCATCGCCATTCTTAATGCTGCTAAAGGTTTTGCAGCCATTAACGGACGTGATTTTGTCACTCCGGAAGATATTAAAGAAGCGGCAATTCCGGTGTTGCAACATCGTGTAATTGTAACGCCTGAACGCGAAATGGAAGGCATTTCGAGTGTGCAAATCATCAAACAAATTATTGAAACCATCGAAATCCCAAGATAAAATTTTATAAAAGTGAGATTCTTCAGACAATTATACCTCAACAATTTTTTCTTCTATCTGTTAGGATTTATCGGCATTTGCTATTGCGTTGCCTTTATTTTTCCGGCATTTTATAATGCTGTGAACTATTTATTGTTGATATTAATTGGATTTTTAGGATTAGACATTTTAATTCTTTTTGCCGCAAAAACAGGTGTTGAAGCCAGCAGAACCACGCCAGAAAAATTATCAAATGGTGACGAAAACGCCATTGGAATTGAAATTAAAAATTATTACACTTTTCCCATTGTTACCAAAATAATCGACGAAATTCCGGAACAATTTCAGGTTAGAAATTTCAATATCAAAAAAAGAATAAAAGCGTCTTATCAAGAAAATTTGCAATATTATTTACGACCAACTGCTCGTGGCGAATATTTTTTCGGAAGGTTAAATGTGTATGTAATTTCGCCTTTGCACTTAATTTCCCGTCGTTTTAGTTTTGACAAAGACCAAATGGTTCCCACTTATCCGTCTTACATTCAGCTCAGAAAGTACGATTTGATGGCGTTTTCTAACCATCTTTTGCAATATGGTGTGAAAAAAATCAGGCGAATTGGTCACACGATGGAATTTGAACAAATTAAAGAATATGTTCAAGGAGACGATTTTAGAACGCTGAATTGGAAGGCAACGGCTAAAAAAAATGCCTTCATGGTCAACCAGTTTCAGGACGAAAAATCGCAGTCAGTTTATATGTTGATTGACAAAGGTCGTGTGATGAAAATGCCGTTCAATGGCTTGAGTTTGCTGGATTATTCGATCAATGCTTCGTTGGTTTTAGCAAATGTAATTTTGAAAAAACAAGACAAAGCCGGAATGTTTTCTTTCTCGAAAAAAGTGGAAAATCGTGTGGCAGCCGAAAGGCGTTCGGGGCAAATGAACCGCATTTTGGAAAGTTTGTACAACGTAAAAACAGATTTTTTTGAGAGCGATTACGGCAGATTATATGCCGATGTTCGAAAAAATATCACCCAAAGAAGTTTATTGATTTTATACACCAATTTCGAAACCATGGACGGTCTGAAACGCCAGTTGACGTATTTAAAAGCGATGGCAAAAAATCATTTGGTGGTAGTTGTGTTTTTTCAAAATACTGAAGTTCAGGAAATTATCAATAAAAAAGCCGATACCGTTCAAGAAGTGTACGATAAAGTAATTGCGGAAAAATTTGCTTTCGAAAAAAGATTGATTGTAAACGAATTACGAAAATACGGCATTTATTCCGTTCTAACCCAACCCGAAAATTTAACGTTGGATACCATCAATAAGTATCTGGAAATCAAAGCAAGAGGGATTCTTTAGAGGATTTTAGATTTACGATTTTAGATTTATGAGTAACTTGCGACTCTAAAACGTTTTGCAAATTCCAAATTCCAAATTCCAAATTCCAAACTTCAAACTCCAAGCGAACTCATAACTCATAACTCATAATTCATAACTCCCTACATTTTGAAACAAATTACATCTGCTCAAAATCCGTTTATAAAATCGCTGGTTTTGCTTCAAGAAAAAGCAAAAGCACGAAAACAATCCGGTTCCTTTTTAATTGAGGGAAAACGAGAGATTGAGTTGGCACAAAGAGGCGGTTATGTGATTGAAACGGTTTTATTTTTGCCCGAAATTTTGGCTTTCGCCGAAGTAAAAAACATTAGCAATTCGGCAGAAATCATCGAAATCAGCAAAGAAGTTTACCAAAAATTGGCATATCGAGATACCACCGAAGGAATTTTGGCGGTAGCCCAAACAAAAAATCTTTCGCTAAACGAATTAAAATTGAGTAAAAATCCTTTGATTTTAGTGGCTGAAGCTCCCGAAAAACCCGGAAATATCGGTGCTATTTTAAGAACTGCAGATGCCGCAAATCTCGACGCTGTGATTATTGCCAATCCGAAAAGCGATTTATACAACCCAAATATTGTGCGTTCGAGCGTAGGTTGCTTATTTACCAACAATATTGCCATGGGAACCACCGATGAAATTATTGATTTTTTGCAACAAAAAAAAATCAATATTTATTGTGCTACTTTGCAAAATTCAACGAGTTATCACACCCAAAATTATACCAAGCCAACTGCTTTAGTCGTAGGAACCGAAGCCACGGGTTTAACCCAAGAATGGCGGGATAACGCTACGCAAAATATTATTATCCCTATGCAAGGCGCGATTGATTCGATGAATGTTTCGGTTGCAGCAGCGATTTTAATTTTTGAAGCAAAAAGACAAAGAGGTTTTTAAATTTTATTGAAATTTATAATGAAAAAAATATTTTATTGCATTACATTTTGTTTATCGTTCAACGGTTTTAGCCAAATTTCTTCGGCGGAAATCGACAACCTTGTAGCGAAAACCATGACTGCTTTTGACGTTCCCGGAATTGCTGTTTCGGTAATCAAAGACGGGAAAATTATTCACGAAAAAGGTTACGGCGTAAAATCGATCATCACCAAAGAAAAAGTGAATGAACACACACTTTTTGGAATTGCTTCCAATAGTAAAGCGTTTACAAGTGCGGCTTTGGCCATTTTGGTTGACCAAAAAAAATTAAACTGGGATGACAAAGTGGTACAATATCTTCCAGAATTTAAAATGTATAACGATTATGTGACGCAAGAATTTACCATCCGAGATTTGTTGACGCACAAAAGTGGTTTGGGTCTTGGAGCCGGAGATTTAATGATTTGGCCTGATGGTTCAGATTTTAAAGCCGATGACATTATTAAAAACATTCAATTCTTGAAACCCGTTTCTGGATTTAGAACCAAATATGATTACGACAATTTGCTGTACATCATTGCGGGAGAAGTGATTCACAAAGCCAGCGGATTAACTTGGAACGAATTTGTCGAACAACATTTTTTCGATCCTTTGCAAATGAAAAATTCAGGTTCAACGTGGAATAGAGTTCGCGATACTTCAAATGTAATTGTGCCGCATGTGCCAATTGACGGGAAATTAAAAGCGATTTCTCGCTATAAAAACCAAACGTTCGATGCCGCTGCCGGAATTTATTCGAGCGTTCACGACTTGAGCAATTGGCTGATTATGCAAATAAACAAAGGAAAATTTCAGGACAAAATTATTTTTTCCGAAAAACAGCACAACGAAATGTGGACACCACAAACTTTAATGGCTAACCGAACTTCGCCACCTTATAATTCATTGTTCAAAGCGTATGGCTTGGGTTGGCAACTTACCGATGTCAAAGGAAAATTACAAGTTTCGCACACGGGAGGTTTGGAAGGAATTGTAACGCAAACCATTATGATTCCGGAAATTAATTTGGGAATAATAGTATTGACTAACCAACAATCTGGTGCGGCATTTATGGCTATTTCGAATACGATTAAAGATAGTTATTTAGGCATTGAACCGATTGACCACGTGGCACAATTTTCTGCGAGAATGCAATCGAATACAGAAAAAGCAGACAAAATCACGACAGACGTTTGGCAAACTGTCGAAAAAAACAAAAAGAGTAAAATCGACTTAAAAAAATACGTTGGGACTTACCGTGATAATTGGTTAGGCGAAGTCACAATTTCGTTAGAAAAAGGAAAATTAATTTTTGCTTCCAAGAGATCGCCTCAGCTCAAAGGAGAAATGTTTTTTCACAAAGAAAATAGCTTCGTGGTAAAATGGTTCAACCGATATTTCCATGCGGATGCACACGTATTTTTCAACGAAAATAATTCAGGATTTACCATGCTCCCTATTTCTCCGGAAACCGATTTTAGCTATGATTTCCAAGATTTGGATTTTGTAAAAGTCAAATAAATCTCCGTAAAATATCTAACAAAAAACCATCAATTCACGATGGTTTTTGTTTTTTAGAGAAATTTTTAAAAATATTGCACAATACAAAAGTTTATTTTACTTTTAAAGAGGTACAAACATCCCCACGAAACGCCATGACAGAAATCGATTTAGAATTAGAAAACAAGGCAATTGCTCGCGAATACAAAGAATTGTTGCGCATCAGTTATCAAACGCTTACGGAAGATGACAAAAAATTAATCCGAAAAGCCTTTGATGTGGCGGTTGATGCACACAAAGACCAACGCCGTAAATCGGGCGAAGCTTACATTTTTCATCCCATTGCTGTAGCCAAAATTGTCGCTTCAGAAATTGGTTTGGGAGCCACTTCTATTGCTGCAGCTTTGATGCACGATGTGGTGGAAGACACCGAAATTACGGTGGAAGACATTGAACGCATGTTCAACCCTAAAATCGCCAAAATTGTTGAAGGTTTGACCAAAATTGCTCAGGTAAAAACCGACAACGAAATTTCGATGCAAGCCGAAAATTTCCGCAAAATGTTGTTGACTTTAAACGATGACGTTCGGGTGATTTTAATCAAAATTGCGGATAGATTGCACAATATGCAGACCATGGAATCGATGGTGGAGTACAAACAAGCCAAGATTGCATCGGAAACTTTGTACATTTATGCACCTTTGGCACATCGATTAGGATTGTACAACATTAAAAATCAATTAGAAGATTTAGGATTAAAATACACAGAACCAGAAGTTTACAACGATATTGTTTCAAAAATAAAAGAAACTAAAGAACAGCAAGACGCTTACATCAAGTCAATTTCAGATGTTTTGCAGGAATCTTTAGATGCCGAAAATATCGAATACACTATCAAAGGACGACCAAAATCTATTTTTTCTATCCGGAAAAAAATGTTGGTTCAAGGTGTGACTTTTGACGAAGTTTATGACAAATTTGCCCTGCGAATTATTTACAAAGCTGATTCTCACGACGAAAAATTCTTGGCTTGGAAAATTTATTCCATCGTAACCGATCATTATCGCCCGAGTCCAAGTCGTTTGCGCGATTGGATTTCTTCGCCAAAATCTAC
This sequence comes from Bacteroidota bacterium, assembly GCA_023387965.1. GTDB lineage: Bacteria > Bacteroidota > Bacteroidia > Flavobacteriales > Flavobacteriaceae > Flavobacterium. The sequence goes on along the minus strand of JAEWHE010000014.1, from coordinate 12,834 downwards.
CGGTTATGAAGCTTTGCATATCACCGTCATGGGTCCGAAAGGTCGATGGGTTGAAATTCAGGTGCGAAGTGAACGCATGGATGAAATTGCCGAAAAAGGTTATGCCGCACATTACAAATACAAACAAGGTGGAAACGAAGAACACGGTTTGGACACTTGGCTGAACTTGCTAAAAGAAGCTTTGGAAAATTCGAGCACCAACAATGCGGTGGATTTTGTTGAAGATTTTAAACTGAATTTATATTCGAAAGAAATTTATGTTTTTACGCCAAAAGGCGAAATCAAATCTTTGCCAAAAGGTGCGACTTCGCTGGATTTTGCGTTTAGCATTCACTCCGAAATTGGGGTAAAAACACGAGGAACAAGAGTTAACGGAAAATTAGTTCCGCTGAATCACGTCCTGAATAGTGGCGATCAAATAGAAATTATAACCTCGCCAAATCAAAAACCAACACCTCATTGGTTAGACTATGTAACCACTTCTCGCGCCAAAACAAAAATTAAAAATGTTTTAAACGAAAATACTAAAAAATTAGGCGAAGAAGGAAAAGAATTGCTCACGAGAAAACTGCGGCATTTAAAAATTACTTTGAATGAAACGGTGGTAAATGAATTGGTAAACTATTTTAAACTCAAAACCAGTTTAGACCTGTTTTACCGAGTGGGAATTGGCGCAATTGATAACCAACAACTAAAAGATTTTGCTTCGCAGAAAAGCAACTCTTTTATGAATTTTTTTAAAAACAGAATCAGGAAAACGCCTTCTGCTAATCCGGAAGTGATTAACAAGCCGGAGTTAAGCCAGAATTTTGACATGTTGGTTTTTGGCAAAGAACAAGACAAACTGGATTATAAATTGGCAACTTGCTGCAACCCAATTCCAGGCGACGATGTGTTTGGATTTGTGACGATAAATGAAGGAATTAAAGTTCACAAAAAAGATTGTCCGAATGCGATTAGTTTGCAAAGTAATTATGCTTACCGAATTATTCCAGCCAAATGGATAGATTCTACCCAACAGGAATTTAAGGCGATTCTCAACATTACCGGAATGGATTCGATGGGATTGACGAATGAGTTGACCAAAGTGATTTCTAACAACATGCACGTGAACATACAAAGTATTTCGTTGAGTGGTGATGCCGGAATTTTTAATGGTCAAGTGGTGGTAATTGTGCAGAACAACACGATTTTGAAAAAACTCATTGACAACATCAAAAAAATTGACGGAATTGATAAAGTGACGAGGATTAATAAGAGTTAGGATTTTTGATTTAGGATTTAAGATATTTGATTTAGGATTCAAGATATTTGATTTAGGATTCAAGCAGCAAGCACAAAACATATGAATACACTAAAAAGAGTTTTAGGATATTTTTTACTTATTGTGTTAGGATTTATAACACTTACGGTGATATTTAGACTTCTCAAAGCAATTGTTGAAACAATAAAGGAAATCGAAAAAGACCCATCATATGGGGTTGGCTATCTAATTGGGAATATTTTTGGTTTTGCTATAATTGGTATTATAATATATTTTCTAGGGAAGCTTGGTTTTAAATTAATTAAACAAGAAGATTTTCAAAGTGAATCAATTAATGAAATTGGAACAAATGAATAATGCCAACTGCTAAAAGCGACTACTCGCAAATGGCGGGTTAAGTGAATGAAATGTTTTGTTTTTTAATTTCATTTCTTGCAGCCGAGAACACTCATTTCTAGTTGCCGCTAATTGACAACTGGCCTGCCAAACGTCATATAACTTTAGTTAAAGGTCTCGCCACTGCATCAATCAATTTGAACTTATCAGTCACAATAAATCATAGATCTTAAACCATAAATCTTAAATCCTAAATCCTCCAATCCCTTAGCCCCGATTGTAGCGGAAATCCTTGAGAAGCAAAATCTATTTTTTTCCGACAGGAAAGAGCGACCGAAGAAAGCTCCTTTGCTGGCGTTGAAAAAAAAGATTTTGCGCCGAAAGATTGTAGTCCCGAAGCTTCGGGACGGGAAATGGCTCCTTAAAAAATTGGCTAAAATTCAATAAACGAGAAACTTGAAACTTGAAAAAATTATTTACCTTTGCAGGATATGACACTCATCTCTGTTGACAATAATAAAAATCAGGAAATTGTAAAAAATGTTTTTACAAAATATCTTGAAACTAAAGGGCATCGAAAAACTCCGGAACGCTACGCGATTTTGCAAGAAATTTATGATAATGAGGAGCATTTTGATATTGAATCGTTGTATATCAAGATGAAAAACAAAAATTATCGGGTGAGTCGTGCTACGCTTTACAACACGATTGAATTGCTTTTGGATTGTGCTTTGGTGCGAAAACATCAGTTTGGACAAAACCAAGCGCATTACGAAAAATCGTATTTCGATAAGCAACATGATCACATTATTATGACCGATACTGGCGAGGTTATTGAGTTTTGCGACCCGAGAATTCAGACGATTAAAAAAACAATCGAAGAAATTTTTGACATCGAAATTCACAATCACTCGCTTTATTTTTACGGCAACAAAAAGGTGAAAACTACTGAATAACTTCACAAAAAATAAACAACTAACAACTAAAAAATGACCGTAGATTTACTACTCGGATTGCAGTGGGGCGACGAAGGCAAAGGAAAAATTGTTGACGTTCTCACTTCAAAGTACGATATTATTGCCCGTTTTCAGGGAGGCCCAAATGCCGGACACACGCTTGAATTTGATGGAATTAAACATGTTTTAAGAACGATTCCGTCGGGGATTTTTCATAAAAATTCGATTAATATCATTGGAAATGGCGTGGTGATTGACCCGGTGGTTTTTCAAAAAGAAATTGAAGGTTTGGCAAAATTTGACATCGATCTTCAATCGCGTTTGCTGATTTCGAGAAAAGCACATTTAATTTTGCCAACACATCGCTTACTTGACGCGGCTTCTGAAGCTTCGAAAGGCAAAGCTAAAATTGGTTCTACGTTAAAAGGAATTGGTCCAACTTATATGGACAAAACCGGAAGAAACGGACTTCGAGTTGGTGATATTGAATTAGCTGATTTTGCTGATAGATACAGATCTTTGGCTGATAAACACGAAGCGATGATTGCGTTTTACGATGTAGATTTGGAGTACGATTTACAAGAAATGGAGGAAGAATTTTTTGCTTCAATCGAAGTGCTGAAAACTTTGCAATTTATTGACAGTGAAGCCTATTTACACGAAGCGATGAAGGCCGGAAAATCTATTTTGGCCGAAGGAGCTCAAGGTTCATTATTAGATGTGGATTTCGGAACTTATCCTTTTGTAACTTCGTCAACAACTACAGCTGCTGGAGCTTGCACAGGTTTAGGAATCGCTCCAAATAAAGTCAAAGAAGTTTTTGGAATTTTTAAAGCGTATGCCACTCGAGTTGGAAGTGGTCCTTTTCCTACAGAACTATTTGACGAAGTAGGTCAAACGATGGCAAAAGTAGGAAACGAATTTGGTTCGGTTACCGGAAGAGCCAGACGTTGCGGATGGTTGGATTTGGTTGCTTTAAAATATGCGATTGAAATTAACGGCGTGACCGCTTTATATATGATGAAAGGCGATGTACTTTCGGGCTTTGATACATTAAAAATTTGTACGGCTTACCAATACAATGGTGTAGAAACCAATCATTTGCCATACAACATTGAGCCGGAAAATGTAGCTCCAGTTTATGTGGAGAAAAAAGGTTGGAAAGCGGATTTAACCGAAATGACGAGTTATGAAGAACTTCCTTCGGAACTAAAAGAATACATTGAATTTATTGAAAATTTTGTGGAAGTGCCAATTAAAGTGATCTCGGTTGGTCCTGATAGAAAACAAACGATTATTAAATAAATGACAAAAAGAGCCTCGAATTTTCGGGGCTTTTTTTTGCTTCCCGCCACAGATTAAATGATTTTAGGATTAAATTTTAATCAGTGAATCAGTGGCTTTAAAAAACAATAATTCGTGCATTCGTGGCTTTTGTATATCACGCCGAAAATTAAATGATTTTTCGGATTATTTTTTAAACATTGAATCAGTGGTTTCTGGAAAAAATAATTCGTGCATTCGTGGCAATCTACTCATTTGCACAAAAAATTCTTAATTAAAAATCAGGTTGATAGAATTTAATTAAATTTGAACCCAAAATATTTTCAATTGAAGAACCTTTTTTTACTGCTTGCTTTTTTAATTTCCGCAACAATTTCGGCACAAGCACCCCCAAAAAAAATTGTAATGGAAAACTCAGATTTTGTTGACATTCAGCAAGATGATATTCCAGGAGCCATTCGTTATCGCGGAAACGTTCGTTTGTTGCACGATGGCGTTCGGATGAATTGCAATACCGCTTATCTTTTTCAAAAAGAAAATTACGTCTTGGCTTTTGGCGATGTCAAAATGAACCAAGGCGATACCGTATTTATGGACAGCAAATATGCTGAATATCGTGGGAACACAAAATTTGCCTTTGCCACCGGAAATGTTGTGATGCGTGACCCAAAAATGACGCTAACAACCGACACCATTAATTTCGACAGAAGAATTCAGGAAGCCTATTACACCACTTACGGCACGATTAAAGACCAAGAAAACACGTTGCGAAGCAAATCTGGAAGGTATTATTTAGACCAAAAAAAGTTTCAGTTTTTAACGGCTGTTACCATTACCAATCCTAAATATGTGATTAAATCGAACCATTTGGATTATTATTCAAATTCGGGACATTCGTATTTGTTTGGGCCTTCAACGATTACAAGCAAGGAAAATTTCATTTATACCGAAAAAGGTTTTTATGATACCAAAAAGAATTTCGCGCATTTTGTCAAAAATTCTTATATCAAATACAACAACCGACTCATTGAAGGTGACAGTTTGTATTACGACAGGAACCGGGAATTTGCTTCGGCCACACGACGCGTAAAAGTGACGGATTCCATCAATAAATCTATCGCTCGCGGACATTATGCTGAAGTTTATCGGAATCAAGATTCCCTCATGATGACCGGACGTGCTTACACGGCAACTTTGGTGGAAAAAGATACTTTGTACATGCATGGAAAAAAAATGTTGGTAACCGGGAAACCCGAAAGCAGAGTGGTTCGGGCGTTTCCTAACGTGAGATTTTACAAAATTGATTTAAGCGGAAAATGTGATTCTCTGCATTCTTCGGAAAAAACCGGAATCACGAAATTAATTGGAAGACCTGTTTTATGGAACGGCGAAAACCAATTAACCGGCGATGTCATGCACCTCATTTCCAACACGCAAACTGAAAAACTCGACTCTTTAAAAGTACTCAACAATGCTTTTATCGCTTCAAAAGATACTTTGGGAAAAGGCTACAATCAGGTGAAAGGCGTAAATCTTTATGGAAAATTTCGTGATAACAAATTGTACGAAGTAGATTTGGTCAAAAACACCGAAAAAATTTATTTTGCCTACGATAAAGGTGAGCTTGCCGCAATTGATAAAGGCGTTAGCAGCGCTATCAAACTTGAATTAGAAGACAATAAAATCAATATAATTACGTCTTTTAAAAATATCCAAAGCGATAGTTATCCCGAAAAAGAACTTCCCGAAAATGCCCGGAAACTCCGTGGATTTATTTGGCGTGGCGACGAAATGATTACCAAAATGGAGGATATTTTTCCGCCGGAAGAACAGCTTTACCACGAAAAACAAGAAGAAGCTGGTGCCATTGACGATGCCAAAAAACCCGTACCAATGGAACCCCGAAAAGAAACATTGGAGTACGACAAAAATAATCCGTCGCAGAAAAAAACGCAGTAATGTTCGAAGATTTGAAGATTTGAAAATTTGTCAGCAGAAACTTTGCAACTTTAAACTTTTGAACTCTAAAACTCCCCAACTTTGAAACTTAAAAATGATTAAAGATTTTTACCAATACCAAGCACAAACATCGCCATATCCTTTAGGAATGGAGGTTTCTCACGCAATTGGTTCTTATATTTACGATACTAAAAACAAGAAATACCTTGATTTTGTCGCAGGCGTTTCGGCTTGTACTTTGGGACATCAACCCAAAAGAGTGAACGATGCTATCAAAAATCAGCTTGACAAATATTCTCATGTGATGGTTTATGGCGAATATGCTCAAAATCCTGCAACAGAATTTTGCAAGTTATTGGCTTCGTTAATGCCAAAGCCACTCAACAAAACGTATTTGGTAAATTCCGGAACAGAAGCAACCGAAGGCGCTTTAAAGTTGGCGCGTCGAGTGACAGGGAGAAGCCAATTAATTTCTTGCAAAAATGCCTATCACGGCAACACTATGGGTTCGATGAGTGTGATGGGTTTTGAAGAAAGAAAACAAGCTTTCAGACCGTTAATTCCAGATGTTGATTTTATCACGTTCAACAATGAAGCCGATTTAGAAAAAATCACTGAAAAAACTGCCGGAATTATTCTCGAAAGTATCCAGGGAGGTGCCGGATTCATTGAGCCTGATAATAATTTTTTGCAAAAAGTTAGGCAAAAATGTACTGAAGTTGGCGCTTTGATGATTATTGACGAAATCCAGCCTGGATTTGGAAGAACCGGAAAATTATTTGGTTTTGAAAACTATAATGTAGTTCCTGACGTAGTTATTTTAGGAAAAGGAATGGGAAGCGGAATGCCGGTTGGCGCTTTTGTCGCTTCGGCAGAAATGATGGATTTGCTTAGTTTCGGACCAAAATTAGGTCATATTACCACGTTTGGCGGACATCCCGTGATTGCCGCAGCTTGTTTAGCAACTTTGCAAGAAATCACCGAAACCAACCTGATTGCTGATACGCTTGTGAAAGAAAAAATTTTCAGAGAAAATTTGGTACATCCTTTGATAAAAGAAATACGGGGACGAGGATTAATGCTTGCTGCAATGACCGAAAGTGACGAAATTACCAACGAAGTAATTTTAAAATGTCATCAACGAGGTTTAATTCTTTTTTGGTTATTGTTTGAAGGAAAAGCCATCCGGATTACACCTCCCCTAACCGTTTCCGAAGAAGAAATTGTTGAAGGTTGCGCAATTATTCGCCAAGTATTAGATGAAGTTTTGATTAAATGAAAATTCCAATTAAAATAATTTTTTTTACAATTAGCCTAATTATTTTAAATTGTATCGTAAGTTTTTTATTATTGCCTTACTTACAATTTGAAACTAACAAACATTCTGGTATTGCTGATTATTTTGTATTAATATTTGTTGCTGTCTCGATAGCTTTATTAGTTTACATCTTATTTAAAATCAGCACAAAAGCAATTAGGCCCATAGAAATTTTTATTTTAGGGTTATTTTTTGTAACTTTTATATATTGGGGAATAAAATTTATTCAACTCGAATGTTACAACTGTTCGATATTGTAAAACCAACTGTTAATTAAATTGTTCACAACAATTTACAACCCTACCCGATTAGCTTTGTTAAGCTAACTAAATTTATTGAAGGATAATTTTTAAAATATAGCCTATGCATTTGAGTCATGATGAAGAAGACCACAACTTATCCTTATCTCGTTTTGAATCGATGTTGAAAACTAACAAAGTTCTCTTTTTCGATTCTGAAGAATTTGAAGAAATTGTTCTTCATTACATGGATATGGGTAAAATGTCTTTGGCAAAAAAAGCCTTGAAATTGGCATTAGAACAGCATCCGAAATCTACGGGCCTAAAACTGGTACAGGTCGAAATGATGATATTTGAGGACAAATTAGATGCTGCCGAAAAACTACTCAATGAGTTATATGCCATCGAACCTCGAAATGAAGAAATTTACATTCAACACGCTAATATTTATTCTAAAAAAGACAATCACGAAAAAGCCGTTGAACTCCTGAAAGAAGCTTTAAATCTTACTGAAGATTATGCCGATGTTTACAATTTAATTGGCATGGAATATCTTTTTATGGACAATTTAGAGTTAGCAAAGCAAAATTTTATTTTTTGTTTGGAAGAAGATTTTGAAGACCAAACCGCTTTGTATAATGTGGTTTACTGCTTTGAATTTTTAGATCAACATCAGGAAGCGATTGATTTTCTTGAAAAATACATCAACAAAAATCCGTACAGCGAAATCGCCTGGCATCAAAGCGGAAGACTTTTTTATAACCTAAAAGATTATGAAAATGCTTTGCGCTGTTTTGACTTTGCCTCGTTAATCGATGAAGATTTTATGGGTTCTTTTATGGAAAAAGCAAAAGCGCTCGAAAAATTGAACCGTTACGAAGAAGCCATTGAAAGTTATAACCGAACCATAGAATTAGAAGATGCGACCTCGTATGCTTTGTTGAGAATTGGTAAATGTTACGAAAAGCTAGGAAATAAAAACCAAGCAATTAAATTTTACCACAAAACCGTTCACGAAGATCCACTTTTAGATAAAGGCTGGATTGCCATTACGGATTTTTATGTACGCCAAAAAAATTTCCAGAAAGCATTATTTTATGTCAATAAAGCCATTGGTATTGATAACGAAAACAAGCTTTATTGGAAACGTTATGCAATGATCAATAAAGAATTAGCTTTTTATGAAGAAGCAGAAATTGGTTATAGAAAAGCGGTAGAATTTGGTGAATTTGAACTCAATACCTGGACTTCTTGGGCAGATGTTTTGACGGATTTAGGCGAAGATGATGCCGCCGTTCATACACTTTTAAAAGCCACTGAGTATTTTCCGGATGAATATTTAATTGAATACCGCTTGGCAGGTTTATATTACTTGCTTAATAACATCGAAAAATGCTGTTTTCATTTAACTAAAGCATTGCAGTTCAACACTGAAAAAAGAGATATTTTCGAAAGAATTTTTCCCGATGCGTTAACGCTTCCTGAAGTGCAAAAGATTTTTTCGCAATTTAAAAAATAACTATAAAACAAAAACCCGCCGAAAAACCTGACAGCATTTGTCAGGTTTTTTTTATTTTTGAAAGAAAAATTATGGCTAAAACCAATTTTTTATTTGGGCTTATCGGAAAAAATATTGCTTATTCTTTTTCGCCGAAATATTTTAAAGAAAAATTCAATGTTCTTGGTTTAACCGATTATGATTACCAAAACTTCGATTTGCCAGAAATTGATTTGTTGCCAAAAATCGTAAAAGAAAATCCAAATCTCAAAGGCTTGAATGTTACAATCCCCTACAAAGAAACCGTGATACCATTACTGGACAAAATTTCAAAAAAAGCCACAGAAATTGGAGCAGTAAACACCATTAGATTCACTCGTAAAAACAAATTAAAAGGTTACAATACAGATTATTACGGTTTTAAAAAATCATTGAAACCCTTGTTAGAACCGCATCATAAAAAAGCGTTGATTTTAGGAACTGGTGGCGCTTCAAAGGCGGTGGCTTTTGCGTTAAAAGAGTTGGGCATTTTGTACACTTTTGCCTCGAGAGAAGGATCGCCGAATAATATTTCGTACCAACTGATTAACGCTACGACTTTTGACAATCATCAAATTATCATCAATTGCACGCCTTTGGGAACTTCGCCAAATGTGGATGCTTTTCCGCCGTTGCCGTACGAATTTTTTACAGAAAAACATTTGGCGTACGATTTAATCTACAATCCTTCGGAAACTATTTTTTTGAAAAAAGCCAAAAAACGTGGCGCAAAAATCAAAAACGGTTTGGAAATGTTGGAACTTCAGGCGGAAAAAGCCTGGAGAATTTGGAATAAGTAATTTTTTCTACGAATTCAACCAAGTTTAAAAAAGGTAACCCTGATTGTTTTTAGCCCTGATTACTTCACAATACATTTATTTTAATCGGTGTTCGATGAACACTCCGTGTTTGAAGCGGAAATCCTTTTTATCAATGTCGATTTAGGCAATTGATGAAAAGATTGCAGCGGAAAGCAGGAATTGCGTTTCAGAAAACGAAACTTCGATTGGCTCCTGAATAAAATTCGAGCATCACATTTTAACAGAAAATTTTGAATTTTGCGTGGGCTTTCTTATCTTTCCCAATTAATTATAACCCTTAAACATTTTTTGCGATGTTAGAAGAAAAGAATGACAACCTGCAAAATGCAGATGGAAATGAGGAAAATATGGTTCCAAATCAGGCAGAAACCTCGCTTGAGGCTGTCGGTGAAACGATTGAACCGGTAACGATTTCGGCAGAAGAATTGGAAGAAACGATTGTGGAAAACCAAAATCAGAAGGCGATTGATGCGATTTCTGAGCACAATGCCGAGGAAAGTGAGGACGAAACTTTAAAGGACCGACACGAAATTCCAATGCTGGATTATGAGGCGATGGAAATGGAAACGCTTGTGGAGGAGTTTGAAAAGTTGGCTTCGGTGGAAAAAGTGATGTCGGTTAAGGATCATATTGAGGAAATCAAGTCGGCATTCATGTCGAAATATCATCATTTTATTGATGAAAAAAGAAAAGAGTTTGAGGCGCAAAATGAGGGAGCTGAAAACTCGGAAGATTTCCAATATCATTTACCACTAAAATCTAGGTTTGACCATCTTTTTCACCAATATCGTGATAAGAAAAATGCGCATTTCCAGAAGCTTCAGAATAATTTGAAGCATAATTTAGAGGTGCGTTTGGCAATTGTGGAAGAATTGAAAGAGTTGATTAATCCACAAGAAAATATTAAAGATACGCTTAAACATTTTAACGAATTGCGCGAGCGATGGAAAACGGCAGGTCCGATTCCTCGTGATAAATACAACCATGTTTGGAATAATTATCATTTTCACGTAGAAAATTTTTATGATTATTTACACCTTGATCGCGAGGCTCGTGATTTAGATTTCAAGCATAATTTGGAGTTGAAACAAAAAATTATTGCTCGTGTAGAAGAGTTAACGCAAGAAAGTGATGTGAATAAGGCTTTTAGAGAATTGCAAGATTTACACCGAATTTGGAAGGAAGATATTGGTCCGGTTTCGAGAGAAAATCGTGAGGAAATCTGGGAACAGTTTAGTGCTTTGACCAAAAAAATTCATGATAAACGGGAACTTTTATTTGAAAAATTAAGAGGCAACGAGCGGGATAATTTATCCAAAAAGAATGGAATTATATTAGAAATTTCGGAATTAGCGAAAGAAAATGTGAACTCACATTCGGCTTGGCAAAAGCAAATTGAAAAAGTGGAAGCATTACGTGAAAGTTTTTTTGCGACCGGAAAAGTTCCGACTGAAAACAATGAGGAAACTTGGAGTGCTTTTAAAAATGCGGTTCGTGATTTTAATGTTTTGAAAAATTCATTTTATAAAGACATTAAAAAAGATCAAAACGAAAACTTGAATAAAAAGATCGCTTTGGTGGAAAAGGCTAAATCATTGAAGGATAGCGACGATTTTGCTGCAACAACTCCTGTGATGAAGCAAATTCAGGAAGAGTGGAAACAAATTGGTCATGTGCCGAGAAAATTTTCTGATTCGCTTTGGAAGGAATTTAAAGAGGCTTGTAATTTTTATTTCGATAAACTTCACGAACAAAGAAATGCCGCAAACGCTGACGAGATTGAAGCTTTCGAGAAGAAAAAAGGCTATCTCGAAACCATGCGTGAATTTGAAATGACAGGTGATCACAAAACAGATTTAGACGCTATAAAAGCCCATATTGAAACGTGGAAAGGTTTTGGAAAAGTGCCTCACGCAAGAAGACATATTGAAGGAAAATTCAATAAAATTTTGGATGTATTGTTTGACAAATTGAGCTTAAGCAAAAAAGATAGCGAAATGGCGCGATTTGCTACGAGATTGGATCAATTAGCCCATGGCGATGATTCTCGAAGACTGGAAAGTGAAAAGGTTTTCATCATGAAAAAAATTGACGAAGTACAGTCGGAAATATTTCAGTTAGAAAACAATATTCAGTTTTTTGCGAATGCGAAAAAAGACAATCCACTGGTTTTAGAAGTGAAGAAAAACATCGAAAAACACAAGGAAAGTTTACAGCTTTGGAAAGAAAAACTAAAGCAATTGAGAGGATTAAATTCTGAACAATAATAGAAAAAAACGCTGCGATTGCAGCGTTTTTTTTTGAGTAGACGATTAGGTTGTCCAAAAGCAAACTTTTATTTTCTAAAAGAATTGAGAATATTTACCAATACTACCCAATAATTTTCCATTGTAATAAATTCTATTTAATAAAAAATGAAGCATCTCTTTGAATATGGTCAAAATCTTTATCAAAATAGCTTCAATATATACATCGCTTAACTCATAAAATTTGTTATTTCATTTAGACGGCTAAGACGTTCCACCAAATTATTAATTTATTTTTTGGAATCCAAATTCTTGTAGTACCATCATTCTGACTGTTAGGAATGTGGTTCTAACAGATCTTTCCTATCAAAGAATTACCGTTATTTACTTATTTTTTTTATGAGAATTGGAATAAAAAACATCCCCACATTTCTGATGCGTATTCTAAAGAAGACCCTAAGCTCCCGCTGAACTAGCGCAGTAAAGGTGGTAAGCCGATCCGATTTGCAGAGGCGGAGAACTGCAGTATGTATAAAAGAAAGCCTATCTTTTTCAAGATAGGCTTCACTAAAAAAGCGGTAACGTACTCTATCACAGAATTGCTTTATTAATTAATTTTTCTAAAAAATTTCAAAAAAAAATCCTCATCATTTCTGACGAGGATTCTAAAGAAAGGCGGCGGATCGACTACGACACGCTGCACCTATAACAAAAAAAGAAGCCCACTCTAAAAAGAGCGGGCTTGCTTAAAGAAAGGCGGCGACATACTCTCCCACAGGATTGCAGTACCATCTGCGCAGGCGGGCTTAACTTCTCTGTTCGGAATGGGAAGAGGTGAGCCCCGCCGCAATAACCACCTTAGGTTTTTATGCTG
>JAEWHE010000012.1 GCA_023387965.1 Bacteroidota bacterium | reverse complement strand
CCTATATCGCGCCCCACGATCCGGCGGCGATCGACCTTGCCAGCATGTTCGCGCCGCCGATGTGGCTGGAGGGCGGCTCGCTTGCCCATCCGCTGGGAACCGACAACCTGGGGCGCGACGTGCTGAGCCGCATCCTCTACGGCTCGCGCACCTCGCTGATCGTGGGGGTCGGGGCGGTCATCGTCGCGGGCTGCCTCGGCACGCTGCTGGGGCTGGTCGCGGGCTTCTATGGCGGCTGGATCGGCAATGCGATCATGCGCGTGACCGATTCGCTGCTGGCCCTGCCGGCGATGCTGATCATGCTGGTGATCGTCGGCGTCTTCGGCCCCAGCCTGGTGACGCTGATCTTCGTGATGGGCTGCACGAAATGGGTGCCCTTCACCCGCCTGGTCCGTGGCGAGGTGCTGAGCCTGAAGGAGCGCGACTATGTGCGCGCGGCCTATTCCATCGGCACGCCCAATTCCACGATCATCCGCAGCCACCTGCTGCCCAACGTGCTGTCGACGGTCATCGTGGTGTCCACCCTCAGCGTCGGGACGGCGATCATCTCGGAATCCTCGCTGAGCTTCCTGGGCCTGGGCATCCAGCCGCCCGACGTGTCCTGGGGCTATATGCTGAGCGAGGGCCAGACCCATCTGTCGACAAGCTGGTGGATCGCGACCTTCCCCGGCGTCGCCCTCAGCCTCACCGTGATCGGATTCATCTTTCTGGGCGACTGGTTGCGCGACGCCACCGACCCGCGCCTGCAAGGGAGGGCATAATGACCGCAGTTTCCATCCAGGACCCCCCTGCCGCCGCCGCGGACGCTTCGTCCAGCCTGCTGTCGGTGCGGGGCCTTACGACCCGGTTCCACCTGCACAGCAGGCCGGTGACCGCCGTGGACGGCATTTCCTTCGACCTGAAGCGGGGCGAAGTGGTCGCCATCGTCGGTGAATCCGGCTGCGGCAAAAGCATCACCGCCTTTTCCATCATGGGGCTGCTCAGCCCGCCGGGCCGGGTGGACAGCGGCGAGGTGCTGTTCGAGGGCCGCAACCTTGCCAAGATGTCGCGCGAGGAGATGCGCGACATCCAGGGCAACCGCATCTCGATGATCTTCCAGGAGCCGCTGACCTCGCTGAACCCGCTGCTGACCATCGGCTTCCAGCTTGACGAGCCGGTCCGCGCCCATCTGAAGCTGGGCAAGGCGGCGGCGCGGGAACGCAGCCTTGAGATGCTGCGCAAGGTCGGGATGCCGCGGCCCGAGGCGGTGCATGCCTCTTATCCCCATGAACTCAGCGGCGGGATGCGGCAGCGGGTGATGATCGCCATGGCGCTGTCCTGCAACCCCTCGCTGCTGATCGCGGACGAGCCGACGACGGCGCTGGACGTGACGATCCAGGCGCAGATCCTGGAACTGATGAAGGACCTGCGCAACGAATCGCAGACGACCATCGTGCTGATCACCCATGACCTGGGGGTGGTGGCCGAAATGGCCGACAGGGTGATCGTCATGTATGGCGGCCAGATCGTCGAGCAGGGCGACACCTACAGCCTGTTCCGCAATCCCAGCCATCCCTACACGCAGGGCCTGCTGAACAGCACGCCCAATATCCACGAGCTGAAGGACAGGCTGGAGCCCATCAAGGGCACCGTGCCGCCCCTGACCAACATGCCCAAGGGATGCCGGTTCCACCCGCGCTGCCCCCATGCGTTCGAGAAATGCGTGACCGACCCGCCGGAATGGGTGGATCTGGGCGACGGCCACCAGATGCGCTGCTGGCTGCCCGAAAAGAAGGAAGGTATGCTCCATGAACACGGTTGAGCAAACGCCCCTGCTGGAACTGAAGGGGCTGAAGAAATATTTCGACGTTTCGGGCGACTGGAACTGGTTCTCGGCGCAGCCGAAATACCTCAAGGCGATCGACGGCATCGACCTGAAGGTCTATCCCGGCGAGACTCTGGGGATCGTCGGCGAATCCGGCTGCGGGAAATCGACCACCGGCAACGTGATCGCGCAATTGCTGAAACCCACCGAGGGCGACGTCCTGTTCGAGGGGGAAAGCCTGTGCGACCTGGCGCCGCGGACGTTGCGCCAGAGGCGCAAGGATTTCCAGATGATCTTTCAGGATCCTTTCTCCTCGCTCAATCCGCGCATGCGGGTGAAGGACCTGATCGCCGAGCCGCTTCGGTCGCATGGCATCGCCTCGGGCAAACAGCTCCACGAACGGGTCGTCGAATTGATGACGGCGGTCGGTCTCAGCCCGACCTTCATCGAACGATTTCCGCACGAGTTCAGCGGCGGGCAACGTCAGCGGATCGGCATTGCGAGGGCGCTGGCCCTGCAACCCAAGCTGATCATTTGCGACGAGGTGGTTTCAGCTCTCGACGTATCCATCCAAGCCCAGATTCTGAACCTTCTTTCGAAATTGCAGAAAGAGTTCGACCTGACCTACATCTTCATCTCCCACGGGTTGCCGGCCATCAAGCATATCAGCGACCGGATCGCCGTGATGTATCTTGGTCGGATTGTGGAACTGGCGACCAAGGAACAGCTCTTTTCGCGGCCGCGCCATCCCTATACCGAAGCCCTGCTGTCGGCTGTGCCGCTGCCCGATCCCGAGGCCGCGCGAAGCCGCAGGCGGATCGTTTTGCAGGGCGATATTCCCAGCCCGGTGAATACGCCTCCGGGATGCTCGTTTCATACCCGCTGCCCCTATGCGCAGGATAAATGCAGGCAGGTGGTTCCAAAGATGCAGACAATGGAAAACGGGCATACGGTGTCGTGCCACTTTCCGCTGGAAGGGCCGTATCGGCTGCATCAGTGACGCGGAAAGAAAAGCGGCGTTTTTATCCCCGTCATCGCTTGAATTCAACACCGTAAAGGCAATTCCAATCTTATCATGGAGTATAAAAAATGCCACGACTGACAACAGGGAAGCTGCACGGAAAGTTTCTGCGCACGATGGCTGTTCTAGGGACCGTGACCGCCCTTGGCTTCATGGGCAATACCGCAACCGGTTTGCTCAATTCATCTGCCGTTTCGGCCCAGGCGTCCGATACGTTGCGGTTGGGTCTGCGCAGGGGCCTGCTGACCTTCGACCCTCAGAACAACGGCTCTTACGGCACGCCCTTGATGAACGTGTTCGATACGCTGATCCGACGCACAAATGACGGCGAATTCATCCCGCATCTTGCCAAATCGTTCGAGCAGAAGGACGATTACACATGGGAATTCGTCCTGAACGAAGGCATCAAATTCCATGACGGCAGCGAGATGACCGCCAATGACGTCAAGTTCACGTTGGACCGCGTGGTGGGCGACACCCGGCTGATCGAAAACCCGCGCTTCGCCACCATAAAAGAGGTGAATGTCCTCGATCCCTACACCGTGCAGATTGTCACCTCCGCCCCCGATCCGGTGATGCTGAACCGGCTGATCCGCATGGGCGCCAGCATCATGCCCGAGAAATATTTCAACGAAGTCGGCCTCCAGCGTTTCACCCAGCACCCGATCGGTTCCGGTCCCTACAAGGTCACGCAATACAATGTAGATCAGCAGGTTGTGCTTGAAAAATTCGACGATTATTTCAAGGGCGACGTCTCGGACTGGGAAAGGGCCGTGCTGACGATCCTTCCCGAAGCCTCGACGCGGGTCAATGAATTGATTACCGGAGGCATGGATCTGGTCGATGAGGTTCCGCCCTCGGAATGGGCGCGCGTAAACGGCAATGCGAACACGGAAATCGTTCCAGGTGAATCCACGCAGGTCCTGTTATTGATGGTGAAGAGCAACGAGGGGCTCCCGACCTCGGATGTGCGGGTGCGGCAGGCCATCGACTATGCCATCGACAGCAAGCTGATCGTGGACCAGTTCTTCCAGGGCATGGCGACGCCGACGCGGACACATATCACGCCCGGCATCCTTGGCTTCAACGAGGAATATTACGACACGTATCTCTACGATCTGGAGAAGGCAAAGGAACTGCTGGCAGAGGCGGGTTACGGTCCCGACAATCCGCTGAGCCTGACCTTGCAGGTTTCAAGGGGCCGCTATTTGATGGATTCCGAACTGGGGCAATTGATCGGGGCCATGCTTCAGCTCGCCGGAATCCAGATCCAGTATGAATTCCTGGAAAGCAGCAAATATATTGAGGTCCGAAATAACAACAATAACACCGAACTGATGCTGGCGGGCTATGGCAACAGCATGTTCGACCCGTTCCTGCCGCTGAATGCTTTGAATTCGAAAACCTATTTCGAACGGCTCGGCTACAGGAATGAACGCGTGGACGAATTGCTCGACATGGCCGAGGCGACTGTGGATCAGGACGAGCGCGCCGAAATGTATGAAGAGGCGCAAGCCATTCTGGCCGAGGAACTGCCCTTCATCTATATCTATGCCGAGCAGTATTTCACCGGGATCAATACCGACCGGATCGAATTCTCTCCTCCTACGAGCAAGGATGTGCTCATCGAGGACATGGCCAGAGTGGAATAATCTGGAGCCTGAAGAATGCGATCATGTCCCCGCGTCGTGATCGCCCCCCAACCTTGCGCGATAATTGACTGAAAACGAGATGGTTGCGCATGTCATCGTCAAAACAACTCCAGCCATAAACGGGGAAAGACATGTCACGCGTGACAGCAGGGAAGACACACGGAAAGTTTTTACATGCGGTCGCAGCCATAGCCGCGATGACCGCCTTGGGCTTCATGAGCAACACCGCGACCGGCCTGTTCGGTTCGTCCATGGCTGCCGCCCAGGAGGCCGACACGTTGCGGATCGGTTTGCGCAGAAATATCCAGACCTTCGATCCGCATAACAACAGCTCTTACGGCACGCCGCTGATGAACGTGTTCGATACGCTGGTGCGGCGCACGGATGACGGTGAATTCGTGCCGCATCTGGCCAAGTCGTTCGAGCAAAAGGACGACCACACATGGGAATTCGTCCTGAACGAGGGCATCAAGTTCCACGACGGCAGCGAATTGACGGCCGAGGACGTCAAGTTTACGCTCGACCGTGTCGTCGGGGATAACCGGCTGATCGAGAGTCCGCGATTTGCGACAATTCAGGAAGTAAAGGTTCTCGACCCTTACACGGTGCAGATCATTACCCACGTCCCGGACCCGGTAATGCTGAACCGGCTGATCCGCATGGGCGGCAGCATCATGCCGAAAGACTATTTCAACGAAGTCGGCATCGGTCATTTCACGCAGCATCCAATAGGTTCCGGCCCGTATAAGGTGACTCAATACAGCGTCGGCCATCAGGTGCTTCTTGAGAAGTTCACCGATTATTTCAAAGGCGATGTTTCCGATTGGGATAAGGCCGTGCTGACGACCCTGCCCGAGCCTGCCACCAGGGTTAACGAGTTGATTACGGGCGGTATGGATCTGGTCAACGAGATTCCGCCGTCGGAATGGGCGCGCGTTGACGGGAATCATGATACGGCCATAGTTCCGGGCGATTCCACATTGGTCATGATGCTGCTGGTCAACAGCAACGAAGAATATCCGACCTCGGATGTGCGGGTGCGGCAGGCGATCGAATATGCCATCGTCGACAAGCTGATCGTGGACATGCTCTTTCAGGGAAAGGCAACGCCGACGCGGACGCATATCACGCCCGGCATCCTCGGTTTCAACGAGGAATATTACGACACCTCTCTTCATGATCTGGACAAGGCGAAGGAACTTCTGGCCGAGGCGGGCTATGATGCGGGAAATCCGCTGCGCCTGACGATGCAGGTTCCCAGAGGCCGCTATCTTCTTGATTCGGAACTGGGCCAGCTGATCGGGGCCATGCTTCAGGCCGTGGGTATCCAGATGCAAATGGAATTCATGGAAGACAGTCAATATATCGAGGCGCTCAACAACGACCGAAACAAGGAACTTATGTTGGCCGGTTACGGCAACAGCATGTTCGATCCCTTTCTTCCGCTGAACGCGCTGAACTCGAAAACCTATTTCAAACGTCTCGGCTACAGGAACGAGCGCGTGGACGAATTGCTCGACACAGCCGAAGCGACCGTGGATCAGGACGAGCGCGCGGAGATGTACCGGGAAGTTCAGACCATTCTGGCCGAGGAGCTGCCCTTTATCTACATCTATGCCGAACAATATTTCACCGGGATCAATACCGACCGGATCCAGTTTACGCCTCCGACAAGCAAGGATGTTCTCATCGAGGACATGGCCAGGGCGGAATAATCCGAAATCTGAAAAAAAGCGGTTGCGGCCTGCGGGCCGTGACCGCGCCCCGACCTTTTGCGCGAGGATCGGCAAAAACGGGAGGAGAGCGCGAGTATGATCAACACGGAACGGTTGTTTGAAAATCTGATGCGATTGGGTGAGATCGGGCGAACGGAAAGCGGCGGCGTCACCCGGTTGGCGCTTACCGATCTGGACCGGGAAGGCCTTGAACTGATCGCCGGACTGATGAGGGAGGCCGGTCTTGCGACCCGCATGGACGAGGCGGGCAACCTTATCGGTCGCAGGGAGGGCAGGATTGCGAATGCGCCGGCCGTGCTGACCGGCTCGCATTGCGACACCGTTCGGGAGGGCGGCAAGTTCGATGGCGCCCTCGGCATCCTGGGGGCGGTCGAAGCTCTGCGCTGCATGAACGAGGCGGGCATGGTCACCGATCATCCCATAGAAATTTACGTGTTCCGGGATGAAGAGGGCTGTCGTTTCGCCTCTTCCTATTCCGGTTCAAGGATCGTGACGGGAAAATTCGAGCCCGCGCGTCTGAACAAAGCCGATGCCGACGGAACCACCGTGGCCGAAGCGCTGACGAAGCTGGGTATCGACTGGCGGTTGGTCGACCGCGCCGCGAGGCCGCCGGGTTCGGCCAGGGCCTATGTCGAACTGCATATCGAGCAAGGCTGTGTGCTGGAACGTGCCGGGGTGGCTGTGGGCATTGTCTCGGGCATTTGCGCCTCGGCGCGGGGCCGGATCACCTTGACGGGCGAAGCGCAGCACGCCGGCACCACGCCGATGAACATGCGCCGGGACCCGATGGCGGCGGCCGCAGCCATCATCCAGATGATCGAGCAGGAGGCCAGCGGGACGGGAACCACGGTGGCGACCGTCGGCATGTTGAGAGTGCTGCCCGGCGGCGTGAACATCATTCCGGGGCAGGTCGAGTTCACATTGGATTGCCGTGATCTTTCGGAAACGATTCGCGACGGCGTTCTGGATCGCATCACCAGCCGGGCGCGTGACATCTGCAAACTTCGCAATATCGAGTTCGACATCGAAATATACAGCCGCGGTGTTGCGAAACTTTGCGCCGACGAGGTGCAGGATTCAATCCGCCGGTCCTGCGACAGGATTGGCGTGAAGGCCATCTCGCTGCCGAGCGG
>JAEWHE010000010.1 GCA_023387965.1 Bacteroidota bacterium | reverse complement strand
CCCGATACTCAAAATGTGCAAAACGTAGGAACGCCTGTAAATGGTCCGATGGATGATTTTGCGTATTACATCAACAGCGAAACCAGGTTTGGATATTTTTCGTCAAATCGTACTGAAGGCAAGGGTTTTGACGATATTTACCGTTTTCAGGAAACTAAAAAATTAGCTTGTGAACAGCTTTTGGCCGGAAAAATAATTGACCGTGAAACCAAAGAAATTATTGCTAACGCAAAAGTAACATTGTCAGATAATTCATTCAAAGTTATCAAAACAACCACATCTGACAGCGAGGGAAATTACCGTTTTGAAGAAGTAGAATGTGGTAAAAATTACTACGTAAAAGCCGAAAAACCGGAATACAACACCAGCGAAAACCGCGTGACAATCGACGAAAAATCAGGCGAGACAACCCTTGACGTCGAACTCGAGAAATCGGTAAAACCGGTAACAGTTGGTTCGGATTTGGCAAAAACATTTGGAATTGAAATTATTTATTTTGACTTAGACAAATGGAATATCCGTCCGGATGCGGCAGTTGATTTAGCAAAAATTGTGGATGTGATGAAGCAATATCCAAACATGAAAGTGGATGTGAGATCACATACCGATAGCCGTCAAACGCACAAATACAACGAAAAATTATCCGACCGAAGAGCCAAATCAACTGTGGCTTGGATGATATCTCAAGGCATCGAAGCGAGTCGTTTAACCGGAAAAGGTTACGGCGAAACCCAACTCGTGAACAATTGTTCGGATGGCGTGAATTGCTCTGAAGCCGATCACCAGAAAAACCGCCGAAGCGAGTTTGTGATTGTGGGGATGTAGTTTTTAGTTTAAAGTCGAAAGTTTAAAGTTCTTGTTTGAGCTTTTGGAACCTAACAGGTTTTTGAAACTTGTTAGGTTTTTTTTGTTCCCGCAAAGGCGGGAATCTTTTTTAATTTGAAACATTTTTTTTTAAACATTAAGGAATTAAGGGAATGAGGGGATTTTTCTCGCAAAGAAGCAGAAGGTTTGGCAACTTTAACATTAAACAAATTTTTTTTACCATATAAGGCATTTATGAACATTGGAGGAGTTCGTTTTTGTAATGGAAAGATTTGTCAACTTTAAACTTTAGACTTTCGACTTAAATAGGATGTAAAGGCATTTAATCGTAACTTGCGGTAAAACCCCTAACTATGTCAAAAAATACGACAACAACCCTCAACAAAGCAGTCACAATACCAGGTTTAGTGTTCATCATTGGAATTTGTATGTTCACGGTATTTTTTCCGACACCTGCTGAAAGAGTGTTGGATGTGGTAAAAAACTTCGTTTTCGTCAACCTCAATTGGGTGTATGTTTGGTGTGTGACTATTTTTGTCATCTTTTTGATTTATTTGATGTTCAGTAAATACGGTAGCATCAAGTTGGGAGACAATAACAGCAAACCCGAATATTCGTTTTTCTCTTGGATATCAATGCTTTTTGCCGCGGGAATGGGAATCGGACTGATGTATTTTGCCGTTGCCGAACCCATGTCGCATTATGCCGATGAAACTTTTGCAAGCGATTATTACAGCGATCAAGCCAAAAGCGCACAGTTGTACACTTTTTTTCATTGGGGTATTCATGCTTGGGCAATTTACGGATTAGTAGGGCTTTCGCTCGCTTATTTTGCATATCGATACCGTTTGCCTTTGTCGTTGCGAAGTTGCCTCTATCCCATTTTAAAAGAAAAAACTAACGGAGGATGGGGTAACGCAATTGATGTTTTTGCCTTGTGCAGCACATTTTTCGGGATTACTACCACCTTAGGATTTGGTGTGGTGCAAATCAATTCCGGTTTAAAGGCATTGAATGTATTGCCCGAAACTAGTTTTACCTACCAAGTCATCATTGTGTGTGTGCTCGTGGCTTTAGCCATCGGTTCAGCGGTGTCGGGAGTGGGAAAAGGGATTAAAATATTGAGCAACATCAATATTTCGGCTGCAATAATTTTAATGATATTTGTAATGTTGGCGGGACCAACTGTGTATCTTTTAGGAAGTTTTACTGACGGAATCGGCAATTACATCAGCAGTTTCTTCACAATTACATTCAACACGCACGTGTACGAGGAAAAATCTTTGCCTTGGTTCTATAACTGGACAATACTATATTGGGCTTGGTGGATTTCATGGGCACCTTTTGTAGGAATTTTTATTGCCCGAATTTCAAAAGGAAGAACCATTAAATCATTCATTGCAGCTGTACTTATTTTGCCCACGCTTTTTAATTTCATTTGGATGTCCGTTTTCGGAAACAGCGCCATCTGGACTGATTTCCATATTGCAAACGGAGCTTTGAGCCAACTGACAGACAATCCCGAAGCCTTGATGTTTAGCTTCTTGGAATATTTGCCATTACCTATTGTGTCGAGTACTTTAGTAATTGTTGTCGTCATTATATTTTTTACTACTTCTGCGGATTCGGGGATTTTAGTAATGGATAGCATTGCAACAAAAAACGCCCAAAATTCTCCAATTTGGCAAAAAATGTTTTGGGGAGTATTGCTAGCTACATCCGCCTTAATGTTGTTAAAAGCCGGTGGTTTGAAAGCCTTGCAAACTATGACATTGTTAACTGCGCTTCCGTTTGCAATCATCATGATTTTCATTGCGGCAGCCCTCATGAAGGGGTTGATGATTGATTACAGTTACTACCAGCGAAATTTTGCGGTTTCTACCGCACCATGGACCGGAAAATTATGGAAAGAACGCCTCGTGCAGATAGTTTCCTTCAAGGACAAAGCCACTGTCGAACAATTTATTCAAGGTGCGGTAAAAGAAGCACTTACGGAATTAAAGGAGGAATTGGCAAAAAATGGCATCCAAGCAACGGTTCGATTAGAAAGTAATCCGCTCAAATGCGAGTTGGAAATTGAGCACAACATGGTCAATAATTTTGTTTACGGCGCCAAAGTTCAGCTACGAGAAGTTTCCGATTATTTAGTGGAAGACGAAAACCTGCCCGAATTCAAGCAACGCAAAAGTTATTACCCCAAATCTTATTTTGGCGATACTCGCGAAGGCTATAACGTGCAATATTTTACGCCAAAGGAACTGATAAGCGATGTGCTCAAACACTACGACCGATTTTTACGGATTATTTCCGAAGAATCAAATGAAATGTTTGTAAGTAGTGATTTGGGCGAGGAATAGTTTTTGGGAGGTTATTAGAAATATATGAATAAGCCGTTTAACATGGAAACGGCTTATTTTTTTTTAAGGTTACAGAATTCTATAAAGGATAGTTCGGCATCAATAATTGTCTTGTCCTAAAATAACAATACACAATTTAATGGTGTATAGATAGTGTATGGATAGTGTATAGATAGTGTATGGATAATGTAGGGATAAGCTATCGTTGTGGTATCCCTGTAAGTCAAGAAAAAAACATTTCGATCTCACTTCTCAAATCTCACTTCTCAGTACTACAACTTATAAACATTTTCCCAAAAGTTATAACACATTGCTCGGTAAATTGCGGTAACTTCAACCATCAAATACTGCAGTCATGAAAAAAGCAAAAAACTTATCAAATAAAGATAAAAACGTGCCACACAAAGGAAGCGAAAAATTGATTGATGAGTACAAAATTAACGACGAAGCTTTCCGTCAAAGCAGCAAAAATGATTTTGTAAAGACAGTTTCAAAATTTCATCACAAAGACGAAACAGAGGAAAATTCGAACGAAGAAAAATAACCGAACTTGTCATTCCGAGGAACGAGGAATCTCAAACAAAAACACCAAAAACAAAGCGAGGAACCCATTAAGATTCCTCGCTTCACATTTTTAATAAGATACTGACTATTTCACACTAATCGCAAACCCGCCACTTGGTGCCATTTGCTGTTTTAATTTGGTTTTAAAAGTGACCTTAATTTTTTTGATTTCGTAAGATTGCGGATTGGTTTCGTAATGTGCATCTTTTCCATCAGCGTAAACAATGGCTTCAAACGTTTTTCCTTTCGGCAAAAAGCTAAAATCCACAGTAGCGGTTCTTGAATTTTCATCAGTAATGCCACCCACAAACCATTCGTTTTTACCTTTTGCTTTTCTAGCAATGGTGATGTAATCTCCAGGTTCTGCCTCCAAAATATGGGTTTCATCCCAATCGATTGCCACATCTTTGATGAATTGAAACGCGTCCAAATGTTTGTTATAAGTTTCAGGCAAGTCCGCCGCCATTTGCAAAGGCGAATACATCGTCACATACAATGCCAATTGTTTGGCCAAAGTGGTATGGATGAACGAATTATTGTCGGGATTATAAGCGCTAACTTTAGTTTGAAAAATTCCGGGCGTATAATCCATCGGACCTCCCATTAATCTTGTAAATGGCAAAATGGTCGTATGATCAGGGTTGTTTCCGCCAAATGATTCGTATTCTGTTCCGCGAGCCGATTCGTTTCCAATTAAATTCGGATAGGTTCTGCTCAATCCTGTCGGGCGAACCGCTTCATGGGCATTCACCATAATTTTATAGTCGGCTGCTTTCGTAATCGCGTACAAATAATGGTTGTTGGCCCATTGACCGTAATGGAATTCCCCTCTCGGAATAATATCGCCTACATAACCACTTTTAACCGAATTATAACCATTGGCCACCATAAACTGATAAGCTTTGTCCATATGGCGTTCATAGTTTCGGATAGAGCCGGAAGTTTCATGGTGCATCATCATTTTCACACCTTTAGAAGCCGCATAACGATGCAATTCTTTTACATCAAAATCAGGATAAGGCGTCACAAAATCGAACACAAAATCTTTCGATTTGCCAAACCAATCTTCCCAACCTTCGTTCCAACCTTCTACCAAAACCGCATCAAATCCATGCTCTGAAGCAAAATCGATATATTCTTTTACATGAGCCGTGTTAGCTGCGTGTTTGCCATTGGATTTCGTCTTGGAATAATCCAATTCGCCTAATTTAACACTGGTCAAATCGTTATAAGCCCAAGAACTTTTTCCGGTGATCATTTCCCACCAAACACCTACATATTTTACGGGTTTAATCCAAGAAACATCTTTGTATTTCGTAGGTTCGTTTAAGTTTAAAATTAATTTTGAAGCCAAAATATCAGCCGCTTTGTCGCTCACAACAATCGTTCGCCAAGGCGTTTGAGTAGAGGCTTGCATGTAACCTTTGTTGCCTACAGCGTCAGGTGTCAAGTACGAATTTAAAATAAAATTTTTGTCGTCGAGTTCCACATGCATGGCAGAATAATCAACCAAAGCGGCTTCG
Organism: Bacteroidota bacterium; assembly: GCA_023387965.1. Taxonomy (GTDB): domain Bacteria; phylum Bacteroidota; class Bacteroidia; order Flavobacteriales; family Flavobacteriaceae; genus Flavobacterium. The sequence goes on along the minus strand of JAEWHE010000010.1, from coordinate 176,223 downwards.
TGAATGTTGATGTACAAACCATCTTTGCTTTTGAGCATCAAAGGCGTTTGCAATCCTGTATCTGAAAACGGATGTTGTGAGGCGTTTGGCGTAACCGCATCTTTCATTTTGCCTCTTACCTCAGATAAATTTGAAGTTACAGTGCTGTATTCTTGCGTGTCAAAATCGCCCGGAAGCCAAAACGCTTTGTGGTCGCCATTTAAGGCAAATTGTGTTCTTTCTTCCTTAATGATAAAATAGGTAAGGTTTTCTTGCTCTGGAAATTCGTATCTAAAGCCCAATCCGTCATTAAAAAGGCGGAATCTGATGTTAATTTTTCTATTCTTTTCAGCTTTTTGCGAAAGCACTACCAACAATTCTGTATAATGATTCCGGATGGTTTTTTGTTCACCCCAAACCGGTTCCCAAGTTTCGTCAAACGTAGTGGTGCTGGTTTTTTCTACTGAAAATCCGTCAAGAAAAGAGGGAACGTCTTTGGTTTCAATTCCCAATTTGCTGGGTTTGATAACCGATTTATTTTTAAAATTCAATTGGTAAACAGGAGTTCCTTTGGAGTCAAGGCTGAAGGTTAGCTTCAAATTTTTATCAGGCGAAGCAATTTCTTGCGCCTGAATTGAAAAGCCAATTAACAGCAAAATCAAACTGAAAGTAGTTTTCATATATTTTATAAAGATTTGCATTAGTTTCCCGTAAAAATAAAAAAATCATAAGTTTTTTGCCGATGATTTTATTTAAATTAATAAAAACCGATGCATTACAACGTTATAGTAAATAATTTTGTTGAAAAATATTTATAGACCCAAATTCAAACAGAAGATTTTTCTCCACTTCAACAGAAGTAATATCTTTGTAAAAAAAGCCGTGGCAAACGCACATCACAAAGCAGCAAAAACCGCTTGGTTTAGTATTATAGGCAATACTTTATTGGCTTTGGTGAAATATTTTTCAGGTGTTTTTGGAAATTCCTACGCGTTAATTGCCGATGCGATTGAATCTACTTCCGATATTTTTTCATCGTTTTTAGTGTTATTTGGAATTAAATATTCCAGCCGTCCTGCAGACGATAACCATCCTTACGGTCATGGTAGAGTAGAACCTTTGATGACATTTTTAGTAGTAGGATTTTTAATTGTTTCTGCCACGATTATTGCGTACGAAAGCATTGTGAACATCCAAACGCCTCATGATCCACCCGAAACTTGGACTTTGATTGTGTTGGGAATTATTATTTTATGGAAAGAAATTTCTTATAGAATTGTCATCCAAAAAAGTATCGAAACCAACAGTAGTTCCTTAAAAGCGGATGCTTGGCACCACAGAAGCGACGCAATCACATCGGTTGCGGCATTCATAGGAATTGGCATTGCGGTTTTTTTTGGAAAAGGATATGAAGCTGCCGATGATTGGGCTGCATTACTGGCGTCAGGATTTATTTTGTTCAATTGTTACCGTATTTTTCGTCCCGCTTTAAGCGAAATTATGGACGAACATCTTTATGATGATTTAACCCAGAAAATCCGCGTGATTGCTGTAGAAGTGGATGGAATTTTAGATACCGAAAAATGTTTTATACGCAAAGCCGGGATGCAATACCATCTAGAACTTCACGCTATTGTAAACGGAGAAATTTCGGTGAAAGACGGACATTGGCTGGCTCATAAACTCGAGGATCATTTGCGGTTAAAATTACCGGAATTAGGACATATTTTGGTGCACGTTGAGCCAGATGTTTATTGAAAATAAAAACTTTATTTTGAGCAAATAAAAAGATTTTTCAATAAAATACTTGTTTTTAAAGATATTCGTTGTAAATTTGCACCCGAAACATCGCGGGATAGAGCAGTAGGCAGCTCGTCGGGCTCATAACCCGAAGGTCACAGGTTCGAGTCCTGTTCCCGCTACTAAGAATTACTGATTTCAGTAAAAAATATTGAAAATACGAACGCACATCGCGGGATAGAGCAGTAGGCAGCTCGTCGGGCTCATAACCCGAAGGTCACAGGTTCGAGTCCTGTTCCCGCTACTAAGGAAACCATTAACGAAAGTTAGTGGTTTTTTTATTTGTATTAAGTTGTAACTGACTACCTTTGCACCTTAAATTATTTTTCATGTCACATAAAGCTGGTTTCGTAAATATCATCGGAAACCCAAACGTAGGGAAATCGACCTTGATGAACGCATTCGTGGGGGAACGCCTTTCTATAATCACTTCTAAAGCACAAACAACACGCCATAGAATCCTCGGAATTGTTAACGGAGAAGATTTTCAAGTGGTTTTTTCCGATACTCCGGGAATCATTAAACCGGCTTACGAATTGCAGGAATCGATGATGGATTTCGTAAAATCTGCGTTTGAAGATGCCGATGTGCTGATTTATATGGTAGAAACCGGCGAAAAAGAATTGAAAGACGAAGCATTTTTCAATAAAATTATTCATGCAAAGATTCCGGTTTTATTGTTGTTGAATAAAATTGATAAGTCAAATCAGGAAGTTTTAGACGAGCAAATTTCGCTTTGGTCAGCAAAAGTGCCAAATGCGCAAATTTTTCCAATTTCGGCATTAGAGAATTTTGGCGTTCCTGAAGTTTTTGCAAAAATCGTTGAACTTTTGCCGCAATCGCCGCCATTTTATCCAAAAGACGCGCTAACGGACAAGCCCGAACGTTTTTTTGTAAACGAAATTATCCGCGAGAAAATTTTGCTGAATTACGACAAAGAAATTCCTTACGCTGTGGAAATTGAAACAGAAGAATTTATAGAAGACGACAACATCATCCGAATCAAAGCGGTGATTATGGTGGAAAGAGATACGCAAAAAGGAATTATCATCGGGCACAAAGGTTCGGCGATTAAGCGTGTTGGTGTTCAGGCGAGAGAAGAAATGGAGAAATTTTTCGGCAAACAGGTTCACATCGAAATGTTTGTGAAGGTCAATAAAGACTGGCGAAGCAATGCTTTTCAGTTGAGAAGATTTGGTTACAACAACAAATAATTAATCAATAATTTTTTGGGCAACATCGAGGAGTTCACGCATTTGCTGAGCTCCTTTTTTTCTGTTTAAAATGGCAATTGCGTTGAGTAGCAGGAGACTATTTGCGATAGCAAACATCACGACCATATCAAATTTTATCGGTTCTCCAACTGAATATTTTGAGTAAGCAATAACGCCAAAAAGAATAAAAAGAATCCCTAAAATAAAGTGCAATCCCACAAAAGTTACCCATAAAAGCGGGTTGGGACCAAAAGTTCCTTTTACAAAAGTATTACCATCTTTTGTAGAATCAAGTTCGAGATGAAGTGTTGGCGACCAAAATTCGCGTTTGAGCACACCAATTCCCAGCCAAATATGATTTCCTGCCTCGCTAAATTTAAAATTAATGTTGTCATCAGATTTTAAATCGTGGTAGTTCCCCAGGATGTCCTGAAGTTTGTTGGGCGAAAATCGGTTGAATTTAGGTCTCAATTTTATGCTTTTTTCAAAATCCATCTCGATATCTTTAACTGTAAATTTATATTTTTATTTTCTGGAGATGTGCTAAATTTCCGTTAAACAAATTTATGGTCCAGCAATTTCGGTAAATCCAAACACCTTTACAGCAACTGTCTTAACAAAAAAATGTTACCTTTGCACAATATTTGAAAAAAAGCTATGAATAACATTGTTGCTATCGTCGGGAGACCAAATGTGGGCAAATCCACGCTTTTCAACCGAATGATTAAAAGGAGGGAAGCGATTGTAGATTCGGTTTCGGGCGTAACCCGCGACAGAAACTATGGAAAAAGCGAATGGAACGGAAAAGAGTTTTCGGTAATTGACACCGGAGGGTATGTTAAAGGTTCCGATGATATTTTTGAAGGAGAAATCCGTAAACAAGTAGAATTAGCCATTGACGAAGCTGACGTAATTATTTTTGTGGTTGATGTGGAAGAAGGCATCACCCCAATGGATGAAACCGTTGCCAAATTGTTGCGTCGCGTTACAAAACCTGTGCTTTTGGCCATCAACAAGGTGGACAATGCCATGCGTGAAAAAGATGCTGTTGAATTTTACAACCTTGGATTAGGCGATTTTTACACTTTTGCCGGAATTTCCGGAAGTGGAACCGGTGAATTACTTGATGCTTTGGTAGAAGCCTTCCCTGAAAAACCTGAACCAACAGGAGACGAAGAAGAATTGCCACGTTTTGCCGTTGTCGGTCGTCCGAATGCTGGAAAATCAAGCTTTATCAACGCATTAATCGGCAAAGACAGATATATTGTTACTGATATTGCGGGAACAACTCGTGATGCTATTGATACAAAATTTGACCGATTTGGTTTTGAATTTAACTTGGTTGATACTGCCGGAATTCGTAGAAAAGCAAAGGTTAAAGAAGATTTAGAATTTTATTCGGTGATGCGTTCGGTTCGCGCAATTGAGCACGCTGATGTTTGTATTTTGATGATTGACGCCACGCGAGGTTTTGAAGGGCAAGATCAAAATATTTTTTGGTTAGCCGAAAAAAACCGTAAAGGAGTGGTAATTTTGGTAAACAAATGGGATTTGGTTGAAAAAGATACCATGTCTGCCAAGCAATACGAAGCAAAAATTAGAGAAGAAATTGCGCCATTTACGGATGTGCCAATCATTTTTATTTCGGCATTAACCAAACAAAGATTATTGAAGGCTTTGGAAGAAACTGTAAAAGTTTTTGAAAATAGAAAACAACGCATTCCTACTTCAAAATTCAACGACCACATGTTGAAAATCATTGAAAATTATCCGCCACCTGCATTGAAAGGAAAATACGTGAAAATTAAATATTGTATGCAATTGCCAACGCCAACGCCACAGTTTGTGTTTTTTGCTAATTTGCCGCAGTACGTGAAAGATCCTTACAAGCGTTTCTTGGAAAATAAAATTCGGGAAAACTGGGATTTAAAAGGTGTTCCAATTGATATTTACATCAGAGAAAAATAAAGAAAAAAACGAGCCGTCAAGCTCGTTTTTTTGTGGTTTAAATACGGTAATTTTTAATGGGATGGTCTTCGTACCAATCTTTAAATTTTCGTTTGGTGGTGTATTTGTCAGTTAAAATACTGTAAACCATCCAGGCAATTAAAATATGACCTACAACAAACATGGTTACCAAAAACCATGGCGTAATTTCAAAAAAATGCATCACCACAAATCCTAAGAAGAATGCGGTGGTTAGATAAATTGCGATTCCTAATGTTTTCATAGCTATAATATTTTTGGGTGATACTTCAAATTACGAAAAATCCTGATAACTATTTGGTAATGAATTGTTTTTGGGTTTTTGTTAAGAAATTTACTTTTGCATAAAAAATAGCATTCGTCTAAACCTGACAATAATAATCTGCAAAACTTTAGAAAAAATAACTTTACTGTTTTTAAAAAATTTAGGATTTTCTTGTTAAAATAATTGTAACAAATTTTAAAATCACATACTAATCTCATTATTTAGCAGTTATATTTTCTTACAAACGATAACCTTAAACAACCAATGCAACGAATTCTCCCCCTGATTTTCTTATTTTTTCTAATAATTATTCCCGCAAATGCCCAAAATTTTACCATCAAAGGAAAAGTGATGAGTAAAGAGGTAAAAATGCCTGTCGAATCGGCTACGGTTTATTTGACCAAAGCGCAAGATTCCTCAATGATTGACTACACGATTTCGGATAAAAATGGAAATTTTTCAATTCCTATTCGCAAGCAAACTGAACCGTTCATCGTAAAACTTTCCATGATTGGTTACGAAGTTTTTGAAAAGCGATACGAAAGTTTAGAAAGCGATATTGACATGGGCGAAATTTTTATTTCGGATGATGTGACAACGCTTGGCGAGGTTTTGGTTGTAGGCGAAGCACCTCCGGTTAGAATTAAAAATGATACGTTGGAATTCAACGCTTCGTCATTTAAAGTTCGTCCGGATTCTAACGTCGAAGCTTTACTGAAGCAACTTCCCGGAGTAGAAATTAATAAAGATGGGAAAATTACGGTTAACGGAAAAGAAGTAAATGAAATTTTGGTTAACGGAAAATCTTTTTTTGGCAAAGACGGACAAGTAGCTATTAAAAATCTTCCGGCAGAAATTATCAATAAAGTACAAGTTTCGGACACAAAAACAAAAGAGGAAAAACAAACCGGACAAGGAGCAAGTGGTGATAAAGCAAGCATCAATCTTACCATTCAAGACGATAAAAACAAAGGTTTGTTCGGGAAATTTACAGGAGGTTACGGAACGGATGATCGATACGAAGCCAGCGGTTTGCTCAATTATTTTAAAGACAAACAGAAATTAAGTTTTTTAGGCGCTTCTAACAATATCAATTCCACCGGATTTTCCATGGATGAAATTTTCGATTCTATGGGAGGTGGTCGAAATCGTTCGGTTTATTCGCGTGGAGACGGTTCGTTTAATATCAACGGAATTGACTTTGGAGGTGGTTCGGGAATCACCACTTCTAATATGATTGGATTAAATTATTCTGATGAATGGTTTACAAAATTCGACCCAAGCGCGAGTTATTTTTTTACAAATTCAACCACTGAAAATGATACCAGAAGCCGGACAGAAAGTTTCTTAACCAATGCTGATGGAACGAATTCAAGTTTCATTACCGAAAGCATCGGTTCTTCTGAAAATGTAAACGACGGCCACAACATGAGCTTTGAATTTGAATATAAAATTGATTCGCTTACAACTTTGAATGTGACGCCATCGTTCGTAAAAAATAATTCGGAATTTAGAAGCCGTTCACAACAATCTTCTTCAAATGACCTTGGTTTGGTAAACGAAAGTAACAGCGAAAATGTCAATAATACAGAAAATTCTACGCTTCAGAATGATTTGTATCTCAACCGAAGATTTAAGAAAAAAGGAAGAAGTTTAGGCATTGCTTTTAACCATTCAAACAAAAATTCTGACATCGATAATGTTACAAATTCTGAAACTTATTTCTTTCAAGATCCAGAACGAACTGAAGATATTAGGCGACAAAAAGAACAAGACGGCATCCGGGATGATCGATATTACGTGCGATTGGGTTTTAGCGAACCGCTTCGGGATTCATTAAATATTACCATTCGGGCTGCTTACGAATGGAAAGATTATTCAATGAATAAAAACACCTATAATTTTAATGAAACCAGCGAAGCTTATGACGATTTTAATTCGTTGTTGTCTTACTCAATGGACTCGCGAACCACGATTTTTAATCCATCGGCAGCCATTAATTTGCGTAAAAAAAATATCAGCGGAGGAATTCATTTAGGAACTGATGTTACGCATTTTGACAACGGTTCATTGTTTGATGGCACCGAAAGTAAAATCAATAAAAAATACATGTATCCTTCCGCAAATGCTTGGTTAAGTTACCGAATGTCTAAATCTAAATCGCTTTATTTTTACTATGATTTTGACGTGAAAATGCCTACCGCTATGCAAATTCTTCCCGTGGCAGATTTAACAAATCCGTTGTTTCAAAGAATTGGTAATGCAAACCTCGAACCTACCAAAACACATAATTTCCATTTGAATTTCAACAATTATGATTACGCATCTCGTTCCGGATTTTACTCTTATTTCGGATTCTCGTTTAACGAGCGAGCGATCGTGACCTCAAGGGTTTTTGACGTCACAGATTTGATCAACCGAACCACTTACGAAAATGTTGAAAATACCTATTACGGTTATGGCGGAATTTCTTGGAATAAAACCATAAAAAAGGAAGAAAACACCTTCCGTTTTGGAGCCGAAATAAACCTGAATGTGAATTATGACAAGGGATTAACTAACAATTTATTGTACACCGCAAAAGGTTACACCATAAGTCCAACGATCAATTTAGGTTGGGATTTAGGCGAAATTTTGACGATTTCACCAAGTTACACTTACACCTTTGACGCCAGCAATTATACGAACTACAGCATTGACAAAGCTTCGAATTTTTTACACAATATCAAGTTGCAAACTACCAGTTATTGGCCAAAACACGTAGTATTCGGGAATGATTTTGGTTACACTTATAACTCTAATATTTCCGGCGGTTTCCGTAAAGATTTCTTTTTGTGGAATACCAGTTTAGGCTATAATTTTTTCGAAGACAAATTACTGTTCAAAGTGAAAGTATATGACATGCTAAACCAAAACCAAAGCGCCATGCGATACATCAGTCCTGAAAGTATAAGAGACGTCGAAAATACCGTGTTGAAGCGCTACGCAATGTTTTCCTTGACCTACAAAATAGAAAAATTTGGAGGTGAAAAAGAAAGAAACCGTTTCGAACCTTAAATAAAAAAACGGCTGACAAAAATTTTGTCAGCCGTTTTTTTTGTCTTTATTTTTTTATTTTGAAGCGAATGGTTCGGGCATTTTAACAATCCATTTTCCTGCTACAAAAACTCGCTTTAAACCTGCTTTTAAAGGCAGGTTTAAGAGCTCAAACAAATTTTTGTATCAGGGCTAAGGGAAAGACCATTTTCTTTTCAGGAAAAGTCAGTCGCCAATAGCAACGGATAAACTGAAAATAAAAAAAAGCCTCACAAAGTGAAGCTCTTTAGATTTCAATTTTTTATTTTTACCAGCTTCCGCCAGCTCCACCACCACTAAAACCACCGCCTCCGAAGCCACCTCCGAAACCGCCACCAAATCCTCCTCCAGAACTTCCGCCAAATCCGCCACCACCAGAATTTCTTCCTAAGCTGCTTAAAATAATGATATCGGCTAAATCAAATCCGCCACCACGATTACCGCCGTTGCGATTATTTTTATTTCGGGAGATGATGATGATTAAAATCACAAACAAAATGATGAAAAAAATAATCCCGCCAATTGCCGAACCATTTTGATTATCCGCTTTGCGTTTGCCTTTATACTTTCCTTTTAAAACATCAAAAATAGCATCAGTTCCTTTGTCGAGACCGGCATAATAATCTCCGTTTTTAAACTCCGGAATAATTACGTTTCGGGTTAATTGCCCAATAATCCCAGCAGAAAGCCTGTCTTCAACGCCATAACCTGCAGAAATCCAAATTTTTCTTTCTTTTTCTGCCAAAAGTACAATCACACCGTTGTCATTTTCTTGACTTCCGCCAATCCCCCATTTTTGTCCCCAAGCGGGAGTTAAAATTCCGATGTCTTCTCCTTTCAAGGTTTCGATGGTAATCACCACAATTTGCGTTGTAGTCGAATCAGAATAACGCACCAATTTTTCTTCCAACGCTACTTTTTGTTGACTATCCAAAATTGCAGCATAATCGTAAACGCTGGTTTGAACCTTCGGAATTGGTGGAATGTCAAATTGTGCGAAACCAGCGGTAATCTGAAGCAGGAAAATGATCAAAAAGGAGCGAAGTTTCCAATTGGAATTTGTATTTTTCATTTTTTGGAATTTCATTCTTTATCCTTTTGAAATTTCGTTAGACAATTCGTCTTTATCTTTATCAGAAGAAGGGAAATAGTGTTGTAGCCTCTCGCCAGCCCGAAGAATTCCGGCAACCAAACCATCTTTGAATTTTCCGGCTTTAAAGGCGTCAATCACCACATCTTTGGTACAATCCCAAAAATCTGCTTCTACGACCTTGTTAATTCCTTCATCGCCAATAATGGCAAAAGTATGATCTGCAACACCTACGTAAAACAAAACGCCGTTTTTTAGTGCCGTTTGGTCCATGCCCAAATAATGAAAAACCTCCTGAGCTCTTTCGAGCGGAGGTTTTTCGGTATGGTCTTCTATGTGAACCCTAATTTCACCCGAAGTATTTCTTTCGGCTTGAGCAATTGCGCTAACAATTTGGGCCTCTTCTTCGGGCTTTAGGAAATCTTCAACTTTAGACATTTTTTTTAAATTAGAATTTTACTTCTACAGGTTTTTCAGCTCCTTCAACCGATTTAAAGTATGGTTTCTCAGGATAACTTGCACCTAAAACCCAACTGTTCGGAATGGTTAAAACATAACCGTTATACGCTTGAACTTGTTCATTAAAACGTGTTCTTGCTGTTAAAATTTGGTTTTCAGTACTTGCCAATTCATCTTGTAATTTCAAGAAATTTTCGTTGGCACGTAATTGCGGATATGCTTCTACAGAAACCAATAATCTTGATAAACTTGAAGATACGTTAGATTGTGCTTGTTGAAATTGCGCCATTTGTTCGGGCGTTACATTTGCGGGATCAATCGTCACCGAAGTTGCTTTTGCTCTGGCTTCCACAACAGCTGTCAAAGTTCCTTTTTCAAAATCTGCGGCACCTTTAACGGTATTTACAAGATTTCCAATTAAATCATTTCTACGTTGGTAAGCAGTTTCTACATTTCCCCATTCTTTTCCAACAGCTTGATTGTGTTTTAAAGCGGTATTTTTAATTCCAACTGTCCAAAATCCAATTATTACCACCAATGCGATAATAATTCCTACAGGGATTAGCCATTTTCTCATGTTTGTTTTGTTTTTATGTTTAAATTATTGTTGAATTTACAGCAAAAATTTTGCCATATTTTTTTTACAATTCGTTTTTAATTTCTTTTAATTGTGCTTTGATTGCTTCGAGTTTGGCAACAATTTCAAATTTGTCTAACGTTTTTTGTTGTCCTTCTTTCAAATGTGTTTTTGCACCGTCAAGTGTAAAGCCACGTTCTTTCACCAAATGATAAATCAGTTGCAAATTTTTTACATCTTCATGAGTAAACATGCGGTTTCCTTTGGCGTTTTTTTTGGGTTTGATGATGTCAAATTCTTTGTCCCAAAACCTTATCAGCGAAGCATTTACGTCAAATGCTTTTGCTAATTCGCCAATACTGAAATATCTTTTTTCTTGAGGTAAATCTAAATGCATTGAAAAATTGATGATTGAATTTTCGTTCTGCTAATTTAAGAAATTCGTTTAATCAACACACGGTTCACTTCAAATCTTTTAGAATTAGTTGGTTTGCTTTATTTTTCACTTCAAAATAATGATAAATATGCTATTTTTGCATGTTAAAAAACGCTCCAATTTAAAGTTTGCAGGGTTTTTTTCTGGAAAAAAAATAAAAAATAGCCTGTCATCAAAATAAAAAAATGAAAGCACAAGACATCAGAAAGCAATTTCTTCAATTTTTCGAAAGTAAACAACATCTCATTGTTCCTTCGGCTCCAATTGTGTTGAAAAACGATCCAACGTTAATGTTCAACAATTCGGGAATGGCACAGTTTAAAGAATTTTTTCTTGGAAACGCCACCCCAAAAAGCAGCCGTATTACCGATACGCAAAAATGTCTTCGCGTTTCCGGAAAACACAATGATTTAGAAGATGTTGGGTTTGATACTTACCATCACACCATGTTCGAAATGCTGGGAAATTGGAGTTTTGGCGATTATTTCAAAAAAGAAGCTATTAATTGGGCTTGGGAACTGCTGACGGAAATTTATAAAATCCCAAAAGAAAATCTTTACGTTTCAGTTTTTGAAGGAAATCCTGCGGAAAACGTTCCGTTTGACCAAGAAGCGTGGGACATCTGGAAATCCCTAATTCCGGAAGACAGAATTATTTTGGGAAATAAAAAAGATAATTTTTGGGAAATGGGTGATCAAGGACCTTGTGGACCTTGCTCAGAAATTCATGTAGATTTAAGAAGCGAGGACGAAAAAGCGAAAGTTTCAGGAAAAAGTTTGGTCAATAACGATCATCCTCAAGTGGTTGAAATTTGGAACAACGTATTCATGGAATTCAACCGTAAAGCCGATGGATCTCTCGAAAAATTACCTGCAAAACACGTGGATACCGGAATGGGTTTCGAGCGTCTTTGCATGGCTTTGCAAGGCGTGACTTCTAATTATGATACCGACGTTTTCACGCCGCTAATTGCCGAAGTTGAAAAAATTACCGGAAAAAAATACACCACTAACGAAGTTAAAAATATTAGTGAGGAGCAAAATAAAACTAACGTTGCGATTCGTGTGATTGTAGATCACGTTCGTGCTGTTGCTTTCGCCATTGCCGATGGACAGTTGCCTTCAAATACCGGAGCAGGTTACGTAATCAGAAGAATTTTGCGTCGCGCGATTCGTTACGGATTTACATTCTTAGATACCAAAGAGCCGTTTATTTACAAATTAGTAGCAGTTTTAGCCGAACAAATGGGCGAATTTTTCCCTGAAATAAAATCACAGCAAACGTTGGTTACCAACGTGATTCGTGAGGAAGAGGCGTCGTTTTTGAGAACTTTAGATCAAGGTTTGCAATTGTTGGAAAATGTGGTAAAAGATACCAAAACCAGCGAAGTTTCGGGAGCAAAAGCATTTGAATTGTATGATACTTTTGGTTTCCCAAAAGATTTGACAGCGTTGATTTTAAAAGAAAAAGGAATGTCTTACAACGAAGTTGAATTTGAAGCAGAATTACAAAAACAAAAAGACCGTTCGCGTGCTGCATCTGAAACTTCAACGGAAGATTGGACGATTTTGATTGGTGGAAATGTGGAAACTTTTGTTGGTTATGACGAAGTGGAACAAGAAGTAAAAATTACCCGTTACCGCAAAATTGACTCTAAAAAAGATGGAAAATTATACCAAATTGTTTTAGATGCTACCCCGTTTTATCCGGAAGGTGGTGGTCAAGTGGGTGACAAAGGAAAATTGATGACGCCAAATCAGGCCATTGAAATTATCGACACCAAGAAAGAAAATAATTTGATTTTGCATTTAACCAAAGAATTACCCGAAAATCCTGAAGGGAAATTCATGGCTTTGGTCAATACAAAATTACGTGGCGAATCTGCAGCAAATCACTCAGCAACACACTTGTTACATCAAGGTTTGCGACACATTTTAGGAACGCACGTGGAGCAAAAAGGTTCATTGGTGGCGCCAAATTATTTGCGTTTCGATTTTTCGCATTTTTCTAAAGTTACTGATGAAGAATTGGAACTCATAGAAAATTTTGTAAATGAAAGAATTCAGGAGCATTTGCCGCTTGTTGAACGCCGCGAAATTCCTTTTGCGCAAGCGGTAGAAGAAGGAGCAATGGCATTATTCGGTGAAAAATATGGCGATAATGTGAGAGCGATAAAATTTGGCGAAAGCATGGAACTTTGCGGTGGAATTCACGTAAATAATACAGCCGATATTTGGCATTTTAAAATTACTTCCGAAAGTGCTGTCGCTGCCGGAATCCGCAGAATTGAAGCGATTACTAATCAAGGTGTAAAGGATTATTTTGCCAACCAAGAATCAATGCTAAAAGATATCAAACAAGCGTTGAAAAACCCGCAAGATGCCATTAAAGCGGTAAATTCTTTGCAAGACGAAAATGCCAAACTGAAAAAACAGGTAGAAGCGTTGCTAAAAGACAAAGCTAAAAATTTGAAAGGCGAATTAATATCTGAAATTCAGGAGATTAACGGTGTAAAATTTTTGGCAAAGCAAGTAGATTTAAACGCAGAAGGAGCCAAAGATTTGGCGTACGAATTAGGTAACTTAGGCAATAATTTATTTTTAGTTTTGGCTACCGCCGAAGACAATAAACCGATGTTAACGTGTTATGTTTCAAAAGAATTAGTGGCAGAAAAAAACCTAAATGCCGGACAAATTGTGCGGGAATTAGGGAAATTTATCCAAGGTGGAGGAGGGGGACAACCGTTTTTTGCCACAGCTGGAGGGAAAAATGTTGCCGGAATTAATGAGGCTTTACAAAATGCAAAAAACTTTATTTCGTAAAAAATAAAATAATTTGAAATAGAAAACCACAACGTAACAGTTGTGGTTTTTTTGTTTTGATCTAATTTCTAAACTTGCAGAAAAGATTTCTTTCGTTAATTTTTATCACGCTTCAGTAAAATTTAAACTACCCTCGAAGCCACGCAACTTTTGTATATTTGTAATAAAAAAAATGCATTTTTCCACTCCAATTCCTATTTTAAAATCTCAATTTCCCATTGATTATTCGTCGAAAATTTTGACGTTGGGTTCGTGTTTTGCGGAAAATATTGGCAACAAATTTTCTTACTACCAGTTTCAAAATGTCGTCAATCCTTTCGGGATTTTATTTCATCCGGAAGCATTGGAAAATGTGATTCATCGGGCTGTAAATGATATGGAATTTGCGGAAAGCGATATTTTTTTTCACAATGAAAGGTGGCATTGTTTTGAAGTACATTCGGAATTGTCACAATCGGAAAAATCGACTTTTCTCGAACATCTCAATGATAGTTTATTCTTATTAAAAGAGGCTATTAAAAACGCTTCGCATATTGTTATCACATTAGGAACGGCTTGGGTTTACAGAAATTTGGCGAGTGGAAAAGTTGTTGCCAATTGCCATAAAATTCCGCAAAAAGAATTTCACAAAGAATTGCTTTCAATTGAATCCATTCAGCTGAAAATTCAGAACATGATTGCTAAAATTTTGAAAATAAATCCTACCGCAAAAATTATTTTCACGATTTCACCGGTTCGCCATACCAAGGACGGTTTTGTCGAAAACCAACGCAGCAAAGCGCATTTAATTTCCGCTTTGCACCAAATCATAAATCAAAAATCTGAAATCGTAAATTATTTTCCCAGCTACGAAATCATGATGGACGAGCTTCGCGATTATCGTTTTTATGCCGAAGACATGATTCATCCGAATAAAATTGCGGTTGATTATATCTGGAAAAAATTTTGCGAAAGCTGGATGACAACTGAAACCATCGCGACGATGCAAGAAGTTGAAAGCATTCGGAAAGGGCTTTCACATCGGGCGTTCAACGAAGAATCGGTTTCGCATCAAAAATTTCTGGAAAACTTGAACAATCGCATTCAATTATTGCAAAAAGTTTATCCTTGGATGCAATTTTAAAAGTTTCTTAAAAATCAATTTTAGGCACATTTTTTATTGTATATTTTAAATCAAAATAAAACCCATGATCAAAAGAATTTTGTACGGCTTCGCAATTGGTTTGGCAATCATTTTGCTTTTTCGCTTTTGTGAATTCAAAAAAGAAGATACCGCAACCATTGAATACGATTCTAATTTAATTCAGGAACAGATTGTAAATGTTGGGAAATTAATTGTAACCGAAGGTCATTTTGCTGAGGTTTTAACCTACAAAGACAGCGATAAATATTTGATGGATTTAGTGTCGATTGAGAAAAAAGCGCTCGTGGTGGTAAATGCCGATGTAACCGTGGCTTACGATTTGCGCCAGATGGAATACGATATTGATGAAGCGACCAAAACCATTAGAATTACGCATATCCCAAAGGAAGAAATCAAGATTTCTCCTGATATTAAATTTTACAATATCGAACAAAGCAGGTTGAGTCCATTTACTGGCGAAGATTACAACAAGGTGAACAAAGTTGTCAGGGAAAATTTGAAGAAAAAAATAGAAAAATCTACACTAAAATCCAATGCGCAAAACAGATTGATTAGTGAACTCTCGAAGATTTTAATTACCACAAATTCGCTGGGATGGACTTTACAGTATAATGGAGAAACGGTTGATAATAAAAGTATCAATGAAATTTTAATGTAAAAAAAGCTGAGAATAAATTAGGGTAAAATTACCTATTTGTTTCGGTAAAAATGCTTATATTTGAAATAAATTTAAAAGTCATGACTGTTTTAGAAAGAAAATCGATTAAAAAAAATGTGGCTGAAATTCCTGAAATTGGGAATTTTACGAAGATTCATTTTTATTTGAGAAAGCATGATGTTAATTGGGTTTATTTCGACTATTTTAAAGGAATTACAACTTTAAGCGATGAAGTAATTTCTGACTGGCTGAATATTAACCCGAAAACACTACGTTCGTACCGAAAACCGGAAAGTATTTCGAAAGATAACGTGAAGGAACATTTGGTTCTTTTGATTTCGCTTTACAAACATGGAATTGATGTTTTTGAAACTTCGGAAAATTTTGATAAATGGTTAATGCTTGAGAATTATTTTTTGGACAACAAATCGCCAAAGGAATTTTTGGATACTATTAGTGGAATAAAATTTATAGACGATAAATTAACCGCAATGGAGTTTGGCGACACCGCGTAACTATGAAATTATTTAAAATTTGCCGCGAAAAATATTCAAAATCGTTGCAAGCCTCGGGCATTCCAAACCGGTGGAACAAAAAAGATGAATTTGTAATTTATACAGCTGGAAGTATTTCTTTGTCCACCCTCGAAATGATAGTTCATCGTTCAGGAATTAATTTAATTGAACCGTATAAATTATTAAAAATAACCGTTAAAGATGAGGCACTTGTCCATAGCTTAAACGTGAACAAGTTGCCTAAGAACTGGAGAACTTTAGACGCTTATGTGCATTCACAAGAAACTGGTTCGCAATGGTATCAGGAAAAAAAATCGTTAATTTTAAAAGTTCCTTCCGCCATTATTCCAGAAGAATACAATTACATCATCAATACCAGCCATCCATCATTTGAAACCAATATTTCGTTGGAAAGTGCTAACTATTATCTTTGGGACAAACGTTTATTATAAACCTACGCTTGTTCTTTTTCAAAAATTAATTCAATCCCGTCATTGATTAAATGCGCAACTTCTGGTCTCGAAATTTTTAAATTTTCCAGGTGAAGCATTACTTTTTCTAACAAATTTCCTGTTGGATTTTCGTGCAAAATTTCTGCGATTTCTACAGACAAAAGCCAATCTTTAGGGTGGTTTTGCTGTAAAACTGAAAAAATTTCTTCTAAAGAAAATTCAGCTTGTTTTCGCTCGCGAATATCGCGCACATTTTTATACAATTTTTCAAGTGCTTCGCGTTGCGGATTTTTTTGTGCTTTTACCGTTTGACTCGAAGGAACGTGGGTTATCAAGTCGAAACTTTTTACATCTGCTGGACCCGAGAACGCCGAAATTACTTTTTTCCCAACCGCCATGTCGAAAATTCCCCATTCGGGTTGGAATAGAACTTGATCCTCGTAAGTAACTGTGCAGTTTTTAAAGCTGATAAGAATAATTTTCCCTTGCAAATTTCTGGTTCCGGTAATTATTTCCCCAGAAACTGTGATTCCGCCTTCAAATTCGAGCTTCACACGTTCGCCTTCATAAATTGCATAAGCCTGCAAATCTCGCGGACTCATGTCTTCTATTGCTAAATTTATCCCTTTGAGCTTGCCAATCGGACTCCCGAAACCTTCTGCGTGATAATTAGTGGAATGTCCAACCAATTCTTTTTCGCGGTAAGACAAAGCTGTTTTTCCGGTAGTTTGAACGTAAACAGGTTTGCCTTCATTTTCAATAACATTTGAAAAAACACCCGAAATTTGTAGTCCTGTGCTTAATTCAATCGTTCCTAAAGCTCCGGAATTAATTATTTTTTCAATGCCCGAAAGTCCGCCGGTTCTCAATGCCATTGTGTTCGCAAATTCTTCCAAAACCAAACTCAAATGCGCAAAATCAGGCGTTACAAAAAGTTGAGGTTGTGGTTTTGTGATGTCAAAACTTTGGTGGGCTGCTTCAATAGTGTAAGGAAGTTTTTCCACTTTTTCAGTCATGCACCAAGCGCTTTCGCCAATGGATGATAACAATCCGGCACCATAAATTTTTGGATTTTCCAAATCTCCAATCAAGCCGTATTCTACCGTCCACCAATGTAAATTTCTTATCAAGGCCATTTCCGAAAGATCATCGGTTTTTTGCTGTAACTCGTCAACTTTTTTTTCAATAGCGTCAATTTCGGCTTGTGGCGTTCCTTCAGCTTCTTTTAAAATTGACAATAACCGAATGGCTTCGTAAATTTCGTAATCGTGTGAAGAAGAAATGGCTTTGCTTCCAATTTCTCCAAAACGTCTTAAATATTCTGCGTATTCAGGGTTGGCAATAATTGGCGCATGTCCGGCTCCTTCGTGAATAATATCTGGAGCTGGCGTATATTCAATATGTTCAAGTTGGCGAATATCTGAAGCAATCACCAAAACATTATATGCCTGAAATTCCATAAAAGCATTTGGCGGAATAAAACCGTCAACGGCAACTGCAGCCCAACCGATTTCTTTTAAAATTCGGTTCATGCCATACATATTTGGAATATTTTCAATTTCCAAACCGGTTTTTTTCAAACCTTCCAAATAAGAATTATGGGCAACTTTCGAAAGATAATCTACATTTTTTCGCATCACATATCGCCAAACCGCTTGATTGATTGGTGTATAATCATCATAATTTTGCGGTTTAATAAATTGTTTCAAATGCGTGGGAAGTCTATCAATCAAAGGATTGCTTTCAAACTCAGTGCTCATAATTCAAACGTTGTAGTTGAGGTGTAAAGGTACGTTTTTATCGCCAAAAACGAAAACAATTTTAGCTTGTGTTAAGATTTGGAAATCACATTTGTATAAAAAAATCCACAATCGAAAATAATTTCAAGTTGTGGATTTTTAAAGTATTATTTAACCGAAATTATTTTTTTTCGGGCGGATATTTGGCTAAAATTTTTTGCACAAATTCCTGAATTCTTTCGTCTTTCTTTTTAATATTTTGCGTAAGCACGCCAACGCCTTCACCTTGCCAAATTAACTCTTTTTTCTTGGCATCAATCAAATCAATGTAAAGTGTTCCTTCGGTTGAAGTAGAAACGGTGGTGCTTCTGCCTCCCCACATCCAGGGATTCCAGCCCCAACCCCAACCATAACCCCAACCGGCGTTAAATTGGTTCACATCAACTTGTTCTCTGGATTTTGTAAAAATATTGACCAGTAAATCGGGATTAGAACTTTTGGTAAAACCTTTGGCATTCATTTCGGTTTCGATAGCTTTCAGGATTCTTTTTTTGTCTAAATCCGAAACTTCAACCTTGTCAATACCTGATTTGTGAAAAGCATACGATTTGTATTGGTTGAAATCTACACTTTTATCATAATCTGTTGCCACACTTACCGAAGAGCACGAGGCCACAATCGTGAGCAAAACGAGCGGAATAATTTTTAAAAATTTCATAGCGGTAGTTTTTTATTAAAGTTAGTGAATATTGTGCATTTATCGGTTATTTTTTTCTTTAAAACTCTTAATCGCACCAACTACCGCCAAAATTGAAGAAGCTAACAACGCCAATATTTTTGGAATTGTATGGGTAAAAATCATTCCTAAAATGAAAAATCCCATTCCCATAAAAAAAAGCGTGATGCTGTTTAAATTCTTCATTAAAAAATTATTTTTAAAAGTCCAAAAGCGAATCTTCCACCTGATTTGGAAGCGTCACTTTCAGCAAAGGTTCTTGCTGCATGGCTCGTTTGATTGCGAAAATCGCTTCATCGTTTCTTGCCCAACTTCTGCGGGAAATTCCGTTATTGACATCCCAGAAAAGCATTGATTTTAAACGTTTTGAAGCTTCTTGAGAACCATCAAGAACCATACCAAATCCACCGTTTATTACTTCGCCCCAACCAACGCCACCACCATTGTGAATGGAAACCCAAGTAGCGCCACGGAAACTATCACCAATGACGTTATGAATGGCCATGTCTGCTGTAAATCTCGAACCATCGTAAATATTTGACGTTTCGCGGTAAGGTGAATCGGTTCCAGAAACATCGTGATGATCGCGACCTAAAACCACATAACCAATTTCGCCTTTGGCAATGGCTTGGTTAAAAGCTTCAGCAATTTTTATTCTGCCTTCAGCATCCGCATATAAAATTCGCGCTTGAGAACCAACCACCAATTTATTTTCTTGTGCACCGCGAATCCACTGAATGTTATCCTGCATTTGCTGCTGGATTTCTTCGGGTGCATTTTTTTTCATTTCTTCTAAAATATCACATGCTATTTGATCCGTTTTGGCTAAATCTTCTGGTTTTCCCGAAGCACAAACCCAACGAAACGGTCCAAATCCGTAGTCGAAACACATTGGTCCCATAATATCTTGAACATAACTCGGATATTTAAATTCACGGCCTAACGTAGGATTTTCGCTCATCACGTTTGCTCCAGCACGCGAAGCTTCGAGTAAAAAAGCATTGCCATAATCAAAAAAATAAGTGCCTTTTGCCGTATGTTTGTTGATGGCTTCGGCATGTCGTCTTAAACTTTCTTGCACTTTTTCTTTGAACAAATCTGGATTTTCTGCCATCATTTTGTTCGATTCTTCAAACGAAATTCCTACCGGATAATAACCGCCAGCCCAAGGATTATGTAACGAAGTTTGGTCGCTTCCCAAGTCGATTAAAATATTTTCTTGGTCAAATTTTTCCCAAACTTCCACCACATTTCCGTGGAATGCGATTGATACGGTTTCATTTTTCGCTTTCGCAAAATTTACCCGTGCTACCAATTTGTCTAAATCATTAACGACTTCGTCAACCCAACCTTGAGAATGACGCGTTTGTACAGCTTTTTCATTGACTTCCGCACAAACGGTGATACAACCTGCAATGTTTCCGGCTTTAGGTTGTGCACCACTCATGCCTCCCAAACCAGAAGTCACAAAAATATTTCCTTGCGGCGATTTTTTTATTTTTCTAAAACCATTCAAAACCGTGATTGTCGTTCCGTGAACAATTCCTTGCGGACCAATGTACATGTAACTTCCTGCGGTCATTTGCCCATATTGGGAAACTCCAAGAGTGTTAAATTTTTCCCAATCGTCTGGTTTAGAATAATTTGGAATCATCATTCCGTTAGTAACCACCACACGAGGCGCTTCTTTGTGAGACGGAAATAATCCCATCGGATGACCGGAATACATGACCAGCGTTTGCTCATCAGTCATTTGCGATAAATATTTCATCGTGAGTAAATATTGAGCCCAATTTTGAAAAACAGCTCCGTTTCCGCCGTAGGTTATCAATTCGTGAGGATGTTGTGCAACGGCATAATCCAAATTATTTTGAATCATCAGCATAATCGCTTTCGCTTGCTCTGATTTTCCTGGATATTCCGAAATTGGTCTGGCAAAAATTTTATAATCAGGACGAAAACGATACATGTAAATTCTCCCGTAATCATTCAATTCCTGCAAAAATTCTGGTGCTAAAACAGCGTGATGTTCTGGGTCAAAATACCGAAGCGCATTTCTCACCGCCAACTTTTTTTCTTCCGCCGAAAGAATTTCTTTGCGTTTTGGAGCATGGTTGATGCTTACGTCATACGGCTTGGCTTGAGGTAAATTTGAAGGAATTCCTTGTTGTATCTGTTCTTGAAAAGTCATTTTGGTTTTTTATTAAAGTTTATTTACGAAGATTTAAAGGCACTTATTTCTTCCGGTTTGTTCCCGTGTTTTTGTCGAAACCATAAGGACAATGGCGACAGCCGCTTTTGCAACAGTAACCACGCTTGAGATGGTGTTTTTCGGTGAAACATTTGTAACCTTCAGGAGTGTAGTAAAAATCTTCGCCTTCAGTCAATTTATTTTCATTATTTTGCTGATTCATTTCCTGAAGTACATTTTTTAAATTTAATTTTTCAAAAATAAATAATTTTCAGTGGCTTTAAGCGCAAATTATTACGGAAATCGTCAAAAATAAAAAGATAAGCTAAAAATTCGTTTACAATAAATGTTAGTCTTGGTTTCAAAATTTCTTATTCCCAAAGGTTATCGCGGTATCACCATTTTTCCGTTTGTGATTTTGCATTCGCTTGAGGATAAGGAAGATTTGTGCTTACTCAATCACGAAAAAATCCACATTCGCCAACAAATTGAAATGCTGATTTTGCCTTTTTTTATTTGGTACGTTTTGGAGTTTTTTGTAAAATTTTTGAAATATAAAAACTGGAGCAAAGCCTACCGAAATATTAGTTTTGAAAAAGAATGTTACGACAATGAAACTAATTTGAATTACCTAAAAAATAGAGGTTTCTCGCGTTTTTTAAAATACTTATGATGCAAATTCCAACTCAAAAAATCGACTTGAATCACAACGGAATTTCCATCGAAATACGGCGTGAGGACTTGATCCATCCTTTTGTTTCGGGAAATAAATTTAGGAAACTTAAATACAATTTGCTTCAAGCGAAAAAAGAAAATAAAAATACGTTGCTCACTTTTGGTGGTGCATTTTCTAACCATATCGCAGCAGTAGCATTTGCGGGAAGAGAACAAGGATTTCATACCATTGGGATTATTCGGGGAGAAGAAATTCGGGAGAAAATTCAGGAAAATCCTACGCTTCGGTTTGCCCAAAAAAACGGAATGCAACTCGAATTTATTTCCAGAAAAGACTATGCAAATAAAACGAATCAAGAATTTATCGACCAGCTAAAACATCAATTTGGCGATTTTTTTCTCATTCCCGAAGGCGGTACTAATGAATTGGCTATTAAAGGTTGCGAGGAAATTTTGTCGCCCGAAGATAAAGCATACGATTTTGTTTGTTGTGCGGTTGGCACCGGTGGAACGATTTCAGGAATTATCAATTCATCTTTTAGTAATCAAAAAATTTTAGGATTTCCGGCACTTAAAGGAGGTTTTCTTACAAAAGAAATCACTACATTTGTCAATAAAAATAATTGGGAACTAATTGAGGATTACCACTTTGGAGGTTATGCCAAAATTACTCCGGAGCTAATTTCGTTCTTAAATCAATTTTTTAACAATAATAAAATACCATTAGATCCCGTTTATACTGGCAAGATGATGTATGGAATTTTTGATTTGGTTCAAAAAAATTATTTTCCGCCAAACTCAAAAATTTTGGTCATTCACACCGGAGGATTGCAAGGAATTGAAGGCATGAACCAATTGTTAGACAAAAAAAACTTACCCAAAATAGAATACCATGTTTAAAAAATTTTTAATTCTGGCAACAGTCTTGCTTCTAGCAAGTTGCGGTTCGTCAAAATCAAAAGTATCTTACAAGAAAAAAACGGCCACGAAATCTAGAAGAGAAGTGGTAACGAAAAAATCTTCACCCAAAATTGTTACCAAAAAACCAACGCCAAAAACCACTTCTTCAAGCAATCCAGAAGTAATAGAATCCACTTCTAGAACCGTTGTTTATGCCGATGTTGTAAATAATTACGTACAAGATTTTAAAGATATTGCCAAAAATAACATGCGTGATTACGGCATTCCGGCGAGTATTATTTTGGCGCAAGGAATTTTAGAATCAGGTGCCGGACGAGGAACGCTTTGTAAAACTGCGAACAATCATTTTGGAATAAAATGCCACACAGGTTGGACTGGAGAAAGCGTTCGTCATGACGATGATGCTGCACAAGAATGCTTCAGAAAATATTCGGATCCGGCAGAATCTTACAAAGATCACGCACTTTTTCTTACCTCTCGCGGTCGATATGCGTCGCTTTTTAAATTGGACAAAGATGATTACGAAGCTTGGGCAAAAGGCCTGAAAGCCGCTGGTTACGCCACTGATCCGAAATATCCGGACAAATTAATTTCTTACATCGAACGCTACAATTTGCATCAATACGATAGCGAAGTTTTGGGCAAAAGCTTCACGCCAATCCGAAAAAGCGAACCCATCGTAATCAACAACGAAAACCGTGGCGATTTTTACGAAGTAACAAAAGGCGACACGCTTTATTCCATTTCAAAACGTTTCGGAACAACGGTTGACGAGCTTAAAAGACTCAACAATCTTAACGACAACGCCATTTCCATCGGACAATCGATAAAAGTGAAATAAATTTTAAAAGAACCGGATTCAGCAGAATTCGGTTTTTTTTTATTTTTTTAAGGAGCGAAACTTTCGGCATTCTTGCCATCCATTTTCCTGCCCTTGCTTCAAGTTTCCCGCCAAAAAAATGTCGGGAAAGCTTTCCACGCGGTCAGGGCTAAGGGAAAATCCATTTTTGTATTTGGAGGCTTGAGGAACAAACTAATCGGAAAAACGTTCGTTTTAAATACAGGCAACTTTGTAACTTTGCACCTTTGTAACTTTCAAAAAATAAATCATGCTATACAAAAGAAGTAGCCAACTTTTCGCCGAAGCTTCAGAAGTAATTCCAGGTGGCGTAAATTCGCCAGTTCGCGCATTTAAAGCAGTTGGTGGAACGCCAATTTTTGTAAAATCTGCAAAAGGAGCCTACCTTTTTGACGAAGACGGAAACAAATTAATTGACTATATAAATTCTTGGGGTCCAATGATTTTGGGCCATGCTTACGATCCGGTAGTGAATGCGGTAATCGAAAAAGCAAAACAAGGAACTTCCTTCGGAACGCCGACAGAATTAGAAACCGAAATCGCAAAATTGGCGGTTTCAATGGTGCCAAACATCGATAAAATTCGTTTTGTAAATTCCGGAACCGAAGCTTGTATGAGTGCCGTTCGTTTGGCAAGAGGTTTTACCAATAGAGAAAAAATAATAAAATTTTCTGGGTGTTATCACGGTCATTCCGATTCTTTTTTAATTGCAGCGGGAAGTGGCGCCATTACCTTCGGAACGCCAAATAGTCCCGGAGTGACGCAAGGAACTGCAAAAGACACACTTTTGGCACAATACAATAATATCGAAAATGTTCGCGAGCTTTTTGAAGCCAACGAAAATCAAATTGCCGCGATTATTATTGAACCAGTTGCCGGAAATATGGGGTGCGTTCCACCGAAAAAAGAATTTTTACAGCAACTTCGCCAACTTTGCGATCAATACGGAACGCTGTTGATTTTCGACGAAGTCATGACTGGATTTCGCTTGGCAAAAGGTGGCGCTCAAGAATTATTTGGCGTAAATGCCGATATCGTAACGTTTGGAAAAGTAATCGGTGGTGGACTTCCGGTTGGCGCTTTTGCCGCTAGAAACGAAATCATGGATTTTCTTGCACCAATTGGTCCGGTTTATCAAGCAGGAACGCTTTCTGGAAATCCTTTGGCAATGGCCGCCGGATTTGAAATGTTGAAAGCGTTGAACAAAGATTCTGAAATTTTTAGAAGATTGGAAGAAAAAACAGCTTATTTAGAGAAAGGAATTCGGGAGAAGCTGGATAAAAATAATGTGGTTTACACAATCAATAGAGTAGGTTCGATGATTTCTGTGCATTTCGCTGAAAATGCTGTCGAAGATTTGCAATCGGCTGCAGCTGGAGATAATGAAACGTTTAAGAAATTTTTTCACGGATTGTTGAAAGAAGGCGTTTACATCGCGCCATCCGCTTATGAAACTTGGTTTATTACGGATGCTTTGACTTACGAAGATCTTGATTTTACGATTAACGCAATTGATATAGTTTCACAGAATTTTTAAATTTTAGCGATGAGTTGAAATAAAAAAAGGCTTCCAAACGGAAGCCTTTGCTATTTAAAAAACGCAGATTATTTTTGCGTTAGTTTTTTCAACAATTCGGGTTTTGCATCCAATTTTGCCATTTGGTCTGCAGTTAAAGTACCACGCAATTTAGCGTCAACTGACTTGTGGATAATTTTCTTTTTCACATCCGAAGTTCCTGATTTAGAAAGCGCTTCGTGTTTGCTTTTAAAAAGTTCCAAAAAAGTTTCTTCGGCTTGTTTGGTGATTGTAATTTCCTGTTTTAAAGCTTCCAAGTCGCTTTTTGCCAAATCGTTTGCATTTTGAGCAAATGCCACCATATTGAAAACTAAAAAGAATAAAACGGTCATTAATTTTTTCATTTTTCTAATCATTTAGATTTATGATAATAATATCAAATTTAAGACCATTTTTTTAATTTAGCTGTTAAATTATTATTTCTTTCCTTTTCTTCCTTTAAACCGATCTTGCATTTTTGCCTTTTTTTCCGATTTTAAGGTTTGGTATTTAGCATATTGATCAGCGTTTAAAATCTTTTTCATTTTAGAGTCATTAGCTTCCGTTTCTTTTTGCATTTCTGCTTTTCTGGCTGTCATTTCCGCTTGACGATCCGCTTGTTTCGCATCTCTTTTGGCTTTGTTTTCTGCCATTAACTGCGCCACTTCTTTTTGCTGTGCATCCGTTAAATTTAACTCCGAAGTCATTTTGGCTAACTGTTTTTTGCTTCTTTCTTCCGGAGATAATTTTTCTTTTTGTGGCAAATGTTCTCTTTCTGGTCTTGTTCTTTTTTCGCCAATGGTTTTTTCTTGTGCAAACGATGTCATCCCGATCATCAATAATGCTGCAATCATCATTTTTTTCATAAAAGTGTTTTTTAATTTTTTAGTTTGATGATAAGACAGCCAGAAATTAAAAAAGTTTAACGAGAGTTGTGACATTTTTTAAAATTGTAAAAATGTTGTTGGAAATATGGTCGTTTCTGGCGAAAAAAAATTTGATTTTGACAGCAAAATGTTCTATTGCAGCAGCGATTACCTCACATTGCTCTCATTTTCAAATGAGTTCGGTGAACACTGCGTGTTTGAAGTGGAAAGCCCGGAGGCTGAAAAACTATTTTTTTTGTGCCCGAAAAACAGCGACTTTAGGAGCTCGTTTTTGGGCTACAAAAAAAGTTTTTGTGCCGAGGACTTGTAACGGAAAGCGCGACCGAAGGGGCTGCCCAAATTATTTTTAAATTTTTGGCAAAAAAAAAGCTGCCTTTGCAGACAGCTCGTTTTTTATTTTAGTAATTGATTGTAAACCTTAGTGTTGGCTTTGAGTTTTGCGAAATTTTCTTCGCCAATGCCTTTGATTAGTAAGGCTTCAACATCGGCCTCGATTTGTTGCTTTTGTTCTGCTGTAAGGTTTTCTTGCAAAGCGGCTTTGTGCTTTTGGTAGAAAGCGGCTTCGGCTCCTTTTTTAGCGTTGGCGTCAAGTTTTACAACGGTTTCCAACGTGGCAACATTTTTTTTCGCCGTTTCTCTCAAGTCAGTGCTTTGGGCTTGGATAGCGAAAGCAAGGAAAAGTGCAAACAGAGTAAATATTTTTTTCATAATCTTTTGGTTTAGTTGAGAAGGTCAAATCTAATTCTTTTTGAGAAATAAACCAATATTTTTTGATTTTTAACAGTTGGCTTACGCCAATTCTACAAATTTGTCCTCGCCGTTTACAACTACTTTTACTAAAGCGTGTTTGGAAAGACCTTTCATAGAAGCGTCCCATTTTTTGCCGCTTAAACCAGCCGTTTCTCTCAGCGATGGCAATGACATCACGTTTTCATTGGCTTTCAGAATTTCCAGAATTGACTTTTCTTCAGGCGACAATTCCACTTCTATTACTTTTTTCTCCGGACGCATTTGCGGGAAAAACAACACTTCTTGAATCGACGGATTGTTAGTCAAGTACATAATTAAACGGTCCATTCCAATTCCCAAACCGGAAGTCGGCGGCATTCCGTATTCCAACGCTCGGAGAAAATCGTTGTCGATGATTCCGTTTGCTTCATCGTCACCTCTTTCTGCCAAAGCCATTTGCGCTTCAAAACGTTCGCGTTGATCAATTGGGTCGTTTAATTCTGAATAAGCGTTTGCGATTTCTTTTCCACAAATCATCAACTCAAAACGCTCGGTTAATTCCGGATTGTCGCGATGTTCTTTACAAAGCGGACTCATTTCTTTCGGATAATCCGTGATGAAAGTGGGCTGAATGAAGTTACCTTCGCATTTTTCGCCAAAAATTTCATCAATCAATTTTCCTTTGCCCATGGTTTCGTCAACAGCAATTCCCATGGATTTTGCAGCATCAAAAATTTCTTTTTCAGTCTTGCCCGAAATATCAAAACCAGTATATTTTATAATGGCATCCGTCATGGTAACTCTTGCATAAGGCGCTTTAAAGCTCACTTGATGGTCACCAAAAGTTACATCGGTTGTTCCGTTTACTTTTATCGCGCAATGCTCGAGTAAATTTTCGGTAAATTCCATCATCCAGTTGTAATCTTTGTAGGCTACATAAATTTCCATTGCGGTAAATTCCGGATTGTGGGTTCTGTCCATTCCTTCGTTTCGGAAATTTTTCGAAAATTCGTAAACACCATCAAAACCACCTACGATTAATCTTTTCAGGTACAATTCGTTAGCAATTCTCATGTACAAAGGAATATCTAAAGAATTATGATGTGTAATAAACGGACGAGCCGCAGCACCTCCAGGAATGGACTGCAAAACCGGAGTTTCCACTTCCATATAACCTGCCGAATTAAAAAATTCGCGCATCGCGCTATATAATTTGGTACGTTTTACAAAAACTTCCTTCACGTGAGGATTTACCACCAAATCTACGTAACGTTGACGGTAGCGTAATTCCGGATCGGTAAAACCGTCGAAGGTATTTCCGTCTGTGTCGGTTTTTGGTAGCGGTAACGGACGTAATGTTTTGCTTAAAAGCGTAAAATTGGTCGCGCGAATGGATTTTTCTCCCACTTGAGTCGTAAAAAGTTCGCCTTCCACACCAATAAAATCGCCTAAGTCGATCAATTTTTTAAAAACTTCGTTGTAAAGTTCCTTGTCGTCTCCAGGGCAAATTTCATCGCGATTGATGTACACCTGAACGCGACCTTCGCTGTCTTGTAACGAAATAAACGACGCTTTTCCTTGAATTCTCGTGCTCATCACACGTCCCGCAACAATCACTTTCTTGCCTTCTTCAAAAGTGTCCTTTACCTGTTTCGAAGTATGGTTTACTGGAAACAAATTTGCCGGATAAGGGTTAATGCCGAGTTCTCTCAACCTCCCCAGTTTTTCTCTTCTGATGATTTCTTGTTCTGAAAGTTGCATATTGCGTTAATTTTTAAGCGTGCAAAGATAGTGATTTTAGATTTATGATTTGAGATGTAAGATTTAGGATTTTAGATTTTTGGCATTTGGAATTTGGAATTTTTTGAAGCGAAAGGCTTAGTCTTTTTTATAATCGTCGTTCCCGCTTTCCGCTACAATCTTTATCAATTACCTTTGGTTAAAACCAAAGGTAATTGATAAAGGATTTCCGCTGCAATCGGGGCTATGGGAATATTGGTTTTGTATTTGGAGGCTTTGTCCACGCGACGAAAAAGCCTGAAGTTTCCAAGAGTGCCATGGATTTTCCCTTAGCCCCGATAGAAGGGAAAAGCTTTCCCGCTTTTTCTGCGGGAAACTTTGGAATGATAGCGGGAAAATGTCCCGAAGCTTCGGGAGCTGAAACTTCACTGGCCTTTCGCTTCAAGAAAAAAATCGAACCTCTATATTAAGGAGAGATGTTGTAACTTTGCAGGACATTTATTTGAGCAGATGAACAAAAAAATTCAGCTTCGGGATTTGGGCCGAAGGGACTACAAGCAAACGTGGGAATATCAGGAAGAATTGTTTCAGGGAATTTTGGACTTGAAGATTAAAAACCGCAGGGAAAATTTAGCTTTGGAAACACCGAACTATTTTTTGTTTGTGGAACATCCGCACGTGTACACGTTGGGGAAAAGTGGCGATTTTAGCAACTTGTTGTTGAACGAAAAACAGCTCGAAGAAAAAGGTGCGACATTTTATAAAATCAATCGCGGTGGCGATATTACCTATCACGGTCCCGGACAAATTGTGGGTTATCCTATTTTGGATCTGGAGAATTTTTTTACCGATATTCACAAATACCTTCGGTTCTTGGAGGAAGTTTTTATTCTGGTTTTAGCCGATTACGGATTGACCGGAACCCGAAGTGAGGGCGAAACCGGAGTTTGGCTTGGAGTTGGAACGCCATTCGCGCGAAAAATTTGTGCATTGGGAGTTCGTGCTTCTCGTTGGGTTACCATGCACGGTTTTGCGCTAAACGTCAATGCAGATTTGGGTTATTTTGATAACATTATTCCGTGTGGTATTCGAGGAAAAGCCGTGACTTCGCTAAATGTTGAACTTGGACTTGATAAAGTGGACGAAGAGGAAGTGAAAGAAAAAATAATAAAACATTTTACCGCCCTCTTCGAAGCCGAATTTGTGGCGTTTGGAAAAGAAGTGGTTTAGGCTTCTTGCGAAAATTCCAGTTCAAGTTGTTCTGGTAAAAGTCGGAACGACATTCTGTGGTATTTTGTAGTGCCGTATTTTTTGATGGCTTCCCGATGTTCTTTTGTGGGATAGCCTTTGTTTTGTTTCCAATTGTACATTGGAAATTCCTCATGGATTTTATTCATATACTCATCCCGATAAGTTTTTGCCAAAACCGAAGCCGCTGCAATACTCAAATATTTGCTATCGCCTTTAATTATGCAACTGTGCGGAATATTTTCGACCGGTTTGAATCGGTTGCCATCTACAATAATATAATTAGGTAGCGGATTTAGCTTTTTGATACATTCCTGCATGGCATGAATGGATGCGTTGAGAATATTAATTTCGTCTATAATCAACGGTTCGATGTGAGTTACTGAATAACAAAGTGCATTTTCTTCAATTATCGGGCGAAGAAAATCTCGGTTTTTTTCGGAAAGTTGCTTAGAGTCGTTTAAAATTTCATTCAAAAAATTTTCAGGCAAAATTAATGCTGCCGCGGTAACCGGACCTGCAAGACAACCTCGTCCGGCTTCGTCGGTTCCGCATTCGAAATTTAAAGAGGAAAAGTTTTGGAGGAGCATTATTTTTTTTGGCTAAGTAAATTCTATATATGTTAATAAAACGGATTAATTCGCAAAAGATTTTTATATTCGCAAAATTAAGTTTTTGACTTAAAATAAAAACAAAAATATCAGTTTAAAATATATGTTATGAAAATTACTTTAAAACCACTTCTAATGGTGGGAGCAATTTTGGTTACCATGTTTGCAAATGCTCAATCTGCTGAGGAACGTGCGAAAATTGTTCGGAATTACAATCTTGATAAACTTAACGGAATCGCAAAACAATACGAAGATAATTTTAATAAAAATTATGCTGAAGCAATGCGATTGGCTCAAATAAATAATTGGCCATTGACGGTTAAAAAAGATGGAGCAACTCAATATTTGATGGATGTAACTAAAGAAGGTACTCCTATTTATTATACGTCTTACAATGTTGGAGCGGCACAAACTATTCGTGCTAACCGATTGCATCCTGGTGGCTCGTTAGGTTTAAGTTTAACTGGTTCCGGAATGTATGTTGGGGTTTGGGATGGGGAATATCCAAGAACTTCTCACGTAGATTTTGTTAATCGTTTTACGACACAAGATGGACCTGGTGTTCCTATTGCGCTGCATCCTACCCATGTTTTGGGTACAATTATAGGAGCAGGTGCAAATAATGCTAATGCGAGAGGAATTGCTTATCAAGCCTATGGCTACATCAATAATTATGCAAATGATTTAGGGGAGATGACAACGCAATCTTCTTTTGGTTTGCTATTGTCAAATCATTCATACGGTTTTGTTGCCAGCATGTTGCCGGATTATTATTTTGGAGCTTATACAGACAAGTCTGCCGCAGTTGATAACATCGCATTCAATGCACCGTATTATCAACCTGTAGTTGCAGCAGGGAACGACGGTGATGGGAACTATGATCATTTAACTGGAATGGGAACTGCAAAAAATACTATCGTTGTGGCTGCTGTTGCTCAGGTTTCTAGTTATACTGGACCTTCATCAGTTTCACTCGCGGGTTTCAGTAATTGGGGTCCAACTGATGACTTTAGAATTAAACCAGATATATCTTCAAAAGGATTAGCTGTTTTATCGGCAAGTAATTTATCTAATACTTCCTACGTTTCTAATCAAGGTACATCTATGGCGGCTCCTGGAATTACAGGTGCGTTGCTTTTGTTGCAACAATATTATGGCAACTTAAATGCAGGAAATTATATGTTATCGTCAACAGTTAGAGGTTTGTTAGCTCATACGGCGGATGAAGCAGGGGCTTCTGATGGTCCAGACGCTAAATTTGGTTGGGGATTGATGAATGCTGAAAAATACGCAGAAGCAATTAGAAAAAAAGGGACAGAATCAATTCTTGAAGAAAATACATTAACGACTTCGCAGACCTTTACAAAAAATGTTTTGGCACTTGGTACCGAACCGTTGGTTGTAACTTTATCATGGACGGATCCTGCAGGACAACAAAGTAACGGTGTTGTAAATGCATTTATTCCTGCAATAGTAAATGATTTAGATATTAAAGTTGAAAGAAATGGTGTAACTTATTACCCGTGGAAACTTACCAACTCTTTAACGGCTGCCGCAATTAAAGGTGTGAATGATGTTGACAATATCGAAAAGGTTGAAATCCTTGTTCCTGATGCGGGAGTTTACACTATTACTGTATCACACAAAGGAGGTTTGACAAATGGATCACAACCATACAGTTTAATTGCTACTGGAATTGATGCAGATGCAGTTATGAGTGTTAATGAGAATCAAAAATCTAAATTCAAGATATATCCAAATCCTACAAATTCCGTTGTGAATATTTCGTCTGAATTACTAAGCGGTAACGAAGAATTTTATATGTATGACTTGCAAGGAAGACTTGTGAAATCTGGAAAATTGAGAACCAGCGAAGCTCAAATTTCAATAGAGAATTTAAACACAGGAATCTACATGCTACAAATTAAGGGTGATGGATTTTTTGAAACTCATAAAATTATTAAAAAATAATTTAAATTAATTACGTAAAAAAATAAAAGCCGGTTCTAAAACCGGCTTTTATTTTTTTACGTAATTAACGGTCTAGGCTTGTAAACATTTGATTTAGTCAGTAAAAAAAGGAATATTAAACTGTTAAATATTTGTTATTACGAAATTAATTGATAGTTTTGCATAATAACTAACTCAAATTAATTAATTATGAAATCAAAGGTTACTTGGATTTTTACGCTATTGATGGCGTGTTTTATTCAGTTTTCTTTTGCTCAGCAAAAAACAATTACTGGAGTAGTTTCTGATGCTACGGGCTTACCGTTGCCAGGTGCTGCGGTTCAGGTTGAAGGCGGGCAAGGAACTCAAACTGACTTTGATGGAAAGTACTCGTTGAGTGCTGCTCCAGGTCAAAAACTTATTTTTGAATTTATTGGTTACAAAACACAAGTTGTAACTGTAACAGCGGCATCTTCAGTTGTTTCTGTGTCACTTCAAGAAGATGCTACTACTATTGAAGGGGTAGTGGTTGAGGGATATCGTTCCACAACGAAGAAACTTTCGAATGTTGCAGTAACTACCGTAACTGCTAAAACAATCGAAAATAGACCAAACGCATCGTTTATGCAAACGTTACAAGGTCAAATTCCGGGATTAAACATTACTACAGGTTCTGGGCAGCCGGGGTCAAATAGTACTGTTATTCTTCGTGGAGTTGGCTCTATGAGTGGTAACATTGAGCCTTTGTATATCATCGATGGTGTGCCTTTGAATGCGGATAACTTCCGAAGCCTTAATCCTAATGATATTGAGTCGGTTTCAGTATTGAAAGATGCTGGAGCAACTGCTATCTACGGTAATAGAGGTGCTAATGGTGTAATTGTGGTGAGAACAAAACAAGGTTCATATGATTCGCCATTACAGGTAAAATACTCTTCAGTAACCGGTTTTTCTACAATGCAGAAAAACGATTACAACATTATGAATGCTAAGCAATTGTTAGGTTTAGAAAAAGCGGCTAATAGAGGTTATGGTGCTAGTTTGACTGATGCTCAAATTGCTGGATACAATGGTCCGGATACTAACTGGTATGATCATTTGTTTAGAACAGGTATCTCTAATAGCCAAGTGTTGAGCTTAACTAATGGTAGTAAAAACGTCTCTTCTTATACTTCGTTTGGTTATTTTGAGCAAGATGGTATTGTTGAAGGAACAGATTTGAAGAGATTTAACTTTCGTTCAAACTTAAATGGAAAATCAGATAACGATCGTTTCAACTACTCTACATCTTTCACCGGTAACTTCTCTGTAAGAAATGAGGCTTCTAACTTGGGTGAAGGATCGGTAAATATCAACCCATTGGTTGCTGCGAATCAAGGTTTGCCTTATTTATTCCCTGGTCTATATGTAAATGGACAACAAACTTACGATTTGTTTAATTCAGGTTACAATGATGCTGATGGAAACGTAATTGTTGCCCCTGGGGCTTTAGGATTTTCTCCTTTATTGTTGTTAGATCGTATTAATACAGGAACTCTTAGAACAGAAGAGTTGAAGATGATTGCAAATACACAAGCAAGTTATAAAATCACGGATGATTTGACAATTGCTGGTACAATGGGTGTTGATTATACTCAAGCTACAAGTTTAAACGTGCAAGATCCCGAATCTTTCAACTCGTTATTGTTCCAAGATCCAGGTGAAGAATTTCTAGGATTCCAGACTGAAGGTCTAACGCGTGAATTCGCATTTAATTCAAATGCAAGCTTAACGTACGCCAAAACATTCGCAGAAAAGCATACTATTGAGGCTTCAGTATTTACTGAGTATTACAAAGCGCATTTAAAATCATTTGGATATACTCAAAATGGGTTGAATCCAAAAACGTTTGAGCCTGGAAATGGAGCAGGTTTTATTGGACACAATCCAAATTTAAACCCTCAATTTTATGTTCCAATTGGAAGAAGCGGTAAGTCGGAGGCTGGATTGTTCTCTTACTTTGGTTCGGTTAACTACGACTTCGATAACAAATATGGTCTTTCTGGGTCTTTCAGACGTGATGCGTCTTACCGTTTCGCAGAAACCAACCGCTGGGGTACTTTCTGGTCAATCTCAGGAAGATGGAACATTGACCAAGAAGCGTTTATGGAAAACTCTGGTTTTGACATGTTAAAATTAAGAGCTTCATTCGGTTCTACCGGGAATCAAAATATTTTAGGTCAAAGTATTTTTTCTGGTGCGTCAAGGGCTCGTACATTATTTGCTGCTGGAACGGGATATTCTAACTTGCCAGCTTATGCGCTAGGGCAGTTAGGAAATGCTGATTTGAAATGGGAAACTATCGAACAAGCAAATATTGGTTTAGATTTTGCGCTTTGGAACAATAAATTTAGAGGTAACCTAGATGTATATCAAAAACGTACTCTTGATTTGTATCAGGGAATGCCAATATCAGGTGTTAATGGTCAATATAATTTGGACGGGAACACTGGAACTTTGAGAAACCGAGGAGTAGAAGCAAATTTATCTTACGATGTTTTAAGAGGGCAAGATTTCTCATTAACGCTTAATTTCAACGGTTCATATAATCAAAACAGAGTTTTTGCCATTCCAACTGAGACAGGCTTTATTGATGGTGGATTACAAATCGACTTCAGTGGTGAGGAATTATTTCAATATTACATGATTAAATATGCTGGAGTTAATCCTGCTAATGGTAACTTGTTATTTTATGATATCAATGGTAATCTTACTGAAAACCCTGACCAGGAAGCAGATCGTAGAAGAACAGGAAAGTCACCCATCCCTTCTTACCAAGGTGGTTTTGGATTTGATGCGCAATACAAAGGTTTCTTCTTAACTACGCAATTTACCTTTGTGGCTGATATTCACAGAATCGATTACGATTTAGAAGGTTTACAAGATCCTACAGATTTAGGGACTTGGAACAAATCAACTGATTTATTAAACGCATGGACATTAGATAATCCGGTAACTCATATTCC
Organism: Bacteroidota bacterium; assembly: GCA_023387965.1. Lineage (GTDB taxonomy): Bacteria > Bacteroidota > Bacteroidia > Flavobacteriales > Flavobacteriaceae > Flavobacterium. Next base: position 140,905 of record JAEWHE010000010.1, on the reverse strand, counting down.
AGCATTAGGATTTACCAATAAAGGAGCTGATGCAGGTTCTGATCGTTATTTAATTGATGCTTCGTATTTGCGTTTACGTTACATCAGCTTGGGCTACGATTTTTCTAAGAAAATGCTTGAAAATACTTTCCTAAATAAAGTAAGAGCATATGTACAGGCTGAAAACTTATTGACTTGGTCTAAATGGAGAGGTTGGGATGCAGAAAGCCCACGTGGTTCAGACGTTTACCAATATCCAACTCCTAGAATTATTTCTTTAGGTTTAGAAATTGAATTGTAAAAAAAAAATGAAAAATGAAAAAAATTAAATTATCACTTATTGCTTTGTCGGCTATTTTCGTAGTGTCTTGTAATGATGCTATCGATATTATTCAGCCGTCTGAGCTTTCTCCTGAGAGAGCTTTCGAGACTGTCGAAGACTTGGAGTTAGGTATCAATGGAGTTTACTCGCGAACTCCAGGTGAAAATGCTATCTATTTTACTTCGGTGTTTACTGATGAAGTTGCAATCGGACGTAATAATGGAGGTCAAGGAACAGATGGTGAGTTAGCATTTCAATTGTTCTCTACATCTGGAGACGCTGCAGCTATCTGGGTTTCAAATTATGGTTTGATTAACGCTGCTAACCGCTTAATTGCTGGTGCTGAAAACGTTGAAGTTGAAGTTGGTTCTGCTGAAGAAACCCAAAAAAATGATATTTTGGCTCAAGCCCATGCATTAAGAGCATACGGACATTTCGTATTATTATCTTATTTTGCAGAAGATATGAAAGACGATTCGAGTCTTGGTGTTATTTTGATGGACTATGTGCCACTTTCGAATGATCAAAGTTTAAGAAGTACAACTGGTGAAGTTTTCGACTTGATTCAGTCAGATTTAGATTTTGCACAAGCAAATCTTGTTGATATTCCAGTTCAAAACAGAACTTATATCAGTCAAAACTTTATTAGAGCTTTCAGAGCAAGAATGGCAGCTTATCGTGGAGATTACACCACCGCAAACCAATATGTGACTGAATTAGCTGCTACTTATGTATTGACTCCTAAAGCGCAATACCCTGCGATTTTCTTAGATACTGAAACCCCACAAAGTGAAGTAATCTTTAAGTTAGAAAGAACTCGTGGTACAAATGGTAACTTTTACCAATTCTGGTCTTCAGTTAACAGTTCAATCAATGGTTCACCTTTCTTTGAAGTTAACCGTGCATTATTTAACTTGGTAAATAATCCAGCTGACGTAAGACGTTTTGTAATTGCGGATGCTACTTCACTTATTATGCCAAACTACGATGATCCTAACGTAAGCGATGCGCAATATTTGCAAAACGATGTATTACCAGTTGGTAAATATAGTGTAACAGAGTCTCAGAATTTATTGGGAGATTTAAAAATCTTCAGAATGTCTGAAATGATTTTGATTAGAGCTGAGTTTTACGCACAAAATAACGACTTCGTTAACGTTGCTGCTCAAATTGCTGCCATTAGATCAGCTCGTTATGGTTCTGCTCAAACTGTGGCTACTCCAGCAAATGCTCAAGCTGCTTGGGGATTGATCATGGACGAAAGAAGAGCTGAATTGGCTTTTGAAGGTCACAGATATATCGATATCCGTCGTTTAGGTCCGTTAGCTGGTAAAGGTGTTGAAAGAGATCCACGTGACTGTGCTTTCAATGGTTTCTGTACACTTCCGGCAACAGATCATAGATTTATCTTACCTATTCCGCTAAGTGAAATTGCAGGTAACCCTGGAATTGCAGCACAACAAAATCCTAATTATTAATATATAAATCACTAAAAAATGAAAAATATTTTTAAAGCAGCGATTCTATCTTTAGTATTCGTTGCGGCAAGTTGTGAAGAGGACAAAGTGATTTTTGATGGCGTTAACGGCGAATCAATTGCCCGTTATAACGCAACTTCAGTAATCAACCTTCCTGTTGTTGAGGAAGGAGAATCTTCAGTGGAAGTTGTGATTGATGTTACTACGGTTTCTAACGTAGACCGTACTGTTGATATTTCGATCGTCCCTGAAGGAACATCTGCTGAGGCTGATCAATATACTATCGATCAATCTACAGTTGTAATTCCAGCTGGAAGCTATAACGCTCGTATTAAAATTACCGGTCATTTTGACGCTCTTGAAACAGGAATTGTTGAAACTCTTAGATTGAATTTGAACAGCGTAGATGGTGCTACTTTAGTTGAAGGTGGAACTGTTGCTAATGTAAACATTTTCAGACGTTGTCCTGTTGTTCGTGATGAATTCATCGGAATGTACAATGGAGTTGAAACTCCTGGTCCATACAATTACGTTTGTGAAGTTAAAGCAGGTACGGATGCTAACTCGTTAATTATCTCTAACGTTTGGGAAGCTGATGCAAACTCTGAAACAAGAATTATTTTAAGTTCAGACCCTGCGAATACTGTGGTTACTTTCCCTGTATACACGGAAAACTATTTGTATGACAACCCGACTTATGGTGCTGCTTACATAGATCCTACGCCAAACACCACAAGTACTGTTGAGCCTTGTACGAAAACAATTACCCTTTACTTTAGAGTAAGAGTAAGTGCTGGTACTTTCGCTGCAAACACTTTGGTTTTGACAAAAATGTAATTTTATTCAATTACTTATAGAAAACCCACTCAATTGAGTGGGTTTTTTTTATGGAAATAAACTACATTTGTCAAAATTTACTAAGAATGAAAATCGGATTTAGTTTTTTTGTTACAATCTTATTCACTTGCGTGGTCGTTGGTCAAAATAGGCCTCGCGCGCAAAATAAATCAGCTCTAAAACCCAAGTCCTCACCATCGTTAACTGAAAATTCTACTGAATCCACTATAGCGGAAAACGACTCAATCGCCTCAATCGACCTTTACAAAATTATTACCTTAAATAATGATACAACATATATAGACACCTCGCTCACCATCCAAAAAGAGTATAAATTTAATTACCTCCGCAAAGACCAATTTGGTTTGATGCCCTTTGCTAACGAAGGTCAAACCTTTACTACGCTTAATTACGGACTCAAAAATCAATCACCGTATCCGGTAATTGGATATGCCGGGAAACACTTCAATTACCAAGAAGTACAAGACATTACTTATTACCATGTTCCCACACCGTTTAGCGAATTATTTTTCAAAACGACAATGGAACAAGGGCAAATGCTCAACGCCCTATTCACTATAAATTTATCCGAGCAGTTGAATTTGGCGGTAGGATATAGAGGTTTGCGTTCACTCGGAAAATATATAAACCAACTTTCCAGCAACGGAAACTTCAGGTTTAGTGCTAATTATGCCACTAAAAATAATCGTTATCGCTTAAAAACTCATTTTACCGGTCAAGACCTTACTAATGGCGAAAATGGCGGCGTTTTCAGTTTGGAAGATTTCGAATCAGCAGATGAAGATTTCAGAGATCGTTCGAGGCTCGACGTAAATCTTAATGATGCTCGAACCGTTCTCAAAGGCAACAGATATTTCGTCGATCACATTTTTCGATTCAATAAAAATCAGGGCAACAATAATTTATATTTCACGCACCAACTCAATTACGAGCATAAATTTTTTGAATATTTACAACCTACCGTTGTCACGCAAATCGTAACACCTGCCGAAGGAACCATCGCTTTCTCCCGGTTTGGCGACTCATACAACTCCGCGAACATCAACGACAAATCGCGTTACAACCGAATGTTTAACAAAGTTGGCGCCATTTACGAAAACAGCACGCTCGGACAATTTATGTTTTTCGTAGAAGATTTTCGCTACAATTATTTCTATAACCGAATCATTTTTGGCGAAGATTCGACCCCAATTTCTAATTTGTTGAGCGACAATTTCAACGTTGTCGGCGGTCAATACGCTTATCAAAAAAATAACTGGAATGGTCGTTTTCTATTTTCAAATTCCATTTCTAATCAGGCAATGACCAATCTTGATCTGAATCTTTCCTACAGACTCAACGAACGAAATAATTTCAGCGCAAGCTATCAAAACATCAGCAAAGTGCCTGATCATACTTATAATTTGTTCCAAAGCAGCTACGTGGCTTACAATTGGTCGAATAATTTTGCCAACGAAAAAATCAATAAATTAAGCCTCACTGCAAATACCCAATGGTTAAACGCCACCGTTGAAGTTACCAACCTCACGGATCACCTGTATTTCCGGAATACCAGCACCAATCCGCAAACCGTAACGCTAACTCCCGAACAATTTTCTGAGGGAATTAATTACCTTTCCGTAAAAGTTTCAAGGGAATTTCGCTACAAAAAATTTGCGTTAGACAACACCATTCTCTACCAAGAAGTTGACCAAAGCCAAGACATTCTCAACCTTCCCAAAATTGTCACCCGGAACACGCTTTATTACACCGATAGCCTGTTTAAAAAAGCCTTGTTCATCCAAACCGGGTTCACTTTCAACTATTTTACGAATTATTTTGCTGACGATTACAACCCCGTAATTGGCGATTTTCATATTCAAAACCAACGAGAAATTGGCAATTTCCCTATGCTCGATTTTTTCCTGAATGCCAAAGTTCGCAACACCAGAATTTACCTAAAAGCCGAACATTTTAACGCACTTTTCGGGCAGAACAACTATTATTCCGCTCCAAATTATCCTTACCGCGACTTCACCGTTCGCTTCGGATTGGTCTGGAATTTTTTCACCTAAAATATTTTTTTGGGCGTGTCCCTGCGGGTCAGGCTGTCCGCTTCAACAACTGCTAAAAAATACCAGATTTGCAATTTTGTACAAAGAGCTTCCGCTGGTCGCTTTTGTACAAAAGCAAATCTTAGGTATTTTTTTAGCAGTGGGTTTCCGCTACCATCCTTCACGCAAATCCTGCTCACCAGAAAATTTCCGTTCCAATTAGCCTTTGCAACTCTGTAACTTAAAGCCTATATTTGCAAAAAATTTGTAAAATCATTCCAAAAAAAATGAAATACGCTAAAAATATACTCGAAACCATCGGAAACACGCCATTGGTTAAACTCAATAAAGTAACCCAAGAAGTTGATGCTTTGGTACTCGCAAAAGTAGAAACCTTCAATCCCGGGAATTCCGTAAAAGACCGTATGGCTGTAAAAATGATTGACGATGCCGAAGCCGATGGAAGACTTAAACCCGGAGGAACCATCATTGAAGGAACTTCTGGAAATACAGGAATGGGATTGGCTTTAGCGGCAATTGTTAGAGGTTACAAATTAATTTGCGTAATTTCTGATAAACAATCTAAGGAAAAAATGGACATCCTTCGTGCCGTTGGTGCGAAAGTTGTCGTATGTCCCACAGACGTTGAGCCAACTGATCCGCGTTCTTATTATTCCGTATCAAAACGTTTGGCTGAAGAAACACCAAATGCATGGTACGTAAATCAATACGATAATCCATCGAATGCAGTGGCTCATTACGAACAAACAGGGCCGGAAATTTGGGAACAAACCGAAGGGAAAATTACGCATTTTGTTGTTGGAGTAGGAACAGGAGGAACTATTTCTGGTGTGGCGAAATATTTGAAAGAAAAAAATCCAAACGTTAAAATTTGGGGAATCGATACTTATGGTTCGGTTTTTAAAAAATACCATGAAACCGGAATTTTTGACGAAAACGAAATCTATTCATACATCACAGAAGGTATTGGTGAAGACATTTTGCCTAAAAACGTAGATTTTTCACTTATCGACGGATTTACCAAAGTTACGGATAAAGACGCCGCTGTTTACACCAGAAGAATTGCGTTGGAAGAAGGAATTTTTGTAGGTAATTCTGCTGGAGCTGCGATTAAAGGTTTATTGCAACTAAAAGATGAGTTTAAACCAACTGATGTTGTCGTGGTTCTTTTCCACGATTCGGGAAGTCGTTATGTAGGAAAAATGTTCAATGACGATTGGATGCGTGAACGCGGTTTCTTAGACCAAGAAATTAAAAAAGCCGAAGATTTAATCAAAGATCATAAGGACAAACCTTTGGTTGTAGTTCGTACTGAAGAATTGGTTTCGCATGCGATTGAAAGAATGAGAAAACACAAAATTTCTCAGATTCCTGTGATTGATGTTACTGGATTCGTAGGTTCAATTGATGAAACTGATTTGTTCCAAAGTTATATTTCTGATAAATATGTTGCCGAAAAACCAGTTCGCGAAGTCATGGGTAAACCATATCCTATCGTAAAAGCTGGAACTTCGGTTGAAGAAATTTCAAAATTATTTAGCAAGGAAAACCAAGCTGTTTTAGTAGATTTAGGCGAAAACAAACACCATATTATTACGAAGTACGATATCATCGGTTCAATTCAGTAACCAAAAAACTTATTTAAAATTTATTTAACTTTGTGTGACAGTTGGATTGTTTATGGCAACGAAGCCGAACCGAAAATAATTGCCAGTGGCGTTATGGATGAAAATTCGGAAGTTTTTGATCAACAAAAGTGGGAACAATTAACACGATATTAAATGAGCAAGAAATTAAACAAAACTGATGATTTTCACGAAAAAGTAATGAAGGGTTTGAAATTATCTTACGAAAGATTAATTCAAAGTAAAATTGAAAAAAATCAGTCGGTGGTGATTATGCGTGATGGCAAAGTCATAACCGTCAAAGCTTCTGAATTGAAAAAAATATAAAAAGAAATCCTGACGAAATAAACGTCAGGATTTTTTTATTCTCCAATCAAAGTTCCCGAAACATTCCAAGAACTGAAACTTCCGCCTTCGCTTTCGCCTTGCGGAATTTTCACTCTAATTGAATGTTCTCCGGCAGTCAAATCGCCTAAATCAATAAAAATAGGATTAGTGGTGGTTCCCGGACACCAATTTGATCTGCTGTAATCAGACGAAGAAAGTCCGTTAGCAAAATTCCCAGAAGCCGGATTAAACAAGCGATATGAACCACAATCGGTTCGCCAAGGGACAAAGCTAAAAATTTCTTTGCCGTCTAAAATAATCGTATTTTTCTTTGGAACAAATTCGTCGCCATTTTCCCAACCGCCATGTCCAGTCGTGATGTATCGCAAACGCACGTTTTTCAAATTTTCTTCCAAAGTAAATTTCACTTCCAAACCTTTTTCGCTGTTAAACATCGTGGCATAATCTTGTTCCGCCATTTCCATTACGTTAGTCGTGTTAAATAAAGAAAGCACGATTTGTTTTCTTGAAGCTGAATTTTCATCCGGATGAATGGTAATATTTAGATTTACTTTGTGTCCACCTTTGTCATAATTTCCAATAAAAGTTCCGATATATACTTCTTTGCCGGAAATTTTTTCTCGTAACTCCGAAATATCCTGACGATACGGAACGATCTCATGCCACGTTTTGCCCTTAATTTCAATGTGATTAAAATTTTTGATTCCAAAAGGCGTAAAAAAGCGCATCAATTCTAAAACCGGAGAAAATTCATCTGTTTTTACAACTCCGTGATATTTTTTGCCATTGCCATTTTCATAAGCCGGAAGTGATTTTATACCATTTTGCAATCCGTTGAAGAAAGAAAAATTTTCTTCAGCATTAATTAAAAAAACTGAACCCGTTCGGTCATAAGCATCTCCGGAAGATTGTTCGGTCAAATCAACGAAAATCTGACTTCCCGGATTAATTTCGGGAAATTTAATTTTTTTGACAATCACGGTTCCGTTGGCAAATCTCAAAATACTATCGTTGCTTTTGGCTTCGCCCGGAAAATGAATGGTATCGTCTTTAAAAACTGGAATCGTCGTAAATCTTGATTGCCATAAAACATCGCGATAACTTAGCAAATCGGTAGTGGAAAGTTGGGGTAAATTTATTTTTAAATCTTCCGGAAACGCCTTGATTTTTTCAATTTTTTCGGCAGTTACTACGTAATTATTATTGCGGTTCATTTCTAAAACCAAACCCAAATTTTGACCCAAAACAGTTGGCGCTCCGAAAATTTGCAAATCATTCGTGTACCAAATTTCGATGGTGTTAGAGTTGATAATCGTTTTCGCTTTTTTGCAACGATAACCTAAAATAGTTTTGGTATCGTTTTGTAATTCAAATTGTTGTTTGCCAATCGAAAGGCTGTCAACCGTAGCAATTTTTTTATCCGACGAAAGTTGGGCTACTTGGTACAATAGATTTCCGTTTCGATTGATTAAAGTATTTTCTACGGGAAATTTAGCTTGAGAATTATAGGCTTTTTCGCTCGTTATATAAGTCAAATTTTTATCGGTAAAAACTAAAATTTTATCTTGATTTTCAATCGTTTTTCCGTTAGAACTGCGACTGTAAGTAATTTTTAAAGCGTTAGGTTTTTTTTGAGCATTTACAAAATTGCAACACAAAAAGGCAATTGCCAACAAAATATTTTTCATGGGAAAATTAGAGTTTGCTCAAATATACGCTCATTTCGAGAAAATTTGTAAATTTAAACACAACAATATTCGCCAAAACCATTTTTTATCTACCGAAATATGAAAGAAGATTTTTTGCATTATGTGTGGCAGTTCAAACAATTTGACTTTACAAATCTCAAAACCGCTCACGACGAACAAGTGACAATTTTTAATTCCGGGCAATATTTGCAACTTTCTGGTCCGGATTTTTTCAACGCACAAATTGAAATTGGCGGCCAAAAATGGGCTGGAAATGTGGAAATTCACCTTAAATCTTCCGATTGGTATTTACACTCTCACGAGCAAGATTCTAATTATGACAATGTAATTCTTCATGTTGTTTGGGAAAATGACGCTGCCGTTTTTAGAAATGACAATTCAGAAATTCCTGTTTTGGAACTGAAAAACTATGTTTCGCCAGATATTTTGTCAATATATAATTCTTTAATTAGTCAAAAAAAGTGGATTTATTGCGAAAATCAAATTGCCTCGATAGATTCTTTTGTCATTGATAATTTTAAAGAAAAACTTTTTTTCGAAAGATTGCAACGCAAATGTCAGCCGATTTTTGAGATGCTTGACGAAATGGCAAATGATTGGGAAGCTGTTCTTTTTTGTGCTTTGGCAAAGAATTTCGGGCTGAATACAAACGGAAATTCTTTTTTTGAAATGGCAAAATTGATTCCGTTTTCCATCATCCAGAAAGAAAAATTTGAGCTCGAAAATCTGGAAGCTTTGTTTTTTGGATTGACCTGTTTGCTCGATGCTTCGGTTGAAGATTTTTATGCCAAAGACTTGAGGTTTAGATTTGGGTATCTTTTGCAAAAATATAATTTGCCTAAAAAAATAGAAACCCAACTCGAATTTTTCAAACACCGTCCTGACAATTTTCCGACAATCAGATTGGCACAATTGGCGCAACTTTACCACCAACAAGAACATTTATTTCTGAAAATAATCGAGAGCAATTCGCTGGTAGAAATTTATGACATTTTTAAAGTTTCGGTCTCAGAATATTGGCAAACGCGTTATCTCTTTGATCGGGAAAGTAAATTTAAAACCAAGAAACTTTCCAACAGTTTTATCGATTTGTTGTTGATGAATACCGTGATTCCGTTTAAATTTGCTTATTCTAAATTTGTTGGCAAGGAAATTTCTGAAGACCTCATTGCGTTAATGCAGCAAGTTTCGGCGGAACAAAATAATATCGTTGACAAATTTGAGATGATTGGCTTAAAATCCCAAAATGCATACGATAGTCAATCATTGCTGCAACTAAAAAACGAATATTGCAATTTCAGAAATTGTTTAAAATGTAATATCGGATTAGAGTTGATGAAAAATCACGGATAATTTTTTACTTTTGAAAAAAAAACAATGATTACGAACATTCGGCATTTTTTTGAAAAACACGGCTTTGAAGTCTCCTCAAGGCTCGCCGATCGTTTGGGAATGCGGGCTTCAAGTGTTCGGTTGTTTTTTATTTACATCTCTTTTTTTACCGTAGGACTTTGGTTTGGCGTTTACTTGACGCTTGCTTTTTTGGTTCGGCTGAAAGATTTAATTTATACCAAACGAAGTTCTGTTTTTGACCTATAAGTTTGTTTAATTTTTCCCCGCCAAAATGATGAATACATGCCAAAATTTTCGTTTTTCAAATTCTCTTCGGGAGAAAGAGCCGGTATTTTAATACTTGCAGTTTTAATTATTGGATGCCAAATTGCCTTTTTTTTCGTCAAGCAAAAACCGGCTAAAACCGCTTCAGTTGAAAAAAAGCAATGGTTGATGTTGCAAGCCACGCTCGATTCTGTCAATTTAGCCGAGCAAAATATTTCTGAGAAAATTTATCCTTTCAATCCTAATTTTCTCACAGATTATCGCGCTTACAAATTGGGAATTTCTACCGCCGAAATCGACCGACTTTTTGCCTACCGAAAGCAAAATAAATTTGTCAATTCGACTGCGGAATTTCAGGCTGTCACTAAAGTTTCCGATTCTTTGCTAGCTAAAATTTCGCCTTACTTCAAATTTCCGGATTGGGTGAAAAACAAACAGCAAAATTTTCAAAACAATTCATTTCCTAAAAATAATTTTGCCAAAGAAAAAATTCAAATCATCGATATTAATTTGGCTACCAAAGAAGATTTAATTAAAGTTTACGGTATCGGTGACGGACTTTCGGATAGGATTTTAAAACAGAAAGAATTGTTGGGTGGATTTGTCAACATGGAGCAAATGCAAGATATTTGGGGACTTTCGCCTGAAGTGATTACCCAATTGAACCAGCGATTTATAGTCGAAAAAATGCCTTCGGTTAAAAAAATTAAGATTAATGACGCTTCAATGAAAGAGCTCGGGCAATTTCCATATTTCAGGTATCCGCTAAATAAAGAAATTGTAACTTATAGAAGTATGAACAACAAAATTAATGGAATTGAGGATTTAACAAAAATAAAAGGTTTTCCCGTTGAAAAAGTGAAGATAATTGCTTTATATTTGGAATTCTAAAAAAATAGTCTAAAATACCTTTTAATATATGAGTTCATTGTACTTTACAGAAGAGCATGAAATGTTTCGTGCCAGTTTTCGCGATTTTTTACAAAAAGAAGTAGTTCCTCACATCGAAAAGTGGGAAAAAACCGGTACAATTGAGCGATTTATCTGGAAAAAATTTGGAGAAATGGGCTTTTTCGGGTTAACTTATCCGGAAACTTATGGAGGTTTAGGCTTGGATTTATTTTACACCGTAATTTTTTTAGAAGAATTACAACAGATAAAATCTTCAGGTTTTGCAGCAGCAATGTGGGCTCACGCTTATCTTGCCATGACACATTTACAAGCTGAAGGCGACGAAAGAATCAAGCAAGAGTATTTAGCTGGTAGTATTTCTGGCGATAAAATTGGCGCTTTGTGTATCACGGAACCTTTTGGCGGAAGCGATGTTGCCGGAATGAAAACCACAGCCGTGAAAAAAGGCGACCAATATATCATCAACGGTTCTAAAACTTTTATTACCAATGGCGTTTATGCAGATTATTACGTTGTGGCGTCAAAAACCACTCCAGAGCTTGGTAACAAAGGGATTAGTATATTTTTGGTAGATGCAAAAAGCAACGGAATTACGGCTACCAAACTTGATAAATTAGGTTGGAGAGCTTCGGATACGGCAGAAATTTCGTTTGACAATGTTACTATTCCAGCCGAAAATTTAATGGGAGAAGAAGGTAAAGGATTTCCGTACATCATGCAACATTTCGCCTTGGAACGATTGATTATGGCGATAAATGCACACGCCAGAGCAGAATTTGCCATCAATTACACCATACAATATATGTCAGAACGCGAGGCATTTGGCACCACAATTAACAAATTCCAAGCTTTACGACACACAATTGTAGAACATGCCACCGATGTGGAACATTGCAAATTATTTAATTATGCCGCTGTTGCCCGATTAATTCAAGGCGAATACGTAGTAAAAGAAGCTACAATGGCAAAATTAAAATCCACAAAAGTAGCCGACGAAACCATCTACAGTTGCTTGCAAATGCTTGGCGGTTACGGTTATATGGAAGATTATCCGTTGGCAAGATTGTTCAGAGACAGTCGCTTAGGACCAATTGGTGGTGGAACTTCCGAAATTTTGAAAGAAATTTTATCAAAAATGATTATCGACCAAAAAAGTTATAATCCCGCAGTTAAAAAATAATTTTCAGAAGCTAATCCGGCTATTCGCTATTATCTTTTTACATCAAATTGTGTTTTTCTAAATAAAAAAAAGGAGCTTCCGCTGGTCGCTCTTTTTTTTATAGAAAAAGCTACAGTTTTCCGTAAAAAGGATAACCGTTGCTATCCGGGCTAAAAATAATCACGTTTTGATATTCATAATATAAAATAAAGTGTATCTTTGCACCCGTAAATGAGAGGAGGTGTCTAAATTATGTTGATTATACCAATTAAAGACGGAGAAAATATTGATAGAGCGTTAAAACGCTATAAAAGAAAATTTGACAAAACTGGAACTGTTCGTCAGTTAAGATCACGTCAAGCGTTCACAAAACCGTCAGTAACAAGAAGAGCACAAATTCAGAAAGCTGCTTACATCCAAGGGTTGAGAGACCAAGCGGAAGGATAGTAGATATTTTTCTGTAGCAATACAAAAGTCAGTTGTCAAAGTTTTATTATCTTTGATAGCTGACTTTTTTTGTAGATGAAAGATAACGCTACCGCTTTTGCAGAATATTTAAGTAACGAGAAAAAATATTCTCCTCATACCGTTTTGGCTTACACTAACGATTTAGCCGAATTCACACAATTTATCAAGCAAGATTTCGGCGAAGAAAATATTGATACAGTCAATTATCCAATGATTAGGAACTGGATTGTTTCTTTAGTTGATTCAAAAATTTCCAATACTTCGGTCAATCGAAAAATGGCATCATTAAAAGCATACTATAAATTTTTGCTTAAAATAAAACAGATTGACATTTCGCCTTTGGCAAAACACAAATCACTCAAAAAACCGCAAAAAGTACAAATTCCTTTTTCTGAAAAAGAATTAAATGACGTATTGCAACTTCCTGTTTTTAGTAATGATTTTGAAGGCATTCGGAACAAATTAATAATCGATTTATTTTACGCCACCGGAATTCGACGTAGCGAATTAATCAATCTCAAATATGCAGATGTAGATTTATCCCGAAAAATTATTAAAGTTTTAGGAAAAAGAAACAAAGAAAGGTTAGTGCCGCTAATCGCTGCAGTTGCAGATTTGGCAAAGGATTATAATCGCCATCGAGATGAGTTAGAATTGATCCACGAACCCGAATATTTTTTTCTTTCCTTAAAAGGCGTTAAATTAAACGAAACTTTTGTTTATCGAATTATTAATACGTACTTTAGTCATGTCTCTTCCAAGGCAAAAAAAAGTCCGCATATATTACGACACACCTTTGCGACTCATATGCTAAATAATGGAGCAGACTTAAATTCGGTAAAGGAATTATTAGGGCATTCGAGTTTGGCGTCCACTCAAATTTATACGCATAACAGCTTGGCTGAATTAAAAAAAGTGTATGGTGAATCACATCCTCGAGGTCAGAAATAATTCTAAATGTTTAATCCAAAAAAAAACAATATTATTATGAAGGTAAATGTTCATGCAGTTAACTTTAATGTTGACGGAAAACTAGTTGATTTTATTCAAGAGAAAATGGATAAATTAGAAAAATTTTATGACAGAGTCGTGTCTTCTGATGTTTTTCTTAAGGTAGAACAAACCAGCGAGAAAGAAAATAAGATCACGGAGATGAAAATTAATGTACCTGGCGATGAATTTATTGTAAAAAAACAATGTAAAACCTTTGAAGAAGGAGTGGAGCTTTGTGCGGAATCAATGCAAAGAGTATTACTAAAAAGGAAAGAAAAAGTAAGAACATATATATAATATAATTTTTTTTCAAAAAATATTTTGAATAAGAAACAAAAAGATATACATTTGCAGTCCGTTAGAAATAGCGGACTTTTTTATTGAGTCGCCGGTGTAGCTCAGCTGGCTAGAGCAGCTGATTTGTAATCAGCAGGTCGTGGGTTCGAGTCCCTCCATCGGCTCAATTATTTTAAAATATTGAAATTTAAAAGGTTAGGGAAGATACTCAAGCGGCCAACGAGGACGGACTGTAAATCCGTTGGGAAACCTTCGCAGGTTCGAATCCTGCTCTTCCCACAAAAAAAAACAATCGCAAATGATTGGAAAAAAGCCGGTGTAGCTCAGGGGTAGAGTGCTTCCTTGGTAAGGAAGAGGTCACGGGTTCAAATCCCGTCATTGGCTCGTTTAAGAATTTGAACACTAATATATAACTAAGATTAAAAATTAATTAAAATGGCAAAAGAAAGTTTTAATCGTTCCAAACCGCACTTAAACATCGGTACAATTGGACACGTGGATCACGGAAAAACTACATTGACTGCTGCTATCACTAAAGTTTTGGCAGAAGCTGGTCACTCTAAGACTGCTGCTAAATCTTTCGACCAGATCGATAACGCACCAGAAGAGAAAGAAAGAGGTATTACAATTAATACATCTCACGTAGAGTATGAAACTGCTAACCGTCACTATGCACACGTTGACTGTCCAGGTCACGCGGATTACGTGAAAAACATGGTTACTGGAGCTGCTCAAATGGATGGTGCTATTCTTGTAGTAGCTGCAACTGATGGTCCTATGCCACAAACTCGTGAGCACATCCTTTTAGGTCGTCAGGTTGGAATTCCTCGTATCGTTGTATTCATGAATAAAGTGGATATGGTTGATGATGCTGAGTTATTAGAGCTTGTAGAAATGGAAATTAGAGATTTATTATCTTTCTATGAATATGATGGAGATAATGGTCCGGTTATTCAAGGTTCTGCTTTAGGTGGATTGAATGCTGATCCAAACTGGGTTCCTAAAATTATCGAATTAATGGAGGCTGTTGATGCATGGATCGAAGAGCCAGAAAGAGATGTTAACAAACCATTCTTGATGCCAGTTGAGGACGTGTTTACAATTACAGGTCGTGGAACTGTTGCTACAGGTCGTATCGAAACTGGGGTTGCTAACACTGGAGATCCGGTTGAAATCATCGGTATGGGAGCTGATAAATTGACTTCTACAATTACAGGAGTTGAGATGTTCCGTAAAATCCTTGATAGAGGTGAAGCTGGAGATAACGTAGGTCTATTGTTGAGAGGTATTGATAAAGCTGATATCCGTAGAGGTATGGTAATTATTAAGCCAGGATCAGTAAAGCCACACGCTAAATTCAAAGCTGAGGTTTATATCTTGAAAAAAGAAGAAGGTGGTCGTCACACGCCATTCCACAATAACTACCGTCCACAGTTCTACGTACGTACAACTGACGTAACAGGAGTTATTTCTTTACCAGCAGGTGTAGAGATGGTAATGCCAGGTGATAACTTGACAATTGAAGTAGCTTTATTAAGCCCAATCGCATTAAGCGTTGGTTTACGTTTCGCTATCCGTGAAGGTGGTAGAACTGTAGGTGCTGGTCAGGTAACTGAAATTCTTGACTAATTCAAGAAAAAAATAAATAATGAGCCAGCAGTGTCTCGCGATACTGCTGGCTTTTAATAAACGGGCGTAGTTCAAGGGTAGAATAGCGGTCTCCAAAACCGTTGATGGGGGTTCGAATCCCTCCGCCCGTGCAAAAAAATAAATTACAATGGCAAAAGTTGTTAATTATATTTCCGAAGCTTTCGCGGAATTGAAAAATAATGTTACCTGGCCGGAATGGGCAGAAGTTCAACGTCTTACAATTGTAGTGGCGGTTTTTTCTGTAGTATTCGCTCTGGCAACTTGGGGAGTAGATGTAGTATTCGCTAAAGCAATCGAAGGTTTCTATAATTTATTGAAATAATTGTCATGACGGAAAATAATGTGAAGAAATGGTACGTTGTTCGCGCCGTTAGCGGTCAAGAGAACAAAGTAAAAGCCTATATAGAAACTGAAACCAACCGTTTGGGAATGTCTGATTATATTTCTCAAGTATTGGTGCCAACTGAAAAAGTGGTTCAAGTACGTGATGGAAAAAAAATCAATAAAGACCGTGTTTATTTCCCGGGTTATGTGATGGTTGAAGCTAATCTAGTAGGTGAGATACCACACATTATCAAGTCAATTACCGGCGTTATTGGTTTTTTGGGTGAAACAAAAGGCGGAGATCCTGTGCCTTTGCGTCAATCCGAAGTAAATCGTATGCTTGGTAAAGTTGATGAATTAGCTGTTAAAACTGACAATCAGGCGATTCCTTTTACACTTGGGGAAACCGTAAAAGTGGTAGATGGTCCGTTCAATGGTTTTAATGGAACAGTTGAAAAAATCAACGAAGAGAAGCGTAAACTAGAAGTAATGGTGAAAATTTTCGGAAGAAAAACGCCACTAGAATTAAGTTTTATGCAAGTAGAAAAAGTATAAATTTTGTTACATTATCTATAATCCGCACTTTCTGCTTCCACTGAAAGTGTAAATTTTTTTAAACAATGGCTAAAGAGATTAGTAAAGTAGTTAAACTACAAGTTAAGGGAGGTGCCGCGAACCCTTCGCCACCGGTTGGACCTGCTCTGGGAGCTGCTGGAGTTAACATCATGGAGTTCTGTAAGCAATTTAATGCAAGAACCCAAGATAAACCTGGTAAAGTTTTGCCTGTACAAATTACTGTGTACAAAGACAAGTCGTTTGACTTTGTTGTAAAAACGCCACCCGCTGCTGTTCAATTGTTAGAAGCTGCGAAATTAAAAGGAGGTTCTGGAGAACCAAACCGTAAAAAAGTAGCAAAAGTTACTATGGATCAAATTAAAGCAATCGCTGAAGACAAAATGGCTGACTTAAATGCATTTACATTAGAGTCTGCAATGAGTATGATTGCTGGAACTGCAAGATCTATGGGTATTACAGTAACTGGAGATGCTCCTTCTAATTAAGAAAAAACATGGCAAAATTGACTAAAAAACAAAAAGAGGCAGCATCGAAAATCGAAAAGAATAAATTATATTCTTTAAAAGATGCTTCTGAACTTATCAAAACAGTTGCTTCTGCAAAATTTGATGAGTCTGTTGATATCGCTGTAAAATTGGGCGTAGATCCAAGAAAAGCAAATCAAATGGTAAGAGGTGTAGTAACATTGCCTCACGGAACTGGTAAAGATGTAAGAGTTTTGGCTCTTGTAACTCCAGATAAAGAAGCTGAAGCTAAAGCAGCTGGTGCAGATCACGTAGGTTTGGATGATTATTTACAAAAAATCAAAGACGGTTGGACAGATGTTGATGTAATCATCACAATGCCTGCTGTTATGGGTAAATTAGGTCCATTGGGTAGAGTTTTAGGACCAAGGGGTCTTATGCCAAATCCTAAAACCGGAACTGTTACTATGGATGTAGCGAAAGCTGTTCAAGAAGTTAAGGCTGGTAAAATTGACTTTAAAGTTGATAAAACTGGTATCGTTCATGCTGGAATCGGAAGAGTTTCATTTGGAGCTGACATGATTACCGAGAATGCGCATGAAATTATTCAAACATTAATCAAAATGAAACCAACTGCAGCGAAAGGTACTTACATTAAGAGTATCCACATCTCATCAACAATGAGTCCTGCTATTGCTTTAGATCCTAAAGCAGTATAATTGGTAGTTAAAAATTTTTAGTATGACTAGAGAAGAAAAATCAATCGCGATTGAAGATTTAACTGCACAGTTAGCTGGTACTAATATTGTTTATGTAGCAGATATTTCTGGCTTAAATGCAGAAACTACTTCAAATCTTCGTAGAGCTTGTTTCAAAGCTGGAATTAAATTAGAAGTTGTAAAAAACACTTTGCTTGGAAAAGCAATGGAAGCTTCAACCAACAACTATGGCGAATTGCCAGAAGTGTTGAAAGGAAACACTTCTATTTTAATTGCTGACGTTGCGAACGCGCCTGCAAAAATTATCAAAGAATTCCGTAAAAAATCTGATAAACCAGTTTTTAAAGGAGCTTATATCAATGAAGAAATTTACATCGGTGATAACCTTCTTGATTCATTAGCTTCTCTTAAATCTAAAGAAGAGGTTATCGGAGAAATCATCGGATTACTTCAGTCTCCTGCACAAAGAGTTATTTCAGCTCTTAAAAACCAATTCAAAGACGAAGAAGGAGCAGAGGCTTAATCAAGTACGCACAAATTACAATTATATTTAAAAAAAATCTTAAACGATAGAAAAAATGGCAGATTTGAAACAATTCGCAGAACAATTAGTTAACTTAACAGTAAAAGAGGTTAACGATTTAGCAACAATTTTAAAAGACGAGTATGGTATCGAGCCAGCTGCAGCTGCGGTTGTAGTTTCTGGTGGTGGTGATGCTGGTGCTGCTGCAGAAGAGCAATCAGAATTTACAGTAGTATTGAAAGATGCTGGAGCTTCTAAATTAGCAGTAGTAAAAGCTGTTAAAGAATTAACAGGACTTGGTCTTAAAGAAGCTAAAGACATCGTTGACGGTGCTCCATCTAACATCAAAGAAGGTGTTTCTAAAGATGAGGCAGAAGGTCTTAAGAAAGCTTTGGAAGAAGCTGGAGCTGTTGTTGAGCTTAAATAAGTTTACCAGTTTACAAGAACTAGGTTTAGGCCTTGGATATCCCATCCAAAGGCCTAAACCATTTTTCGTATAATAAAATTATATATGGTTTTATTATAAAATAAGTTTAAAATACGAAAAAGTTTTTAATCAATACGAAGACAGAAAATGCACCATCAGGTCATTTTTCAAGATGTATCGATTTTAAAAAGAAAGTATTAACTAAACAGTGTTTTACACAAAATAACTACTTTTTTTTAATCAAAATTTTGTCCATTGATGATAACAAATCAGACTGAAAGATTGAATTTCGCCTCGACAAAAAACATCCCACAATATCCAGATTTTCTTGATATTCAGGTGAAATCGTTCAAAGATTTTTTCCAATTGGAAACCAAATCAGACGAAAGAGGCAATGAAGGACTGTATAACACCTTCATGGAAAATTTTCCAATTACAGATACCAGAAATCAATTTGTATTGGAGTTCCTGGATTACTTCGTTGATCCGCCACGTTATACCATTCAGGAATGTATTGAGAGAGGACTAACTTACAGCGTGCCACTTAAAGCACGTCTAAAATTATATTGTACCGATCCTGAACACGAAGATTTCGAAACTATCGTTCAGGACGTTTATTTGGGAACCATTCCTTACATGACGCCAAGCGGAACATTTGTAATCAATGGAGCAGAACGCGTTGTTGTTTCTCAGCTTCATAGATCACCAGGTGTTTTCTTCGGACAATCTTTCCATGCCAATGGAACTAAACTTTATTCTGCACGTGTAATTCCTTTTAAAGGTTCGTGGATCGAATTTGCTACTGATATTAACAATGTCATGTACGCTTACATCGATAGAAAGAAAAAATTACCAGTAACCACACTTTTCCGTGCTATTGGTTTTGAAAGAGATAAAGACATCCTAGAAATTTTTGACCTTGCAGAAGAAATTAAAGTGTCAAAAACCGGATTGAAAAAATACATCGGAAGAAAACTTGCGGCTCGTGTATTGAACACTTGGCACGAAGATTTCGTAGATGAAGATACTGGAGAAGTAGTGTCAATCGAGCGTAACGAAATTATTCTCGATCGTGATACCATTATCGATAAAGACAACGTAGAAGAAATTATTGAAGCTAACGTAAAAACAATTCTTTTACACAAAGAGGATAATAACCAAGCTGATTACGCTATTATCCACAACACGCTTCAAAAAGATCCAACAAACTCTGAAAAAGAAGCTGTTGAGCATATCTACCGTCAGTTGCGTAACGCAGAACCGCCTGATGAAGAAACCGCTCGTGGAATTATCGATAAATTATTCTTCTCAGACCAACGTTACAATTTAGGTGAAGTAGGTCGTTACAGAATGAACAAAAAATTAAGTCTTGATATTCCTATGGACAAACAAGTTTTGACCAAAGAAGATATCATCACTATCGTAAAATATCTAATCGAATTAATCAACTCTAAAGCAGAGATTGATGACATCGATCACTTGTCAAACCGTCGTGTAAGAACAGTTGGAGAACAACTTTCGGCACAATTTGGTGTTGGTTTGGCTCGTATGGCGAGAACCATCCGTGAGAGAATGAACGTTAGAGATAACGAGGTGTTTACACCAATTGATTTGATTAATGCCAAAACATTATCATCTGTAATCAATTCATTCTTCGGAACAAACCAGCTTTCGCAATTTATGGATCAAACCAATCCATTGGCAGAAATTACGCACAAACGTAGATTATCTGCTCTTGGACCAGGTGGTCTTTCTCGTGAAAGAGCAGGTTTCGAGGTTCGTGACGTTCACTATACACATTACGGTCGTTTATGTCCGATTGAAACTCCCGAAGGTCCAAACATTGGTTTGATTTCATCACTTGGAGTTTATGCCAAAGTAAACGGAATGGGATTCATCGAAACTCCATATAGAAAAGTGGTTGATGGTAAAGTTGATTTAACATCAGAACCAATTTATTTGAGTGCCGAAGAAGAAGAAGGCAAAATGATTGCTCAGGCAAATATTGAAATGTCTGATGCAGGGCAAATTACTGCAGAAAGAGTTATTGCTCGTGAAGAAGGTGATTTCCCGGTTGTAGAACCAAATGTAGTTCACTACACAGACGTTGCACCAAACCAAATCGCTTCTATTTCAGCTTCATTAATTCCATTCTTGGAGCATGATGATGCTAACCGTGCTTTGATGGGATCGAACATGATGCGTCAGGCGGTACCTTTGTTAAGACCAGAAGCACCAATCGTTGGTACTGGTTTAGAAAGACAAGTAGCGTCTGATTCCAGAGTATTAATCAATGCGGAAGGAAACGGAACTGTAGAATATGTTGATGCCAATATCATCACCATTAAATACGATAGAACGGAAGAAGAAAGAATGGTAAGTTTTGACTCTGATGAAAAAACTTACAATTTAATAAAATTCAGAAAAACCAACCAAAGTACCTCAATTAACCTGAAACCGATTGTTAGAAAAGGCGACAGAGTTGTTAAAGGTCAAGTTTTATCTGAAGGATATGCTACGCAAAACGGAGAATTAGCATTAGGAAGAAACCTTAAAGTAGCATTTATGCCATGGAAAGGTTATAACTTCGAGGATGCAATTGTAATTTCTGAAAAAGTAGTTCGCGATGACATCTTTACCTCAATTCACGTAGATGATTATTCTTTGGAAGTAAGAGATACTAAATTAGGTAACGAGGAGTTGACTAACGATATTCCTAACGTTTCTGAGGAAGCTACGAAAGATTTAGATGAAAACGGAATGATCAGAATTGGTGCCGAAGTAAAACCTGGCGATATTTTGATTGGAAAAATTACTCCAAAAGGAGAATCAGATCCAACTCCGGAAGAAAAACTTTTAAGAGCAATCTTTGGTGACAAAGCTGGAGACGTAAAAGATGCTTCATTAAAAGCGTCACCTTCTTTACACGGTGTTGTTTTGGATAAAAAATTATTCGCAAGAGCCGTTAAAGATAAACGTAAGAGAGGCAAAGACAAAGATGATTTGGCTGCACTCGAAATGGAATTCGAAACTAAATTTGTTGAATTAAAAGACAAATTAGTTGACAAACTTTTCAATATCGTAAACGGAAAAACTTCGCAAGGAGTAATGAACGATTTGGGTGAAGAAGTATTGCCAAAAGGTAAAAAATATACCCAAAAAATGCTAAACGCTGTTGAAGATTTTGCACATTTAAGCAAAGGTCAATGGGTTGCTGACGATGAAACTAACAAATTAGTTAACGATTTAATTCACAACTATAAAATTAAATTAAACGATTTGCAAGGTGCATTGAGAAGAGAAAAATTCACCATTACCGTTGGAGATGAACTTCCAGCCGGAATTTTAAAACTTGCAAAAGTTTACATTGCAAAAAAACGTAAACTTAAAGTGGGTGATAAAATGGCGGGACGTCACGGGAACAAAGGTATTGTGGCAAGAATTGTTCGTCACGAAGACATGCCGTTCTTAGAAGACGGAACTCCGGTTGACATCGTTTTGAATCCACTTGGGGTACCTTCGCGTATGAACATTGGTCAAATTTATGAAACAGTTCTTGGATGGGCTGGTCAAAAATTAGGCAAAAAATTCGCAACTCCAATTTTCGACGGTGCTTCATTAGATCAAATCAACGACTTGACAGACGAAGCTGGAATTCCAAGATTCGGACATACTTACTTATACGATGGAGGAACTGGAGAAAGATTCCACCAACCTGCAACCGTAGGAGTAATTTACATGCTGAAATTAGGTCACATGGTTGACGATAAAATGCACGCACGTTCAATTGGTCCTTACTCATTGATTACGCAACAACCTCTTGGAGGTAAAGCACAATTTGGAGGTCAGCGTTTTGGAGAGATGGAGGTTTGGGCTCTCGAAGCTTACGGAGCATCAAGTACACTACGCGAAATTTTGACTGTTAAATCCGATGACGTTATTGGTAGAGCCAAAACTTACGAATCAATCGTAAAAGGCGAAACCATGCCAGAACCAGGACTTCCTGAATCATTCAACGTATTGATGCACGAATTGAAAGGTCTTGGATTAGACATCAGATTAGAAGAATAAAATAGTTGATCGGTTTTTGGTTGATTGTTTCCAATGAAAATTTTTTCAAAAAAACAATTAACCAATAGCCAACAACCACAGACTTTAAAAGTTTACGACTATGATGAACAGAAATAAAGATAAAAACCAAATTAAAAGGTTTAACAAAATTTCAATTGGTCTTGCTTCGCCAGAATCTATTCTTGCTGAATCAAGAGGTGAGGTGCTAAAGCCCGAAACCATCAATTACAGAACACACAAGCCAGAACGCGATGGTCTTTTCTGCGAAAGAATTTTCGGTCCAGTAAAAGATTTCGAATGTGCTTGTGGAAAATATAAAAGAATTCGCTACAAAGGAATCGTTTGTGACCGTTGTGGTGTAGAAGTAACCGAAAAGAAAGTACGTCGTGATAGAGTAGGACACATCAACCTTGTTGTGCCAATCGCTCACATCTGGTATTTCCGTTCGTTACCTAACAAAATTGGTTATATCCTTGGACTTCCGTCTAAAAAATTGGATATGATTATTTATTACGAAAGATACGTGGTAATCCAAGCAGGTATTGCAAAAGGACCTGATGGAGATGCACTAAACCGTCTTGACTTTTTAACCGAAGAAGAATATCTAAACATTTTAGATACCCTTCCGATGGAAAATCAATATTTAGATGATTCAGATCCAAATAAATTCATCGCCAAAATGGGTGCTGAATGTATCATGGATTTATTGGCAAGAATTGACCTTGACGAACTTTCTTACGAATTAAGACACGCGGCAAACAACGAAACTTCTAAACAACGTAAAACTGAAGCTTTAAAAAGACTTCAAGTTGTAGAATCTTTCCGCGAATCTAACGAAAACCGTGAAAACCGTCCTGAGTGGATGATCATGAAAGTAGTTCCGGTAATCCCGCCAGAATTACGTCCGTTGGTGCCACTTGATGGAGGTCGTTTTGCAACATCAGATTTAAATGATTTATACCGAAGAGTAATCATCCGTAACAATCGTTTAAAAAGATTGATGGAAATCAAAGCTCCAGAAGTAATCTTGCGTAACGAAAAACGTATGTTACAAGAATCAGTAGATTCATTGTTTGACAACACAAGAAAAGCTTCAGCAGTAAAAACTGAATCTAACCGTCCATTAAAATCACTTTCTGATTCATTAAAAGGAAAACAAGGACGTTTCCGTCAAAACCTTTTGGGTAAACGTGTGGATTATTCTGCTCGTTCGGTAATCGTCGTTGGACCAGAATTGAAATTATTCGAATGTGGTTTGCCAAAAGACATGGCGGCAGAACTTTACAAACCTTTCGTTATCAGAAAATTAATCGAAAGAGGAATTGTAAAAACAGTTAAGTCTGCGAAAAAAATTATTGATAAAAAAGAACCAGTAGTTTGGGATATTCTTGAAAACGTAATTAAAGGACATCCGGTATTGCTAAACCGTGCTCCAACTTTGCACCGTTTGGGAATTCAGGCGTTCCAGCCAAAATTAATTGAAGGAAAAGCAATTCAGCTTCACCCGTTAGTTTGTACGGCATTTAACGCGGATTTCGATGGTGACCAGATGGCGGTTCACTTGCCTCTTGGTCCAGAAGCTATTTTGGAAGCACAATTATTGATGTTGGCTTCTCACAATATCTTGAATCCTGCTAATGGAGCTCCAATTACTGTACCTTCTCAGGACATGGTTTTGGGTCTTTATTACATGACCAAAGAGCGTATTTCAACAGAAGATCACAAAATTTTAGGTCAAGATTTGACTTTCTATTCTGCTGAAGAAGTAAATATTGCATTAAACGAAGGAAGAGTTGAATTGAATGCTCGCGTGAAAATTAGAGCAAAAGATTTCAACGAAAACGGAGAGTTAGTGTACAAAATTATCCAAACAACAGCCGGACGTGTACTTTTCAACGAAGTAGTACCTCAAGCTGCAGGATACATTAACCAGGTATTGACCAAAAAATCGTTGAGAGACATTATCGGTCATATTTTAAGTGTAACAGATGTTCCAACAACAGCTGCTTTCCTTGACAATATGAAAGATATGGGATATAAATTTGCCTTCCGTGGTGGATTATCATTCTCATTAGGTGATATTAGAATTCCTGAACAAAAAACAACCTTAATTGCAGATGCAAGAGAGCAAGTAGAAGGAATTACCATGAACTATAACATGGGTCTTATCACTAACAACGAACGTTATAACCAAGTTATTGACATCTGGACTTCTGCCAATGCGCAATTAACAGAATTAGCAATGAAAAATATTAGAGAAGACCAACAAGGTTTCAACTCTGTATATATGATGCTTGATTCTGGAGCTCGTGGATCGAAAGAACAGATTCGTCAGTTAACCGGAATGCGTGGTTTGATGGCTAAACCGAAAAAATCAACCGCAGGTGGTGGAGAAATTATCGAAAACCCAATTTTATCTAACTTTAAAGAAGGACTTTCGATCTTAGAATATTTCATCTCTACTCACGGTGCTCGTAAAGGTCTTGCGGATACGGCTTTGAAAACTGCCGATGCAGGATATTTAACGAGAAGACTACACGACGTTTCTCAAGACGTTATCGTAAATACCGTAGATTGCGGAACTTTACGTGGTGTTGAAGTTACAGCTTTGAAGAAAAACGAAGAAGTTGTAGAAACTTTAGGAGAAAGAATTTTAGGTCGTGTGGCGTTGCAAGACGTAATCAATCCGTTAACAAGCGAAGTTCTTGTATCAGGAGGTGACCAAATTACGGAAGCTATCGTAAAATTAATTGATGAATCTCCTATTGAAAAAGTAGAAGTTCGTTCGCCATTAACTTGTGAAGCAGAAAAAGGAATTTGTGCTAAATGTTACGGAAGAAACTTGGCAACCGGAAGAATGACTCAAAAAGGTGAAGCAGTTGGAGTAATCGCTGCTCAATCAATTGGAGAGCCGGGAACTCAGTTAACACTTCGTACCTTCCACGTTGGAGGGGTTGCAGGAGGTTTGTCTGAAGAGTCAAGCATTACAACAAAATTCAGCGGTCGTCTAGAAATTGAAGATCTTAAAACGGTTAAAGGTGAAGACCTTGACGGAAATACTACTGATATTGTAATTTCTCGTTCAACAGAATTGAAATTAGTAGATGTTAAAACCGGAATTGTGTTAAACACGCACAACATTCCTTACGGTTCAAGCATCTTCGTAAAAGATGGCGATGTAGTAGAAAGAGGAACCACTATCTGTAAATGGGATCCATATAATGGTGTAATTATTTCAGAATTTACAGGAAAAGTTGCTTATGAAGATTTGGAACAAGGACAAACTTTCCAAGTTGAAATCGATGAGCAAACAGGTTTCCAAGAAAAAGTAATTTCTGAAGGAAGAAATAAAAAATTAATCCCTACATTATTAATCTACGGAAAAGATAATGAGTTGATTAGATCATACAACTTACCAGTTGGAGCTCACTTGATGGTAGAAAACGGAGAAAAAATTAAAGCGGGTAAAGTTTTAGTAAAAATTCCTCGTCGTTCATCTAAAGCTGGCGATATTACCGGAGGCCTTCCAAGAATTACCGAGCTTCTTGAGGCTCGTAATCCTTCGAATCCAGCAGTTGTTTCTGAAATCGACGGAGTGGTTTCTTTCGGAAAAATTAAACGTGGTAACCGTGAAATCATCATCGAGTCTAAATTTGGCGAAATCAAGAAATATCTTGTGAAATTGTCAAGCCAAATTTTAGTTCAAGAAAATGACTTCGTAAAAGCAGGAATGCCATTGTCTGACGGAGCAATCACGCCAGACGATATCTTGAGAATCCAAGGACCATCGGCTGTTCAACAGTATTTGGTTAACGAAATTCAGGAAGTTTACCGTTTACAAGGTGTAAAAATCAACGACAAACACTTTGAAGTTGTAATTCGCCAAATGATGCGTAAAGTTCAGGTTCAAGATCCGGGAGATACTTTGTTCTTAGAAGATCAATTGATTCATACAAAAGATTTCATTTACGAAAACGACAAGTTATACGGAATGAAAGTGGTAGAAGATGCTGGAGATTCAGATAATTTGAAACCAGGACAAATCATCACACCACGTCAGTTGAGAGACGAAAATTCATTGTTGAAACGAAGCGACAAAAACCAAGTAGTAGCCAGAGATGTAGTTACAGCAACTGCTACTCCAATTTTACAAGGTATTACAAGAGCGTCGTTACAAACTAAATCGTTTATTTCTGCGGCATCGTTCCAGGAAACAACGAAAGTATTGAACGAAGCTGCTGTTGCAGGAAAAGTGGATGCACTTGAAGGATTAAAAGAAAATGTAATCGTAGGACACAGAATTCCGGCAGGAACTGGTATGAGAGAATACGATAACGTGATTGTAGGATCTAAAGACGAGTACCACGAATTGTTGTCAACAAAAGAAGAATATAATTTTTAAACCATGAGCGATCAAAAACAACAGCAAGGGCAAATCAACATAGAATTAGATGAAAAAACAGCCGAAGGAATTTATTCTAATTTGGCAATCATCAACCATTCTGCGTCAGAATTTGTAGTAGATTTTGTAACTATAATGCCAGGAATTCCAAAGGCAAAAGTAAAATCTCGCATTGTGTTAACGCCACAACATGCAAAACGTTTGTTGAAAGCTATGGCAGATAATATTCACAGATTTGAAGCTTCCCACGGCGAAATTAAAGAAACGGAGCAACCTCCAATTCCGCTTAACTTCGGTCCTGCAGGACAAGCTTAATCATCTAAAACCTCTCGAGCAATCGGGAGGTTTTTTTTTGATAAAAATTCAGCAAAAAACTTCATTTGTTAATTTTTATCAAATTTAGAAGCGTTTTAAATTCTGTTTCTTAACCTATTCATAATGTTTAGGTTGGTGATTTAGTAAAAGTTAGCCTATCTTTGCGAGAACAACATTTTAAAAAATTAATATGAAACAAAAATTACGATTTAGTGTCGGACAAATGTTACTCACGTTAGCGTTTGGACTTTTTTTTAACTTGTCTTGGGGGCAAGTAAACATTATTCCAGTGAGAACCCAAGTTTCTAATTTCGGTGATTGGACAGATTCAAATATCGAAGGTACAGGATACTTACAATTATTGAGATCAAATTCATTTACAATCACACCCGCAATGAATTTTGACAATTATACAAATGAAACTTTGACATTTACAGCACGAACTTTCGGAGGAACAGATGCGGCGGAAAATACAGTGACAGTGTCCATTTCTACTGATAATGGGGTAAATTGGACAGCTATTGGAACAAGGACTCCGACAAATAACAATTTAAACAATATGAGTGCATTTGACTTGAGTGAATATAATGGTACTCAAGTAAAGGTAAGGTTTTCGGTTGCAGGAACTCGTGATAATGTAGGGATAGGAATCGACGATATCACATTTACAGGTGTCGAGGCTGTAACTACTAACCCTAACATTACAACAGATCCATCAGAACTTATATTTGCTTCAACAAATATTTCTTCAGTTTCAAGTCCACAAACTATTATTGTAAACGGGGCAAATCTTACAGGAAATATTACCGTAAATGCGCCAACAAATTTTCAAGTAAGTTTAAATGGAACAGATTGGTCTAACGAAGTTACTTTGACAACTTCAGGTACAATCACGGATCAACCAGTATCAGTTCGTTTTGCACCAGTTGTAGCCGGAAATTTATCTGGAGATGTTTCTTTTTCAGGAGGAGGATTGGCTAATCCGGCAACAGTTGCCGTTGAAGGTGTTGCGGTAATTCCTGCACCAGTTGCTCAAAATGCTACCAATATTGCAGCAGATTCTTTTACGGCGAATTGGAATGCAGTTTCAGGAGCAGAATCATACATTATCGATGTGTATTCTCGTGAAGAAGGAGCAGCTGCTACGGATTTATTTATTTCAGAATATGTTGAAGGATCTTCATTTAATAAAGCAATAGAATTATTTAATGGAACAGATGCAGACATCGATTTAAGCGATTATTCATTGATGAAGCAATCGAATGGTCTCAATAATTATGGTTCGGAATTGCAATTGTCAGGAAATTTACCCTCTGGCGAAACTTTTGTTATTGTATATAATCAAGCAAATACAACTTTGCTATCGTATGCAGATTTAACTACTGGAAGTGATGCAATGACTTTTAATGGTAACGATGCTGTTGGTCTATTTAAAAATGACGTTCAGATTGATGAAGTTGGTGTATTTAATCAAGTAGCCAATTGGGGAGATAATGTAACTTTGGTTAGAAATTCAAATATCGGAAATCCTGTTGTTCCTTACAATGTTAACGAGTGGACTACCTTTCCAACAGATACTTTCGATAATTTAGGTTCGCATACTTTCGACGGAGGTTCAGCAACAGTTTATCACATTCAAAATCAAAATGTTGGGAATGTGTTGACTTATGATGTAACAGGAACGCAACCTAACACTAATTATTTTTACGTAGTAAGAGCAGTTGTTGGAGGAGAAACTTCAGCAATCTCTAA
This sequence comes from Bacteroidota bacterium, assembly GCA_023387965.1. Lineage (GTDB taxonomy): Bacteria > Bacteroidota > Bacteroidia > Flavobacteriales > Flavobacteriaceae > Flavobacterium. The sequence goes on along the minus strand of JAEWHE010000010.1, from coordinate 111,863 downwards.
TGAAATCGAGGTGGAAAGTATTGTAACTTCGACCACTTGGAATGGAACTGAATGGTCCAACAACGTTCCAACTGATGCCGTTGATGCAATTATCGAAGGCAATTATAACACGGCTGGAAACGGTTCATTTACGGCAAAATCTTTAACTGTAAATTCAGGTATTTTTACAGTTTCGGCAGCAACTTTTGTAACTGTTGAAGAAGCAATCACCAATAATGCTGGAGCTGCAAATTTTGTAATAGCAAGTGGCGCTAATTTGATTCAAAATAATGACAATGCTAATATTGGAGCCATCACAGTTTTTAGAAATTCTGCACCAATTGTACGTTTAGATCATACTTTGTGGTCTTCGCCTGTGGCTAACCAAAATCTTTTTGCTTTTTCGCCAAACACTTTGACTAATCGTTTTTATACCTATGATGTTGCGACCGATGTTTATGTAAATACAGGTTTAAACGCTACCTCAGTTTTTGAAGGTGGATCAGGTTACGGCGTTCGTGCTCCAAACGATTACCAAACTAGTCCTGCAGCTTCTTGGGAAGGAAAATTCACAGGAATTCCTAATAATGGAAACGTTTCGGTAGCAATGTCAGCGGCTGGAAATGGGTTTAATTTGGTTGGAAATCCTTATCCGTCAGCGATTGACGCGACAGCTTTAATCGCTAACAATGATAATATTGGAGGGACAATTTATTTTTATGCTCATAGTTTGGCAATGAATGCCGAAGGTCAATTTCCAACAGGAACAAACTATACAACTTGGAACGCTTCAGGTTACACTTTGGCAACAACTTCTGTTACAATTCCAAACGGAACAATCCAAGTAGGTCAAGGATTTTTTGTAAAAGCCAACACGGCTGGTGCTTTGACTTTTGATAATTCAGTGAGAAGTACAAATACTGATAACCAATTTTTCAGAGCTTCTTCAGAAGTTGCCGAAAAACACAGAATTTGGTTAGATTTAACCAATGCTAATGGTGGTTTTAATCAAATTTTAATAGCTTACGTTGAAGGTGCTACAAATGATTTTGACAGAAATTTCGATGGAGAATCCTTTGGAAACACTGGAAGTTACATTGCTTCAAAAATCGATAACAAAAGCTATACTATTCAAGGTCGTGCATTGCCATTTAATGCAGAAGATGTGGTGGCGTTAAATTTCAAAGCCGTTACTGCTGGAAATTACAGATTAACTTTATCTCAAACCGAAGGTGTTTTTGCCGGAAATCAAAATGTTTATTTAAAAGATACGCAAACAGGAAATATCCACGATTTGACAGCTTCGCCATACAATTTTACAACGCAAGTTGGTCAGTTTAACGATCGTTTTCAAGTGATTTACCGTTCGGCCTTATCAACGCCTGAAAATAATTTCAATGCTAGTTCAATTGTAACTTTCGTTCAAAACAATGCTTTGAATATCTCAGCTAAAAACACGGAAATCAAAGGAATCGCCATCTACGATTTAAGAGGAAGAACTTTGTTCAACAACCAAGAAATCAATGCTTCAAATTTTGTAGTGCCAAACTTCACAGCGCAAAATCAAGTATTGTTGGTTCAGGTAACAAATGAAAACAACGAGGTAGCAACAGTAAAAGTAATTTTCTAAATAAATGATAATGAGAAATTTAAAAGTAAAAATATTTTTGTTGGTGGTATTTGTAATGGGTAGTTTATCATCATTCGCTCAAGAGCAACCAGGAGAATTTCCTACTGGAGATGAAGGTTTAGACCCAGCTCAAGCGCCAATTTCAGACCATCTTTGGATATTGGGTATTTTAGGATTGACAATTGTGTTTTATAAAGTTTTTAACTCCAAGACGCAAAAAGTCCAATAAATCTAACAACATTTATAAAGAAAAAAGCTACAAATTTACGTTTGTAGCTTTTTTTTGTGATACTCTTTAATGCTTAGATGAATATTAAATCTTCAGATTAAAGTGTTGCTTAACGTTTATTTTGGTATTTAATCGATTATTTAGCCATAAATATTCTGATGGACTATAAATATTGTTAAATTGTTAGATAAATTTTAAACTAAATTTTATGAAAAAAAATTACCAACTTCGAACGTGTGTTATGAAGTTATTTAAAGAAAGTTGGCGCAATCGTTTTTTCGATTTTACAAGCCAAACTCCAACAGCTATTACAATACTTGTTCTGGCTCTCTTTTCGTCATTTGCGATTGAAACAAATGCACAAGTAAATTATAGTTATGGCTGGGAACCAGCGGGTTTAGGTTCATGGGCTACCTCTGGCACCGGTACTTTTAGTCAACATACCTCTGGCGCTTGTACGGGTACCGGAGTGGCGCGAGCAAATGTTTACTACAACGGAACAAATACATTCGCCTCTCCAACTTTAGGAACATCAAATGGTGGTACTGTCACATTTAGTTTTAATTATAAAATAACGCAATTTACCGGTGGAGCGGCTGCTGCTGCAGATCTAGTTCAAATAGATGTCCAATGGGCTAATAGTACATCGGGACCATGGAATACTTTTCACACAATTAATTCAGCAAATCACGTTGCTGCTACATCATGTGCGAACGTAATCGCAAATTTTGTACCTGGTACGGGGGCAACTTACGTGAGATTTCAATCAAAAGCAATTGGTGCAGATACAGACTTATATTTTTTCTACGATGATATCAGTGCTGTTCAAGGAGCTGCTCCAACTTGTATTGTTCCCACAGCGATTTCAGGAGTTCCTTCATCTCCAACTGCCGCAGATTTGTCATGGGTGGCTTCTACTAGCAATCCATCAGCGGGTTATGAGTGGGAAGTGAGATCAAGTGGCGCTGCAGGGAGTGGTGCTTCAGGATTAGCGGGTAGTGGGACAACTGCGGCAGGAATTGTTGCGGCAAATATTACAACGCTTACTGCAAACACTCCTTATTCATTGCATGTTAGATCTAATTGCGGAGGGGGAGATTTAAGTACTTGGGGAACGTCTACCTTTACAACCCCACTCTCTTGTTTTCCTCCAACTGCATTGACAGCAACTACTATTTCTTCAACTTCTGCTAACTTTTCTTGGACAGCTCCAACTACGGCACCATCTAGCGGTTACCAATGGGAAGTTAGAAGTTCGGGAGCTGGCGGAAGTGGCGCTACCGGATTGGTTGATAGTGGTTCAACTACAGCTGGTATCACAACAGCTACAAGCGCAATTTTAACAGCTAATAGTACTTACACATTGTATGTTCGCTCTAACTGCGGAGCTGGCGATTACACAGCTTGGGTTGCTTCTTCAGTCTTTGTGACGTTTTGTAATCCGCTTTCGGTTCCTTATTTTGAAGGGTTCGAGACTGGTCATGTAAATCAATCAGCGGTAGCCAACTGTTTAACACAAAATTCTATTACTGGTACTCAAGTTTGGACAGCAAATAGTAGTTTGATAGATTATAACCGTGCTCCTCGAACAGGTTCTTTTAATGCCTATTTACGTTGGTCAAATGAGGATTGGATGTTCATTCCATTGAACCTAACAGGAGGAACTACGTATAGAATTAAATTGTATGCTCGTCAAGATGGTGCAACCGCAGCTAATGCGAATATTGCAATATCATACGGAACAGCCGGTAATGCAGCTTCTATGACGAATGTTGTGCTTCCTGCTACAGGAATTATAAACGGAACTTATCAAGAACTTTTTAGCGATTTTTCTCCTGCAGCAACTGGAGTTTATTATATAGGTATTAAAGGATTTATGAATGGGACGCCTTATTATATTTCTCTTGATGATATCTCTGTTGAAGTCGCTCCAACTGACGCTCCTGATTATGCTAATTTGCAATATCCTGCTACTTCCACAGTTGCCGCTGGTACACCAACTATAGTGTATGGTCAGGTTTATGAATCTGGATTGACAGACGTTGAACCAGGGCTTTCTGGTCAAGCTGCAGGGATGGAAGTTTGGGTTGGAGTTAATAATGCAAATACCAATCCAAATACTTGGACTAATTGGACGGTCGCAACTCACAATGCAGCCCATATCAGTAACAATGACGAATATCAGGCATCTATCGGAGCAACTTTGGCTCCTGGAACTTATTATTATGCTACGCGATACAGATTAAATAATGGACCGTACAGATACGGTGGAATTGATGCTTCTGGAAATGGAAATTTCTGGGATGGTACAACATTTAACAGCGGAATTTTAACTGTAACCCTACCAGCAAATGATGAATGTGCGGTAGCTACCAGCTTGGTGATTGATACACTTACCGCCGGTACGAACGCTTTTGCAACAACTTCCACTGAAACTTCTGCGACAACTTGTAACTTTAGTTCAACCACTTCAAAAGATGTTTGGTATGCTGTTATTGTTCCATCAAATGTAGGAAGGTTGAATATAACAACAAGTGCAAGTACTCCTGCTGGATTAACCGACACAGCTATCAGGGCTTATCGCGGAATTTGTGGAAATTTGGTTGATATAGGTTGCAATGATGATATATCAACTTCTAACCGATACTCATCCCTAGATTTAGTAAATTTAATTCCGGGCGAAACCATTTTATTAAGAGTATGGGGCTACAATGGAGGAACTGGAACATTTAATATTAGAGCTACTGTACCTGCAACTTGTTCCACAATAACAATTTGGGATGGAACATCGTGGTCTAACGGAACCCCTGTAGCTGGAATGGATGTTGCTTTCAACGGGAATTATTCTGGTCCTGGCTTCGAAGCTTGTGCCGTGAACGTTAACGGAACCTCTCAAGTAGTAATCACTTCTGGTTCTGATTTAAATCTTACAGGAAATGTAAATGTTGCATCAACTGCTTCATTGACTTTAGCTAATGATGTAAATCTCGTTCAGTCAGTGACAACGGCTAACGTTGGTAATGTTACTATTCAACGTGAATCTGCTCCAATGATTAGATTAGATTATACGTTATGGTCTTCTCCGGTATCTGGTCAAAATTTATATGCATTTTCACCAAATACACTAACTAATAGATTCTATGTGTATGACACGGCAACCGATAATTATGTAACTACAGGACTTTCTGGAACAACCACTTTTGCGGCTGGTAGAGGTTACGGAATTCGCGCCGAAGATAATCACCCAACATCAGCGACATCTTGGATGGGAGCTTTCACAGGTGTTCCAAGAAATGGTGATCAGTCATTTACAATGACTAACGCTGGTAACGGATTTAACTTAGTTGGAAATCCATATCCTTCTGTAATAGATGCAACTGCTTTTGTAACTGCAAATAGCACAAGAATCACTGGAACGTTATATTTTTATGCTCATACTTTAGGAATGCTTCCTGACGGAACTTACCCTGCAGGTAATAATTACGCTTTGTGGAACGGAACTGGATCAACAGCTGCAACAGCTGGTACAGCGGGAATTCCTGCAAACGTTCCTAACGGAAAAATTAACGTTGGCCAAGGTTTCATCGTAAAAAGGTCTGGAACTGGTGCATTAGCTTTCAATAATGGTATGCGTGAAGCAAGCCACGGAACACCATTCTTCAGAGCTGCTGATAACACGGATAAACACAGAATTTGGTTAAACTTAACTAATTCAGATAATTCGGCTTTTAGCCAAATGTTAGTAGGTTACGTTGATGGCGCAACTCAAGCAGTTGATAATTCATTTGATGGAGAATCTTTCGGTCAAGTAGGAAGTTTCATTGCTTCTAAATTAGACAGCAAAAACTTTACAATCCAAGGTCGTGCTTTACCATTCTCTGATGAAGATATCGTAGATGTTAATTTCCATGCAGCAACTGCTGGAAACTTTACAATATCGCTTTCGCAAATGGATGGTGTCTTTGCAGCAGATCAATCGGTTTATATTAAAGATGCTCAAACAGGGGCAACTCATGATCTGAAAGCAGCTCCTTATTCATTTGTCTCAAATGCTGGAACCTTTGATGGCCGTTTCCAAATTGTTTACCGTTCTGCACTTTCAACTCCGGATCAAACATTTACACCAGAGGCTGTAATTGCTTTCGTGAAAAACAATACTTTAAATGTGATGACCAAAAATCATGAAATGAAAGGTATTACAATTTATGATTTGAGAGGAAGACTTTTATTTGAAAATAACAAAATCAACGCTGAAAACTTCATCGTTCCAAATTTTGCTCCGCAGAACCAAGTATTGTTAATTCAGGTAACTTCTCAAAATAATGAGGTAGCTACCGTAAAAGTAATCTTCTAAATTAATTATTATGAAAAAATTAAAATATCTTTCCATTCTAGTTGTAACGTTTTTAATGACTACTGTAAATGCATTTGCTCAAAACCCTGGTGATTTCGATGATCCTGCGGATCCAAATCCAACCGATGCTCCAATCTCAGATTATATTTGGGTTGTAGCGTTAATAGGTTTAGTTTATGTTTTTTACAAACTAAAATCTAAACAACTAAAATCTGCTTAGTAGATTTTATAAAGTGAAAAGCCGCATAGAAATATGCGGCTTTTTTTATTTTGAAAATTTTGACAAAAAATTAATTCATTTCAGAAGTAAAAAATAATTTCACAGTAGGATATTTACTTTGCGTCATTTGAATTGTAAAATCAGAATCGGCTAAAAAAACCAATTGACCGTATTTGTCTTTTGCCAAAAATTTCTGCTTGATTCTTTTAAACTCCTTAAATTCCTCATTCTTCGGATCATCAGGGTGAACCCAACACGCTTTGTGAACCGGAAAATTTTCGTAAGAACATTTGGCGCCATACTCGTGCTCCAAACGGTATTGGATTACCTCATATTGTAAAGCTCCAACGGTTCCAATTACTTTTCTGTTGTTCATTTCCAAAGTAAAAAGCTGCGCAACACCTTCGTCCATTAACTGGTCAATTCCCTTTTCAAGCTGTTTGGCTTTCATCGGATCGGCATTATTGATGTAGCGAAAATGCTCCGGAGAAAAACTCGGAATTCCTTTAAAATTAATCTGCTCACCTTCGGTTAAAGTATCTCCAATTTTAAAATTTCCGGTATCGTGAAGTCCCACAATATCACCCGGATACGAAATGTCAACGATTTCTTTTTTCTCTGCAAAAAAAGCATTTGGGCTCGAAAATTTTAAATTTTTATTTTGGCGAACATGTAAATAAGGTTTATTTCTTTCAAAAGTTCCCGAAACAATTTTTACAAAAGCCAATCTGTCTCGGTGTTTCGGATCCATGTTAGCATGAATTTTAAAAACAAAACCGGTCATTTTATTTTCGTAAGGATCGATTTCTCTGGTTTCAGATTCTTTCGGTCGAGGAGAAGGAGCAATTTCAATAAAGCAATCCAGCAATTCTCTAACTCCAAAATTATTCAAAGCTGAACCAAAAAATACCGGCTGAAGATTTCCTTTTAAATAATCTTCTTGATTAAATTCTGGATAAACTTCAGAAATCAATTCTAATTCCTCACGTAACTTATCAGCTGGTTTTTGACCAATGATTTTCTCCAATTCCGGATTTTGCACATCCGAAAAAGCAATAGTTTCTTCGATATTTTTTCGGCTATCACCACTAAAAAGGTTGATGTTTTTCTCCCAAAGATTATAAATTCCTTGAAAATCATAACCCATACCAATCGGGAAACTCATAGGTGTTACCGTCAAGCCTAATTTTTGTTCTACTTCATCCATTAAATCGAAAGCATCTTTACCTTCACGATCTAACTTATTGATGAAAACAATCATCGGAATGTTCCGCATTCGGCAAACGCTTACTAACTTTTCCGTTTGTTCCTCAACCCCTTTTGCCACGTCAATCACCACAATAACACTATCAACAGCCGTTAAAGTTCTGTAAGTGTCTTCGGCGAAATCCTTGTGTCCTGGAGTATCTAAAATATTGATTTTTTTGTCTTTGTATAAAAATGCCAACACCGAAGTTGAAACCGAAATTCCTCTTTGGCGTTCAATTTCCATAAAATCGGAAGTGGCTCCTTTTTTAATTTTGTTGTTTTTTACGGCTCCAGCTTCCTGAATCGCACCTCCAAACAAAAGTAATTTTTCGGTAAGCGTTGTTTTTCCCGCATCGGGGTGAGAAATAATCCCGAAGGTTCTCCTTTTTTCTATTTCTTTCTGAAAACTCATAATCTTTATAATGGTTTGCAAAAATAGTGTTTCTAAAACAATTAATAAAACATACTAAAATTTAGATTTTGCAGTTAATAATTAAGCTATAAAATAACAAATCTTCGGGAGAAATCCTTCTAAATTTTTGTTAATAAATTTATGTTAATAGTAAAAGGCAAACTTGTTTAATACAATTGATTTGTTACTTTTGTTCGTTGCAACAAATTTGCACTTTTTTAATATCAAATTTTATTCAGTTTTTTTGATAATGAATTTAAAACACTTGTTCTTAGGTTTGGCATTAACCGCTGGTTTTTATGCAAATGCCCAATCATCATCTAAAGAAATTTTATTTACAATTGACGGTAATCCTTATTATACCGATGAATTTTTAAGAGTTTACAACAAAAATATCGACTTGGTCAAAGACGAATCTCAAAAAGATCCGGCACAATACCTTGACCTTTTTGTGGGTTATAAGTTAAAAATAAACAAGGCCAATAAATTAGGTTTGCAAAATGGCGAAATTTATCAGAATGAATTAAAATCCCACAGAAGTCAGCTTTCAAAAAATTATTTAACCGATTCTAAAGTAACCGATAATTTAATTCAAGAAGCTTATTCCCGAAGCAAAAAGGAAGTGAAAGCTTCACACATCTTGGTTTTGGTTGACGAAAATGCTACACCAGCAGATACATTAGCGGCTTTTAAAAAAATCAATGATATCAGAGAAAAGGCTCTAAAAGGTCAGGATTTTGGCGAATTGGCTGCAACTTTTTCAGAAGATCCATCGGCAAAAGAAAACAAAGGCGATTTAGGTTATTTTTCTGCATTTAGAATGGTTTACCCTTTTGAAAATGCCGCTTTCAATACATCGGAAGGAAAAATTTCTAAAATTACGAGAACCCGTTTCGGTTATCATATTATTAAGGTAGATGATATTCGTGAAAATCGTGGTCAACTCACGGCAGCTCACATCATGATTTTAAAACCGCAAGACAAAAATCAAGCGGAAACAGAAAAAGCCAAAACAACTATTAACGAAATTTACACCAAATTACAGCAAGGTGAAAATTTTGAAAGTTTGGCAAAACAATTTTCGCAAGATCAATCTTCGGCACCAAAAGGCGGTGTTTTAAATCGATTTGGTTCTGGTGAATTGAGCTCTGAAGAATTTGAAGAAGCTGCATTTGCGTTAGCGAAACCTGGAGATTACAGCAAGCCGGTTGAAAGTGCTTTTGGTTGTCACATCATTAAATTAATCGAAAAACATCCGGTTGCTTCTTTCGAAGATTTAAAAGTAGATCTTGAAAATAAAATCAAAAGAGACGAACGTTCACGGTTGATTACTGCTTCGATGAACGAAAAACTTCGCAATAAATACCCAATCAAAAGAAACGAAAAATTATACAACCAAATCGCTCAGGTTGTTAACGATGAATATTACAACGGCGAATGGAAAGCTCCTGCAAATGTCAATTTTGAAGGAAATCTTTTTAATATCGAAAACCAACCGGTAAAAGGAACGGAATTTGTATCGTTTTTAGAAAGCGAAGCAAAAGCGCCAAATGCTCCAAAACCGGTGTCAAAATTAGTTTCAACCAAATACCAATCTTTTGTTGACAAAAAATTAAACGAGCATTACAATCAAAATCTTGAAAAAGAATTTCCAGAATTTGCTGCCGTAATGGACGAATACCGTGATGGTTTATTGCTTTTTGATTTGATGGAAAAAGAAATTTGGGAGAAAGCTAAAACGGATTCTATTGGTTTGCAAAAATTTTACGAAAGTAGAAAAAATCAATACCAATGGACTGATAGAGTAGAGGCAACCATCCTTTCTTCAACTAAAACCGACTTTATGAAGCAGGTTCAAAAGATGTTAAAACAGGGAAAATCTGCGGAACAAATTAAAGAAAATTTCAATAAAGACGGAAAGGTTAATGTGATGTCTAACCAAGGTGTTTTTGACCAAGCCAGTAATTCTTTGCCGAAAGGCTTAAAAATTAAAAGCGGGATTTCAGATATTACTCATGACGGCGAATATTATTACGTAGTAAAAATCACAAAACAACTTCCGGCTGGAAACAAAACTTTCGAGGAAGCAAAAGGAAAAGTGATCAACGATTACCAACAATACCTCGAAGAAAAATGGGTAACTGATCTCAAAAATGAATTTAAAGTCGAGGTTAATCAATCCGTTTTTAATGCTGTCAAAGGCAAAATGAAATCCTAAAAGTTCTCAAATCAAGTAAATAAAAAATGAAGTTTTTAACGACAAATAACATGAATTCTAACATAAAAAAAATTGGCTACGCTTTTAGTTTGTTGGCAATTTTTTCCACCTCAAATGCACAGGAAATTATTCCGCAAGACTCGGTAAAAACTAAAGCCGTGGCACAACCAACCAGTCAACGACAAAAAATTGATGGCGTTGCGGCAGTTGTGGGAGATTTCGTGGTACTCGATTCGGACATTGATATTGCTTTGCTCGAAATTGCACAAAATAATGACGTCCAAAAATTCACACGTTGTCAAGTTTTAGGAAGTTTGTTAGAAGATAAATTATATTCGCATCAAGCCATTCAAGATAGTATTATTGTTACCGATGCCGAAGTGAACAGCATGATGCAAGAACGTATTGATTATTACGTGCAAAACGCTGGTTCGATGGATAAAGTTTTGAAAATTTTCAAAAAACCAAACGAAGAAGAATTCAGAACATCGCTTTTTGACATCTTAAAAAATGCCAAGCTTGCTATGGAAATGCGAAACAAAGTAATCGATCAGGTAGAAATTACGCCTGAAGAAGTACGTACTTTTTTCCGTAAATTTCCGGAAGACGAGTTGCCAACTTTTGGCGCAGAAGTTGAAGTGTCACAAATCGTTATCAACCCAACCGTTACTGCTGTCGAAAAACAAAAAGTAATCGACAAACTCAAAGAATTCAAAACCGATGTTTTGGCCGGAAACGGTAGTTTTTTCAGTAAAGCCGTATTGTATTCTAAAGATGACGGGACAAAATCTAACGGTGGATTTATGCGTGTCAACCGTAAATCGCCATTGGTGAAAGAATTTAAAGAAACCGCTTTCAGCCTTGACGAAGGACAAATTTCCGAACCTTTCGAAACCGAATATGGCTGGCACATTATTCAGGTAGAAAAAATCCGTGGTCAAGATGTGGAACTTCGCCATATTTTATTGATTCCAAAAATTACTGACGATGCATTGGCGGAAGCCAAAGACGAAATTACCGGAATCAGAAATAAAATTATCAACGGCGATCTTACTTTTGCTGATGCCGCTAGAAGCTCATCTGATGAGAAAGAAACCCGTGCAAACGGTGGTGCATTGACCAATCCTCAATCGCTTGACCCGCGTTTTGAATTGACAAAAATGGACCCAACGCTTTACTCTCAAGTCGAAAGTTTGCAAGAAGGTCAAATCTCGCAACCCGTTGTAGATGAAGACCGTTTGGGGCGTAAAACCTATAAAATTATCACTGTAACCAAGCGTTACAACGAGCACAAAGCCGATTATGCTTTAGATTATTTGAAAATTAAAGAACTGGCGCTTCGTGAAAAACAAATGAAAGAAATCGCTCGATGGACCAAGGAAAAAATCAACGAAACCTATATTAAAATCAATAGCGAATACAAAGTTTGCGATTTCGCACACAACTGGCTGAAAAAAAATTAATTTAGGAAGGAGCGAATGGCTCGGGCATTTCCAGCTCCCGAAGTTTCGGGACATATTCCCGCCTTCCTTCCAGAGATTCCGCAGAAAAAGCGGAATGCTCTTCCCTCCAGTCGGGGCTATTGAAAAAACCATAGCACTTTTGTAAACTTTCCAAAAAATTCAACCTAAAAAACCAACCCAAAAAACCATTCAATGTCAGACGTAGCAGCAATACAAAACTTGGTTCAAAAAAGGCTTGAGCTAAAAAAAGAAATTTCAAAAATAATCGTTGGTCAAGAAACCGTTATCGATCAAATATTGTTGAGCATTTTTTCTGGAGGACACGCACTTTTAGTTGGCGTTCCCGGATTGGCAAAAACCTTAATGGTTAACACTATTTCACAAGCACTTGGACTTGATTTTAAAAGAATCCAGTTTACTCCGGATTTAATGCCGTCCGACATTTTAGGAAGCGAAATTTTAGACGAAAACCGCAATTTTAAATTCATCAAAGGACCTATTTTTTCTAACATTATCCTTGCTGATGAAATTAACAGAACGCCTCCAAAAACTCAGGCCGCACTTTTAGAAGCGATGCAAGAAAGAGCCGTTACCATTGCTGGTCAACATTATAAATTATCATTGCCGTATTTTGTTTTAGCTACGCAAAATCCAATCGAGCAAGAAGGAACGTATCCACTTCCCGAAGCACAATTAGACCGTTTTATGTTTGCCATTAAACTTAATTATCCCACATTTGACGAAGAAGTACAAGTGGTAAAAAGCACCACAACAGATTTCTCCGAAAAAATAAATCCTTTATTTGCAGCCGAAGAAATTATCAATTTTCAGCAATTAATTCGCCGCATTCCTGTTGCGGATAACGTGATTGAATATGCGGTAACTTTGGTTGGAAAAACCCGTCCGGGAAGTTCGCTTTCTTCAGATTTTGTGAATAATTATTTAGATTGGGGAGCGGGACCTCGTGCTTCGCAAAATTTAATTTTAGCAGCAAAGGCCCATGCGGCATTCAATGGAAAATTTTCTCCGGATATAGAAGATGTCAAAGCTGTTGCCACAGGAATTCTTCGCCATCGAATCATCAAAAATTACAAAGCTGATGCCGAAGGAATCTCTGAAGAAACAATTATCGAAAAAATCTTATAACTCAAAGCGGAAATTTTTCCGCTTTTTTTGTGGTCTTCAGTCAAAATCCTTTTGAATGCTGTAATTTATATTCATTCTACATACAAAACTTCGATTTCCACCGCTGATTAATTTCGGAATTGATAAAAAAAACTGCTTATATTAACAATTCGGTAATAATTTGCTTTAAATTTCAGTATTGTTTAATATTAATCATTAAAAATGCTATTTTGGAAATAATAATTTCTCCAAAACCCTATTTTATTGTAAATAGTGCAAAACTCGCTGTAATTTCGTAAATTTGCATAGCAAAAAAGAAAACGAACTAAAATAAAAAACAAAATTAAAATTCATTATGGCTTTTGATATTGAAATGATTAAAAAAGCGTATTCTACAATGGCCGAAAGAGTAGATAAAGCTCGTGAAATTGTAGGAAAACCATTAACGCTTTCAGAAAAAATATTGTATTCTCACCTTTGGGACGGTAATCCAACTACCGCTTTTACAAGAGGAAAAGATTATGTAGATTTCGCTCCAGATAGAGTAGCTTGTCAAGATGCAACGGCTCAAATGGCGCTTTTGCAGTTTATGCATGCCGGAAAACCAAAAGTTGCAGTTCCTACAACGGTTCATTGTGATCACTTGATTCAAGCAAAAGTAGATGCAAAGACTGATTTGGCGAGAGCCAAACAACAAAGTAACGAAGTTTTTGACTTCTTATCATCGGTTTCAGATAAATACGGAATTGGTTTTTGGAAACCAGGTGCCGGAATTATTCACCAAGTAGTTTTAGAAAATTATGCATTTCCTGGTGGAATGATGATTGGTACAGATTCTCACACGGTAAATGCTGGAGGTTTGGGAATGTTGGCTATTGGTGTTGGTGGAGCTGACGCTGTTGACGTAATGTCTGGAATGGCTTGGGAATTAAAATTTCCAAAATTAATCGGGATTAAATTAACCGGAAAACTTTCGGGTTGGACTGCTCCAAAAGACGTTATTTTAAAAGTTGCCGGAATTCTTACTGTTAAAGGTGGAACTGGTGCAATTGTAGAATATTTTGGTGAAGGTGCAACAGCGATGTCATGTACCGGAAAAGGAACGATTTGTAATATGGGTGCCGAAATTGGAGCTACCACTTCTACTTTTGGTTATGACGATTCTATGAAACGTTACCTAATTTCTACGGGAAGACAAGATGTTGCCGATGCTGCTGATGCTATCGCTCCTTATTTAACTGGCGATGCTGAGGTTTATGCTAATCCTGAACAATATTTTGATCAAGTAATTGAAATTAATCTTTCGGAATTAGAACCACATTTGAACGGACCGTTCACTCCGGATTTGGCTACGCCAATTTCTAAAATGAAAGAAGAAGCTGAAAAAAATAACTGGCCGTTAAAAATTGAAGTAGGTTTGATTGGCTCTTGTACCAATTCATCTTATGAAGATATCGCTCGTGCGGCTTCATTGGCGAAACAAGTAGCGGAGAAAAATTTAAAAACAAAATCGCAATTTACGATTACTCCAGGTTCTGAAGTTGTTCGTTATACGATTGAAAGAGATGGTTTTATCGATACGTTTGATAAAATTGGTGCTACTGTTTTCGCAAATGCTTGTGGACCATGTATTGGGATGTGGGATAGAGAAGGTGCAGAAAAGGAAGAAAGAAATACGATTGTTCACTCTTTCAACAGAAACTTTTCTAAACGTGCCGACGGGAATCCAAATACTTTAGCGTTTGTAGGTTCACCAGAATTAGTAACGGCTTTAGCAATTGCAGGAGACTTAGGTTTTAACCCAATTACCGACAAATTGTTAAACGAAGACGGACAAGAAGTAATGCTGGACGAACCAACCGGAAATGAATTACCTCCGAAAGGTTTTGACGCAGAAGATTCTGGTTATCAAGCCCCTTCAAAAGACGGTTCAGGTGTGGAAGTAATTGTAAAATCAGATTCTGAACGTTTACAATTGTTAGATCCTTTCGAGCCTTGGAACGGAGAAAATATTTTGGGTGCGAAATTATTAATCAAAGCTTTCGGAAAATGTACAACAGACCACATTTCGATGGCTGGACCTTGGTTGCGTTTCCGTGGACACCTTGATAATATTTCAAACAACATGTTGATTGGAGCGATTAATGCTTTTAACCAAAAAGCAAATTCCGTGAAAAATCAATTGACTGGAAAACATGATGCAGTTCCTGCGGTTCAACGTGATTATAAAGCCAAAAATATTCCTTCAATTGTAGTTGGAGATCACAATTATGGTGAAGGTTCATCACGTGAACATGCGGCAATGGAACCACGTCATTTAGGGGTGAAAGCGGTTTTAGTAAAATCTTTTGCACGTATCCACGAAACAAATCTTAAGAAGCAAGGAATGTTAGCTTTAACGTTTGCTAATGAAGCTGATTACGATAAAATCCAAGAAAATGATACGTTCAACTTTGTTGATTTAAAAGAATTTGCTCCAGGCAAACCATTAACAATTGAAGTTGTTCATGATAACGGCGAAAAAGAAACTATTGTGGCAAATCATACTTACAATGCTGGACAAATTAGCTGGTTCAAAGCTGGTTCTGCACTTAACTTGATTGCTGCTGCTGGAAAAGTTTAATTTTTGTAGCCAAATAAAAATAAAACTCTCGATGAATTTCGGGAGTTTTTTTTTGCGAGAAAATTTTGTGAAACAAAAAAAATCCGCTTCTAATTAAAGAAACGGATTTTCTACCAAAACTGAAATTCAAAAATAACCTCTTAGTAGTAAGAGTATCTTCTAACTTTTGAAATATATTTGGCCAAACGAATGACTTGATGGCTATAGCCAAACTCATTGTCGTACCAAATATACAATACAATATTTTTTCCATCGGCAGAAACAATTGTAGCGTTACTGTCGTAAATTGACGGTGCACTTGTTCCTACAATATCCGACGAAACCAACTCGTTGTTAAGCGAATATTTAATTTGCTCTACCAATTCGCCTTCTAAAGCATAATGCTTCATGATATTGTTAATTTCTTCCACCGAAGTTTCTTTTGTTACTTCTAAATTTAAAACCACCAATGAACCATTTGGCACCGGAACTCTAATGGCATTAGAAGTTAATTTTCCGGCTAAACTTGGCAACGCTTTGGCAACAGCGCTTCCGGCTCCTGTTTCAGTGATTACCATATTTAATCCTGCCGCACGACCACGACGGTATTTTTTGTGCATATTGTCAACCAAATTTTGGTCGTTCGTATAGGCGTGAATGGTTTCTAAATGCCCTTTGACAACACCTAAAGTATCTTCAATTGCTTTTAAAACTGGCGTAATAGCATTAGTAGTACAAGATGCTGCGGAAAAAATATTTACTTCGTCCGGATTGTGTTCGTTGTGGTTGACACCGTGAACAATATTTGGCATTCCTTTTCCTGGAGCGGTTAGTAAAACTTTGTCAACTCCATTGCTCGAAAGATGTCTTTCCAAAGCTTCTTTAGTAGTAAAAGCTCCAGTGTTATCGATGACCAAAGCATCATTAATTCCGTAATTATTGTAGTCAATTTCTTCTGGAGAACCTGCGGAAATCACGTGAACAGTTGTTCCGTTGATTATTAAGGCGTTATTTTCAGCATCTGCAGAAACTGAACCTTGGAAATCGCCATGAATAGAATCATAACGCAAAAGAGAGGCTCTTTTTTCTAAACTTACCGCATCATTTTTCTCCCTCACCACAATCGCTCGCAAACGCAATTGCGTTCCTTTTCCAGTTTTCGACATTAATTCTCTTGCCAAAAGGCGACCGATTCTTCCAAAACCATACAAAACCACATCTTTTGGTTTGTTGTTTTTAAAATCCTTTGCATTTTTTAATTTGTCGATGACAAAAGCCGTGGCGTTGTTATACTTGTCGTCTTCTAAATGATATTCGTACGTCAATTTTCCGATGTCAAGCTTCGCAGGTGGTAAATCCAGTGAAAGAATGGCTTGAGCAATTTCAACAGAATCAAAAACGTTAATCGGTTTGCCCACAAATTCTCCTGCATATTCGTGCAAATTGATGATGTCGCTAACGTTAGTGTTGATGAGTTGGTTTTTAAAAAGCACCAATTCAATGGATTTGTCATACCATAAATCGCTGATGATTTTGATAAATTCTACGCCAGCTCTTCTGCGATCGGCTTGAAACGAAAGTTCTTTTTCGTATAACGCGGTCTTAGTCATAACGCTTTTAATTTTAAGAAGTGTTGTTTTTTTATTTGTTGTTTGTTGGCGCAAAAGTATAGATTTCAAACGTTTTCGTAAAGCTTTTTGCAAAAATTTTTTCATAAAAAAAACCGGCTTAAAAAACCGGCTTTTCAATCTCTAAATTTAATTTTTATCTTGGTGCCAAAATATAACGTTCGACCTCACCGTTTCTGGATAAGACCTCCAGCTTGGTCATTTGGTTAGGCGATTTTTTTCGCAAGACTTCAGAAACGGTTTCGATATCTTTTGCCTTCACATTATCGATTGACAAAATAATTCCGCCGGCAAGTTCACCATATTCTTTATCCTGAATGTCTTTAATTTTCACGCCGTAACCTAAGTTGAATCGTTTCTTTTCAGAATCCATCAAATCTTCTAGTTGCATTCCCATAAAATCATAACTCATAATGTCATTTTTCATCAGAGTAACTTGAGTTTCATAGGTTTTATTGCCGCGTTTAAACGTCACTTTCACCACGTCATTTGGTCGTTTTGTATTCAAAACAGTGTTCAAATCGGCAAAACCTGAAATGCTTCTATTGTCAATTTTGGTAATGATGTCGCCTTTTTTCAATCCGGCTTTATACGCTCCAGAATTTTCGTTCACGCTTCCCACGTAAAAACCATTTTCTACCGCAAGTCCCATTTCTTTTGAAGCGGCAGCATTTAATTCTCTACCTTCAACGCCTAAAATCCCACGTTGAACATTTCCGTATTCCATCAAATCTTCAATAATTTTTCTGGTAATATTACTCGGAACCGCAAAAGAATAACCTACATAAGAACCCGTCATCGAGCTGATCATTGTATTTATTCCAATCAATTCTCCACGAGTATTCACCAAAGCACCACCACTGTTTCCGGGGTTTACCGCAGCATCCGTTTGAATAAATGACTGAATTCCTCTTTGGTCTAAATTTCTGGCTTTAGCCGAAACAATTCCAGCCGTAACCGTCGAAGTTAAATTATACGGATTCCCAACTGCCAAAACCCATTCGCCAACTTTCACATTGTCCGAATCGCCAAAAACCGCATAAGGCAATTTCGCTCCAGTATCAATTTTCAATAAAGCAATATCCATTTTGCTATCGGTTCCAACCAATTTTGCCTTGTAAGTTTTTTTATCATTCATCGTCACTTCTAACTCCGAAGCATCTTGAATCACGTGATTATTCGTCACAATATAACCGTCTTCGGAAATAATAACACCAGAACCCGTACCAACTTGAGCTTGCTGTTGGCCACCTTTGTATCCGTAATAATATTCTAAAATCGGATTACTGACCGTTCTGTAAGTCACATTTTTTACGTGAACCACCGTATGAACCGCGTTTTCTGCAGCCGCTGTAAAATCGACGGCTTCGGGACCAAGTCCCACATTTTTCGTGTAACTCACCGGAGCTGTTGTTACCACATTTTTATCATCAAAAATCAAACTTTCTTTCTCAAAAAAAAGTTTGTAAGCGCCCAAAGTGGTTGCGCCACTCAACAGGGACACCAAAAATAAACCCGAAAAATTTTTCATAGTCATCTTGTTATCAATTAAGTTTTCGTAAATATATACGTAAAATTGTGCCGCAAATTCGCCTTTAACTACCGCTTAACAATGATTAACTTTTCATTAATATCCGTACCTTTGTTTCCAGCCACAATTTTTTTTAGAAGCCAATCAGCAGGCATTTTTTAAACCATTTTCCCGCTTTCGGCTTTAGGCTTTCGCTTCGCTGCAGCGCTATCGCCTCTCCCGACGCTTCGGGACGGGGCTAATTAAAAACTTTAGGAGTTTTATAAACTTTAGGAAAAAAAACGATGACAATACATTTCAGCAAATACCAAGGAACCGGCAACGATTTTATCATCATCGATAACCGCGACAAAAAATTTCCGTCAGAAAATGTCGCCCTAATCGAGCAATTGTGCGACCGTCGATTTGGCATTGGAGCAGACGGATTGATTCTGCTGGAAAATGACAATTCGTCAGATTTTAAAATGGTCTATTTCAATTCAGACGGAAATCAAAGTTCCATGTGTGGAAACGGCGGAAGATGCATTGTTGCCTTTGCCAAAAAACTCGGAATTATTCAAAACCAAACAACTTTCATCGCCACAGATGGTTTGCATTTTGCCAGCTTTTCTCCTGATGGGATTGTGGCGCTACAAATGAAAGAAGTAGAGGAAGTACAAATTTTTGACCAGCATATTTTTCTCAACACCGGTTCGCCTCATCACGTTCAGCAAGTCGAAAACCTAAATAATTTTGACGTTAAAAATCAAGGCCGTGAAATCCGAAATAGTTCGCTTTATGGAAAAGCCGGTAGCAATATCAACTTCGTAGCTCAGGAAAATCCCGAAACTTTTTCGCTTCGTACTTACGAACGTGGGGTCGAAGACGAAACACTTTCCTGCGGAACCGGAGCAACCGCTGTCGCAATAGCCATGCACGCTTCCGGAAAAACCGCTTCGGAAAATATTAAACTCAACGTTCAAGGTGGTAAATTGGAAGTTTCGTTTCAAAACATTGGCGAAAAATATACAACGGTTTATCTAAAAGGTCCCGCAACGTTTGTTTTTGAAGGAAAAATTGAGGTTTAGTTTAAAGTCGAAAGTTTTAAAGTTTAAAGTTTAAAGTCCAAAAATCTAACAATCTAAGAAGTCTAAAAATCTAAGAATTCTAGCAATCCAAGAAGTCTAACAATCCAAAAGTCCAACAATCTAAGAAGTCCAACAATCCAAGAAGTCTAAAAAAATGATTGGCAAAAATATCTACCTCCGTGCGTTAGAACCTGAAGATCTTGGTTTCGTATATGAAATAGAAAACGATCAAGAACTATGGGAATTCAGTAATACGCAAACGCCTTACAGTCGCTTTCTCATCAGGCAATACCTGAAAAATGCCCACCAAGATATTTATGAAGCCAAACAACTTCGGTTAGTGATTTGTAAAAGAAATACTACAGAAGCAATCGGTTTAATCGATCTTTTTGAATTTGATCCAGCAAACAATCGGGCGGGAGTTGGTATTTTGATTAAAGAAAATAATAACCGTAATGAAGGTTTTGGTTCCGAAGCATTGGGATTAGTTATCGATTACAGTTTTTCAAAATTGAATCTCAAACAATTGTTTGCAAATATCAATCCTTCTAATGGCTCAAGTGTCACTCTTTTTACTAATTTTGGATTTGAAAAAATCGGAACAAAAAAACAATGGAACTTAATCGACGGCGTTTATCACGACGAAGATTTATTTCAACTCATCAATCACCCAAAAAAATAAAAGCTTTGAAACCTAAAAAAATTATCGCATTAATTTCTGTGATCCTTGTTGCCGGACTTTCGGTTTACGGATACATCATTTATCGAAAAATATTTTCGCCCAATACAAATTTCAACGAATCTGAGCTTTTTGTTTACATTCCAACTGATGCCACTTATCAAGAAGCAGAGAAAATTATCGCGCCATACATTGAAAATCTGGAAAACCTAAGGATGGTTGCCGAGAAAAAATCGTATGTTGCCAATGTCAAAGCTGGAAAATTTTTGCTTAAAAAAGGCATGAACAACAACGATATCATCAATTCATTGCGTCAGCCGCTTGAGACAAAAATTGCTTTTAACAATCAAGAACGTTTAGAAGATTTTGCCGGAAGAATTGCACAGCAAATCGAAGCCGATAGTACTTCTTTGATGCAAGCCTTTACTGATCCCATTTTTTTAGAAGAAAACGGATTTAACGAAGAAAATGTTTTGGCAATGTTTATCCCAAATTCGTATTCTTTTTTTTGGAACACTTCTGCGATAAAATTTCGCGACAGAATGTTGAAGGAATACAATAATTTCTGGACAGACGAACGCAAAGCGAAAGCACAAGCCCAAAATTTGACACCTTTGGAAGTTTCGGCATTGGCTTCAATTGTTCACAAAGAAACCGTAAAAACTGACGAACGCCCGAGAGTTGCAGGCGTTTACCTAAATCGTCTTCGAACCGGAATGAAACTTGAAGCGGATCCGACAGTTATTTACGCGGTGAAAAAAAATTCAAATGATTTTAATCAGGTCATCAAACGTGTTTTGTACAAAGACCTCGAAACGGTTTCTCCTTATAATATGTATAAAAATTTCGGACTTCCTCCAGGACCAATCGCAATGCCTGATGTTACGGCAATCGATGCGGTTTTGAATCCGGAAAAACACAACTATATTTACTTTTGCGCAAGCGTTACCAACTTTGGCTACCACGAATTTGCTGTAACTGCGGCTCAACACGAAGTAAACCGCCAAAAATATGTGGCTTGGGTAAACAATCAGGGAATTAAGCGATAATTTGCAACGGTTTATTCTGAAATATTTTTTGTGGTTGATGTGCTTTTGGCAAGTACAAGCGCAAAATAGTTTTCAAGATTTTTTTAAACCTGCTGATTCCTTAAACATTCCCCGAAGAAACACGGTTGTCATTGGGCAAAGTGTGGCAATGGGAACTGCTCTCGTTGGTTTGCACCAGCTTTGGTATCAAGATTACGAAAAAAGTAATTTTCATTTCAAAAATGATAATGCTTCGTGGTTGCAAATGGACAAAGCCGGACACGTTTTTTCGAGTTATCATTTAGGAAGATATAGTGCGGAATTGCTGAATTGGAGCGGTGTTTCTAAAAAAGACCAATTGATTTACGGCGCTACTTCAGGCTTCGCATTCCTCACAGCCGTAGAAATCATGGACGGACATTCTGCGGAATGGGGATTTTCGTGGGGAGATGCTTTGGCAAATGCTGCTGGAACCGGATTATACGTTTCCCAAGAATTGCTTTGGAACGAACAAAGAATTATTCCGAAATTTTCCTTCCACAGAACGGTTTATGCGCCAAATCGACCGAATGTTTTGGGGTCTGGTTTAAGCGATGAAATTTTAAAAGACTATAATGGGCAAACTTATTGGCTTTCGGTTAATCTTCATTCTTTTGCCAAAAAAACAAAAATCCCAAAATGGCTAAACGTAGCTGTTGGTTATGGAGCAGAAGGCATGGTTACCGCCAATGATGATTTAGTTAACGACCTCTTTTTTCCTGACCAAAGGAGTCGTCAATTTTATTTAAGCCTTGATGTTGATTTGACCAAAATTGAAACTAAAAATCATTTTTTAAAAACCGTTTTTTCCGTTTTTAATAGTATCAAAATTCCGGCTCCAACCTTGGAAGTCAATCAGTTTGGCGATGCTAAGTTACACATTATCTATTTTTAGAAAAGATTAACAAGCTGATTATCAGTATTAAAATAAATTCCGTATATTTGCCGGCTAGAAATTTCAAGATGGTGACAGCGCTTGAGAAATCAAAATTAATGATAAAACAATGTTATTACTTTGCAGGATTACTGCTAACAATTGCATTCATTACTGTAGGTTTTACAGCTAAAGAATCAGAAAAAGACCAATGGTTTTATGTTGGTGAAGATGAAGAAATTATCTACACCGTTCCCACAGAAACCGAATGTCAATCGGTAAATTTTCAATTGCCTTACACCGGAAAATCTTATGTGGCGTTTAAACAAGCCATGGCAATTAGAGAATCTCAAGGACAGTATAAATTGATCAATCCTTTTGGGTATATGGGAAAATACCAATTTGGGATGTCGGCACTTCGATCAATAGGAGTTACCAGTAAAAAAGATTTTTTGAACAATCCACGTCTTCAGGAAAAAGCTTTCAAAGCATTACTTTCAATCAACAAAGCGCAATTAGCCTATGAAATTGAAAAATATGAAGGTAAAATTATCAATGGAGTAAAAATATCTGAATCAGGTATTTTGGCAGCGGCACATTTAGGTGGAGCTGGTTCGGTAAAAAGTTATTTACGAAGTAACGGAAGAAAAAAATTTCGAGACGGTTTTGGAACTTCAATGTCTAGTTATCTGAAGAAATTTGAAGGTTACGACACCTCACACATTATTGCCAATGCAAATGCGAAGGTAAAAATCAAATAAAAAAAAGCTGTTTCTAAATTGAAACAGCTTTTTTTTTATTTTTCCTTTGTGACATCGCTCACAATTCGCATTTCTCTTTGCGGGAACGGAATACTAATTCCGGCTTTGTCTAACGCAATTTTTATTTCTTCTTGCAATGTATTTCTTGCAGACCAATAATCTTCTTTTGTTGCCCAAGCACGAATGGTAAGATTTACGGAACTGTCTGCCAACAAACTTACAAAAACATCTGGCGCAGGTTCTGAAATAACACGAGGATCATTTTTTAGAACTTCAAGAATAATATTTTGAGCCGTTTTAATATTGGCATCATAACCGATTCCTACCACATATTCAAAACGTCTGGTAGTCAATTGAGTAAAGTTTCGGATAACTGAATTAGCCAAAGCGCCATTTGGACTATACACCTTAATTCCTTGAGAATTAATTAATGTGGTGTACAATAAGTCAATTTTTTCAACGGTGCCATCAGTTCCTGCAGAATTTTCGATATAATCTCCTACTTCAAATGGGCGGAAAAGTAAAATTAGAACGCCTCCGGCAAAGTTAGCAAGTGAACCTTGTAAGGCTAATCCTACCGCTAAAACCATACCTGATAAGGCTCCTAAAATAGCAGTGGTTTGGAAACCAAGGTTTTGGATTACTACCAAAAATAAAATTGCATACAAGACAAATTTGATGATGGACATCAAAAAACTTCTAAGCGATAAATCTACATTTCGTTTTTCGAAACGCTTTTTTAAAACTTTTTCAATAGTTCTAATAACAAATAATCCCACGATAAGTCCCAAAATAGCGGCAACTATTGAAGGAATGGCATCTACAAATTTAACTAATAATATTTCGAAATATTCCGAAACTCTATCTACTTTTCCTACAATTCCGTCCGTTACATTTTCAACAGAAACTTGATTAGTTGGAGTAGTATTTACATTTTCGACAACGGTAAGTGAATCTTTTGCTTGCGCAATTTGGCTGTTATTAATCATAAATTTTTAATTTTCCACAAAAATAAAGAAATGCATTGAGAGCCAAAAATTATAGTGTGGTTCATTTGTGGATTATAAAAATGCAAGGACGGTTGTGTAAATCTACTTTGGTTTTTTTCCAAATTGCTACCGAAAAAGTTTTGATATATTCCGTAGGAAGTGTGATGTCGCAAGCCACGCAAAGCGAAGTATTGGGTTGTAAAGTTTGCAACATATCTTCCAAAAATTTATTGTTCCGATAAGGAGTTTCCATGAAAATTTGCGACTGATTTTTATCGGATGATAATTTTTCCAAATTTTTCAAAGCTTGCCTTTTTTCGCTTTTATCAATCGGTAAATAACCGTTGAACGCAAAACTTTGCCCATTCATTCCCGAAGCCATCAATGCCAATAAAATGGAGGAAGGTCCAACTAAAGGAATTACCTGAATTCCGTTTTCGTGTGCGATTTTTACAATTGCAGCACCAGGATCAGCAACTCCAGGACAACCAGCTTCAGATAAAAGTCCAACCTGAAAACCTTCTAAACATGGCGCTAACATTTTTTGATGATCAGCGACATCAGTATGTTTGTTTAAAAGACTAATTTTCAAATCGGGTTGTTTTTTTTCTGGGAAAACCGCCTTTATAGATTTTCGAGCGGTCTTTTCGTTTTCCACGATATAATGATCAATCAGTTCAATGGCACGTTTTACGGTTTGTGGCAAAACATCCATTGCCGAAAAATCTTTTAACGAATCGGGATTGCTTAAGTCAGTTAATGTGGTTGGGATGAGGTATAGTTTTCCTATATTTTTCATTTAGAAATGCGCTTTTTTTCTAAATGTAAAAATAAGAAAATATAAAGAAAACGAGTTTCGAAACTGCTTGATTTAAGCGAGATGTTTTGTTTTCAGTCGATTTGCAATTACTTCGCAGGCTTCGTCGAGCATTTCATACACATTTTTGAAGCCATCTTCTAAACCGTAATAAGGATCGGGAACGTCAACGTTTTCACCTGGAAAAATTTCGTTCAAAATAAGATGAACTTTCCTTTTCGATTGTTCGTCTGGAGCAAGTGCTAAAACATTTTGAAGATTGGAATTATCCATCACAAAAATGTAATCTTGTGTACGGAAATCTTCCACCGAAAAATGTCGGCCACGTTGGCAAGAAATGTCTAAACCTTTAGTTTTGGCAATGGCAATCGAACGGCGATCGGGTTGTTGTCCCACATGCCAATCTCCGGTTCCTGCAGAATCTACCACGAAATGTTCTTTGGGAAGTTTCGACTGCAAAATTCCTTCTGCCAAAGGTGAGCGACAAATGTTTCCGAGGCAAACCATCAGGATTTTTACAGGCATTTTTTGCGGATTTATGATTTGTGAATCTAAATAAAAAAATTACAACGATAATTTTTTATTGATGTCGTCCACAAATTTTTTGAAATGCTTATCGGTAGAAACTAAGTTGTCAACCGTTTTGCAAGCGTGTAAAACCGTGGCGTGATCTCTATCTCCAATTTGTGAACCGATGTTGGCAAGCGAAGCTTTAGTGTATTTTTTTGCAAAAAACATTGCCAATTGTCTTGCTTGAACCACGTGTCTTTTTCGGGTTTTTGATTGCAACATATCTAAATCCAATTGAAAATAATCAGAAACTACTTTTTGAATGTAATCAATCGAAATTTCGCGTTTTACGTTCTTCACGAATTTCTCTACGATTTGTTTTGCCAAATCAAGCGTCACTTCTTTTTTATTGAAAGACGATTGGGCAATCAACGAAATAATCGCGCCTTCGAGTTCACGAACATTGGTTTTGATATTTCGGGCAACATATTCAATTATTTCCTCCGGAACATCAACGCCATCGCGGTATAAAATATTTTTTAGAATCGAAATTCTGGTTTCATAATCCGGTTGGTGTAATTCTGCCGAAAGTCCCCATTTAAAACGCGACAATAATCGTTGTTCGATGTCTTGCATGTCAACCGGAGCTTTATCTGAAGTAAGAATTACTTGTTTTCCGTTTTGGTGTAAATAATTAAAAATGTGGAAGAAAACATCTTGTGTTCCCGCTTTTCCCGATAAAAATTGCACATCATCAATGATTAAAACATCAATCAATTGGTAGAAATGAATAAAATCGTTTCGGGTATTTTTCTTTACAGATTCAATATATTGTTGGGTAAAAACTTCCGCAGAAATGTATAAAACAGTTTTTTCCGGATATTTGTCTTTAATTTCAACTCCAATTGCGTGAGCCAAATGCGTTTTTCCTAAACCAACGCCACCAAAAATTAATAATGGATTGAACGAAGTTCCTCCGGGTTTATTGGCAACCGCCATTCCTGCAGATCTCGCCAAACGGTTAGAATCTCCTTCTAAGAAATTATCGAAACTATAATTAGCATTTAACTGCGATTCGATTTTTACATTGCGAATCCCAGGAATTATAAACGGATTTTTAAGTTCTGGATTTTTATTTTGAACGGCAACATCAATTTCCTGAGGTTTCACCGGACTTCTATGAGCACTTGGCAATTGTTCCGTAAATGGTTGTTTATTGCCGTAAGTGTTCTCCATTTTAATTTTATAGAGTAACTTTGCGCTTTTCCCAAGTTCTTTGGTAAGGGCCACTTTTAAAAGTTTTACATAATGTTCTTCAAGCCATTCGTAAAAAAATTTACTCGGAACCTGAATGTACAATGCGTTATCTGTAAGCTCAACCGGCTTAATCGGTTCAAACCATGTTTTGTAGGCTTGATCCTGAATATTATCCTTTATAAAAGACAGACAATTTTCCCATACCGATTGCGCAGTTTTGTTCATATAGACAGATAAAATTTTTATGTTTGTTAATGTAAATCCTACAAAAGAAAAAGTGCCTCTTTCGTAAACTCTTTGGAGGAACAAATATGTGAACAAAAAATTGTAAAAAAAAATTTATTAGTGGTTGATTTTATAAAAATATTGTCGTAAGAAGCTTTTGATTAATTGCAAAAAAATAAGAAAAATATTACATGAAAGAATTTGAATATTCAGTGAGGGTTCGTTATGCCGAAACCGATCAAATGGGAGTTGTTTACCACGGAAATTATGCACAATATTTTGAGATGGGTCGCGTGGAATGGCTAAGAAATTTAGGGGTTTCGTATAAATGGATGGAAGAAAACGGCGTGATGCTTCCGGTAGTTTCATTAACGATGAATTACAAAAAACCAGCAAGATACGATGATTTAATTACGGTAAGAACCATTTTCAAAAAATTGTCTTCTGTTAAGATTGAATTTGACTACGAAATTAAAAATGAAAAAAACGAGTTGTTAACAACTGGTAATTCAATCTTGGTTTTTGTGGACATGAAAACGGGGAAACCAACGATTCCGCCAAGCTATATTTTTGAAAAAATTTCGATTTTCGAAACGAATTAAAATCTCAATTACGGAATTATATTTTTTCAATATTAATTTCGAACAAATCATTAAAAATGCCCATCACTGATTCGGCATTTTTTTTGCGTGTTTTGATCTCGATTTCGCAACTCATTTCCATTTTTTGATTCACGATGTCGAGATTTTTTTCTTTAATAACCCGCATTACTTTGTTCATGTTTTTATAGTCAAACGAAACTAAAAAATGAACATCAATCGTTTTTTCGATAATTTCCGAAGCTTCTAATGCCAGTTGAGCTCCGGTTCTATAGGCAGAAATTAATCCGCCAACGCCAAGTTTGATACCACCAAAATAACGAACCACAATAATCAGAACATTGGTGATGTCAAACGATTGAATCTGTCCGTAAATGGGCATTCCTGCTGAGTTTGAAGGTTCGCCATCATCATTTGCACGGTATTGAATTTTTTCGGTTCCAAGTTGAAAAGCATAACACCAGTGTCTGGCAGAATTGTGTTTTTTCTTGATTTCTTCCATAAAAATTTTTACTTCATCCTCAGTCGTAACTGGAAATGCGTAGCTAAAAAATTTACTGCTTTTTTCTTTAAATAGTGTTTCTTCGCCCGGATGTGCGAGCGTTCGGTAAGTATCTTTTAATTCCAAAGTTATACAGGAATAATTTTTTTCTCAAATAAATCCACAACGTCTTCTTCGCCGGGAATTAAATTCCAAACTTTCATGCCCAAACTCTCAGCAATGTCGGTGTTTATTTTTCGATCATCTACAAAAAGCGTGCGTTTTACGGAAAGTTCGTGTTTGTTAATAATGTAGTTAAAGGCTTCAGAATCAGGTTTTCTGGCTCCAATTTCAAATGAAAAATAAACTTTTTCAAAACATTGGTAAAAATCCCGACTGAAAGATTCGCCTACCATTTTCTCAAATTGCTCCACGTGAATCGAATCAGTATTGCTGAGTAAAAATAGCTGGTAATTGTGGGAAAGATTTTGTAAAAATTCTAAACGATATAAAGGAAAATCGACTAAAACTTTGCTCCAAGCTTCTTTAATTTCAGGCAAAGAAGCGTTTGGAACATATTTTTGAATCCCGGTTAAAAATTCTTCCTGCGAAATTTTTCCTTTTTCGAATTTAAAATTCAATTTGTCTAATTCTTCATTCCATTCTTGCAAACCCAAATCTTTGAGCGCGTTTTGCATCGCCTGAAAATCGATATCAATAAAAATATCTCCGAAATCAAATATTATCGTGTTTATCATGGTTGTCAAATATTAAAAGTTGGTCATCCAGAATTTTTTGTGTTTGAATGGCATTGGCTTTTAACCTTGGCGAAGCGGTTCCGGAATTAAAAAAATTAGTTCCTCGAAAAACCCTTGCTTCGTCCCATAAATTGGCGTCGATAAAAGTTTGTAACGTTTGTCTTCCGCCTTCAACAATCAAGGATTGTATGTTTAATTCGTACAAAACTGATGCAATTTGATCAGTTAGCGAACTATCAAAGATAACATTTTTAAAAGTAATTCCCGAAATTGTAGGGTAATTTTGAGATTCTGTTAAGACTATTGTAGGTGCTTTTTCATCAAAAAAAATAGTTTGCTGTAGCGTTTTTAGATTTTTGTCCAAAATAATTCTCACCGGATTTTTCCCGTCCCAATCTCTTGCCGTCAGCGAAGGATTATCGTCTAAAATCGTTGTGGTTCCTACTAAAATAGCTTGTTCTTCGGTTCTCCATTTGTGAACCAGTTGACGAGAATATAGATTAGTAATCCAAACAGGCTTTTGTTCGGTTTTATGTTCAGGGCTCAAAAAATGATCAGCGCTTTCGGCCCACTTTAATATAATGTACGGTCGTTTTTTTTGGTGAAAAGTAAAAAATCGTTTGTTGAGTTCGCGACATTCGTTTTCCAAAACACCAACAATCACATTTTTTCCGGCTTCGCGCAATTTTTTTATTCCGTTTCCGGCGACTTTTGCAAAAGGATCCTGAATGCCAATGACAATGTTTGGAATCTTGTGAGCCAAAATCAAATCACAACATGGAGGCGTTTTCCCGAAATGACTGCAAGGTTCCAAACTCACATAAATTGTTGCATTTTTCAGTAAATTTTTGTCTTTCACCGAATTTATCGCGTGAACTTCCGCATGTGCTTCACCGGATTTTTGGTGCCAACCTTCGCCAATAATTTTTCCATCGTGAACGATTACGCTTCCCACCAATGGGTTAGGGTAGGTGGTTCCCAAACCATTTTTGGCCAGTTCAATGCAGCGTTTTATATATTTTTCGTGTATCTTCACCGTGCAAAAATAGGTTTTTAAGTTTAAGGTTTAAGGTTTAAAGTTAAAAGTCAAAAAAACAAACTTCTTAAAATGCTTGCTAAAGATTACCGAACCATTTTTTTCGAAAAACTAACGCCAATTTACGATGTTTTAGAAGTTGAAAGTTTTTTTTATTTGATTTTGGAAGAATGTCATCAAATGAAAAGAGTGGATTTAGCGCTAAATCCCGGTTTTGTTTTTTCTGAAGAAATGGTTGAAAATTGGAATTTAGTTTTGCAAAAATTATTGGAACAAATTCCTATTCAGTATATTTTAGGGAAAGCGCATTTTTATGGTTTGGATTTTGAGGTAAATGAAAGCACTTTAATTCCAAGACCTGAAACCGAAGAATTAGTCGATTGGATTTTGAAAACTCATCAAAACGACTTTAAAGAGTTGAAAATTTTGGATATCGGGACGGGTTCGGGTTGTATTGCGATTTCTTTGGCTAAAAATCTTCCGAATGCTGAAGTTTTTGCTATTGATGTTTCGGAAAACGCTTTGGCGACAGCCCAAAAAAATGCTATCAACAATAAAGTTTCGGTTCAATTTCTTTTGAAAAATATTTTAGAAACAGATGATTTATGGGAACAATTTGACATTGTCGTTTCAAATCCACCCTACGTGCGAAACCTCGAAAAAGTAGAAATCAAGCCAAATGTTTTGGAAAATGAGCCGCATTTAGCGCTTTTTGTAGAAGATGAAGATCCGCTGATTTTTTACCGTAAAATTTCCGAATTGGCTCAAAAAAATCTAACGGAAAACGGGCAACTTTTCTTCGAAATTAATCAATATTTAGGCGAAGAAATGGTAACGCTTCTCGAACAGAAAAATTTCAAAAATATCGAACTTCGTAAAGATATTTACGGAAATGACAGGATGATTTCTGGGAGGAAAGGCTAATGTTTAAGGTTTAAGGTTTAGAGTTTTTTTTCCAAAACTATTCACTTAAAACTCTTAACTAAAAACTCCCAACTCAAAAACTATTCATACCTTAAAGCTTCAATCGGATCAAGGTTTGCGGCTTTAATCGAAGGATATAATCCGGACAATAAGGCTACTAAAAAACTAATACCCACGGCTGCCATTATTGCGTCCCAAGGGGCAACAAATTCAAAATTCAACGCGGCGGAAATTCCCCAACCAATCAAAATTCCTAAAATAATTCCTACAAAACCACCAATTTGTCCAATCACCAAACTTTCGGTGAAAAACTGAACGGCAATCGTAGATTTTTTTGCGCCAAGCGCTTTTCTCACGCCAATTTCACGGGTTCTTTCGGTTACAGAAACAATCATAATATTCATCAACGCAATCGATGAACCAAAAATGGTAATGATCCCAATTGCCCAAGCCGAAATTCCCAAAGCAGCCATTTGCGACATCACCATTTGCAGCAATTCATCGCTTCGGGTAATCCCAAAATTATTTTCTTCCACCGGATTCAATCGCCTTACTTTTCGCATCGTAATAATCGCATCGTCCACGGCAGCATCGAGCATTTCCTTTTTGGCAATCATTACTTTCAGGTCGTAATTAATATTTGGCGCCGAAAAAATCGACCTTGCACCTTGAATGGGAATCATAATTCGCAAATCCTGATTGTTGCCAAAAGTCGCGCCTTTTTCTTTCAAAACTCCTACCACTTTAAACTTCGCACCACGAACGGAAATCGTTTGATCAATGGGATTCACATCTTTCAACAAACCTTTAATAATGTCTGATCCAACCAAGCAAACCGCATTATTATTTTCCACATCAAAACCCGTAAAATTTCTCCCGTTATCAATTTCCAAACCAGCATTTGCAAGAAAATTCTGGTCAATTCCCATTACCGTCACTTCCGGATCCGTCTTCTGATTTTCAAATTTTATTTCTGCCGAAGTCGTAGCGGTAAACGAAAGCGAAGTTGCCGTAAACGGATACCGGTATTTCTCCTGAAAGTCCCGTGCTTCCTGATATCCAATAATCGGATTTGCCTTTTGTGTAGTATTTCCCCTACCAATTTGTGCAGCAGCATCATATTGCCCAATCGAAAAAGTATTCGATCCCATCGACGAAAAATTTCCGCTAATATTGGTTTCCAAAGCCGTCACCAGCGTCAAAATTCCCACCAAAGCCGTAATCCCAATCGCGATGATAATCACAGTCAACACAGTACGCAACAACTGACTCCTGATAGAAGTTAGCGCAATATTTATATTCTCACGAAGAATTTTTAGCATAACGTTTTAAATTCCAATTTTTTTAAATTCCAAATTCCAATATCCGACACAAAATCACAAATCATATATCGAAACTCAAAAGTAACAATTCTAAAACCGAAATTCTAAAAAATAAAGTAAGATATTTGTGTAAGTTTTTTTGGAGCGAGTGGCTTGGGCATTTTCAGCTCCCGAAGCTTCGGGACATTTTCCCGCTTTCCGCTACAATCTTTTATCAATTTTTGAGGAAATTGATAAAAGGATTTCCGCTACTCCCGAAACTTCGGGACGGGGCTAAAGAAAAAACTTTAGGCATTTTTGGCGGCAGTAACAAAGTTTGCGTATAAAAATTACAATCGCTCCGGAAAAAAATTTAGAAATTATTTAGAAATTATGTCGGCTATAAAAAGTAATTTAGCCAATTAATTTTTTCGGTTAAAACGCCGTTAAAAATATAAAGCATTTTAAATCCTAAATTAAAAATCGAAATGGCAAAACCAGGCATTCCAAAAGGAACCCGCGATTTTTCGCCCGCAGAAGTTTACAAGCGACAATATATATTTTCTACCATCCGGAAAAATTTTGAAAAATTTGGTTACCAACCCATCGAAACCCCATCTTTTGAAAACTCAGAAACCCTCATGGGAAAATACGGCGAAGAAGGTGATCGCTTGATTTTTAAGATATTAAATTCTGGAGACAAAGTAAAAAAAGCCGATTTAAAATCTTTAGAAGACGGAAATCTTGCTAAATTTTCAAATTCACTTTCTGAAAAAGCTTTGCGTTACGATTTGACCGTTCCGTTTGCAAGGTTTGTTGTTCAACATCAAAATAATTTGGAATTTCCTTTCAAACGTTACCAAATCCAACCCGTTTGGAGAGCTGATAATCCGCAAAAAGGGCGTTTTCGTGAATTTTACCAATGTGATGCAGATGTTGTAGGATCGAAATCTTTGTGGCAAGAAATTGAATTGGTTCAATTATACGACTCGGTTTTTGCAGAGCTAAAATTAGAAGGTGTTACCATTAAAATTAACAACCGAAAAATTCTTTCCGGAATTGCGGAAGTCATTGGCGCTTCGGATAAATTGATTGACTTCACTGTCGCTTTAGACAAACTCGATAAAATTGGCGAAGATGGCGTAAAAAGCGAAATGTTAGCTAAAGGAATTTCCGCGGAAGCGATACAAAAAGTACAACTTTTGTTCAGCTTTTCGGGAACTTTGCAAGAAAAAATCGAGCAGCTTTCGGCTTTGCTTTCCGCTTCAGAAGAAGGAAAAAAAGGAGTAGAGGAGTTGCAATTTATTTGTGAAAACGTAGAAAATCTCGGACTAAAATGTGCCACAATCGACCTTGATGTGACTTTGGCGAGAGGATTAAATTATTACACGGGAGCTATTTTCGAAGTTTCTGCTCCTAAAAATATTGCCATGGGATCCATTGGTGGAGGTGGAAGATATGATGATCTTACGGGAATTTTTGGGCTGAAAAATATGAGTGGAGTGGGGATTTCATTTGGCTTAGACCGAATTTATTTGGTTTTAGAAGAACTTAATTTATTCCCCGAAACGATTGCCATAGGTACAAAAGCGTTGTTTTTTAATTTTGGCGAAACCGAAGCTTTTTACGCCATGAAAACTATTTCGAAGTTGAGGGATTTGGACATTGCAGTAGAAATGTTTCCGGATAAAGCCAAGATGGACAAGCAATTTAAGCACGCAGAGAAAAAAAATATTCCGTTTGCCATCATGGTGGGAAGCAACGAGATTGCTGAAGAAAAATTTACCGTAAAAAATTTACTTTCTGGCGAAAAAGAAACTGTTGATTTTAATGGTTTGGAACAAATATTGCAAAGTATATAAAGTTGAAGAGTTCTGCCAACCCCGCAGAACTCTTCTTTTAATGTTGGTAACTTGCCAACTCCTAAACCGCAATCCCCATAATTGCGGTTTATTTTTTTACGATTTTATAACTAAAATCGCCTCTATCAGTTTTAATTTTAAAAATGTAAGTTCCGGCAGCGTAGCCGTTAAAAGGAATGGTGATTTCGGCTTGATCTTCATTTCTTACATCATTAAATTTAATTTCTTGACCTAAAATATTAAATGCTGTAACCGAAAGTATCTTTGCGTTTTGCGTAGGGTTTTTAATGTGTAAGACATTAGTGGCGTACGCAAAAGCAATGCGAATGTCGTTTTCTTTAACCGGATTGATTCCTAAATTTTCCTCGTTTGTAAAGCGAATTGAAAATCGGTTTTCGTGAGTTCCGCTATTCAAATTTATGAAAAAATCTTCGTTTCTGATATCATAAAACGTTTCATTTTGAGCATCATAAACGTAAATTTCTTGCGAAGGGTTGAAATTATTGCTTTCGGCTAATTTTATTTTTACTTCACCGTTTAGAGAATTTTTTAACGTTATAGGAAAATGGCTGTTAACATTAAACGTTCCAACGCCTTGAATTACTAAATTTCCGGTTTCATGAGGGAAGAAAATATCATTATTTTGAGTGTCCCATTGAGGACCATCGTAACCCGGATCAAACGCTTCCGAAGCATTTTCATCCATAAAACCTAATAGCAACTCTCGTTTCACACCGTTCGCCAAATAATGAAGACGTATCTTTTTGAAACCGTCATTTTCTTCAATATTATCGCTAGTGTTTTTCGAAAAATGCTCAGCTTCGGTTAAAGCGTTGTTTTGTTTGAACATCGTAAACGAATCGGCTTCATCCTCTTTAATAAAACTTCTTTGATTATTATCAAAAGTTAAATTTCCTCCCGAACCATTCGATTCAATCCAGAAACCTTGACCAACCGGAATAAATCTCGCAGGAATTTTGGTTCCAGATCCCGGCATGACATCAGGATTTGCAACAGCCGCAACGCCTCCGGTTAAATTTCTGGCTGCATAACCCCCTTGATATTCTCTTAAAATGTGCGTGTTTCCGCCGTATTGGTCCCAAAAATAAATGGTTCCCGTCATCACTCCTGTATTGTTGATAATAAATTCTCGAGAATCCATAGCGGATAAATAAGGATTTCCTAATAAATTTGACATATTCGCGCCAATATTTACCGAAATTCTACCGTTGTTTGGTTTTCCTACGAAAGTGTAATTTTGCATTGGTGTTGCCGCTCCACTACCTTTCATGGTAAATCCTTGTCCGGCGAAAAGTGGGGAATTTTCATTGATTGCAACCCAATTTGCATAAACACCTGATGTATTTTGAAATTTGTATAACCAATATCTCGCAATAGAAATCGGACTTGTTGGCGAACCATTATAACCTCCAATGAAATTAATATTTTGTGGAGTAGCGGTGGTTCCATCTTTAAAAACACTTGAAACCGTGTAAGTTCCATTGTTAATTGTATTGTTGATGGTATTTACCGGTGAAGACCAATAATTATAATTAAACAAATTGCTCGTTCCTTGTTGGTCACGTTCTGCATTCCCCGAACTGGTAGCTTCAAAGTCACTGTTTAAGGTTTGAATTAATTGAGATCTGCCTACCAAATCAAGTTTGCCATTAATCTTTAGATAATGCGAAACCTCCATTTTTGTATCATTTGTAGCCGAAAGCGTATTGGAATTGATAGACAATGCCAGTACATTTTTATTTCCGTTAGAAGTAACAGCGTGACCTGTTTCTACGATGTTCCAATCGATGGGAACACGAGGCGTTGAAATAGATAAAGCATAAGGTAATTCCTGTACATTTCCGTTTAACCAAGTTGCTGTGTTCGACCAATTTCCTCCGGCAGCACTTACATACGGTAATGGTGCGGTTTGCGAATTTGCAATAATTTTATCGTTATTGAGGTATTTTAACCTTGCCCAAAAATTATTATCAGATTTGTCTTTTACTGTTGTCCCGTAAAACGAATTGACATCGTAATAAACTAAAAGATTGCTCCATAAAGTACCCGAAATATCATTTTTGGTAATGGTATTTGGAACAGATTTTCCAAAAACAGCCGTTCCGTTTTTCTCAATTTCTTGGTTCATGATGTAACGAAGTTGGGTTACACTTAAGGCAGAATTCCAAATTCTGATTTCATCAATATCACCAATAAAAGTTTTTGAAATGGCTCCTTTGTTGCTCCAAACCGCT
This sequence comes from Bacteroidota bacterium, assembly GCA_023387965.1. Taxonomy (GTDB): domain Bacteria; phylum Bacteroidota; class Bacteroidia; order Flavobacteriales; family Flavobacteriaceae; genus Flavobacterium. Next base: position 75,762 of record JAEWHE010000010.1, on the reverse strand, counting down.
CCAATTGAAAAATGATTGCTATTTGAAGTTGGATTTGGTTGAGAAGTTGAAGATGCATCTTCTACACCATCAACATACAATCTCGCAGTCCCCGAAGCAAAAGTCACAGCTACATAATGCCATTTTCCATCGTTCACACTCACGTTTGAAATGATTCTATCAGCGTTATTCCAGTTTCCTACAAATCGTCCCGCAGCATTTACGTAAAAATCGTAAGCGCCACTTTTTGCCACAACCGAACCGTTGTTGCCGGAAGTTCTGCACCAACCCGAAACCGTAAAATTAGCATTAAGATTGATGTTTTTTTCGCCAATGATGAAATCAGAAGTATTGTGATCTAAGCGATATCTGTTAGTATTTTCATTGGCCACACCAAAACTAAAAAATTTTGTTCCGTCAAAATCATACCAAGTTTCAAGTGTGGTTCCATTATCTTTCAAAGGAATAATGTCCACAATATTTGCTGACGCAAAATCAGCTGCGGTTGACACAATCAATACATATTCTTGATTCGTTCCTTTAGGAAAAGCAGATGCCAAAGTATTTCTCGGAAAAGACACGGTTGTTTGCGCGATGTCGCCACCAGTTTCCACAGCTTTGTAGATACGGTTTCCACGAAAGAATGTAGTGGAAAAATTACCCAAAGAAACGGTAGTGTTAACTCCTGAAGAGGCCAAAGTTCCATTGTTATGTCCCCAAACGAGAAAGTTTCTGTTATTCCCAAAAGTATTAGTGTTAGCAGTATTTGTTGCTGCTACAACATCTCCTAAAGCAATCACCACATCATTTCCGTCATTGGAACTGCGGGATTGTTTTTGCGTTAAGCGAGAAATATCATCACGACCAATTCCTGCAATATTGAAGTTATAACCAGAATTTGCAGTTATATTCCAAATCACAGTTCCGTTAGAATCTACATAATTTTGAGACGTTCCGTTCACGCCAAGTGTGATACCATATTTTATTCCTAAATAAGATTCAATGCGGTTTCTTTCCGTTGCATCATTTTTTCGAGAATCGAAAGTGATGATTTCTGCAACTCTCGCATCGAGGCTACTTCTAAACGCTTGACTTCTACCAATCCAGAAGCGGCTGTTATTAACGTTTCTGAAGTTAGGTAATCCCACAACTGTATTTACAATATTTACTCCATTATAATGAAGTTCTTGGTTATTCCCTGCAATATTATTTCGAGTGTTAATCATGCCAACTGTGCCTTGATTGTAGCCGACAGAAGTGCTAGTCTGTGCCACTCCGAAACCTCGCAGATTCACATCTGCTTGCTGTCCACTCGTACCAACAGCGTAAGAAATTACCTCGTTTGTAAAACGAATTGAATAACCTCCGTAACCGATTCCAGATCCGTCTTCATCATTATCTATCGTAGGTTGACTATCGCCACAAAAAATGTCCATACTTGGCGTTGCCGCAGAAATATTTGTATCTGGGATTGACACTACAAACATGTCTTGTGAATAATATCCAGAACTGCCTTCCAAATATTGTTGATTTGGTCTGGAATAATTAAAATCAATTGGCGCGTTGTTATAATTATTTGTAAAATCCACCACCGCATTAAAGTTAGCATTTAGGGTTGCAGTGTTTCTAAAAGTTGGTTGTTGACCGTTAGTATTTACAACAGCGTTGCTTCCGTTGGCTTGGGTATTCCAAGTTGAAACTTGTGTGTTGTCTGCAACAGTTGGAGTTCCGTTTAATAAATCGGCACGAAGCCATAATTGAAGATTGGTTCTCACACCTCCAGGTCCATTCGCTACGCAATTTTGAATTGTCAGATTTGAAGACCTAAAGACTGAATTTCCTGGTCCGCAACTTCCGTTATTGTTTCCAAACCAGCAAACTAATTCATTTACGATATCAAATTGAAGATTGTTGCTTCCTGCTGTAGGAGCGGTGACCGTGAGAAAAAAAGTTTCAGTACTTCCCGGAGCGAGATTGTTCGCGTCCGTTCTAACCAAATAATCAGGATCAGCGTTCCATTTTACTCCAATGTTTATGTCTGATCCAGAATTGGTCCATGTTGCCATTCCCATATTTCGAACTGTCACTGAAACAGTTCTGGTTTCTCCAACACACCAGGTCGGGAGGCCAGTATCCATAGAAATAAATTCTGCTCTATATTGCTGAGGTGCAGTAATCCTGACTTGACCGTTTCCGCCATTTCCACCGTTGAAGTCAAATGCCGTGCGAATTGCTCCACCACCGCCACCACCTGGAATGTTACCAGCGGCTCCAGATGCAGTTCCCCCAATTGATCCTCCTAATCCTCCAGCTGCACCTCCAGGTGGCGCGACACCTCCGTTTCTTCCAGTAGAATTATTTCCGTTGGAAGCAGTACCAGCAGACGAACCACCACCACCAGCATTGCTTGCGGATCCCGTTGCAGCCGTAAATCCATTTCCGCCACTATAAACGACATCGCCGAAACCTTGGGAAGCTTGACCTCCCAAACCTCCCGTGACGCTGTTTTGCGGACTACTGCTACCTCCTTTTGCAAGAACTGTGGTGGTATTTAAAAACCAGCTGTCTCCGCCTGCAGCATTGGAAGAACTTCCAGCTCCAACACCGTACGGAATTGAACTTCCAGGAACCACAGGAATTAATATTCTGGAATAAGCACCACCGCCGCCGCCGCCGCCATTGCCACTCGTGGTTCTGTTCGCTCCATGACCTCCCGCTCCCCAAACTTCAATTGTTAGAGCGGTAATTCCGGCAGGAACGGTATAATTTTTATTTCCAGGGGTGTTGTCGGTTAACAAAACCGTTTGTGAAAATGACTCGAAAGAGATACAAACGAGCATTAATGCAAGCCATAGCCTGCAACTGAGTAGGTAGTTTTTTTTCATGATCCGTAATGGGGATTAGATGATGAATAAAGTTTACGATAAAATAGATTTGGGCAATATTTTTCAAAAAGTACCGGGGCGGGTATTTTTTGAAAGTAACTTTTTTATAATGAATAAATTAGGTTACTGGGACAAATGTAAGAAATTACTTTTTTAAATTATTACTTTTTTTGGTTTAATTTTTCATTAATTACCTGAAAACAAAGGCTTAAGGAGGGGGTCCTTAAGCTTTTGTGAGTTTTTTCTTAATTTATTGAGATCGTTTTAGAGCGAATGGCTTTTGCAGTTGTTATTATGCCAAACGCTATCGCAACTAAAAACAATATCCAAAGTCCTGAATCAATTGGTGCTCCAGGAACATCTTCTGGCGGTTCTGATGGGTTTGGTTCATCGGCGAAAGCCTGAAAAGTATTCAAAACAAATACTGCAAGAAGTGTAAAACTGTATTTTATATTTTTTTTCATTGATTGTGTCTTAACGGATTATTTTTTTGTTAACTACCAATTTTTCTGTCGTGGTTACCTGAATCATTAATACTTGATTGGCAATTTGATCTAACGAAAAATTGAGGGTTGAGGTATTACAATTTTGTTTTTCAAGCAATAATCTTCCGCTTAAATCAAAAACCTTTACGTTATCTATTGTAATTTTTCCTGCAAAAATCGAAACCATTGATGTTTGTTGCGAAATGATTATTTGATTAGAATCAACTTTTGGATTGTCAATATTCAAGGCATTTCGGTAAACAATTTTGAATCGGTTAGGGAAAATACCTGAAGCAGTTGTGAATTGATATTCTCCAGATTTCAAGTCAATAATTTGCGAATTATTATTGTCAATCAAATAAACAGGTTGCTCGTCGGAGAAAATTCCGTCAAACTGTGAAAGTGAAATACTGAAACTTCCAGCAACATTAGACTTGAAATAAAGCGGTACTTCGTCTTCAATTGTAAATGGTAAACTTCTTCCTTGAATAGCCAATTCGGTGTTTTCAATCATCGTACTCAAGGCTAAAGAACTGTCATCAAAATATTTTCCGTCAATTCCGTAATCTAAACCTTCGGTTGCACCTTGCATGTAACCAATGAGCGTTTGTCCTACGACTTCATTATTTGATTTCAAATCCAACCAAATTCGGTGTTTTTCGGCAGTCTGTTCATCAGCATTTCTAAAAAATGAGGTATTGGCATTTTGACGCATATTGTTGTGGAACAAAAGGTTATTTTGCGTAGCATTCTGTTTTACTTTTACAAAAAATCCTTGTGCCACGTTTATAGCGTTATTTGGATCCATTGAAGCAGTTTCAGGCTGAACGCTTGTTACTCCTAAACCTGTTGAGGTCGCATAACCAGTTCCAAGAACGCCGTTTCTTTTTCTCCAAAACCAGATTGTTCCGTCGATTGCGTTTTGGTTGGCGGCAAAAAATGAATTGATTGAAATAGCCGATGGATAAGGATTTCCAACTAAATTATAACCATTGTTTGCAGGAGATAAAGTATAAGAAATTGGACCATTTTGTGGGATTCCTACAAAAATTCCGTTGTAAACTTGTCCTGGGGTTGAGGCGTTTTGGTAACCCAAATAATTATCAGGACTTCTTACCAAATAGCCTTTTGCCGGAAGAAAATTATAAGTTGCCGTTTCGTTTGCGGGAAAGATAGTTTCGTAGGCGCCATTTGTTCCGGTTGAAGCGTTGTAGCCATAAAATCTATCAACCAAAGTTTCTGGAGAAAAACCGCGTAAATTTTGTCCTGAAACTGGGGAAGACCACAATGTGTAATCGTAGCGATACATCGGCGAACTTTTTCGGTTTACCAAAATATTTCCAACATTTGAACTGTTATTTGTTTGAATCAAATTACCGCCGCTAAGCACTTGTAATGCAACTGCTGGGGCGTTATTTGTAATTCCATTAACCACTGTTACGGAAATTCCTTGGTCAATTTGAAGGATTCCACCAGTATTAATTGTTACACTTAAAGCTGTGAAACCTCCGTGAGCTTGCGATACATAAACTCCGTTGATTACAGCGTTTAAAGAAGCTGTTGGCGTTCCGTAAGTCCATGAAGTTCCATTCCAGGTTGTGGTTGTTGGCGCTCCAATTGTAAATGTTGAAGCAGTAGTTTGAAAATTATTGCAACCGTTAAAAACAGTCACATTTGCATTTCCTTGAACGGCTAAATCTGCCGCAGAAATATTTGCCGTCAATTGCGTTGCACTTACAAAAGTGGTCGTTTTTTCAACATTATTCCAGTGAATTGTGCTTTGTCCGTTTACAAAATTACTTCCGTTTACCGTTAAAACAAATGCTTCTGAACCTGCAGGTTGTGTTGCGGGAGAAATGGTTTCAACCGTAGGATTTGGTCGAACTGTAACCAATACTTCTTTCCGTGGACTTTTTACAGTTTCAAATTTCCAATTATAAAATTGAAGCGAAGTTCCGTTACCACTATTTCCGGTAATTGAAACAGTTCCATTTGTTAATGGATAGTTAAAATTGGATGTCGCTGTTACGACTGCACGAGTAGATTCGCGTAAAACCAAACGTAAGTCATTTTGCGCAGGAACAAAAAAATCTAAGACTACTTCTCGTCTTCCAGAACCAGCAACTGAAATTACTTTGGATTCTAACATTTCGCCAACACTATTTTGCAATTCGATTAAAACATCACCAGCATTAGCTAAATTTACTTCAACGCTTTTTAGTTTTACAGCTATACTAGCATTAAATCTCGAATATCTATTAATTGCAGTTACATTTGTAGCATTTAAACCCGTTGGATTAATTGCAGCCAAAGGCGTTTGACTTTCTACAAAATAAGAACGAGAAGTTGTTAAATTAGGCGACGTAAAATTATTTCCTGACGCCAGAGCAGTTGTACTATTTACACTGTCAAACCATTGTAAATTACTTCCTGTCGCAGATAAGTTCGCAGGTTGATCTTGGCAAATAGTTACGTCATTAGCAGTTGGTAAAGTAGTTGTAGCAACCATTTCTACATTTAAAACTGTTGCCATTCCATTGGTTAAAGTGACATTTCTGGTTTGAGAAATATATCCTGGCGCTTCAAAAGTAACGCTGTAATTTCCGGCAATTTGCACTTTGTAATAATCGCCTAAACTTCCGGTTTTAATCCAAGAACCCATTTTGTCTTGCAAACCCACATAAACTTTTGCAGAAATAGGATTTCCCGAAGCGTCCGTAACTTTTCCTTGTAAACCAAAGTTAGCTTGTTTCACAAAATCAAGAAGTGCTTTGCGATTTCTGTCCCAATAAAAAGGAAGATTTGCTGGAGAAGGCGTTTTTTGTGCAGAAATCTCAATTGTAATTTCTTTGTTATGATTGAAAAAATTATTCCAGTCTTGTCTTCCACCATAAACTGAATACCAAGCGGCGCCATTTGTAGTTCCAGGATATTGACCAGAATTAAATATATCATCCATATAAGCTTGGTGATTATCAGCTTCTTGACAATTATGAGCATACTCCCTAGAAACAAATTTAAAATAATTATCATGCGGATGAATGCTAAAGTTAGCAGTTCCGGGAGTTGTAGATGTATCCCAAGGGAAATTGATGACTTCAGCACCACCGTGATAATTTGCCGCTAAAACGAAATTATGATTTTTTTCAAAATTCATAAAAGCCAATGTTTCCGGCTGATAAACGCCATTATCGGGGTGTAATCCGTCAATCGCATCAGGATAATTTCGGTTAAGGTCAATACCATTTGCGTTAGCACGAGTTGCCGAATTCCCTGAAGAATTATAAACATCATTTGCGGCAGCTCGATAAGATCCATCAGGATTGGCAAGCGGACAAATGTAAATTTGAGTATTGTTAACGATATTCGCTACTTCAGAATCTGTATTGTATCGCGTTAGCAAATAATCGATAAAACGAAGCATGATGGGGTAACCTGTAATTTCGTCGCCGTGCATGGATGAAGTGTACAAAAATTCAGGCTCAGTTTCATGGGTTTGCGCGTTATCGGAAATTTTTAAAACCAATAATTTTCTGCCGCGAACTGTTGTTCCAATTTCTTCAAGTTTACACAAATTAGGATAAGTATTTGCCCAATATTGCATTTTTGCCACGTATTCAGAATATCTTGGATAAGCGTTCCAAGTATCGTCCCAAGCAGCAGTTGCAAATGTCGTGTATTCATCAGCTTCAAAAACATTGTCGGCATCATTTACTTCAAAAGGCAAACCGTACGTCAAAAATTTTTCAAACTGATCTTTGTTGGCATAAGCTTCCACCCGAAGCAAAACCGGATCAACCACTTTATGGCTAATCGATAGAAATCGGGCAAGTTCTTTAAATTGATTTTGGCTTTTTGCCGTAAATTGAAAAACAACCTCACCTTTGTCTTCCAAATAATAGTTAGCTTTTTCGCGAGGAGTTTGATTTTTTGGGGTAATCTGGGCAAAAGTTGTGCTCATCACAAAAAGGCACAACAAAACCAGTGACGTGGTAGTTCTGTTCATGTTAATATTAGATTTGGGTGCTGCAAACGTAAGAAAATTTTTGTATCAAAAGTTAAAATTTTCAAAAAAAATAAATTTATTAATGATTCAGTAACGTTATCCATAATCGGAAAAAATAGTTTTCTCATCTGAAAATGTTTGAGTAAATTTGCCGCTTATTTTTGAAAACAGTGCAAAAAGAAATAGTTGTAATCATTGGTGGTCCTGGAACGGGAAAAACTACAATCATTGACGGATTATTGTCGAAAGGTTATTGTTGTTATCCCGAAATTTCTCGTGAAATCACTTTGGAAGCCAGAAAACAAGGAATCGAACAATTATTTCTCGAAAATCCGTTGCTTTTTTCCGAACTTTTATTGGAAGGAAGAAAAAAACAATATAAAAAAGCCTGCGAAGAAAATTGCGACGTGGTTTTTATAGACCGTGGAATTCCTGATGTTTTGGCTTATATGCACTACATTGGCGATGCTTATCCTGCCTTTTTTGATGAAGCGTGTCGAGAGCATCAATACACGAAAATCTTTATTTTGCCACCTTGGGAAGAAATTTACGAAAGCGACGACGCTCGTTACGAAAATTACGAACAAGCTACATTAATTTACAAACATCTCAAGGAAACTTACGAAAACTACGGTTATTCTTTAATCGAAGTGCCAAAAGATACTTTAGATAACAGAATTCTTTTTATCTTGGGGCATCTTTCGAAGTAGAAATATGCAACAACCCTTAGAATTATTACAAAAATTTTTTGGTCATACTAATTTTCGCACACCGCAAGAAGAAATTATCAACGCGGTTGTAAACGGAAATGATGCTTTTGCTTTAATGCCAACAGGAGGCGGAAAATCTATTTGTTTTCAAATTCCGGGCTTGATGAAACCAGGATTATGCTTGGTGATTTCGCCTTTGATAGCCTTGATGAAAGATCAAGTTGAGAATCTCAAAAAAAGAAACATCAAAGCGGTTGCCTTAACCGGCGGACTTCCCATAGATGAAATTTCTACAGTTTTAGACAATTGTCAATTTGGCGGCATAAAATTCTTATATCTTTCACCCGAAAGACTGCAATCTGAATGGATTGTGGAACGGTTAAAAAATCTCAGTCTAAACCTTATAGCCATTGACGAAGCGCATTGTGTTTCGCAATGGGGACATGATTTTAGACCCGCATATTTAAAAATTTCTAATCTAAAAGCCGCTTTTCCGAATGTTCCTTTTTTGGCATTAACCGCCACGGCAACACCTCGCGTGCAGGAAGATGTGATTGAAAATTTAGGTTTACAAAATCCCCAAATCTTTAAAAAATCTTTCGCCAGAGAAAATTTGGCGTACATGATTTATGATGCCGAAGACAAGCTGTACAAGGTTTCGAGAATTTTACAAAAATACCAGCAACCGTCAATTATTTATGTGAGAAATAGAAAATCGGCTTCCGAAACTGTCACGCATTTGCAACATTTGGGCATTACGGCAACTTTTTATCACGGTGGTTTGCAGGTCAAAGAAAAAGAAACCAACATGCAGTTATGGATGGAGGAAAAAGTTCAGGTGATGGTGGCGACAAATGCTTTTGGGATGGGAATCGACAAGGCAAATGTAAAAACGGTCTTTCATATTCAATTGCCGGATAATCTCGAAAATTATTACCAAGAAGCCGGTCGAGCCGGACGAAATGGTGAAAAAGCTTTTGCGGTTTGCTTGCAAAGTCCTTCGGATACAAAATTTACCGAAAATCAGGTTTTAGGAAATCTTCCGGATGAAACTTTTTTGAAAATTGTTTTTAAGAAAATGTGCAGTTTTCTCAATATTGCTTACGGTGAAGGCATCGATGAACGTTTTTCGTTTAACCTAAATCAATTTTGTTCACAATATCATTTTCCAGTGCTGAAAACTTTTAATGCGCTACAATTTTTAGATAGGCAAGGAGTGCTCACACTTTCGCAAGAATTTTCTCAGCAAATTATGTTGCAGTTTTTGTTAGAATCCAAAGAAATCATTCGTTACATCAGTTTAAACCCGCATGATGAGGAAATTGTAACGGCTATTTTACGAAATTATCCCGGAATTTATGATGTTTTGACAGCTATCAATATTTCGCTTATCGCAAAAAAATCCGGAAAAAAAGAAAATGCCGTTGTAGTTGTTTTGCAAAAACTACACCAACTCGGGATTGCAGATTATCATGCTAAAAACAACGATTCTTCCTTTATTATGAATGAAATTCGGGAAGATGACCTTACAATTAATAGGATTTCTAAACATTTGCAAAAGCAAAATCAGCTTAAAAAAACACAATTACAAGCCGTTTTAGATTATGTCAATGACCGAAAAACGTGTAATAGCCAAAAGTTGTTGGAATATTTCGGCGAAAAAAATGCCAAAAAATGTGGTGTTTGTTCCGTTTGTTTAGACCCCAAAACTTCCACCGGAGAATATTTTGAAATAAAAAATCTAATTCTAAAATTGCTTAAAGGCGAACCCAAAACATCGAGAGAACTACAAGCAAATTCGGGATTTTCTTCAAACCAACTTATCTTTGCCTTACAACAATTGCTAGATGAAGGGAAAATTCTTGTATCATCAACAAACAAATACAGTTTAAAATAATGGAAAAATTAAAAATTGTTTTCATGGGAACCCCTGATTTTGCGGTGGGAATTCTGGATGCAATTATTCAAAAAAAATATGATGTCGTTGGCGTAATTACCGCTGCTGACAAACCTGCGGGTCGCGGACAAAAGCTTAAATTTTCTGCTGTAAAAGAATATGCTTTGCAGCAAAATTTAAAACTTTTGCAACCTACCAATTTAAAAGACGAAAATTTTTTAGCAGAATTAAAAGCGCTAAATGCAAATTTGCAAGTGGTAGTTGCGTTTAGAATGTTGCCCGAAATGGTTTGGAAAATGCCGAGTTTGGGAACTTTTAACCTTCATGCGTCGTTGTTGCCAAATTATCGTGGAGCTGCACCAATTAATTGGGCGATTATCAACGGCGAAAAAAATACAGGTGTTACCACGTTTTTTATTGACGATAAAATTGACACGGGAGCGATGATTTTGAGTAAAAAAATCGAAATTTCTGATGATGAAAATGCAGGCGTTTTACACGATAAATTAATGAATCTCGGAAAAACTGCGGTAGTGGAAACCCTCGAACTCATTGAAAATAAAAATGTAAAAACCGAGATACAGCAAGAAACTGAGGATTTAAAAACGGCGTACAAACTCAATAAAGAAAATTGCAAAATTGATTTTTCAAAGTCAGGTGAAGCCATTCATAATTTAATTCGGGGCTTGTCGCCTTATCCTGCTGCGTGGTGTTTTTTTGAAGATTCAGGAAACGAATGGAGTGTAAAAATTTACGAAGCTAAATTTGAAAAAGAGGCCCATTCGGTTTCTGTGGGAAAAATTATTACTGACAAAAAAAATCTTAAAATTGCAGTTGCTGACGGTTGGATTGTAATATTACAGCTACAATTCCCCGGAAAGAAAAATTTAAAAGTATATGAATTTTTAAATGGCATCACTTTTTCCGAAAATGCTAATGCGTTCTAAACCCTTATAAACCGTGATTTTTGAGTAATTTTTGAAAAAACAAGTTGGTTTTATTAACAATTATCGAAAGTTATTAACATTTTAACAAAAAAGGATTGCGAAGCCTTGTATAGTAAGGAAATCCTACTAAATTTGTTTTGATTAACACGAATGTTTAACCAACAATTAAAACAATTATCATGAACAAATCAGAATTAATTGATGCTATTGCTGCTGACGCAGGAATTTCTAAAGCAGCTGCTAAATTAGCATTAGAGTCACTTTTAAACAACGTAGGTAAAACTTTAAAAAGTGGTGGAAGAGTATCTTTAGTAGGTTTCGGATCTTGGTCAGTTTCTGACAGAGCTGCAAGAGAAGGAAGAAATCCACAAACAGGAAAAGCGATCAAAATTGCTGCTAAAAAAGTAGTAAAATTCAAAGCTGGTGCTGAACTAGAAGGTGGATTAAACTAAATCTTACTTCTTTGAAAAAATATAAAAACCTTCTGAGTTGCTCAGGAGGTTTTTTTATTTAGAGCCTAATTGCATTTGGATAAGTAAAAAAAAATTAATAAATTTAATTCAAATTCATTCCAGATGATTTCAGAAAAACTAAAAAAAGGCGCGTTACTCATTGCAGAACCATCCATTATGGGAGACCTTTCTTTTAATAGGTCTGTTGTTCTTTTGGCTGATCACAATGAGGAAGGATCAGTTGGATTTATCCTGAACAAACCACTCGAATACACCATTCAAGATCTTATCCCCGAGATTCATTCAAAATTTAAAATCTACAATGGAGGTCCGGTTGAACAAGATAATCTTTATTTTATTCATACAGTTCCAGAGCTTATTCCTAATAGTATCGAAATTTCAAACGGTATTTTTTGGGGAGGCGATTTTGATTCCATTAAAGAATTAATCAACGACGGAAAAATCAGTAGAAATAATATTCGGTTTTTCTTGGGTTACACGGGTTGGGAAGCCGGACAATTAGAGCGCGAAATGACGGCAAACTCATGGATTTTGTCGCGCAATATTTACGAAAGTAAAATTATTGCCAAGTCAACCACCAATTTTTGGAAAGAAAAAATAGTAGAATTAGGTGGCGATTACCTCATTTGGAGTAATGCTCCGGAAAATCCAATTTTAAATTAGGCAAAACGAATTTGTGCGTTAAGTCTTTTTGTAATTTCCGAAGAAATTTCTGCGGTATATTCTTTTTTCCGGTATTTTGTAATCGGTTGTAAACCAGAAATCACATTGGTGATAAAAAGTTCATCCGCTTTTTGAAGATCAAAAGGAGAAATTGCTGCTTCAAGAACCTCAATGTTTTCCAGTTTTTTTGCAATTGCCAAAACTTGTTTTCTCATAATTCCGTTTAAGCAACCTTCAGAAAGTGGAGGAGTAACGAGTTGATTTCCACTAAGCATAAAAATATTTCCATTCAAAGCCTCTACGATATTTTTACTATCGTTAATCAAAAGACAATTTTGATAACCATTTTCCGAAGCAAAAATATTTCCGGCAACATTTAAAATCCTGTTATTTGTTTTTAAAGTCGAAAGCAAATGTTTAGTTACCACAAAATCCTTGTAAATTTCCACTTCGTAATCTTCATTTTTCGAGATGTAAAGTTGATTTTCCAAAGCTGAAGCCGTAACGACAAAACTCACCGAACGATCTTCGGGTAAATACAAGCCATCGCCATTTCTAAAAACCGATAATCTCGCTCTTGTCGCACTTTCGCATTGACAAGCTTTAACGGTTTCGAGCAATTGATTTTCAAAAAATTCCATGGTAAAATCCATCGGAATTTCCATTCTTACAATTCGCATTGAAGCCATCAACCGAAAATAATGATCTTCCAAAAACAATACTTTTCCGTCTAAAATTCTAACGGTTTCAAAAACCGAATCTCCATAAAGAAAGCCTCTGTTTAAAGCATTGAACTGATGATTGTCGCTGATGTTTCCGTTAAAATTAATCATAAAAAAAGCCCTGAAAAAATTCAGGGCAAATATAAGGTTAATCTCGCAAACAAGCATTAAACCGATCCGATAACATGTTTTAAATCCGAGATCTGGTTGTCCCACAATTGTTTAGATTCGTCAATTTCATCCTCTTGGGCAAAATCTACCACCATTAACGAGACATCTTTTGTAATTTCGTCCACTAAAATTTTAAGTTCAAAAAAGTATTCGCCATCCTTTCCATCTTCGCCAATCCAGCGGAATTTCACCTTTTCACCGGTTTTTTTCGATGCCAATCGCGCTTTTTCTTCAGCATCATCCCATATAAAAGTAAAGATTTCACCACGAGAATTTACATTGTCAGCAAACCATTCCGAAAGCCCCGAAGGAGTAGAAATATATTGGTAAAGCAGTTGAGGTGAAGAAGTTAGAGGGAATTCGAGTTCGTAGCGTATTTTGTTTTCCATGAAGTTCATATTTTTTGTGAAATATATAGAATATAAATTACATAAATGCAATTTTAAAAATAATTTTTTTTGCTTTAGAAAAAATTTGGAAGCTATAAATTTAGTAGTATATTTGCACCCGCATTCAAGGATGCAATTAACCACGGCGAGGTAGCTCAGTTGGTTAGAGCGCAGGATTCATAACCCTGAGGTCGAGAGTTCAAATCTCTCTCTCGCTACAAAATTTCCCTAATCTTCACCGGTTAGGGATTTTTTTTGGAGTCCTTCAACAGCTTAATTTTCATTTTTTTTTTTTTGGCGTGCCCTTTTGTGCCCAGAACCATCTCCTTAAAATTAAAAAAAAACAAGGGCACAAAAGGTCGGGCTTTCCGCTGTATCTTTTCATCAATCGCCCCGGATTGGCATCCGGGCAATTCATGAAAAGGATGCCGCTACAATCCCTCACGCAAAACAACTGCTAACCGGGAAAAAAGTCATTCAAAAATACTTTCAGTTTGCCAATCCTAAATATGGATATCTGAATCCAAAACACTATATTTGCGTTTATTTTAATTTACAAAATGGACAAGAAAACAGAGGAGTTTTACGAAAGATTAAAACAAGAATTAGATAACGCAAATACTTGGCCTGCAGAATATTTGTTTAAATTTATTGTTCCAAGCGAACCTCATAAAATTGAAGCCGTAGAAAATGCCTTCAATGCCATGGGAGCCGTAATCAATACGAATCAATCTAAAAACGGAAAATTTACCAGCGTTTCCGTGAACGTTAGAATGAAAAGCGCACAAAGCATCGTGGACAAATACATCGAAGTTTCCCACATCGAAGGAATTATTTCGCTTTAAAAATCAGCAACAATATGTACATCAAAGAAAACGCACACGACACCGTGCAACATCTTGAATATAACGCCGAAAGAACACATTTGATTATTCCAGAATACGGAAGACATTTGCAAAAATTAATCAATCAGGCAACCGAAATTCAAGATCGCACCGAACGTAATAAAGCGGCAAAATACATCATCAGCGTTCTAGGAACTTTAAATCCACATTTACGTGACGTGCCGGATTTTCAACATAAATTATGGGATCAGTTGTTCATCATGTCTGATTTTAAGATTGATGTAGATTCGCCTTATCCCGTGCCTTCGCGCGAAATGTTACAGCAAAAACCGGAGCGTTTGCAGTACCCGCAAAATTTTCCCAAATACCGTTTCTACGGAAATAATATTCAATATATGATTAATGTAGCGAATAAATGGGAAGATAGCGAAATTAAAAGCGCTTTGATTAAAGTGATTGCCAATCACATGAAAAAATCGTACTTGAGTTGGAACAAAGATTCGGTTAAAGACGAAGTGATTTTTGAACATTTGTTAGAAATGTCTGGCGGAAAAATCAATCTTCGGGCTACCGCTGAAGAATTGGTTGACACAAACGAGTTGATTAAAACCAACAAAAAAATGTCGAACAAACATTTTCAGAATCAAAATCAAAACCAAAACCAGAAGTCGAAAAACAGCAAGAACAAAAACAAAAACAATAATAATAACCGAAAACAACAACAGTAGCCACGCTATTGCAATTCAAAAAAAATACACCAGTCGTAAATGGAAACATTCAAAATTGAAGGAGGCATTTCGTTAAAGGGAGAAATTACACCTCAAGGAGCTAAAAACGAAGCTTTGCAAATCTTATGTGCGGTTTTGCTCACGCCCGAAAAAGTAACCATCAACAACATTCCGGACATTATTGACGTGAATAAATTGATCACGCTTTTGAAAAATTTAGGCGTTAAAATCGAAAAAATTTCCAAAGGTTCTTACACTTTTCAAGCGGATGAGGTAAATGTAGATTACCTAACTTCTGACGCGTTTAAAAAAGAAGGAAGCTCACTTCGTGGTTCAATTATGATTGTGGGGCCGCTTTTGGCTCGTTTCGGAAAAGGATATATTCCAAAACCTGGTGGTGACAAAATAGGAAGAAGAAGATTAGATACACATTTTGAAGGATTCATCAATCTTGGCGCAAATTTCCGCTACAATAAAGAAGATTATTTTTACGGAGTAGAAGCCGAAAAACTAACCGGAACTACCATGTTACTTGACGAAGCTTCAGTAACTGGAACTGCAAATATTTTAATGGCGGCAGTTTTGGCAGAAGGAAAAACGCAAATTTACAATGCCGCTTGCGAACCTTATTTGCAACAACTTTCGAAAATGTTGAACAGCATGGGGGCAAAAATCACCGGTGTTGGTTCAAATTTGTTAGAAATCGAAGGTGTAACAGCGTTAAATGGTTGCGAACATACCATTTTGCCAGACATGATTGAAATTGGTTCTTGGATTGGCCTTGCAGCCATGACCAGAAGCGAAATCACAATTAAAAATGTAAGTTGGGAAAATCTTGGTGTAATTCCTTCAACCTTTAGAAAACTCGGAATTACTTTAGAAAAACGTGGCGACGATATTTACATTCCGGCTCATACTGATGGTTACGAAATTCAAAATTATATTGACGGATCCATCTTAACCATTGCCGATGCTCCTTGGCCTGGTTTCACGCCAGATTTGCTTTCTATCGTTTTGGTAGTGGCAACTCAAGCGAGAGGAAGCGTCTTGATTCACCAAAAAATGTTCGAAAGTCGTTTATTTTTTGTGGACAAATTGATTGATATGGGTGCCAAAATTATTTTGTGCGATCCACATCGTGCTGTTGTAATTGGTCACGATTTTAAATCACAATTAAAAGCAACATCCATGACTTCGCCAGATATTCGTGCGGGAATTTCATTGTTGATTGCAGCGCTTTCAGCAAAAGGAACAAGTATGATTCAAAATATCGAACAAATTCACCGTGGTTACGAAAACATCGAAGAGCGTTTGAAATCGTTAGGTGCAAAAATCGAAACCGTTTAGTTTCTTTTTTAAAAATTGATAAAAGCAAAAGGGCGTTTCATACCGAAACGCCCTTTTTTTTATTAATTCACGATGTTGAGGAATTTCAACCCAAAAACAATTCCATCGCTTTGAAATCCGCCTTGGTAGGATCTAACATAATCCAAACGAAGCATTTTGAACTTTCCAAAGCCTAAATTATTCAACCCAACCGAAAATTCGTGGTAGGGTTTCATTTCCGGAACCGCAATGGCGTGATAACCCACAACCAAATGTGAACGCAACTTATTCAGCAAAGGAATTTTGTTCATGATAAATCCTTTAAAATTATGTTCGCCGTGAAATTCAACATAACTATCATTTGTACTGTGAGAATAATAAGGTAGTAAATTAAACACATTGAGGTAACGATCTGCCATGCCAACGTGCGTTTGGTTTCCGTTAAAATGTTTGAAATCAGCGAAAGAAATTCCTTCGGCATTAAAAAATTTCCCAGCTTTTAAATTCAATCCCATTTCTCCTTTGTTGCCAAAAGTTACATCGTAAACCGCTCTTGCTGCTACAAAATCATAGTTATAAAAATCTTCAGTTCCGGCAAATGCTTTTTCGTAAGAAGCAAAAAGCGTAGGATATTTGTCGTTTCTCAAATTCAATTTTCCGTCTGGCCTTGAAATGTATTCTTGACCAAAATTAATTTGTGCGGTAATCGAAGCTTTTGCCAAACGGTGCGTTTCAAAAATAGGAATGTCTAACTCGGGAAACAAAGGGTTATTCGAGGTAAATTCTTTGTCATTTTTAATCAAAACATAATCTGTGTTGTTGTTCAGCGATTTTCTACGAGAATATTCAACGTTTCCAAATAATCGCAATCCATTCGTAACTTCTTGTTGATAACCCGCACGAACAAAGGTCTTGTCGTAATATTTGGCAAAATTTTCTTTGAAAAATAATGTAGCAACCGAATTTACGATTTCCGGAATCGCAGGCGTTTGGTTAAACTGAACAATCTCATTTCCGGCGGAAGCCGTAAAAAAAGAATGGGTAACATTGCTGAATTTTTTGGTGAAAAAGCCATAGAATCTAAAACGATCTTCGGCAAAACCATAATTGGCTCGAACGCCAACCGTTGTATAAGTATTGTCGTCAGGATTTCTTTTGTTGAAAGAAATGCCGGAACTTAAATTCCAACCTTGAACAGTGTTGTAACCCGGAAGCTTGAATAAACCATCATATCTAAAAGAGTAATTTTTGTAGGAATTAGAATAAGAATAGCCCGAAAAAATATCTAAAATTTTAAACCTATTGCTTTTGGCATCAATAGAATCCAAGTAGGTTTTTGATTTTTTGAGCGTTTGAATACTATCTTTTTTCTGGTAATCGCGCGATTCTTCATCGGTTAACGGAACCGGACGGATTTGCTGCCAAAAAGAATTTTCTTTTTTATTGGCATCAGCATCAATGGACACAATTTCTTTGGTAAAAGTTTTTTTGTCAAAAGCCTCCTTAAATTCATAATTGCGAAATGCATGGGTAAATTTTCCCGTAAAACCTATCCCAAAAATTCCGGCTTTGAAATCCATGGTTTGCAAACTTTTCGCCCAAATTTTATTCTGATTATTATAAGTGTAATTTTGCGTAAGCTGCATCGTTTCCATCAACTCAATTTCCGCGCGATAACCTTTAATGTCAACATCCACGGCATAAATTGCCCAAGAATCTTCCACAATATAAATATGTCCTTCAAAAACAGGTTCGCTATCACGACGCGGAATTAATTTTATTTTATTAATGGTATTGCCACTTTCATCCTCAAAAGTACCTTCCATTTTAAAGCGGTAATAATTAAAGGCGTTGTTGGCAATTGGCGAAACCATATTGATATTGAAGTTTACATAATTTTGGTAAAAATCATAATCGGTGTCCATTGCCGTATTGTAACTAAAACCATTGTCGTTTCCGCTGATTTTTGAAGCGATAATCTTTTCCTTTAATTTATCAGGTTTTTGGTACGTAATTTTCGAAACAGTTTCCGAAAGATAAACGATTCCGGTTCCGGTAGAGTCGAGAATGCCTTCTTCGTCAACGGTTTGACCCAAAATTTTCTTCGGAGCATTTATGACTCTGAAAATCCCACGCGAATAAAAATCGGCAGTAAATTTATCAGTCATCGCGGCATTTTGTTTTTTTGCGGCAATGGCATTTCGGATAATGGCGTTTGCAGGATTTTCTTCAGTGGAAATCGTAATTTCTGCCATCGAAATATTTTCTTCTTCCAAACTCACATTTAGAACTACAGGAAACTGTGTTGCCGAAACTTTTTCTTTTTTGGTTTTAAAACCTAAAAATTGAAAAACCACTGTGTAATTTCCGGTTTTTGTAACGTTTAAATCATAATCGCCATTTTCGTTAGAAGACGTGGCGTTGTAAGTATCTTCAATAAAAATATTTACAGCCGGAAGCGTTTTGCCTTGATTATCCGTAACCTTTCCGCGAATTTGTGCCGAAATATTAAACGTAACTAACAAAAAGAGTAGGGGTAAGAGTAATTTTTGTATCATGAATGGTGTTTTTAAGGAAGACGAAATTTTAAGTAAGATGGTTGCATCAACTTAAAAAAGATTGCAAAGCAAGTTCATAACTTTTTAGTCCAAAACCTACGATTACGCCTTTGGCATTGCCGGAAATATAGGATTGATGCCGGAAATTTTCTCGCGAAAAAGTATTGGAAATATGTACTTCAATAACAGGAGTTTTCACTGCTTTCACAGCATCTCCAATTCCTACGGAAGTATGAGTATAAGCGGCTGCATTGAGAATAATGCCATCAAAATCAAAACCATATTCTTGGATTTTGCTGATGATTTCGCCTTCAATATTACTTTGAAAATAATGCAAATTAACCGCTGGAAATTTTTCTTTCAACTCTTGCAGAAAATCTTCAAATGTGTTGTTTCCGTAAATCTCGGGTTCGCGTTTGCCTAACAAATTGAGGTTAGGGCCGTTGATAATGGCAATGTTCATGAGTATGATTTTTGTAAAAATAGATATTTTCTGAAGAAATTTGGCACAAAAAAAACCGCCTCTTAAAAAAGAAACGGTTCTGAATTTTTGAGATTTTAATTTTTAGAATTTATATCCAAGCGAAACTTGGAAAACTGCGTTCTTAACTTCCGCATTTTTTGAAGCTTCGGTTAAACCAATGGTGTATCTCGCTTGCGCAAAAAAGCTATCAGTAATGTCAAGGCCTAAACCGCCAGCAAGTGCGAAATCAAACGACTCATTCTCGAAAGCTTCTTCGGCTTCATTCACCAAAAACGAAAATTGTGGTCCCACATCGATACTTAATTTATCAGTTACGATGTAAAATTTTGCCAAAACCGGTACAGAAATATAATCAAGATTAAAATCTCCAAATCCATCAACATCAGCACCTTGAGAGGTAAATAATGCTTCCGGCTGAATTTTAAAATTTTCGGTTACGCCAATTTCAACCAAAGCACCAGCATGCCATCCGGTTCTTCCGCTGTAATCGATTCCGTCAACGCCTCCGTTAAAATTTGAGAAGTTCACACCGCCTTTTACTCCAAAACGCACTAATTGCGCTTCGGCAGAAAAACTAACGGCACATAATAATAAGGTTGCAAACAATAATTTTTTCATAATTTCTAATTTTTAGGTGGTTGTAAAAAATGGGTTTGTTACTCAAATTTAGCAATGATTTTTTTCAGACCGATTTTTTTTAAGAAACTATTAATAAAAAAGCGAAAAAACGCAAACGTTTGAAAATTTTTTTTGGCAAGTTGTTTCGTGTTATTTTTTTTTTACATTTGTCGAGTAATTTTAAACTACAACAAACATGAAAAAATTAATTTTATCAGTTGCAGCAGTATGTGCTTTCGGTTTTGCTAACGCACAAGATTCATCTACAGATAATGGTGGACAAACTGCTAAAGGAAAATGGTTAATCGAAGCTAACACAGGTTTTGGTGGTGCTCACGCTGCTGAAACATCTTTCGGTTTAAACTCTGTTGACGGAGATACTTCTTGGTCAATTGGTGCTGAAGGTGGTTACTTCGTAATGGATGATTTAGCAATCAAAGCTGGTATCGGATATAACGATATGGGTAATGATATCTCTGCTTTTTCTTACAAAATCGGAGCTAAATATTATATCATAAGCCAAATTCCAGTTCAAGTTGATTATTCAGGAGCTTCAATTAAAGATGCTGATGAAAATCCATCTTACTTAGGTCTTCAAGCTGGTTACGCGATTTTCTTAGGACCAAACGTTTCTATCGAGCCAGGTTTGAAATATAACTTAAGCATGAACAGTGATTTCTACGAAGATGTATTCCAAGTAAGAATTGGTTTCGCACTTCACTTCTAAGAAAAAATAATTTTCTTTATAACAGAAAACCTCCTTTACCGGGAGGTTTTTTTTTATTTTGTGTAAGAATATAATTACTATTTTTACCCAATAAATAAATACTTAAACATGAAAAAATTAATTTTTACACTTGCTACATTTGCTGCATTTACTGTAGCAAAAGCGCAAGAGACTTCGGAGGGTGGATTTATCAGAGGTGAAGGTTTCGTTACGGGAACTTTTGGTTTAGAATCTTCTAAAACAGGTGAATCAAAAACAACCGCGTTTGAAGTGGCACCAAGTGTCGGGTTTTTCGTAAGTCCGAATATCGCAGTTGGAGGAAGAGTAGGATTCTCATCTCTTAAAGAAGAAGAAGGAAGTGACGAACTAACAACTTCAGGGTTCTCAGCCGGAATTTTCGGAAGGTATTATTTTACACCTGCGTCAAAATTTTCTTTGTTTGGAGAATTAGCGGTTGAGTATGCAACTGCCAATGTTGACAACGGATTTGATGAAATCGACGTAAATGGATTTGGAGTGCAACTTGCGCCAGCGGTTAGCTATTTCTTAAACAAAAATTTTGCAATCGAAGCTTCGTGGGGTGTTTTGAATTATAATACTGCCAAACCTGACTTCGATGGTGCTGAATCTACTGATCAATTTCGATTTGGATTAAATTTGAGAGACATCAACTTTGGAATTGTTTATAAATTCTAAAGCAGAAAAAATATATCGATCTTAAAACCTCCTTTAATCGGGAGGTTTTTTTTATACAAAAATTATCATTTAGGCTTTCGCCAAAAGCATGGCTTGCGCTACCTTTGCAATCCACTTTTAGAAAACGCCATGCTCACGCTACATAACATTTCATTTGGTTACACCGAAAAAAAAGTCATTCACAACATTAGTTTTACTGCTGACGAAGGCAAAAATATTGCTATCATTGGCGAAAGCGGTTGCGGAAAAAGTACGCTGCTGAAACTTATTTACGGCTTGTATGATTTGGATGAAGGCGAAATTTTTTATAACGAAAAACAAATTCTCGGACCTAAATTTAATTTGATTCCGGGAGAAGATTACATCAAATACCTTGCGCAAGATTTTGACTTGATGCCATACATAACGGTGGAAGAAAACGTGGGGAAATTTCTTTCAAACATTTATCCAGAAGAAAAAAAACAACGCATCGCCGAACTTTTGGCAATGGTAGAAATGAGCGAATTTGCCCAAACTAAAGCCAAATATTTAAGCGGCGGACAAATGCAACGTGTAGCTTTGGCCCGCGTTTTAGCCGTAGAACCAAAAATTTTATTGCTTGACGAACCTTTCAGCCACATCGATAATTTCCGAAAAAATGCTTTGCGCAGAAATCTTTTTGCGTACCTCAAAAGGAAAAAAATCACGGTAATCGTTGCCACACATGATAGTGCTGATGCTTTGGCTTTCGCCGATGAAACGCTTGTGATGCAAAAAGGAAATTTGCTCGAACACGGAAATTCTACAGACATTTATTTCAATCCAAAAAATAAATACACGGCTTCACTTTTTGGCGAAGTCAACGAGATTTCGGTGGAAGATGAAAATGGCGAAACAACCAATTTGCTGCTTTATCCACATCAATTAAAAGTGAATACTTCGGGATTCATTCAGGTTACGGTAAAGCAATCTTTTTTCAAAGGAAACCGTTATTTAATAAAATCGGTTTTGGACAAGCAAGTTATTTTCTTTGAACACAACACGGCTTTGGAACCCGAAAGTTCGGTTTATTTGGAAGTTAGCAACAAAGTTTTATAAAAAAAAAAAACAGAAAAAAATCCCCGAAATCATCAGACTTCGGGGATTTTTTATTTTGCTTACAGCTTACAGCTTACAGCTTACAGCCTTTAATTCTTCAAATGTTTCTCCAAGAATTGATCTTGTTCCCACAAAAGGTGTAAAATGTTTTCTTTTGCCGCATAACCGTGGCTTTCTTTTGGCAATAAAACCATTCTTACCGGAGCTCCTAAACCTTTCAACGCTTGGAAATATCTTTCAGTTTGTAGCGTGAAAGTTCCAGGATTATTGTCGGCATCACCATGAACCAAAAGCATTGGCGTTTTCATTTTTCCAGCATTCATAAAAGGCGACATCGTATTGTAAACGTCTTGTGCTTCCCAATAGTTTCTTTGTTCGCTTTGAAAACCAAACGGCGTCAATGTTCTGTTATAAGCACCACTTCGGGCAATTCCACAAGCAAATAAATCAGAATGTGTCAACAAGTTCGCCGTCATAAAAGCACCGTAAGAATGTCCGCCAACAGCCACTTTTTTTCTGTTAATATAACCCAATTTGTCAACCGCATCAATTGCAGCTTCAGCATTGGAAACTAACTGCTCAATAAATGTATCATTTGGCTCAGTTGTTCCTTCACCAATAATCGGGAATGAAGCATCATCTAAAACTGCATAACCTTTTGTAGCCCAATACACAAACGAACCGTAATATGGAAACGTAAAATCGTTAGCGTTTTGAGCACTTTGTCCCGCACTGTTTTTGTCTTTGTATTCTTCTGGATAAGCCCAAATTAATAAAGGCAATTTTTCTTTTTTCTTCATATCATAACCTGCCGGAAGGTATAATGTTCCAGAAAGTTGCACGCCATCTTTTCGAGTATATTTAATTACTTCTTTGTGAACATTTTTAATGCTCTCGAAAGGGTTGGCAAAATTGGTGATTTGCGTTAGCTGGTTTTTCTTTTTGATGTTTCTGAAGTAGTAATTCGGGTATTCTGTTTTGGATTGAATTTGAACCAAAACTTCGCCTTTTTTGAAATCTTCAATTGAAAAAATGCTTTCAACCTTGTCCTTGTAAGACGATTGGTACAAGCGTTTTGGTTGCAAAGTTTTCATATTAAATTCGTCCACAAAAGGGAATTGACCATTTTTAGTGTAACCCGCTCCAATTAAGTAAGCATTATTATTTTCTAACGCCAAAACATATCGACCGTACTCGTTTTTAACAGTTTCAAAATTTCCTGGATCGCTGTAAATGTCTTGCGAATTTCTGTCGAAAATTACTTTCGGTTGTTGCGACGGATTTGAAGGATTGATGAGGTACGTTTTTTCATTTCGAGTATCGTACCATTGATCGTAAAGCATCGCGGTCGTTTCATTACCCCATAAGATTCCCCCGTAACGTTGTGGCGTTTTAGCCAAAGAAACCGGATTTGCAGTAAATGGTGCTTCCCAAAGGAAAACTTCGTCACGGAAATCTACTTTGTTGGCAGGATCTCCGCCGTCTAAAGCTTCCACAAAAACTAACGTTGACGGTTTGTCAGCTCTCCAACTCATGCTACGTTTTCCGGTTCGTGTTGCCATAAAACCTTTCGGCATGATTTCGTTAAGCGGAATTTCGTTTACGGTTTTCACCGCTTTCCCGTTAAGGTCGTAAACCACTGTATTCATTGGGAAACGGTTCAACGGAACGATGTACGAATAAGGTTTTGCGATGGTGGTAATCATGATGTAGTTACCATCTGGAGAAAAACTTTCTCCGGCAAAAAGTTCAGCGTTTTTAAATTTTTC
Source organism: Bacteroidota bacterium (assembly GCA_023387965.1). Taxonomy (GTDB): domain Bacteria; phylum Bacteroidota; class Bacteroidia; order Flavobacteriales; family Flavobacteriaceae; genus Flavobacterium. The sequence goes on along the minus strand of JAEWHE010000010.1, from coordinate 51,607 downwards.
AGTTTTTCCGGCAAGATTAATTTTGACTAACTCTGATGTTACCAAAGTTTCAAAATTGGTTTCATCAGTTTTGTTTTTTAGTAAATCTTGATAAGTTCTGTTTTGCGAAACTTTTCCGTCTCCAGATGAAACGGTTGGTCCAGTTGGCAAATCTTTTTTGGCATCAATCAAAGCCGGACGGTTTGCCGGAAGCATTTTTACCAAAAGATTTTCGCTGTCGCGGTACCAACTAATCGGGTTTCCTAAGTTGGCGTTAAGATTGGCATCCGTTAATTTTGTGGCTTTCGCCGAAGCGACATCTAAAACGTACAATTCAACTCCTGTTGCAGTTGTATGGGTAAAAGCAATTTTCTTCTCGTTTGGTGACCAAGAAACGTTGGCGATTTTCGGATTTTGCGGTAAGCCGGTAACCTGAATTTCGTTTTTGTCCTTAATTTTTCGCACCTTAATATTATTGATGTAAGTGGTGGTACTCGAAATATTGGTTACAGGATTGATTCGTAAACCACCAAGACGCATTTCTTCTTGGTTAAGTTCATCGAGGGTTTTGTAAGTGTTTCGGTAAGAAAGCAACATGTATTCTTTCTTAGTATCCATGGAAACAGAAGGTGCTCGTTCATAATCGGCAAGCTGGAGGATTTCCTGGGATGGTTTTTGATACTTGAGTTCTTCCTGAGCAAAGCCTGCGAGACCTGCTAAAAGGAAGAGCATGGAAAATTTTACTTTCATAAAATGTATTTTTTGGATTGAAAACTATTGGTCTAAAATACGACAAGGTTGTTACATACACTATTTATTTTTGTTAAGAATTGGAGATTTAGAATATAAGACATCTGATGTTAGATCTTTGATTTGAAAGTGATGGTTGAATGCTTAAAACGAATTAAATTAATTGTCGAAACAAAAATTGTTTTTTTGTCGTCCACAAATGTTATTCCTTTATCCGTAAATGATATTGTTGCATCCGCAAATGTTATTCTTTCATCCGCAAATGTTATTAAGCCATCCGAAAATGTTATTCTTTCATCCGCAATTGTAATTCTTTCATCCGCAAATGTCATTAAGCCATGTGCAATTGTTATTCTTTCATCCGCAATTGTAATTCTTTCATCCGCAAATGTTATTCTTTCATCCGTAAATGTCATTAAGCGATGCGCAATTGTTATTCTTGCATCCGCAAATAAAATTAAGCCATTCTCAACTCATTTTTGATCTTATAATACCAATTGCATAATTTTTCAATTCTTCTGAAAAAAAAAATCAGCAAGCGATCAAAAGTCGATTAAATTTAAAGCCGACTTTTTTAAAAAATTCTTACCTTGTACCGTAGATTATTTTTGGATAATTAAATTTGCGCATTGATTTTTAACGAAACTGTAATATATGTACCATAGTAAAATATCTGGCTTAGGCTATTATGTGCCCGAGAATGTAGTGACCAACGACGATTTGTCGAAGATTATTGACACAAACGATGCTTGGATCCAGGAACGAACCGGAATCCAGGAACGTCGCCACATCACAAAAGACGACGGCAACACCACAACGTCAATGGGAGTGAAGGCGGCAAAAGTCGCAATCGAACGTTCGGGCATTTCCAAAGACGATATAGACTTTGTAATCTTCGCGACGTTGAGTCCGGATTATTATTTTCCAGGTCCTGGAGTGTTGGTACAGCGTGATTTAGGTCTGAAAACCGTTGGCGCTTTGGACATTCGAAACCAATGTTCGGGTTTTGTGTATGCCTTGTCCATTGCAGATCAATACATTAGAACCGGAATGTACAAAAATATTCTCATCATTGGTTCCGAAGTGCACAGCAATGGTCTGGACATGACAACTCGTGGACGTGGTGTCTCGGTTATTTTTGGCGATGGAGCAGGAGCTGCGATTTTATCGAGGGAAGAAGATTTGTCCAAAGGAATTTTGTCCACGCACTTGCACAGCGAAGGCCAACACGCCGAAGAACTGATTGTAAAAGCTCCCGGAATGGGCGGTCGTTGGGTTACTGATATTTTAAACGACAATAATCCCGACGATGAAAGTTATTTCCCTTATATGAACGGACAATTCGTGTTCAAAAATGCCGTGGTTCGTTTCAGCGAAGTAATTATGGAAGGACTAAAAACCAATAATTTGGAAGTCTCCGACATTGATATGCTGATTCCACATCAAGCCAACCTACGGATTTCGCAATTTATTCAGCAGAAATTCAAATTAACCGACGATCAAGTCTTCAACAACATCCAAAAATACGGAAACACAACCGCAGCTTCCATACCAATCGCCTTGACCGCAGCTTGGGAACAAGGAAAAATAAAAGAAGGTGATACCGTAGTACTAGCCGCTTTTGGCAGCGGATTTACTTGGGCAAGTGCGGTGATTAAGTGGTAGTTTTTAAGTTGCAAAGTTGCAGAGTCTAAAGTTTCAAAGTAACAAAGTTTCAAACCATTGCTGTCATTCCGACGAAGGAGGAATCTCAAACAAAATAACATAAAACAAAAAAAGCGCCGGATAATTCCAGCGCTTTTATTTTTGCCTAATGCTAATGCCTAATGCCTAATGCCTAATTTAAAACATTCCACCACCTTGCTTAGTATTGTCTTCACGATATTTACGTTGCATCGCTCTGTTTTTTCCACCACCAAACATATAATTGATTCCGAAATAAAGCGATTGGCTTTCCCAACCAAATCTTCCTGAACTTGGGTAAGGATTCTGACTATCAAACGCATATTTCATCGTGTTGAAAACGTCGTTGAATCGAAGACTGAAAGTCAATTTATTATTTAACATCGAATATCTTCCACCCATGTCAATCTTGTACATTTCGTGGCTGTTGTTCTGGATTCCGTCAACCGGACCACGGTAGAATCCGAACAGTAAAAAGCTCAATCTTTTCGTCGCTTTGAAGTTTGAATTAATTCTCGCGTTGAATGCTGAAGCTTCGATTTCTCTTTGAACAAAATCAAATTCACCCACGGTTCCTTCACGAAGTACCGAAACCAAACCTTTTTGTCTGATGTTAGAATAATCGATTGCTGGCTGAACATCCCACCATTTCGTGATTTTATAATTGGCAGAAATTTCAAATCCGTAAGCAGAATTATTGTCGAAATTAGCCCAACTCATCACCAAATCATTCGGGTTTTCAGTCGTTTCATCCGAATACAAAACACGGTTGATTTCGTCATTAATCAATCTATAAAAAACACCTCCGGTTAAGGAACCTTTGTCAAAAATTTTGGTATAATTTACTTCAACTGAATTGGTAAACTGCGGACGAAGTTCCTGATTTCCTAATCCAACAACCAATGGCGTTGCAAATTCACGAATTGGTTTTGTCTGTTCCAAACTCGGACGGTCAACTCTTCGGCTGTAACTGAATTGGAACATATTTTTTTCGTTCAAGTTATACGTTAAATAAGCCGAAGGATAAACGGTCATGTAATCGTCATCAAACTTCACGTCGCCATTGTTGAGGTTCGCTTGAGCTTTGTAGCTTTCAAAACGAGCTCCTAACTGGTAAGAAAATTTCTCAAATTTTTGTCCAAAAGTAGCATAAGCCGAATAAATGTCGATGTCATAAGAATAATCGCTGTTTGGAATTGGAATCAATGGATTTCCGGTTGAATAATCGTTAGTACTACGAATAATTCTCGCTTCGGCACCTAATTCTAAAGTCGATTTTTCGTTCAACGGATTCACATAATCCAAGTTTGCTGTTGTGTTTTCACGCTTGTCTTTAATTCTATCAGAAAAAATAATTTGCGATTCTGGCGAAGTAAAAGTTGTCGTATTGAAATTAGCATTTTGCGTTTGCTTGTAATCATTATAGTTGGCTTCAAAATCAAGCGTATGACCTTCTTTTTCAAATTTGTGTTTGTACGCCATGTTGTACGAAGCATTATTATTATCCGTTAAATATTCTCCTAATTGCAACACATTTGGTTCAATATTAGTCAAATATTCGATAAAAGTATTTACATTTCCTTCTCCTTCCAACGCATTTTGATTGGTGTAAAATGATAACGTATTTCGGTCATTAATGTAAAAATCCATCCCAATTTTATACAAATATGATTCGTTATCATTGCTAATATCAAGGTTTTGATTCGAACTGTTGTCAAATCTTTGGATAAAACCGTCATTGTAATATTTTCCAAAATTACTCCCGATATTCCCGAAGAAATTCACTTTTCCGGTACGGTAATTCATGTCTAATGAGTTGTTGAATTTTGGTTCTTTTGCAAAAGTAATTCCCGCATTCAAACTTCCGTTAAAACCATCATTCGCATTTTTATGCAACACAATGTTGATGATTCCCGACATTCCTTCCGGATTGTATTTTGCGCTCGGATTCGTAATCAGCTCGATTTTTTTAATTGAGGTCGAAGGAATTTGTTTCAGTAATTGAGCCGGATCCATGTTCGTCGGTCTTCCATCCACCAAAACACGAACATTCTGGTTTCCACGAAGCGAAATTTTTCCGTCCTGATCCACATTTACCGAAGGAATGTTGTTCATGATTTCCGAAGCTGTTGCTCCAGCCGTTGTCAAATCTCGACCAACATTAATTACTTTTCGATCAATTTTTTGCTCAATCGTCGAACGTTCTGCCACAACCTCAATGCTTTCCAGCGTTGTAGCATCGTCAAGCAAGGTAATTTTTGGCAAATTCACCGAACCGTTGCTCAAGTTCACATTGGTCGTGTAAGTTTTATAACCCATGAATTGAATTTCCAGCGTATAATTTTTTGCCGCCAAATTTTTTACAGAAAATTCTCCGTTGTCGTCGCTTAAAACACCCGAAACCACAGCATCAGCTTCTTTGATGGTAACGGTAGCGTAGGGGATTGTTTGGTTTTTAGAATCGGTTACTTTTCCGGAAATGCTCAAATTGTTTTGGGCAAAAGCGGGAAGCATCGATAACAAAAACAAAAGATAAGTCAGTTTGGTTTTCATTTTAAATAGTAATTAAATTTTTGTGATTGATGATTTATTCTGCCTAATAGACAATGCAATTTCAATTTTGTTACAAAAAATTCTTATTTAAAATTGTTCCAAATAAAAAGCCCTCCAGAATTGAAATCTATAGAGGGCTTCGATAAGGACTTGGGGAAATCCGCAGTAAAAATACTACAAAATTATCTTTTCATTGCAAAATGTGAACGAAATTCTTTTTGCTCTCCGTCAACATAATAAGTGACTTTAAACCAATAATCAGTAGAAAATAAAGCTTTTCCATGTAAGTTTCCATCCCATCCAGTTGAGGAAGAAGGTTTAATTTGCACAATGAATTTTCCATAACGGTCAAAAATATCAATCACAGCATCTGGTTGATGGGCTAAATCATGAATGTTCCAATAATCGTTAAATCCATCACCATTTGGCGTAAAAAATTTAGGGTAATTTACCACAAACGCTTTAATCGTGGTATTTAAACAGCCGTTATTGTCAATTACTGTAATCAAATGTTCGCCAGAAGAAACATTCGTAAAGACAGGATTCGTTTGCGGAGTTCCGTCATCTAACTGATACAAATAGTCTCCCAAACCACTGGCATTTATGGTAATATCTTGATTATCGTGAAATTCGTTGCTTACAGAATAAGTTACAACCGCTTGTTGAGAAAGTACCACTTCCGCCGAAATTTCTTTAGAAACACAACCCGTTAAAGTGCTGGTTGCCAAAACACTATAAGTTCCGGGTTGTGAAGCCGTAAAATAACTTTGCGTAGCATTTTCGATTAAATTTCCATTTAAAAACCATTGAAAAGTGTGGAAAGAAGTGGACAAATTTGTATTCATCACGTGAGAATTTATAGGTTCTCCGGTATTAATGTCTTGGCAAATTGTTCCGTTTTTAAGAGTGGCTTCAGGAATTTTTTTCACGACCAACCTTACCGGAACGATGTCATAACATTGCCCAGAAATCAAGCTGAAAAGTTTTGCAAAAACTGTTGTTCCTGTTGTACTTTCGATAGGATTTTGGTGCAAAATGGCATCGTTTTCTGTTGAAAAATACAAAACCGCATATTCCGAAGGCAGAAAAGTTCCCAAAACAAAGTCATCTAGAACATCCAAATTCACTTCGGTAATGCCGTCATTTAGGTCATCTTCATCACAAAAAGTCCTAATCTCTAACGGAATTTCTGCAATGTTTGGCGTGGTTACAATTGTAATTTCAAATGGAATTTCTCTCGAACAAATTTGCCCGCGATTATTAATTTCGTTGTAAATATATAAAGTTTGAGACGCCGAAATTCTTTGTCCAGCCGACAACGTTTCCCCTTGTTTATTGGGTTGCGAATAATAATTTCCGTGCGATAACGTAGGTAAAATAAATTCGTCGCAAGAAACGACAGGCTCTAAAACATCAAGTGGCACTTCGATTATGGTGATCACAAAACTATTTTGCGACTCACAAACCGGATTGGTATTGGTTTTAGAATAAATATAAATCGTTTGGGTTTCGGTAATCACATCTCCGGCGTTTAATTGCGTTCCGGTTCCGTTAATTCCTGTAAAATAATTTCCGTGTTCCAAAGGTGTCAAAGTGTACGAACCACAAATGGGTCCAATATCCGAACGCGAACTAATTGGCGGCAAAGGAATTACGTTTACCATAAAACTAATTTCATTGGTACAATTTTGTCCTGGTAAAACTTCTTTGTAAATATAAATTCTTCGAGAGGTTGTAACTGATTGTCCGGCCAATAATTGAACGCCTGTTCCTTGCGTTCTGGTATAATAATTTCCTACTGAAATTGGAGGCAAAACGTAACCGCCACAAACAGTCACATCGCCGTCAATTTGCGGAAAAGGATCGGAAATTGTCACGTCAAAATAAATATTGTCGGTACAATTTGGGTTTTCATCTGTAGCAACATAAATATAAATTCGCTGCGAAGTGGCAATGGTTGTTCCCGCAGAAATCATATTGCCAGAACCAGCAGGACCCGTAAAATAATTTCCTACAGCAAGCGGAGGTAACACATAATTGGTACAATTTTCCGCATTTGGAGGCGTGTCAATCCCGATAAAAACGGTAAACATTTTTTGGTCGTTACACATTCCGTTTTCGGCATAAACATAAATATTTTGCGTAGCGGAAATAACCGTTCCAGCAGGAATTTCATTAACGCCATTGGCTTGCGCGAAATATTTTCCGTTGGATAAATTAGGCAAAACATAATTTTCACATCTAAAAATATTTTGAAAACTAGTTAACCTCGTAAACGGAACGATTTCTACATCAAAACCACCGTCAACTGTACAAAATGGTTCTACCGGAAATTGATAATACACATAAATCGTTTGGTTCTCGGTAATTCTCGTTCCCGCAGGAATTTGCGTGCCTTGCCCGTTTGGTTGCGTAAAATAATTTCCAGCAGTTAGATTCGGCAAAATATATTCTGTGCAATAAGTATTACTCGCCGGAATAATTCTTTCAGGTTTAATTACCGTCACGTTGAAACTCGTCTCGTTGCTACAATTTGGCGTTCCTCCAGTTTCGGCATAAACATAAATTGTAGAGGTAATGTCAATCACATCTCCGGCAAAATGTGGCGTTCCGTTTCCTCCCGAAGCCGAAAAATAATTTCCGTGGGTAAGCGGCGGAAGCGTAAATTCTTCACAAACCAATTGATTTTCAACAGTGTCAACTTGTGGCAAATTTTTTACAAATATTTCAAACGAAGTCGTAGCAAAACAATTCACATCAGTTTTATTGTAAAGGCGAACGTAAATCGTTTGTGCATTTTGCGCAAGCAAACCATTTTCAGAAACAGCATTTGTAGCAGTTGCAGCATCTTCAGCGGTAAGATGGTACGAAACCGCAAAAATTTCAGAAGATAAACCGTTCAAAATGCTACTATTTTGTTCCGAAAAAATAAAAATTCCCTGATTTCCATCGATTTCCACCGCACAAGTAGTTAAGTTTGAAGGTGCGGTGGTAACCGGTGGATTGGTGTTTAACAATTGGAAATTTTTCACCGTTACACAACCTCGTGCATTGGTGATTCGGGCAAAAACAGTGGTATTTGGGGCAACTAAAATATTTTCGTTTAATGCGGAAACATTAGCTAATGCATCAGCTTCCGAAATGTGATAACTGATGGTGCTTCCGGTTCCTAAACCTGAAATGGCAAGATTATTTTCGGCTAAATTATAATTGTAAGTTGCCGCACCTATATCGCATTTGTATAAATTTTTCAAAGCCGGAACTAAAATTTCCGGAAAATATTCAACTAAAATTGAATCTGAAAGCGGCGTTTCGCAAGGAAATTCCAAACTATTGTAGGTTAATGTATAAGTTCCGGGTTGGGTAACGGTTAAGTTCGGCTGGTTTTCGCCTTCGATAATTACATTATTTTTTTTCCAAACAAAAGAATATTCAGTTTCGCTTAAATTGCTTTGAATAGTATGGCTTTCGCCAAAGCAAATCGCATTGTCCGAAGCCAAAGTAATATCCTCACCCAAAATTTCCTGACCAATATTAAAACTGCTCGACGAAATAAAAATAGCCGAATCTTCCTGGTAATCGTATCGATCGGCAATTACCAGTTTAATATGATAAGGTGTATTGGGAACCAAAACACTTTTAGCTTGCATTAATTTTGTTTGTCCGTTAAAATTGATGGCAGCATTTGCCGCTTGAGAACCGCCGTTAAATATTCCAAAATATTCAGGATTAGCCGATTCGCATTGGGAATTATACAAAAAATCTCTAACGGTAAAAACCGAAATTGGCGTGGTGGAATTGGGGATTACCGCCAGATTTCGGGTTTCGCCAGTGTTCATGTCAGTCAACAAGAACGCAAATGCATCAGAAAAATAACATTGGTAGTTACCATATTCTTCTGAAGCAAAGAGAAAATCAAAGCTAAAATTTGGGGAAAGGGCAACGAAATCAAATTCTAAAACAGTAGCATTTACCGATTGCATTTCGATTCCGGCGTTAGCCAAAACGTTTTCTAAATCGGTATCGCCAATCCAAGCGTCGTTATTTCCGTCGCTTAAATTACTGGTGTTGGGTCCTGGAGCTCGTAACGCATTTCCGGTGGATAAAATCACACCGCTTTGCATCGGAAAATTTGGATTGGTATTAGTAAAATATCCAATTCCGTTGTCTGAACTAAAGTTACTTCCAGTACGCCACGTAATATTGGTCGCCTCAATGCAGGAAGAATTAATCAAGACATCATTCACGAGCTGGGGAACCGTGTGAGATGCGTTGTCCACAACAATTTGCTGCGACAACCCTGCAAATGGCAACCACACCAAAAGCAGCAGTAGGTATTTTTTCATATCGAAATTAATCTGGGTAAATCAATTCTGCGACATTCGTTTATAAAAGAATTGGGGCTCTTTTTTACGATGATTATCGGGGACAAACTTATAGAATAATATCGATAAAGTGTATAAAAAAATCGATAAAAAGCACTTTTTTGTTGTTTTTATGGCGTAAATCTTACAATTTATAACTTTTTTGAAAGAATTTACTTAGGTTTCTTTTTTTGAGTGCTATCAAATTGACTTTCATTAAGTTAACCGCAACGCAAAAGCTTGCGTAAATTCATACAGAAATTAGTATCTTTGCACGCTAAAAATTTAAAAAATGACTGTCACTCAAATTCTTTCGCCTAAAATTGAAAAAGCCGTTTCGGAAATTTTCGGAATTACTCCGGAAAAAATTGAATTTCAGGCTACTCGGAAAGAATTTGAAGGCGATATCACAATAGTTATTTTTCCTTTTGTAAAAATTTTACGCGGAAATCCGGTAGAAATTGGAACTAAAATCGGGAATTGGTTAGTGGAAAATGATGAAATTGTAGAGAAATTCAACGTCGTTTCTGGGTTCCTAAACATTGTCATTTCAGATGCTTATTATCTCCAATTTTTTAATCAAATTCAATCCGACTCTCAATACGGAAATCAAAAACCGAATGAAAATGCCAAAGCAGTTTTGGTAGAATATTCTTCGCCAAATACCAATAAACCTTTACATTTAGGACACGTTCGAAATAATTTATTAGGTTATTCTGTAGCCGAAATTTTAAAAGCTTCGGGTAAAAAAGTTTATAAAACCCAAATTATCAACGACCGAGGTATTCACATTTGTAAGTCGATGGTGGCTTGGGAAAAATTTGGTAACAGCGAAACGCCGGAAACTTCTGGTTTAAAAGGCGATAAACTTGTTGGGAAATATTATGTAGAATTTGATAAAGCCTACAAATCTGAAATCGAAACGCTAAAATCAGAAGGAAAATCTGAAGACGAAGCCAAAAAACAAGCACCAATTATAGTGGAAGCTCAAGAAATGCTTCAGAAATGGGAAGCTGGAGACGAAGATGTTATCAATCTTTGGAAAAAAATGAACGGTTGGGTTTACAAAGGTTTTGAAGAAACATACCAAAATCTTGGCGTAGATTTCGACTCCTATTATTACGAAAGCAATACTTATTTGTTAGGAAAAGATGTCATTGAGCAAGGTTTGGCAAGCGGTGTTTTTTTTAGAAAAGAAGACGGTTCGGTTTGGATTGATTTAACTGATGAAGGTCTTGACGAAAAATTAGTGCTTCGTTCTGACGGGACTTCGGTTTATATCACGCAAGATATTGGAACTGCAATTCAACGTGTAAAAGATTTTCCCGATGTAGGTGGAATGGTTTACACCGTTGGAAATGAGCAGGATTACCATTTTAAAGTGTTGTTTTTAATTCTGAAAAAATTAGGCTTTGATTGGGCCCAACATTTATTTCATCTTTCCTACGGAATGGTTGATCTGCCTTCCGGCAAAATGAAAAGCCGCGAAGGAACTGTGGTTGATGCCGATGATTTGATGACAGAAATGGCTACAACCGCCAAAAATATTTCAGAAGAATTAGGGAAATTAGACACTTATTCCGATGATGAAAAGGAAAAGCTCTACAAAACCATCGGTTTAGGAGCGTTGAAGTATTACATTTTAAAAGTAGATCCGAAGAAAAGAATTTTGTTCGACCCAAAAGAATCCGTTGATTTTGCCGGAAATACAGGTCCATTTATTCAATATACTTACGCCAGAATTCAATCGATTTTACGAAAAACCAACTTCGATTTTTCGGCTCTACAAACCGGAATTGTTTTACATGCCAAAGAAAAAGAATTGCTTAAACAACTCGAACTTTTCCCCCATATTATCCAAGAAGCCGCACAAAATTACAGTCCGGCACTTGTGGCAAACTACGTTTATGAATTGGTTAGAGAATACAATTCGTTTTACCAAGCTGTTCCCATTTTAGGTTCAGAAGTAGAGAATGAAAAAATATTCCGTGTCCAACTTTCTAACAAAGTAGCTCAAGTAATTGCCACTGCTTTTTCACTTTTAGGAATTGACGTTCCGGAGCGAATGTAAATAGTTATTAATTATGAATTATGAGTGAAAGTATTATAAAAACAAAAAGTTTTGCATTTGCCGTTCGCATCGTAAACTTTTATAAAATGCTTCAATCAGAACGTATCGAATTCGTAATGAGTAAACAAATTTTAAGATCAGGGACATCTGTTGGAGCGAACGTTCGCGAAGCTATAAATGCACATAGCAAGGCGGATTTTATTTTCAAATTAGGAATTGCGCAAAAAGAATGTGACGAAACAATGTATTGGCTGGAACTTTTAAAAGAAACTAACTATATAAATGAAACCGAATTTACAAGCTTAAATGACGATGCGGCTGAGGTTCTGAAAATCATCAGAAGCATTATCCTCACATCGAAAGGCAACTCATAATTCATAACTCATAATTCATAATTTATTAGTGAACAAATCCTATTTCTTTCAGTCGTTTTTAATTGTGTTGCTTGCAACGGCGGCATTTATTGGATTTAAACAATTTTTGCCAAAAAAATTATTTCCCGAAAACACCGCAAACGCCAAAAATGTCCTCATCGACAGCATGTTGCTCGAAGCAGTTGATACCAATATCGCTTCCGCAAAAGATACTCTGGTTAACCAAACGATTGTTTTTGACGAGACCGAAGGCATCACGTTTCCGCCGGAAAATTTCAATGATTACAAAGGATATCAGCATTTGATTCCGTTTTTTGAAAAATTATTTCAGCTTGAAACCAATCCGGAAAAAAAAGTGCGAATCGCCTATTTTGGAGATTCAATGACTGATGGCGATATGATTGTGCAAGATTTACGACAAAACTATCAAGAAAAATTTGGTGGTGAAGGAGTTGGTTTTGTGTCAATTACGTCAGAATCTGCGGCTTCAAGAAGTTCGATTACACATCAATATTCCGGAAATTGGAAAACCCAATCTTACCTTAATGTAAAAAGACCGCGAAGTCCTTTTGGCGTAAATGGACATGTGTTTTTTGCAAATGATACTGCAAATATTGAGTGGATTCGGTTTAAAGCCAACAAAGCAAAATTTGCCACAATGCTTAATAATCCAACGCTTTTTTATGGTAGAGGCAAAAATTTTGACGGAAAAGTTAAGGTGATTGTTGGCAAAGATACCCTCACAAAAAATTTGTCGCCTAACAAATTGGTGAATACTTTAAAAATCGCCTCGTCAGATTTAAAATCTTTCAAAGCCGATTTCGTTGACGCAGATTCCATTCCTGTTTTTGGTTTTAATTTTGACAACGGAAGAGGCGTTCACGTTGATAATTTTTCGCAAAGAGGAAATTCGGGATTGCCTATTTCAACCTTTAATCCCGAAGTAATGAAAGCCTTCAACAATCAATTAAATTATGATTTGATTGTGTTGCATTATGGAACGAATGTGTTGAATTACGGGACAAAAGATTATACTTGGTACGATAGAAGCATGACCAAAACGGTAAATCATTTGAAAGAATGTTTTCCTGGAGTTTCTATTTTAATTGTGTCAACTGCCGATAAATCAACGAAATACGAGTTGGAAATGAAAACAGATTCGGCTGTTGTTCCGTTAACTACAGCTCAAAAAAGATACGCTTTAAAAACAAATTCCGGCTTTGTAAATCTTTATACTTTGATGGGTGGCGATGGTTCGATGGTAAAATGGGTTGAGGAAGAACCGGCAAAAGCCAATAAAGATTATACGCATTTTAATTTTAGAGGTGCCAAAAAAATTGCCTCGCTTATTTTTGAAGAACTCAATCAAGGCTACGAAAAATACAAAGTATTGCGCAAAAAACGCAAACCAGTTGCCAAAAAAATCACCGATTCTGCCACCATTAAAACCGACAGTTTAAATGAATAAGCTTAAATTTTTTGTGTTGTGGTGTTGTGTATTTTCGGCTTTTAGTTGCAAAGGTCAAGAAGATGAAACCCAGCAGGATTCCACCGCAATTGATACCACAGAAGTAGAAATTTTACCTGAAAATAAGTTGGAAAATGCTCAGGCATTGAAACCTTTTTTTGATAAATTAATTCAGCTTCAAAAACAAAAAAAAGGGAAAATTAATATCGTTCACATTGGAGATTCGCACATTCAAGCGGATTTGATGAGCAATGTGATTCGTAAAAAATTACAGGAAACCTTCGGGAATGGCGGACGAGGATTTATTTTTCCGCACAATTTGGCCAACACAAATGGTTCGTCTAACGAAAGATTCAAATCGAACAGAAATTGGCAAAGCTACCGCAATATTTATTCCGATAAGGGAAATCCTGTGGGTTTGAGCGGGATTGCACTTTGGACGAATTCCAAAGATTTTGCCGTGGAATTGAATATTAAAGACAGTTCGTATGAATTTAATACAATTAAAGTTTTTACGCCTCAAAACAAAAAACAGTTCGATTTTGCTTTAAGCGAAAAAACAATTGTGCTCGAATCAAAAGTACCGAAAAAAATCACGCACAAGATAAAAAGGGGAGAAGCCATTTCGATTATTGCTGACAAATACAATGTTTCTGTCGCTGAATTGAAACGAGCCAATAATCTTCGGTCGAACAACATTCAGGCGGGAAAAACTTTGAAAATTCCTACCAACGAAATGCAGCCAAAATCGGTTATGCGATCCGAATTTATTCCGCTGGAAATCGGTAAAGACAACCTTTCGCACTTTTACGTAAGTGAAAAACCACTTGATAAAATTTACCTGATTCCAGATTCGGAAAGTGTTGATTTTGAGTTAAATGGATTGTTTTTGGAAAATAATAATGAGGGAATTATTTACAGTAGCATTGGGGTAAATGGCGCCAAATTTTCTGATTATAACAAATATCCGTTGTTTTTTGAGCAACTTGCTGGTTTACAGCCTGATTTGGTGATTTTGTCTTTGGGAACTAACGAAAGTTTTGATAAAATGTCGGCTTCAGATTATATGGTTCAGTTGGATATTTTTCTGAAAATGATGCGCGAAAAAAATGATGTTCCGGTTTTAATTTCTACGCCACCAAACTCTTTGTTTAAAAGAAAATTTCCCAATACATTTGCCGCCGATTATGCCGAGAGTATTTTGGCGAAAGCCGAAGAAAAAAAATACTCCGTTTTTGATTTATATTCGCAGCTTGGCGGGTTGTATGGCGTTCAGCGAAATGTTGCTCGCGGATTAATGGCAAATGATAAAGTGCATTATTCCAAAGCCGGATACGAGAAGCAAGGAAAAATTTTGGCGGAAGCCATTTTGAAGGAATTTAGCATTTACCTAAATAGCATCAAATAGATGATTAACAGTGTTTTACCTGATTGGTTTAGCCACATTTTTGGAACAATTTCTTTAGAAACTGTAAAATCTTGGTTTGTTTACAACTCTAAAGAACCGTTACTTTTTAACACCGGATTGTTTCTAGGGATGTTCCTGATTTTTTATTTCGTCTATGCTTTTTTGCGAAAAACATTCTATTTAAGACTGGTTTACGTGATTTTATTTTCGCTGTTTTTCTACTATAAATCCAGCGGAATTTACTTTTTATTGTTGATACTTTCCTCCGTGGTAGATTACAATTTATCGGGAATTATTTATCGGGAACAACGGCAAAGCTGGCGAAAATTCTACATTGTGATCAGTGTGATTTTGAACTTGGGGTTGTTGGGTTACTTTAAATACACCAATTTTTTAATCGGAACTTACAACGATCTTTTCAGCGGAAATATGTCTTTTCACGATATTTTGCTTCCGGTTGGAATTTCGTTTTACACCTTTCAATCGATTAGTTACATCATCGAGATTTACCGCAAAGAAATTGTTCCTACCAATAATTACGTAGAATATTTATTTTTCGTGTCGTTTTTTCCACAGTTGGTTGCAGGACCAATTGTTCGCGCAAAAGATTTTTTACCGCAAATTTATCAAAAACTCAACCTTACCAAAGACGATGTCAACAACGCATTGTTCCTGATAATTGGCGGTCTCATCAAAAAAACCGTCATCTCCGATTATATTTCAATCAATTTCGTCGATCGTGTTTTCGATTCGCCAATGAGTTACACGGCTTTCGAAAATCTAATGGCTTCTTATGGTTATGCCATCCAAATTTATTGCGATTTTTCCGGATATTCCGATATGGCAATTGGCGTAGCATTGTTGTTAGGATTTAAGTTGCCCACCAATTTTAGAACACCGTATCAATCCGCTTCAATTACCGAATTTTGGCGTCGTTGGCACATTTCACTATCCACTTGGTTGAAAGATTTTCTTTACATTTCGGTTGGAGGAAATCGCTCAGGTTCATTCGCAGGATTTTTATTTCCGGCGTTATTTTTCTTCGGATTAATCGTTTGGGGAATCACCTATTCTGCCACAAGTCACATTCCGTTGATTATCGCCGTTTCGTCTTTATTAGTTTTTTCGCTTACATTTTTACTTTCAAAAAGTCGTGAAAAAACAATGGTAACAAATGTCAACTTGTTGACTACAATGTTGTTAGGAGGTTTGTGGCATGGTGCCAGTTTGCGGTTCATAATTTGGGGAGCCTTACACGGAATAGCTTTGGCGGTTCACAAAATATTTTTAGAATTTTTTCCAGATAGCAAAGAAAAAACTACCGGGAGTCGAATTTGGCACGTATTTTCGGTGTTGTTGACCTTTCATTTCGTGGCATTTTGCTGGTTGTTTTTCCGTGCCAAAGATTTTCCAACGGCCATGCAAGTCATTGAAAATATCGGTAATCTTACTTTAGATTTTAACCAATGGATGGTCATTGCTTCAGGATACAAAAATGTATTTATGTTGATGTTCATTGGGTTCGCGTGGCATTTTTTACCAAGAAGCGTAACTTTTGCCATGAAAAATACTTTTGACAAAACCCCACTTTTAGGCAAAGCCATCATACTCGGATTTGTATATTGGATCGTTTACGCCACCGCTTCTGCAGGACCACAACCGTTTATTTATTTCCAGTTTTAATAATTTTTTTTAGAAGCAATTCCCGCTTTCCGCTACAATCTTTTACCCAAAAATATTTTTTCACATCGGGTAAAAAGGAGCTTCTGCGGTCGCTCTTTTTCCCCGGTGAAAAATATATTTTTAGGCAAAAGGATTTCCGCTTCAATCGGGGCTAGCCAGATTGTTGTGTTTAGTAACATTTTTCAGAAAGAGAAAAATACGTAAAGCCGTCAATCATTCAAATTATTCAATCATTCAATCTTTAAATCTTTCAATCCTAAATCATATATCTAAAATCCTAAATCATATATCTAAAATCCTAAATCAAATATCTCTAAAATTTGTATCTTTGCACCTTTAAAAATCAAAACTCATGTTCGATAATTTAAGCGATAAGTTAGACAAAGCCTTTCATATTTTAAAAGGACACGGAAAAATCACCGAAGTAAACGTTGCCGATACTTTAAAAGAAGTTCGCCGTGCACTTTTAGATGCCGATGTGAACTTTAAAATTGCAAAAGAATTTACATCAAGAGTAAAAGACAAAGCCATTGGTCAAGACGTTTTAACCACGTTGCAACCGGGACAACTTTTGGTGAAATTAGTTAAAGACGAACTAACCGAACTTATGGGTGGCGATGCCGCAGGAATCAATCTTTCGGGAAATCCGTCAGTAATATTGATGTCGGGTTTACAAGGTTCGGGAAAAACTACTTTTTCTGGGAAATTAGCGAATTATCTAAAAACCAAAAAGAATAAAAAACCGCTTTTGGTTGCCTGTGATATTTACCGTCCGGCGGCAATCAACCAGCTTCACGTAGTTGGAGATCAGGTTGGAGTAGAAGTATATTCTGAACCAGAAAATAAAAATCCAGTTGAAATTGCACAAAATGCGATCAAACACGCAAAAGCAAACGGTTTCA
Organism: Bacteroidota bacterium; assembly: GCA_023387965.1. Classification (GTDB taxonomy): domain Bacteria; phylum Bacteroidota; class Bacteroidia; order Flavobacteriales; family Flavobacteriaceae; genus Flavobacterium. The sequence continues at coordinate 34,372 of JAEWHE010000010.1, read as the reverse complement.
GCGTAGTCATTGTCGATACAGCCGGTCGTTTGGCAGTTGACGAAGAAATGATGACCGAAATTACCAATGTTCATCGTGCGATTGAGCCACAAGAAACTTTGTTTGTGGTAGATTCCATGACGGGACAAGATGCCGTAAATACTGCGAAAGCTTTCAACGATCGTTTAGATTTTGATGGTGTAATTCTTACAAAATTAGATGGTGATACACGAGGTGGAGCTGCCATTTCCATTAAATCGGTTGTAAATAAACCTATAAAATTCATTGGAACGGGTGAAAAAATGGAAGCCATCGACGTGTTCTATCCAAGCCGTATGGCGGAAAGAATTTTGGGAATGGGAGACGTTATTTCCCTTGTAGAAAGAGCTCAAGAACAATTTGACGAAGAGCAAGCCAGAAAACTTCAGAAAAAAATTGCCAAAAACGAATTTGGTTTTGACGATTTTCTTACTCAAATTCAGCAAGTGAAAAAAATGGGTAACATGAAGGATTTAGTGGGGATGATTCCTGGTGCCGGAAAAGCACTGAAAGATGTGGAAATTGAAGACGACGCCTTCAAACACATTGAAGCAATCATCCATTCGATGACACCTTTGGAAAGAAGCAAACCTTCAACCATCGATGTGAAAAGAAAAAACCGCATTGCAAAAGGTTCTGGAACCAGCATACAACAAGTTAACCAACTCATGAAGCAGTTTGATCAAATGAGCAAAATGATGAAAATGATGCAAGGTGGTGGCGGAAAAAACCTCATGAGAATGATGGGGGCAATGAAAGGAATGAAGTAAAAAAAGTTCAGGGTTTAGGGTTCATAGTGCAAGAACGTTAAACCCTGATTTTTTTTGCAATAACTACTACAACTACAATTTGGTTCAATCACAACGTTGAACTTTAAACATTAAACAACTGATCATGCAACTATTAGACGGAAAAAAAATTTCGGACGACATTAAAAATGAGATTACTGCCGAAGTCAACAAAATGAAACACAACGGCGAAAAAGTGCCGCATCTTGCTGCCGTAATCGTGGGAAATGATGGCGCAAGTTTAACTTACGTGGGAAGCAAAGTGAAAGCCTGCGAACGTGTTGGTTTTGAATCTACTTTAATCAAAATGCCAAGCACAACGTCAGAAACGGAATTGCTGAAAAAAATAAAACAACTTAACGAAGACGACAGCATTGACGGCTTTATTGTTCAATTGCCTTTGCCGGAACAAATTGACACGCAAAAAGTGTTGATGGCAATCGATCCTAAAAAAGATGTTGACGGTTTCCATCCGGAGAATTTCGGGAAAATGGCATTAGACATGAGTACTTTTATTCCGGCGACACCATTCGGAATTTTAGAATTATTGGAGCGTTATGGTGTGGAAACCAAAGGGAAACATACTGTTGTTATTGGAAGAAGCCACATCGTTGGTCGTCCGATGAGTATTTTGATGGGAAGAAAAGGTTTTCCGGGAAATTCGACCGTGACTTTAACCCACAGTTATACCAAAAATATTGCGCAAATCACCACGCAAGCCGATATCATCATCACGGCTTTGGGTGTTCCAAATTATTTAAAAGCCGAAATGGTGAAAGATGATGCTGTTGTGATTGATGTGGGAATTACACGTGTGGCTGACGATAGCGAAAAAGGTTACCGAATTACCGGCGATGTAGATTTTGATTTGGTAAGTAAAAAAGCCTCGTTTATCACGCCAGTTCCCGGAGGCGTTGGTCCGATGACAATTGCCATGTTGCTCAAAAATACTTTATTAGCTCGAGAGCAAAATATTGATAGAAATTAGACTACACAAAAAGATAAAAAAACGCAGATTTCATATTTGGAATCTGCGTTTTTTTTATCGGTTTCTTGGCGGAAGTCTTCTCGCATTTCTGGTGCTCACTCTTGGCGTTTCCGGTTTTGGTAAACTCGCTTCCTCGGTTTTGCTCGATGGTGCGATTAATCGGTTTAAATCCGAAATTTCTTTGTCAGATAATTCCCTATATTTTCCAACTGAAACATCCAGCGAAATATTGATAATTCTAATTCGTTTCAAGGCAGTAACTTCGTAGCCTAAATATTCACACATTCTACGAATTTGGCGGTTTAAACCTTGTGTAAGAATAATTTTAAAAACGTATTTGCTAACTTGTTCAACCTTACATTTTCGCGTAACAGTATCCAAAATTGGCACGCCATTGCCCATCTTTTCAATAAATCTGTCCGTTATCGGGCGATTTACGGTAACAGTATATTCTTTTTCGTGGTTATTTCTTGCACGAAGAATTTTATTCACAATATCGCCATCATCAGTCATAAAAATCAAACCTTCCGAAGCTTTGTCTAAACGACCAATTGGGAAAATCCGCTTAGGATAATTGATGTAATCTACAATATTATTTTTAACGTCTAAATTAGTCGTACATTCGATTCCTACTGGTTTATTAAATGCCAGATAAACTGCTTTCGTATTGCGTTCTACAATCAATTTTCCGTCAACACGTACTTCATCTTCGGCGGAAACTTTAGTTCCTATTTCGGCAACATTTCCGTTAACCGAAACCCTTCCGTCGGCAATAATCTTGTCGGCTTCTCGGCGCGAACAAAATCCGGTTTCACTAATAAATTTATTGATTCGTTTTAAATTCTCCTCCATTTTGCAAAGGTAATTCTATTTTACCAGCCTAAAAATTTATGCCGAATAATTCTGAATATCTTCTTTATCATTAAACAAAAAACTACAAATTTCCTGGTACAAACTCTCGTCGTGCATGCTGTGTCCCAATCCTTTTGTTTCAATAAAATGGTGGTTTTTCCAGTTTTCGACTATTTTCTTTGCTTCCGCAAAATCTACTACGTCGTCGTCAACATCGTGGGCAATCAGTCCCTTTATTTTTATTTTGGAACCAAAAATTCTTCCCGAAAATTCCTCAATTTTAATTTTATAATTCTCTAAAAAATGATTTTCAATCATCTTCACAGCCTTTAAATTCAAGCTCAACATTTTGGCATAATTATTCACAAGCGTTCCCAAATCAGATGGAGCTCCAAGCAAAACTATTTTTTCAATATGCTGATTTTGATACAATTGCTGGTAATAAAGCGTTGTCACGCCACCCATGGAATGCCCTACGATATATTGTGAACGAAATTTTTCGGCGGCGATATTTACAAATTCGGCATAAGTTGGCACGCTAAATTCTTTCCCGGAAGATAATCCGTGTCCGGGAGCGTCAAGTGCGATAATGGTACAGCCTGATTTTTGAAGGTAAGGTAAAAAATTTTCCCATCGTGAGGCGTTACTTTCCCAACCATGAACGAGTAAAACCGTTTTTTCGCCACCTTCCCAAATGTAAACCGGAAAATGGTGGACGCCTTTTTCGAGTATTTCGGTTTTGACACCTTTGAGTATTTCGGGTAAACTTTCCTGAAAAATTTTACCCGCACGAGGTTCACTGAAAAATTTGTATGCCAAGCGAGATGCTTGTTTTGGCGCTACAAAACTCAGTAAATTGATGTATAAACCGATGGATTTTGCCAGTAAGAAATTTAAAATTTTTTGCATAAAAAAAGTCCCGATTTTTCGGGACTTAAGTTACTTATATTTTTGAGAATAAGCTCTCCATTTTTTCTCTTTCTTCGTCTGCAAGAGCTGCATCAACTAAAATTCTTCCAGAATGTTCATCAGTAATGATTTTTTTTCTCGAAGCAATTTCCATTTGCGTTTGCGGTGGAATCGTGAAAAAAGATCCTGCCGAAGCACCTCTTTCAATTGAAACGACTGCCAAGCCATTTCTTACACTTCCACGGATTCTTTTGTAAGCTTGTAATAATCTTGGCTCAATTTCCGCCTCAAATTCCGCTGATTTTTCACTCAAAAAAGTTTCTTCTTTTTCAGTTTCAGACATAATCGCATCTAATTCAGATTTTTTGTGTTTCAAGTGCGTTGACTTTGACTCTAATCTTTCTTTAGATTCAGAAACAATTTGATTTTTGTGCTCAATTGACGCTTTTAGCTCTTTAATTTTTTTCTCAGCCAATTGAATCTCAAGTTCTTGAAACTCAACTTCTTTAGTTAAAGAATTAAATTCACGGTTATTTCTAACCGATTCTTGTTGTTTGGTGTATTTTTTTATGGCTTCCTTGTGCTCGTCGATGGCATTTTTCTTTGCTTTAATTTCATCTTCAATTCCTTCAAGGTCGGCTTTCAATTTTTCAACGCGTGTGGTTAAACCAGCTACTTCATCTTCTAAATCTTCTACTTCCAAAGGCAATTCACCTCTAACATTTCTAATTTCATCAATTCTAGAATCAATGAGTTGCAAATCATAAATTGCTCTTAACTTGTCTTCAACACTCAATTCTTTTGTAGTCGCCATATTTTATAAGTACTTAACTGGATTTGTATTTTCTTCCGATAAAATGATTGCAAAATTAGGAATTTTTTTCGTAAGATAATCAACTATATAATTTTTTGTAAAACGTTCGCTCTCATAATGACCAATATCTGCTAAAAGTATCTGATTTTCAGCTTCATAAAATTGATGGTATTTTAAATCGGCTATTAAAAAAACATCAGCTCCAGCCTGAATCGCTTTTTTAATGGCAAAACTTCCCGAACCTCCTAAAACGGCAACTTTTTTTATGGGTTTCCCCAAAAATTCCGAATGCCTAATTCCATCAGCTTTCATGGTTTTTTTTACAAACTGAAGAAAATCAATTTCAGTCATTTCTTGTTCCAAAATGCCCGTCATTCCTAAACCAAGGTTTTGATGTGGGTTTTCGAGATTGTAAATTTCATAAGCCACTTCTTCATAGATATGGTTCGCAAATAATGCTTTCAAAATTTTTCCTTGTAAATGTTTTTCAAAAGTAACTTCTATTTTAATTTCGTTTCCTTCTACAAATTCCCCAATTTCGCCAATCACAGGATTACTATTTTCATTGCCTTGATAAGTTCCTAAACCTTGGGAATTAAAACTGCAATTTTCATAATTTCCAATATTTCCCGCACCAGCGTCAAACAAAGCGTTTCTTAACTTGACATGATTTTCTGGAACGGTGTAAGTCACTAATTTCTGAATAAAATTTTCTTTGGCAACCAAAATTTGCGTGTTTTTTAACCCTAAAGCATCACAAAAAATTTTATTCACCCCATTTTGATGATTGTCTAAAGCCGTATGAACGGCATAAATGGCAATGTCGTTTTTAATGGCTTTAATTACAGAACGTTCCACGTAATTCTTACCCGTAATTTTCTTCAACCCCGAAAATAAAATAGGATGGAAGCACACAATCAAATTACATTTTTTAGAAATGGCTTCGTCGATTACGTTTTCTAACGCATCGTGGCAAACCAAAATTCCGGTTGCTTCGGTTTCAGAATTTCCTACTAAAAGTCCCACATTGTCAAAATCTTCGGCGTAAGCCAATGGCGCCATTTCTTCTAAAACCGTAATTATTTGTTTTATTTTCATAGAAGGATTGTATTTTTGTAAAACAAATTAAAGAATTTTCGGAGCAAGATTAAAATAAAAACGACTATAGATTTCCTAAAAATGAAATACTTGCGACTGTTACTTTTCCCATTTGCCATTTTATATGGTTTTATAACTTTATTCCGTAATTTTTTGTTCGATAAAGGAATTTTAAAATCCCATTCTTTTGACTTACCCGTAATTGCCGTTGGGAATCTTAGCGTTGGCGGAACCGGAAAAACACCGCAAATAGAATATTTAATTCGTTTGCTTTCGCAAAAATATAAATTGGCCACTTTAAGTAGAGGTTACAAGCGGAAGTCCGAAGGTTTTGTACTGGCAAATTCGTCCACACAAATTTCGGAAATAGGGGACGAACCTTTTCAATTTCATCAAAAATTTAAAAATATTGCAGTAGCGGTGGATGCTAACAGAAAAAACGGAATCGAACAATTACAGCAAATTGTAAATCCTGAAATTATTTTGTTAGACGACGCCTTTCAACATCGAAAAGTAAAAGCCGGGTTTTACATTTTGCTTACCGCTTATAATGATTTATATGCCAATGATTTTTTACTTCCCACCGGAAATCTTCGCGAAAGTCGCATTGGTGCTGAACGTGCAACTGTTGTAGTGGTTACGAAATGTCCCAAAAATTTATCGGAAAAAGAAAGAAATGCAATCGAGCGAAAATTGCAATTAGACACTTCGCAAAAATTATTTTTTACAACCGTGATTTACGATAATTTTGTTTTTTCCGAAAACAGTCAAATTGAGGTTGAAGAAATAAACTTGAAACCCAAAATTGTGGTGTCTGGAATTGCTAAACCGAAACCGTTTTATGAGTTTTTGGGAGCAAATAATGACGAAATCATCTCGTTTCCTGATCATCATGATTTTTCTGAAAAAGATATACAAAGCATTGAAAATAAATTAGATAATAAAATTTTGGTTACCACCGAAAAAGATTTTGTTCGTTTAAAAGGTAAAATTTCGGCAGAAAAACTATTTTATCTTCCTATTAAAATCGAATTTCTTTTTAACGGTGAACAATTTGATAAAACGATAGAAAATTATGTTCGAAAAAGTACAAGAAACAGTTGAATACATTCAAAATAAGATAAATTTTTCTCCAGAATATGGCGTGATTTTAGGTTCGGGGTTGGGTGGTTTTACTCAAGATATTGAGATAGAATTTACTTTACCATACAGCGAAATTCCAAATTTTCCGGTTTCGACAGTTCAAGGTCACAAAGGTGCTTTGGTTTTTGGTAAAATCAATGAAAAAAATGTGGTAGCCATGCAAGGGCGTTTTCATTATTACGAAGGTTACGATATGAAAGAAGTGACGTTTCCGGTAAGGGTAATGAAATATTTAGGTGTGAAAAAATTGGTTGTTTCTAATGCTTCGGGTGGCGTGAATCCTAATTATAAGGTTGGTGATATTGTCATCATTTACGACCACATTAATTTTATGCCCGAACATCCGCTTCGTGGTAAAAATGATGAAAGATTTGGACCTCGCTTTGTGAACATGAGCGAACCCTACTCTAAAAATTTAATTGCCAAAGCAAAAAATGTAGCGCAAAACCTAAACATTGAAGTAAAAGACGGAATTTATCTTGGGCTTCAAGGACCTACTTTCGAAACGCTTTCTGAATACCGAATGGTGAAAATTTTAGGAGCGGATTGTGTGGGAATGTCCACCGTTCCTGAAGTTATCGTGGCACGACACATGGAAATGGAATGTTTTGGCGTTTCTGTGATTACCGATATGGGTGATGAAGATAACATTGATACTGTTTCTCACGATGAAGTTTTAGAAGCTGCTAAAAAAGCTGAACCGAAAGTAAGATCCTTAATCAAACAATTAATTGCAACTGATTAATGGCGCATTGAGGTGGCGATGATTCGGTAAAAATTATCCGGATTAAAAGGTTTTGTCAACACATCATTCATCCCGAACGAAAGTAAATTTTCACGATTTTCATTCAGAGAAATTGCTGTCAAGGCCACAATTGGCGTGTCATTATCAAAAATTCTTATTTGTTGTGTGGCAATAGTTCCGTTGATTCCCGGAAGATGAACGTCCATTAAAACTAGGTCGTACTTTTTTAATCGAATGGCTTCGATGGCATCTTCGCCGTTGTCCACCACTTCACATTTAATTTTTTTCTTTTCGAGCATTTTTCGGGTAATCATCTGGTTGATTTTGTTATCCTCAACCAGTAAAATTTCTTTATTTACAAACTCGCTATCATTTACAAAAAAGCGGTTGTTAATTTCGATGCCTTCTGCTTTTTCAAAAGTTAAAGCAAAGTTGAAATTTGATCCAATTCCAATCGCGCTGTTCAATTTAATTTCGCCTCCTAACATGGAAATTAATCGTTTTACAATGGCAAGTCCTAAACCGGTTCCACCATATTTTCGGTTAATTTCTACTGAACCTTGAGAGAAACTTTCGAAAATAATTTTTTGCTTTTCGGTAGGAATTCCAATTCCGTTATCCACCACTTCAAAATAAATTTCTTGTTCAGTTTCAGTATCGGAAATCACTTTGGCACGAACAATCACTTTGCCATTTTCGGTGAATTTTAAAGCGTTGTTAATCAGGTTGATTAAAATTTGCGAAAGCTTTGTAGGATCACTCATCACAAATTGCGAAATACTGTCATCTTTTTCTAAAACAAATTCTACATTGTTTTGACTCGCAAGTTCCTTCAACGCATTTTGAATATCGTCTAAAAGTTGTTTTAAATTAAATTCAATTTTTTCAATTTCAATATTTTCAGACTCTATTCGGTTGATTTCCAAAATTTCATTGATGTAGGTAAGGAGATAAGTTCCAGAAAATTTTAACGATTTCAAATATTCCTTTTGTGACTCTTTAGGGTCTTCTTCAATCATTAAATGTGTAATTCCGTTTATGGCATTTAATGGCGTTCGCAATTCGTGGCTTACTGTCGAGAGGAATTCGGCTCTTGCTTGAAGCGCTTTTTCGGCTTTATTTTTTGCAATTTCTAATTCTGAATTTGATTCTTGAAGTAGTTGGTTGGTACGCTTTCTAATTAAATTATTTTTATAAAGCGACAGACTTAACAGCGACAAAATGGAAATTAGTGCAATACTTAAAACGGTTGTAAGTTTCGAAACTCTAATCAGTTTTTTTTGTTCTGCATTTTCTCTGGTTTGCTGCTGAATGGTTTTTAAACGCTCATTTTCTTTAAATTTATCAAAAGCAACGGCTCCATTATTTTTTTTATTGGCATTTTCAATAGAATCATGAAGCTGATTGTGTCTTTTTAGAAAATAATAAGCTTTGTTTAAGTTAGAAGTCCGTTCATGAACATTGCTCAGATTTTTAAGAATAATCAACCTTTGGTCTAAATTATTTGTAATTTCATTCCGACTTAACGCACGTTGTAGATAGTTTAACGCCAAATTATTTCGCCCGGATTCAAATTCAATAAGTCCCATCTGAAGCAATGCTTCGGGCTGAATCTTGTGAATATCAGAATCAGCAGGTTTTGCAATAATTTGATTAAAAATTTTCGCTGCTTCGGCCTTTTTTTCTTTTGCTTTATAAACAATTCCGCGTTGTAAATTAAGTAAGTCCCTGGCAGTTGGAATCTCTAATGCATCGTAAATTTTGCCAGAATTATTGAGGGAAAGTTCCGCTTTCTCATAATTTCCTTGTTCCAAATAACATAAACCTAAGCTATAGTAACAGTAGGCCAAATCGGCGTTAGGTTCGCCATGAGTGTAAAGAGAAATACTTTTTTGGTAATTGTCAATGGCATCATCGTATCGTTTTAAATTAAAATACAAATTGCCTAAAAAAGCTTCTGCTTCGGCTTCTTTTCTAATATTTTTTGAAGCTTGCGCAAGTTTTATAGCCTTGTGAATGTTGATGTAAGCGTTTTGATAATTATTCCCGTTTTTATTAAACGTTGCCAATTGCACATAATAGTGAATGCTGTCAGAAAATTTTTCTGTTTCTGCATCGTCTTGGCCGAAAACGATTGTGACGCATAAAAATAGGAGTAAACAAAAATAGCTTTTCATACTTGAAAAAGTTTTTTGAGAAGCTAAAGTTACTTAATTGTTTTTTGTTACTAAAATTAAATCGATTAAGCGTGCAGAATATCCGATTTCATTATCATACCAGCCTACAACTTTTATCATTTTGCTCAAAACCGAAGTCAGTTGCGCATCGAACAAACAAGAATTTTGGTTTCCCAAAATATCTACAGAAACGATAGGATCTTCGGTGTAAGCCAAAATACCTTTGAGTTCGTTTTCGCTGGCTTTTTTAAAAGCTTCGTTTAATTTTTCTATCGAAATCTCCTCACGCACGTAACACGTGATGTCCGTGAGCGAACCATCCGGAACCGGAACTCTAATCCCGCTTCCCCCGATTTTTCCTTCTAATTCCGGAAAAATTTTTGTCAACGCTTTTGCAGCTCCAGTTGTTGTAGGTACGATTGATTGTGCGGCTCCACGAGCACGACGCAAATCTTTATGAGGTTGATCATGTAAACTTTGATCAGTTGTATAAGAGTGAACCGTGGTGATGTAAGCTTGTTCAATGCCACATAAATCATTGATAATTTTAATCATTGGTGCGGCATTATTAGTCGTGCAACTAGCGTTAGAAATTATTTTTTCCGAACCATCTAAAATATGTTCGTTAACACCTAAAACAACAGTTTTTATTTTTTCCGTTTCAGATGGTGCCGAAAGAATCACTTTTTGTGCGCCACTTTCAATATGCTGGAAAATATCTTCATAAGTTTTGTATTTTCCGGTGGATTCGACCACAATTTCAGCTTCAACTTTTTGCCAGTTGATCTTAGAAATTTCTTTTTCATGGAAAAAAGTGTACAACTTTCCGTCCACCAAAATTCCTTCGTCATTAAAACTACAATCATTAGGCAAAACCCCATGAATGCTGTCATACTTTAATAAATGCGACATTGTTCGGTAGTCGGCAATATCGTTAATTGCTACCACTTCAATCTTTGGATGATTTAGTAAAAGCCGGAATAAATTTCTCCCGATTCGTCCAAAACCGTTGATGGCGATTTTTGTTTTTGAATTCATAAAAAAGGGGGGAAGTTATATGATTTAAAGTTGAATGTAAAAAATTTCACGAAGTAAAATTCTACAATCTTGTATCATAAATCTTTAAAGGATATGTTTTTGGGCTTTATACGAAGATCTCACTAAAGCGCCACTTTCCACGTGACGGAAACCTAATTCAATACCAATTTTTTCATACTTGGCAAATTGATCTGGCGTGATAAATTCCTTCACCGGTAAATGTTTTTTACTCGGTTGCAAATATTGTCCAATGGTAACCACGTCCACATTTGCCGCTCTTAAATCATGCAAAGTTTCAATCACTTCTTCCTCAGTTTCGCCCAAACCAAGCATAATTCCCGACTTCGTTCGGTTGATTCCTTTTTCTTTTAGGTAACGTAAAACCTCCAAACTTCTGTCGTATTTCGCCTGAATTCTAACTTCACGTGTCAGTCTTCTCACAGTTTCCATGTTGTGCGAAACCACTTCAGGATTGGCTTCTACAATTCGGTCAATATTTCTTTCAATTCCTTGAAAATCAGGAATTAAAGTTTCTAAAGTTGTCGTTGGGTTCATCCGTCTAATCGCTCTCACGGTTTCCAACCAAATAATCGAACCACCGTCTTTAATGTCATCGCGATCCACGCTTGTCACCACGGCATGTTTGATGTTCATGATTTTTATCGAACGCGCCACTTTTTCTGGTTCGTCCCAATCCACTGTTTCAGGTCTTCCCGTTTTTACACCGCAAAAACCACAACTCCTAGTACAAATATTTCCCAAAATCATAAACGTCGCCGTTCCTTCACCCCAGCATTCACCCATGTTAGGGCAACTTCCGGAGGTGCAAATTGTGTTCAGTTTGTATTTATCAACCAAACCTCTCAATTCCGTATATTTTTTCCCGATAGGTAATTTCACCTTCAACCACTTTGGTTTTCCGGCTGGTACAGTTGCGGTATCTAAAACAGTGCTCATAAATCAATTTTCAAACCACAAAGATAACGATTGTTTTGAGAAAAACCGTTAACGCTTTCTTAGCGTAAATTCGGCGAAAGCCAAAAAAATTTATTACCTGTCTTAGGAGCGAAACAGTAGGCATTTTCATCCCGAAGTTTCGGGACATGTTCCCGCTTTCGGCTTTAGGCTTCCGCTTCGCTACAGCGCTATTGCCTCTCCCGACGCTTCGGGACGGGCTAGGAGAAAAACTTAAGGCATTTTTGGAAACTTTTGGAACAAAAAAATCCTGCCAAAAAAAGCGGCGGGAAATTTCAAACTCAAATAATTTTATAAGCCAAAAATTATCGTTCATTAATTTGTACAGTAATCGGTAAGTTAAAAGCGGTTCTAACTGTTTTTCCGGCTTTTTTTCCAGGAGTCCATTTGGTTTTAATCGATTTCAAAACCCTAATCGCTTCGTTTCCTAAACCATAACCCGGATCTCTCGTTACTCTAATGTTTGAAAGCGTTCCATCTTTTTCCACTACAAAACTTACCGAAACCATTACTTTACTCAATTGGTCAATTTCCGGTGTTCTAAATTTTTTCCCTACTAAAGCCGTAAAACTTTTGATACCACCCGGAAATTCCGGTTTTTCATCCACCGTAATCATCACTTCGTCGCCAGTTAATTCGGGTCCGTTGTTGTTGGTTTCCGTAATTCCGGTTCCATCACCAGTTCCAGTATCAGAAGTGTTTCCTAAACCAATAATTCCGTTGTTATCACCCACATTGTCAGTACTTCCTGTTTTGGTTGTGTTTTGATCAATCGTGGTCATTTCGTTTGGAGTCGTATGATTTTCCGTAATTTTCGTACCTACAAACTTTTTTTGCGCTTCCGAAGATTTTTCGGTAGAACCAGCCGATTCTGCTACTTTAGGTTTTTCAATTGGCGGAAGATAAACATCTGTTACGGTAATGGTACCACTAAATGGATTATCTTCAATAATCACAGTTTTTCCATCGGTTTTAATAAAAGTAAGCGAAATTAAAACCCCGCAAAATAAGGTCCCGAGCAGAAAAGCTTTGAGGGTTGTTTTTCCGTCATCTTGGCGAAGTTTGTAAGCGCCATAAAGTTTGTTTCTGTTTTCAAAAACAATCTCATTCCAGCTGTTGTTAAATAAGTTAATTGTTGACATAGTGTAAGAATTTTAAGTAAAATCATATCATAAGCAAACCTATTTAACACTATAACGATATAGTGAGAAGTTTTATTGCGTTTATTTTAACTTTTTTTGTAAGAAGTTTCTAAACGACAAAAGCAGACTTAAAGCCTGCTTTTCTAATTCGATATATTTTTCTTAAAATTATTTTACAGCCAATTTTTGGGTGAAAGTATTGTTAGAAGAAGTTACTTTTACCAAATAAATTCCCGCTGGGAAATTGGTTGGTAAACTATTCGTTCCAGAAAATAATTGGTGTTTGGCAACCAACATTCCATTGATATTAAAAATTTCAACTGTTGTTTCTCCTTCCAAATCTATGTTTACAAAATTCGTTGCCGGATTCGGGTAAATTTTTGGATTTGCGGTAGCAAAATCAGGAGTAGAAAGATCATTGCAACCAAAAGGAGTGAAGGTTACCAATCCTAAAGTGGGGTCATCCACTTGATGCGAAATCACGCCTTCCACATTTTCTGCTGTTAAAGGTGTGTTTTCAATCCAGCAATTATTTAATGCCGAAACTGCATTTGCAGTATTGTTGAAAAACGCATAGTTTTGACCATCATTCCCATTTTCAGAAAAAACATTATTTCCAGCAACCGAAGCACCGTCACCTAAATTAGTGAAAGTAGCGTTGCCGTAAGCGGTAATTCCCCATAAATTTCTGCGAATTTGGTTGTTGCTGATTTTGGTAACATAAGAAGTTCCGGCTCCTTGCAAAGCAATGCCACTTCCGCTCGAAAAAGCATCGGAATTGGTATTGTTGTCCTCAATAATATTTCCGTCTAAAACTACATCCATATTGTAACCCAATACGTTGATTCCGTAGCGGTTATCTCTAATAATATTGTTTTGAATCAAAGAAATATGCTGCAAAGCCGGACTAAAATTAGATACTGAAATTCCACCAGTCATGTATTTTGTACGGTTTCCGATAATGGTATTTCCAATGATTTTTAAGGTATCCAAACCGCTTGGTCCTAAATTAATTTGTGGTCTGTTTCCGTTAGAATCGTTGTTTCCTTCAAGTAAATTATTGGTGATAATTGGCGAAGCTGCTGCAGTTGCCGATGAACCAATTGCCGGATAGTAATTAAACTTAAAAGTAGAGTTGTTGATAATGGGTTGTCCAATTGCTACTTGAAGTGCCGAACTTGTAGTACTTCCGTTCAAATGATACGAAACGGTACAAGATTGCATTTCAAAATTTCCGGTTGCAGCGCGAATCCCTTTTCCGTAAGTAACGGTTACATTTCGCATAAATCCTGTAGCAGTATTTTCAAAAATAATTTCTCGGTAGCGAGCTTCTTCTGTAGCTTTGGTAATCAAAATATTATCTGCATCGGCAGAAAAATTCCCTTGAATAACCAATTGAACATCATTTGCCATCAAAAGCGTTACATCGGTATCAATAATAAAAGTATCGTTAACGGCAATGGTAAGATTTTGCGAAAGCGTAAAAGTTGTTCCCGATCCCGAAACTGTTGCGGGAGCATTGGCAACTAAATCGCTTAATCTCCAAGTTACTCCGGTGTTTGGAGTGGTAAATTGTGCCGAAAGATTAGCAGAAATAAGGAGTAATAAATAAAGTAATTTTCTTTTCATAATTTGAGGAATTTGAAAAGCGAAATTACAAAAAAATAAGCAGAACGCCCGAAATTACTAACTTTTTGAGCTAATTAGCGAAGCCAAAAGTTTTTTGGCACGTAACAATTTCACTTTCACATTAGAAAGCGGTTCGTCAAGCTGGTTTGCGATTTCCTGATAACTCAATTCTTGGAAATACCGAAGTTGAATAATTTCTTGATAAGCAGGCTTTAACTCCTTGATATATAGCAAAAGTTGCGACAAATTTTGCTCTCTAATCAGTTCATCTTCCGCCGAAAGCGAAGTATCTGCAACATTGTAAGCTTGCTTGTCTTCTTCATCGGTAATGTCGATAAACATAACCGATTTTTTTTTGCGTAGCAAATCAATATGAACATTTTTAGCAATCGCAATTAACCATGTATTGAATTGAAAATCAGTATTGTAGGTTGCTATTTTGTCAAACGCTTTCGCAAAAGTTTCAATCGTAATGTCTTCTGCATCTGTTTCATTTTGAGTGCGTTGCAGCATAAATCCGTAAACTTCATTCCAAAAATAATCGAGCAAAGAGGTAAAAGCAACCTGATCGCCCGTTTTGGCTTTTTCGATTTGTTTGTTTACTTCCAATGTACCGGTTTTGAAAACTTATTGGTTACAAAAATATTCAGTTGGGTAAAGATAAGTACAATTTCGATGATGGGATAGTAGTACATTACATCTTTTTCCTGCAATTTTGATGCCGCGTAACCCAATGTAATCCAGCTAAATAAATATCTTCCGGCAATTATTGGCACGATTAAAATCCAATTAAATTGAAACGCCAATAATATAATTGCCAGAATTAAAAACGAAAGTTGACTCAAAAAAAACAATGCCAACTGAAATTTGTCAAATGGTTTGTAAAAACTCGCCGTTGAAACGTGGCGTCTTTTCTGGTCGAACCAAGTTTTAAACGTTTTTTTAGGTTCGGAGAAAGTGAAACCTTCCGGATTAAAACTAATCGTTGTATTTTTTTTGGTCGAAGCTTGATTAATAAACAAATCATCATCGCCCGATCGCACTTTCATGTGGTCGATAAAACCGTTTACATTGAAAAATTCTTCTTTTTTGTAAGCCAAATTTCGACCGACACCCATATAAGGATGTTTCATTTTTGCCCAAGAAAAATATTGCGTAGCGGTTAACATCGTTTCCAACCTGATGATTTTGTTCAGGAAAGATTTCGCTACTTTTTCATAAGCTCCATAACCCAAAACAATGGTTTTGCTCATGGTAAACTGCGAACTCATTTCCTTAATCCATTGGTTTGAAGCCGGATAACAATCAGCATCGGTAAACAACAAATATTCGTTTTTTGCCGCTTTAATTCCCAAGGTTAAGGCAAATTTTTTGTTGCCCCAAAATGCCTCGTTATTTTCCACTTTTACTAATCGAACATTTGGATATTGCGCTTCAAATTCTTCGAAAATATCAAGCGTTGCATCACTCGAAGCATCATTAATCAAAATTATTTCGTAATCCGGATAATCTTGAGTAGCCAAAAGAGGTACGAATTTCTTTACATTTTCTTCTTCATTTTTGGCACAAACAATTACTGAAATAGGAATGCGTTTCGGAGTGCTTTTTTGTGGTTTGGCAAAAGCAAATTTCCCGAAAACTACCGAATAATAAAACAGCTGAACAGCTACCACTACAAGAAAAACATAAAAAATAATGGTCAACATATAGGCAATTGGTTTTTAAAAAAATGTGTGCAAAGGTACAATGCAAAAACAGGAATTGCAATGGCAAAAATCAATAAAATTATAGGCGAAAATTTACCCTAATTTAAGCAAAAATTAAATCACATTTACTTCCGCTTCAATCGCAATCCCGAAGGTCTCTTGAACCGTTTTTTGTATGTTTTGGGCTACCGCCAAAATTTCGCTTCCGGTGGCGTTTCCGTAATTTACCAAAACCAGAGCCTGATTTTTGTGGATTCCGGCATCACCAAAACGTTTTCCTTTAAATCCCGCTTTTTCAATCAGCCAACCTGCAGGAACTTTTACTTGGGTGTCGGAAATGGTGTAACTTGGCATTTCGGGATGAAGCAAATGAATTTTTTCAAAATCACTTTTTGCGATTACTGGATTTTTAAAAAAACTACCACTGTTTCCTAACTCTTTCGGGTCTGGAAGTTTGCTTTTTCTGATGGTAATAATCGCATTGCTAACATCTTTTAATGTAGGAATTGTTACGTTATTTTTAGTCAGTTCAGCAGCAATATCGCCATAAGAAATATTAATTTTATGATTGATTTTGGTCAATTTAAAAACAACTGAAGTGATGATAAATTGGTCTTTTACTTCGTTTTTAAAAATGCTTTCGCGATAACCAAATTTGCATTCTTCGTTCGTAAATCTCTTAATATTTCCAGTTGCGATTTCCACCGCATCACAATATTCAAAGGTATTTTTGATTTCGGTTCCGTAAGCACCAATATTTTGTACGGGAGTCGTGCCAACGTTTCCGGGAATAAGCGACATATTTTCAATTCCGCCGAAATTATTTTCAATGGCAAACAGTACAAAATCATGCCAATTTTCGCCGGCATTTCCTTGAACCCAAACAAATTCTTCTGTTTCTTTTACAATATTTTTGCCTTTTAGGTCAATGTGAATCACTAAAGCGTCCACATCCTGGGTTAGCAACATGTTACTTCCGCCTCCTAAAATAAACTTTTTGGCAGTTTGATTTTGACGTAAAACTTCCTGCAATTCTTCAACCGAATGCACGGCTATAAATTGCTTTGCTTTCGCATCAATCCCAAAAGTATTGTAGTTTTTTAAAGAAAAATTTTCTAAAATTTCCATTTCCGAATTTAATTGTTGGCAAAAATAATTCAATCTACGGGATAATCATAATTAATCTTCGGTGGTTAAGGCTCTTGTTAAAAATTCGTTCAAAGGTTTCAAAACGATTAGTTTTTCGGCCACTTTTTTGACAAAATCTTTATCTTTTAATAATTGATTATCAATATTCTGCGATGCGGTAAAACTTTTTAATCTCAAATATTTAATCGCGGGATGGTTTTTGTCAAAATCTTTTGGAGCCGTTTTTAAAGAATTATTTTCGTCGATATCTAAAGATTTGAATTCTTTGACAAAATTTTTATCGTTTACAATTTCTTCTAAATCCTCATAAAAATAGGCGATTTCTTTCCTGATTTTTTTCAAATCAATATTATCCGGCCACCAAACTCCGGCGGCAATAAAACTTTTTCCTTCTTCAATATGAATGTAATATCCGGGTAAATTAGTGTTTTTGGTTCCTCCCGAAAGCCAAATGCCCAAATGCGTTTTGTAAGGCGTTTTGTCCTTTGAAAATCGAATGTCGCGGGCAATTCTAAAACTACAATCTTTTACTTCCAATTGCCGAAGCGAATCGTCTAACGGAATCATTTCGTCTAAAAATTCCTGAATAAGTTGAGAATAAGCGGTTTTGTATTCTTCGTAAGAATTTTTATTAGCGTGAAACCACTCGCGGTTGTTGTTTTTTTTGATGTCGTTTAAAAACTGAAGTATTTTTTTTGAAACCATTTTTTCGATAAAATTTACACTAATGTAGGCATTTTTTGGAACAAATTATAACTGAAAAACCTGATAACTCTGATGCATCGATTTTACAAGAGCTTCGGTTCTTTCGGCGTGAGTGTCGGAAATAAAAAGCTGTCCGAAATCGTCATTATTTACCATTTGAATAATTTTTTCCACCCGAGTTTCATCTAATTTATCAAAAATATCGTCGAATAAAAGAATGGGTTTTTGATTGCTTTTTTGTTTTAAAAAATCAAATTGTGCCAATTTCAGCGCAATTAAAAAAGATTTCTGTTGTCCTTGCGAACCAAATTTTTTGATAGGATGTTGGTCAATTTCAAATGATAAATCGTCTTTGTGAACACCCGAAGAGGTATAGTGCAACACCCGATCTTTGGCTAAACTTTCTGCAAAAAGCTGTCGTAAATTTTTTTCCTGAAGTTGGCTTTCGTAAATCACATTCACGTTTTCGGCGTTTCCGGTAATAGCGCTGTGGTGTTTGGCAAAAATAGGGGAGAAAATCTCCATAAATTTTTTTCTTGTTTCAAAAATCGATTGTCCTAAATCTTCCAATTGTTCGTTGTAAACTTCGAGCGTTGTGGCGTCAAAAGTGTGGTTCAAAGCAAAATATTTCAGCAAAGCATTTCGTTGGGCAATTAATTTTTGATACTGAATCAATTCTTGTAAATACTTCGTATCCGACTGTGAAATCACCGAATCCAGAAATTTTCTTCGCGTTTCGCTACCTTCTATAATAAGGTCTCGATCTGCCGGCGAAATCATCACAAGAGGCACAAATCCTACATGGTCGGAAAATTTTTCGTAAGGTTTACCATTTCGTTTCAGCACTTTTTTTTGTCCTTTTTTAAGCGAACAAACAATTTGCTCCGTTCGGTTATCTTTTTCAAATTCGCCATCAATCACAAAAAAATCTTCTCCATGACGAATATTTTGCACCGCTAACGGATTAAAATAACTTTTGCCGTAGGCCAAATGATAAATAGCATCGAGGACATTAGTTTTGCCCACGCCGTTTTTCCCCACCAAACAATTGATTTTTTGGTCGAAATTAAAACTAACCTCGGAGAAATTTTTATAATTTAAAAGAGAAATATTTTTGAGATACATCTGAAAACGGCTATTGAATAAGGAACTCGCCTAAATTTAACGAATCGGTTTTTAGGGCATGCAAATTATTGAAAAATAACGATAAAAACATCTTTTACATTTCAATAAAAATTTTATTTTTGCACCTCACTAAATTTAGAAAATTAATGGCAACTTATAACAAACGAGGATACAAAGCCCCAAAACCAAAGCAAGACGAAGAAACATTTGAACAAGATCAGTTAGGTAACATTTCTGAACAAGACAGTACCACTGCTGGTGTTTTTAATTCTTTGGATGAAGGCGCTTCAAAAACCGAAGAGTGGGTTGCTAATAATCAAAAAATTATTTTTGGTGTGATTGGTGCGATTGCTGTTGTGGCAATTGGCTGGTTGGTTTACACCAAATTTATTGTAGGTCCGAAAGAACAAGATGCTGCTAACAGTTTGGCGCAAGCCCAAAAACATTTCCAAGAAGCAGCCAATGCAACTGATGCTAAAGTAGCTGATTCATTGTATGCTCTTTCTTTAAAAGTAACTGAAGGGCAACCAGGATTTGTGCAAATTGCGGAAGATTTTTCAGGAACTGATGCTGGAAATTTAGCTAATTATTATGCTGGAATCGCATATCTTCAAACTAAAAAATACAAAGAAGCAATTGAATCTCTTGAGAAATTCAAGTCGGATGATGCGTTTGTAGCACCATTGGCAAAAGGGGCAATTGGTGATGCTTTTTCACAATTGAACCAGCCAAAAGAAGCTTTAGAATACTATTTGAAAGCGGCTAAATTGAATGAAAACGAAGTGACTTCGCCGAGATTTTTGCTAAAAGCCGGACAAACTGCTTTGGCATTAAACCAAAAAGAAGATGCTTTAAAATATTTTACAGAGATTAAAGAAAAATACGACACTTCAATCGAAGCACAAAATATTGATGCGATGATTGGTTTGGCGCAATAATTTAAGCTCAGTTTTTAGGTTGCATTTTTTTGCAGTCTACAATCTGAAATCTAAAATCTGAAATCCATTAAATGGCGACAGCAAATAAAAATTTATCAGAATACGATAAAAACACAATCCCAAACTCGGAAAATTTTCGGTTTGGGATTGTTGTTTCAGAATGGAACGATGTCATTACCGAAGGACTTTTTTCGGGAGCAGAAGCCGCTTTGCTCGATTGCGGAACGCTTCCTAAAAATATCGTTCGCTGGAATGTTCCCGGAAGTTTTGAGCTCGTTTACGGTGCCAAAAAAATGATTGAAACCCAAAATGTGGATTGCGTGATTGTGATTGGTTGTGTGATTCAAGGCGAAACCAAACATTTTGATTTTGTGTGTGAAGGCGTGACGCAAGGCATCAAAGATTTGAATGTGCAAACGGATGTTCCCGTAATTTTTTGTGTTTTAACCGATAATAATCAGCAGCAAAGTATTGATAGAAGTGGCGGAATCCATGGAAATAAAGGAACCGAAGCTGCTATTGCCGCAATCAAAATGGCGTGGTTGAGACAACAAGCCGGATAATTTTTTTTAAATAGAAATATGGAACTTGATTTTTGCTTTTTCGGCAGAAATCAGGTTTTTTTTATGGAAATTTTAATCTTTTTTGAAACAGAATTTCGGCTGAAATCTTTTTCAATTATGTATCTTTGAAAGTCAATTTCAAAACAAAAAATGTCGAGCATAATTCAATTACTTCCAGACCATGTTGCCAACCAAATTGCTGCCGGCGAAGTCGTGCAACGTCCTGCTTCGGTGGTGAAAGAATTACTCGAAAATGCTGTTGATGCCAAAGCTACCGACATTAAATTAATCATCAAAGATGCTGGAAAATCGCTGGTTCAGGTAATTGATAACGGTGTTGGAATGACGGTTACAGATGCCCGACTTTGTTTTGCTAGACACGCAACTTCTAAAATTCGCCATGCCGAAGATTTATTTTCTTTGAATACCAAAGGTTTTCGGGGAGAAGCTTTGGCATCCATTGCGGCAATCGCTCACGTGGAACTTAAAACGCGTCAGGAACAAGAAGAATTAGGCGTTCACCTGATTATTGAAGGTAGTAAATTTATTTCGCAGGAAGTGGCGGTTGTACCAAAAGGAACTTCATTTTCGATTAAAAATTTATTTTTTAATATTCCCGCCAGAAGGAATTTTCTGAAATCGGACACTGTGGAATACCGTCATATTTTAGACGAATTTCATCGCGTGGCAATGGCACATCCTAATATTCATTTTACGATGTACCATAACGGAAGCGAACAATTTAATCTTCCGGCTTCTAACTTGCGTCAGCGAATTGTAAATATATTTTCGGGAAAAACCAATGAAAAATTAGTGCCTTTGCAAGAAGGGACGGAAATCGTTAGTATTGAAGGTTTTGCTGGTAAACCTGAATTTGCCAAAAAAGGACGAGGTGAACAATTTTTCTTTGTAAATAATCGATTTATCAAGAGTGGTTATTTGCATCATGCCGTGATGGCGGCTTACGAAGGTTTGCTGAAAGATGGTTGCCAACCGAGTTATTTTATTTATTTGGATGTTCCTCCAAATACGATTGACATTAACATTCATCCGACTAAAACTGAAATAAAATTTGATGACGAACACGCTTTGTACGCTATTTTGCGTTCGACAGTGAAACATAGTTTGGGACAATTTAACGTGGCGCCAGTTTTGGATTTTGACCGAGATCCAAATTTAGATACTCCGTATGCTTATCAAAATAAAGAATCTGCGGTTCCGTTGATTGAAGTTGACAGAAATTTTAATCCTTTTGCTGATGAAAAACCGAATTTTGGTCAAAGCAAAAGTGTTTTTAAAACCGAGTCATTTTCGTATAAAAAAAACCAACCTTCGCCATCTTGGGAAAGTTTGTATGTTGGTTTAAAGCATGACACTGAAACTTTGGCTGTCGAAAATATTTCGATTGAATCCGAAGAAGTGACCGGATCACTTTTTAATGATACCGAAATCGAACAAACGGTTCATAAAACCTACCAAATTCACAAAAAATACATTGTAAGTCCCATAAAATCCGGGATGGTAATTATTGATCAGCAACGAGCACATCAACGGGTTTTGTACGAACAATTTTTAGCAAATATCACGGTTCATCAAGCTTCAAGTCAGCAATTGTTATTTCCGTTGCATCTTTATTTTTCGGTTTTAGAAGTAAATTTAATTGCCGAATTAGAACAGTCTTTGGTGAACACGGGTTTTGTTTTTGAAGAAATAAATTCAGATAATATTATTATTTCCGGGATTCCGGTGAACGTTTCTGAGAGCGAAGTTTCTATACTTTTGGAACAACTTTTAAATGATTTACAAGACGGAATTCCTGAAAACAGTTTCAGCCAAAACGACACCATTTCTAAATCGATGGCAAAAAGTTTGGCTGTAAAAACTGGTTCAAGTTTAACCGAAAAAGAACAAGAAAATTTGGTTAACGCACTTTTTGCTTGCAAAGAACCTGACATTTCGCCGTTTTACAAACCTACTTTCATTACGATGACGGTAGAAGATTTAGACAAAAAATTTAGTTTATGATGAATATCACTCCGGTAGTGAAACAGCTACTGATTATCAACATTATTTTTTACATCGGTTCGCAAATTGTGGGCGATTCTGCTTACCAATATCTTTCGCTTTATCATTTCGAAAATAGCAATTTTGCCCCTTGGCAAATTATCACGCACATGTTTATGCATGCGCGATTTCCGCAAATTGGACATCTCTTTTTCAATATGTTTGCTTTGTATTCTTTTGGTTCTGCATTAGAACATTTCTGGGGTGGAAAAAAATTCTTGTTTTTTTACATTTCCTGCGGAATTGGAGCAGCTTTGTTTCATTCTGGGGTAAATTATTTTGAGATTCATCATCATTTAGAAAGCGTTTCAGCTAATTTAAGTCCGGAAGAAATTAAAATTTTACTCAACACAAACTATAAAGCTTTATTTGAAAACGGAGTAATGGTTGATGGACAAGTGAAAAATATTTTAACAGCTGCAAACATCAATCAGTCCAAATTTGACGACATTTTGATGGCAGCTCAAGCCAATCAAATCCCGGCAGTTGGAGCTTCTGGAGCCATTTACGGTCTGTTAGTCGCGTTTGCTTTTATGTTTCCCAATGCCGAATTGATGCTCTTGTTTTTACCAGTTCCAATTAAGGCAAAATTTTTCGTTCCCGGAATTTTATTGTTAGATTTATACCTCGGCGTTTCCGGAAATTCTATCTTTGGAAGTGGAGGCGGAGGTGTTGCGCATTTTGCCCACATTGGAGGTGCTATTGTAGGATTTATCATGATGTGGATTTGGAAAAAAAATCAATTTGACAACCATCGCTGGAATTAATATTAGCCATGAATATTTTAGACGATTTAAAACTGCAATACAAATCAGGAGGCATTGTCCAGCAATTAATTTTCTGGAACGTTGGCATTGCCATCCCGCTGATGATCCTTTACGCATTTTCTACAAACGGTTTTTTAGCCGTTATGCCGTGGTTAGAACTCAATTCTAATCTTTCGGTTTTCATCACAAGACCTTGGACTTTATTGACCTATCAATTTCTCCACGTCGAAATTTTGCATTTGCTCTTCAACATGATCATGCTCAATTTCGCGGGAAGACTATTTCTCACATTTTTTACACAAAAACAATTTCTGGGCGTTTACATTTTAGGTGGTTTTTTTGCCGGAATTTTGTATCTCGTTTCTTATTTTGTTCTCAACCACGAAGCCCAACTTATTGGCGCTTCTGGAGCGATTATGGCAGTGATGATTGCGGTTGCCGTTTATGCACCTTTGTATGAAATCCGTTTGCTTTTGATAGGTAGGGTAAAGCTTTGGCATGTGGCTTTGGTATTTGTTATTTTGGATTTAATTCAAATAAAAAGCAGTAATATGGGCGGCCATATTGCCCATTTAGGAGGTGCGTTTTTTGGTTTTTCTTACATCAAATTGTTGCAAAACGGAACAGATTTGAGCAATATTCTCACCAATTTCCTGAACTTTTTTACCGATTTGTTTAAACCGAAAAAAAGCACGCCATTTAAAAAAGTGCATAAAAATAAAAACAAACCCGCTGAAACTACGTTTAATTCAAAAGGTAAAGACAAAACGCAGCAACAAATAGACGAGATTTTAGACAAAATCAGTAAATCAGGTTACGAAAGTCTTTCAAAAGAAGAAAAAGATTTCCTTTTTAAAGCCGGTAAAAACTAACGCAGTACGGATGAAAAATTTGTCGTGGTTCAATAAAATGATGTTTAGCTTCAACGTGATTTTGGCAATAATCACGTTTTTGGCGTACATTTTACCGTTTTTAGCGCCAAAACTTTTCCCATTATTATCAGTGATTACGTTAGTGTTGCCGCTAATTTTAATCGTCAACGTTTTGTTCCTGATTTATTGGGCAATCCAAATGAAACGCCAAGTTTTGTTGCCCATTTTGGTGTTGCTCATGGGGATTCCATTTATCAATAAATTCTATAAATTTTCTGGGAAAAATCTGCCGGAAACGGAAAATGATTTTACCGTAATGTCTTACAATGTCCGCTTGCTAAACGTGTACAAATGGATTGAAAGAGACGACGTTCCGGAGTTGATTCAAGGTTTTATCAATGACAAAAATCCCGATATTCTCTGCATTCAGGAATATTCCGAAGGGAAAATTAAATTACGGGCTTATCCGCATCAATACATTTTGATGAAAGGCGAAAACACCAAAACCGGTCAAGCCATTTTCTCGAAATTTCCCATCATTGGCAAAGGCGACATCGAATTTCCGAATTCGAACAACAACGCCATTTTCGCCGATATTAAAAAAGGAAACGACACGATTCGCGTTTACAACATGCACTTGCAATCCATAAAAATCACGCCAGACGTTCACGAAATTAGTGCCGATGGCAGCATTACGGAACAAAAATCTAAAAAAATTGTACGTCGCATCAGCGAAGCTTTCAAAGCCCAACAAGAGCAAGCTGAAATCATCATGAACCACAAAAAAAACAGCAAATTGCCTGAAATTATTTGCGGTGACATGAACAACAGCGCGTTTTCCTTCGTGTACAGAAGCATTCGTGGCAACCTGAACGACACGTTTGAAGAAGCTGGAGAAGGCTTTGGGAAAAGCTATAATTTCAACTATTATCCCGCCAGAATCGACTATATTTTTGCAGATAAAAAGATGAAAGTCAAGGAGTTCGAAAATTTTCCTGACTTCTTAAACTCAGATCATTTCCCGATTTTTACCCGTTTGGCTATCGAAGAATAAATTTTTTAGGAGCGAAACACTAGGAATTTTTACAATCGTCATTCCTGCCTTCGCTGCAATCTGCCATTGCAATTTGCTCCTATAATTCCAGAACCATTTTCAAGCAATGTCAGGATTTCCGCTCTGTCAGGGCTAAAGGAAAAACCATTTGATTTTTTGCAATCGTCCGTAAAAAATTATGGCAAAATTATTTTTTGATTTTCGAGATAATCAACCGCTTTCCTTCCTTCGTTAAAAAGCAAATCTAAAATAGAAAGATTGTTGATAAAACCGTGTTTTTCCTCAAAAACCTGAGTGTAAGGCTTTAAAATGGTGGTGTCTTTTTTGCCATTTGCCAAAAACCTAAAATCAGCAAAACCTTCAGCTTCGTGAAAATATTCGGTGGTTTTTTCATATTCAGGAGCCAATCCTAAACAGTGACACACAACGTCAAAAGCCTCAAAATTAAGATCAGTTAAAAAAGTATGTTTTTTTTCATAAAGCGGACGAATATCATCTTCAAAAAATTCAAAAAACGGACTCGAACGATAAGCGGCTTCTAAAGATTTGAAGTGTAATTTTTGCCAATCGAAAGCATCTTCAATTTTTACATCACGTGTTTTTTGATATTTGCCATTGCTATGTTTCACTGGAATATTCAGCAACTGAATCCCGTTTGGGCTGTAAACGTACATTCGGTTTCGGTTGGTTTGTTTTTGGAAATTATCATCCACTTCAAACGTAACCGAATCAGCATTCATCATCACCGCAAATTGGCTTATCGACGGAAAATATGTTGGAAGCAAAAGTGCTTTCATGGCAAGTTTTTAATATTTAGAGGCGCGTTTTTTCTTGCGTTTGATGACAAAATCAGCAATGAAATATCCGCCTAAAAGCACCACGAAAATCCAGAAATAGGAGAAAGGTTCACCGCTTCCGCCAACAGTTGTAAACAATCTGTCCCACCGAATTTTATCAAAAGCTTTACTCCAAGGAACGTTAGGATCCACGCTCCAGAAAATAAATACTGGTTTTCCAACGATGTGATCTGCCGGAACAAATCCCCAATAGCGACTGTCTTCAGAGCGATGGCGGTTGTCCCCAACCATAAAATAATAATCTTGTTCGAAAGTGTATTCGTTTACAATTTTTCCGTCAATTCTAATTTCATTGCCGTTAACCTTCAAATCATGGTTTTCATAAGCCGAAATTAATCTTTTGTACAAGGCAATATTTTCGGCGTTGAGTTGAACCGTCGCGCCTTTTTCCGGAATGGTAATCGGACCGTAATTGTCTCCAGTCCATTTGCCATCTTGCGGGAAAACTTTGTCTTTCGCAGGATTTGTAATATTAAATTTCACCACAGAATCAATCGCTTTGTTTTCACGTAGTTGTTTGGCGCCATCAAGCGTCAAATTAATTTCAGTAATATTTTGAGATAATTCTTCGGCATATAAACCAGTTGCTCTCACGCTTGGCGGAAATCCTTGCGAACCCGTCATCACTAAATAAGAACCGTCAGGATTTTGCGAAGCATTTAATACATACGGTTGCATTGCATCAATCTGTTGCTGATTCGCCGGACGAACGTTAAAATTTCGGGTAAATTCGGTAGAACCTGTGGCTTGAAGTGCCGCTCCAGGAATTCCTTTAGAAGCATAAACAGTATGGAAATATTGAGGTTTCGCTCTTTCTGAAAGCTGTAATTCTTTGCCATTAATGAAAACAAATCCGTCTTTTATCGAAAAAATATCACCTGGCGTTGCCACACATCTTTTTACATAATTCGATTTTTTATCAATCGGTTTTGTAACAGCGGCTCTTCCCGATTTGTCAAAAAATTTATAAACCGTATCAACAGGCCAGTTGAAAACCACAATGTCATTTTTTTTCACCGATTCAAAACCAGGAAATCTAAAATAAGGAATTTGCGGTTTGCTTAAATATGATTTTTGATTAAGAACCGGGATGGTATCGTGAACCATTGGAGCGGCAACTGCTGTCATTGGCGTTCTTGCACCAAAATGATTTTTGCTTACCAAAAGAAAATCGCCCACAAGCAATGTTTTTTCTAACGATCCGGTTGGAATATTGAAAGGCTGGATAAAATAAGTATGAACAATAGTTGCCACCACAATCGCAAAAAGGATAGAACTTACCGTGTCGCCGGTTTTGGTTCTTGCCACCAAACTTCTGTTTTCTACATATTTTACATCAACAAAATAATTGATAAAATAGATGTAAAAACCAAGCGTGAAAATACCTAAAAGCGTGTCAACCGTAGTATTTTTTCCGAAACTTCTCAAGGTTTCAACCCAAATAACTGGAAACATAATCAGGTTTACGATTGGAATAAAAAGTAAAATAACCCACCATTTCGAGCGGTTAATAATTTTCATCAAAATTACGGCATTGTAAACCGGAACTGCCGCTTCCCAAGCTTTAAAACCTGCTTTTTGGTACAATTTCCAAGTACCTAAAAAATGAACAACTTGAAGAATCAAGAAAAATATAATCCACTGAATGAGCGTCATAATTTTATTTTTTTATATCTGAATATGTATCTTAAACTATTTTTTTGTTACGAAATTTCCAACACATCTTTCATGCTGAAAATTCCTGTTTTGCCTAAAATCCATTCGGCGGCAACTACAGCTCCAAGTGCAAAACCTTCGCGATTGTGAGCCGTATGCGTAATTTCGATGGTATCAACGGGCGAATTATAGACAACAGTATGCGTTCCCGGAACGCCTTCAATTCTTTTGGCGTCAATTAAAATTTCGTCAGCTTTTGCATTTTCCAAAGCCCAACTCGAATAATCTGAATGGTCAATGATTGTTTTGGCTAAAGAAATTGCGGTTCCGCTTGGTGCATCGAGTTTTTGGGTATGGTGAACTTCTTCCATCGTTACTTTGTAATCTTGGAACTTTGCCATCATTTTTGCCAATTCTTCGTTTAACTTGAAAAACAAATTGACACCCAAACTAAAATTAGAACCGTAAATGAAAGCGCCTTTTTTTTCTTGGCAAAGGCTTACCATTTTATCATAATTTTCCAACCATCCGGTCGTTCCTGAAACAATAGGAATATTTTTTTCAAGACAAGTAGAAATATTGGTAACGGCAGCATCGGGAATACTGAAATCGATGGCAACATCGGCGTTTTCTATACCGTCAAAAGTGTTTTGAGTGGTTTTTTTCAACACAATTTCATGTCCGCGTTCCAGGGCAATTTTTTCAATTACATGCCCCATTTTTCCGTAACCTAAAAGTGCTATTTTCATTTAAAAACTAAAATTTAAAGTAAGTCCCAGATTTTGCCTTTGGTTGTAATCATTTTGAAACATATCTGGTTTTACCGAAAGATTTTCGCTGACGTTAAACTGCATCAAATGCGCATTTACATTGGCTTCAACGATATTTAAAATATAAATTCCTACGGTTACAATCAATGACAGATCACGGTTTTTCTGGAATTGTCTTTGTGCCGAAATCAATTGAGAATCTGTTAGTTGCGACAAAACGCCATCAGTTGAAGGATTTCCTACCAACCTGCGTTTATATTCGTCGCGGTATTTGTTGTAATTGCGGTCATTCCAAGCGTAAATGCCAACTCCGGTTCCTAATGCCGCATAAACAATGGGAATTTTCCAATATTTTTTATTGTAAGCTTGTCCCAATCCTGGCAAAATAGCGGAATAAAAAGCCGCTTTTGATGGAGAAAGCGGATCGATTGTTTCCGTTTTAATGCTGTCTTGAACCACAAGAGTAGGTAATTCTTCTTGCGCGAAAACATTTTGGGTAACCACCAAAAACAACAAAATCAGTATGTAAGCATACTTTTTCACTATTCTTGCAGGAGTTTGATGATGCGGTTAAAATCTTCTTCAGAATGAAACGGAATCGTGATTTTTCCTTTACCGTTAGCGGCAACTTTCACGTCGATTTTGGTACCAAAGTAATTACCAATGGTTTTTTTCTGACTGTCTTCAATTTTAAAACCAGCACTTTTGCTCTTTGGAGCGGCAGGTTTTAAACTTTCTTGATAATTTTTTACCAAAGTTTCCGTTTCGCGAACCGATAAGTTTTGGCTCACAATTTTTTGGTAAATCTCAGTTTGCGCATCAAGATCTTCGATGTTAATGATGGCACGACCGTGACCCATTGAAATAAATCCGTCGCGGATTCCCGTTTGGATAATTGGGTCTAATTTTAAAAGGCGTAAATAATTGGCAATTGTAGAACGTTTTTTCCCCACGCGATCGCTCATTTGCTCTTGCGTGAGTTGAATTTCGTCCATCAATCTTTGGTACGAAAGCGCAATTTCTATCGGATCTAAATCATGACGCTGGATGTTTTCCACCAATGCCATCACCAAAGATTCGTTGTCATTTGCCAATCGAATATAAGCCGGAACCGAAACCAATCCCGCTAATTTCGAAGCGCGAAGTCTTCTTTCTCCGGAAATTAATTGGAACTTATTAAATTCTAATTTTCTAACCGTAATCGGCTGAATCACACCTAATTCCTGAATAGACTTTGCTAATTCCTGCAAAGATTCTTCATTGAAATTGGTACGTGGCTGAAACGGATTGATTTCTATCGCATCAATTTCAAGCTCAATTATATTTCCAACAACCTTATCGGCATTTTTATCTTCAACCGATTTAATGTCGTTTTCAGGATCCTTCAACAATGCCGACAAGCCTCTACCTAAAGCTTGTTTTTTTATTGCCTTTGTCATTTATCTACTTCGTATTTTTTTTAATAATTTCTTCTGCCAAATGTAGGTAATTCGTAGCACCTTTACTCGTGGCGTCATAATTAATAATGCTTTCGCCAAAACTTGGCGCTTCGCTTAATTTCACATTTCGCTGAATAATGGTCTCAAAAACCATATTGTTAAAATGTTTTTGCACTTCTTCTACCACCTGATTCGAAAGGCGAAGACGGGAATCGTACATCGTTAAAAGCAAGCCTTCGATGTCTAAATCCGGATTGTGAATTTTTTGTACACTTTTTATCGTATTCAATAATTTTCCTAAACCTTCCAAAGCAAAATATTCACATTGAATAGGAATCACCACAGAATCTGCCGCCGTTAAAGCGTTCAAAGTCAGCAATCCAAGCGAAGGAGCACAATCAATCAAAATATAATCATATTGGTCTTTTACACTTTCCAACGCGGTTTTCAGCATGTACTCGCGATTTTCTTTGTCAACCAATTCAATTTCAATCGCAACCAAATCAATATGAGCCGGAATCACCGAAACGTTTGGAGCCGTACATTCAAGCGTCGCTTCTTGAGGGGTATTACTATGTTCTAAAATCTGGTAAGTTCCAATTTCAACCGATTCCACATCAATCCCCAATCCTGAACTCGCATTCGCCTGAGGATCAGCATCAATCAACAATACTTTTTTCTCCAAAACGCCTAAAGACGCCGCTAAATTTACCGATGTCGTGGTTTTGCCAACGCCACCTTTTTGATTTGCAATCGCAATGATTTTGCCCATGAAACTTCTAAAATTTTGAACCGTAAAAATACAACTAATTATGGGTTTTGAAAGTCTTATTTGTTAACATTCCAGAATGTTTTTTTCCGGAAGCTCATCCAGCTCTCCATTACAAGCTTTTTTGGCAAAAGCCATTTTTGCACCCCATAAAAAGAGCTTCTCCCGAAGCGTCCAGAGTTGCTCTTTTCTACCGGCAAAACTTGGCTGTCGCCTTCAAAAGGCTTTCCATTTGTCCCGAAGCTTCGGGAGGGCTAAAACACGATGGTGCTTCAATCACAATGACAATAACACTGAAGTTTTTTGGAACTAATAAAAATTTTTTTGAGAAAAATTAATCCACGACAAGTGGCTTTTTACAAAGATTTTTTCGCTTTAATCATGGCTTCCAGTTGGTCCCACATTTCTTCTGGAATCGCCTCTAATAAATTGAATTGTCCGGCACCTTTGAGCCATTCGCCACCATCAATTGTAATCACTTCGCCATTCACATAAGCCGAAAAATCCGACACCAAATAAGCGGCTAAATTTGCTAATTCCTGATGATCGCCAACACGTTTCAGCGGCACTTTTTTGGCCAAATCAAATTTATCTTTTAAATCACCCGGAAGCAATCTGTCCCAAGCACCTTTGGTTGGGAAAGGTCCTGGAGCAATGGCGTTCGAACGAATGCCATATTTTGCCCATTCCACTGCAAGACTTCGCGTCATCGCCAAAACGCCCGCTTTTGCAGTAGCCGACGGCACCACATAAGCCGAACCTGTCCAAGCATAAGTCGTTACAATATTTAAAATCGTGGCGGATTTTTGTTTGGTATCAATCCAATGTTTTCCAAAAGCCAACGTGCAATTTTTAGAGCCTTTCAACACAATATCAATCACCGTATCAAAGGCATTCGCTGATAATCTTTCGGTTGGAGAAATAAAATTTCCCGCAGCATTATTGAGCAAAACATCTACTTTTCCATATTTTTTCAGCACTTCATCAAGCATTACTTCCACTTGTTCGTAATGCCGAACATCGCAAGAAACGGGCAAACATTCGCCACCGGTTTCTTTCATGAGTTCTTCAGCAGTAACTTCTAACTTGTCTAAATCGCGCGAAGTAATGGCGGTTTTGGCTCCTAATTCCATAAAATATTTTGTCATTGCTTTCCCAAGACCGCTTCCGCCACCGGTAATCACAATCACTTTATCTTTTAATGCGTCGTCGCGTAACATTTTTGCTTTGAAATCCATAAAAAAATATTTAAAGTTGCTACTAAAATAGGGAATATTTAGGAGGTAAGATTTTTTTTATCACATAATTGTACAAAATCATGCCTTGTTTTTCACGCAATACTTCGAACGCTTCACGATATAATTGTTTTGATTTTTCTAGTGAAAAAAGTCGGCTCAAGCTTTTCACATATCCTTTTCATCACTAACTTTGATGTATACTCATCATTCATATCCGACATACATTGAACAAAAAAGACAAATCGCAGCTTGTCTTTTTTTTACAAAACTATTGTTTTATTGTGTTCGTTTTTTCATAAATACCATATATGTTCCTTCTGGATATTTTTTTAAGGCTACTTTTAAAGTGTCATTAGGATTTGCTTTTTTCATCACAAAAAACATATCTTCTTTATCATTTCGCAATAGGGCAATGGAGTTACTACCACTA
Source organism: Bacteroidota bacterium (assembly GCA_023387965.1). Taxonomy (GTDB): domain Bacteria; phylum Bacteroidota; class Bacteroidia; order Flavobacteriales; family Flavobacteriaceae; genus Flavobacterium. Next base: position 1,954 of record JAEWHE010000010.1, on the reverse strand, counting down.
AATGTTATTGTATCTCCCTTTTGTTTTAGAGAAAGTTTTGTTTCTGGTTTGGTAACAATTTTTAATTTGTAATTATCATATAAGACTAAAGAATCTGTAGGAATATTATCATAAAAATCTACATAAATTGACTCTCCGCCATTGGAAGGTCTTTTATGACTACCTGTGATAATTTCAATATCCCACTTTGTTAGAATTTTATATATTAGGAAAACTGTATCGTTAGTCCGAAAACTCTCATAAGCAGGTCTCCATTTTTGTGTAAGATGAGAGCCAAGCGGGTCATTGTCATAATCATTAATTTTAAGATAATCTTTTACCCGTCCAAAAGCTACACCTTGAATTTCGGTGGTTTCAGCAAGTTTTTTACCTTCTTTCCAAACTAAATTAAAAAAAATTAAAACTCCAACTATCGGTATTATTAAGATAAAAAGATTTTTCTTCACGTAACTCACTTTTTGATAGTTTATACTTTGTCCGTGCTATAGCATCTAGTACTTCAATCTATACACTTATTCCTTTTAATTCTCTTATTTTTGGGTAATGTTTCTGAACCAATAGGCGAGATGTACTCATATCCATAGCCAATATTTTTCGCAAAAACGTTTGGGTAATTAGCAAAATTATAAACTTTTAGTAACAAATATTCTTGAAGAATTAATGATGAATCTAAAGTAATGTTATAATTATAGCTTCTGGGGTGTGGGCAAGTAGCGTAATATCGAAAGTTTAAACAGATTTTAGATTGCTTACCTCTCTTTTTCAACCTATCCATATTTGAAATTTCAAATCTGCCCATTTCGTATTTTAAAGCAATTGTGTCTTTTTCAATTACTAAATAACTATCAGAAAGATTATACGATCCAGTGACTATATCATCAACGGTTACTAAAATGTGTAGCTTTTCTTGAGAAACTCCTCTCAAACACGATAATAGTACGCAAAACGACATTAGATTCTTCATATTATTTACTTTATTATTTTTTCAATAGTACTTTCATTCATTTTGCAATACAGGAGCTGTGATACCCCTCTCTCGCACAAATCCCTTTACGTGGACCTATTACAGTCTAAAATTCTTAAAGCCAAAGCATTCTACTCATTTTTTTTAATTCAAATATAATTAAATACTTATTATGTGCTATAGGAGAGAATTTAGTGACCACGCGAAGGGATTCGCGCGGTAGCGGGGGGAAGGTATTCTTTGGGTTGCCTTCCAAAAGCATCATACGTGATAGGAGTAACGATATTTTTTCCGGTTCCGGATTGTTTAGACGCTACTTGTTGAATAGGTCGCCCTAGTCCATCATAAAAAGTAATATTTTGGTTTGCCACAGACACAGCAGGCGAGGGGTTAGAAGTGGTTGTGGGTTGCTTATAAGCAGTGGTGTTAACATAGTTCTGCTGTTGGGCAAAACCCACAGTGGCCAAAACTAAAGAAACGAGGGTATAGAGTTTTTTCATGGCTAATTACAGCAAACTCCAAAAATATATTTTTAGAATAGCATTTAAAACTACAAAACTTTTTGAATAGCAAATAGTCCGTCGGTTGAGTCTTTTCAAATGTGTTCTGAGTGTTAAGTTCATTCTTTCGATATAATTGGTGCCAAAACGTTTTACAGTATGTAGTTCCTCATTAATCAAATGCCTGTAATTCCTCAATTTATCCGTGAATATCCTTTTGGCTTCTGATAATTTCAAAGTATCCAGAACACGGCTCAATGTTTTATTGGTTCTTTTGCCAACATGAAAACTGACGACATTTCTAGAATTCTTTTCCAAAGCATAAACTACCCAGATAAAATTTCGTTTGTGCCTGACATAAGTGCACATTTCGTCAACTTCATAAGTTTTTCCTTTGCTGATGGTTGGCTGATTAATAGTTGCAGCAATTGAAACAATTCTTTTCAATAATGTTGTGGTGGATATTTTCAATATTCTTGCTGTGCTTCTT
>JAEWHE010000033.1 GCA_023387965.1 Bacteroidota bacterium | reverse complement strand
TTTTTTTACCATATAAGGGATTTAAGGACATTGGAGGAGTTCGTTTTTGTAATGGAAAGATTTGTCAACTTTAAACTTTGAACTTTGAACAAAATTTTTTTACCATATAAGGCATTTAAGAACATTGAAGGAGTTTTTCTTGCAAAGTTGCGAAGTCGCAAAAGGTTTTTCAACTTGAAACCTGAAACACTCCAAACTTCTTACTTCTTACTTCTTACTTCTTACTTCTTACTTCTTACTTCTTACTTCTTACTCTTGCAGCAGCGATTGAAGTGGAAAGCCCGGAGATGGAAAAACTATTTTTTGTGCCTAAAACACAGCGACTTTAGGAGCTCGTTTTTTAGGTTACAAAAAAAGTTTTTTCAACGAGGACTTGAAACGGAAAGCGCGACCGGAGGGCTGCCATCATTATATTAAGCCTGAAAATTTTGTAAAAAATGAATTATTTCTTTAGGCGAAAGTATCAAATCGGGGTTAGCATTTTGGATGGCGGTTTGTGGCATGAAAGGCATTTCGGCGGTTTCGGGTTTTTGAACGATGGTTTTTCCGCCGAAATTTTTGATGGTTTGCATACCTTCACTTCCGTCAGCATTGGCGCCAGAAAGTAAAATGGCGGTTACATTTTCGCCAAAAACTTCGGCAGCGGATTGAAATGTGACGTCGATGCTGGGACGACTGTAATTTATTTTTTCGGAATTGTCGATTGCAATTGTAAGATTTTTCTCAAATAACATGTGATAATCTGATGGCGCGATGTAAATACTTCCTTTGAGAATTGGAACTTTGTCTTCGGTATCTTGAACGGGAACTTTGGTTTTTAACGCAATTAGTTCCTCAAGAATTGTGTCGTCAGCGGACTTGCGATGCACGACGATGATTAATGCAAATGGAATTGGATTTGGCAATTTGGGTAGAATTTGCATTAAAACTTCCAAACTTCCTGCTGAACCGCCGATGATGACAATTTTTAATTCATTTTTCGCCATATTTTTTCTTTTTCGAGTTGACGATAACGGTTTTGGATGGCTGAAAATTTAATACTTTCTTTGGTTCCTAAAGCGAGGAAACCTAAAGGTGCAAGGCTTTCATCAAACAAACTTAAAGCTCTGTCTTGCAAATCTTTGTCAAAATAAATTAATACGTTTCGGCATAAAATTAAATCAAATTCGTTGAATGACCTGTCGGAGACCAAATTATGAAGCGAAAAAACCATACGTTTAGACAAATTTTCGTTGAATTTTGCCTGGTTGTAATTTGCAATATAATAAGAGGAAAAATCTTTTTTTCCGGACGCTGTGATGTAATTTTCGGAATATTGTTTCATGTTTCGCAACGGAAAAACGCCTTTTTTTGCGTTTTCGAGTACGAGCGAATTGAGGTCTGTTGCATACAAAATTGATTTTTGCAAAAGTCCGGCTTCTTCTAATAAAATGGCCATAGAATAAACTTCTTCGCCGGTTGAACAGCCTGCGTGCCAAATTCTTATGAATGGTTTTGTGGCTAAAACCGGAATGATTTCTTGCTGAAGAAATTTATAAAAGTGCGGATCCCGAAACATCTCGGTGACATTAACCGTTATTTCTTCAACCAATCGACGGAAATAGGTCACATCATTTCGAACTTTGTACAAAAATTCTTGAAAATGTGCGATGTTATCAAGGTTGATGATGCGGTCAATTCTTCGCTTAAACGACGCTTTCGAATAGCCGCTGAAATCGAAACCATAATTTTCGAAAATTTCGTGGATTACTTCCTCAACTTGACTTTCCGTTGTCATTACAAATTATTTAAAATCAGCATTAATCTATCTACATCAATCGGTTTTGAAATGTAATTATCGGCACCAGCTTCAAGACATTTTTCGCGGTCACCAACCATAGCTTGTGCTGTAACGGCAATTACCGGAATTTTATCGTTTAAATTTTTTATGAGCGGAATTGCCTCGTAACCATCCATTTCGGGCATCATCATGTCGAGCAAAATTGCATCAACAGTATAATTTTCTTTTAAAAAATCTAAAGCGTTTTCGGCATTGGTTTTTGAAACACATTCAAAACCTTTGGCTTTTAAAGTGGCTTCTAACGCAAAAATATTGCGAGGATCGTCATCAACAATTAAAACTTTTTTCTTCATCATTTATATGTTTTAATTTTTATCATAAAGCCAAACTCTGAGCAATGACAAGAGCTGATCGACATCTACAGGTTTTGTAATATAATCCGAAGCTCCGGCATTGATACATTTTTCCCGATCTCCCATCATGGCTTTTGCGGTTACGGCAATCACCGGCAAATCACGGAATTTTTTATTTTCACGAATCCTCGTAGCTGTTTCGTAACCGTCTAAATTTGGCATCATCATATCGAGTAAAACAACGTCAATCTCAGGATTTTCTTGAAGTGCATTTAAAGCTTCGTTACCATCGATAGCGGTTACAACGGTCATTTTAAGCGCTTCGAGTGATTTAGTTAACGAATAAATGTTTCGCACATCGTCATCAACAACCAACACGGTTTTGCCACTTAAAATATTATTTAGGTTTTGGTGTTTTTTAAATTCTTTTTTAGAAATTTCGCCTTTATTATCTTCTACTAAATGTAAAAAAAGTGATACTTCGTCTAACATTCTTTGGTATGAATTTGCAGTTTTTACCACAATGGAATTAGCGTATTTCTTGAGTTTAAGTTCTTCTTTCATCGACAAACTTTTCCCTGTAAATACAATCACCGGAAGGTTTTCGAGTCCAGGATTTTCTTTTACATTTTCCAGAATTTCGTACGAACGTTTGTCCGGAACTCCCATATCCAGAATCACACAATCGACATCTTCACGTTGCAAAGCCGTGATTCCGTCTCGAATTTCGCTTTTTATTTCCGAATTGATATTATAGTTTTCCAAGAAAAATGCCAATGCTTTTGCATGTTTCGGGTTGTCTTCTACAATTAAGACTTTTTGCGATTCACGATTGACAATTTGCTCTATTTTTTGAAAAACATCCGGAATTTTCTCAAAAGCAACAGGTTTATCAAGGAAGTTTACCGCTCCTTTTAGCAAACTTTCCTGCTTCAGTTGATGCGACGACATGATGTGAACCGGAATTGGTCTGGTTTTAGGATTATTTTTCAATTCTTCCATCACTTGCCAACCGTTTTTCATCGGGAGTTCGATGTCGAGTAAAATTCCGACAGGTTTATGCGCTAACGCAAAATTCAGAGCGTGATCGCCACGAACGCAAACGATTCCTTTGTAGCCACGTTTTCGGGTGAATTCGAGAAGTGATTTTGCAAAATTCATGTCATCTTCTACAATCAAAATAATTTTGTCACCATCCAAAATATTATTTCGATCGTCATCAATCTCTTTCGGAATGTGCAAACTCAAATATTGGGGTTCTTCCACTTCTATTTCAGATTCTACCGAAGGTTTTTGTTCTGTTAATTTAGTAGGAATAATAATTGCCGTGCCATAAATTGGAAGTGTTAACGAAAATTCACTTCCTTGATTTACAGCACTTTTTAGAGAAATTTCGCCTTTTAAAAGTTTAGTCAATTCTCGACTGATGGACAATCCAAGACCAGTTCCGCCATATTTTCTTTTGGTTGAACCGTCCGCTTGTTGGAACGCTTCAAAAATAAGTGGTTGTTTCTCTCGAGGAATTCCAATTCCGGTATCTTTTACACTGAAAATCACAGCTTTATCATCTGTTTCGTGTTTTGAAATTTTCAAGGTAACGCTACCTTCAGATGTAAATTTGATGGCATTTGAAATTAAATTTTTCAAAATTTGTTCCAAACGCATTTTGTCGGTTTTAATGACCAACGGCGCATTTTTGTTATCAATCACAAACTCAATTCCTTTTTCTTTTGCCACTTCCGAAAATAAATCTTGCAAACTATCGGTAATTTCGTTTACTGGAGTTTCCAAAAATTCAAGCTCCATTTTTCCGGCTTCGATTTTTGACAAATCTAAAATTTCATCAATCAAACCCAGTAATCCCCTACCCGAACTTTGAATTACTTTAGCGAATTCAGTTTGTTCGTCAGTTAAATTTTTGTCATTATTTTCAGAAAGCAAACGGCTCAAGAGCAAAATAGAATTTAATGGTGTTCTAAGTTCGTGAGACATATTGGCCAAAAACTCAGATTTATATTTAGTGCTCAACTCCAAATCTTCTGATTTTTTTTGGATTTCCATATTTTTTTCTTCCAAAAGTGTGCTTCTTTCCGCCAATTCTTCATTGGTTTGCTGCAATTCTTCCTGCTGAACGCGAAGTTCTTCTTCCGAAGCTTGTAACTTTTCCGTTTGCGTTTCGAGTTCGGCATTCATTTGCTCTAATTCAGTATGTTGAGCCCGTAATTCTTCAGATTGTGCTTGGGTTTCTTCCAATAATTCTTGCAAACGTTTTCTGGTTTGAGCTGATCTTATCGCAATTCCAATGTTGTTGCCAATTGCTTGCAGGTATTTTATTTCTTTCTCGGAAAAATTTCTTACCGTGGCAATTTCCAAAATCCCTTCTACATTATTGTCAATCAATGGAATAGCTATAACATGTTTTGGATTCACTTTGCCATGGGCAAAACTAATAACGAAATTTTCATTTGGAATATCTCGCAATTCCATCATCTTTTTCGAAGCAGCAGCTTGACCGGTGAAGCCCTCGCCTATTTTAAAAAACTGTCTTTCTTTTGCCGAAACAAAATTATATCCGGCAGTTTCCATAAATTCATTTCCTTCTAAAACATACAAAACTGCTGCATCCGCTTGAATGTAATCGGCTACGTATTCAACGATATTTTTACTTAACTCGTCAACATTTTTTTCGCCTAACATTACTTGATTTAAGTCAGCAATTCCCGCCTGAAGCCAATCATTTTCTACTAAAGCGTTGAACGAATTTTCTAAAGAACTTGCCATTGAATTAATGGAAACGCCCATTTCTCCAAGCGTATCGTCATTGGCTTCGTCAGTACGAACTGAGTAATTTCCGGCAGAAATTTGGGCTGCAATACCGCTAATTAAATCGATTCTTTCCCGGGTTTCAATATCTTTATTTTTAAGTTCCTGATACAATTTTGAACGTTCAGAATAATCTTTCAGAATTCTGGAAAAATAAAAAATGCTTGTCAACAGTGAAATTAGAGCAGCAGCAATAATCAAAATCATCGAATAAGTTCCGTAATTTTTTGAAGTCGACATCCTTTCGTTTAACAATTTGCGTTCCTGAGATTCCATCGAATCAAGCGTTTCTCTGATGGAATTCATAATTTCACGACCTCGTACAACGTCTTCTTCAAAAATAATCTTGCCGGTTTGACGCTCGTTTTTTCTATCTTCTAAATATTGAAACAAGTCCGATTTTAGGGTTTTTAATTTCTCAAGTTGCTTTTGTTGCAAAGCATTATCACCTGTAAGATTTTCAAGTTTTTGGATATGTCGATCAACAGTTTCTTCGGCATTGAGATAAGGCTGTAAAAAAATTGATTTTCCGGTTAACATATAACCTCTGATGCTGGTTTGTGCATCTACCATCGTCCCGGAAGTGGCGTTGAGATTGTAAATAATTTCTTGCGTATGATTAACCCATGTGTTGCTGTTCAACAAACTTTTAATGCTAATAAATGAGGCTACAGAACTGACGATGAGGAGCGAAAATGAGAATCCGAATCCTACGAATAAATTTCTTTTAAAATTTGTATCCATTTTTAAAAAAAGAAGATTTGATGATGTTTTTTAGATTTTTTTAAGCTGGTAAAATGATGATAAACTCTGCTCCTTCGCCGAGATTTCCTTTTGCGGTAATGATTCCGTTGTGCTTTTCAACTATTTTTTTTGCGATGGCAAGACCAATTCCCGTTCCTTCGTATTTTTCACGATCATTAAGACTTTGGAAAATGACAAAAATTTTATCCAAATAAGCGTCGTCAAAACCTATCCCATTGTCTTTGATGTGAATACGCCAAAACATTCCGTTTTCATCAATTTTGGCATCAAAATTTTTCGAGGCAATTTTTTCGCAAGAAATATCAATTTTTACTGGAATGTCTTCTTTTCCAAATTTTAAAGAATTTCCAATTAGGTTTTGAAAAAGTTGCCGTAATTGACTTGAAACACCTTGTACAACCGGCAATTCTTCCACCGAAATTTCGGCGTTTGTTTGTTCTGAAAGATAATCTAAATCAGATAAAACTTCGCCTACAACTTCGTTGAGATCCGTTTTTTCAGCCGCTACTTTTGACGATAATCTGGAATAAACCAAAAGATCATTAATTAGCTTCGACATACGTTCTGCGGCACTAATTGTTCTATCGGAATAATCAATTGCTTTCTCGCTGTCTAACAGATATTTATCTTTTATTAACTTAAGGAAAACTTCAATTTTTCGAAGCGGCTCTTTTAAGTCGTGAGAAACCACCCAAGAAAACTGTTGCAACTCATGATTTGTAAGCTCTAATTCTTCATTTTTGGACACTAATTCGCTGGTTCGTTCCAAAACTTTTTCTTCCAGATTTTCGTTAGCACGTTTTTGTTCATGAATATCAGTGAAAGTCCCAATCCATCGCACAATTTTATTTTGAACCAAAATCGGAATAATTCGCACTAAAAAATATCGGAATTCATTGGTTTTTAAAACTTTAATTCTAACTTCCGAATGATATTCTTCGCCTTTCTCAAACGCTAATCGCCATTTGTTCACGCAATCCGAATCATTTGGATGAACTTCGGGAAAAACGTCACTTTCTTTAGAATATTGAAACCAATTATTATTAACGTATTCGATATTACCATCAGTTGAAACCGTAAAAGCCGTTTGCGGAAGCGATTCAAGAACGAAATTAAGTTCATCCATCTGGAATGAAAGTTTTTCCTGAGCTTCTTTTCTAATCGTAATTTCACGCGAGAGAATGTCACGGGTTTGGCGCAACTCTTTATTTTGTTCGGATAATTTTAAAAAAGTTTTGACCTTTAAAATCAACAAATCCGGGTCAACTGGTTTTGTGATGTAGTCAACCCCTCCAGATTGATATCCTTTATTAATATATTTTTTTTCTTTGTTGATTGCCGATAGAAAAAGTACCGGGATATCTTTGGTTCTGTTACTTCCTGCTAAATTTTCGGCTACTTCAAAACCATCCATTCCAGGCATTTGAACATCAAGAATAATAAGGGAATATTCGTTTTTCAGAATTTTTTTTAGCGCAATTTCGCCAGATTCTGCGCTATCAGTTGGCAAGCCATGAAGTTCGAGAATTTTTTGCAAAGCGATTATATTCTCGCTTTTGTCATCGACAATTAAAATCATAATTTGGTAGCGGTTTATTTTGGGTAAAACCGTGGTTTTCAATTAAAAAAGCAACATTTCGGGGGAAAAGGTTGCTCGATTAAATTTTGGCGTAAGCCAAAGAAACTTTATGCTCTGTTTGTAAGATTTTCAAAAATATAAAAAAATATCCGATAAATGCCATCGGATTTTGATTATTGTCGGTAAAATTTTTAATTAATTTTTTGATGCAATTGATTGAGCAAAACCTGATATTTCGAAATTTCTATCAAATCTTCATCGGAATCCGTGTGGTCCAAAATTTCGTCAAGCGTTTCACTCGCTAAAATCAAACTTGCATTTGCAGCATCATAATCTTTTGCTGCAATGAAATCAATTACTTGCTGAACATTTATTTTTAAAGCCTCAAAGTTGTGCGACATTGTTTTTTGGTTTTTGATTCTACACAAATGTACTCGTTTTTTCGCAATTCCACTGAAATACCAATTTTGCTATTCATTATTTCATTACATTTACTTAAATCCAAATCTTATTATGGAAGCAAATAATTCAATGATCAAAAATCAGATTCAAGAAACTTTTGACCAATTAATTACAATCGTAAAAAATGTAGATCAAGAAGTTGTGAACAAAAAACCATCTGAAAACGCTTGGTCTGTTGGGCAAATTGTGGAACACATTACAATTTCCCTTTCGGGTTTTGAAGAATTATTTTCAAACGGAAATATTCCTGCAGAACGTGAAATTGACAAAAAAGTACAAGCTATTCGAGATGTGTTTTTGAATTTTGATACAAAATATGACGCACCTGAAACCATTGTTCCTCAAAAAAATAGTCATCAAAAAGAGGAAATTATCGGCGATATTGGAAAAGTTAAAAACGACCTAATAAGTTTAGCCGAAAAAAGCGATCTGGCTTTGATTCCGCAACACTTTGAAATTCCGGGATTTGGAAAATTTACCAGATTAGAATGGTTGACTTTTGCGGTTTTTCATACCCAAAGACATACCTTACAAATTAGTAAAACGATTACGATAGTTTAACCCGAAAAATCATCAGTTTTCATACAAAATTGGCTACATTTGCTGCGGATTTTAATTTTATGAAAAAAATCGAACCTCTAAGAACGGTAGCTGTTACCCGATACATTTTGCCCTTGCGCGAAGGCGGATCATTGCCGGCTTTGAGCGAAGCAGACGATGAATTTAAATATGTTTTAAAATTTAGAGGTGCAGGACATGGCGTAAAAGCTTTAATTGCTGAACTTTTAGGCGGCGAAATTGCTCGAGTGCTTGATTTGCCGGTTCCTGAACTGGTTTTTGCTAATCTTCATGAAGCTTTTGGCAAGACTGAGGCCGATGAAGAAATTCAAGATTTACTTCAAGGAAGTCAAGGTTTGAATTTGGCACTGCATTTTTTTTCGGGAGCTGTAAATTTTGATCCTGCCGTGACAGATGTCGATCCGCTTTTAGCTTCAAAAATTGTTTGGCTTGATGCTTTTATTACCAATGTTGACCGAACTTTTCGCAATACGAATATGCTAATTTGGCACAAAGAACTTTGGCTCATTGACCATGGCGCAAGTTTTTATTTTCACCATTCTTTTGAAAACTGGGAAAATCATGCGAAGAGCAATTTTGGATTGATTAAAGATCATGTTCTCCTTCCAAAAGCCAGCAAATTAGATCAAGTGGACAAAGAATTCACATCGATTTTAACTGACAATGTTTTAGAGCAAATCGTGAATTTAGTTCCTGAAGATTGGTTAGTTTGGGAAGAATCGGAAATGGAGCCAGAAACGATTCGAAAAGTATATTTTGATTTTCTAAAAATCCGACGCGATCACTCACATTTATTTTTAAATCAGGCAAAAAATGCAAGAGAAACACTTATATGAGTATGCCGTAATCCGAGTGGTTCCGAGGGTTGAACGCGAAGAATTTATAAACGTTGGCGTAATTGTTTTTTGCAAAAAACAAAAATTTATCAAAATGATTTACGAAGTAAATACTTCAAAAATAAATAATGTATCGGCTGATTTTGATTGTGATTTGGTCAAAGAAAATCTGCAGGCTTTCCAAAATATTGCCAACGGAATTAAAAACGGCGGACCAATTGCTCAATTTGAAATAGCCGAAAGATTTCGATGGTTAACCGCTATTCGAAGTTCCATTATTCAAACTTCACGTCCTCATCCAGGTTTTTGCGAAGATCTTGTAACAAGAACTCAAAAATTATTTAATGATTTGGTTGCTAATTAAATTGACTTGTATATCATTTAAAAACCGTAAATTAGATTAATATTCACCACGCTTGTTGCTATTTTTTTATAAATGAAACGATTGGCCAAATCACAGATTGAAAATACCAAAAAGATTATTCGTGTTTTTTTAGCAATGCAAATTGTCATTGTTCTGGGAATTTTATTGCCTTCAATATGGACGGAAATGCAAGTGCTTCGTCCGATATTACTCTTGATTTCGGGCGTTTCATGGATTTTATTTTTTATTTTTCTTCTGAATAAAAAATCGCCAGAACTAATTACTGACGAGACCAAAAAGTTCAAAATATTTTTCGAAAAAGCCAATCTCGGTATCATGCAAATTGAATCCCAATCAGGGAAAATATTGGATTGCAATGCAAAGATGTCGGATTTATTAGGATTTTCTGTTGAAGATTTAACTCAGAAAAAATTATCGGAAATTGTTTTTCAGCATGAAGAAGTAATGAATCGTCCGGAAATGCGGGATTTTTTTGAAGGAAAAACAAGTGAATTTACTACTGAAGCAAAATACATTCAAAAAAACGGTAGAAAATTTGTCGCGCAAGTGACAGGATCTACTCTCGAAACAGAATTTGGGAAACCAAAAACCCACATGACTTTTGTAGAAGATATTTCGGAAAAAATTGTGGCCGAAAACCGTTTTAGGAATTTGTTTGACAATGCACCAATCGCACTTTGGGAAGAAGATTTTTCCGAATTTAAAAACTACCTTGAATCGCTTCAACTAATAGGGAAACCTGAAGATTTTGTTAGAGATTATTTAGAACGACACCCTAAAATTATCCACGAAGGTATTTCAAAAGTAACCATCATCAACGTGAATAACGAATGTGTAATATTACATCATCCGAAAACTAAAAATGAGCTCATTAATAGCTTGATGACCGTGATTAATGATGAAGGAATGGATTCGTTTAAAGAACAAATTGTAGCGATTACTCAGGGAAAAACGAGCTTGAGCATCTACTCTACTTTGCGAAAAAGTCTTACTGACATTCGGGAAATTAAGTTAAACTGGAACGTGATTCCTGGATTTGAAGACAGTTTGGCTCGCGTGATTATTTCTACCGAAGATGTGACGGAAAGAAAAAATAGGGAAAACAGCATCATGCAATCGCAACAACAAATTGAAACGTTGATTAACTCGATTGATGGGATTGTTTGGGAAAATAATTTATCGGATTTTCATATCACTTTCGTAAATAAAAAAGTGGAAGAAATTACCGGATATTCCGTTGAAGAATGGACGAGAGAACCTGGATTTTGGGAGAAAACACTTCATCCGGACGATGCAGAATTTGCCATTAATTATTGTAATTCCAAAGCTTTAACCGAAAAACAATTTGACTTTGAATATCGTTTAATTGCCAAAAACGGCGAAATTATTTGGATTAGAGACATTGTAAATGTAGTGCATAAAAACGGAAAACCGTCTCTTTTACAAGGAATTATGATTGACATTACCAAAAGTAAAAATGCGGAAAATGCATTGAATGACGCTTTTGAATTGGTTAGCGAACAAAATAAACGCTTGCTCAATTTTTCCTACATCGTTTCGCATAATCTACGATCACACACAAGTAATATTCAATCGATTGCTAATTTAATTGAAAGTTCGGAAACGCCTGAAGAATCTGCGGAATTGATTAAAATGTTGCAAAATGTTTCGGAAAGATTGAGCGAAACAATCATCAACTTAAATGATATTGTGAACATTCAAGGAAATGTCAACATCAATCTCCAAGAATTAAATTTAAGGAAAAACATAGAAAAAACTCTGGAAGTACTTTCGGGAAAAATTAATGCCAAAAACGCGCAAATCGTTATCGACGTTCCCCACGATACGGTTGTGAATTATAATCCGGCTTATCTGGAAAGCGTTTTGCTTAATTTTATTTCGAACGCCATTCGATACAGCCATCCTGAACGATTGCCCATTATTTCCCTGCGTTGTTACAATGAAAATGGTAAAACTGTTTTAGAAATTGAAGATAACGGCATGGGCATCGATCTTGAAAAATATGGCTCAAAACTTTTTGGCATGTACAAAACTTTCCACAAAAACGCCGATGCCATGGGATTGGGTCTTTTTATCACAAAAAACCAAATCGATGCTATGGGTGGAACAATTCATGTGGAAAGTACACCGAATGTAGGCACCAAATTCATAATATATTTTAAATGACCACTACCACCCCAAAAACATTTTTTTTAATTGACGATGACCCTATTTACCAAACCATTAGCAAAAAAATAATCTCGAAATTTCAGCCTGAAAAGACCATCAATTCGTTCTACAATGGTTTAGAAGCTATTGAAAAACTCAGAACAATTGAGAGTTTGCCGGATATTATTTTGCTCGATATTGAAATGCCAGTAATGGATGGTTGGGATTTTATGAAACAATTTAACGAGCTCAAACCGCAATTTCCTAAGGAAGTTTTGGTTTACATTGTCAGTTCGTCTATTGCAGCTGATGATCAAATGCGAGCTAAAGCATTTCCGTCAATTTCAGGTTATTTTTCAAAACCATTAACGGCGGAAACAATTTCGGAAATTACAAATCATCGGAATGTTTTAGAGTAATTTATTCCAATAAAAAAGCTTCAAATTTAGCAGTTTACCGTTGCTAAATTTGAAGCTTTTTTAAATTTTTAAAGCAAAAGTTACTCGACCACAATCTTTTTTACAGATGATTGATTTTCCGAAGAAATTTTAGCAAAATAAACGCCTTTTGCCAAATTCAAATTAAAAGTGGTTTCTCCCGAAAATTCGCTGTTAAATAATTTTTGCCCAGAAATAGTGAAAATTTCGATTTGTGCTATAGCATTAATTCCCGCGATTGTAATTCTATCTTTGGCAGGATTTGGATAAATGACAAATTTCAACAAATCTTTGCTATCATTTGAAAGGAAAAACGTTTGTCCGGCATTTGCACCCCAAATATAATCGGCCAATTCCGGCATGTCAATAAACGGATTTCGGTTCATTTGCCACGTTTGTATGTAATTATTTCGGTTCATTTCAAAATCATCTGCCGGATCCGCTTGATTCCATTGTAGTAGCGTGGTTAAATCACCAATTCGATTTGCTGAATTATCCGTAGGGTTTCCTTCAACTAGTTCCAAACCATTATATCTAACCGCCATAAAAAATAATGCGCGAGCTACATCACCTTTCCAGCTTCCTAAATTTCCTGCAAAACCGTTATAATCCGATGGTCCAAAATCTTTGTTATTTCTTGTGCTATTTTCAATGGCATCTTCGGCACGTAAATGATGCGCATCAGAATGTCCGTGTTGTCTCATGTTAGCGTTAGAACTCTCGAAAATGGCAATTCCGTCCGCTTGGTCAGAAGTTGCGTTAGAAAATCCACCACGTGATTGTGGAAAAATATGTTCACGATTCCATTTTCCAGTACCAGAACCACTATCTTGAAATAAAAATTTCGCGCGGTTGATTTCTTTGTACATTAACCAAACTTCATTGCTATTTTGCGGATTTTGATCTGCTTTTTTCAAAATTTCAGTAACATCACCATAAGTATGAGCTCTCACAACTGCTGGATCTGCAATAATATCTTGAATGGCTTGTTTTAGCGTAGCTCCAGATTTTCCGTTTAAAGAAGTGTAATATCCTTCGGTAATTGTTGGTGTTACATTTCCGTAAGTTGGATTTAAAGGTGTTCCCCAAGGCGAAGTGGTAAAATCGTTGTCGATAACTCTGATTTCCACGTTATCATTCATGCGAACGTAACCTTCTGGTAAGGCACCAAATTTAATTTTTATCAATTCATCGCCTTCATCTTCACTATCATCTATTACTTGAATTGTTGTGGCGTATGTATTTGAACTTGTGACTATTGAAACATTTGTACTTCCTGTAAAATCTGCCGTATTAAACGTTTCATTATTTAGAGTAAAATCGAAATTTAAAGGCGAAGTAACAGCAGTTTGAGTAGTAAAAGTAATCGTAAAAGAATCGCCTTCGTTAATTTGGGTAGCCGAAGTAGAAATGGTAACTCCGTTGTAAACTACGCCACTTCCGTCATTTGGAGCACCTGGAGTTGGCGTCTTAGTTTCATAAGTTCCGTCATTTTTTCTTTGAATACTTTGCGTTGTAACTTGACCGTTCAGACCTTCATCCCATTGGGTTGTCACACCTAAAAGATTCATCAATTGTGTCGCATCAGGATCAGATGTTCCATAAGCCAAAGCGTGAATTAAATTTGTAGTTGTAGCCAAAGTGCCATCGGGAAAATCAAGGTAAGTTCCTTGGTAAACCGCAACTGCATCAGGACCATTTTGAATTAAATTATTGCCAAAAATTCTATTTGGAACTGGCGAAACATCATTGCTTCCAACAACGGCAATTCCGTTCGCATCTGTGGTAATGCCATCCAAAGAAACGGTCAAATAACTTTTATTTCCGGTACTTGCAGACTCGGCATTTCCGTTAAAAAAAACTAATACATATCCGTTTAAGGAAAAATTTGGTGTTGCCGATTTTAGTTCCACAAATTCCTGAGTATCAATCCCAGGGGTGTCGCAGTCTAACTCGTTAATCACAATAATTTGCGAAAAGGATTGGCCAAAAACAAAGAAAAATAAAATGGAAAAGTAATTTTTAATCATAGTGGTTCAATTTGAAAAACGCACAAAGTTAGCACATTTAAAACCGAACGAATTGGTTTAGTATATTAAATTAAGGAAAACTTTAAAATAAATTGTGGAATATGATATTTCTTCAAAAAAACCTTACAAATTCAATACATTTGTAGAAATCATCAAAAATCAATGGAGGAAACTTTAGGATATATTGCTGCCGTAATCATTGGGATTGTTTTGGGCTTAACTGGTGGTGGCGGTTCTATTTTAACTGTTCCCATTCTGGTTTACCTTTTACATTTTAACCCCATTATTGCCACGGCTTATTCGCTTTTTATCGTGGGAATTACCTCTGTTTTTGGAACTATTGTCAATAATCTACTTGGAAATGTTGACTTTAAAACCGGAATAAAATTTGCTATTCCATCAATTATTGCCGTTTACGGAACCCGAAAATTTATCGTCCCAAATATTCCCGAAGAAATCTTAACCATCAATAATTTTTTGCTTACCAAAAGCACGCTAATCATGGTAATTTTTGCTATCGTAATGATTTTGGCGTCTATTTCAATGATTAGAGGATTCCAACCCAAAAAAACTGAACCGTCAGCGGTTGCAATGTTTATCAAAATATTTTTTGTGGGAATAGTGATTGGCTTCGTTGGAGCTGGTGGCGGATTTTTAATAATACCGGCATTAATTTATTTGGCACATTTGCCAATGAAAAAAGCGGTAGGGACTTCCATTTTTATTATTTCGATAAATTCTCTAATCGGTTTTACGGGCGACTTAGGGAATATTAATCCGGATTGGACTTTTCTATTGTGCTTCTCTTTTTTATCAATTTTAGGTATCTTTGCAGGAACATACCTTCAAAGGTTTGTGAACGAAAAAAACCTGAAGCGCGGTTTTGGCTGGTTGGTTTTGTGCATTGCAATAGCCATTCTCGCGCAAGAATTCCTTCGGAAATAAAAATTTTACAATGAAAATAGAACAAATTTATACCGGCTGCATTGCGCAAGCCGCTTATTATTTAGAAAGTGACGGCGAAGCTGCCATTTTCGATCCGCTTCGAGAAGTACAACCCTATTTAAACAAAGCCGAAAAAGACGGTGCGAAAATAAAATTTGTATTTGAAACCCACTTCCACGCTGATTTTGTTTCAGGACATTTGGATTTGGCAAAAAAATCCGGAGCAAAAATTGTGTATGGTCCAACAGCTCAACCCAATTTTGATGCTGTTATTGCCGAAGATGGTCAAGAATTTTCTGTGGGAAAATACACTGTGAAAGCCATCCATACTCCGGGACATACCATGGAAAGTACATGTTTTCTTTTGTTAGATGAAAATCAAAAAATGTACGGAATTATCACGGGAGACACTTTATTTATTGGTGATGTTGGTCGTCCGGATTTGGCACAAAAAATCGCCGGTGATCTTACCCAGGAAAAATTAGCTGGTTTTCTTTTTGATTCGCTACGCAAAAAAATTATGGTTTTACCTGACAATTTAATTGTTTTCCCAAGTCACGGTGCAGGAAGTGCTTGCGGCAAAAATATGAGTAAGGAAACTACCGACACTTTGGGTAACCAGAAAAAAAATAATTATGCGCTTCGCGAAAATATGACAAAAGCCGAATTTGTAAGCGAAGTTTTAGACGGTTTGGCTTCTCCTCCAGCCTATTTTCCACAGAATGTGTTGATGAATATTCAAGGTTATGAAAGTTTGGATACAATTATCGAAAAATCGGCGAAACCTTTGTCTCCAAAAGAATTTGAAGCTATTGCTAACCAAACTGATGCCATTATTTTAGATGTTCGCCATGAAAATGATTTTGTAAAAAAACATATTCCGGGAAGTATTTTTATTGGCATTCAAGGTGGCTTTGCTCCTTGGGTTGGCGCTTTAATTGGCGATGTAAAACAACCGCTTTTGTTAGTAATTCCTGAAGGAAAAGAAGAAGAAACCATCACCAGACTTTCTCGTGTGGGCTTTGATAATGCTTTGGGATATTTAGACGGCGGAATTGAAAATTGGGAAAAAAGCGGGTTCGAAACTGATTTTATGGCATCTGTTTCACCGGACGTTTTTGCAGAAGATATTCATTCTAAAAAAATTATCGATGCCAGAAAACCGGGAGAATTTGAAGCAGAACATGTTGAAAATGCTGTAAATATTCCGTTAGATTTCGTCAACGAACAACTGGCGGAAATTCCTCAAAACGATAATTTCTATTTGCATTGTGCCGGCGGTTATCGTTCGGTAATTATGGGATCAATTTTAAAATCGAGAGGTATTCATAATTTTATCAATGTTGAAAAAGGGATGTCGGGAATCAGGCAAACAGCGGTTTCAATAACGAAATTTTCTTGTCCTTCAACAAAAAGTTAACTTGGGACAATTCTTTCAAAAAATTAATAAATTTGCAATCTTTAAAAAACAATAAACTTAAAATGAAAAAATTATTATTTGCAGTCGTTGGATCAACATTGCTGTTTTCTTGTAATAAAAATGACGGCGGCTACACGATTGAAGGTGATGCTAAAGGTTTCACCAATGGTCAAACTGTAGTGTTAGAAAGACAAGATACTATTCAAATGAGATTGGTTCCGGTGGACACTGCTACAATCGAAAACGGGAAATTTACAATTACAGGTGATGCAAAAGAACCAGAGTTGTATTTCCTTCAAGTTGACAAATTGCCTTCGAAATTACCTTTTATTTTAGAAAATGGTACAATTACAGTGACTTTGAATAAAGATTCTATTCAAAATACAAAAATTTCGGGCACTTACAACAATGATGAATTAAGCTCTTTCAACAAAGAAACTAAAGTTCTTGAGGAAAAAATTTCAAAATTTCAAGCAGACAATGGTCCTGCAATGCAAGAAGCAAGAGCCAAAAATGACACTGTAACCATTAATAAATTGATGAAAGGTTACACGGATTTGAATAATCAAATGTTAGACAGCAACATCAAATATGCCGAAACACATCCAAAATCTTTCTTGAGCGTTTTAATTTTGGAGCGTAGTTTTTATGCTCCGGAACCAGATTTCGCAAGAGTTGAAAAAGTTTTCAATAGCCTATCTTCTGATGTAAAAAATACCACAAGTGGGAAAAAAATCAGCCAGAAATTAAAGAATCACAACGCGGTTCAGGTTGGGAAAAAAGCACCTGATTTTTCTGCAAAAAACCCTGAAGGAAAAACAGTTTCTTTGAAAGAATCCATGGGGAAAGTGACCATCATCGATTTTTGGGCCTCATGGTGTGCTCCTTGTCGTCAAGAAAATCCTCACGTTGTAGCACTTTACAATGAGTTTCATTCAAAAGGATTGAACATTATTGGTGTTTCTCTTGATCAAGAAGGAAAAGCAGATGCTTGGAAAAAAGCCATCGCTGACGACAAATTGACTTGGCCACAAGTTTCAAATTTAAAATTTTGGAATGATCCAATTGCCAAAAAATACAACGTAAGTTCCATTCCTGCTACTTTTATTTTAGATGCAAATGGTGTAATCGTTGCCAAAGATTTGCGTGGCGAAGAATTAAAAGCCAAAATTAAAGAACTTTTAGGCGCTTAATTTTTAACAAATAATATAATTGATTAGAAATCTCCTTCGGGAGATTTTTTTTATTAAACTCATTCCCAAACAATTGCACAATTACTAAAAAATTATTGCAAATAATCGAACAAAAACGCTTGTAGAAACAAAAAACAATTCTATATTTGCAACCGCGTTAAACGCCGGGAAGATACTCAAGTGGCTAACGAGGACGGACTGTAAATCCGTTGGGAAACCTTCGCAGGTTCGAATCCTGCTCTTCCCACAAAACAAAAAAACCTGAACAATCGTTCAGGTTTTTTTTTATGTTTGTACTCCAAAAATTTTATTCTAAAATAAAACTCACGGTTACATTGGAAGTTATTTCGATTTCTCCAATAGCCAAAGTTTCTTGAGACATTCCCGCATCAGCCATTTCAGCTTTCATGGCATACATTCTTGGCATTGGGTAATTGGTTTGAGAATTATCTGTTACCAAAATGGCTTTTCCCATTTTTTGTCCCAAAGCCGTTGCATAATCATTTGCCTTAGCTTTAGCTTCAACAACTGCAGCTTTTCTTGCATCAGACTCGTATTGAGCTAACTTAGTAGATTTAAATTCTACACCATTAATATTGTTAATTCCGGTATCCACAAGTCCCATCATCAACGTGTCGTATTTTGACAAATCTCTCAACGTAATTGAAATTTGTTGGTTAGCCACAAAATTGTGTTTCTTTTTGTTGTAGTCGTAAGATTTATGCAAATAAACTTGCTTAGTTTGGTAATCTGCCGCAGGAATTTTAAATCCTTTAATATATTTGATTACGGCATCAACAGTGGCGTCATTTTTCTTTTTGACATCGGCTGCATCGTTTCCGGTATTTTCCACGCCAATCGTAATAGTGGCATAATCTGGAGTGACTTTAATTTTTCCTTCGCCCGAAACAGTAATCTGAGGTTGCGGCACGAATTGGTTTTGTTGTGCGATTGCTGAAGTGCCAATCATGGTTAAAAAGATTAGGATAGATTTTTTCATGACAATTTATTTTTTAATGTTTGATATGTTAAATTTCAAATTGCGTGCCAAAAACTTTAAAGGCAATCTTATTTTTTTGTGCCAAAAACAGAAATTAGAGTTTCCCGATTTTTATCAAAACAAAAAGCAGTAAAATTGGCAAAGCCAAAATAGCAACTGTAAAAGTTTCAGCCTGAATTAACTGTGGTAGTTTAATTAAAGTTAAAACATAACCACCAATTGCACCACCAAAATGCGCAGTATGTCCAATATTGTCCGCCCTGTTTTTCATTCCATAAATAGAATAAAGCAAATAAATTATTCCAAAAACATATCCTGGCATAAACCAAATTTGCAAATTCGGTTCCACTAAAATCCCCGAAAAAACCACACCAACAACAGCCCCTGAAGCACCAACAGCACGATAATGATACTCGTTTTTATGAATCACTAAAGACAATAAATTTCCAAATGCCAAACTAAAAATATAAAGCAATAAAAACGTAAAATTTCCCAAGTGAAAAATCACATATGGTGCAAACATCCACAGCGTGAACATGTTAAAAGCCAAATGTGCAATGTCCACGTGCAAAAATCCCGAACTCAACATCCTAATTTGTTCACCCGCGCGAATACTTCCCACGTGAAATTCATATTTTCTGAAAAAAATCGGGTCATTGAAACCCTTAAAACTTACAATACAATTAATCGCAATCAATGCAATCAGATAAATGTCCATACTTTTTTTTGTAAAAATACAAACAGTTTTTCGCCCAATAAAACCCGAAACCCATTTATTAACTTCGTTAACCGTATATTTGCATAAAATTTACCATTAAATGCAATTGCTCGCTTACCTTCTTGCCTATCCGTTATTGTGGTTTCTATCGATTCTGCCATTTAGAATTTTATATTTTATTTCAGATGTCGTTTATGTAATCATCTATAAAATAATAGGTTACAGAAAAAAAACAGTTAGAGAAAACCTTTCAATTGCTTTAAAACATCTTTCCGAATCCGAGCGTTTGGAGGTCGAGAAAAAGTTTTACCACCACTTTTGCGATAGCTTTCTTGAAATGATCAAAACCATGAACATTTCCGAAAAAGAAATTGAGCGTCGTTTCGTGTTCACCAATCTCGATTTGTACCGTCAAATGGAGCAAAAAGGCAAAAGTATTGCGTTAATGGCGGGTCATTACGGCAGTTACGAATGGTTGATTTCCATGAATCGCCACATTAGTTTCAAGGGTTATGCCGTTTATAAAAAGATTGCCAATCCTTATTTTGACAAGCTCGTTCGCAAAATCCGATACCGCTTCAAAGCCTATCTCATCCACACAAAAGTTACCATCGAAACCGTTCACAATAACAAGCTCGAAAATATTTTAAGTGTTTACGGTTTAGCAAGTGATCAATCGCCGAAAGCCTCGTCAGCTCATCATTTTGGGCAGTTTTTTGGCGTTACAGTTCCGTTTCATACCGGTGCCGAAATGCTCACCAAACGCATGGATCTCAATGTAATTTTTGTTGCTGTAAAAAAAGTTAAGAGAGGTTTTTACGAAGCGACTTTTCACGAAATTGTCGATAATCCACAGGAAATTCCAAACTTTCAAATCTCAGATAAATTCATGCGAATGATTGAAAATCAAATTCTTGAAAAACCTGAGCATTATTTGTGGACGCACAAAAGATTCAAGTATCGCCAATAATTTTTTTAGGAGCTATCCCGAAGCATCGGGACAGGCATTTTTTAATCGTCGTTCCCGCCATTCGTTTCAATCCGTCCTTTTCAGGCCGGGATTTCCACTGCTGTCGGGGCTATCCCGAAGCTTCGGGACAATCTTTCAGGATTTTTTTAAACTTTTTCCTAAGCGTTTTCAAACCAAGATTGTACCAAGTTTTTCTCGAAACCCACGCTATTTTTATGATGAAATTCATTCGAACTTCTGTCATAATCATAATCTTCAGACCACGTTTTAAAATTTGCGGCAAGCGATTTAATACTTTCTACCACAAATTTTATTTCTTCATTAGTTGTCGTGGGATGAATTGACATTCTAATCCAACCTGGTTTCTGAATATAATCGCCAGCAGTAATTAAATCGGTTAAACTTTTAGAAGTCGCCTCATCCACATGAAGTAAATAATGTCCGTAAGTTCCAGCACAACTACAACCGCCACGCGTTTGAATTCCAAAGCGATCATTTAAAATTTTTACCCCTAAATTAAAATGTAAGTCGTGAATATAAAAAGAAATCACACCCAAACGATTTTGGTGTTGGTTTGCCAAAATGGAAAGATTTTCAACTTTTAAAAGCTCGGAAAAAACATAATCTGTGATTTCTTTTTCGCGTTTTAAAATATTGTTCACCCCCATTTTTTCCTTCAACTGAATAGCTAGTGCGGTTTTAATCACTTGCAAGAAACCTGGCGTTCCACCATCTTCTCTTTCTTCAATATCGTCTAAATATTTGTGTTCACCCCAAGGATTTGTCCACGAAACGGTTCCTCCACCCGGATGATCCGGGACCATGTTATTGTACAATTTTTTATTAAAAACCATCACACCAGAAGTTCCGGGACCTCCCAAAAATTTGTGAGGTGAAAAGAAAATCGCATCTAAATAAGCCAAAGAATCTTCGGGATGCATATTAATGTCAACATAAGGTGCCGAACATGCAAAATCTACAAAACAAACACCGTTATTTTGGTGAATTAATTTTGCCACTTCGTAATAAGGTGTTTTGATTCCGGTAACATTAGAACACGAAGTAATCGAGGCAATTTTAAACTGGTGGTTTTTATATTTTTCTAATAATTCTTTAAAACCGTCTAAACACAAAAGTCCTTCGGGACAAGCCGGAATCACTTCAACCTTGGCAATAGTTTCCAACCAACTCGTTTGATTCGAGTGATGTTCCATGTGAGAAACAAATACAACAGGTCGTTTTTCCTCAGGAATTTTCGTGTATTCGCGTAAATTTTCGGGTAATTTTAATCCTAAAATCCTTTGAAATTTATTAATCACTCCGGTCATTCCGGTTCCATCAGTAATCAAAACATCGTCTTCGCTGGCGTTAACGTGTTTTTTAATAATATTTCTTGCTTCATGATATGCCATTGTCATCGCAGTTCCAGAAACCGTAGTTTCTGTATGAGTGTTGGCAACAAACGGTCCGAAGTTTTCCAATAATTTTTCTTCAATGGGGCGATAAAGTCTGCCACTTGCCGTCCAATCTGTGTAAATTAACGGTTGTTTACCAAAAGGCGAATCAAATTTTTGATTTATTCCCACGATGTTTTCGCGGAAAGTTTTAAAATATTGCTCTAAATTGATAGATGTTGTGGCTTCGGTCATGAGAATGCAAATTTTGACTCCAAATATACTATTTTTAAAAGTAATATAAATGCGTTGTCAAGAGTACAATCTAAAGATTTTTCCCCAAAAAAAAACTCCGAAAAAATAATTCGGAGTTTGTCATGTTATTAAATTTCTTCTTTTACATCGGCATCTGGTGCATTTTTTTTCACCGATTCAATTCCGTTGTCGCGTCCGGAAGCCGAAGCATACATTTGGCTCGAGCCAATCACTTGTCCGTTTGTAGCATTTAGATTAAAATAAGTTCTTCCATCTGAAGCTTCTTTTTTCTCAAATCTTGCGTCATCCTGAGAATTTTTTCTAACAGATTCAATTCCGTTCATGCAATTCGTCTTTGAAGAATAACCTTGACTTGATAAAATAATTTCACCGTTCCCGGCTTTTAATACAAATTGGAAATCGTCATTTTTTCTTTTTGTAACTAAAAATGTGCCCATAAATTTACTGTTTGGTTAATTAATTGTTGCAATTTAAACAAATTAGCCAAATAAAAATTTTTTTTCAAAAAAATATTAAATTTACTACACTTTAATAATAGAATTATGTTAGTTATAATTCATCCGAAATTACCCATACGAGACAAAGAAATGACAAGAAATTTCTACAAACAACTTGGTTTTTCACGTTGTGGCGGAGATCACGAGGGTTATGTAATGATACAGAAAGATCAAATTGAAATCCATTTTTTTGCATTTAAAGAAATAATCCCAGCGGAAAACTACGGACAAGTTTACATACGAACGCAAAATATTCAAAAAGTATATGACGACTTCATTGCTTCTGGAGTGAAAATCCATCTTAACGGACGTTTGGCGGTAAAACCTGGGAGACAAAAGGAATTTTCAATCCTTGATCCGGATTCTAACCTTTTGACTTTTGGCGAAAGCCAAATTTAAAAACGTTAATTATTGAGTGTTTCGTTTTTGATAATCTGCACTTTTCCAATCTCTACCTGGTCACTTTCGATAATTCTAACACCGAAAACGTTGATGGGAATTTGATGTGATTCCTCTCCTGAATTTTTAATTTCCTCAATAATGTGATGGTAATTCAGCGGATTTAAAGTAATAGAATCGCCTTTATTAATCTTATGTTCAAAGATATAATCGCGTAAAATTTTGAATGAAATAGGATTTCCTATAAATGTTTGTTTAGACATGGCGTTTGGTTTTCTTACTAATTTATAAAGAAATTTTTTAAAAAACCCACACATTAAGTTTTTATTAGGAATAAAAAAAGCCTCTGGAAAACCAGAGGCTTTGGGTGAATGAGGGGTCTCGAACCCCCGACCTTCGGAACCACAATCCGACGCTCTAACCAACTGAGCTACAATCACCGTTTGTTTTGCGAGTGCAAAGATAGCGGAAGTTTTGTTTCCTACAAATATTTTTTTGATTTTTTTACACCAAATCGCTTAAACTATTGACTGCCAAATACCTTTCAACGTTGAAACCTTCAGCATATTCGGAATTAATCAACCGTCCTAAATCTTGTGCACGATATAAAATGCTGTCTTTAAAATTTTTGGTTGCAATTGGCGTTATCGGTTCGTCTGAATTTGGATCATAAAACTGAGATTGATAAGCCATCAAAGCTTCCACTTTTTTGTCTAAAAAACCTGAAACATCTACCACAAAATCAGGTTTTAAATCTTTCCATTGGATGTAATGATACACTAATTTTGGTCGCCAAGCTTGTTGATTTTCGCCATCAATATTTGTTTCAATTTTTATTAATCCCGATAAAAAACACGCATCCGAAACTAATTTGCTGCCTTTTCCATGGTCAATATGTCGGTCATCAATGGCGTTACAAATCACGATTTCAGGACGGTATTTTCGCAACATTTTGATAATTTCAATTTGATGTCCTTCGTCATTAACAAAAAAACCATCGCGCATTTTTAAATTTTCTCGCACCGAAACGCCTAAAATTTTTGCCGCAGCAGCAGCCTCTTCATCGCGAATTTCAGCGGTCCCGCGAGTGCCTAATTCGCCTCGGGTCAAATCGATAATTCCTACTTTTTTTCCTAACGAAACTTCTTTGGCAACGGTTGCGCCACAGCCTAATTCAACGTCATCCGGATGTGCTCCAAAACACAAAATATCTAATTTCATTTTTTTTTAATTGATTAATGCTTTTTTTATCGTCAGCGCTTTATTGGCAGTTTCGTAAAATTCTTTTTCCGGGTTACTTTGCGCTGTAATTCCGCAACCTACAAAAATTTCAGCCTGATTTTCGGTTACTTTCATACAACGTAGGTTGACAAAAAAATCTGCCGTTACTTGACTTTCGGTATTTTTGTTCCAATTTAATTCGCCTAAAAAACCCGAATAATATTCACGGTGATATCCTTCGTTTTCTAAAATGAATTTTTTTGCATTTCCCTTTGGAAAACCACAAACTGCGGGCGTTGGATGTAAAAAATCAACAATATTTGCCAACGAGCTTTGATTATTTAATCGAGCGGAAATCTCCGTTTTGATATGGGCTAAATTTCCGGCTCTGACGGTTTTTGGTTCTGAAATATTGAGGCTAGAAGTAAAATCTTTCAAATTATCTGTAATAAATTGACTAACAAATAATTGCTCCTCTTTTTCTTTTTCTTCCCAAAAAATATTTTCGTTATAAATTTGCGTTCCTGCCAAAGCCACTGTTTCCAACACATTATTTTCTACCTTTAATAATTGTTCTGGCGTTGCTCCAGTCCAAAGTCCGGCTTCGGGATGATAAAATAAGTACCGAAACGCTGTTGGGTACAATTGTAACAGATTGGCGAAAGCCTGAAAAGCATTCATTTTTTTTGGTATAATTTCCTTTCGCGACAGCACCACTTTTTCAAAATTTTTATCGTGAATTGCAATCAACGCTTTTTTTACGACAGTTTCAAATGCAATTTTACCTTCTTCAGAAATCTCAGCGTCGTCGATTTTCAAATTTTCGTCCGGAAAAAATTCTTCGGAGAAAAAAACCGCATCGTTTTTTGGAATTAATAATTTATTTTCTCCCGAAAATGGCGCCAAAATGAAACCTTCTTGCATAAAATTTTCTAAAAAATAACTCCTCCCCGATTGCTGAAATATGCCGTCAACCCTAAACTGATTTGGTTTTGAATAAATTACAAAAGGTTTTTTTTTGGCAAGAGATTGTCGAGCCGTTTCGAGTAGTTTTTTCATTTTTTTATTCTGTCCAAAACGATGTTAGTCAACTTACAAAGCGAGACAAGTTCGTCATTTTCGTCCGTAATTCTGATTTCCCAAAGATGCACCATTCTACCTTTGTGAATGATTTTGGCAGTACCAAAAACCGTTCCGGCACGTTTGCTTTTCACATGATTTGCGGAAATTTCTATACCTCTAACTTCTTGATTTTCAACATCAATAAACATCAACGATGCCGCACTTCCAACGCTTTCTGCTAAAGCAACCGAAGCGCCACCGTGAAGCAATCCCATAGGTTGGTGAACTCTAGAATTTACCGGCATTTTGGCTTTTAAAAATCCTTCGCCTGCCTCAATAAATTCAATTTCTAGGGTTTCCATCAACGTATTATGACACCATTTTTTGCAATTTTCGAGCATGGTGTGTTTGTCCATTATCATATTTTTATTTTAATTTCTTCAAAAATACATAAAAAAAGCCGTTTGTAAATGTAAGTTCTTGCGTTAATCTAATGATAAAATTCGTTTTAGAGCGATTGAAATTTCTGCTTCAGGCAATTGTATTTTTAGTATTTTTACCAAATAAATTTTTAAGTAAATGCGCAATTCTCTTATTGTATTGTTGATCCTCTTAGGGGTTTCAATTATTTCCTGCCGAAATGATTTTGATTTTGAACCAAGTACCGGAAGCCTTACGTTTTCTAAAGATACAGTTTATCTTGACACGGTTTTTTCTAACGTCGGTTCCAGTACTTATAGGCTGAAAGTTTTTAACAATAGTGATAAAAATGTTTTGATTCCGAAAATTCAATTGGCACAAGGAACAACTTCGAAATATCGCATGATGATCGACGGAATGAGTGGCGACATTGGGGCTGAAGGAAAAATTTTTAGCAACGTCGAACTTTTGGCGAAAGACAGCATGTTTGTTTTTATTGAAACCACTATTGATTACAGCGAATTTGCCAATCCAGAAGCGCAATATTTATACACGGATCAGATTTTATTTGACACAGGAACTAATCAACAAGAAGTAGAATTGGTTACTTTAGTAAAAGATGCTGTTTTTTTGTATCCAAATCGAGATACAAACGGCGTTTACGAAGAAATCCCGATTGGCGTGGATGAAAACGGAGAAACGATTTCGGGCAGAGGATTTTTCTTAGATGAAAATGAATTGCATTGGACCAACCAAAAACCTTACGTGATATACGGATATGCGGGAGTTCCTGCGGGACAAACGCTTACGGTTGATCCTGGAACACGAGCACATTTTCACTCGGGTTCGGCTTTGATTGCATACAACGGAAGTTCGATAAAAATTAATGGAACGCTTTCTACAACTGAAGAATTGGAGAACGAAGTAATTTTTGAAGGTGACAGATTAGAACCGCAATTTGCTGAAAATCCAGGTCAATGGTTAGCAATTTGGCTCACAAATGGAAGTTCAGGTCACGAATTTTCGAATCTTACTATTAAAAATGCAACGGTTGGAATTTTAGTTTCTGGAAATTCGGGATTAGATAGCCCTCAAGCTGATTTGAATTTGAAAAATGTTCAGATTTACAATTCTTCTAATGCTGGAATTTTGGCGGAAACAGGATATATTTTTGGAGAAAATGTAGTTGTGAATTGGGCTGGAGCGTCATGTCTTTATTTAAGTTATGGCGGGAAATATAATTTTGTTCATTCCACCTTCAATAATAATTGGTCTGGAACCCGTAAATATGCCGTTTTGCTGAATAATTATATCGAAGGAGCAAACCCTGAAACACAGCCGTTGATGGCAAATTTTGTCAACAGCATTATTTTTAGTTCCAATCAATCGGGATTGTTAATTGATAAAAAAGAAACTTCTCAAGTTTTTGAAACCAATTTTACTAGATGCCAAATTAAATTGAGTAATTCCATTAATGTCCAAAATACCATCTATGCTTTTGTTACCGACGAAAGCAATATTATTCGAAACGGAAATCCAAACTTTTTAAACGTTAACGAAAATAAATTATTCATTGGTGAAGATTCGGATGCTAAAGGTTTCGGAAATTATTTGGGCGGAAATGACCTTTTTGGAAATCCAAGAAATAACCCATCGGATTTAGGCGCTTATAATTTTCAAGTTTTTGAAGAAGAATAAATTTTAATCTCTTTTTTTCATAATTTTATAGTTAACAAATAAAAACAAAATCAAATTATGAAAAAAAATGCAATTTTAGCCGGTTTACTTTTGCTCACACTTGCCTCGTGCAAAAAAGAAGTTGAAGTAAAAACCGAAACCGTAGTTAAAAATGACACGGTTGCTGTTCAACCCGAAACTACTCCTGAAATCGCAATGGATTCTGTGGCGATGCAAAAAGCTTGGGAAGAATATTCTATGGTTGGCGAGCCACACAAAATTTTGGCAACGGATGTAGGAACTTGGACAGAAGACCTGACCTTTTGGATGTCTCCAGATGACAAAAATCCTCAGAAACACACGGCAGTTGCCGAAATCAAAATGATTTTAGGCGGACGATACCAAGAACAACGTCATAAAGGAAAAATGATGGGAATGGATTTCGAAGGAATTTCCACGATGGCTTACAATAACGCTTCAGGCGAATACACTTCTACTTGGATTGACAACATGGGAACCGGAATGATGATTGCCTCCGGAAAATACGATGAAGCCTCTAAAACCATTAAATTGTCAGGTGAAATGGTAGATCCAATGACTAAAAAAAATAAAAAATTTAGAGAAGTGATGACCATGGTTGATGCTGATACCCGAAAAATGGAATCGTATGATACCGCTCCAGATGGTACTGAATTTAAGTCGATGGAAATTGTTATGAAACGAAAAAAATAAAATGAAGCCGCTCAAAAAGAGCGGTTTTTTTTTGCAAATTACAATTGTACAATTATCCAAATTGGATTATTTTTGCAATTCACAACAACACACAACAAAAATGATTCATTTCTTCGGAAACCAAACCAATACGGTTTACGCTGTCCAGACACAAGGAGAATTATCGACAGAAAATATCTCAAAATTAAACTGGCTTTTTGGCAACACACATAAAATAGAAAAATCCGTCTTAGCGGATTTTTTTGTTGGTCCTCGTGCAGCTATGATTACTCCATGGAGCACGAATGCTGTTGAGATTACTCAAAATATGGCCATTAAAGGCATCATCAGAATTGAAGAATTTCAAAAGGTAGAAGAAAATTTTTCTGATTTCGATCCGATGCTTTCGCAAAAATATTCGGAATTAAACCAAGAAATTTATACGATAAATATCCAACCGGAACCAATCTTGGAAATTGAAGACATTGTTGCTTTCAATGCTAAAGAAGGTTTGGCTTTGAGCCAAGAAGAGGTTGAATATTTAGATAACTTGTCGAAAAAATTAGGCCGAAAACTGACGGATTCTGAGGTTTTTGGTTTTTCCCAAGTAAACTCAGAACACTGCCGTCACAAGATTTTCAACGGAACTTTTGTAATTGATGGCGAAGAAAAACCTTCTTCCCTATTCAAATTAATCAAAAAAACATCTTCCGAAAACCCGAATGATATTGTTTCGGCTTATAAAGACAATGTGGCTTTTGTAAAAGGCCCGAAAGTGCAACAATTTGCACCAAAATCAGCCGACAAACCTGATTTCTACGAAACAAAAGAGTTTGATTCAGTCATTTCGCTTAAAGCGGAAACGCATAATTTTCCAACAACGGTGGAACCTTTTAACGGTGCTGCAACCGGTTCTGGTGGAGAAATTCGCGACCGTTTAGCTGGCGGACAAGGTTCTTTGCCTTTGGCTGGAACTGCGGTTTATATGACTTCGTATTCTCGTTTGGAAGAAAATCGTCCATGGGAAAAAGCGATGGACGAAAGAAAGTGGTTGTACCAAACGCCAATGGACATCTTGATCAAAGCTTCAAACGGAGCTTCTGATTTTGGAAATAAATTCGGACAACCGTTGATTACGGGCTCGGTTTTGACTTTTGAGCACGAAGAAAATTCAGCAAATAATAACTCTGACAGAGTTTCAAACTCTGTCAGAGTTGAAGACCGAAAGCTTGGTTACGACAAAGTGATAATGCTTGCGGGTGGAATTGGTTACGGAAAAGAAAGCCAAGCCATCAAACAGAAACCAAAAGAAGGCGACAAAGTTGTAATTTTAGGTGGAGAAAATTACAGAATTGGTATGGGTGGTGCTGCGGTTTCTTCTGCAGATACTGGTTCTTTTAATTCTGGAATTGAGTTAAATGCAATTCAGCGTTCGAATCCTGAAATGCAAAAACGTGCTGCAAACGCCATCCGCGGATTGGTGGAAAGCGATGCCAATCCTATTGTTTCCATCCATGATCACGGTGCTGGAGGGCATTTGAACTGTCTTTCGGAATTGGTAGAAGAAACGGGCGGTCTGATTGATTTGGATAAATTGCCCGTTGGCGACCCCACTTTATCTGCAAAAGAAATTGTAGGTAACGAATCACAGGAAAGAATGGGATTGGTTATCGGTCAAAAAGATATTGAAACGTTGCAAAAAATCGCTGATCGTGAGCGTTCGCCAATTTATCAGGTTGGTGATGTTACCGGAAACCACCGTTTTACTTTTGAATCGAAAACAACTGGTGCTAAACCAATGGATTTCGCTTTGGAAGATATGTTTGGAAGTTCTCCAAAAGTAGTGATGACCGATACTACAATCGATAGAAAATATTCGGATTTAGAATATACCCAAGAAAATTTCAAAAAGTATCTTGACCAAGTGTTGCAATTGGAAGCCGTGGCTTGTAAAGACTGGCTGACCAATAAAGTCGACCGTTGCGTAGGCGGAAAAGTGGTCAAACAGCAATGTGCCGGTCCGTTGCAATTGCCTTTGAATAATGTTGGCGTGATGGCGTTGGATTATTTAGGAAAAGAAGGTGTAGCCACAACAGTTGGCCACTCTCCTATCGCCTCTTTAGTTGATCCTGCCGCGGGAAGCCGTACTGCAATTGCAGAAGCATTATCAAACATTATTTGGGCTCCGATTAAAGACGGTTTGAAAGGCGTTTCGCTTTCGGCCAACTGGATGTGGGCTTGTAAAAATGAAGGCGAAGACGCTCGTTTGTACGAAGCGGTTCAAAGTTGTTCTGATTTTGCAATTGAATTGGGAATCAATATTCCGACAGGAAAAGATTCGCTTTCGATGAAACAAAAATATCCTGATGGAGACGTAATTGCTCCTGGAACGGTAATTATTTCTGCTGGTGGAAATTGTACTGATATTCAGAAAGTTGTTGAGCCAGTTTTGAAGAAAAACGGTGGAAACATTTATTATATCAATCTTTCAGAAGATGCTTTCAAATTAGGAGGTTCGTCTTTTGCTCAGGTTGTGAATAAAATTGGAAATGAAGTTCCTACGATTAAAAACGGAGCGAATTTTAAGAATACGTTCAACGTCATTCAAGATTTGATTAAAGCAGATAAAATCCAAGCAGGACACGACATCGGAAGCGGTGGTTTGATTACGACTTTATTGGAAATGTGTTTTGCTGATGTGAATTTATCGGCTGATTTTGACCTGAGTGATTTAAGCGAAAGCGATACCATTAAAGTATTATTTTCTGAAAATATAGGAATTGTTTTCCAAGCAGATGCTTCGGTTGAAACGATTTTGAACAACAATAATGTTACTTTCTTCAACATCGGAAAAGTGACGGAAGGAACTACCGTAAACATTAAAAACGGAGAACAGACTCTTTCTTTAGATGTGAATGAAACAAGAGATACTTGGTTTAAAACTTCGTATTTATTAGATAGAAAACAATCGGGGGAATTGAAAGCAAAAGAGCGTTTTGACAATTTCAAAAACCAACCTTTGCAATTTACTTTCCCAAGTCATTTCACAGGAAAAAAACCAGAAATTGATTTTTCTAAACCAAGACCTAAAGCGGCAATTATTCGTGAAAAAGGAAGTAATTCTGAGCGAGAAATGGCAAATTCGATGTATTTGGCAGGTTTTGATGTAAAAGATGTTCACATGACCGACTTGATTTCAGGTCGTGAAACTTTGGAAGACATTCAATTCATCGGAGCGGTTGGAGGTTTCTCTAACTCAGATGTTTTGGGTTCTGCAAAAGGTTGGGCTGGCGCTTTTTTATACAACGAAAAAGCAAAAACGGCTTTGGATAATTTCTTCAAAAGAGAGGATACATTGTCTGTTGGAATTTGCAATGGAGCACAATTGTTTATGGAATTGGAATTAATCAATCCAGAGCATGAAGTACACGGAAAATTACGTCACAACGATTCACACAAACACGAAAGCGGATTTACTTCAGTAACGATTCAAGAGAATAATTCGGTAATGCTGAATACATTGGCAGGAAGTACTTTGGGCGTTTGGATTTCACACGGAGAAGGAAAATTCGACTTGCCTTACACCGAAGATAAATACAATGTGGTGGGTAAATACGGTTATGAAAATTATCCAGCCAACCCAAACGGTTCGTTCTTCAACATTGCGATGATGTGCGACAAAACGGGAAGACATTTAGCAATGATGCCACATATTGAACGCTCGACTTTCCAATGGAATTGGGCCAATTATCCAGAAGGAAGGAAAGACGAAGTTTCGCCTTGGCACGAAGCATTTGTCAATGCTAGAAAATGGATTGAAGAAAAAAAATAGAATTTTTAAATATTTAAGAAAAGGCTTTCAGGAATTGAAAGCCTTTTTTTGTAACGTTTAGTCACAAAACGTTGACCCATCTACCCGTTTGAAATTCAGACGGGTAATCTAAAATAAGTAAAATATTCTATAAAAATTTTTTCCAAAACCTTAAAAAGATTGTTCATAAAATTAGAATTTCCTATTTTGCATAGAAATTAATCTACAACAAATGGCTGCAATTACAAGATTGTTCGATTTTCCGTATCATCAGCAAGAAAAATATCCGGTTGATGACGCGTTAGTTACCAAATATAATGGCAAGTGGGAAAAAACTTCTACGCAAGAATATCTGAAAAAAGCCAATACCATTTCAAGGGCATTGCTTCGTTTAGGAATTCAAAAAGATGATAAAATTGCAGTTATTTCTTCTACAAACCGAACAGAGTGGCACATTGTTGACATTGGAATTTTACAAACGGGAGCTCAAAATGTACCGGTTTATCCCACAATTTCCGAAGAAGATTATGAATATATCTTGAACCATTCTGGTGCGATGTATTGTTTTGTTTCGGATGAAGAGGTTTTGGCAAAAGTGAATTCCATCAAAAATAATCTTGAAAATTTGAAAGAGGTTTATTGTTTTGATGAAATTCCGGGTTGTAAAAATTGGCGTGAATTGCTAGAATCAGGAAAAGATGATAGCAATCAAAGCGAAGTTGAAGATCGGAAAAATGCTATCACAACTGACGATTTGGCTACCATCATTTACACTTCGGGAACAACCGGAAAACCAAAAGGTGTAATGCTTTCGCACAAAAATATTGTTTCAAATGTTTTGGATAGTGAAAAAAGAATTCCTTTTGAAGCCGGAAAAACAAAGGCTTTGAGCTTCTTGCCTATTTGCCATATTTTTGAGAGAATGGTCGTTTATTTGTACCAATATTATGGCGTAGGAATTTATTTTGCAGAATCAATCGAAAAATTAAGCGACAATTTAAAAGAAACCAAACCTCACGTAATCACTGCGGTTCCAAGACTTTTAGAAAAAGTTTATGACAAAATTTACGCCAAAGGAGCTGATCTTTCAGGCGTCAAAAAGAAATTATTTTTCTGGGCAATAGACCTCGGATTGCGTTACGAACCTTACGGAAAAAACGGCTGGTGGTACGAATTTCAGCTTGGCATTGCCAGAAAATTAATTTTCAGCAAATGGAAAGAAGGTTTGGGCGGCAATTTAGACTTGATGGTGTCGGGAAGTGCGGCACTTCAACCGAGATTGGCTCGTGTTTTTGCAGCAGCAGAAATTCCAGTTATGGAAGGTTATGGTTTAACCGAAACTTCTCCGGTTATTGCCGTAAACGATATGAGAAATCACTGTTTTAAAATTGGAACCGTTGGAAAACCAATTGACAATGTTGAAGTCAAAATTGCAGAAGATGGTGAAATCCTGATCAAAGGTCCGAACGTGATGATGGGTTATTACAAAGATGAAGAAAAAACGAATGAAACAATCAAAGACGGCTATTTTCACACGGGCGACATTGGCGTGATCGATGAAGAAGGATTTTTGAAAATTACCGATCGCAAAAAGGAAATGTTCAAAACTTCTGGTGGAAAATATGTGGCGCCACAATTAATTGAAAACGCTCTCAAACAATCACGTTTCATCGGTGAAATTATGGTAATTGGCGAAGGCGAAAAAATGCCGGCAGCTCTTATCCAACCTGATTTTGAATTTGTGAAAAATTGGGCAAAGAAAAAAGGAATTGCTGTTTCATCCAACAAAGAAATTGCGGAAAGCGACGAAATCAAAAAACGAATCAAAAAGGAAATTGAAGCCGCAAATGAAAAGTTTGGGAATTGGGAAAAAATAAAACGTTTTGAACTTACTCCGGAAGCCTGGACCATTGATGGAGGTCACCTCACTCCTACTATGAAACTCAAACGTAAAAATATCAAAGAAATTTATCAAGATTTGTACGATAAAATTTACAAAGACGCATAAAAAAATCCCGCAATTGCGGGATTTTTTTTCTAACAATTTAAAACTGTAAAGGTCTATCCAATCCGTGAATAACTCCGTTGTTCACAATTACATCAGAAAAAGTAACTTTAGATTTATTTCCTTTTTCATCAGTAATATACATTTCTCCTTTTTCAAAAGTAATCGTAATTGGCTTTCCATCAGCCGTTTTTATCGTAGCTTTTCTTTCCTTTTTAGTAGTTACAAGATTGGCGAAATCAGCCATAGTATATTTGCCGTAAATAATATGGTAAGCACCGAAATTTCTGGTGTTTTCAATATTTTTTGAATCAAAAAAAGCATCTTTATTGGTGATCACATTATCTGTTGGTGCCAAAATCGTGAAGTTGCTGTTTTCTGACAAAATACTGTTGTAACCAGATACTTGAAAAACTTTTGCAATGGTAGAAAGTTCAGGCGTTGCAGCTAAATTTTCGACAACATTTTTTGAAGCATCAACTTTTGGAGCGGGTACTTGAGTTTTAGTTTTTTGTGCAAAACCACTAAAACTTACAGCCGTGGCAAACAACGCGATTGCTAATGTTTTGGTATTTTTCATATCTCTCTTTTTTAGATGCGAACCATTTTGTTCATGAGCTCCAAATTTAATCATTTTTTGCAAACAGCGACAATTCGTTTAAAAAAAAAATCAAAATCTCTTTGCTATAAAATGCAAAATCCGGATTTTTCAACCCGGATTTCTCAACCATCAACCCAAAAAATTAATTAGATGGTTTGTATATGGAATTTATCTTCTTTGTTTAAACTATCTACGGAAAAAAGTTTTGGACAGTTTTAATAACAGCTGGATTTAACATCTGGAAAAGATTCAAAATAAAAAACCCCGCATTACTGCAGGGTTTTCTTATTATAAAAAAGTTTGGAATTAGTTTCCTCCTTTTTCCATTTTAGCTTTCAATTCAGCAAGAATGTCATTGTTATCTCCTAAAGTTGATGCAGTAGCATTGTTAGAAGAAGCATTGTTTTCTGCAGCTTTCACGTTTTTCTCTTCTTCCTCACGGAAAATAGCAGTGTGAGAAGCTACAACTCTTTTAAATTCTTTGTTGAATTCGATTACTTTGAAATCAGCAGTATCGCCTTTTTTCAATTTTTTCCCGTCTTCTTTTTCAAGATGACGTGTTGGGATGAAAGCAACGATATCGTCACCAAACTCTACAGTTGCACCTTTGTCAACAATTTCAGAGATTTCTCCGTTGTGGATTGTCCCAACAGCGAAAGCATCTTCGTATTTATCCCAAGGGTTTGCAGTTGTTTGTTTGTGACCTAAAGATAATTTACGTCCTTCAACATCTAACTCTAATACAACTACGTCAAGTTTTTCTCCAACGTTTACAAATTCTGATGGATGTTTGATTTTCTTAGTCCAAGAAAGGTCAGAAATATAAATTAATCCGTCGATTCCTTCTTCTAATTCTACGAAAACACCAAAGTTTGTAAAGTTTCTAACGATTCCTGTGTGTTTAGAACCTACTGGATATTTCGCAGTAATGTCAGTCCAAGGATCTTGAGTTAATTGTTTAATACCAAGAGACATTTTTCTTTCATCTCTATCAAGTGTTAATACAACAGCTTCAACTTCGTCACCAACTTTTACGAAATCTTGAGCACTTCTTAAGTGAGTTGACCAAGACATTTCAGAAACGTGGATTAAACCTTCAACACCTTCCGCAACCTCGATGAAAGCACCATAATCAGCGATTACAACTACTTTACCTTTTACTTTATCACCAACTTTTAAATCAGCATTTAAAGCATCCCAAGGGTGAGCGTTCAATTGTTTTAAACCAAGTTGGATTCTTGTTTTCTCATCATCGAAATCAAGGATTACAACATTTAATTTTTGATCTAATTCAAGAACTTCACTTGGGTGGTTGATTCTTGACCAAGAAAGGTCAGTAATGTGGATCAATCCGTCAACACCTCCAAGGTCAATAAACACACCATAAGAAGTAATGTTTTTAACAACACCTTCTAATACTTGCCCTTTTTCTAATTGACCGATGATTTCTTTTTTCTGTACTTCGATATCAGCTTCGATAAGCGCTTTGTGCGAAACAACAACATTTTTGAATTCGTGGTTGATTTTCACAACTTTAAATTCCATCATTTTGTTTACGTACTGATCGTAATCTCTGATAGGCTTAACGTCAATTTGAGATCCTGGCAAGAAAGCTTCAATACCAAAAACGTCAACGATCATACCACCTTTAGTTCTGCATTTCACGAAACCATTAACAATTTCTCCAGTTTCGTTAGCATTGATAACTCTGTCCCAAGCTTTGATAGTACGTGCTTTTCTGTGAGAAAGAACCAACTGACCTGTTTTGTCCTCACGAACGTCAATCAATACTTCTACTTTGTCACCTACTTTTAAGTTCGGGTTGTAACGGAATTCGTTCAAAGAAATTACACCTTCAGATTTTGCGTTGATATCAACAATTGCATCTCTGTCAGTAATTCTAACTACCACACCTTCAACTACTTCTTCTTGGTCAGTATTGATGAACGTTTTAGAAACTAGTTCTTCAAATTCTTGCAAGTTTTTTTCGTCAACTGCATCAATTCCTTCTTGAAAGTTGTGCCAGTTAAAGCTCTCTAAAAATTCCGCTTGTGTTTTTGTTTGTTCAGACATAATGTTCTGATAAAAAATTTGTATTCCGTCTTTTTCCTGCGTTTCATCCGTGCGAATAAAAAAAGAACAGAAGTGTTTTACATAAATAGTTGAAACCTAATGGAAACGCTTCTCCGCCAAAAGGTTTGCAAAAGTAATAAATAAAATTCGTTTTACAAAATGTTTTCTCAAGCGAAATTCAACTAAACGACACCGGGTGAAATTCCAATTTTTTAAATCCCAAATTCCAAGCGAAAAAGAAATTCCAATTTTTTAAAGTTCAAATTCCAAGAAAAAAATCAGTGGAAATCATGTAATCTGTGGAAAAAGAAATTCCAACAAAAATTCGTACATTCGTGGCAATACAAAAAAAGACCCAACAGGTTTGAACCCGTTAAGTCTTAAAAATATTTTTGAAATAAAAATTAATGAATCGCGTTGTCCACAACTTTAGGGTCGTGTTTATGCTTGAACAAAATTGCAAAAGCAATCGCAATAATCAAGGCATAACCAGCAAAAGTCAACCAGATGTTGTGCCAGTCGCGTTCTCCGTTATGCGTAAAATATTTTTCAATTGCCCAACCCGAAGTAAAACTTCCTAAAACAGCTCCAAAACCGTTGGTCATCATCATAAACAATCCTTGTGCCGAAGAACGAATTTTAGCATCAGTAGAGGTTTCAACGAAAAGCGATCCGGAAATATTGAAAAAGTCAAACGCCATTCCGTAAACCACACAACTTAAGATAATCATCCACAAACCATCTGTCGGATTTCCGTAAGCAAAAAGCGCAAAACGCAATACCCAAGCCAACATCGAAATCAACATCACTTGTTTGATACCAAATCTTTTCAAGAAAAAAGGAATTGCCAAGATAAACAGAGTTTCAGAAACCTGTGAAATCGACATAATAATAGTAGAATATTTCACCACAAAAGAATCCGCATATTGAGGAATGTTTTTAAATTCATCTAAAAAAACGTCACCATAAGCATTTGTCAACTGTAAAGCGCCACCCAAAAACATCGAAAAAATAAAGAACAACGCCATTTTATAACTTCCAAATAATTTAAAAGCCTCTAAACCTAAAGCCTCAATTCCGCTGGAATTTTGAGTTTTTGTATGTAACGGCGGACATTTTGGTAAGGTAAAAGCATATATTCCCAAGAAAATTGCGGCAATTCCTGCGATGTAAAATTGGTATTCAGTTGCTTTGTTTCCTGTTAAATTGGTAAGCCACATCGCGGCAATAAATCCA
Organism: Bacteroidota bacterium; assembly: GCA_023387965.1. GTDB lineage: Bacteria > Bacteroidota > Bacteroidia > Flavobacteriales > Flavobacteriaceae > Flavobacterium. The sequence goes on along the minus strand of JAEWHE010000033.1, from coordinate 69,648 downwards.
ATTGTTCCCCAAACGCGGATTGGCGGAAAATCTTTCACCACATCACTATCAGGACTATTTTTTAAAGCCGTATATGAAATGGAATTCGACAATGCAATGGTTGGCATGTAGCAACACATTGCCAAAAGCATCACATAAATAAAATCGTCAGGAGAAGTAACCTGCGGTAAGTAAAACAAAACTCCAGCGTAAAGAATATGAAGAATTCCGTATAATTTTTCGGCGTTGATCCATCTATCTGCCAAAATTCCGGTGATGGTTGGCATAAAAAGCGATGCGATTCCCATGGTTCCGAAGACTAAACCAAATTGTGTTCCTTCCCATTTTTTTGTTCCGAACCAAAAGTTGGCAATCGTAATCAACCATGCTCCCCAAACAAAAAACTGAAAGAAGTTCATGGTGATTAATCTATTCTTGATACTCATATTTTAGATGGTATTTGTTTTTAGCGGGCGTAAATCTACTATTTTAATTGAGATTACCAAAAAATTACATCGTTTTAGTCACTTGATCAACCAATGCCAAAACTTTGTCAAATTGTTCCGTTATAGAAAGTGTAGAATTGTCAATTTCAAGAGCGTCTTCGGCTTTAACTAACGGCGAATCTTCTCTATTCGTGTCAATAAAATCGCGTTCTTGTACGTTTTTCAGGACTTCATCGTACGATACGTTTTGCCCTTTTTGAGTTAATTCGTCAAAACGTCTTTTAGCCCGCGTTTCCGGACTTGCCGTCATAAAAAGTTTTAATTCAGCATTGGGAAAAACCACGGTTCCAATATCGCGACCGTCCATTACGACGCCTTTGTTTTCGCCCATGTGTTGCTGTTGTTCGACTAATTTTACCCGAACTTCAGAAACTTCAGCTACTTTGCTTACAAAATTGGAAACGGCAAGCGTTCGGATTTCGTCCTCCACATTTTTTTCGTTGAGATACATTTCGGCAAAACCTAAATCGGGATTGAACAAAAACTGCAATGTAATTTTATGAAGATTTTTAATTAATTCTTCTTTTTCAAAATGATCCGAATTTATAAAACTTTCTTGCATTGCGTAAAGCGTAACCGCACGATACATCGCACCTGTATCCACATACACGTATCCCAAATGTTTGGCTAATTGTTTGGCAAGCGTACTTTTTCCGGTAGAAGAAAAACCGTCGATGGCAATTGTAATTTTTTTATCCAAAATATTTTTTATTGAAGATTAATCATCAGTCCAAAAAGACTCGTGTTAGCTGCAGCCGTGTAGCGTGAATAGGAATAATCGAAACGCACTTTGTTAAATCTGATGCCGAAACCTGCTGAAATTCCGGAAAAATTTCTTTGATCGACAATTCGTAATTCTTCCGCTCGACGGAAATTATATCCTAAACGAAGCGAAAAACTTTTATCAGGAAATAATTCGGCGCCAACAATCACGTGGCGTAAGGCGTTATTGAAAAAACTTACTTTTTCCTCGGAACTTCCGCCATCAAGCGAACCTTCTGCCCTATTTGGATTAGAAAAAGCAATGTTCCATTGTTGTAAATTTTCTAAAGTCAAATGCCATCTGATTGGAACATTTTCTAATTCTTGAGAAATTCCTGCGATGATTTCAAGCGGTAATTTTTCGTTGGTATCTTGATAAGGTTTGATTTGGTAACCAACATTTCTAATTGCCAAACCAATATTGATGTCATTTCGGTCATCAACATACAAAGCACCAATATCTACAGCAGCTCCAAAAGAACTGTAACTCTCTAAGGTTGAAGATATTAATTTTGCGTTAGCGCCAACATAAATATCGGTCCAAGGAATATTGTAAGCATAACCAAATGACACAGAAATGTCACTTCCCGTGAAATCTCCCGTTCGTTGACCATTCTCGTCATAACCTTCAAAACTTCCGTAGTTGATGTAATTTACCGCTCCATGAAAAGTTTGCACGTGACGGTCCCAAGTGTAGGCATAAGCTGCAGTTCCGTAGGAAATTTCTCCATAATAATTTCCATAATTTGCCGAAAGATGGTTGTCCATTTCCGGGTTAATCGTAGCTGGATTAAACGAACCTTGGTTTACATCGTAATCGTGAATGGTAACGGTTTTCCCTCCAAGAGCCGCTTGACGTGGAGACGTAACCAAATTTAGAAATTGGTAAACATACCTACCGCCAATTTGACTGAAAGCTTCGGAACAAAAAAATACGAGAAAAACGAAAATCAGTTTTTTGAACATGGAGGGTTTTTGCTTATTTCTAAATTGAATAACGCAATTGCGAAGATATTATTTTTATGGGAATAGATAAATTAGAAAAAGGCAAAAGTTTGCATTGCGCCTACTTTTGCCTTTTTGATGAAAATTAAAAATTATTTTTAAGGAAGAATTTTAGCATTTTTGGCGTTTTGATCGGTTATCGCTACTGCTAAAACTTCACTCATTTCTTTTACGTAATGAAACGTTAAGCCTTGTAAATACTCAGGTTTTATTTCATCGATGTCGCGCTTGTTTTCTTGACACAAAATAATTTCTTTGATGTTGGCACGTTTTGCCGCCAATATTTTTTCTTTAATTCCGCCAACTGGCAAAACCCTTCCACGAAGCGTAATTTCTCCGGTCATGGCAATGCTTTTCTTAATTCTTTTTTGTGTAAAACTCGAAACTAACGAAGTTAACATCGCAATTCCGGCACTTGGTCCATCTTTTGGCGTGGCACCTTCCGGAACGTGGATGTGTACGTTATATCCTGACAAAATTTCTTGTTTGATACCCAATCTTTCTGCATTCGATTTAATATATTCTAAAGCAATTGTTGCCGATTCTTTCATTACCGTTCCTAAATTTCCAGTCATGGTAAGGCTTCCTTTTCCTTTGGATAAAATCGATTCGATAAATAAAATATCACCGCCAACGCTTGTCCAAGCTAAACCTGTTACAACTCCAGCCGTATCATTATTTTCGTATTTATCACGTTCCATTTTTGGCGCTCCAAGCACTTTTAAAATGTCTTCATCCGTGATTTTCACATTGTATTCCTCTTCCATTGCAATAGATTTCGCAGCGAAACGAACCATTTTAGCAATTTGTTTTTCCAAACCACGAACGCCAGATTCTCTCGTATAACCTACGGCAATTTTTTCCAACTGTTTTTTTCCGATAGCAATATCTTTAGCTTTCAAACCGTGTTCTTTGATTTGTTTTGGCAAAAGATGTTGCTTGGCGATTTCCACTTTTTCTTCAATCGTGTAACCAGTCATGTTGATGATTTCCATTCTGTCGCGCAAAGCCGGTTGAATAGTTGCCATATTATTAGATGTGGCAATGAACATCACTTTTGATAAATCGAAGCCCATTTCTAGATAATTATCGTAAAATTCCGAATTTTGTTCCGGATCCAAAACCTCCAAAAACGCAGATGAAGGATCGCCACTGTGGCTACTCGACAATTTATCGATTTCGTCTAAAACAAACACCGGATTAGAAGTTTTTGCTTTTTTCAAACTCTGAATAATTCTTCCGGGCAAAGCACCAATATAGGTTTTTCTATGACCACGAATTTCCGCTTCGTCACGCAAACCTGCCAAAGAAATTCTCACATATTCTCTCCCTAAAGCTTCGGCAACTGATTTCCCGATAGAAGTTTTTCCCACTCCTGGAGGTCCATACAGACACAAAATAGGCGATTTCATGTCATTGCGAAGTTTTAAAACCGCCAAATGTTCAATCATGCGTTTTTTAACTTCTTCTAAACCAAAATGATCGCGGTCGAGGATTTTTTCGGCACGTTTTAAGTCAAAATTATCTTTGGAAAATTCATTCCAAGGCAATTCTAAAAATAATTCGAGGTAACTGCGTTGAATCCCAAAATCCGGTGATTGCGGATTCATGCGTTGCATTTTCGAAAGCTCTTTTTCAAAATGTTCTTTGACTTTCAGGTTCCATTTTTTCTTCAACCCTTTTTGTTTCATCTCGTCAATTTCCTGCTCTTGCGAAACGCCACCCAATTCTTCCTGAATGGTTTTCATTTGCTGATGCAAAAAATACTCACGTTGCTGTTGATCTAAATCAAAACGGACTTTAGATTGAATATCGTTTTTCAATTCGAGTTTTTGCAACTCCAAATTCATAAAACGAAGAGTTTCTAAAGCTCTGTCTTTTAAATCATTAATCATCAACAATTCTTGTTTTTCTTTAACTAAAAGATTCATGTTAGAAGAAACAAAATTGATAAGAAAAGATTTACTTTCGATGTTTTTTATGGCAAAGGTAGCTTCGGTTGGAATATTTGGGCTTTCCTTGATAATTTCAATCGCCATTTCCTTTATCGATTCAATGATAGTCGAAAATTCGGCATCAGTTGTTTCAGGTAAATTCTCCGGAACTTCTTTGATAGTTGCTTTGATGTAAGGAACTTCGGAATTTACTTTATCAATTTCAAAACGTTTTTTTCCTTGCAAAATAACAGTCACATTGCCATCGGGCATTTTCAAAACACGAAGAATTCTGGCAACCGTTCCAACCGAATTAATCTGCGAAGGATTTGGATCTTCATCGTCTTCATTAATTTGTGAAGTAACCCCGATGGTTTTGCCCAAAGCATTTGCATCATTGATTAATTTGATCGACTTATCGCGACCTGCAGTAATGGGAATCACAACTCCCGGAAATAAAACCATATTTCGCAAAGGCAAAATGGCTAGTTCTTCCGGCAATTGTTCGTTGCGCATTTCTTCTTCATCTTCGGGTGTAAGAAGTGGAATTAATTCTGATTCGGCGTCGAAATCTTGGAGTGACATATTGTCAAGGGTAATTATTTTTTGATTTGGCATAGTATTTTTTTGGGTCATTTTGTCATTAAACAAAAAATTCTTAGGCCTAAATTGGCGGGAAAGAATTTACAAATATCTGAAAATCAATTTAAAATAAAATTTTCGTATCAATTTTCTAATGTAACAAGTCAATCATTGTGCCATAAAAAATCCCGAACTTTTTTGGTTCGGGATTCTGAATTGTATTTTATGAATGTTAATTCACTTCGTAATCAACTAAGATATTTTCGAAAGAAGTAGTTCCAATTGTGGAAATTGTTTTAACCGGTCCGATATCTTTTGCAAACCAATATTCCGAAGTCGTCACTGTTACAGCTCCCATAATCGAAGTTTCTTGTCGTATTTGGGCTTTAATAATATTTGAATAAGCAACACCATTTATGCTTTCACTTGCATCTCTCGCAAGAATTTTTCCAGTGTAATTAGTAGTTTGAACAATTCCTGGCATACCAGTATAAGTAGTAGTTTGAGAATATTGTCCGGTCCAAGTTTGATTAACGGCTAAATTATCTTTTAACATAATCATTTCGTATCCAGATTGGCTTCCGCTCATGCCTCCACCGCTTAAATCGATTTCCCCCATTTTCATAGTATAAACACCGTTATTATTATTAATCCAAACATCTGCTGAATTAAATCCACCAGTTGGACCGCCAAATAAAGTGGAAAATTTATAATAAGTTTGACCGTTAAATGTGCTAGTAGAAACCATTTCCATTGGATCCTGTATAGTACCATTCATTGAAAATGTCCATTGATTCCCAATTGCGGTTGGCCAATAATCTCCAGCAGAACCATTGTTGCCGCCGCTTCCGCCACCTGGAACGTTTCCGGTAAATGGAATATTTGTAAAAGTTCCGTTTGTGAAAATTATCGGCTCCGGTGAATCTTCGTCAAGTAAATCAGTCCAATAACCCGTGAAAGAAAACGTTCCGGAAATTGTATTGTTTTGAGTGTTTATAGAAGTTATCGTAACTGTTCCATTACTATCTTCTAAATCCGAATGAATGTTGGAAAAGCCGAATTCTTCAGTTGATGAACGTTGGTAAGCAAGGAAAATACTTTCGGCGGAATAGGTTCCAACTGTGTTACCATCAATAAGAAACCCGAAACTCTCGCCGTTACTTCTTGTAGCAGCAAGTTCAATTCCATCTTCAGAAATTACAGCAACAGTTGTTGTAGTCGAATAAGTTTGTCCATTAAAATCCACGCTAAAAGTACCCAGCTCATTTCCTGGAACCTCAGGATTTTCGCCGTTGTTTAAACTAGGATCAATTGGTTCGTTGTCACAAGAAACTGCAAAAAGCGAAAGCATCGCAAATAGTAGGGTAAGAAATCTAAAATTTTTCATTATGTTGAGTATAGGTTTTCGATTTTTTTTCAAAAATATAATTTTTTGCCAACATTCCTACTTTTTTGGGATTCTAAAAAGCAAAACGATTCCAACAATAAAAAATAATGTGAGAAATACAATGGAATTTCGCATCGATCCGGTGATTTGGTCAATTAATCCATATAAACACATTCCGATGACGATTCCTATTTTTTCGGAAACATCATAAAAACTAAAAAATGAAGCGGTGTCTTTTGTTTCTGGCAAATATTTAGAATACGTAGAACGAGAAAGCGACTGAATTCCGCCCATTACCAAACCTACAAATCCGGCTGTAATGTAAAATTCAATTGGTTCTTTTACAAAAAATGCCCAAATGCAAATAATTGCCCAAATAAAATTAATGACAATCAAGGTTTTGATATTTCCAAATTTTCCCGAAGCTCTCGAGGTTAAAAATGCTCCTAAAATAGCAATTAGTTGAATCAATAAAATACTGATAATCAATCCGCTGGTCTTTTCAGAATCGGTTGCCCAATTAATTTCTTGTTCCCCAAAATAAGTTGCCACCAACATAACCGTTTGAACCGCCATGCTGTACACAAAAAATGCCGAAAGATATTTTGCCAAATACGGATTTTGAACTAATTGGTCTTTCACTTTTTTCAATTCTTTGAATCCGCGAAAAAATAAATCTTTGTGGATTTTTACCTGAGAATGATTGCCTTTCGGCAAATAATAAAAAGAATATTGACTGAACAAAATCCACCAAATTCCCGTTGCCGCAAAGGAAATTCGCATCATGTGAAGTGCAGCTTCGCCTTTTTGACTTAAAATAATAATTAAGCAAATCACGAGCAAAATCACACTTCCAATATATCCCAAGGAATAACCTTTTGCACTTAAAGCATCTTGCTGTTCGTTATGAGCAATATCCGGTAAATACGAATTGTAAAAAACCAAACTTCCCCAGAAACCTATCAATCCGAAGAAAAAACATAAAATTCCGAAGTAAATATTTTCTTTGGTAAACCAATACATTCCAATACAAGAAAATGCTCCCAAATAGCAAAAAAATTGCATGAAGCGTTTTTTATTTCCAACAAAATCAGCAATTCCGGAAAGTATTGGAGACATAATTGCCACCACCAAAAACGCAAAAGCGGTCACAAAACTGATTAATGCCGTGGCTTTAAAATCGTACCCCAAAAAAACAATAGTATCTTCTTTGGCAAATAAATAGCCGAAATACAACGGAAAAATTGCCGATGAAATAACCAAACTGTAAGTAGAATTTGCCCAATCGTAAAATGCCCAGGCGTTCATCAACTTTTTATCGCCTTTTTGTAACGGTGTTTGCATAAATTTTGAAAAATAAAAAACCACGCCATTTTTAGCGTGGTTCGAAGATATTATTTTTTATTTAATGGAAAGTGAAGTTCTATTTAAATTTCACGCCATATTTTGCGGCTTCTGCTTTTGCTTCCGGAATCAAAGCTTTTAAATTAGCAATTCTGGTTTGATTAGACGGATGCGTACTCAAAAATTCTGGTGGAGCTCCACCTCCGGAATTTGCTGCCATTCTTTCCCAAAAAGCAATAGAAGCATCAGGATTATAACCTGCAATCGCCATTAATGTCAAACCAACTTTATCGGCTTCACTTTCATGTTTTCGGCTAAATGGTAATAAGGCTCCATATTGTGCTCCAACTCCGTAAGCTTGCATCGCCAAGTCTTGCGTTGATTGACTTTTTCCGCCAGTTGCCGCTCCAACACCAACAGCTCCAAGTTGTGTTAAAACATCGGCACTCATACGTTGCTGACCGTGATTGAGTAAGGCATGAGCTACTTCGTGGCCCATTACAACAGCCATTCCGGTTTCGTCTTTAGTGATGGGAAGAATTCCTGTATAGAAAACAATTTTTCCGCCTGGCATACACCAAGCATTTACCTCTTTGCTTTCTACCAATCTATATTCCCATTGGTAGTCCTTAAGATAACCCTGATTTCCGGTTGCTGCTAAATATTTTTCTGCTGCGTTTTTAATTTTTGTTCCAACGGTAGTTACACGATTAGCATCAGCGGTTCCGGTTACTACTTTGTTTTGTTTCAAAAATTCGTTGTATTGTGCAAATGCCGAAGGCAAAATTTGCGAATCCGGAACTAATGCCAAAGTGCTTTTTCCGGTAAACGGATTGGTTGCACAAGAATAAATTATTCCAAAAAGTGCAAGCGGGATTAATAAATACCTTCTTTTCATGGTTACGTTTTTAAATGGTTTATAATCAAATTTACTAATTTCCGACGATATGTAATTCGGAAAAATCTTTATTTATTGTTAAAAAGTTATCGTTTTCTGATTGAAGCTCCGAAATATTCACTTCTTCATTATCTATTTGAATCGATTTGATTTCAAAGGGCAAATCTATCAGATTAAATTTAAACGCACTATAATTGGTTACAAATTTTCCTTCTTTGTGTTGCGTGATGATGAGTTCGTTTTCCTTTCCCGTGAGTTTAAATGTTCTTAAACTGTATCTTCCTTTGGCATAATCATAACCATCTTGAGCATCTTCATATACAACAGAAGTTTCTTTTCCTGATTTAAAGTAAACATCAAGCGTTACTTCGTCAAAATCTTTTTCGCCAACATATTGTTGAACAGGATATTTCGGGATAATCGCGCCACTTTTTATAAATACCGGAATTTCATCGTATTGACTATCAACCCACATCTCTTTTCCGCCGGAGACTTTTTCGTTTGTCCAGTAATTATACCATTCGCCAGAAGGAATATACATGCGTCTTCCTTTTGAATTTGGTTCCAAAATAGGGCAAACTAAAATTTGATTTCCAAAAATAAACTCATCGGTTCGGTAATGCGTTTGCGGATCTTTTTGGTCAAAATACACCAAAGGTTTCAGCATTGGAATTCCTTCGGAAATATATTGGTAAAACATCGTGTACAAATAAGGTAATAATTGGTACCGAAGATTCACAAATTTTCTAGTGATATTGATAACTTCTTCATCAAAAGCCCAAGGTTCCTGTTCGCCATGATGTCCGGAAGAATGCGTTCGGCAAAAAGGATGAAAAACTCCTAATTGAATCCATCTTGCATATAATTCGCCGGAAGGCTGTTCGGCAAAACCACCAATATCAGAACCGGTAAAACCCATTCCGGAAAGAGACATTCGCTGCATTTGAATATTGGCAATCCAAAGATGTTCCCAACTTGCCACGTTATCTCCAGTCCATGACGAAGTATATTTTTGCGCTCCAGAATAAGCCGAACGCGTGATGACAAAAGGACGTTTCGGGTAAGCAAATTTTTTCACGCCTTCATACGTTGCACGAGCCATTTGCGTTCCGTAAATATTATGTGCTTTCCTGTGGCTGCAAGGATTTCCGTCGTAATCATGACGAACGTCTAATGGAAAAGTTTTGGTAGGAACTTCCATCACGGCTGGCTCGTTCATGTCATTCCAAACGCCTTTCACTCCTATTTCGCCAATTAATTCTTTGAATAAACCAGCCCACCATTGTCTGACTTCTGGATTTGTATAATCCGGAAAATTACATTCGCCTGGCCAAACTTTTCCTTTCATCAAAGGTCCATCGGCTCTTTTGCAAAAATAATCGTTTTCAATTCCTTCGTTGTAAACCCAATAATCACGGTCAATTTTGATTCCCGGATCAATAATTACAATGGTTTTGAAACCGTCTTCTGCCAATTCTGCCACCATTTTCTTCGGGTCTGGAAAATAATCTTTGTTCCAAGTAAAACATCTAAAACCATCCATGTAATCAATATCGAGGTAAATTCCGTCGCAAGGAATTTGAAGCTCGCGGAATTTTCCGGCAATTTCTTTCACCTTCGCTTCAGGATAATAACTCCACTTGCATTGGTGATAACCCAAAGCCCAAAGTGGCGGTAACTCTGGCTTTCCAGTTAAATCTGTGTATGAAGTAACCACATCTTGCATTTCCGGACCGTAGAAAAAATAATAATTCATCTCTCCTCCTTCTGCCCAAAAACTGGTTACATTTCTTCGCTCGTGCGCAAAATCAAAATAAGTACGAAACGTATTGTCGAAAAAAACGCCGTAAGCATTTTTGTCTTTTAACCCAATGTAAAACGGAACCGATTTGTACAAAGGTTCTTGGTCTTTCGAAAAAGCATATTGATCGGTTGCCCAATTTTCAAGTCTTTTTCCTTTTAAATTCAAATGAGTGGCTTTGTCACCTAATCCATAAAAACTTTCGCCATCCTTAGAAATTTTACTCATTTTCACCACATTTCCGCCGTATTCATACATTTCTTCCCAGTGAAACCCAAGTTCATCCTCAAGAATTGCATTTTTTTCAACGTCAAATAAACGGTGTTTCATGTCTTTTTTAGCCACTTCACAAATCACTTTGCTGGTCGTGATAAAATAAAAATTCTCGTCTTCGGAAATTTCTAATTTATTGAAACCTTGCGTGTGATTTTCATCGATTGCGTAAGAAAAATCGTTGTTAAAGTAACCTTTTGTAGTAAAACGAAAACGTAGCAAACTGTCTCTCAAAACTGTAATTTTGAGCACCACATTATTTTCTGCGTAGAAAAAAATGCTGTCGCCGTCACGTTCACAATTAATTATTTTTGAAGGAAAAAGATCTCCTTTATGTTCTAATTCGGTATTTGTAATCATATTTTGTCTTGCTTTGGAACGGTTTCAAACTTACCAAGTTTTCACACCATCACCAATATTTTTTATATTTTTTCACGAAAACGTTATTGTTGTCCGTTACACTTTTGCCTTAAAAATCATTAACGATAAAGCCGGCAAAGTCAACGCCGCAGAAAAATCTTTTCCGTCCCATAAAATTTTTTCGATTTTAATTTTATTTTGATTGATTTCGCTTCCGCAAAATTTACTCGCATCACTATTAAAAAGTAATCGCCAATTTTCATTTGAAGGAAAACCAATCCGGTAATTTTCCCGAACCATTGGCGTTAAATTACACACCACAACCAGATTATTTTCCGAAAGATTCCCTTTCCTAATAAATGCCAAAACAGAATTTTCGTGATCTTGATAGTTGATCCACTCAAAACCTTCATGCGAAAATTGCTTTTCATACAAAGCCGGTTCGCTTTGGTACAAAAAATTTAAATCGGTAATCAACGATTGAATTCCTTTGTGAAAATTATATTCTAACAAATGCCAATCTAAACTTTGCTGAAAATTCCATTCGGCACTTTGGGCAAATTCGCCTCCCATAAAAAGTAATTTTGTTCCCGGATGCGTGAACATGTACGAATACAACAATCGAAGATTAGCAAATTGTTGCCATTCATCGCCAGGCATTCTTCCAAAAATTGATTTTTTTCCGTAAACCACTTCGTCGTGAGAAAGCGGCAACATAAAATTTTCGGTAAACGCATAAGTCATGCTAAAAGTAAGGTCGTTTTGGTGGTATTTCCGGTGAATCGCATCTTTTTTAAAATATTGAAGCGTGTCGTGCATCCAACCCATCATCCATTTCATGCCAAATCCTAAACCTCCCGTAAATACTGGTTTTGAAACCATTGGAAAAGAAGTACTTTCTTCGGCGATGGTTTGGATTCCCGGGAAACTTTGGTACAATTCTGTATTTAATTCTTGCAAAAAAGATATGGCTTCGAGGTTTTCTCTTCCACCAAAAATATTCGGTTCCCAATCGCCATCTTCCCTTGAATAATCGAGGTATAACATCGAGGCAACAGCATCAACGCGAAGCGCGTCAACATGGTATTTTTGCATCCAAAAAGCAGCATTGCTAATCAAAAACGATCGAACCTGATTTCTGCCGTAATTAAAAATTAAACTTTTCCAATCCGGATGATAGCCTTTATTTCTGTCGGGATGTTCATAAAGATGTGAACCGTCAAAATATCCCAAACCGTTTTCGTCTTCCGGAAAATGCGATGGAACCCAATCGAGAATTACGCCAATTTCCGCCTGATGAAACGCATCAATCAACGCCATAAAATCTTCGGGATTGCCAAAACGCGAAGTTGGCGCAAAATATCCGGTGATTTGATAACCCCACGAAGGTTCGTAAGGATATTCCATAATTGGCATTAATTCTACGTGGGTAAATCCGGTTTTTTTCACATAATTCACCAATTCTTCTGCGTGTTCACGATATGTTAACGAACGATTTTCGTGGACATTTTTTCGCCAAGACGCCAAATGAACTTCATAAACTGAAAATGGTTGGTTGAGATTGTTTCGGTTTTCCCGATTTTTCAACCACAATTCGTCGTTCCATTGATGTGGAAAATCCCAAATAATAGAAGCGGTTCCGGGAGCATTTTCGCAAAAAATAGCGTAAGGATCGGATTTTTCAACTACATAATTATTGTGATTAGAAAAAATTTTGAATTTATATTTCTGACCTTTTTTTGCATTTGGAACAAAACCTTCCCAAATCCCGGAATTATCCCAACGAACCAACAACGGATTTTGCTCATCATTCCAATAATTAAAATCGCCAACTACCGAAACTTTTTTTGCCGAAGGTGCCCAAACCGCAAAATAAACGCCCAAATTATTTTCTACTTCAATAATATGTGCTCCAAATTTTTCGAACAATCGGAAATGTTTTCCCGAATTAAAAAGATTAATATCGAAATCAGTGAATAAGCTGTGTGGAATGGTTTGCATGGATTTTTATCAGTTGGATTTTATTTTTACTGAAACATTGATTACGAATTTATGAAAATATCGGCTTTGTTGTCGGAATTTTTTGCATAAAAAATCCCTGCATCGCAGGGAATAATTTAACTGTTAGTAGCGGCACTTCCGGTGCTTCCGGCTCCTCCACTATTATCATTTTTGTTTTCGCCGTCGTAACCTTCATTTTGTTTTTCGGATTCGGGACGTTGTTTGTTCCAATCGCCGTTATTGGCTTTTTCGCGTTCGTCTTTGTGATTTTTTTCTGAATTTTCCATAACGATATTTTTTTGAATCATAAAATTACGATTTCAAAACATCTAAATCATTACAGAAAAAACATCTAAATTTATGTAATCTTTTAGCTGCTCAAAATTTTCTCCACGTTTTTGCCTTTGGCTAATCATCAATCAGTTTTTCTAAGATTTGCAAAAAAATTATAAAGCCGGCGGTAAATAAGAGAAGGCCTCGTTTACAATCATGGTAATTTCAGCACGAGAAGCATCATGGTACAGTTTTACTTTTCTTAACAAAACAGCGTGATAACTGGAATTTCCGACCACTAAAAAAAATTCATTGGCGTTATCATCAACTAAAATCCCTCGGATTCCATTTCTGTAAAGCCAAAGTTCAATATAATTTGACTGTTCCGCACGAAGATTTTGAACCACATGGAAAATGGCGTCAATGAGTTCCGTTTTTGTTTCGTTTGTCAAAATAGATTTCACCACAATACAATTTTTGTTAGAAAATACTTACGAAAAGTATTTGCTTTTAGTTTTAAAAAAAATTGTGGTAGTTTTTGGGTTTGGCAAAAATAAATTAATTCTCTTTGATAAATCATTTTTTTTTCGTATTTCGTATTGTCATTGATTTTTACTTAGAAGAATACTTATTGATGTATAGTTTATTACAAAAACTTTCAATTAAAACCCTTACTTTTGCGCCATGGGAAGAAAAAAAACCGATAGAATAATTTTTGAAGATGTTAAAGTTCTCGATGCTGGAGCCAAAGGCGTTTCGGTAGCGAAAGCTCCGGATGGAAAAGTAATTTTTATTCCGAATGTTGTTCCGGGAGATGTGGTAGATGTGCAAACTTTTAAAAAGCGAAAAGCGTATTACGAAGGAAAAGCCATTGCCGTAAAAGAATTTTCCGAAGATAGAATTGAACCTGTTTGCCAGCATTTTGGCGCTTGTGGAGGTTGTAAGTGGCAAAACATGACTTACGAAAAACAACTTTATTACAAAAACAATGAAGTTTTTAATCATTTGAAAAGAATTGGAAAAATTGATTTGCCCGAATTTGACCCGATTTTAGGTTCTGCTAAACAATTTTTTTACAGAAATAAAATGGAATTTTCTTTTTCAAACGCGCGATGGATGACCGAAAAAGAAATTGAAAGCGGCGAAGAACTCGACAATAAAAATGCACTTGGTTTTCACATCCCGAAAATGTGGGATAAAATTCTTGATGTAACCCAATGTTTTTTACAGCAAGATCCTTCAAATGCCATTAGAAACAGCATTAGAGATTATGCTAATGAACATGATTTGGCGTTTTTCAACCCAAGAAACCACGAAGGTTTACTACGAACTTTGATGATTCGTACGGCTTCAACCGGAGAAATAATGGTGTTGATTCAGTTTTTTGAAGATAATAAAACGCAACGTGAAGGTTTGCTTGATTTTTTATTGGAAAAATTTCCAAATATCACATCTTTGCAATACGTAATTAACAGCAAGGCAAATGATACGATTTACGACCAAAATGTGATTCTATATAAAGGTAGAGATTACATTTTGGAAGAAATGGAAGGTTTGAAATTTAGCATCAATGCCAAATCTTTTTACCAAACCAATTCGGAACAAGCTTATGAATTGTACAAAATTACCCGCGATTTTGCTGGTTTAACGGGAAATGAGTTGGTTTACGATCTTTACACCGGAACTGGAACAATTGCGCAATTTGTATCAAAAAAAGCCAAAAAGGTAATTGGTGTAGAAGCCGTTCCTGAAGCCATTGCTGACGCAAAAGAAAATGCCAAACGCAACAATATCACCAACTGCGAATTTTTTGTAGGCGATATGAAAGAAGTTTTCAACGACGCTTTTATTGCCCAACATGGCAAACCCGACGTGATTATTACTGATCCGCCACGAGATGGCATGCACAAAGATGTTGTGGCGCAAATTTTAAATATTGGTGCAGAAAAAATCGTGTATGTAAGCTGTAGTTCGGCGACACAAGCAAGAGATTTGGCGTTAATGGATGAAATGTACAAAGTCGTAAAAGTTCGTCCGGTTGACATGTTTCCGCAAACGCACCACGTGGAAAATGTTGTACTTTTGGAAAAACGATAATTTCAAAATGAAAAAATATTTAATTTTTTTGGGACTTCTTTTTTTAGGAATTTTTTCGGGTTGCGAAAAAGATGATATTTGTGCCGAAAGTACTCCAACAACTCCACGATTGGTGATTAATTTTTTTGATCAAACCAATTCTTCTGTTGCCAAAAACCTGACAAATTTTTCTGCCAGAGAAATTTCTGAAGAAAATCGTTTGGTTTTTAATTCCGAAGGTGAAGGCGAAGCACGTTTTCTTACAAATGCAAATTCTATTGCCTTGCCGTTACGTCTAGACAGCGATGTTACGACTTATATTTTAACCAATTTCAACGGTTCAGCACAACAAAATACAGATACATTGACCATCGATTATTCAAGAATGCAAATTTACGTTTCGCGTGCTTGTGGCTACAAAATGAATTTTTCTTTAACCGATGTTACCCGAACCGGCGGAACCGATGCCAACTGGATTCAAACCATTACAAACGAACAAAACACCATTGAAAATGAAGATGAAGCACACCTCAATTTTTATTTTTAATTTTTTCTGCTTGCTGTTTTGTGCGAACATTTCGGCTCAGGAAACTGCGACGGACACGATAGTTGCGCAAAAATTTCCGGACAGATACGGTTTGAGAGTTGGAGCAGATTTGTTTAAAATAGCCCGAAGTTTCTACGATAAAGATTACAAAGGTTTTGAAATTACTGCCGATTATCGTTTTAATAAAAAAATTTACATTGCGGGAGAATTTGGAAATGAAAACAAAACTACTAACGAACCCCAACTGAATTTTACGACCAAAGGAACTTTTGTAAAATTTGGAGCTGATTACAATTTGTATGACAATTGGTTGGACATGGAAAACATGATTACCATTGGAGCACGTTACGGTTTTAGTACTTTTTCGCAAGAATTGAACAGTTACACTATTTATAATCCAAATCCATATTTTAGTAACGAAAGTTTAATTACTGAAGGCAGAACTTTTGACGGTTTATCAGCTCATTGGCTCGAATTTGTGGCGGGAATGAAAGCGGAAATCTTCGATAATCTTTTTATGGGATTTAGCGTGAGAATGAATTATTTGGTATCAAATAAAAAGCCTAATGACTTTGATAACCTTTATATTCCGGGCTTTAATAGAACTTATGACGGAAGTTTTGGCGTAGGATTTAATTACACCCTAAGTTATTTTATTCCATTGTATAAAAAACAGCAAAAAGTAGAAAACAATACCGAAAAACAATAAAAAAAGCGGAATCAATTTGGTTCCGCTTTTTTGTTACTTAATTTGTTTGATGCCTTTCATAAAAATCCATTTCATGAATAATTTTTCGCCTTCGTTGGTTCTAATCGCTTGAAATTGTGGCGCCAAGATTGTAGCAACTACAAACGCTGTCAACGGAATCCAAAATCCGGTCAAATTAGTAAAAGCGTCAATTAAAAATCTGAAAAGGATGAACAATGCTGCAAAACACAACAATTGATACACGAAAGCTCTAGTTTTTAAACTCATTTTTTTTGAATTTATTTTTATAATTTAATTTTCTTTAAAATGTAATGCTACGACTCCTGAAACTTTGCTCTTTTTGAACCTTCGTACATTTCGTATTTTACCAAACGAGATTCTAAACTACCGTTAAACAATTTGATTTTTCGGGAAGGTTTCAAGCCTACAAATTTTAAGGCTTCAAGATTTGCGGTGATAAACCATGCGTTTGTTCCGGGATAATTTTGTTTCAAAGTATCGCCAATATTTTTGTAAAAACGCTCCATTTCAATATCTAGTCTTTCGCCATAAGGTGGATTGAAAACGATGTGTAATTTGCCTTCGGATTGTTTTTCGCTTTGGAAAAAATTATTTTCAGAAACTGAAATATATTCTTCTAAATTGGCATTTTTCACGTTATCTTTTGCCTTCAAAACCGCAGATGGAGATTTGTCAAAACCCTTAATTGAATAGTTGAAGTCACGCGTTTTATTCAACAGTGAATCAGTAACTTTATCAAATAATTCATTCTCCCAGTCATTCCATTTTTCAAAAGCAAATTCTCGTCTATTAATATTAGCTGGAATGTTACAAGCAATCATTGCGGCTTCCGCCAAAAATGTTCCGGAACCACACATTGGATCTAAAAAATCACTTTGTCCGTCCCAACCCGAAAGCAACAAAATTCCTGCTGCCAAAACTTCGTTTATTGGAGCAATATTTGTTGCGGTTTTATAACCACGATGATGTAAAGAAGCCCCCGAAGTATCTAACGAAACGGTAATTTGATCACGATCAATGTGGATATTGATTCGCAAATCCGGATAATCTTTGTCAATGCTTGGTCGAGAACCAAACTTGTCACGAAACTGATCTACAATAGCGTCTTTTGCTTTTTGCGCCACAAATTGCGAATGACGAAAAAAATCGGAATGAACGGTAGCGTCAATCACAAAGGTTTTACTCGAATGCAAATATTTTGACCAATCAATGCTTCGAACGCCGTGATAAAAGCCGTTTTCGTTCCCAGCGCGAAATTTATGTATGGGTTTTAAAATTTTTAAAGCGGTTCGCAAGGCCAAATTCGATTTGTACATAAAACCTTTATCACCCACAAACTGAACCATCCTCACTCCTTTTTCCACTTGTTGTGCTCCAAGTCTCAGCAATTCTTGTTCTAATATTTCTTCAAAGCCAAAAAAAGTTTTGGCAATCATTTTAAAATTTTCCATGATAAAGTGTGGTTTCGCGTGCAAATAATTTATTTACATTCGGCAAAAATACACTAATTTTGCGGCTTAATTCAAACTGATGCACAAAGAAAACAACCCTTGGTTTGCTTCGTGGTTCAACACGCCATATTATCACATTCTTTACAAAGACCGCGATTATGCAGAAGCACAAGTATTTATGGAAAATATTACCCAATATTTAAACCTTCCCGAAAACGCAAAAATTTTAGATTTGGCCTGTGGCAGAGGTCGTCATTCCATTTACCTCAATCAAATTGGTTATGATGTTACCGGAGTAGATTTGTCTGAAAACAGCATTGCCGAAGCCAAAAATTTCGAAAACGAAAATCTACATTTTGCTGTTCACGACATGCGTGAGCCTTTGGAAGAAAAATTTGATGCGATTTTCAATCTTTTCACCAGTTTTGGTTACTTCGAGAATCCGGATGATAATCAAAAAACGCTTAAAGCTATTCACGATAGTTTAAACGAAACCGGTTTTGCCGTGATTGATTTTATGAACGTTCATCAAGTTATTAAAAATCTGGTTCCGGAAGAGGTGAAAACGGTGGAAGGTATTGATTTTCATATTAAAAGATACGTTCAAGACGGTTATATTACCAAAGATATTTCGTTTACTGATAAAGGCGAAAACTATCATTTCGCCGAAAAAGTGAAAGCCATCACGCTAGAAGATTTTGAAAAAATGATGGAAAATTGCGGCATTTATCTGCTTGATATTTTCGGTGATTACAAGTTGAGAAAATTTTACAAAAATGAGAGCGGACGCCTCATTATGGTTTTTAAATAAATAAAAAATGTTTCCAGGATCGTATTATATTTTGCCTTTATTGTCGGTAATTTTAGGTTATGCAGTAGCCTTATTTTTAAAACCAACAAAAAAAACCAACCTTAAACTATTAATGGCATTCAGCGGTGCTTTCTTGCTGTCTATCACGGTAATGCATCTTTTACCAGAAGTTTACGAATCAGCAAATAACCACGGTTTAGAAACCCAAGTGGCAGAAATTCACACTGAAATTCACGTTCACGATCACACCAATCACGACCATGATCACGACCACAATCATGACCATCACAATCACGCAGAACATAATCACGGTCACGAACACAACCATCAATCTGGAAAAATTGGCGTTTACATCATGCTCGGAATTTTGTTCCAAATTATCTTGGAATTTTTCTCAAAAGGAGCCGAACACGGACACGTTCACGGACATCACGAAATGACAAAAATGCCGTGGCTTTTATTTTTAAGTCTTTGCATTCACGCGCTTTTAGAAGGTTTTCCCGTAAGTCATCACAACGATTTAGCGCTAGGAATCGCCATTCACCACTTGCCAATTGCGGTCATTTTAACGTCGTTTTTCCTTAACGCAAAACTCAACAAAACCGCCATCTTTTTCTTCATGATTACCTTCGCATTCATGACACCTTTGGGAACTTTTGCGTCCGAATTTTCACCACAACTGGAGCAGTATTACACCGAAATTTCTGCCGTAGTGATCGGGATTTTATTCCATATTTCTTCGACCATTATTTTCGAAAGCAGTGAAAATCACAAGTTTAACTTTGCCAAATTGGCCATGATTGCCATCGGAATTGTGTCGGCCTATTTTTTAAGTTAAGTAAAAAATTATTATTTTGGGCGTAGCCATTGTGACGGGTCGTCCCGAAGCTTCGGGATCGCTACAATCTTTTATTTTTTTCTGTTGCCTTAACCAAGCTATAGCTTTACAAAAAAATAAAAGGATTTTCGCTGCTATCGCTCACGCAACCCGTGCAAACTTCGTATATTTGGGGTTATAATTTTTCACCGTTTATGACATTTATCAGAACCACAGAACAAGCCTCTAAATACAACCACCTCGAAAAAATGCCCGTTTCAGAACTTTTGCAAAACATCAATCAGGAAGATCAAACCGTTCCGCTTGCTGTTGAAAAAGCGCTACCAGAAATAGAAAAATTGGTGGAAAAAATCGTGGCTCAAATGAAAAAAGGCGGTCGGTTATTTTACATTGGAGCCGGAACTTCAGGACGATTAGGAATTGTAGATGCTTCAGAATGTCCGCCAACTTTTGGTGTCCCGTTTGATTTGGTCATTGGAATTATTGCCGGAGGCGACACGGCCATTCGCAAAGCTGTAGAATTTGCCGAAGACGATGAAAATCAAGCTTGGAAAGATCTTTCGGAATGGAAAATTAATGAAAATGATGTGGTGATTGGCATTGCCGCTTCCGGAACAACACCTTACGTAATCGGCGGTTTAAAAAAATGCAACGAAAATAATATTACCACGGGAAGTATTTCTTGTAATGCCGGAAGTCCGTTGTCACAAACGGCTCAGTTTCCCATTGAAGTAATCGTTGGTCCTGAATTTGTTACCGGAAGTTCACGAATGAAAGCTGGAACCGCACAAAAATTAATCTTAAACATGATTTCCACAGCAACAATGATTCAGCTTGGGAAGGTGAAAGGAAATAAAATGGTGGATATGCAATTAAGCAATCATAAATTAGTGGGTCGTGCTGTGAAAATGGTGATGGACGAGTTGAACATCAGCGAAGAAAATGCGCAAATGCTTTTGGAAAAACACGGCAATGTTCGCAATGCAATTGAAAATTATAATTTGTAAGCATGAAAACCGATAGAAAAATTTTACAAAAAGGGATTTTATATTTGTCCATGGCATTACCATTGTTTTTTTTAGGACCAGTAGTGATTCACAGTTCATTTAAAAACGAAGAGCATCCGTTTTTTATTCCAGTTTTAGGCATGGGAATCATTGCAAGTTTGGCCGCTATTTTCCTAATGTTTTCGGGAATTAGAAAAATTATGAACAGCATGTTTGGGAAATGATAATTTTAAAAATTTAAAGATAAAAATTTTCAGGTTTCCAATTACCTAGGGTTTAAACCCTAGGTAATTGAAAGGACTTGAAGCGAAAAGCGGGATTGGCTTCTTAAAAAAATAAACATGAAAAAATTGTTACTGATGATGGTTTTGGCAGCAACCACAATGTCTTGCTACGAAGTGAAACGTGAATGCCAGGATTTTAAGACGGGCGAATTTGAGTTTGAGTATGAAGTAAACGGCGTGAAAAAAAAGTCGTTTTTTGTGAGAAATGACTCAATTGAAATTGACACTTACGAGGGAAAAACCGACACGTCGTCAGTGAGGTGGATTAACGATTGTGAATTTGTGTTAGAAAAATTACGACCGAAAAATATGGCGGAAAAAAAGGCGATTCACATGAAAATTTTATCAACTACGGAAAATTCTTATACCTTTGAATTTTCTAATTTGGGCGAAAGCCAAAAACAAAAAGGAACGGTTACAAAAATTAAATAACATAGGATATAATGGAAGTTTTCTCAAACCCGGATGCGTGGATTGCCTTGCCAACACTGACTTTTCTTGAAATTATTTTAGGAATTGACAACATTATTTTTATTTCGATTGTAACTGGAAAATTACCCGAAGAGAAGCGAAAAAAAGCCACGAGAATTGGATTGTTTTTGGCGATGTTCATGCGGATTGCGTTCCTTTTTGGGATCACGTTATTGATTGCGATGAAAAAACCTTGGTTTAGTTTCGATTGGGGTTTCCTAAAGGCCGAAATCACAGGTCAAGCCTTGATTTTACTGTTGGGAGGATTATTTTTGATCTATAAAAGTACGAAGGAAATTCACGAAAAAGTGGACCATAAAGGCGAAGAGGAAAAGGAATTAAAAATTTCGGCGAAAAAATCTTTCGGGAATGTGATTTTCCAAATCTTGCTGATTGATTTAATTTTTTCGGTGGATTCGATTTTAACGGCTGTTGGGATGACCAGTGGGATTGAAGGTGCGTTACCGATTATGATTACGGCTGTTGTAATTTCGGTTGGAGTAATGATGCTTTTTGCGGTTCCGGTGGGAACTTTTGTAAACAAAAATCCTTCAATTCAAATTTTAGGATTGGCGTTTTTAATCTTAATTGGATTTATGTTAATCACAGAAAGTATGCATCTTTCGGGAGCAGAATTGGCCGGACAACACGTTGGTGCGGTTCCAAAAGGTTATCTTTATTTTGCGATTGCTTTTTCGCTTGCGGTAGAATTTTTGAACATGAAAATGCGGAAAAAAGTGAGTTAGTTTTTGTGCTAATCTCGAAATATTTTTTTGCCACTGATTCACTGATTTTTTTAGATTTATAATTCGTGAATTCGTGGTTTTTTTGTTCCCACGAATGCACGAATTATTTTTTATCCACTGATTAACTGATTGGAATTTTAATTCGTGAATTCGTGGCGTTTTTTACGATGAAAATTCTTTATTGCAATTTTCGCATCGGTATCTGTATTTTGTGTAAAACGGAAGGACGACAAAAAACATAGAAACAATGAAGGAAACCAGAGATTTGAAATCGGTTATGCTGGTAAAAAGTTGTGCTTTTTGAGCACCACAATGCGGACATTCGATCGGCTTTCCGCTATCGTCCAAAGAAACTCCGCTAATTTCGGATAAAATTTTTGTCGCATTTTCATAGTCAGATTCATTCACAAAAAGTTTGACACCACCAATTGCGTTGCTCACCATAGGATCTGTATCGATTGTAAAATTATCACGCAAAAAAACTTCTATGCCTTCCGCTTCTAATTTTCCTTTCACGATAATTGCTTCACTTGAGTAGGTATATTGTGCGATTTTTATGAATGAATTTTCCATGTTTCCTATTAGTTTATCACCAAAAATCAATCCAAACTCATGGTTATTTGTCCGTCGTCATCAGAGTTAACGTCGCCGGAATCTTCAATTCCTGAAGACGAAGGTCTTGCTGGTTCTTCCTCAATTTCTTCTTCGTAAGGCAAAGATTCTAACAGATTAATTTGTTTAATTTTATCCGTAGTTAACTGATTTCCAAGTGCTTTGATCCCTTTCACGGCAATAAATTCTTCGAAATTTACCGTTTGGTTTTCTTTTTGGATTCCTTTTGCTTTCGCAAAAATAACTTCAGCAACCGGACGGTAGTCTGTAGAAACAATTTCTAACTGAGATTTTGGATTTTCGGTGATGAAAATTTCTTCTTTGTTTTCGTTTTCTACCAAAAATCTTTTGACAAAATAACGGTCTTTTTCGCCATCAAAATAAATCGCAGAAATGGGTTTTTTCGGTTTCCATTTTTCCAACACAATCATATCTTCGTCGAAATGTGTGGTTAATTCCGGTACGATGGTTTTCACTTTTCCGCTTTGCGAAATAATTAAAACCCGATCATTTGGACGAAATTCTCCCAAAAGTTCTCCTCTTCCATCCACGTTCAGTCGTTGAACGGTATCGTCAAACCAAACTTTTCTCGGACGTAAAGTGGAAATTCCCTTTTCTTTAAGTTCGATTTTTTTCAACGGATATTTTGTGACGGTATTTCCTCGCGAAGCACGACCTTTGATCGCAATATCGGCAAAATCCAAATCCCATTTCAGTTTTTTCACACTTCCAACCTGACGAAGTAAAATAGTTACGGTTTCTGCTTCACCGTTAGGATTTGCGGAAAAATAAGTAACCATCGAACCTGGTTTTTCCTGCGTTAAATCGTAGAATTTATCGCGGGTGATTCCGGAAACATTGAAACGTTTGATGAAAGTAGAACCATTTTTACCATCGCGGTAAATCATGTTGTAAATGGTTCGTTTATCGTTTTTATCGAAAATTGCAATGTGAATGATGTCTTTGCCTACAAATTTCTTTTCGTCCACTTTAGAAACCATCATTTTTCCGTCACGCAGGAAAACAATCACATCATCAATGTCCGAACAATCGGCAACATATTCGTCTTTTTTCAATCCAGTTCCGAAGAAACCTTCTTCTTTATTGACGTAAAGTTTGGTATTTCGTAAAACTACTTTTGTAGCTTCAATGGTATCAAAACTTCTCAATTCCGTTTGACGTTCGCGACCTTTCCCGAATTTCTCTTTTAATTTTTGGAAAAATGCTATCGCAAAATCAATCAGGTTGTCCAAATAATTTTTCACTTCTTCCATTTCCGCTTCGAGCTTGGCAATGGCGTCATCTGCTTTATCAGAATCAAAACGGGTAATACGAATCATCGGAATTTGCGTAAGCTTTTGCAAATCATCGTCATTAATTTCCCTAACCAAAATCGATTGAAACGGTTTAAATCTTTTGTATAAATATTGGTACAAAGATTCTCTATCCGAATACAATTTGAAATCAATATACATCTCTTCACGAATGAAGATTTTTTCTAAAGTCGAAAAATGCCACTTGTTTTCCAATTCTTCCAGCTGAATTTCTAGTTCACGTTTGAGCAAACCTACCGTTCTATTGGTAGAAATTTTCAACATATCCGAGACCCCGATAAACAAAGGTCTGTTATCCTGAATCACGCAGCCCAATGGAGCAATCGAAGTTTCGCAAGCCGTGAAAGCATACAAAGCATCGATGGTTTTATCTGGCGAAACACCAGCCGGAAGGTGAATTAAAATTTCAACTTCGGCAGCGGTATTGTCTTCAATTTTTTTTATTTTAATCTTTCCCTTTTCATTTGCTTTTAAAATACTGTCAATCAATGAACTGGTATTGGTAGAAAAAGGAATTTGCGTGATGGTAAGCGTTTGCTTGTCTAGCTGGTTAATTTTCGCTCGAACCCGAACACGACCACCTCGAAGTCCGTCGTTATAATTGGAAACGTCGGCAATTCCGGCAGTTGGAAAATCTGGATAAAGTGTAAACGGTTTGTTTTTTAAAATTTTAATGGAAGCATCAATCAACTCATTAAAATTATGCGGTAAAATTTTGGTAGAAAGCCCAACGGCAATCCCCTCGCCTCCTTGTGCCAAAAGCAAAGGAAATTTCACCGGAAGATTTACAGGTTCTGCCCGTCTTCCGTCATACGAAACACCCCATTCAGTAATTTTTGGAGAATATAAAATATCGTGTCCTAACTTGGAAATTCTGGCTTCGATATAACGGGAAGCTGCAGCACCATCTCCTGTAAGAATATTTCCCCAGTTTCCCTGCATGTCAATGAGCAAATCTTTTTGACCAATTTGCACAATTGCATCACCAATACTGGCATCTCCGTGAGGATGATATTGCATGGTATGTCCCACAATATTTGCCACTTTGTTGTAACGACCATCATCCAATTCTTTCATAGAATGCATGATGCGTCGCTGAACTGGCTTGAAACCGTCTTCAATTGCAGGAACGGCACGTTCGAGAATTACATACGAAGCATAGTCCAAAAACCAGTCTTTGTACATTCCGGTAACTTTGGTAATGGTATCGTCTGGGTTTTCGTTGTTTTCATAAAAATGATCACCGGAAGAAAGTCTGATTTCATCCTCAAATCCTTCGTCATTTTTATTTTCAAACGATTCGTTTTGGCCGTTATTTTTGTCTTCGTTTGGTATAATGTTGTCGTCTTCTTCGTCTTTCATATAAAAGTTGCAAAGTTTCAGAGTTGCAAAGTTTCAAAGTTAAAGCCTGATAAAGACTTTACTATTTTGGAACTTAGCCACTTTGTTACAATTTCATTTTAATTTTTTTCCGCCAAATCCAATTCTACCTTCAAATTATTGATGATAAAATCTTGTCTGTCGGGTGTGTTTTTTCCCATGTAAAATTCCAGCAAAGTTTCAATAGATGTGGCTTTGTCTAGCATCACAGGATCTAACCGAATATCATCGCCAATAAAATGTTTAAACTCGTCCGGAGAAATTTCTCCCAAACCTTTAAATCGCGTGATTTCGGGTTTCGGTTTCAATTTTTCTATTGCGTTCACACGTTCCTCATCGGTGTAACAATAAATGGTTTCTTTTTTGTTTCTTACTCGAAATAAAGGCGTTTGCAAAATATACAAATGTCCTTCTTTGATTAATTCCGGGAAAAATTGCAGGAAAAAAGTAATCAAAAGCAAACGGATGTGCATTCCGTCAACATCGGCATCTGTGGCGATTACGATGTTATTGTAGCGAAGATTTTCATAATCTTCTTCGATATCTAAAGCCGCTTGAAGCAAATTAAATTCTTCGTTTTCATACACAATTTTTTTAGTCATTCCGTAGGAATTGAGCGGTTTTCCACGCAAACTAAAAACGGCTTGTGTGTTCACGTCACGGCTTTTGGTAATACTTCCAGATGCTGAATCTCCCTCAGTGATAAAAAGCGTACTTTCCAAGCAACGCGGGTTTTTAGTATCTGGCAAATGAACTCTGCAATCGCGTAATTTTTTATTGTGCAAACTCGCTTTTTTAGCACGTTCTTTTGCCAATTTTCTAATGCCCGAAAGTTCTTTTCGTTCGCGTTCCGCCTGAAGAATTTTTTTCAACAAAGCTTCTGCTGTTTCAGGATTTTTGTGTAAAAAATTATCGAGTTTTGTGGTTACAAAATCGTGAATAAAAGTTCGGACAGTTGGACCATTCGGACCAATGTCGGTTGAACCTAATTTCGTTTTAGTTTGGCTTTCAAAAACCGGTTCTTCTACTTTTACCGAAATCGCAGCTACGATAGATTTTCGAATATCCGAAGCCTCAAAACCTTTGTTGTAAAATTCTCGAATGGTTTTTACTACCGCTTCGCGAAAAGCATTCAAGTGCGTTCCACCTTGTGTGGTATTTTGTCCGTTTACAAACGAGTGGTATTCTTCCGAATATTGTGATTTACTGTGGGTTAAAGAAAATTCAATGTCTTCGCCACGCAAATGCACAATTGGGTAAACCATATCTTCTTCGGCGATATTTTCTTCCAATAAATCTTTCAATCCGTACTCGGAAAAATATTTTTCGCCGTTGTAATAAATGGTCAATCCGGTGTTGAGATAACAATAGTTTTTCAACATCCGAATGACGTATTCGTTTCGGTATTTATAGTTTTTAAAAATGGTATCGTCTGCGACAAAAACTACTTTGGTTCCTTTGCGTTTGGTCGTTTCCTGAACGTCTTCTTCGAGCGTTAAATTTCCGGCGGAAAATTCGGCGGCTTTTTGCTGGTTATCTCTAACCGATTCTACCCTGAAATAATTAGACAAAGCATTGACAGCCTTGGTACCAACTCCGTTTAATCCAACGGATTTTTTGAAGGCTTTACTGTCATACTTTCCTCCGGTATTCATTTTAGAAACTACATCAACAACTTTTCCAAGCGGAATTCCACGACCGTAATCACGGACAGAAACGGTTTTGTCTTTGATGGAAACTTCAATGGTTTTGCCGGCTCCCATGACAAATTCGTCGATACAGTTGTCAATAACTTCTTTAAGCAAGATATAAATTCCGTCGTCTGGTGAAGAACCGTCGCCCAATTTTCCGATGTACATCCCGGGACGCATACGGATGTGTTCGCGCCAATCGAGTGATCGAATATTGTCTTCGGTATATTGGTTTTGTTCTGACATTGAAAATTTACGGTTTTTGCGCTAATATACGGTATTCACACGGAAAATTAAAACGAGAGGCTTCAAAGTTTTCAGCCAGATATTGACAAATTTTTATGGTTGAATTTGGAATTTTTCGTGATGTTTTGCACGGGTTTGCGTGAGGGATTGTAGTGGAAATCCTTTTTATGATTTGCCTCGGGTTGAAAACCGAGGCAAATTATAAAAAGATTGTAACGGAAAGCCCGACCCAATTTTTTTCGGGGAATTTCTGTTTTGCAATTAGGTGTTAAAATTGGGTCACGCCCAAATTAAAAAATTTTCACGAAATGAGGTTTAATTTGCTCTTTTTTCGGCTGTAAGAAAAATAGATGACAAGCCCGATGATGAGCCAAATTGTGAAATAAATCCAGTTCCAAACACTGAGTTCTGCCATCATGTAGAGGCATGAAACGAGGCCGAGAAGCGGGATTAATGACAGGTTTTTTCGGAAGGCCCAAACGGCGAAAAATAGTAGAGAAATGAGGAAAATCCACATTGGAATTTTGTGTTTGAAGAGCTGAAATCCGGTTTCGTATTTGAGGTTTTGGTCGATTGGCAAAGAGGCGACGATGGTTTCATATTGGTCGCTTTGGTTGTGGTATTCAGTTAAAATGCGTTCGAGATCGGTGGTTTTATTGGTGTAAACGTTTTCTTTATCGGTTGAAACGAGGTAATCGTAAACTTGTTTGGTTTCGGATTTTGAAAGCGAAGTGACGATTGTCGCGGGTTGGTTGACCTGAGGAACGTTATTGATAAAATCGAGTGTGGATTTTTTATTTTGGGAAAAGGCAATTACGATTCCGGCGATTAAAAGCAACGGAAAAATATATTTGGCATTGATGTACGGCGTTTTGAATTTTCCACGTGGTACATTGGGGCGATTTTGCAAAACCAAAACTCCTGCGCAAACTAAAACGAAGGCGAATAAAGTTCCGATGCTGCAAAGGTCGGTTACTAACGTTAAATTCAAAAATAATGCCGGAATTGCCACCACAAATCCGGTGACGATGGTAGCGAAAGATGGCGTTTTGAAGCGTGGATGCACTTTAGAAAATTTTTCTGGCAGAAGACCGTCGCGGCTCATGCTCATCCAAATTCTTGGTTGTCCCATTTGGAAGACCAAAAGTACGCTTGCCATAGCAACGACGGCACTTACAGCGATAATTCCGGAAAGCCACTTTAAGTCTAATTCGTCAAAAACAAAAGCCAACGGATCGCCAACATTTAGTAATTTATAATTGACCATTCCGGTTAAAACCAAGGCGATGGCGATATATAAAAGTGTACAAATGATAATTGCCCACATCATGCCTTTGGGCAAATCTTTTTGCGGATTTTTACATTCTTCGGCGGTAGTTGAGATGGCGTCAAAACCAATGTAGGCAAAGAAAACAGCCGAAACTCCTTTGAGAACGCCTCCTACTCCATTTGGTGCAAACGGATCCCAATTATTAGTATCTACGTAAAAAATTCCAACCGCAATTACCAGCAAAATAATACACAACTTAACCACAACCATCATGTTGCTGGCATTTCGAGATTCTTTCATTCCTCTGTAAACCAATGCTGTAATTAATATGATGATAAGCAAAGCCGGTAAATCTGCCACAAAATGAAACGAGCCAATTGTAGGCGAAGTTGTCCAAGCTGTGTATGCATTCTGTAAATTTGAATCTAAATCTCCGAAAGATTTTCCGCCTTGCATCAAAGCGGTTGCATCGCTAAAACCGTTTGAAGCCGTAAGATAATCCATTTGAATCCATTGCGGAAGATGTAAACCGCCGCTTTCGAGCAAACCGGTAAAATAATCACTCCAAGAAATCGCAACGGTAATGTTACCAATGGCATATTCCATAATTAAAGCCCAACCAATTATCCAAGCTATCAATTCGCCAAAAGCTACATAAGAATACGTGTAAGCACTTCCCGAAACTGGAACCATCGAGGCAAATTCGGCATAAGCAAATGCGGCAAATCCACAAGCTAAAGCGGTAAAAAGAAAAAGGAAAATAACCGCAGGACCTCCGTCAGCACTTGCTTTTCCTATGGTTGAAAAAATTCCGGCACCTACAATTGCCGCTATTCCAAACGCCGTTAAATCTCTTGCCGTTAAATGTTTTCCCAGTGAAGCCTGACCATCTGCCTTGTTTTTTTCGACTTGGTTTAAAATTTCTTCAACGGTTTTTTTTCGGAATAAACTAGAAAACGACATGGTTGCAAAAGGTTTAAAAGTTGGTTTGTGAAAAACAAATATATAAAAGCAAACGATACAAATGAAGTTTTTGATTTTTATTTGATAAACAAAAACTATTATAAAATAAAAATATATAATTAAAAATTATAGAAATAAAGATATTGTTAGGCTAAATTTGCATCAACAAAATAAAGAAGTCTAATTAATCAAATAAAAATTATGTCATTAGTAGGTAAAAAATTTCCAAACATTGCAATCGACGCTATTTCAGAAATGGGTGATAATTTAAAAATCAACGTTTTTGAAGAAGCTGTAAATAACAACAAAAAAGTATTATTATTTTGGTATCCAAAAGATTTCACTTTCGTTTGCCCAACAGAATTACACGCTTTTCAAGCTGCTTTGCCAGAATTTGAAAAAAGAAACACGATTGTAATTGGCGCATCTTGTGATACTAACGAAGTGCATTTTGCTTGGTTGAATACTCCAAAAAACAACGGTGGAATTGAAGGTGTAACTTACCCACTTTTAGCTGATACCACTCGTAATCTTTCTAATATTTTAGGAATTTTAGATATTGAATCTACAAATTTTGACGATGAGCACGACACAATCATCCTTGAAGGTTCTAACGTAACTTACCGCGCAACTTACTTAGTTGACGAAACCGGAAAAATATTCCACGAAAGCGTTAATGACATGCCATTAGGAAGAAACGTGAACGAATATTTACGTTTAATCGACGCTTACACTCACGTTCAAACTAAAGGTGAAGTTTGTCCTGCAAACTGGGAAGAAGGAAAAGAAGCTATGAGTGCCGACAGAAACAGTACTGCTGCTTATTTGGCATCTAATTAATTTATTGAAGTTTTGAAGTTGCAGAGTTATAAAGTTTCAAAGTTTTTATTCAGGTAAAAACCGAAAACTAGCCTTTGTAACTCTGTGACTTTGAAACTTTGCAACTAAAAAATAAAACTATGCTAATAGATTTAACCGAAGATACGCTACAAACCCTTGTAGAAACTCACGAAAAAGTCGTTGTGCAATATTCTGCTTCGTGGTGTGGAAACTGCCGAATTATGAAACCAAAATTTAAAAAATTGGCTACCGAAAACGAGCAAATTGCCTTCATTTTGGTTGATGCAGAAAATTCACCAGAATCCAGAAAACTGGCAAACGTTTCTAATCTTCCCACTTTTGCAACCTTTGTAAACGGAAAACTAGTAAACCAAAGTCAAACCAACAAAGCCGAAGTTTTGGCAGAATTAGTAACGGAAATTGCCTAATTAGACCTTTAGAGTTTTGGACTTCTTAGACTGCTTAGACGTTGTCTATTCCTAAAAATGTTCAAAAAAAAAAATCTAATTTGTCTAAAAATCTAACCCTCTAAGAAGTCTAAAATGAAATTACCCGTAATTAAACACCTCACCCAATTCATCGAAGAAAACGACGAAGATTACATCATCGAAACCATCGAAGTTCTCGAAGCGCTAACCGAAATACCATCGCTAAAAGATGAAGAACTCGATGTAATTGGCGAACTCATTTCCAACATGTATGGAGCTCTCGAGGTACAAAAAATGGTCAAAACCGGCACTGAAAAAAAGGAAGCCCTCAACAGTTTTATGAAACGCGTCCTCGATTCCATTGACAAATAATTTCCAAGAACGAAAACGCCTCCTAAGGGCGTTTTTTTTATTTCTTATTTTTTCAAGAACCCAACGTCCCCGCCTTTTTTAAACGCAATTCCTGCTGTCCTTCCAAAAATTTTTGGCCGAAAAAAGCCAAAAATGTTTTTCCCTCCCATCAGGGTTACAAGAAATCCATTTTCGTTTTCAGAAACTTTTGGAGGAAAATTTCAACTGAGAAGTTCCAATGAAAACTTCAAAATCAAATTTTTAAAACTTTCTGCTTCTCAAAAAGTGTAAAACTGAAAACTTTCAACTGAATTATTGCGGTAACGCTGGTAATTTTTCTCTGTAAATTACACTGCTAATGCTTTCCATAAAAGCTTCTAAAGCCTGTAATTCTTCTTCGCTTAAATTTAATTTTTGAAGTAGCGGCGAAGTTTCCGGAAACATTGGGTCATTTTCTTGTCCGGGTTTACGTTTGTTTCTTGGCATTCCGGCATTGTACAAATTTAAAACACCTCGCAAGTGTGGGAACAAACCGTTGTGCATGTACGGTCCTGTGTTGGAAATTTCGCGTAATGAAGGCGTTTTAAATTTTCCAACGTCTTCATTTTTTTTGGTGATGTTGTACAAACCTAAATCCTGATATTCACGTTGATAATACGTCAAGCCAGCGTTATGAAATTGATTATCAGAAAAATAAGGAGAATTATGGCAATTCATGCATCTTGCTTTGGTACGAAACAAATGCAATCCAAGAATTTCCTTGTCAGACATTTGCGTACTATCGCCGGAAATAAATTTATCAAATTTGCTTTTTCTGCTTACGACAGTTCTTTCGAATGTTGCAATGGCTTTCAAAATTTTATCCTCGGTAATTTTACCATCGCCGAAAGCATCTTCAAATAATTTTTGATAGCCTTTTACTTTCTTTATTCTCTTGATTGCCAAATCAATATGCACGTTCATTTCCTTCGCATCTTCAATAGGAAATTTTGCTTGGTCTTCTAAAGTTGCCGCTCTTCCATCCCAGAAAAAAGAAGTGGAAAACGCCGAATTGATAATGGTTTTAGAGTTTCTAGAGCCCGGAGTTCTGTCATGTCCTAAAGAAACACGTCTTCCGTCAGACCAACCCAAATCGGGATCATGACAAGAAGCACAAGCAATTTGTCCGGAACCTGAAAGTCTTGGATCGAAAAAAAGTGTTTTTCCCAATTCTCTTTTTGCTTCAGAAAATGGATTGTCTTTTGGGAAAGTCACTTCGGGTAAAACGCCTAATTCCTCAAAGTTTACAACCGAAGAATCTACAAAAGCTTTCGGCCAATTTTCTTGTCCCGATGAGTAAATTCGCCTTAATTCTTTCGGTGGAATCGGAATATACTCGTTGCCATTGTCCTGAATTAAAGGTACAAAAGAAAGTAAGAGGATTGCCAAAACAAGTGGCAGTATTATTTTTTTCATTCTAATAAATAATCGAAAAACCGGCATTGCAATAAAAATTTCCTTGGGTATTCAAGTCGGCTACATATTTTTCATAAGCCTTATCAACCGCGTGCAAAGTTCCGAAATTAGCGTGAAATCTCAACATTCTGTTTTTGGGCAAATTTACAAAATAAGCCAAATTGAGAGCTGTTTTAATTTTTGAAGTCACATCAAAACCTTGATCCGGCAAGACCACATTTTGTAAAAAAGCATTATCAGAAGTAAGCGAAACGGCTTGTAAACCTTCGCTCAGAGCTTTGTAAAAACTGGTTTCAATTGCCACATTGAATTTTCCTTTGGAAGTAAAAATCAAATCACGGTTTAACGAAATTCCGCCTTCAAAAGCTTGCAGTTTTTTATCGGTTGAACCTAACAAATCCTGGTAACGATGATCGGCGACTTGAGCATTAATTTCGGCAGAAAACAAAACCCTTTTTTCCGCTTGTTTCAAAATTCCGGCATTAAATCCAAATGTACTAATGGCAGATTTAAAATTTTGCCCACGTTCCCTAACCGAATAATTGTCGCCGTCTTCCTGCTGGAAAAACAATTTTGTTTTGTATTTATAAACGGAATTGTTTTGTAAGAAATTAACCGAAATTTTATTTTTTATATTTCTGTAAATCAATTCTTTATAACGATCATCCACAATTGCTACCAAAGCATTTCCGGCATTAATCGTGTAAAAACCTTCAAGATTTTTTGAGTAATTGTAATTTACACCTAGGATTGTATTGTTTTTTGCAAAAGTATAACCTGCTCCAAAAAGATTGGCGATGTCATTAAAAATGTACGTTCTTGCGGAACCGTTAAAAACTACGCGACCGTAACCGGAAGAAAATCTGGTAAAAGTTTCGGAATAAGCTGGCGCATTTTGGGTATCATCTACATACAAAATCGAACCTTTGTTTCGGTTTCTGCTCCAACCTGCTGAAGCGTTTAAAGTATGATTTTGAAAGGTATATCCGGCTGCCGCTTCTCCGCCATAAAAATTTTGGATAATTTCCGGACGCGGATCATTTGTGCGAAAATAATTAGCCGCTTCATAGAAAATTTTTCCGGAAAGTGTAATTCCGTTTTCAAAACTATGCGTGGCACCTCCTTGTAATTGGTACTTTTGGTTTTCCCAATTGCCTTTTCTCGGCACCAAAAAATAATGAGGCGAAAGTACGTTTACGTCTTCCGTTCTTTGGGTCGAAAGGTTGTAACCAATTTCTTTTTCGTTGAATCTTTGAAAATTAAAGCTTCCGAAGATTCGGGTTTTCGGACTAATTTGGTACAAACCATTAGTCGCGAAGGTATATTTTACAACAGATTCCGGAGTTTGAACACGTTTGAGATTCAGTTCTCGATAATCGATATTCAAGGTAGTTTCCGTGAAATCCTGAAAGGTAATTTTTTGAGCAAAAATAGGATTGTTCCATTGCTCTTGAAACAAATATTGGTAAAACGGATTCGAGGAAACCGCAATACTATCAACAGACTGTGCCCAAATGACACAGCCTGAAAATAGCATGAAAAGTTGTATGAAACTTTTTTTCAACATAAAATATTATTGTGCGAAACCTCTTGGTTCTGCTTTTGCCAATTTTACAAAATCAACAGATGAATTATTCGTGTCTTCTAAAACTTTTCTACCGTTGATGGTGGTTTTAGTTTTACGAATCACTGATTGAGAGTTGAACGAAGCGTCACCACCAATGAACGAAGCATCTACTTCTGATTGCAACATTTTTGGTCTTTGGCTGTTCGGGTTATGATGTTGTAAATCAACACCATCGATAACCAAGTTAACCGGAATTTGTTTGAAATACTTAGTTGTGCTTGTAATACTTGTTACATCTGGCGAAGGAAATTGTGGGTATGAAGCTACGTTCTCATCTCTAAAAATGATGAAACTATCTCTTCCAAGGTTATCCAAAATCAAATCTTTGTTAGTTCCACCCCAAAAAGCCAAATCAACATCTGTAACTGCAGGGTTTTGAATGTCCCATTGGTAAACATCTTCGCCAATTGACAAACGGTAGTCTCCCAAGTAAGCCTCAAAATCAGCTGTACTCAAATCGATTGTCAACGCTGGATTTTGAATCGCAACCGGATCACCATTATTGTCGATTAAAGGTTGTGTGTGGTTTATTGCAGTTTGTGCAATTACAATGCTTTCTCCAGGTTGAATTGGATATTGTGTTCCGTTTCCAGGAATTTTCATGATGTAATCTGCGTAAACGAAATTGGTGTTAGCGTTTGGACCTGTTAATGGCATTCCGATA
This sequence comes from Bacteroidota bacterium, assembly GCA_023387965.1. Taxonomy (GTDB): domain Bacteria; phylum Bacteroidota; class Bacteroidia; order Flavobacteriales; family Flavobacteriaceae; genus Flavobacterium. Next base: position 34,721 of record JAEWHE010000033.1, on the reverse strand, counting down.
GATTTTGACCAATCGAATTGTCCGTTTGGCAACGAAAAAGAATTTACGGTTGTATTGGCTTTTCCGTGTAATTGCCCGATTAGCAAACCATCAGCATAAATAACTTCGTTTGAATTATTATAAATTTCGATGAATTGATCTCTGAAAACCGCACCTTGTTGCGCATGTGAACCTGCGTAATAAATTTGTTTGATGACCAAATCACCAATTCTCGCGGATTTCAAAACTACAGAAGTTGCCATAACGTTTGCATTCACTAAAACTTGCTCTTGCGAACCGTTGAATGCAACCATTTCAGTTTCTGGAGCATAACCAAAAGTGGTACTGAATTCTGATGCCGAAAGTGTTTGAGTAGCTGTAAGATTGTAGCTTCCCGGAAGAATTTGTGCGAAATTTACAATTCCGTTCTCGTTAGAAACCGCAGTATAAATATCTCCAGTATTTGTGTTCGTTAGAGTAACCGAACCACCATTTACCACATCTCCACCAAGAGACTGATCGTAATTTAGATTTACCGAGAAATTTACGGGTTGCAAAGCGGAATTTCCACCGAAATCATCGTCTTTGTTACAAGATGCCAATGCCAGAGAGGCTGCTACAAACAATATAATTTTTTTCATTGTTCTGTTTTTATATATTACTATTAAAATTGATATTCTACTTTTGTTCCAAAGGAAAGCACCGCCATTCCTGATTTTCTATCGAGTCTTCCTCGGTTGTCAATATGCTTATGTTGTAAATCCAGGAAATTGTTCGAGTAAAAAGAAAACCTAAATCCGTTTAGGAAGTCTTTGGAAATTCTGAGGTGGAAATTATGATACACTTTTTGCAATTCATCCTCAGTTCTGATTAACGAAATTGGAAAAATATGTCCGTATAATGCCGGATTACTTCTATCGGCTTCAGGAATTGGCACCATATTTTGATTGGCATCTAAATAAGCAAACGGATAGTCATTTCCTTTAAAAATAACATCGTCTAAAATAAAATGTTCGCTTCTTACCCCAATGATCAAACCTACTTTTGGCAAATGATAATTTAAGTTTCCTGATAATCTAAACTGTTGTGACCCAGAATTTGACCGTGTAAAAACACCCCATTTTTCGGCTCTGGTATTATCGGTTGAAATTCTATAATCGAAACCATCATAATTATTTCGGGTTTCTACGAAACTTCCCTGTAAATCGAACGTGAAATTTTTAAGTGGAAGCTTAGTGATACTCAATAAAAATTCTACTCCTTTATCGTTAGAATTTAATCCGTTAACCAATTGACTCTGATTAAAATACAACGGACTGTAACCAGAAATCTCCCAAGTTGGCAAATTTGGATTGTTGTACGTAATTTCTAAAATCGCCAAATCTCTAACTGATGGCAAAGTTTGGTTTGTAATTCCATCAAAAAGCTGATTGTAATAACCCGTAACCGCCAATTGACCAAACGGCAAAATGTAATCAAATCCCAACTCCGTTCTGAAACTTCTGGACGGTTTTAAATTTTCGTTGTTGGCTCTATCTACAAAAGTTTGCACCAACGGAAGGTTGTAAAATCCCGGCAAACGGTAATCTCCTAAAACATAATCGTAAAAACGTGGACCCGTGTAAATTTGGTTTAACGTTGGCGCTTTGGAAGTGAGCCCTAAACCACCGCGGAGTTTAAATTTTTCGTAAGTAAAAAAACTATTCACACGTGGCGCCAACAAGTGATTCCCGTATTGGTTATCGTAACGCAAACCAGCCATAACGGTAAGCGAAGTTTTGTCCCAATTTTTAGAAAAATTATCTTCGATATAGGCCGAAAATTGTGTTTCGGCTCTTACATAATCACCAAAATTATACGGTCGAAAAGCCACGCCAGTTCCTGCAAGAATGGTATTTAAAGTCTCCGGGCCTCCTAACCTTCCTTTTCCTTTATTATCGCTGTATCGAAAATCTGAACCAACTGAAAAATTATGTACGAAACCTAAAGCATCAAAGGTTTTATACAAAGCCACAGAAGCAAATCCGTTAATTGGTTTTCCGTCAACCGCCTGACCTTGCATGTAAGATGGAGGTGTATAAGTCGCTTGATAAACGCCTGGAGTAAAGCTTGTTCCTACTACTTTTCCGCCGTTGTTGATAAATTGTCCGTCGTAACTATATTGTTTGCTGTAAGAAAAATTGGCGTTAAAATCCATAGCATCGAAGAAATTTTCGATGAAATTCCAACGGAAACGGTTCGAGAACGAAATGTCTTTATTTTCATTTTTCACCGTTTTCATATTCGCGTCTTCCGCTTCTCGGTTAACTTTGTCCAACATCATGCTGTAATCCACAGAAAAGGAATTTCGGATATTTTTTTGAGCATTTGTCCAACTCCACATTGAGTTGATGCTGATTCTTTCAAAATCGGTAAAAGAAACCCTTTTGTCTGGCGACGAATTGAGATAATTCAAACTCAAGTTTACAAAACCTGCTTTTTCATTGATTTTAAAACCTTTGGCAATGCCGTATTGCGAAGTTCCTTCACGTAAAGAAGTAAACAATCTAAAAGGTGTTGTTCCTGCTTTTTGCTTGATATTGATTAATCCCGAAGTCAAATCACCGTATTTTACAGAAGGTATTCCCTGGACAATCTCAATTGATTCGATATTATCCGCAGGAATTTCCCTTAAATCCACTCCAAAATTTGCATTTGCGGTATAATTTCTAATATCACCGAAGCCAAGTACGTTGGGAGAAAATGGCGAACCGCCGAAATTTCCCACATACGATTGCATGTTTTCGTTGTTAGAAATAGGAATTCCATCCATCACAATGGCGGTTCCCATAGCTTTGTTTCCAAAGGATTCGCCGTTATTATAAGGAGAAGTGCTGTTTGCAGTTCTAAAAACAATATTTTTAAATTCATTGATATTAAATTCCGAAACGGCTTGACCGGGAAGTTGTTGTAAAATATCATCTAAAGAAAAACCTTGCACTTGTTGGATGGCTTCTTGTGCAATTCTAATTTCCGAAAAATCTCCACTTTTTTTTACGTTCAGAACAATTTCTTCCAAACGCAAATTTGCCTCCCGCAACTGAACGATAATTCCGGATTGGCTTCCTTGAAATTTTTGCGTCAATTCTTCCTTACCTAACAAATTGAATTTCAAAGAAATATCTTTTAAATTTCCAACTTCTAACGTAAAGTTTCCGTTTTCGTCAGTAGCGGTCCAACGATTACTTTTTATTTCCAAAACCGAAACATTGGACAAAACCGATAAAGTTTCGGCATCAACCACTTGACCAGAAATTTTTTGCTGGGCTTCAACGGTTTGAAGAAACAAAACGAAAAACAATAAATAGAAGCACTTGTGCATTAGGGTAAAAAAATTCAATTTTCGGACGGCAAAATTAGCTTGTATTTATTTAGAATAAAAACAAATAAGAGATTATTTTTTATTTTTTTTATGAAACAAATCGCATCAAGCTTAATAAAACGTTTTCGTAAAGTTGATTTTACATTTGAAAAAAATCTTGTTTTAAATAAGGCGGTAAAGAATTATCTTTGCAGACTTAAACATCAAATTCAATGAAAATTTCTTATAACTGGCTGAAACAATTTATTAAAACTGACCTCAATTCTGAAGATGCCGGTGCTTTGCTAACCGATTTGGGTCTGGAAGTTGAAGGAATTGACAAATTTCAGTCGGTAAAAGGTGGTTTAGAGGGAATTGTGGTAGGACACGTTTTAACCTGCGAACAACATCCCAATGCCGATCGATTAAAAGTGACAACCGTGGATATTGGAACAGGAACGCCTGTTCAAATTGTTTGTGGAGCGGCAAATGTTGCAGCCGGACAAAAAGTTCCTGTGGCAACCATTGGCACTACTTTATACGACAAAGACGGGAATAATTTTCAGATAAAAAAAGGAAAAATCCGTGATATGGAAAGCTTCGGGATGATTTGTGCCGAAGATGAATTAGGTTTAGGCGAAAGCCACGACGGCATCGTGGTTTTGGACGAAAATTTACAACCAGGAACGCCAGCTTCAACCGTTTTTAATATTGAAAATGATGAAGTTTTTGAAATTGGCTTAACGCCAAATCGTGCTGATGCCATGAGCCATTTGGGAGTTGCGAGAGATCTTCGTGCGGGAATGTTGCAAAATAGTTCGCATGCTGAATTAATCACGCCTTCGGTTTCAAATTTTAGAGTGGACAAACGTACCTTAAAAATGGATATTAAGGTCGAAGATACTAAATTGGCTCCAAGATATTGTGGCGTTACAATTTCGGATATTGATGTGAAACCGTCACCGGAATGGTTGCAAAATCGATTAAAATCTATTGGGTTAACCCCAAAAAATAATGTGGTAGATGTTACCAATTATGTAATGCATGAATTGGGACAACCGCTTCACGCTTTTGACGCCGGAAAAATTAAAGGCAATAAAGTGGCGATAAAAACGCTTCCGGCTGGAACAAAATTCATCACTTTGGACGATGTGGAAAGAACGTTGCACGAAGAAGATTTGATGATTTGTGACGAAAACGGACCGATGTGCATTGCCGGTGTTTTTGGTGGAAAAAATTCGGGAGTGAAAGAAAGTACCAAAGCAATATTTTTAGAAAGTGCTTATTTCAATCCTGTTAGCGTCAGAAAAACCGCCAAACGTCATGGTTTAAACACGGATGCTTCGTTTAGATTTGAACGTGGAATTGATCCAACCATTACAGAATACGCTTTAAAACGTGCAGCCTTGTTAATTCAAGAAGTTGCGGGAGGCGAGATTACATCAGACATTGTGGATATTTATCCGAAAAAAATTGAAGATTTTACAGTGTTTTTAAATTTTTCTAAAGCCAATAAAATTATCGGTCAGGAAATTTCCAAAGAAACCATCAAGAAAATTTTGGTTTCGCTTGATATAAAAGTGAATAGCGTTTCCGACGTAGGTTTAGGATTGACAATTCCTGCGTATCGTGTGGATGTCCAAAGAGAAATTGACGTGATTGAAGAAATTTTGCGCGTGTATGGTTACAACAATGTGAGCTTCACGAAAAAGTTGAATGCAACCATTTCAAACTCTTCAAGAACAGAAGATTACAAAATTCAAAATATTATTGCCAACCAACTCAATTCGCTTGGATTTCACGAAATGATGGCCAACTCTTTGACTTCGCCAGAATATGTGAAATTGACCGAAACGTTGAAAGAAGAATTTAACGTGATGATGTTGAATCCATTGAGTAACGATCTTTCTGCAATGAGGCAATCGCTTTTATTCTCTGGTTTGGAGGCGGTTTCGTACAACATCAATAGAAAAAATTCCGACTTAAAATTATTTGAGTTTGGAAAAAGTTACCACAAAATGCCTTCAGGTTATGATGAAAACAAGCATTTGACCCTATTTGTAACCGGAAATAAAAAAGCAGAAAATTGGACGGGAAATCACCAACCTTCAGAATTTTTCTATTTTAAAGGATTGGTTTTAAGTGTTTTATCGAGATTAGGAATTAACAAAACTTCTAATCAATTGTTGGAAAGTGATTATTTTGGCGAAGGAATTGCCTTGCGTTTAGGAAATGATATTTTTGTAGAAATGGGAACCGTGAAAAAATCGGTGTTGAAACATTTTGATATCAAGCAAGAAGTGTTTTTTGCAAATTTTAAATGGGATGCTGTTTTGAAAGTGATTTCAACCAAATTAAAATTTACAGACATCCCGAAATATCCTGAAGTTCGACGTGATTTGGCGTTGTTAGTGGATGAAACGGTGGCATTTGAGAACATTTATAAAATTGCCAAACAAACCGAAAAAACTTTGTTGAAAGAAATTAGCTTGTTTGACGTTTATACCGGGAAAAATTTGCCTGAGAACAAAAAATCTTATGCGGTAAGTTTTATCCTTCAAGACAATTCTAAAACGCTAACTGACGTTCAGATTGAGAAAATAATGAGCAAGTTGCAACAAAATTTTGAAACAGAATTAGGAGCTACTTTGAGATAATGAAAATCCCGCTGATGCGGGATTTTTTTTGGATTTTTATTTTTTATAAATCTTTACCGAAACGGAGTTTTCATTGAATGCTAATTCTACTAATTTATTTCCAATTCTCCATTTTTCGCTTGCATTTTTATCGCTTCGTGTTTGAGTAATTGGCTTTCCTAATTTATTTGACAGAAAATTTGAAATCCAATTAAATTTTGATTGATATACTGCTTTAAAATCGTTTTTTCCTACAGAATTCATATCATCAAAACTCATAAATCTTGGTTTGTTTTTGCTCCATCCAAACTCTATCAATTCAATTGATTTGCTATTTGCAGAATAATAATATTGTGTAATTAATTTAAGATTGGAATTTTCTAATCTCCTATAAATTCTTGGAGTTTCAATATTTTTTCCATCTAATAAATAATGAGATATTTTATGAGTTTGCGTGATGTTGGTTGCACTTTCTTTTTTTTCGATTGAATCGATGTCTTTTAAAAACAATTTGTCAAAGTTTGAAAAATAGTAGTCAAAATTACTCTCAAACCATTCTTTCATTTTTTCTTCGCCTAATTCAATTTCTTTGTATAAATTTTTAAACGATGATACCGAAATAGCGTTATCGTTTATTTCTATAATTCCATATTCATTATCATTTTTTGTTGCAAACTGAATTGTTTGGTACCTATTATTTTGAATCTGATTTCTCCAATCGTAATTTCTTCGAAAAGGAATAATATTTGCTTTAAAACTAAAAGTATTGATTAGTTTTTTATTATCAATCGTTCCAATTTTAGTCGAGACACTGTCTTTGTAAATATGGTATAATTTATTATTTGTGATGAAAGATGTGCCAAATAAAAATTTCGGGTAGAAATAGTCTTCATTCTCGAATTCATATATAATTTCAGTACCTTTTGTAGCATCACTTCCTCTTCGAGGAAAATTTTCTGATAAGACAGCTTTTGCGTAATCATATGGTATTTCACTTAATTCCATCTTTTTAGGATTTGTAATCTCAATGATTTTATCTGCTAAAGTCACAAAATAAATATTCCCTAACCTGTTAATAACGGGACTTGAAGCGGCTAATTCATACTGTTGATTGGTTGTCTTGTCATTAAACCAAGTGACACCTCCCCATTCTCCGAAATCCAACGAATAGACATTGTAATCATCATCTTCGTAATATAAATCGATTGCTTTTTTAGTTTCAACCCATTTGTTGTTTGCTAAAAAGAAAGTATTATGATCATAGTATTCAGTTGTGAAAATAGTGTCATTTTTTACATACAAGTCATAATAAACTTTCTGCATTTTTTCGGGTACATCGATTTTTGATTCAGTTTTACCGTTTTTATCAAGAATATAGAAATGTTGCGTTGAACCAGTACTAAATTCATCATTGTCAGTCTCAAAAAAACAATAGAATTTATCTTCGTGTTTCACCCAAGGACCTGGACTTCCGGGAATATTTATCTCAAAGTTTTCATATCTTACAGAAAGCCCCTGTTCTTTTACTCGACAAGATTGCGTCAAAAAAAATAAAATAATGATTAGGAGTATTGTTTTCATTAAGTTTTTTTTCGGGATTTTTTTTTAGTTATCAATTGCTGTCGGTTGATCTTTTTTCCATTTTCTTTCCTTAGAATTCCACATTAAATAGGGACCATCGAAACCTTCTAAAAATATCAATTCAAAAGTATCGTCATTTAATTTAGAATATTCTGGCTCAAAACTTATTGAATTTTCTTTAAATCCAAAATTCTTTAAAATATTCCAATCATTACTTTCGGGCAATTTATTCGTTTTCTGATAATTTTCAATTTTTTGAATAATTTTATTTCCAAAATTGATATCGGAAGCTCGGTTAATTGCAATGGGAAGGTTCCGCCAAATTATCCAAAATAAAATTGCGATTGCAAAACTTCCGAAAAGTATTAAGATTATTTTTTTCAAAATTGTTTTTTTAGTAACTGTAGAATCCAGAATGCAGATCTTTTTCAACCTAAATCTTTACCGTTCAGCAATTTCCTTTAATTTTTCTAAAGCTTTGGGATAAGTGTTTTTGAAAAAATCCAGATAATCTTCGATAACGTCCATTTCTACGGTTACGGTCGTGGTTCCCTGATTTTCTTCGAAATAATAATTTTCATATCCACCAGCCCATTTTTCAACCATTTCGCCGGTGGTGATTTCTTTGTCGCCATCTAAAAATCCGTAATGTCTAATGGAAACAAATTTCGCTGGCTCGTGAGCCACAACTTGCGAAACCATTCCCCCTTTTTTTCCGTTTTCGTCGGTTCCTACAAATAAAATTTTGCTTCCTTTGTCCCAACATCCTTCGTAAGTGGAGGTTGGATTAAAAACAGATACCCAAAATTCGTAAGTGGATTTATTGTGTAAACCCAACATGGTTTCGTACACTTTTTGGGCGGAAGCTTTGATTTGTTGTGTGAATTGTAGTTTTTGCATGTATATGATTTTTGATTTAAGATTTAAGATGTGAGATTTTATGATGTAACTTAATGCTTTAGTTTTTGAGTTGGTAATTAACCTCCTATGGTTTTGTGATTGTTGCGATGCCAACTAACTGCGTACTTTCTGTTAAGATTAAATATTTTCATGAAGAAAGAAGTTCAATCCAAGAAAAACTGGCAATAGCGCAAAACCGCTCTTACCAGTAGTTTATTTTACAACATACTTTTCGAACTCTTTTTTTTCAATTTTAGTAACTATTGTTGGCTTTTCGGATTTTAAGTTTCCTTTTTTTGTTAGGGATATAATTTTTGAATTTGGTTTTTCTAAAAAATACTTAAATTTTCCATTCTCAAAATCATATTTTGACCATGCAAATGTTCCTTTTATTTTTTCATTTTTATAGTAGTCGGTTTCATTTTTTAACCCGAAGATTCCATATTTAATAACCTTTTTAAAATGCCCGTCGGTCAGTTTTGGTTTACACCAAATGTTTCGAATTGTCCTGATTGATTTTCGTCTTTTGTCCAATCTTTTTCTATTTTAGGAAGACCAACTTTTTCTCGTTCGTTATTATATTCAGTTCCATGATTTTTATTAAATGGAACTAAAAATTCATAAACTTTATTTATTCCAAAAACTAAAATCATAACAACTAAAAAATTTACAACACCTTTCGTTAAGCTTTTTAACGAGTTGTCAAACTCCTTCGGATTACTTTTATAATCTCTAAAATAAGCAATCAAGACAGGAACAAGAAGAGCTGTACTGATCAAGGTTATTATTATGTAATTGGATGTTCTCATAAATTATTGGTAACTGTAAAAATTAATATTCGTATGAGTAGTATTGGTCTTTGAAGTTTTTCCTTTTCAAAACGATGTATTCTTTCCGCAATTCTATTTTGTCATAAATCGGGTTTTTAACGATTGTTCCATTAAAATGAATTAATCCCCATTTATTATTTTGCTTGATTAGAAAATACCGCCAATTTTGAGAAGATTTAATTTCATCATAATTAAAAGGAATAATTATTTCATTTTTCACATTGATTACGCCAAATTTATTATCGCTTTTTACTATTTGAAAGAATTTTTCGCCCATTGATGAATGCCTTGTCGTTTCAACAAACGCTATGCTTTCTTCTAAAAAAATAATGTTGTCCAGATTTTTAACATCAATAATTTGAGGTTTATTGTTGTGCATGGCAAATATTTTGCTATCATCAACTGTATAAAATTTATAGGCTTCGGGAAGGATATTTTTGCCGTTAAAATCATACAAACCATTCAATTGATCATTGTTTTTGGTAATATAAACTTCATCATTTGCGATGGAAGAAATCTGTTTGTAGGTTATTGGAAGTAAAATTTTACCATCATTATCAGATAACCCAAAACGGGAATTTTTTACTAAGAGAATGAACCTATCGTGCTTTCGAGCCATGATGTGATCAAAAACAATCGGAATCAATTCTTGATTATCAACCGTGGAAAGACCTGTTAACCGATTTTTAGTTATTACCAACCGCTGATTTTTATAGCTAATAAAATCGTAGTCAAATTCAACAATCACATTTTTCAAACTGTCCGTCACACCAAACTTATTATCCTTTCTTCCAATAAATCGGTTTTCTTCGATCCTCGTGACAGTGTTTTGAGGGAAGATTTGTCCAGATATGAGAAATAAAATTGTAGTAATTGTGTTTTTCATTTGTGATTTAATATAAAACAGTAACTAATTCCAGTTATCGATTTTAATATCATTTGGAGCGGGATTGCCTTGCCCGGTTTCGATGAATTGCTTCAGACTCAACAAAAAAACCGCCCATTTCATGCTACAATGTGATTTAAAAGCCACTTCTTCCGTCCAATTGATATGGCTAAACATGACAATAGTGTAATCTTTTTCTTGGTGTAGTTCGAAAATGACTTCGGTACCAATCCATTCTTCCGGACCAAATATAAATTTCCAATGAACGGTTTTTTCCGGTATTAAATTTACAATTTGGATGTTCATGTTTCCCAATTCTTTTCCGTCAAGATTGTGGAACTTCAGCAACATATTTTTGCCAATTGAGGATTCGCCGGAAACATTTTTTGTCCACCAATTTGAAACGCCATTAACGGTTGCCAATGCTTGGTAAACTTCTGGCAACGAAGCCTTCACTCCTATTCTATGATTGATATGGACCATAATTTAACAAATCAAATGGTTATTTTATTTCTTTTATTTTCATCAAACTCGGTCGATTTTTTTTTAATAAAAAATCATTTGGCTTTGCTGAAATACTCTTCAATGGGCATGCCGTTTATTTTTAAACCTTCGATATTGCAATTTTGAAGATTTACATTTCGAAGATCACAATTGTCGAAAACAGCTTCGTTCAAATCACACATTTCAAAACGTACTGGAATATTTTTTTGATTGGGAACAAAATTGGGATGATTTTCATCTGGAAGTCCAATATTTTTAAAAATAGCGCCACCAATTTGAGCGCCATCAATTTTTAGATTCGATAAATTCGCATCAAAAATTGAAGCGTCACACATACTTACGTTATTAAAACTCGCATTGTCGAGCATTGCGTTGTCGGCCACAATTAGCGCACAATTTTCTTTAATTTCTATTTTATGAGTTTCCATTTTGTGTGATTAAAATTAAACTAGAGAGGTGTTGTACTTTCTTACAAATCAATTGAATTCAAAATTTCGTTGAATACATTTGTGCAATTATCATTTGCTTTATCGATAAAATTTATTTGATAAAAATTATCGCCAACCGGAACTGCATAGGTTAATGTTCTGTATTCCTCATTTCCATTCTTTGTAGGAATTTTATTGGTACTCTCAAAATAAACACATTCTATTCCGTCAATTTTTGTTACCGATATCTGTTTTGTAATTTGAAGGTTCGGAAAAGGTTTTTTTAAATTTTCTGCTCCTTGAACCATCATCTCCTTAAATTCCGCAAAATTTTTTGTTGGGTTTTTCCTTAAATTAACTTTTATCGTAGGAATTATCCCATTTACAGAATTTGTTGGATACTTATAAAATGTAACAATCTCGATTGTTCCCTGATGATTCTTCAATATCATATCTATCGATTCTTGCGATAATTTGATTTTGCTTTGCAAGTTTTCTATACTTTCAGACGGCTTTGCTTTAATCCAATTATCAGGATGCTGAATGGAAAAATTAAATCGCTCGTCCGAATGTACTTGTTGGGCATTCATTCCCGAAATCGATACAATTAGTACCGCTAAAATAAATCTTAAATTTTTCATGTTACTTGTTATGTTAAGCTTTTCCCTCAATAATATGAGTTTGATATTCGCAATTAGCGATGCAATATGCTACCAATTCTGAAACATATTACAATTACACTTTACAAATTTTGTCTAAATATAAGATTTCTAATGCTTCTTCAGTCACAGCAAACGAATGACAAAAGATATTTTATCGCTCAGATTTTCTTTTCTGTAAGTTGAAAACTGTTCCTGCAGGATCTTGAATCCAATGCATCTCTTTTGGAATTAACTCAATTTCATCACAAGTTTCTATACCGTTAGCGGCTAAATATTCCGTGGCTTCCTCCACATCAGGGACCGTAATTTGAAGCCATGTTTCTGAATGAGTGAAATTATCTACGCAATCGAGCCAAATGATATTGTTCCCAAATTTAACTTCATGTGTTTTAGAAACAGTTGGATTGTTTATAGGTCTTTCATTGACCTCAAACTTCAAAATATCTCTGTAAAAAGCAACAGTTTTTTCATATTTCGATTTTGGAATTTTTATCGCAATGTTGATTCCTGCTTCAAAATTTACTTTCATAATTTGGTTTCGATTTTTTTTAAGTTTGACAATACCTCAACAATTCACGCAACAGATTTCCGATACTGGTGTAAGTGCCGAAGTTCGATATATTCGGTATTTTCCTAAATTATTCGTTAGTGGGTTATCTTCTTCAGATAAATTTTCATGTTTATCTTCATATTGAGAGATGAAAGATACCGATTTTCTTCCGATATCTACTTGCCAATCATTGTTTTCCGGGAACATTTCTACCGCAACAACACTAAGATTAGTAGTTTTGGATAATCCTAATTCTTCCAGCTTATCGCTAATTTCCTGTTGAAAAATAGTTGCCGTTCCCATTCTGTTTCCAGGTTCTTTGCGGTATTCTGTTTCAGAATGATCTATTTTTTGTAGACGATATTTCATAGGACCTGAATCGATAAGTACATTTCTGTAACTATTCCCGTCAGCCTGCATTACTTGAGCATACAAGAGATACCAAAGCGATGTTGTTGGAGGAAATGAACTGATGTTTTTTCCATTTTTCACCGCATTCGCAAATGGTGCCGATATGTGCAATTGGTCAATTAAAAATTTTTCCTTTTTGGTTTGCATTCGAGAAACTGAGCAAACCAATTCAGGAACGGGATGTTGCACGCCATTTACCTTTAACGGACGACCAAATCTTCCTTGTGCGGTACTCCACGATTCTTTTTTATGACCAAGCCTGATTTCATAGGTAAAAAAACCAAACAATTCATCACTATTGGCATGTAATCCTGGCGGTAGTGGTAAAAGATAAGTTTTGGTAGAAGCCGTAGATGATTCCGGAATTAATTCTTGCATTAGTCCAATACCCGCATTATCGTTAGTCATGCCAGGAATAATTTCTCTAATTTTTTCTTCATTTAGAGCAATTACAGCATCTTCGGTGTTATCCTCAATAAAATTTTTATCTATTCTGCACAAATATGGATCGGGAGCATGTGCAAGAATTCTCGCATAATAAGTGTCCATGGGATCTTCGGGTGCGTTTTCAAATTCGAACCAAAGGTATTTTTGTCTTTCAGTCGAATAACGATAATTTTCCAAATCATAACTGTAATCGCTCATCGCCAAACCTACTGAAATCATTTTAGGAATTTGGTGTGGAATAATCGTAATTGGAAGTTCTATTGTTTTTGGAATAATCGGGTCGATTTCGTTTTGAGAAAAATCCTTTACAAATTTTGGAACTAATGTGTACTCTGCAAATATTTCTCGAGGAAACTGATTGTTTAATTGTTCCGGGTCGATAACATCTAAAAAAATAAGCCGACTGAAAGTTCTATCCACCTCACCCTGAAGCATGGACATGGAAGCGGTATCTTTCAATTGAATGCTTCCAACGGTAACCTCAGTTTCAATTCTTTTTCCTTCAATAATAAGCGTTCTTTTTATTGTAAAACTGTCGTCTTGCAAAGCATCCCAAAACCAATCTCTTTGTAAGCTATAATCTACCGCAATAATCCAACGGTTAAAAAGTTCTTTCACGCTAGAAAAACTTACGGAGCCGGAATCTGGTGCAAGTGAATGCCTGAATTGATTGCTGATTCCAAATTGAACTCGGCTACCTTTCAAACCTTCCAAAGTCAAATTTTTTATGGTTAAATTAAGGGCGTCTGCCAATCTTTGAAGTTCTACAGAAGTTCCATTTTCGAGCGATTTTTTTAACAATAGCTTTGCTTCTGTATTGGCGGGACGGTCTGAATCTTTTTCCGGTTGAAGGTAAAAAGCGCGTAATCCACCGTCTATTTCGGAAAGCAAATTCTTCTCACGCTCAGAATTTTTAAAAGAAGTAAACATTGTTTTTTTGCCTTCTCTAACAAATTCTGAAGCATAATTACTCGTTTCCGAAGCATCATCGACTAAAGGAGTGAATGTGATTCGCAAATGTCTTGCAGTAGGCAGAACGAGTTCGTTTTCGGCAGCTTCGTCATTATAAGTTTCTACGGTTAATGTTTCAAAATCTTTATAGCTAATTTTTAATTCTGCCGTTAAATCATAATTTTCAGTTGCCAAATCATTCGGAATGCTGAATGTCTTTTCGCTCAATAAAATATAAGATTCTTTTCCATTTTTCGATAAAACATTGTCCATTTCCAATGACTTTACTTCTACTGTAACTTTATAAGAATTTACATCAGGATCGGGTAATCCTATTATGACTTCTTTTCTGTTTTCTGGCTTTTCGGGTGCTACAATACTATCTATATTGTTTTTGATTAAAGAAACGGCATCAGTATATTTTCGGGTATAAACAACACTTGGATAACTGAGATCAGGACGACCAATTCGCAAGATGTGATCGCCATCCAAAATATTTTCCAAAATACTCATGTCTTTTACCTCGGTTTCACTTTGTGCCTGAAAAAACCTTTCTGAATTTTCTATTTTTAAAGCCGAAGCAGCAATGTTTCTTTTAAAATTGGCAGTAGCAATCTGATTTTGACCGCCATTAAGCATGTTGTCCTGTATTTTAGGACCGCCTCCGGAAATGTCCATCAAGCGGATTCTGAAATCATAATTTTTGCCATAACTTAAAAGCAAAGAGCCATCTGGATGTTGTAAATACGGATGATATGTTTTTTTCGGAACGGTATTCAGCGCATTTTCGGTACCTAATTTTTCTTCAAAAAATAATTTATCGGCATCGAGTTGATGAATCTCTTGGGCTTCTTTATCGGGTATAACCATCGAATTTCCGCTCCAAGTTGCGTAGTACATTGGCAACCAAAACCCTTCTTCCTTCGTATTTCCGTGCGAAGACGGATGTACTTCTAAAGGCAATTCAAAGGCTTTATCCTGATTGATAATTATTTGATTTCCGAATCGGATGGGTTGAGGCGCATATACTAAATTTTGCGAATGCCACTTATCTTCTTCATGTAATTTGACATCTACTTTATACCCAAAAACGCCTAAAGGTGCATCTATCGGTTGTTCGGTGGCTTCATCTTTTTGCGAAAGTTGGCGATTGCCCCAAATAGTGAGCTGTTCATCATCCCATCCAAGTCGTATCCCAACGTCTTTGAGCGGAGGATTAGAAAAATCTTTTTCTTGAAGCAAATCCTGATTAACCGGTTGATTGGCATGGACAATTTTAGCATAACCATCATTGTACAAAATGGCTTCCTGCATCACAGAGTCGTAATTTGCATTATTTTCTGCGGTAGTGTTCACCGGAAATAAAACAGGCGCAAAAATCTGACGGTTTTCTAAAAGTTTCGGGATTCTGCAGGCATAAACTTTACAGCCTAATTGATGATAGTTGTGGCCTTCAGTAAATGTAGTATAAAGCCACCCTCCATCTTTGAATAATGACTCTGTAACTTTAATTTTCGCTTTGTAAATTAATCCTGCACTTTCTGCCAAAAGCGGGTTTCTGATGATAAAAGCAATGAGTTTTCCCCAAGAAATGTAATCTGTCTTTTCAACAATATCTTTTTGTGTTTTTTCCCGATTTTTAATGATGCATTCATATTCATCATCAGTTACGGCAAATTTTGTTCTTGAGCTGGTAAAATTGAATGAATCTCTGTAGGATTGAGGGAGATATTTCCTGATGTGGATATCGCCCAATTCTTCCTGTTTCTGTTTAAATCCATAATCTTTTGTTTCTTCTGGATTGTCGCTAATTTTTAAATGATCTGCGGATTCCAACTGTCTGATTATTTCCTGAATAACTGTTTTTTTATCTGTCACTTCGGAGATAATATCCATATTTGGAATATCTGTAATACCATCCACTACCGGCAATCCATCGAGATGGTTGATGATTTTAGACTCAAAACTAAACTCCGCATCTACAAAAGAAGGAATGTTATTGCCAAAAGATTTATAAAGATTAATATTTCTTGGCAAAACCATAATGTTATAATAAAGATATCCGTCTAAAAAGCGTTGCGGAAAAGTTAATATGCAATATAATGGTTCCATGGTCTTAGATTTTGTTGTTTAACTGATTTGTCTGGTTTCTTCCCAAGTTCTGGTGAAGTCGAGGTTGATGACGAATGCTATTGAAATGTCCAATGCAAACGTGCACATCGCAATACAATTGGTTGGTCCGTCACCTATTTTCTGTATTTTACCAGCGGCTTCAATGGAAATAGCCACCGTAACCACGCCTCCGAAAATTTCCACTCTTCCTCGGAAATAAATAAATGCACCAACATCTACCATGGTTGTATTAATTCTCATATTAATACCTACCATGTAGGTTACCGCAACTGATCCTATAACCGGTAAACCCACACACAATTCTACTCCAAAACCAAATTTAAATTGCAAGGTTGGAGGATTGTTTAAATCTGCATATAAACCTACCTCAGCACGACCTTGAGCATAAATGGTTGCCGCCGCCAAACTGACACACATCACTCTGATATTGGCGCCAAGTTCCATATAAGCTCCTACAGAAGGTTTTATTTGGTCTATGGTATTCGGAATTTTTATGGGCTGATTGAAATACACGCCAAGTTTAAAAAATGCATCCAGTTTTAGAGGTGTTGTAGGAGCGTTATAATTGATTGGATCAAACGGAAATTTTACTAAAGGAATTTCCTTATCGGCTTTAAACTTGTATTCCCAACTGTCAGCAGAGTTGCTCATCGCAATTTTCAAACCTTTTTTAATGGCCTCACTTGGCTGGGTGACATCTAAATTATTTAAAAATTCTAAAACTTCATACACTTTGTGTAACAATGGATGAAGTTTTAATTGCGGGCCATGACCTATTTCTAAAGACGGTTTTAATTTTTTAGCATTACCAAAATTTCCCGTAACATACATGATTGGTTTAAAATCTAATAGGTCAACCGCAATGGTAAGGCTGTGCATTTTATTAGCCCATTGTTCTACAGAAGATGAATCGGTAACGAAATCAATGACTGAGTTTTTGGTGTTTTGACCTTTAGGATCACTCGAATCATATTTTGCATAAATTCTAAATTCATCTCCTTCATTCCCAATAATATCAAATGAAAAGTTAGAGGGAACTTCATAGTTGAACACTTTTTTAATTCCTTCGGGCAACAAACCCATCACGGTATCGGTGGCGCTATCAATTGTTATCGCCTGAGAAATATTTGGAAAAGGTCCTTTAGAATTCATCAACCTGAAACTATCGGCAAATAAAGCTGGCATCGTTTCGAACTGCTCCGGGAGACCGTTCACAAATTCCGGAGCTCTTAAGAGAAGTTTTTGGGTATCCGTGTTTTGTAAAAAGGCGTAATTTTTTTGTGTATTTTCTGGTTTTTTGAAGGAATTGGAATGTTTCAGTAACGAACGGATTTCGTTATTGATAAAAACCCCCGTTTGATTTTTAGGTCGCATTCCTTCTTTAATCAAGCCGACACTGGTTCCCACTTCCAGATTACTGACATCACCGGAAGCTCCATCGATTTCTACAACACTCCAACTTCCTTCCGCGGGTAAAATTGGAGAACCTTTCACCGAACAAACCATTATTTGCTGGTAATTTCCTTCCCCTTCATTGTTGGTAAGGCTTACTTCAATACGGTTCGCTTTGAATTTTTGCAAAGTCTTTTCGATATAAAAAGTCGTATCAATGCTTCCTCCTATAGTGTTATTATTACGTACAAAAATTTCGTTTAATTGATGGTCTTCCAAAGGTTTTCCTATGGGTTTTATTTGCAGATATCCTTTGAATTGTTTCCCTGTTACCAATTGATCTACGGCATTTAGTTTTACATCGGCATCAAAATAAACGGCAACCAATTCAAGACTGGAATCTGGATCTGGAGATTCGTACAAAATAATATCATTGCGATCTTCTCTAATGTTTATAATATTGTAAAGTCCTTCCACTAATCCCTGATAGATTTCATAAGGATTTTCGTTTTCCGGTTCTCCATTTGGTGTATTGGAATTTGACGAATAACTGAAGTCAAATAATCCATCACTTTGCGCCACCCAACCACTGTCTTCCCGAAAAATAACGGCGTTGTTGTTCCGCAAAAAAGTTATAGTCCTTGTAATTCCTATTCCCCAGGGATAGATGGTACTAACTGCTTGAACAATTTCATGTGCAGTTCTTCCTTTCAAAATGTCAAATTTTACTTGTGCAATTCCGGCAAATTTAACATTGATGTCTTTCCAATTGCTGAACGTACTAGCGCCATACCCCGAAAAATCGATATGAGTCAATGGCACTTTTTTTTGAGCTTCATCAAAAACACCGTTGAAAAGACTGGTAACACTTTCACCTAAAATGCTTTTGTTTTGATTACCTTTCACGGTTTTTCTCTGCTCGGTTTGTCCACGCATCAGCGGAGCTTTTCCCTCTGGCAATTCTATTGCTACAATCCTAAATTGTAAACTGCCAAGAAAACTTTGCTTCTGATTGACAAATTGTGGTGTGATAAAGTCCAAATGCCTATCGTTAGTCATTTTTGTGTGTTGATAAGGCGATAAAGAAACGGTGGCAAATTTTCCGTTAGGTAATGAAAAAGAAATTTTACTATCGAGCGTTTTAGCTTCCAATAAACCTTTTTTGGATGTCAAATTGAACCTAAACCTTGTCAAATAATTTTTCGGGTGAATGTTTATTAGCTGATCGCTAAACTGTGAAAAAATAGTGGGTATAGAATTGTTATGTTGCACCAAAATGTCTGTAGGAAAATCGTCATAAGCATTTTCATTTGGCAAATTAAATACCGGTTCCCAACTCACATGTGGCAATGTAAATCCACTGAGCAAAGCCATCGGAGCCTGAAGACTGTTTCGGTTGATGGTTACTACATTTTCTTCTGTAGTATTCACATATTCTTTATAAGTATTTTGTAAAGTGCCTAAATTTCCAAAGTTTAGCGAAATTCCCCAATGGTCAGACTCTGTACTAACATCGAGTAGCGCAAAAGAGTTATTTTCTTTCGCTCTTTCTTTGAATTTTTGCTGATTGAGTTTAAAACTTATTTCTGAAGCCGTAAAATTCTCTTCTGTTTTCCAGGTGATGTTCGATTGTAGAATTCCTAGCTGTTTGTAAAAAACATCATGCCCTTTTCGATGTTTTTCTATTGCCGTTTTGAAATTGGATGTGTAAGGGTGTGGCAACATCGGAAGAAAATCATACAGCTCATAATTAAACCTCAAACTTCCTTCAGGCAGATGATTTTCCGAATTCCATTTGGCATTTAAAAATACCGAAATTTCTTTTGAAGTAGTAAAATAAGCGTTTTCTAAGACAAATGGGTAAAGCGTGGGGTCTTTTGAAATTGAAATATTTTCAGTTTCGTAAATCAAATCGCTATCAGAGAGAATAACAATTTTCGCTTCTTTAGAAACGCCTTTTGCATAAATAGATTTTTTTGTGGTAGGATGAACGGGCAGATTGTCTGCTTTTAACGGTTTGTCAATGAGAAAATCACTGTCCACAATCGCCGATAAAACTTCTTCACCCGTGCTTTGTGAAGTAAGAACAAAGGTTGTGTACTTGCTAAAGCTAAGGTTAAGCTCCATTTTATACGGCTTTTCTTTAGACTTTTGCCATAAAGTATAGTGCTCATGCAAAAGTTTAAAATCGGCATTTTTACTGGTAAGATGAATGTCTCCGTTAAGAAAAATAAGGCTACATTCATTCAAACTAATTTCAATTTCAGATTTTCTGATGCCATCCCAATCTGCTAAAAGCCCTCTCTTTAAATCTAATCGTAGAGCCCCGTTAAATTTTACTTCTAAAGATTGGTTATTGTTGAGCGTTCTGGTTGGAAACATCCAAAATGCTGCCGCTATTTTGGTTTTCCCTTTTAAAGTATAAAAATCAGATTCACAGTTTTCGATTCCAAATGCTGGTTGCTCGACATTTAATTTTAAAAGAATTGCTTTATTTTCAGAATCCCAAGTAAATGCCGTCTCATTTCCCCGAATATAGCTTTCCCAGCCAAAACACGAACCAAATAAGGCATCCATTGTCACAAGATTTATCTTAGAATGAGAATAGATAAATTTCAGAGCTATTGGTGGATTAAAAACCGCTTTTTTTGCATCAACACCAGAATTAGTTGGATTATCCTTTGCCTTGTAATCGTTATTCAAATTCAACTGAATTTCAAATCGTGAAGCTGCCGGAACGATGATAGAATTATTTGATAACGGATAACTATTTCCTAAGTGAATGGTACCACCGCTTATTTTAATGCCGATGTATTGGGTTTTAGGAGCTGAAGCATTCAATAAATCCGCCCGAATCCATATATTTCCTTTGTTTAGCGTAAGGGTATTGAGCCTTCCTCCTATTACAAAACGATTACCCAAACGCACCGGAAGAATGATTGCTGCTTGCGGATCATTTGAAAAAAAAATCTTAAAATCGTCAATGTAACGGTAGAAATTAAAAATTACCGGAATATCATCAATCACCGTAAATGGGCCTAAAACTTTATCAGGAAGGGCAAATTTTGATCCCAGGTCAAGCTGGTTGAGGTGCAAACCAGTATCAAGAAAAGACGTATGGGACTTTTCTACTTCAAATTCTGGCATTTCTAATTTCTGAAGATTTTTCTTTTCAAATCTTCTTTTCAGATTTTGGTTGGTTTTTGTACTTTCCTGAAATACTTTCACGGATTTAGTAGGCACAAAATTTTTCTCGGAGGCATTGGATTTTTGGATGGTTTCAAACAGAACATCCAATTGCTGCTCATCATTTGTGGGATGGGTAAGATCAATATCTTTCAGCAAATCCAACAAATTGAAAGGATTGTTGGGCATGATAGATGACTTTAAGAGTTATTAGTCTTTTCGGAAAATAGTAAATCTGTTTCGGAGTAGAATAAATAGCCGATAACCCCGTAGCAAGTTGGCACTTGTGACCTTCGTAAACTATTGGAAAATAGTAGCTTAATGTGTTTTCAAGTCAAATTTACTTTTTTTATCGATACAATCTTAAATTTTGCTTAAAAATTTTACAAAATTCCAAAATGCTTTAACTTTTATCATCTGCCCTTCTAAATCAATATGATAAGCATATCTTTTGAGAAAGTATTTGTTCCCAAATCTGTATGAATTTCCCTCTTAAAATTTTTCTCTTAAATTACCAATGAAAATACCATGAGAAAAAATAATCCAGTTGCACAAGTTATCATAAATGCAATTGAGCAAAAATCTCTAACTTTTGATTCCGGTAGTTTGTCCAATGGTTTTACTTTTTTCAAATAAATCTTCGGTCCAACTATGAGCAAAATGATAAATATAGGAAGCAACAAATATTTTGCTGCAATCTTTAAAGCTGTATAAGATTCAAAATATTTTATAGAGAAAAAAGGATAACCACTGTAATCGAGCAGATTAAAATGAAGAGTGGATGTTTATATTTCCATTTTTCCATATACGTGGTTTAAACATCGTCTCTAACGGTCTCGCGCTAGAAGTCGTCGCGGTTAAGCGAACTGAGTTCTATCGGAATGATAGAACTTTATCGTGACGAAAATCACGCGGCTACACGAAAAATCTGCGATGAATTTTAGCGTGTGGTAACAGGCGTTTTATCTTTTTTTCAATTCTATTGCGATAGTTACTAGCGCTATAATTAGGCAAACAATAGCAACGCTTTGTAATACGCTGACATTGAAAACATTGTTTTGATTCTTGATTTTCTTTTTCTCGATGTTGTTTAGAAATTCATTTCCTTCAATTTTTCTCGTCTTCGAGTCTTCGATTTGCAGAACTTTATCAAAGTTCGTTCGCGTCAACGAGAAGTTTTTTGTCATCACAGGATCAATCATTTTGGCATTTTCATACCACGAAACACTGACTACGATAGTTAGAAATGAAATCAAGAATAAAGAAAATTTTAGCCTGATGTTTTTCATGTTTTTAGAATAATCTCGAATAAATGCCTGCTAACGTTCCGGCGCTTGGCGATATTGCGAAGTTCGGAACCGATTATTTTCTGTTAAAGATAAAATTTCTTGCGAAACGTGAACGTAAATTTGCAGCAAAACTCGCGATCTCGCCAAACGGCTGTTATAGGGAGGTTTTTTTGTTTTAAACTTTATTTTATTTTACAAACTTTTCCAGTTTCCAATATTCGCAACCTTTTCCGTTTTCACACTTAGAAATTCGAATAAAATACTTTTTCTGTTTTTGCATCGCTGCTCGTAAAAATGATTGATCTAGCAATTTCGATGTTGTCTAAATTTCCCTTTAGAATAATCGTATACTCTAAATTTTGCTTGTTAATGATTTCATTTATTGGTTGTCCAGAATAGCTGCTTTTTCTAATTTTTTTAAGGTCAATTTCTTTCACAGGTTTTTCAAAATCAATTGAGGTAAAAGCTGAATCTGCTTTTTTCTTTGTAATTTCTTTGATAAAAATATTTGATATTTTAAAATTTTCGGACAACACATCAATTGTTTTCTGACTATTGTCAAATTCAATTCTAGCCTGTTGATCAAAAAAGCTACAAGAGCTAAAAAATAGTATTATAAACACAAAGACGGTTTGCTTCATTCGGAAAAGAATTGTTGATTAACTTGCCTATAACGTTTTGCAGCTTGGCGAAGTGGCGGAAATCGAAGCACAAATGTTCAGTTTTGTACAAAAGTTCAATCGAAGAACTGAACTTGAATTTAGCACTAAACCCGCCATTTTGCCAAACGTGTGGCTTAATTTTCAAGTCTGTTTGTCTCTTTAAATGCTTTTATTAATTCTGTATATTTTTCTAATTCTGTCAAAATTGGCTTCCATTTTTCATAATCTTGGTTTTGTCGAATAATAAAATTGGCATCTTTATCAATCCTTTTTTCTTTATTGTAATGATCATAACTAATATAATTCCAGTTATAGATATATGATGAATAAATGCTTCTAAAATAACCTGTCAACATAGGTTTTTTGTTAACACAAATTGCAAATTGAACTCCATATTTCATATTTGGTTTTAGTTTAGTAATTTTTTGTCTACCAATTTCAGTCAGAATTAATTCACTTTTCCTTAAATTTAATTTTACAATGTCTTCATCAGATATCAAAGGTTCAGTTTCAAGGTTTTCTCTTTTGACTTTAAACTTTCCGCCAAAAATAAATTTCTTTGATATAGAATCAAAATTGCAATCTTTTATGTTTTCTAAATTCTCGTGATATTTAATGTTTTTAAGCTTTACATATTCTAAAACCGGAATTCCTTCTATCGTTCTGATTCTATTGTTTAATAAGTAAATCTCAATCTTTTCCTCATGATTATTACAAGAGAAAATGAAAAATGAAAGTAGTAAAATTGAATAAATTTTCTTCATTATTCTGTCGCTAAAAGCTTGCTGCCAACGTCCTGTGGCTTTGCGATGTTACGGAAATTGGAACTAAGTATTATCGGCTGGGACAAAACGAAGTTATGAAAATAAAAACGAAATTCCAGCACAAAACCAGCAATCTCGCCAATCGGTTGTTAGCAGCATTTTTTTTAATACATTTGAAACTCTTTCGGTAACCTTGAGTTGATAAATCTTAAAAGCTTTCTAATTTCCATAGTCGAGTTTTCAGCTTTATCTAAACCTCTATAAGAATATGATAATGACGTAGCATTATTTCTAATAGCGATACCTACTGAAGTACCACCTATGATTTGCGTTTGTCTATCGTTGAGTTTAAAATTATCTTTAATTTTTTGAAAGTATAAATAAAGAGAGTCTATTTCATTTGGTTTTAATTTTATCTTTTTTAATGATCGCTTTTTTTCACCCATAATACTTTCAAATTTTGAAACAAACAATGTGTCTTTCGAAGTTTCTGTCTGGTTAAAAGAGGCTTGGAATTGATCTGACGAAGGGGCTCCGTAAGTATATATTTCCAATTGGTTATCTCGACTTAATTGCTCTGTATGTTGCACTTTGTTACAAGCAAAAAAAATAAAAAAAGGAGCTACTAATATCAAATTTTTCATAGTGTTACGTTTTACGTGTTTAACCTGGCCACTAACCGTTGTTGTGGTGCGTTTTTATTTCTGCTTTAGTTTTTCAATTTCCCTTAAAATTTCAGTTCGGTTTTTTTTTGATGTCATCCATTTTGGAAGTCGAGAACCCAAACTTTTATTTCGCATTGGACTGTTTTCACGACTTCTTAATTCCGCACCTACGTGATTTTCTAAAAAATCCAAGTGTTCATAATTATACGCCCATAATAGTCCGTCAGGCATTTCTTTTTGTAGCCAAAGTGGAAGTCGAAAATATGGGTCAATATTGGCTCCGACAATCAGATTCCGCATTTCGTATTCAATTCCGCTACGTTCAGAAGTCCATTTGTCTTTTGGTGCTTCTGAATAGTATTTATTCATTCCGCATTTTGTACAAATCAGTTTAATTTCTTTTTCGTTAAGATCTCTTAAATGACCTTTAGAGCGTACGATTGCTTGATTTTCGCACTTCGGACAAACAACATATATGTCGCTTAAAAATTCGTAAAGGGTCTTTTCGTAAGCGTTAAATTTCGTTTTCATAATGTTTTTTTTAAATGTACCTAACGTTTTCGCAGTAAGCGAAGAAGCGGATTTCGAAGCATTAAACTGTCTGTCAGCACTGAACTTGATACAAAGCACAAAGCTTGCATTTTGGCAATTGAAAACCAGCGAAGCTAAACCTGGTAATGTGATGTGCCTTTTCAGAGTGAATCTTTATATAGTTCACTTGTGCTGTTAAGCTCTCTTCCTAATAATTTTTCCGCATCTTTCTTTGCATTTTCTAATTGTGTTTTAGATAATTTTTTTTCAATTTCCTTGATTTCTTTAATGACCTCTTGTTGTTTTAAAATACTAAAATCTACTTTTGATTCATTGTATATTAAATACCACAAATAACTTTGATAATTATCTTTTTCAAAATATTCTCCGTTCTTGTAAGAATTGGCTAATTCTAATCTTGCTGATGTTATATTTCCGCTTAAAGCTAAATTTTCGGGATTTGGAAGTTTGGCGAGTTTTATTATCCACTCTTTAAATTTGTTTGTATCAGCTTTTACTCCGTTTCCTGTTAAATAACAATTGACAACATTCCACATGCAAGTGGCGTCGTTATTATTTGCACATTTTAAAGCGTATTTAAAAGCCTTTTTGGCACTCTGTTCAATTCCTTGCCCATTTCCATACGCCATCATCATAGCGTAATGTCCATCGTTAAAACCATTCTCAGAAGATTTTTCATACCATTTAACCGCTTCATGTTCATTTTTAATTCCAGCAGTTCCGCTTTGGAGAAAATATCCATAATTATATTGAGCTTCAGGATTTCCGAGTTCGGCTGATTTTTTTAAAAGGGGAAGCACTTCATTATATTTTCCTTGTTGAACTAATTCTTTAGATTGTTGGTTTAATTCTTCAGCATTTTGTCCAAATGAGATTTGAAAAGTCAAAATTGAGAGAAAAAGAAAAATTGGTCGTTTCATTTGTGTAATGTTGAAAAAGCGTATCATATAAACTCCTGTTGGCTTGCCGACGGTGGGGATTTTTAGCACAAAGGTTCAATTGAAAAATGAATGTTGACCTTTGCACATATGTCCAATGGAAGCCGTTCTGCCACTATTTTGGCAATACTACCACGTTAGCAGAAGTATTTACTCGAATTCTGTTTCAAATACTTTTTTAGTGCTTTCAATTCAGGTTCTGTTAATTTTTTATTATTAATTTTTTCCCAGAAAACTAGAGTTCTCGCAATGACCGCTTTTTGAGGCAATGGTGCGTAAAAAACATGAACAACTGTATTTAATACTTCCTTGGATGTAAATGGAGCTTGGTTGCACACGAAATGAGCTTGGTTGCATTTAATTTATCTTGTTTTTGAGCGTATACATATGAAGGACAAAATCGATGAACGGTAACTTCTCACCTTGATTGTTGATTAAGAAATATTCATTATCTTTCATAACATAACAATACCCTAAATCAGTCATGGGAGAGGCTTTGTCGTAGATGGGTTGGATGACAATATTACCCCAAAAATCAAAATATCCAAACTTTCCGTTTCTTTCAAAAGGTTCGATACCTCCAGAAAAATAAAATAATTGTTGTTTTTCTCCCTTTTTGTCTGGCGCACTTTGTACCAAGCCGTCAGCTAATATTAAGTTGTAATTGTAATTTATCGGCTTTTGGAACACATCGATCAAAATAGCGTTGCCTGTGTAAGCTAGCTCGGTGTTTCTGCGTCCTACATTTCTATTTTGAAGAATTACGTTTTCTGGTAAATTATATTTACTAGGGTTTATTTTATTGCCTCTGTCATCATAATGTACTAATTTGCCATTACTTTTGAGGTCTTCGGTGTAACCGTATAGATTCATTTCTTGCGGTATGGGATCACCGAAAGCATTTTTGACCACATCGTGAATCACAGGAATGATTACTTTTCCTTTTCCATTAATATAGCCTGTTTTGTTGTTTTTCAGGGCATAAATTAACTTATTATTACCAAGGGGAGACTGTTGTAGTATATCGAACTCAAAATCTGTAAATAAATTACCATTTGCATCTGCAACAGCCATTTTGCCTGCTGAGTTTTCCACTATAAAGGTTTCATCGTAATTTACTTTAGCGTTATATTGAAATTTTGAAGAACTATGATATTTCATGTTTGCCAAATCAAAGATGGAACGATAACCATCTTTGTTTTTTATATCAAACACATAATAAGTTGAAGGACTATTCAATTTGTCATGGTGCCTAAAATGTGGTCTACCCAGTTTTGGCTGATTTGAGATTTCAAAATGATTTTCTTTTGTATCAGCATTTGAAATTTTAAAGTCTCCGTTTTCTTCCAACGTATAGTAATATGGATGCATCAAAGAGCTGTAAAACAAATAATCATGGGTAAATGGTATGAGCTCTTTTCCACTTCCACTCAGTAAACCATATTTTTTGTAACCGTTTATTTTTTTGTAAGCGCTATGTATTCTTTTACCATTAGGTCCTTCATAAAAACTAAATGGATTAGCTTCGTTATGTTCATAATATTGAGGTTGAACAATTATTTTTTTATTTTGATCTATTATTCCCCATCCATTGTCAGTATAAATTGCCAAAAATTGTGTGCCTGTTATAGAATCGGTATGGTTTTTAAAAATATATTCTTTTGACATAAACGGTTCTGACCATATTTTCTTAAAATTTTCATCGTACAACCACCAGTCGCCATCCTTCTTTATTAGCATCATGTTTTCGGGTAAGCTATTGGTATGCATATTATCAGCATAGCCGCTATAAATTAATTTATTATTTAAATCCCAAAATTCATCAAAAGCTTTTCGTGTATCTTTTCCATTTTCATTCACGGTTATGATGTTTTTTGTAAACAAATATTTATTAAATCTAGAACTTATTAGGTTGTATTTTGGTTCAATAATATATTTTTTGTTCAACACATCCCATACTCCTCGTTTTTTGTTTTCGTCGATTACCGTCAGCCATCTTTTATCTTTAAATCCAGAAAAACTGTAATATGTATTTTTGCTTTTAGGAATTATGATGCGTTGTTCGTGATCTATTAAAGCGTATTCGTTGTCTGTATAGGTGATTTTATAATAATGCTCATTGAGATACTCTACTAATTTGGTATTTTCTATTTTTAACACATCACCATTTATTAAATGTTTTACCCATTTCTGCCCATCATATCCTTGTGTTATTCCATCGGCATCACGATATAGCACTTTGTATTGAAAGGGGACTATGACCTTACCGTGTTTATCAATCATGCCATATAAGTTGTTTTTTACGGCAATCTTATATTGGTTTTCTGTGGTCGAGGCGGGCTGAATGTAATCAAATTCAAAGGGACAAATCAAAACACCCTGATCATTAAAAATACCGTATTTATTACCTTTTCTTGCAACATAATTTCCATACCCATCCCCAGGCAAAAATTGGTCATATTCTACAGGAACAATCAGCTTATCATTTTCGTTAGTTAGTCCCCATTTACCATTTTTTAATACTCTGTGAAATTTCCCAGATTGATTTACCCAGTCGTAATTGGGGAATTTTTTTGTATCGTACTCATCTGTACCATAGCTACTGTAAGACCAACTGAATTGCGCATGGGCAGGAATAACAAGTAATAATAGGACTAAAGTTAAGTATGTTCTATTCATAATATAAAAATTATTACAATTAATTAATTCTAAGTTTTTTATTATTTCTGCTAACATTCCGGCGCTTGGCGCAGTGGCGGATTTTGGAGTTCAAAACTTTCATTTAACAACTAAAGTTGATGCGAGGCAGACTATTTGACTACTTCACCCCGCCATTGAGGCAAATGCCTGTCAGGGGTTGGCCTTCTGTCATTTAAAGTAAAAGTCGAATCCATCTACCGGGTTCGTTTTAAAATATTGTTTGTCTTGGTGTGTTTCGTATACCAAATTGAAAATCTGTTTTGCTCTATCAATTTCCCCTTGAGTTGGTGTTGAGAACAGTCTTACTGCTCTTGCTCTCCAAGTTTGTAAATAGCCAAACGCTAATTGTCTTGTGTTCTCGTTCTCGTCAATTGTTCCCATCATCAAGTCGGGAATTACTGTCCAACCGCCAACTTTGTTAAAAAGTTTTAGCATTGACTTTTTCAAGTCATAATTACCTGTTTCGTAAATGCTTTTAGCTTTTATCAAAACTTCTTGTCTCGGAATGTGTGAAAGAAATTGAATGATTACGTTTCTAAGTCCAAGATATGGGCTATCAAGATTCGTCAATGCAAAGTCATAAGCACTTTCTTCATCAAGTTTGCAAAGACTTAAAAACGCTGTCTTTTTAACTCTTATTTTTTTGTCTTTCAAATATATCTTAACTGTTTCCAAATACTGTTTACCTTCCGTTTCAGCGATTCCGCTTAATGACCCAATGACTTGCTTGTTATCTTGTAAGTTGTCATTGTAAAATTTAGCAAAGTCAATGTTTGATTGTTTAAGCGTGAACCTTGCAAAATGTCTTATTGTAGCCGAATTGTCCGCTAAAAATTTATTTACAGTTATTTCAAATCCGTTTTGGTCTTTTAAGCAGTAAAGTGTTTGAAGTCGGACATTCGCTGATTTGTCATTCAGTAATTGCTCGATTTCCGTTTGTCCAAGTTTGTCAAAATGGTTTATTGCTAAGTTCCTAATCAAAAAATGTTTGTCAGTTAGGAACAGTTTTAATTCTTGCGAATTGTCTCTAAGCGAACTTGAAATGTGTCTTGCTAAAAGTATTCTTAGTTTGTCTGGGTATTTCTTAAAGTTGTCAATTACATACGCCCTATTTTTAGAGGCAATGAATTCAACAATTTCTTTGTAAATTCCATGTAGGTCTGCCCTTTCAACCTTTTGTAACCACTCAAAAATTGGCAAATTTTCAATTAAGCTGTCAATATAATTGGTTGTTTTGTAGTTGTCTATGCCGTTTAGTGCAGCTTGGCGAACTGGCAAAACCCAATCAGCTAAGCGATAGATTAAAAATTGTATGGCCTTTGGACTGTCAACTTGTGAAAGTTTTTTAACTGCTTTTTCTCTAACGTATCCACTTCCATTTAATGAACTAATTGCCAATAAATCTACATATTGTTCCTTGGGAAAATTTGCTTCATAAAAGTCAATATCACCTATCGAAATTCCACAGTGTTTAAGACTGTCGTAATATCCTTTTTTGCTGTCAATCTTTTTGAATAGGTGAGTAATTGTTTTGGATGTAGTTTCTCCAATTTTTTTGTTGTCCTCTTTTAAAAACTCAATCAAGCTGTAAATAAAACTTGGAGAAGCGTCATTGGCAATTTTACTCAAAGCGTTAATTTTCTCTTCGGTGTTGTCCTTTGAGAAAAACCAAGTCTTGTTAGGCCGTCTTAAAATTTCTATGTATTGCCAAATTTCCATTTCTTACTGTGTCGTCTTTTAGGCTTGTTTGCAACGTCCTGTGGCTTTGCGACTGTTGCGGAAATCGCAGCTGAGTTCGCTCGGCTGGACGGAACGAAGTTATGAAAAACTGAATGAACTTTTATAACAAATGCAGCTATAGCGTAAAACTCCTGTTAGTCGCTGATTTGTTTTCCTTCAAATTCAATTTTTTGCTTTATAAAGCTTAAAAGCTCTTTAGAATCTTCCATTGAATGTCCGTTTAACATTACTCCAAAATTTTCACCCAAACAAAGCGTATCAGTTTTTATTCCTTGGTGAACTAAAATATAAATACGAACATCGACTCCAAAGTTAGTTGTGGCAACTTTATACTTTCCGTACAGATTTAAAAATTTGTCTACCGAAACTTTATCGTAAATTCTCTTGTATTTATAGCCTTTAGGCAGCGAATCAGTATTTTGAGGCCAACCACATACCATTTGCATTGGATAATGTAAATGTGGTTTATTGAATATAATCTCCAAGTTGTCTGGCGGATAAGAAATAATTTCTTTTTTGCAACCTAACAAGATGACTAAAAAAATAACTATAAGTTTTTTCATGATATTTTCTGTATAAATTTGCTACTAACGTTTCGCGGGTCATTCGTCGTTGCGGAGGTAATGAAACCGGGTATTCTTCCCTTAGAGCAAATGAATTAGAAAACCGAAATTTTCGATAAACTCTCGCGGCGATTGCAAGTAGTCGCGGTTAGCAGACGGTTTTATTTCCGAGAATAATTAAAATTTTCTTCCAGATACTCAAGACGATCAGCCTGTTTATTTCGATGTTCAATTTTAACAATCACTTTTTTAACGTTAAGCGGATTAATTCTAGCCTTTAAATATTTATAATAACTATTTGCAATATTTAGAGCATGCTTTTCAAGCTCAACTGTGCTGCTATTATCTAGTAAATCACTATTTGTCAATGTTATTTGATAATCCTCTTTTTCATGATTACTTTCTACGCTGTTTTCTTTTAGAACCATTTTCTCAGGTTTGTACAAACTGCCAATTTCCTGAATTTTATCATCGAGCTTTTGTTCATCAATTACGTTGTTTGTTATTACTTCCTGGGCAACAACCTCATTTTTCATGCATGAACAAAAGGAAGTAATTATTATAAGAAGATAGTATTTCATCGTTATTTTTTATTGGATAACAATAGGCAAAATGTGTTGATTAAACTAAATCTTTAAAATTTCGCTGTTTGCCAAAATCCAGTCTTTTCCATTTGATGTTACTTGGACGATTTTGTTTTTTATTTTATTTTCTAGTGACTTAATCGTTCCATGCATTATTTTTTGTCTATCGTTGATGTTGAGAAACTGTTCCCGAACTTCGATCATGCCATTTCCGAAGCCATCGGTACGCTTAAATTTTAAAAATAATTCCCTGCTAGTTTCAGGATATCCTAATCGGAAAGTTCCATTTCCACCAGCTGTAGCAAAGAATGGTTTTGTGTCTCCTTTTTTTATTCCCGAAACAGTCCGAGTCCAGGTCATTATTTCGTTTTTAATATCTGTTATCTCCGCGGCGAAAATTTCCATGTTTTTTCTGTCGTTTATTTTCTCTTCGGTTAACCTAATATTTATTGCGCACGGACCTTTTGTGTTTTTCCCAATGTCAAAGTTTATCATTTGGCAGGTATCACCAATTTCACGAAAATAAAAGTTTTGATAATTTTCTAAAAAAAAATTCTTGTCAATTACATCGGAGATATGGAAAAAATAGCTATTTCCATCTTCAGCTCCGATAAAACCAAATCCTTGTTCTGACTTGTATTTTATTATTACACCTTTCATAGATAAATGCTGAATTAATTTGCCACTAACGTTCCGGCGCTTGTTGCGAAGTTCGTAACCGATTATTTTCTGCTAAGATAAAATTTATTGCGATAAGTAAATGTGAATTTTACAGATTCTCGCAATTGCTGCTAACGCTGTTAGCAGGAGTTTTTATTGTATGTTTATTGGAACTACAAATGGAGTTTTAACAAAGTCGCCTCCTTGATGTGTAGGCTGCCACCTTGGAGAAATTGAGATTACTCTAATTGCTTCTTCGTTCAGTTGAGGATTTGTACTTTCAATAACTTCAATATCTTTAGGTGAGCCATTTCCATCAACAACAAATTTTACTTTTACAGTTCCATTTTGTCCTTTGCTATTGAAGTTGTTACCAATAAATGCAAATAGTTCTTTTATTCCACCATAATACATAGCTTTTACAAATGCAGCTTGAGAAAAGAAGCGTATAAGTTCATCATCTAATTCCTTACCGTTCTTGTCGACCAAAGTTTGACCACCATTATCTTTATAGAAATAATTTGCCCTAATGATTTTTTTATCTTTTAAAATTTCCAACCTCTTTTTTGGATCAAAACTTGCTATAAGTTGTTCGTTCTTATAAAAATTGGTTACTGGCAATTCTTGGTTTGAAAAGTCAGTTATGATTTTAACACCATTGGTTTCATCGAATACTTTCCACATCCCAATTTTGTTCCCGTTAGCATCCAACTCGTTAATAGTTTCTCCGTTATATAAAATAGTGTTTTGGCTGTAAATTGAGAGAGAAAAGAATAAAATTGCAGTTTTTAAAAATGATTTCATATGATTTGGTTAAAATTTATGGTAACGTTTTGCGGCTTCGAGAAGTGGCGGATTTTGAAGCATTTACTTTCAATTTAGCACTAACTTCATTTGAAAACCAAATGTTCAATTTAGCACTGAACCTGCCATTTTGCAAAACCGCTGTTAGCACCAGTTCTTATTTCATATATCTTTCAAAAAGTTTCATAGCTTCCGCTTTTAAATTATCGAATTTTAAGTCGTCATTAAAGCCAATACCTGGATTATAATGAGTTCCACCTTTGTTTGCACATAACAAATATTTTGGACCTCCTAACTCAATAGAAATAGGTGAAAATTCAGTTTGAACTCTTAAAACAATTTTGTCTGAATTGTCTATTACATAAAAAATGTGCTTATTATAAATGTCTCCTTTATTTTCGTTTTCGTAACGTTCAAATACTTGAATTAAATATCCATTCCATTTGAATTGGTCAAAGCAAAACATATCTTTTAAATTTTCTTTTAGTAGTCCGTTTTTATGTGCTTCATATAATTTGTCTTTGTAAGGGTTTGCTTTCTCATATTCTTTTCTGTAATAATAGATTTGAATAAGTTTAGCATACGAATGGAAGTCAGTCGGGTCTAATTGAAGAAGTTCCACAAATACTGGTTCTGCTTTGTCATAGTTTCCTTTTAAAGATTCAAGTAGTCCGATGTTAAATAAGGCATTTATATATGAATTCGATTGGTGTGAAATTTTTAATTTTGCGGTGTAGAATGCTTCCAATGCTTTGTCGTTCTGTTTTAAGTCAGAAAAAATTTGTGCTATCATTAAATAAGGTCTGTCGTGACATTTATTTTGTTCAGTCGCCTTTTTATAGTTTTCAAGTGCCAAGTCAAATTTTTCAAGTTGATAGTATGAATCTCCAAGTCCGCTATAAAATTCTGCATCGTCTGATTTTACATTGATTGCTGTCTGGAAACATTTTATGGCTTCGTTGTATTTTTCCATATAGTTCAATGTTGAAGCCTTTATGTAATGCGGTGCAGGGTCTTTGCTGTCCTTGTTTATTGACAAGTCCATGAACTTGATGCAATTGTTATCGTCTTCTATCATATAGTATGCAAGTCCAATGTAATACAAGGATTTTGCGGAATAATCATTAGATTCTGAAGCGTGTTGCTCAATTATTTTGTCATACTGTTTGTTGTCCGATAAGGTCTTTAACTCATCGGTGATTTTGTTTTGAGCGAAAATTGTCAAGCTACAAATTGTCAAAATGAATGTCGTAAATATTTTGTTCATTGCTTTTATTTTTAAAATTGCTGCTAACGTGTCGTCTTTAACCGTAGTCGCGAATCAAAGCGATTTGAGTTCTCTCTGCCGAAGATAGAAGTTTCTTCGTGAACTAACAACTTCAGACTACCGAAATCCCCGCAATTGCGGTTACAGGCTGTTAGCAGCACGCGCACTATCTTAAGCATTTACAAAATCCTCATTAAAAGGATTATTTTCATTTTCAAAATCTTTAAAATATAAATGAGAGTAGATATGCTTTTTACATGAAGCCTCGTCAAGATCAGTAACAATACTAAATATCATTATTGCCAAAGTGTGATATGTTTTTTTGTCCGCTAAGTAGGCAACCAATTTTTCATTATAATTACCATTATCGACAAAATCTTTCTTTGCTAATTCTATTTCCTTTTTTATATCCATTTTTAAACATTTGATAGTTTAGTATCAGTTGTAATAGTTTTCAGCACAATCTTGGCGCACTTGCTGCTAACGTTTCGGAGCTTGCCGAAAGGCGGGTATTTTTAGCACATAAGTTCAATAGAATTCTATTGTTGAACCTTGCACAAATGCTCAATCGTAGAACTTCAGCTACTCTTTTGGCAAACGCTTCCTATGTTTGCAATATATTAAATTTACCAATTAAAAATTTATAAAAAAGAAAGAACAAATGAGCAGAATAAGATAGGCAAACCCTTTAAGCATTAAGCTTCGCTAACATGATTA
>JAEWHE010000022.1 GCA_023387965.1 Bacteroidota bacterium | reverse complement strand
TTCGTCGCGTTCGCGCAGTGAGCGCAGATAGTGCGTGACAACAAGCTTCATCGCTGTTCTCGCGGCTCAAGCTTGAAGTGGACAAGCATGTGGTCAAGGCCGACCGGATCAACAATATTGAGAAGGGGCAACTCGGATGAGATCGAGAACGATTTCATCTCGATCTCGGTGAGATGCGTGGTGCCCTCACCGGTATGGATCGGCGTTAGCGACGAGCGGCCATACAGGATGTATTGTTTGGTGAAAAGATCCTCAAGGATAGATTTCCGGCGCCCTTGCTCCATGCCCCGTTCCATCTGCTCGTGCCATTGAACACGCTCCGCCTCGCGCTGCGTTTCGCTTGGGTGCAGCTCGACCAAGCGTTCAATACCGTCCATCGCATCCTGGAGTGCGGTCTTGCGTGCGAGCAGTTCAGCAAGGCCAGCGCCGTTCGCTTCGCCGTCTGCGACGTAGCGCTCAAGGTAGTTCTTCAGCTTGCCGCCATAGCTCAGGAGCAGGGGATCGTAGATCAGATTGAGGACGTCATTCGCGATATCCGGAGATCCATCGCGAAGTACCGCTAACGGTATGGCAGCCGCGGCCAGCGGATCTATGAAGAACCATCCGACAGCCTTGCGGCAGAGGAACAGCTGGGCCGATGGGTCCGGTGGAAGAGACGATGTGGGAATTGAGAAGGGTGGGTCATCGTTCCCAACGCTGCACACTTCACTCGCCACGCATTTGCGAGTGTATGTGCCTCCTTTAAGCAGCCAGTATACAACCGCGCTACCCAGCACGTCAGAGCCTGCATGCTTCAGCGCGTGGTACGTACTCTGGAACGCGTCTAGCGTAATCCGCCCCTTTGAACGATCGATCAATTCACTAAGTAGGTGCACCACGTGCTCGGTGCGCCCGGCTCCCACGAGTTGGTATGTGGCATGGTCGATGTGCGAGATCGTGCCAGTGTTATCTGGGTCAACATCGGCAACGGCATTGAGGCACAGGTCTATGGCGTTCTCTGTGAGGCTCTCCCGGTGAGGCCCCAGAAGGTTCGCCGCCAAGTGAATCGCGAACGAACTTCGCGTCTGAAGGACCCGTTCGAGTTTTTCGTCGAAACCGGCTGGTGCGGATGCTTTTCGCAGTGCAGCAGCGCGGTAGCCCGCTTCGAGAGACCGGAGTGCGGTGTCTTCATCCTCGCTGGACGCTCCTTGGAGCAGCGTGCGAGTACCTCACCGTAGCGTTCACCCAACTCCATGGCCCCCAAAGCGGAGATGGCTGCAAGCTTCGGCTCCAGCTCGTGAGCTCGCGCGAACATGAGGGCTTGATCAGCATCAGCGTTCATTCGGAGAACGGTGGACAGTTGACGCAGGGCGAGTTTTTCACCTGTACGTGCAGCGTCGTAGACCTTGGAAGGCCTGGTTGGATCCTTCTTCGTCCATTCCCCGAAAGCGTCACTCGGGGCACCCGCGGCCAGATCGCTACCGCCTTCATCGACCAAGCGCGCAACGAACGCGAGAAGGACGTCCTGATCTACGTTAAGAAGGGGTATGAGATCGCGCAGAACATGCTGGACGCGAAAGAAGTGTGGTCCCTCCAACTCCGCCAGCGCTTCTTCGATATGGAGGTCAATCTGTGGCGCGTCGGTGGCGTTAAGTATGGTCGCGAGCGTCTGGATCAACGCGAAATAGTTATCGTCCCGACGCCAAGGCTCCTGATCCGCAACAGTACGAACCAAGCCGCGTGTGCGGAGCTGTGTAGCCAGTTCCGTCTCGTCTACCTGTATCTCTTCTGTCGCCATCGATTTGCCACGTTATCCCCTTCGCCTCCCATGAGACTAATACGGTTATAGTCACTTTTCGAGGGCTATAGCGTAGACGTAGTTCTCGGTTTCATCGTTTTCGGCCCGCCATTTCCGGCAAGCTCCCTGGAACTCCGGTCCTGCCGTTTTCCTCCAACGCGGTCCTAGCGGCCTCTCAAGGCGCGTTCGCCGGTCCCTCGCGCCCCGGCCGGACAGGATTTGCCCGCCGCATCCGCAACGCCGCCTGCACCGCGACCGCATAGCCGTCCGCACCGAGGCCGGCGATCACGGCGGTGGCGGCCTTCGACACAAGCGAATTGTGATAGACGGCCTCGCGGCGGTGGATGTTGGAGATGTGCAACTCGATCACCGGACCGGCAAACATCTTCAGCGCGTCGAAGATCGGAACCGAAGTGAAGGTCAGCCCGGCCGGATTGATGACGACCGCCGCGGCGGGCGCGTCGATCGCCTCGTGGATCCAGCCGATGATCTCGTGCTCGGCGTTGGATTGCCGGAACTCGATCGGGTGGGCGCCGGCCGCCTGACGGCACAGCGCCTCCACCTGCGCGAGCGTCGTGGAGCCGTAGATGTGCGGCTCGCGCGTGCCGAGCCGGTTCAGGTTCGGGCCGTTGATCACATAGAGGGGCTCGGTCACGGGTGCGGTTCCATGGTGCGGGCCTCAGCCCTGGTAGCCGAACAGGCGCGGCAGGAAGAGAACCGTGTCCGGCACCAGCGTGATCAGCGCCAGCGCCGCGACCAGCACGGCCAGGAACGGCATGACCTCCCGCACCAGCGCCCGCATGGGCACGGCGGCGATGTTGGTCATGATGAAAAGCAAGAGCCCGTAGGGCGGCGTCACCAGCCCGATCATGATGTTGACCACGGCGACGATGCCGAAATGCACCATGTCGATGCCCAGCGCCTGTGCCGTGGGAACGAGAACCGGCACGACGATCAGCAGGATGGTCGTGCCCTCCAGCAGGCATCCCAGCACCAGCAGGATGAGGTTGACCAGCAGCAGGAAGCCAAGCGGCGTCAGCTCGAAGCCTTGCAGCAGCGTGCTGACGGCCCGCGGGATGTTCTCCACCGTGACCACGTAGTTGAACACCAGGGCGCCGGCGATCAGCATGCCGATGGATGCGGTGGTGCGGGCGCTGTCAAGCAGTGAGCGGTAGAGGCTGGCGAGCGTCACGCTGCGGTACAGCACCGCCGAGACCAGAAGGGCGTAGGCCGCGGCGACGGCCGCGGCCTCGGTGGGCGTCATGACGCCGCTGTAGATCCCGCCCAGCAGCACGAACGGCATCATGAGCGCCGGAAACGCCCGCAGCGTGATGGCGGGGACGTCGCGCAGCGGCACCGCCGGCTCGACCGGGAACCGCCTGCGGCGGGCGGCGAGCGCCACCATCACCATCAGCCCGAGCCCCATCAGCAGGCCCGGCACCACACCGCCCAGGAACAGGTAGCCGATCGAGGTGTCGGAGACGAGCGAGTAGACCACGACCGGGATCGAGGGCGGGATGATCGGCCCGATCACCGCGGTGGCCGCCGTCAGCGCGCCGGCGAAGGCGGCGGGATACTTGCCGCCGGCGGTCATCATCTTCTGCATCATCTTGCCGGTTCCGGCCGCATCGGCGATGGCGGAGCCGGACATGCCGGCGAAGATGATGCTCTGGACGACGTTGACCTGGGCGAGCCCGCCGCGGAAGCGGCCGACTATGGCATTGCAGAACTGCAGCAGCCGCTCGGTCATGCTGCCGGAGTTCATGAGCTCGGCGGCCAGGATGAACAGCGGCACGGCCAGCAGGATGTAGCCGGTGTACATCCCGTTCAGCAGCTGCTCGGCCGCGGTGCCCATGTCGAGCCCCGCCGCGTAGAGGTAGACGATCGAGCCCGCGATCATCGCATGGCCGATGGGCAGGCCGAGAATGCCGAGCGCGACGATGATGCCGAGGCACAGCGTGAACGGATCGACCGCCGTCACGTCGCCCCCTTCCCGGCGTCGGCCGGACCGGCGAGCGCGCGCCAGGCGAGCCCGCCGTAGCGGACGATCGCCGCGACCGCGAACAAAAGGTAGATCGAGAACAGCCAGTCGAAGCGGATCTTGAGATAGGCGGTGGACTGCACCCGCATGAACGTCACGTAGTCCGCCACCGCCGGAAGTGAAAACAGGTAGACGCCCACAAGCACCAGCGC
Source organism: Bacteroidota bacterium (assembly GCA_023387965.1). Classification (GTDB taxonomy): domain Bacteria; phylum Bacteroidota; class Bacteroidia; order Flavobacteriales; family Flavobacteriaceae; genus Flavobacterium. Next base: position 135 of record JAEWHE010000022.1, on the reverse strand, counting down.
CGTCACCAGCGTCATAGCGCGGCGCGCCCGCGGCGAGACCGCGTGGCAGACGAGGTCGAAGCGGATCTCCTCGTCCTCGCGCAGCACGAAGGCGGCGCCCCACAGCACCAGCCACAGCCACATGATGACGGTCAG
>JAEWHE010000015.1 GCA_023387965.1 Bacteroidota bacterium | reverse complement strand
TGCCTTGCTCCTTAAGTTTACAAAAATGCCTAAACCCCTACTCTTTTAGCCCCGGCCGTAGGGAAAGCTCCCGGATTTTTTTTCTTTCCAAAAAAAAATCCGGAGCTGGAATAGGACGGGAATCTGCTTTTACTGATGCAAAACGGCGATTCGCTCCTTAGAAAAAAGGAAACTTATTCGAAGCGGATAGCTTTTACGGGCGAAATTTTAGTAATGACGATGGATGGTATTAATAAAACGAGTAGGCAAATTAATAATGTACCTATATTAAGGAGGGATATGTGAAGCCAATTTATGGTTACGGGTGCAGTAGAAACGTAATAGTTTTGTGGATTGAGGGTAATGATGCCGAATTGTTGCTGGATAATGATAAGCGTGATGGCGATGAGATTTCCCCAGAAGAGGCCTCGTATGATGAGATAGGTAGCGTTGTAAAGGAAAATTTTTCGGATTTGCCAATTGTTCATGCCTATAGATTTTAGGATTCCGATCATTTGGGTTCTCTCAAGGATGAGGACTAATAGTGCTACGACCATGTTGATGGTGGCGACGGCAATCATGATGCCGAGAATTACAATTATATTAAAGTCGAATAATTGTAACCACTCGAAGATATTAAAATATTTTTCGGAGATGGTTTGGGTATCGAGCGTTTGCTGTGGATTATTTTTGTTTTGAGTATTAGCGTAAACTTCGTCACCTATTTGCTCGAGTTTATCAAAATCGTCAATAAAAACTTCAAACGAACCTACTTGATCGGGTTTCCATTTGTTGATGCGTTGCAAATGGCGAATATCTCCTATTATATAAGTCTGGTCAAATTCCTGAAAACCGGAGTTGAAAATTCCTGCAATTTCAAAAACGCGAAGATTGGGCAACTTGTTGCCGGTTTCTTTCATGAAATAGGTACTGAACTTGTCGCCGAGTTTTAGGTTTAGTCGGTTTGCCAAATATTCGGAGATAATGATCTGAGGATTTAATTTATTGGACACATCCGGAAGTTTGCCTTCTTTGAGGTATTCCTGAAGATTGTTCCATCGGTAATCTTTTCCAACGCCTTTAAAAACTATTCCTTCCACCGAAGTTTCGGTTCTAATCATTCCAGGTTTAGAAGCAACGGCTTGAATGTGCTCTACACCTTCAACATTTTTGAACTTAGGATAAAAATCTTGATTGATAGAAATAGGCCGAAGACTTCCTTGAGATTGGTTGTCATCATAATTAGAAATGATGATGTGACCGTTGAACGCCGCTACTTTTTCACGAATCTTCTCCTGCAAGCCAATTCCGGTAGCCACGGATACAATCATCATAATAATCCCGATGGCGATTGCCGCAATCGCAATTTTTATAATTGGAGCAGAAATGCTACTTTTATCATTTTTAGAGGCAATCAGCTTTTTCGCGATAAAATATTCGGTATTCAAAGATTTTAGTTTTAATTGAAACACAAATATACTGAGTTTCTATTTGCGGAGTGGCAAATTAATCCATCCTTATTATATGAATATTATTTTAAAAACAGCCTTATCAGTAACCGGAACGATGGTTTTGTTGTTTTCTTGCGGAAATCAGGTTACCCAAAATCCTTCGGTGGTAACAAAAAACGAAACTAAAACAACTACTCCGGCAGTAATTTCTTCAATTGAAACAGGGGCTGATAATTTTGAAGCTTATCAATCTTTAATCAAAAATAAAAAAGTTGGCGTGGTAACAAACCAAACCAGTGTCTTGAAAAACGGCGGACATTTAGTTGACTATTTAATTTCGGAAAAAATAAATTTGAAGAAAATTTACGCACCCGAACACGGATTTCGCGGAACGGCTGATGCTGGCGAATTAATCAAAGACGGAAAAGATGTAAAAACGAACCTTCCAATTGTGTCGCTTTATGGTGACAACAAAAAACCCAAAGCCGAACAGTTGAAAGATATTGACGTTATGATTTTCGATTTACAAGATGTTGGCGCTCGTTTTTACACTTACATTTCGAGCCTGCATTATGTGATGGAAGCTTGTGCCGAAAATAAAATTCCATTGATTATTTTAGACCGTCCTAACCCAAATGGCGATGTAGTTGACGGTCCGGTTTTAGAAAAAGAACACACGAGTTTTGTAGGAATGCATCCTATTCCGGTTTTGCACGGCATGACAATTGGCGAATATGGAAAAATGATTAACGGCGAAAAGTGGTTGAAAAATGCAGTGCAGTGCGACCTTACTGTAATTCCTTGCTTGAACTACAATAAAAAAATGTCATATTCTTTGCCGGTTAGGCCTTCGCCAAATTTACCCAACGACCAATCGATTAATCTTTACGCAAGTTTGTGCTTTTTTGAAGGTACGAATGTGAGTTTGGGTCGTGGCACGGAAAAACAATTCCAGATTTATGGTTCGCCGTTTTTACCCAAAAGCAATTTTTCTTTTGTTCCAAAACCAAATTTAGGCGCCAAAGATCCAATGCACAACGGCAAAGTTTGTTATGGCGAAGATTTATCGCAAATCTCCCAGATTTCTGGCATTGAACTTAAATGGTTGATTAAAGCTTATAACACGACTTCCGACAAACAGAAATTTTTCATTCCGTTTTTTGCCAAACTCGCCGGAACTAAAGAGCTTCAACGCCAGATAGAAACGGGATTATCTGAAACCGAAATTAAAAACAGTTGGCGAAAAGGCATTGAAGATTTTAAAAAAATAAGAAAAAATTATCAAATTTATTAAGCCAACGAATCTGATAATTTCTTATTTTTAGTTTGTAGATTTTCAATAATTATTAATAACCACCTAATAAACAACCATAAAATGAACACTTCACAATTAATTTTAGATTACATGGATAAAATACAGGAGTTTTTCGAGATGATTAACGACTATGTAAACCAAGCGATAGAAATTTTTCACAAAGCCAAGGACTTTCTGGATAAGATTTTAGAATATATCAAAAACGGAATTGACTATGTCGTGGAAGCTTTCGGAGGAAGATTTGAAAAAGACATTGAACTTCCTGAAGATTATATTTTTGTATAAAAAAACTCAGACTTCCTTTATTGGAGGTCTTTTTTTTGTTTCCTAATTACTTTTGAAGCACCTCTTTTGGTAATTACAATAAAAAAATAAATGACCATTAAAACTATTAGGAACAAAGCCATCATGATGACAACTTCCATCACTTTATCGGCAAGACTAACTTGAACCAAATCTTGATTGATGAACAAGAGTGCCAGCGAAAGGGCAAAAGATAACAAGCAAATGGCAATTAGGTTTCTTTTGTGGTTCATCTTCAAAATAATTTTACGGATTGATTTTCTTTTTCATTTCCTCCACGATATTGTACGCTGCGGGACAAATGGCAACATTCTTCAAGGTAAGATTTGAAATTTGTTGAAACTTTTTTCTATCAGTATGCGGAAATTCGCGGCAAGCTTTTGGACGAACATCGTAAATCATACAATAATTTTCAGTATCTAAAAAAGTACACGGAACCGATTGCAACACATAATCATTATCTTCATCAATGCGTAAATATTGGTTGATGAATTGCTGTGGTTTTTGTTTAAAAAATTTTGCAATGCGTTCTACATCTGCCGTGGTGAAAAGTGGTCCGGTGGTTTTACAGCAATTGGCACAAGTTAGGCAATCTGTTTTGACAAATTCTTTCTCATGAATTTCCTGCATGAGATAATCCATGTTTTTAGGCGCTTTCTTTTTAAGCTTATCAAAATACTTTTTATTTTCGATATGCTTATCTTTGGCGAGTTTTGGAAGATTTTGCAAAATCTTTTCCACTTTGTTTTACGTTTTTGTGGGACAAAGGTAAACTAAATTCTATTGTGCTAAAAAATTTTGCAATGAAAGACTTATTTGGCAAAGCCATGTTGGATTACCAAACCCAAAATAATCCTGAAAATTTATTTACCGAAACTTCTATTTCTGAGGAAGATGAAATGCAAGTTGCTTATTTGTTTAGAAATTTTGGCAAAATGCCCAAACTCGAACAAAAAGCTTTGGAACTTGCCAAAGGAAAAATTTTAGACGTAGGTTGTGGTGCCGGAAGCCATGCTTTGTACCTTCAGGAGCAAAAAAATCTTGACGTTACCGCTATTGACATTTCTAAAAATGCTATCGAAACCTGTTTGCTTCGTGGTGTAAAAAAAGCGTATGTGAAAAATGTTTTGGAAATGCCGGAAACAGAAAAATTTGACACCATCATTATGCTCATGAACGGGATTGGAATTGTAGGAAAATTAAATCAAATTTCTAATTATCTCCAAAAATTAAAATCTTTGCTAAATGAAAACGGACAAATTTTAGTCGATTCATCTGATTTAATTTATATGTTTGACGAAGATGAAGATGGTGGAAAATGGATTCCTTCGGATAATTATTATGGCGAAGTTACTTTTACAGTTCGTTATAAAAATGAAATTGAAAGTCCGTTTAACTGGTTATATCTCGATTTTAATACTTTGCAAAATGCCGCTAACGCAAATGGTTTTTATTGCGAATTAATTATGGAAGGGGAAAATTTCGATTATTTGGCGAAACTTACTTTATTGAAATAAAAAAAAACCGGCTAAAAAGCCGGTTTTAATTTTTATTGTAGGTATTTCATAATGATTCCCTGAAGTTCTCCTCCCCAAACTTGTCCAATTTCCATAGACTTTTCGGTAAGAACACCAGCTTTAGACGATAATTTTTTCCCGATTGGTGATTCGTAAAACTGAATTAGTTTTTTGATATCGTCATGGGTAAATTCTGTCATGTATAAGTTGGTAATTTTATCAAAGTACGACGGCAATGACGCTTCGAATTCTTTGGTAAATGCCGCTTGTTTATCTTCCGGAATCATGGTTAATACCTGTTTTTTAGCCACTTCCACCTGAGAATTAGATCCAGAAAGTTCCAAGTATTTTTTAATATCAGCTTTGAATGCATCTTGTGCAAAACTCAACTGACTCATTACGATTAATGCGAATGTTGCGATAACTTTTTTCATGTGTTTTTTTATTTTTTTGAAGTCACCAATATACGAATTTCTGCGAAACTTCCTACGGAATATTAAGGTATTTGTGTGTTTGCAAAGAAATTCTCCATTTTGGATTTTGCATCACATAATCTACAATCAAAGGTGTCATGCTGTCTTTTTTGCTCCATTCGGGTTGTAAAAACAAAATGGCGTTGTCGTTTACTTTTTCGGCTTGTTCTTCGGCGAAAAGAAAATCGTGTTTATTGTGGATGATCACTTTTAATTCGTGAGCATTTTGGTAAACGGATTCTGTGGGAAGCTTGGTTTTTTTTGGCGAAAGCGTGATCCAATCCCAAACTCCGGACAACTCATAAGCTCCTGAAGTTTCGATATGAACTTTTAAACCTGCTTCTTTTAACTTTTGCGTAAGCGGAAGCATGTCCCAAGTTAATGGTTCTCCACCTGTAACAACCACGGTATCTGCATAAGTTGAAGCGTTTTTTGCAATATTTTCTATTGCTGTTGGTGGATGTAAAGCTGCATTCCAACTTTCTTTAACATCGCACCAATGACAACCCACGTCGCATCCGCCAACTCTAATAAAATAAGCAGCGGTTCCGGTGTGATAACCTTCGCCTTGGATGGTGTAAAATTCCTCCATCAGCGGAAGCATTGTTCCGTTTTCAACCGCAATTTGAATTTCTTTCTTTAGCATTATTCGTTCAAAAAAATAGTTTGCAAAGATATGACAAATGTTTGGGCTTTTTGTCCTTTAATTTTTCTTTGCGATTTTGGTTTTTTCAAAGCAAAAAAAAACCGACTTTCGCCGGTTTCTTATTTTTATTTGTTGAGTACTTGCAACGATTCTTTGATGTATTGATCCGTTGGGTTAAGCACTTGCGCTTTTGTGAAATATTCTTTAGCTTTTACTTTATCAGAAATTGCGTAGTGCGAACCAAGATAAGTGTAAGCACTTAACAATCCGTTTTTCACGCTGTCTTTAGCCAATTCAGCTTCACCTTTAGTTTGTACAACTTCAATATATTTCATGTAAGAATCTACTGCTTGTTGTTTTGCAGCATCTCCTGTGATGAAACGGTTGATTTTTGCACGGTTCAAGTGAGCATCTTGCGTTGTTGGCGAAGCTTCAGTTACTTTTGCGAAAGCGGCATCAGCATTTTTCAATAATTCTTGAACTTCAGGCTTGTTTCTTTCTTCGTCAGTTTTTAAATCATTTACTACGTAAAAAAGAACTGCGTTTCCTAAATAATAGTTATCCAAAACCGCATTTTTGTTACCTTCCGCTTTCGTAGAAACTTCGAAAACTTTTATCGATTCTAAGTATAATCCTTGTTTGTAAAGGTCAACTCCAAGTTCACTAAATTCTGCTCCAACTTCCGGATCTACTGCAACTGCTTTTTTCAAATCTGCCATTGCCGAATCGAATTTAGCTTTGTCAGCAATTTTTCCTTCAGTGTCTTTAGCTGTAGCCAATTTTGCGTTAGCCAAATAAAGATAATCTCTACCGATAACTCTTGATGGATCTACTTTTGCAAAAAATTCAGTCATCGCCTTGATACTTTCGTCATAATTTTTATTTTCGAAAGCAGCATAACCTAAATAACGGTAAATTCTTGGGTTTACTTTATCCAATTGTTGCATGGCTTGCGCTTCTTTTTGCAACGATTGGTAATCTTTTGCCAAAATCAAAAAGTCAGCGTGACGCATTCTCGATTCAAGAGAATAATCAGTCAAGCTCATGTATTTTTCGTAATTTGACAAAGCTTGTTGTAAATATTGGTCACGATCATTGCTTGGAACGGTACTCCAGAAATAATAAGTTTCAGCTAATTCGCGGTAAACCGGACCGTAATTTGCGTCTAATTTAATCACTTCGTTAAAAGCGGCAATCGCTTCTGGGAATGCTTTTGCATTTTTGGTAATTACTCCTAATTGCATTTTGGCACGAAGCAAAGAATTATCTAAATCGTAAGCCGTTCTGTAAGCACTGTAAGCTTCGTTTACGTTTTTGTCACCAAATTGTGCGTCTCCCAAAGCCAAATGTGCAACGGCACTTTTTGGATCAATAGCAATCGCTTTTTTCAAATTTTCGATCGCTTTTTTATAATTTGGTTTCTCCGAATTCGTGTATGCTTTACCAACATAAATAAATTCTTCTGTATCTTTTCTACGTAAATCGGCTAACGCTTTCGCAAAATGAGCTTCTGCATCAGTAACATTACCTTTATCCAAGCTGATTTCACCCAAACCGATGTAGTTGAATTTCGCATCGTCTTTTACGGTGATTCCTTTATCAAAATAAATTTTTGCTGAGTCGGCGTTTTCAAGTGCCATGTAAATTTCACCTAAGTGGAAATAATTTTTTCCCTTATCCGGACTTGAAGCAATCATTGACTTCAACATTGTTTTTGCTTTTTGGTATTGTTCGGCATCAATTGCTTTTTTGGCTTGCTCTAATTCTTGAGCGAAAACCGATGTTCCGAAAAAAAGCAATGATAATCCTATAAATTTAATCTTCTTCATTTTTTAGTCTTTATAATTTTAGTTTTGGTTTTGATCAATTTCTGGTCGAACTTTCACTTCGCGAAGTTCTAATCTTGCTGGAGCTAAACCGGCACGTAAAAATATTTTTTGTCCGATGTCTCCTGCTGTGAAGGATGCAAATGCCGTACCTAAACCGCGGGTTCCTTCATAATTTAACATATAAACTTTTCGCACTAATGGGTATTTCCCTTCTCCCAAGTTGGATTGCGTGGGTTTATAGTATTTTTCGTCTTTTGAAGTTTTAACATTTTTTACTGCCAACACTTTTATTTTATCCGTGACTTGTTGCATCTCAGGCATGGGTTGTGTAATCCAATTTACTCCAACTACGCCAATGTAACCATCATTTTCTGCGATAAACTTAAGAACTTCATTATTGTTTTTTTGCGAAAAAATATTCGCTGGTAAATTTTCAATTCCTGCTTTTTCTTTAAAGTATGCCACCGTTCCGGAATTAGGATTATCGAATACCAATCCTTTAAATTTCGTCAACGGTTTTCCTTTTAAAAAATCAATAATTTGGTCTAAATCAACGATAGAATCCTGTGATTTATGATTGACAACCAATGCGATTCCGTCGATTCCAATTTGGGTTACAACCGGAACAATTTTGTCTTTTCTGTATGCATTTTCTTCTCCCGGAGTTAACGTTCGCGCCATTACAATGCGATCTACCTTTTTTTCTGTGATGAGTTTTACGATTTCAGTTTCCGATTTGGCAATTAAATTTACCGTATCCGGACGACTGCTTTCAAAAACAGCTTTCACATCTTCCATTACCGGAATCAGCGTTTCATCAACATAAAAAGTAACACTTTCTCCCTGTAATTCTGTGTTGTTTTTTTTATTTTTTTCACACGAATAAATCAAAAATACAGCGCCAAAAATTACAGCACACAAGGATAAGAATTTTATACGTTTTTGCATATTAATAAAATATTAAAAAATGTGATTTCGCTTAATTTGGTTTTTTCATCAGCCTGATAAATCTGAAAAAAGAATACACGATTAATAATATTCCAAAAGCCAATCGGTATTTGAACTCCATTTCAATTGGAAACTCTTTCCAAAAAATAATTGCCATTCCCATAAAGAAATAAAGCACAAAAAAGGATATTCCTAAAATGAGAAGAAATCGCTCAAGGAGCGATTTCTGTTCTCGTTTATTGTTGTTATTATCTGTCATTACTGAGATTTAATAACTAATCTAATTGGTAAGTTGTAGGATACACGAACCGCTTTTCCGTTTTGAATTCCAGGTTTCCATTTTGGAGCACCTTTCAACATACGGATGGCTTCTTTTCCTGTTCCGTAACCAAGGTCACGCACGATTTTGATATCTGTTAAACTTCCGTCTTTTTCAACTACGAAGTTTACAAAAACGTTTCCGCTGATATCCTCATCTACTTCAGGAACACGGTAGTTTTTTTGAACATACTTAGCGAAACCTGCCATTCCTCCAGGAAATTCCGGAAGTACTTGCACAGAAGTATATACTTTTTGCGGATCTTCTTCAACCACTTTAGCATCTACTTTAATTTCACTTTCAGTACCGTCAAGAACTACTTCTCCACCTTCTTTAGCTTTGATATTTTCTGAACCTGATTTTTTAATTTCAGTTACAATAGCTACTTCTTCTTGAACCACTTTTTTGTCAACAATTACAGGCGGAACGTATTTTTGGATATCTACGTTACTTTGAGTTTGTTTTTGCACAACCGGTTCAACCACAATTGGTTCTTCAATTGGCGGCGGTGGCGGTTCTGCAATGTTTGCCAACACTACTTTTTGGTCTAAGGTTTTTTCTTCTTCCGGCATGTTATCCGAAATCATTTTAGAAATTACCGGAATCAGTACCAAAAAAGTAAAGAAGATCGCCCCAATTATAAAGGCAACCAAGGTTCTTTTACCGCTGTTTTTACGCAATTCGTAAGCTCCGTAAGTTTTGTTACGGCCTTGAAAAACGTTGTCAATCCAGCTTCCGTGTAATAGGTCTAATTTTGCAGACATATTTTTAATTTTTAAAGTTATTGCGGAGTATTATAAATGCTGTTTTGCTCTAGCAATTTAATATCGTCCGGTGTAATGTCAACTATAGCATATTTTTTCACATCTGTGATAGCCATCTCGTCCAAGACATCCACTACGTTTTTGTAGTTAGAATTTTTGCTTGGTTTAATAATGATTGTCAAACCACTTTTTTCTAAATCGGCTCCTTCAGCACGATTTTGAGCGTCAACCATTTTCTTTTTGTTTAAAACCAAGTCTCTTACTCCTGCTTTACCGTATGCTGAAACTGTAGGACCATCAAGTGGAGCAGTTGGTTGGCCACTATACCAAACCAATTTATCATCAGATCCTAACACTAAAGTTAAGGTTCTCCAAGCTGGTGTTTCAGGCGGAACCGGATCATCTGCTTTTGGTTTATCCGGCAAAGCCAAGTTCATTGACTGTGGTTTAGACAACGTTGTGGTTAATATAAAAAACGTAATCAATAAGAATGCCAAATCCACCATTGCAGTTAAATCTACAGTAGGATTTGCTTTTTTACTTCTTACCTTGCCGCCGCCTTTTTTACCACCGCCGTCGCCGGTATTTAATTCTGCCATCTCTTTAGAATATTTTTGTTAATTAAAACTCATCTTCACTTCTTAATCCTGTTACAAGGAAAAAGTTGTTTTTGCTTTGCTTTTGCAAAATATCCAATACTTTTTTAACGGTAGGATATTCTTCTTTTGCATCTCCTTTAATGGCAATATCAAGATCTTTTGAGTGTAATTCTTTAGTTACTTCTCTTGATACTTTAATCCATTCTGCTAATTGGTTATTGATTGAATCATAAGGAATTCCTGGTTGTTTTCCTGGTTCCATACGTTCGCTGTTATCCATAGCAATTAGGGTTTTCATCTGTCTGATGTCAACACCAAAACCATCAATAAGTGAAAAACGCTCTTTTTCTTGTTCGGTAAAAGTTACGTTATATTTATCACCCATTCTGTTAAGCGCTTCAACTCTCAAATCTCTTCCGGTAATTCCGAAAAAAACTTTTTTATCAGCAATGCTTAACGTTCCTAAATTTTCTTCAGGAAGCTTGGTCTGAACGGTTGACGCAGGAGTTTCAACAGGCAAAGCCTCTGGAACTTTTGCGGTAGCCGTCATGATAAAAAAGGACAAGAGTAAGAAAGCAACGTCACACATTGCGGTCATATCCACTCTGGAACTTTTCTTTGCCAATTTTATTTTAGCCATTTCTAAATATAGGTTTTAAGTTGGCCCAACAACGTCAGGCCAAAATTTTGATTTACTTTACTTAATTAGTCACGATTTGTAGCTCTTCTGTAAGCTTGAGTGATGGTAAAACCAGCCTCATCGATGAAGTAAGTTAAAGTATCAATTTTAGATGTAAAGAAGTTGTAAGCGATTACTGCGAATGCTGAAGTCGAGATACCAGTTAAAGTATTTACAAGTGCTTCAGAAATACCGTTTGCCAATTCAGCTTGATCCGGAGTTCCAGAAGTTGCTAATCCAGCGAACGCTTTAATCATACCAGATACCGTTCCGATAAGTCCAACAAGTGTCCCTAATGATACTAAAGTTGAAAGGATAGTTAGGTTTTTCTCAAGCATTGGCATTTCTAATGAAGTTGCTTGCTCAATTTCTTTTTGAATAACTTCTGATGCTTTTTCAACGTCAAAGTTTTCTCTTTTTACCTCTTGGTATTTAATCAAACCTGCTTTAACTACGTTAGCTACTGAACCTTGTTGTTTATCACAAGCCTCAAGAGCTCCATTGATATCTCCAGCAGCGATTTGAGTTTGAACTTTTTTAACGAATTTTTCAACATCTCCTTTTCCAGATGCTTTTCCAATCACGAAAAATCTTTCAATTGAAAATACGAATGTCATTAATAATAATCCCATCAAGATTGGCACGATAAATCCTCCTTTATACACCATTCCTAAATAATCACCTGGTAAAGGCTGGTTTTCATTGCTACCACCTTGAAAGTGAGACCCATCCCCCATTACGAATTTCCACACTAGGAATCCAACGATAATACAAAACACGATTACCAATCCCGCGAAAACATTTGAACTTTTGCTACCTTCTTCTTTCTTAATCGGTGCGTTTGCTACTTGTGCCATTTTTTAATTTTTAGTTTTTTAGTTTTAGAATTTAAATTTTGGTTACAGATATTTATTTTATCAGAACGACAAATTTATATTTTTAGTGGATAAAAAAAAATAAAATGTTGTTTTTTATTCAGTATTAACGATATATTATTATAAAGTTAACTAACAAATAATAGGAAATTTAGCCGTCACGCAAGCGTTTTCGCTACCAAAACCATGAATAACAGTTGTTTATACAAATGTCATTTTTCAACCCTTATTTTAGCTAAATATTAAGTAAACAAATATTTTTGGTAACAATATAAAATATCTAATTTTTAGGCTTTCGCCAAAATAAATCACCAAGATTTGTCATTAAAATTATTTCATAAAATAAAAACAATCCTAAATTTGTCACATTCATTCAATCTATTCACTAAATCTAACACTTAGTTTTATGGCGGCACCTGAAGCATTTATCAACCAAATCAACACCGGATATACTACAAAAGGCGACAGCATCACTATCGGAGGCGCAATTTTTAATGGCGAAGCTGTTCCCGATACACATATAAAAATTCCGCTAAAAACTTTAAATCGCCACGGTCTAATCGCTGGAGCGACAGGAACTGGAAAAACTAAGACCATTCAGGTTTTGTCAGAACAACTTTCTGCCAAAGGAATTCCAGTATTGATGATGGACATCAAAGGTGATTTTTCGGGAATTGCAAAAGCTGGAATCGAGCAACCTTTTATTACCGAACGCCACCAAAAAATAAATTTGCCATTTGAACCAAATGCGTTTCCAGTAGAATTACTCACGCTTTCGGAACAAGATGGTGTAAGGTTGAGAGCCACGGTTTCGGAATTTGGACCAGTTTTATTTTCAAGGATTTTAGGCTTAAACGATACACAAACCGGCGTTGTGGCAGTAATTTTTAAATATTGTGACGACAAAAAAATGCCTTTGCTCGATTTAAAAGACATCAAAAAAGTAATCAATTACATCACCGAAGAAGGCAAAACCGAAATCGAACAATTGTACGGAAAAATTTCTACCGCTACAACCGGAACCATTTTACGCAAAATCATCGAACTTGAACAACAAGGTGCCGATTTGTTTTTTGGCGAAATTTCCTTTGAAATTAGTGACTTAATGCGCATTGACGAAAATGGAAAAGGCTACATTAATATTATACGTCTTACCGATATTCAAGACAAACCAAAATTATTTTCGACTTTCATGCTAAGTTTATTGGCCGAAATTTATAACGAAATGCCAGAACAAGGCGATTCTGGTCAACCTGAACTGGTAATTTTTATTGATGAAGCACATTTGATTTTTAACGAAGCCAGCAAAGCACTTTTAGATCAAATTGAAAGTATTGTAAAATTGATCCGTTCCAAAGGAATTGGGATTTATTTTGTGACTCAAAATCCAATGGACGTTCCGGCATCTGTTTTGGCACAACTAGGTTTAAAAATTCAGCATGCGCTTCGTGCTTTTACCGCCAATGATAGAAAGGCAATCCGAATGACAGCGGAAAATTACCCAATTTCTGAATTTTACAAAACCGATGAAGTTTTAACTTCGTTAGGAACTGGTGAAGCGCTTGTTACAGTTTTAAGCGAAAAAGGAAACCCAACACCTTTGGCAGCTACGATGATGAGAGCTCCAATGAGTAGAATGGATGTCCTGGCACAAGAAGAAATCAATGAAATCAACCGAAAATCAAAACTGGTTAGAAAGTACAATGAAACAATCGATCGCGAAAGTGCTTACGAGATGCTAACCAAAAAAATTGAGGAAGCACAACAAAAAGCCGAAGAAGCCGCAAAAGAAAAAGAAGAAGCAAAAATTGAACGCAAAAAAGCTTCCGAACCCATGAGTCAAACCACCAAAAGCATTGTAAAAGTGGTGACAAGTGCCACATTCATCAGAGGATTTTTTGGCGTTTTGAACAAAATTTTCAGAAAATAATTAACAAGAAATTTAAAACGTTTTCGCCAAACTTTATTCTTTAAAAAAAGTTAATAAGCACCAACTCCTCCCGCATTATTGGTAACTTTACGTGCAAACACCTTTTGTATGAGAACCAAAAAACGAATCATCATTGCGGGAGCCGGTTTTGCCGGACTCACATTAGCCGAAGATCTCGAAAACACGGACTACGAAATTTATTTAATTGACCAAAATAATTACCACCAATTTCAACCGCTGATGTATCAGGTGGCAACCGCCAGATTAGAACCAGCAAGCATTTCATTTCCATTGCGAAAAGTTTTTCAGGGTTCTAAAAACGTGAAAATACGTATTGCAGAAATTTTTGGTGTCAACCGCGAGGAGAAATTTGTAGACACTTCAATCGGTCGGTTTCAATACGATTATTTGGTTTTGGCTCACGGATGTAAAACTAATTATTTTGGCAACAAAGAATTGGAAAAAAGGGCTTTTCCCATGAAATCCGTGCCCGAATCCATCCAACTTCGCAACCGGATTTTACAAACTTTTGAAGACGCCGTTACCACCTCGCAAGAAAATTTGCAATACATTTTGAATTTTGTAATTGTAGGTGCCGGACCAACAGGAGTAGAACTTGCGGGTGCTTTGGCGGAAATGAAAAAAAATATTTTGCCCAAAGATTACCCCGACAAAGATTTTTCTAAACTCACCATTTATCTGCTCGAAGGCTCGCCAAACGTCCTCAATGCCATGAGCGACGAATCGAAGAAAGTTTCCAAAAAATACTTGGAAGATTTAGGCGTAATCGTCAAAACCTCAACTGTTGTAGAAAATTACGACGGTCACACGGTTTTACTAAAAGGTGGTGAAATGATTGAAGCCAAAAACGTCATTTGGGCAGCAGGAGTCATCGGTAACAGCATCGAAGGAATTCCCGAAACTGCCATCGCGCGAGGAAACCGCATCACCGTGAATAGATTCAACGAAGTTGCGGATACTCAGGATATTTTTGCCATTGGCGACATCGCTTACATGACCACGCCAAAATACGTCAACGGACATCCACAATTGGCGGCAGTTGCCAACCAGCAAGCCCAACTTTTGGCGAAAAATTTTAAAGCCATCCTCAAAAACAAACCCAGAAAAGAATACGAATACAAAGACAAAGGTTCCATGGCAACCGTTGGGAAAAGAAAAGCCGTAGTTGACTTGCCAAGCTTCAGTTTTCAAGGAAGATTCGCCTGGTTCACCTGGATGTTCGTTCACCTCATGCTCATTCTCAGCGTCAAAAACAAACTCTCCATTTTCATCACTTGGGCCTACAGTTATTTCAGCAACGACTCCACTTTGCGCGTTTTAATCAAGCCCGTTTCCCGAAAAGTAAAACCACTCAAAGACGAAAGATAGTTAGTTGAGTTTGGAGTAATTAGTTTGGAGTTTAAAAAAATTCAAGCTATGAATTTGTAATTGACCTTGAAATTGAAATTTTAAAAGAACTTGGAATTTGGCATTTCAATTTTGGAAATTATTTCTTGGGCGTGCCCCTGCGGGTCGGGCTTTCGCCACTCGCTGTTTTTGGCTCCACTTCGTTTCACTAAAAAAACGAGCTCAAACAAAGGCTCAATCCCTCACGCAAACTGCAAGCCGGGAGTTTGGAGTTTTCAGTTGGAAGTTGGGAGTTTTTACTAAATAACTTGGAATTTGGACTCGAGTGACAGCGAACAGGAGAAACATTTTTATTGGAATACCTTAATTTGCCGTATAAAATTATTATATTTGTACGTACAAAAGCAAAATCATGGATTCTAAACTCACATTAAAACTAAACGGAAACATAATTGAACGGGCAAAAAAATACGCGTCAGACAAACAATTAAGTTTATCCCGATTAATCGAAAACTATCTTGATTCATTAACAAGTGAGCAAATCGACGATTTCGAAATTTCGCCATTTGTAAAAAGTATCGCAACCGGAAAAAGCATTCCGGCTAACATTGATGATAAAAATTTACGTGATGATTATACCAATCATTTGGATAAAAAATACCGATAAAAATGAAAAAGGTATTTTTAGACACCAATGTTATAATCGATTTTCTCGGCGAACGCGAAAATTTCTATGAGCCTGCGGCGAAAATTTTGACATTAGCAGATAAAAAGAAAATCAAAATTTTTACTTCGCCCATTTCAATTTCAAACACGTATTATTTAATTTCAAAATATGAAAACTCAAAAATCGCACTCGAAAAAATCCGTCGGTTTAAAGTTTTATGCGCAATTTCTACAATTAATGACGAAGTAATTGAAAAAGCAATCAACTCCGATTTTAAAGATTTTGAAGACGCTTTGCAATACTTTAGTGCGATCGCTTCAAATTGCGATTTAATCATCACCCGAAACGAGAAAGATTTCAAAAACGCCTTACTTCCGGTAATCAATCCTGAAACGTATCTAAAAACACTCAAGTAGTACTGTTATCTCTTCGCCAGCAACTCTAAAATTCTTGCTTCCGTTTCAGGAGAATCCCAATTTTGTTCAATGCTTTCGGTTTGTAAGATTTCCTCCATAATTTGATTTTGGAAATCTCCAATTTTCAAAGCTTCAGAATAAGGATTTAAGCTAAAAGTAACTCTGCTGTAAAGCGGCAACCATTTCTCCGGATGCTTTTCGGAAAACCATTTTTCAATTTTCTTTTGCAATAAAAACTTTTCATCCGCAGTTTTAGAGCTCATTTCCATAAAATTACGGTAAGAAAGTTCGGCAATTGCATCTGTGTTGGGTTTTCTGCTTTTTTCATATTCGGTAAAGATGGTTTCCCAATCGTTTCCGTATTGGTTCATCAAATTATTTAAAACTGTAATGTCCTCAAAACCGGCATTCATCCCGTGTCCGTAAAACGGAACAATCGCATGACAAGCATCGCCAATCAAAGCCACTTTGTCTGTCGATGTCCAAGGATAACATTTCATCGTTACTAGATAACTCGTTGGATTTTTAAAGAAATCTTCAACTAAATTTGGAATCACTTCTTTTGTATCCGGGAAATGTTTGGCAAAAAATGCAACCAAAAGATTTTTGTCAGTTAGATTTTCAAAAGAATTTTCGCCTTCGTGCGGCATGAACAACGTACAGGTAAAACTGCCGTCGGGATTGGCAAGAGCCATGAGCATGAACTCGCCTCGAGGCCAAATGTGAAGCGAATTTCTGTCGAGTTTGTGCGAACCGTCCGCATTTGCCGGAATGTGTAATTCTTTGTAACCTAATTTTAAAAACTCCTGAGAATAATTAAACATGCTTTGGCGTTGCATCTTGTGTCGAACACGAGAAAAAGCGCCATCGGCACCAAAAATTTTATCGTATCGGTGTTGTGTCCATTCTCCACGTTCGGATTCACCAATTTGCAATGAAGGAACCGCTAAATTGACGTCCCATACTTTTTGATCGAAGAAAAATTCGACACCTGCTTCTTCGGCAAGATCAATCATTCTACGATTAAGAATTCCGCGCGAAAGTGAAAAAATAGCTTCGCCGTCTTTGCCGTAATACTGATAGTTCAATGGTTTTTCGGGCATGTGAATGGCACGTTTGTCAACCGGAATCCCGATTTTTTTTATTTCGTCGTCCAAACCAATATCGCGCAAAGCTTTCCAACCACGATCTGACATGACGAGATTGATAGATCTTCCTGAAAACTGAATTTTGCGAATATCCGGACTTCTGTCGAAAACATGAACTGTATGTCCGGCTTTTTTGAGGTATATCGCCAAAAGTGTCCCGACTAAACCAGAACCAACCACCGCGATTTTTAAAGAATCTTGCATTGAAAGCACAAAAATATATGAACTTCAAATTTAAGAAATTTATTTGGATGGGGTTTTAGATTGTTGGGTAATTTGAAGATGTAAGGTTCTTGCATGTTTGTGGATAAAAAAAAACCTAACAGGTTTTGGAAACCTGTTAGGAGAAGTATTTAATATAAATGCAAAAGTTAATTGAAAAACTAACTTTTCACTAATTTGACTGTTTGCATGTTTCGAGTTTCAGTGTCTTCAATTTTCACCAAATAAACACCTTGATTCAAATGACTTATGTTGATAGTTTCCTCAAGATTATTAATCGTTTTGACACTGACTTTTTTTCCTAACAAGTCAAAAATAGAGATTGTCAAACCATCATTAAAAGCACCTTTCACTGTAAATGAGGTTTCAGCAGGATTGGGATAAATTGAAAAATTAGTTAGATTTTTTTTATCAACAACCAAAGAACCTTCCACAAATTTCACTACAAAAGTATTTTTATTAAATTCCCCTCCCGGAATAAAATTTTCCTGATAAGAACCTGAACTTGAAATTAATACTTGGCTTGCGGTTGCACCCACTAAATAAAAACCGTTGCCAGAGCTTAAGGGCATGCCGACGGCACCTACATCGTTGTTGTTGCTCCCATAATAGGTGCCATATAATTTCTCAGTACCATCGGCAGATATTTTAGCAACAAAACAATCTTGAAAATGGTGTTTTAGAGGTTGATACGAATTTTCTGTCGCAATATCTTTGGTGTCTCGAGTGACACCCATAATATATAAAGCGCCTGATAAGTCAGAAGATAAGGATAAAGCATGATTTGTAGAAAATGGTTCACCCCCGTAATCAGGATTTGTAATATAATTTCCTAAATATGACCCCCAAATACGCTCTCCGCCATCTGAGAAATTGACAATGAAAGGAGCAGACGCACCTGTTTTTTGAGGCTGGAACGAGTTAGGTGTACTGATACCATTGTTTCCCAAAGTCCGACCACCGAAGAAAACACCATATTGATTCGCCGTAATATTTCTATAATTTATTGCTTCGCCATATGTCGATGTTGTTGTAATAGGGTGCATTGCACTATTGTAACCACTATAATAGGTGCCCCAAATGCGTTCTCCAGTAAATGAAAATTTAGATAGATAAATACTAAGCCCCAATCCAGTAGGTGCAACAGGCTTTGTAGGTAAAAACGAACCTGGTGTTCCGTAATATATATTGTCGCCAGTATCAGGATCCCAACCCGTTACATAAATTCCAGAATTATTAATGGCAATACCGGTCATGTGGGTTGAACTATTTTCTTCTGGCGGTATATGCCCGTAATAAGTGCTCCAATTTCGTTGACCATTTTTGGTAAAACCTGCAATAAAATTGCTAAAATAAGTACCATAAGAGTTTGGGTAGATAGTTTCTTGAAAGGTTCCTGTTGTAGCAATATCAGTTAAACTTTGCGTTCTACCATAAATATAGAGATTATTGTCTTTTTGCACCAAACCGTTCGCTTCGTCCAATGCCTCACCACCCATATAAGTATGCCATAATTTTTGACCGTTTTCGTCAAATGAGGCGATGAAGCCATCAAAATCACCATTGACGGTTGCTTGGTGTGTGTTGGCAGTTGCCAAGTTCGGGCTGTTTGTTTTTCCTACTATATAAAGCGCATCATCATCGGCTACAATATCAAAAATTTCATCCTCACCTGCCCCTCCATAATAGGTAAACCATACAGGTTGGCCATTTGTGTCCATTTTAGCAATAAAACCATCGGAAATACCACCGCCGAAACTACTTTGAGCCACTCCAGAAGTTGCCATAGTTTGCGTATGAGCACTATTGGTGGTCTTCCCTACCATATAAATATATCCTTTGGATTCTATGGTTCCAGTAATATACAAACTACTGTCGCCAAAATAGGTTGCCCAATCTCTTATATAGCTTTGCGAAAAAGTTGCCAGTGGAGATACGATGATAAAAAAGAGTAATATTTTTTTCATAAAATAAAATTTTCAAAAATGCATCTTCAGATTGCTGGTTACAAGTTAGTTAAAAAAAATATTAGTTATTTTACTTTGGAATAAATTTGTTAGAAATGTCTAATCGTTTATACTTTTCATCGTCGTATCTTCCCCCACTTTTCCTTATAGATACTTTATGTTTTATCCCACTTTGTTAAAATTGTTAACTTTTTATAAATTCCGAAATTTTTCTCTGTAAAAGGAAGCCTAAAAATTTTTTTTTATTGAAATTAAAAAAAACCTAACAGGTTTTGGAAACCTGTTAGGAGATTTGAAACTTAAAACTTGAAACTTTGCGGACGCGTGAGGGATTGAGCCTTTGTTTGAGCTCGTTTTTTTTTGGTGGAACAAAGTGGAACCAAAAAAAACAGCGAGTGGCGAAAGCCCGACCCAATTTTTGCAGGAAATTTCTGGATTGCAGTTGCGATGTAAATTGGGTCACGCCCAAAAAAATAAAAAAAACCTGCCGGAAATTGCAGGTTTTAATGAGGGTTTATCGGTTGAAGGAGATTTTTTTTCCTACGTTTAATCCGTTGTTTTTGGCGAGAACGCCACACATGTGGAAGAGCATTCTGGCGCCAACGTTTCCGTCCCAATCGTCGTCACCTGGAGCAACTTCCACGAGGTCGAACCCGATGATTTCTTTTCCGCTTTCGGCTAATTTGCTGAGTAAATAGGCGGCTTGCTCAAACGAAAATCCGCCTGGAACCGGAGTTCCAGTGTTAGGGCAATACCAGGGATACATCCCATCTATATCAAAACTGACGGCTACTTTTTGCGGCAAAGAAGCAATAATTTTTTCGCATTGTTGTTCCCAAGTTGTGCCGGTAAAAGTTTCGGCTTTGAGGTCCATATCGGTGTGAACTAAAACACGATCTTGCAGGGCAACTTCTACTTCTTGCTCGCAAAAATCACGAATACCAACTTGCACAATTTTACTGATTTGCGGAATTTTCAACGCGTTATACATGATGGAAGCGTGCGAATACGTGAAGCCTTCGTAGGCAATTCGCAAATCCATGTGAGCATCGAGATGTAAAATTCCGTAGTTTTCGTGTTGGGTTGCCAAAGCTTCGTAATAGCCTAATGGTGTGGAATGATCGCCACCTAAAAGCGCGACTTTTTTGCCTTTTTGCATCCAATACAAAGCGCGTTCTTTAACTTGGTCGTGGAGTTCGCGACACACTTTGTTGATTTTATCTAAATCTGCTTGTAGCGCAGGATTGTCCTCTATTATTTCACCACTTTCTAAAGCTTTGATGATGGGTTGCGCCAAACCTTTGTATTTTTCGCTGTCCGTTTTCCATTTATCGGTTTGCTCGTTCAGGTCCAAATAGATTCCCAACTTCCAAAGCTCGGGAAATTCTTGATGGTGTAAATCCACCTGGAAAGAAGCGTCGAGAATTGCTTCGGGACCTTCTGAAGCTCCGGCTCCGTAACTTACGGTTACTTCCCAAGGTACGGGAATGATTACGATTTCGCTTTCTTCGGCTGTAAACGGAAGTCCGAAAATACTTTGGTCTGCTAATCCGGGTTGAGACGGATCGAATGTGTT
This sequence comes from Bacteroidota bacterium, assembly GCA_023387965.1. Classification (GTDB taxonomy): domain Bacteria; phylum Bacteroidota; class Bacteroidia; order Flavobacteriales; family Flavobacteriaceae; genus Flavobacterium. The sequence goes on along the minus strand of JAEWHE010000015.1, from coordinate 262,555 downwards.
TATTTTTTCTTGTTTGTTCATTTTATAATGAATTGTTCGATGATTGGATTATTCGATTTTTAGATTATAAGCCGCTTTAATAGTTTTGAGTATATCTGCTAAGCTACTGTCCGCTTTATTTATCTCTTTCTTTTAGAGTTGTAATAAACTTGGAAGTCATCATGATGATTCTGGCTAATTCTGCTTGCAAACGTTGCAGTTCTTCTTTATCCAAAAAGCCTAAATCATTCGCAATTAATACTTGTGTTTCTAATTCATAGCACGATCCGATAGCTATTTCCAGAAATCTCGCAAAATCTTTATTAGACTTTCTCGAGGCTCCTTCTGCGATGTTGGAAGGAATAGACACCACAGCTCTCCGCATTTGATTTGTAATCCCAAATTTTTCCTCTTGTGGAAATTTTTGTGTGGCTACATATATAGAAGAGCATAGTATTCTTCCTAATTTCCAAATCTCCAGTTCTTTAAATCGATGCATATATTAAGTTTAGTTGGTTTTTAATGTACGTCGAGTACTTTGCAACGTTTGTTCGAATGCTCTAATTATCGAACAATCGAATAATCGAATTACGCATGGGACTGAATCCCTGCTTTTAATATTTGTCCGAATTCGTACAAGTCTTCGAATGAACAATAAAAGGGAACAGGTGCTAAACGAATCACGTTAGGTTCGCGCCAATCTGTTATCACTCCGTTTTTCATTAAATAATCGAATAAACTTTTGCCTTCGCCGTGAAGAAAAACTGACAATTGGCTGGCTCTTTCCTCCTGATTTTCCGGGGTGATGATTTCAAAAGTACTGTCAACTTCTTTGTCGATTTCTTTTAAAATAAATTCAAGATAAGCCGTGATTTGGTTTCTTTTTTCGATTAAAGTCTCCATTCCTACTTCGTCAAACATTTCTACAGAAGCCAAATATGGTGCTAAAGTCAATACCGGAAGATTACTGATTTGCCAGCCGTTTGCTCCTTTTTCCGGAGAAAATTTTGGTTCCATCAAAAATCTTCTTTCCTTGTTTTGACCCCACCAACCTGAGAAACGATTGAGCTCATAATTGTCGTGGTGAATTTCGTGAATGAAACAACCTGACGCGTTTCCTGGTCCGGAATTCATGTATTTGTAACTACACCAGGCGGCAAAATCTACTTCCCAATCGTGTAGTTCGAGTTTAATATTTCCAACTGCATGAGCCAAATCCCAACCAACGTAAGCTCCAACTTCGTGACCTGCTTCGGTAATTTTTTTTATATCAAAAACCTGACCTGTGTAATAATTGACACCTCCAATTAAAATTAGGGCCAGTTCATCTCCAATTTCTTCGATTTTTGCCAAAATATCTTCTAAGCGAATGTTATGCTCGCCTTCCCGACGGTGAGTTTCAACGATGGCATCATCTGGATTGAAGCCGTGGAATTTTACCTGACTTTCAAACATATATTGGTCTGAAGGAAAGGCTTTCGACTCACACAAAATTTTATATTTTTTTTCCGTAGGACGGTAAAACGAAACCATCAGCAAATGCAAATTTACCGTTAGCGTGTTCATTACGGTGACTTCACTTGGCAAAGCTCCCACAATTTTACTTAGCGGTTGTGCAAATCGTTCGTGGTAATCCCACCAAGGTTTTTCGGCGTAAAAATGACCTTCAACGGCGAGTTTCGCCCAATCGTCCATTACTTCATCGATGTAAGCTTTGGTACGTTTAGGCTGTAATCCAAGGGAATTTCCAGTGAAATAAATTACTTTTCTTCCTTTAACTTGCGGAAAAAGAAATTCGTTTTTATAATGATGTAATTTGTCTTGAGCGTCGAGTTGTTGTGCAAATTCTCTGGTATTTTGAAAATCCATTTTAGTGGTTGTTGAAATTTTTTAGTTCGTAAAAATAGCAAAAAAGATGCAAATTGTCTTTTGGCGAAAGCCAGAAAAAAGAAAATTTTAAGCATAAAAAAATCCCGAATTTGCAAACGGGATTTTTTTAATTTTATGTTTTTTAATTTAGATGATGAGCATTGCATCACCATAACTGTAAAATTTATACCCTTCTTTGATGGCTTCATCGTAAGCTTTTTTCATCAAATCATGACCTGTAAACGCAGAAATCATCATCAATAAAGTAGATTTTGGCGTATGAAAATTGGTAATCATACAATCCGCAATACTGAAATCATACGGAGGAAAAATAAATTTGTTCGTCCAACCATCGTAAGGATTTAGCGTCCTAGCAGAGGAAACCGAACTTTCAATCGCTCTCATAGTTGTGGTTCCTACGGCGCAAACTCTTCTTTTATTGGCAATTGCTTTGTTAACAGTGTTGCAAGCTTCCGGAGTGATTTTTAATTCTTCCGAATCCATTTTGTGCTTAGAAAGATCTTCAACCTCAACAGGATTGAAAGTTCCTAAACCTACGTGAAGCGTTACTTCGGCGAAATCTACTCCTTTGATTTCCAATCTTTTCAACAAATGTTTTGAGAAGTGTAAACCAGCAGTTGGAGCGGCAACAGCACCTTCTTCTTTGGCGTAAATGGTTTGATAACGTTCTGCATCTTCCGGAGTTACCTCACGATTGATGTATTTTGGGATTGGCGTTTCCCCAAGTTCAGTTAATTTATTTCGGAATTCTTCGTAAGAACCATCGTACAAAAATCTCAAAGTTCTTCCGCGCGAAGTCGTGTTATCAATAACCTCAGCCACGAGCGAATCATCATCGCCAAAATATAATTTGTTACCAATACGAATTTTACGAGCCGGATCTACCAAAACATCCCAAAGACGTTGCTCAGAATTTAATTCGCGAAGCAAAAAAACTTCAATTCTGGCTCCCGTTTTTTCTTTATTTCCATACAAACGCGCCGGAAAAACTTTGGTATTGTTCAAAATCATCACATCACCTTCATCGAAATAATTAATTAAATCTTTGAACATTTTGTGTTCGATAGTATTGGCTTTTCTATTAACCACCATCAATCTTGATTCGTCGCGATTTTCTGCAGGAAATTCTGCTAAAAGTTCTTTCGGAAGGTTAAAATTGAAATTAGATAACTTCATTATTTTTTGTTTAGAGTTTAAAGTTCAAACGCTTTCTGTTTAAACGCCTGCAAATATACGATTGCCAAATAGGGGTTGTCAAGTGTTTTAGGTTTTATTTTGAAGAAAGTAGGATTGGCGCAATTTGCCAAAAGATTTATTGAGCAAATTTTTCTAAGTTAAAACCAATTTTTTCCAAATCTTCCCAAAATGTCGGATATGATTTTGAAACCACTTCCGCTTCATCGATGATGATGGGAATTTTTGTTGCCAAAGGTGCAAAAGCCATTGCCATTCGATGATCTTGATAGGTTTTAATCGTAATATTTTTATTGATTTTTTCCGAAATTTCTAAAACCAAACTATCATGAGTAACCGAAACATTGGCTCCAAGTTTTGTCAATTCGGTTTTTAAGGCTTCCAATCGATCGGTTTCTTTGATTTTTAAGGTGTGTAGGCCTATTAAGTGACACGAAATTCCCAGCCCGAAACAAGTAACTGCGATGGTTTGCGCGATGTCTGGTGCCGATTTTAAATTTAAGATTTTTGATTTAGGATATTCGAAATTGGTTTTTGTGATTGAAATTGAATTATCTGAAAAACTCGTTTCTACGCCAAAACTTTGATAAATTTCTGCCAAAACAGCATCACCTTGAAGACTGTTTTTTTTGTAATTGGAAAGTGTGATTTTCGTGCCAACTTCCGATAACGCTATGATTGAATAATAATAGGAAGCCGAAGACCAATCGGATTCTACAGTTAGGCGTTTGGAGTTTGGAGTTTGGAATTTGGAATTTGGAGTTTGGAATTGGAATTGGAATTCCTTTACCTTTATTATATTTTTTTCGAAAGAAGTTTCTATGCCAATTTCGTTGAGCAAAGCCAAAGTCATTTGAATATACGGAATAGAGGTGATTTCGCCTTCGAGCGTCAATTCTAAACCATTTTCGAGTTTTGGTGCAATGAGCAATAATGCCGAAATATATTGACTGCTCACATTTGCCAACAACGAAACTTTATTTTTTTCTAATTTTTTTCCGATGATTTTCAGGGGTGGAAAACCTTCCTCTTTTTCGTACGAAATTTCTGCACCAAGTTCCCGAAGTGCGTCAACCAAAATTTTTATCGGACGTTCCTGCATTCTTTTGGAACCCGTTAAAATCACCTCACTATTTTCTTGAATCGAAAAAAAAGCGGTTAGAAATCTCATAGCAGTTCCGGCATGATGAACGTTTATTTTTACTGGAATGGTAGGGTTTTGCGTTAGCAATTTTATCGCAACCGACATTGCTTCGCTGTCATCAGAATTAGAAATATTTTCAATTTGAATATTGGGAAATAATGCCTGAAGCAATAACAATCTATTGGTTTCGGATTTACTTCCGGTAATTGTTAGCGAAGCGTTTGGGATAATCTGTGATTTTGAAAGGCGAATGTTCATGCCCAAAAATAAAAAAAGCGTTGCAAGACCGCAACGCTTTTAAAAGTTATTTCAGTTTTTCGTTATTGTGATGACGATCGTGGTCACGTTTTGTTTTCAAATCCATCTTTTTGTTGAAAGCGTCCTGTAAATCAACACCGGTTTGGTTTGCCAAACACAATACCACAAAAACCACATCAGCTAATTCTTCGCCTAAATCTTTATTTTTATCCGATTCTTTTTCTGACTGTTCGCCGTATCTTCGGGCGATAATTCGGGCAACTTCGCCAACTTCTTCGGTAAGTTGTGCCATGTTTGTCAATTCGTTAAAATAACGAACGCCGTGATTTTTGATCCAATTATCAACCTCTAATTGTGCATTTTTGATATCCATATTAAGCGCGTTTCAATACAACTTTTTCGTTTTGTTTTTCTATCATTGCTTTGTAAAAATCTTTCAATGTAGGGTAATAATCTGATGGAATATTGTAGAAATTCATATCAAAAGATACTGAAAGTTGAATGGTATTTTTGCCCTGAGAAATATTGTACGTGAAATTTCCGATGTTATTTTCCATTGATAATGAAATTGGTTTTGGCAAAGATTCTACCACATAACCGTCCGGAATTGTGATCGTAAAATTATAGCGATCATTGTATGGAAAAGGAAATTCTACCGGAAATTCGCGCGTTTCGTCTTTAAATGGATTTTCTGTTCGAGTGAATTGCATCATCGGAGCAAAATAAATTTTATCGCCAATGATATCTGCAGATGCCGAACGGTTAAAGCTAAAAGTTTCGATTATTGGCTTGGCGAGATCTGTATCATTTATCGTCGCATGGTCATTCACTTCGCTGTTACTCAATCTTTTTTCCAGACTTTCTAAATAAGATTCTTTTGCCATTTTTGAATAGTATTCTCTAAACAAAAACGCGTTGTAATCGAAATATTGTTCTCTAATTTTTCCATTTAATCCTCCATCTTTGTCTAATGTTGCCAAAACAGTAACTTGCTCCTTAGAATTAAATTGCGGCATCAAGTCAATTTCCACAGATGTTTTATTAGGACGAATAAGTCTTCCTACCCAGTTTAAAGCTCTAACCGGTAAAATATTTGGCATTGCATTTTTAGAAGTGGCATCTAACAATATTCTAGTTTCGGCATCTAAATCCACTGCAGCAACCACATAATTGTAAGCTGTTCTGTTAGGGAAAAGCGCAATTCCGTTAGATCGCGTACTCACCAAAACCGGATTGGCCTCAAGTTCCGCAAAGCGTAACATTGCGGTAAGCATCAAATTAATTTCTGCCACGTTACCTACTCGATCATTGTAAGCTTTTTTTACTCCAGTATTACAATAGTAACTATACTTGTCATTAAATGTCATGCGTGATTTAACGTAGCTAAAAACAACCATCATTTTTTCCTGACGAGAAGTAATGTTTTGTAATAGTGGCGCTAGGTCTTTTTCAAAATAAGATTTATAGTCTAATTCTCCCCCAAAATCTTTATCTTCATAAATGGTTTTTACAACAGAAGGCCAATCAGTAGAAAATTTTTCGGTCATTCCTGATGGACTGGTGTAAGACGCTAATTCGTAGTTAATAATCGAAGTATAGTTATCGATATTATTGACATAACTTTCATCTTTTAAAGCTTTTACGTTTTCTGCAGTGTAAATTACTTTGGACTCATTAAATCGTTTTAAAGGCTCCTGAACTACAGCTTCCGTACCTGCTTTAATATCAGCATAACCTCTCAAAAATCTGGAATAAATAAAATATTGTGGGATATTTACCTGCAATTGAACATTATTAACCGGAATTTGATGTTGAAAGCGAAACTCAGGTAAGGCTGTAAAATAAGGCGTTTTTAGCGTGTAACTGTATTCAATAATCGAGCCTTCTTTAATATTAGGTAGCGCAATTTTTTTTAAAGAGACATTTCCATTGACTACTTCTTTAAATTCTCCATCACTTTTGAGTTTGGTTTTTTCAACTTTTCCGTTTACCAAATTGTAGGTTACAGCATCATCAAAGTAAAGACGAACTTGTTTTCCGCCAGTGTAATACGGAACTTCTTCCGTACCATAATCGTAACCCTCTTTTTTATAAATTTTAATTTTTTTCTTGATTTCTTGAACGAAAATCCAAGAACCTTCAGGATTGACTTCAAAAAAATATCTACCGGATTTAAATAAGTAGGCTGCTGCCGCCGAAGTGTCTTTAGGATGCTGGGTTTCTTTTAACTCTTCTACCGTGACTTTCCCTAGTTCCATTTTTTGCCCAAATACCTGCATTGTGGCAAAAATCAGGGTAAGACTTAAAATTTTTTTCATGTTGTATTGGTTTTGTATTTATTGGTTTTTAATCAAAACAATTTTGGCATTGTCATTGCGAGCAATTTGCTCACGGAATTTTCTAAAATTCTCGTACTCACTTTTTTCATAAGCACCAGCGTTAGATACATACGTACGCTTGTAAACCATTTTAGTTGGACTCACTAAATTAAATTCGGTTTTGTATTGCCCGAAATTCTCATTAAGATCAACATTATCCGGCTTCGCTTCCACAGTATAACCTTCCGGAATTTCGATGGTAATTTCATCGTAATCTTTAAATCCACGGGATAATTCAAATGGATTATTTCGGCTTCTATATCGTTGCGGAATTTCTCTCATCTTATTAAAAGCATTTACTGGAATCAACATTCTGCCGCCAACATTATCGGCATATTTTACAGCCTCTATGTGAAGGTCTTCCATGTATTCTACCTCATTTTTATTATTAACGAGGTTGGTTTTTTGGATTTTTAAATTGTTGATATTACTAAAATAATTTTTGTAGAAACGCATTACATCGTCATTGCTTTTTAGCTCGTTACCAGCCTTGTTATCGTATTGCGTTCCTCGAGATTTTATATTTACTTGTCCCGCAAAATTTCCTTCCGGGGAAACGCTGAAATTTCCCGTGGATATTTGCGTATTTTCCATAGCAACGTAATCATGGGTTCTTACAATTTGTCCGCCATCGGGTTTTACTAAAAGTGCCAATCTGTTGTCAGTGAACGAACCTTGGTAACCAAAAGGATTGGTTTGGCTGGTACATTCTAACCAATAAATTTTATCTTTTACAGGCAAAGCCAAAATCGCGTGATTGCCTTGCATGGAAACAAAATTTTCCTGCAAATCCCTTCTTTGTCCGGCATAGATTACCGTGTAATAAGAAGGAACGCCAACAGTTTTTAAAAGCGCACGCGTATAATTACTCAAAGCCTTGCAATCACCATAGCCTAAACGATCAACATCTTTGGCGAGCATTGGTTTCCAACCGCCAATTCCTAATTGAATACTGATATATCGGGTTTTCGACTGAACAAAATCGTACACAATTTTTGCAATTTTAACCGGATCTTTTTCATCTCCAACCAACTTTTTGATTTTCAATTGCGTGTCAACCGTTAGCTCATCTGTACCTTCGATCAGACTATTGTACATCCATTTTCCAAATTCTTCCCATGAAGCGGCAGTACCATCAACTCCTTCTAAGTTAAATGTTGAAAGTCCAAAAAGTACACTCGGGGAAAAATTTCTCAAATAAGGCGAATATTCTTCCCTTTTTATCGCTCCAAAATTTTCTAATGAAAACGTAACGCCATTCGGGATTTCTTGCGATTTGGCAACGCCATCGGTATTAAAAGCCTTATACTTAAATCCTAATTCAGGCGAAGCAGTTATCGTGATTTTCGATTTTTCGATACTTTCAAAATAATTTTTTACAGGCGACCAAGCCGGAATAAATGCGGTATTTGAAGTAGCAAGTTCGCTCGTAAATACAACCGTAAATGGATAACTTATGGGAGTATAATCTAAAAAAACTGCCTTATTGTCTGTAATAATCGACCCTTCGGAAACAGATGTTTCTCGAAAATCTTTTCTTTTTATTTTTTTAATTTCCGAGCCAGAAGCGTTGTAAATCAAAGCTTCCATCGATTTTATTCTGGTGGACTTGTCGTAAAATTCCGCCGCACCAATCAGGTCAAGCCCCGCTTCATTAAATACCGTAACGACTCTGGTAGTTTTGACATTCATGTTTTTGGTCGAAGTAATATCGATAAAAACTTCCTCCAAGCGAACACAAGCATTTGTGCCGTCTTTTAAGCCTTGTGGGATTTCAGCTTGAAAATTAATCTGAGCTGACATTGTAAATCCTGAAAAAAACAGGCAAAATGTGATTAATTTTTTCATAAAAGAAAGTTAAATTTTTACAAAAATAATTTTTTCCACTGCACCGCAATGACATTTTCAGCAAATTTTCTGTTTGGAAATCACTTTTAACATTCGTCATTCAATTCTTTTTTATATAAATTTGCAATTGAATTGTTAGACAAAAATTTTTAATTACTTGAATATTATGAAATTATCGAAATCTTTATTTGCTTTAGCGCTTTGCGGAATGATGTTCGTAAGTTGCAAAAACGAAGTAAAAACAGAAACGCCTGAAGGAATTCCCGTAGATACAACTGCTGCCGATACCTCAAACGTAACGGCCGCAAATCTTGAAACGGCTTCGTTTAAAATTGACGGAATGACTTGCGCAATGGGTTGTGCCAAAACAATTGAGAAAAAACTAGCTTCTCTTAATGGTGTACAAAAAGCTACTGTAGATTTTGAAACTAAATCTGCTAACGTTGAATTTGACGCTGCTAAACAAACTCCCGAAACGCTTCGCGAAACTGTAGAAGCTGTTGCTGGTGGCGATACTTATAAAGTTACCGAAATGCGTTCGTCTGACGAAAAAGCAATGGTTTATAAAGAAAAAGAGAAGAAAAAAAATAAAAAAGCTAACAAAAAATCTGCTGATAAAGCGGCGTCTTGCCATGAAGATAAAGGTGCGGAAGCAAAAGGCGGATGTTGTGCAGGAAAAAAATCTTGTGGTACTGACGAGAAAAAACCTAAAACAACGTAGTCACCGAAAAAACCATAAAAAAAGAGAACAAATTGTTCTCTTTTTTTTTATTTCCATCTTAATGTTTCCATTAGTTTTCTCATGTCTTCCCGCATGTAATTTGCAGCAGGCAAAATGGAATCGAAATTTGGTTTTGCATAAAAATAAACCGAGCCGTTTATAAAATGTTTCGTACTATCAGTTGCATAAAACAAGGCGTTTGTTGCCGCATTTCCGCCAACGCGATACATCATTCCATAAACTTTATCATCCGGATTTACGAAAGGTTGCTCCACAATATCATCCGCTTTAACCGTATGTTTATAGGTTAATTGTTGCGCATCGAGAAGATGCGTTTGAACATTTCCGGTGATGGGTTTGTAGGTCAAATAAATCGTGGCTTTCATCTTTGGATAATTGATGGTGAAGTCACAATTTCCTTTATTATTGACAACCGAAATTGCGTTTCGCTCAAATGTAAACGGACAATTTTCGTCAAATTTTTCGTACTCGGCAACAGGATATTCGAGCCGTAAATGTCCGGCAGGTTTAGGAATCGCGTCATCTTTACAAGAAAAAAACGCAGTTGCCAATAATGGTAATACGAAGATTTTTTTGCGAAACATTTTAATAATTATCGTCGTTGTTTTGAGACGAATCGTAATGTGCTGTTTTCACATCTACCGAAGAACCTTGTTTTCCTTGGTCAATTTCTTTTTTAGTTTGAAGGAAAGTAAATTCTGTTACCTGAATTTCTGTAGTATATTTGGTAATACCTTCATCTGTTTGCCATTGACGGGATTTTATTCTACCTTCAACGTAAATTTTATCTCCTTTTGAAAGATATTTCTCGCAAATTTCAGCTGCTTTATTTCGCACCACCAGATTGTGCCATTCTGTTGAAGCAATCTTTTCGTTTGTTTGCTTGTTGATATAAATTTCGTTTGTAGCCAAAGGAAATCTGCCAATGCAGTTTCCACCGTCGAAATAGTGCATTTTTACGTCATCGCCTAAATGTCCTATTAAAATCACTTTGTTTAATGTACCGTTCATCTTTTTTAATTCTTTCGTGGGAAAATTAGTAAACCTTCAAATTTAGTAATTTTACCGAACCTAAAAATAATATTGCTCTTTTTTTTGGAGAAAATTGAAAATTATCACAGGAAACGGATATAAATCTATTGATTCCCAATTTATTGCGTTAGAAATCACCCCATTTACTTCAACTTTAAAAAATTTTATATATAGTGACTGATGTGTCAATTTATGCAAAATAGGAGTTATATTTAACGGAATTACACTCTCAATTTCATATTCTGAACCAAATCTTTTACGAATTTCATCAACTATATGCAAATCATTTTCGAGGTTTTCGAGTTCCAATAGCGGAAATTCGTAGAGATTTTGCCAAATTCCCTTTCCGGTTCTTTTTTGGATGACGGTGTTTTTTAAATCATCTTCAAAAACCAAATAATTAAAGTAGCGGGATTTAGGTTTTATTTTTTTTGATTTTACCGGAAGTTGTTCGATTTTATTTTTGGCGAAAGCCAAACAACCAGATTGAAGCGGACAATTATGACAATCCGGATTTTTTGGCACACATTGAAGGGCCCCAAATTCCATAATGGCTTGGTTGAAAATGGCAGGATTGTCTTTTGGGATGAGTAAATTGGCGAGTTCAGTAAATTCTTTTTTGGTTTTCGGTTGGGAAATATCAGTTTCGATGTCAAAAAAGCGAGCCAATACTCTAAAAACATTTCCGTCAACTACAGGAACGACTTCATTGTAACTAAAAGACGCAATTGCAGCAGCGGTATATTCGCCAACACCTTTTAATTGAAGCAAATCTTTGTAGTTTGTTGGGAAATTTCCGTTTAAATCTTGAGCGATAAATTTTGCGGCTTGGTGTAAATTTCTGGCACGTGAATAATATCCTAAGCCTTGCCAGAGTTTGAGTACTTTTTCTTCTTCGGCGGAAGCCAAATCAAAAACGGTTGGGAAATTTTCGGCGAAAGCCAAAAAATAAGGCAAACCTTGGGCTACTCGCGTTTGTTGCAAGATGATTTCTGAGAGCCAAATAAGATATGGATTAGTGGTGTTTCTCCAAGGTAAATCGCGTTTATTTTGCAAATACCACTGGATTAGCACATTAGAAAAATTCATGGGAAAAAATTGATTTACAAAAGTAAAAGTTTATGTTATTAAATTTTAATCAATTAAGGTTGAAATATTGTTTTTTTAATTCATATATTTGCACACTCAAAAAATTACACATTAAAATTAAATACGAAAGAAAATGACGAAAGCAGATATCGTTGCTAAAATTTCTGAAAAATTAGGCCTTGAAAAAGGTGATGTTCAGGCAACAGTGGAATCATTCATGGACGAGGTTAAAAACTCTTTGGAAACAGGTGACAACGTTTACTTGAGAGGTTTCGGAAGTTTCATCATTAAAACCAGAGCTGAGAAAACTGGTAGAAATATTTCTAAAAATACTACAATTAAAATTCCTGCTCACAACATTCCTGCATTTAAACCTGCAAAAGTGTTTGTAGAAGGAGTTAAAACGAATACTGAAGCAAAAGTAAACTAATTATTAATCACTAAAATCTTGTATTATGCCAAGTGGTAAAAAAAGAAAAAGACATAAGGTAGCAACGCACAAACGTAAAAAAAGAGCGAGAGCTAACCGTCACAAAAAGAAAAAGTAGTCTCACTACTTTTTCTTTTTTTAAAGAAACATTTAAAGTTCATTGACATCGGAAATTTTTGAAATATTTATTGAAGTTTTAAATAACTTCAACACCAAAAATTTCCACCGGGTAAAAAAAACTTTACCTTATTAATTAATGTTTAATCCATCCTTGTTTAGTTGGGAGTTAAAAGCAATTAGTTGAGAGATTCTCTAACAACTTTCGCTAAAAAACTTACAACCACCTTGGATAAAAATTTACAGTGTGAACAAAGAACTGATCATCAGGTCAGGTTCGGATGCGGTAGATTTTGCCTTATTAAAAGATGGAAAACTAGTTGAATTACATAAAGAAGAAGAAAAAAGCAATTTTCAGGTGGGTGATATTTTTATTGCAAAAATACGCAAACCCGTTGCCGGACTAAATGCTGCTTTTGTAAATGTAGGCTTCGAAAAAGATGCTTTTTTACATTATCACGATTTGGGTCCAAACCTTACTTCTCAATTAAAATTCATTAAACTTGTTAGCACAGGTAAACTAAAAGATTTCTCCCTTAAAAATTTTCCTTTTGAAAAAGAAATAGATAAAGACGGACAAATTACCGATGTAATTAGTGCCAATCAATCTATTTTAGTACAAGTGGTAAAAGAACCTATTTCCACCAAAGGCCCTAGAATTAGCTCAGAGCTTTCTCTCGCAGGCCGTTTTATAGTACTTGTTCCATTTTCTGAACGCGTTTCCATTTCGCAAAAAATTGAAACCAAAGAAGAAAAAGAACGCCTGAAAAGATTAGTACAATCTATCAGACCAAAAGGATTCGGTGTTATTGTAAGAACAGTAGCCGAAGGCAAAAAAGTAGCCGAACTAGACAAAGATTTGCAGAACCTGCTTAGCAGATGGACTGCAATGTGTAAAAAATTACCAACTGCTCATCATCCCTCAAAAGTTTTAGGAGAACTTAATCGAGCTTCTTCTATTTTACGTGACGTATTTAACGACACCTTTACGGGGATTCATATAGATGATGAAGAGTTGTACCAACAAACAAAAGATTATTTGGAAGAAATTGCTCCATCCAAACAATCAATCGTAAAATTTTATCAGTCGAAAGACACGCCAATCTTCGAAAAATACAGTATCGAACGACAAATCAAAACCTCATTTGGTAAAACAGTTTCAATGAGCAAAGGTGCTTACCTCATCATCGAACATACCGAAGCCCTGCACGTGATAGACGTTAACAGCGGCAACCGCTCCAACAAAGCTTCTAATCAAGAAGAAACCGCACTCGAAGTAAATTTAATTGCTGCTGCAGAAATTGCACGACAACTCAGACTTCGTGATATGGGCGGAATTATTGTGGTAGATTTCATTGACATGTCTAATCCAGAAAATCGCAAAGTTTTATACGATTTTCTCCGTGAGGAAATGAGCGACGATAAAGCCAAACATAAAATACTTCCTCCAAGTAAATTTGGGTTAGTGCAAATTACGCGACAACGCGTAAGGCCGGAAGTAAATATTAAAACACGAGAAGAAGACCCTAACAACGAAAATGGTGAAATTGAAGCGCCAATTCTTATCGTTGACAAAATTTCTTCGGATGTGGAAAGATTATTAAAAAGCCATAAAAAATTAGTGCTCAATGCACATCCTTTTGTGGCAGCATACATTACCAAAGGATTTCCATCTTTGCGTTCGAAATGGTTTTTCGAGCATAAAAAATGGGTAAAAATAATTCCTCGTGACGCATACACGTTTCTGGAATATCATTTTTACGACAAAAACGGTAATAAAATAAAAGATTAAATCTGGAAATTATTTTCAGGTTAAACCAATAAAAAACCGCCATTCTAATCAGAACTGGCGGTTTTTTTATTTTAAAATTTTCACTTACGTAAAATTTACTCGCGCTTCAGTTTCATTTGCATTCCACCCTGAATGATAGTCATGAAATTCCCTTCAAAAACCAATTCCAAACCTGCAGGATCAAAGTTAAACCGATTTTCCGCCAACGGATTCAACGGAAAAGAATCCTGACCAGTTGCTTGGCAAATCAGCACTCCATTTTCTTCTTTAATGAAAATTTTCATCGGAAAATTAGCATCAGAATAAACACCTTCATACTTCTTTAAAACCGAAGCATCAACGGTTACCGAAGTCAAATTCGGGAAACGATACGGCATTTTGTAATAAATACTTAAGATGCCCACAATAATATCGTTCATTGGGTAAGATTGCCCGTTTTGAATCAAAGCAATCGCCAATTTTTCTTTTGGATAATACCCTAAAGTAGAAGTGAAATTTTCAATTCCGCCGTTGTGTCCGTAAAATTTTCTCTCACCGAAAGGCATAATCATCAAGCCTCTTCCGAAACCTTTTTCAACATCCATCATGGCTTGCAAAGATTCGGGTTTTACCAAATTTCCAGAAAAAAGTTTATGGGCAAATTGCGTCAAATCTGCGGGAGTCGAAACGATATTTCCAGCTCCACCCGGAATTGACATATCTTCGTAATCCGCTATTTTCCAAACTTTTCCTTCATTTTGATAGGAGAAAACCTCTGTATTTTTCCCAGAAGCAACACTCGTGTTTTGCAATTTCAACGGATTTACAATTCGGGTTTTTAAATTTTCTTCAAAAGATTTTTTAGTCAAATCTTCAATAATCCAGCCCAAAATAATATAGTTAGAATTACTGTATTCCGCTTGAGTTCCGGGTTGAAAACGCGGTTCGCCAGATTTGATTTTTTTCATCAATTCCTGACGGGTTTTTGGTGCTTTCGCAAAAGCGGGATAATCGGGAAAATCCGTCAAACTAAAAATTCCGCTGGAATGATTCAGCAGGTTTTCGATTGAAATATTTTCGGAATTTTCAATCGTGGGATAAAATTTGGACAACTTGGTTTCGGCTGATATTTTTTTTTCATCAATCAATTGTTGAATCATCGTAGCCGTAAAGGTTTTGGTAATAGAACCTATTTTATAAACCGAAGATTTATCGGCTTTAAATTTTTTTTCCACATCGGCAAAACCATAATTTTTTTCAAAAACTATATTGTTGTTTTCTCTAATGGCAACGGCTCCCATAAATTTATCATTTGCCGACAAAAAGGTAAGCAAACTATCAATTTTAGCAAATTTGTCATTGGATTGCCCAAACACATTCAGCGAAAGCGCCACAAAAAATAATGCGAGTTTTTTCATTTTTCAAAAAAGATATTTTTTAACAGAACGATATTTTTCCGATTTTATTGAATCAAATTAATGCGCTTCCAACCAATTTTTTCCTTCGCCTAATTCTACCGTTAATGGAACCGACATTTTGAACGCATTTTCCATTTCAAACTTAATCATTGGTTTGATTTTTTCGAGTTCGCTTAAATGTACGTCAAACACCAATTCATCGTGAACCTGCAGCAACATTTTACTTTTCCAGTTTTCTGATTTTAATTTTTGATGAATATTAATCATCGCAATTTTAATAATATCAGCCGCACTTCCCTGAATTGGCGCATTCACAGCATTTCTTTCGGCACCACTTCTTACCATGGCATTTTGCGAATTGATATCTTTTAAATAACGACGTCTTCCCGAAACTGTTTGCACAAATCCTTGTTCACGAGCAATTTCCACTTGTTCTTGGATGTAAGCTTTCAATTGAGGGTACGTTTCGTAATAAGCGTCAATCAATTCTTTAGATTCTGCTCTGGAAAGCGAAGTTTGGTTGCTTAACCCAAATGCAGAAACACCATAAACAATACCAAAGTTCACGGTTTTCGCATGGCTTCTTTGTTCGCGAGTAACTTCTTCAAGTGGAATATTGAAAACTTTTGAAGCAGTTGAGGCATGAATATCTTCGTTGTTTTGGAACGATTTTATCATGTTTTCTTCGCCACTTAAAGCCGCAATAATTCTCAACTCAATTTGCGAATAATCGGCAGAAACCAAAATATAATTTTCATCTCTTGCGATAAAAGCTTTTCTAATCAATCGTCCACGTTCGGTTCTAATAGGAATATTTTGCAAATTCGGGTTGTTAGAACTCAATCGTCCCGTTGCCGCCACGGTTTGCATATAATCTGTATGAACGCGATTTGTTTTGCCGCAAACCTGTAACGGCAAGGCTTCAACATAAGTATTTTGAAGTTTTACGAGTTGGCGCCAATCTAAAATATCTTGTACAAAAGGGCTTGTCAACGCTAAATAAGAAAGTACATCTTCGCCGGTTGCGTATTGTCCGGTTTTGGTTTTTTTCTGTTTTGCGCCACCGATTTTTAATTTGTCAAATAAAATTTCTCCTAATTGTTTAGGCGAAGCCAAATTAAATTTTTCGCCGGCATTTTCGTAAATCTGATTTTCGAGTTTATTGATATCCGCCTGCAATTCTTCCGAAAGTTTTTGCAAAAAAGGCACATCGAGATTAATTCCTTCGCGTTCTATATCGGCTAAAACCGGAACCAGCGGCACTTCTATCTCATCAAATAATTTTCGGGTTTCGGCACGTTGCAATTCTTCTGCAAAAAAATCTTTCAATTGAAGCGTAACATCCGCGTCTTCAACTGCATATTCCTTCACATCTTCCACCGGAACATCGCGCATATTTTTCTGGTTTTTGCCTTTTTTACCAATCAAATCTTCAATGGATTTTGGCGAATATTGCAAATAAGTTTCAGATAAAATATCCATATTATGACGCATATCCGGATTGATGAGATAATGCGCAATCATGGTGTCAAAAATTTTTCCTTTTACCTCAACGCCGTAATTGGCAAGGATTTTTAAATCATATTTTAAATTCTGACCAATTTTTTCGATGTGTTCTGCTTCGAAGAAAGGCAAAAATTGATCTACAATTTTTTGTGCTTCGTCTTGATTTTCCGGAACGGGAACGTAAAAGCCTTTTCCTTTTTCCCAAGAAAATGACATTCCCACTAATTCTGCCGTTAACGGATCAATTCCGGTGGTTTCGGTGTCAAAACTTACAGCGGTTTGCTTGAGTAAATTTTGCAATAAAAATTTTGTCGCCATTCCCGGCTCAACCGTTTGGTAAAAATGTTCTGTGTTTTCAAGCGTTTTGTAAAAACTGCTCGTGCTTTCGCCGGAATCTGAATTAGTGTTTACCGAAAATAAATCAAACTGGTCGTTTGCTGGCTGTGGTTTTTTGTACAATCTGGCTTCCGCCGAATTTGCTACAGCTGCATTATGATCAGTCCTAAACAAATTATCGAATTGTTCTGCCATTCGGCGAAATTCTAATTCTTGAAAAATGGCTTCGGTTTCCTCAATGTTCGGTCGCGACAATTGGTAATCTTCTTCATTAAATTGTACATCACAATCGCAAATAATTGTGGCTAATTTCTTCGAAAGAATTCCTTTTTCTTTATTAGCCTCGATGTTTTCTTTCATTTTTCCTTTGAGCTCGTGCGTGTTGGCCAAAAGGTTTTCCATCGAACCATATTCTTTTAAAAATTTCTTGGCTGTTTTTTCGCCAACACCTGGTAAACCAGGAATATTATCAACGGCATCTCCCATCATTCCTAAGAAATCGATGACTTGTTCTGGTCTTTCGATTTCAAATTTTTCCAAAACTTCGGGAATTCCCCAAATTTCGATTCCGTTCCCCATTCGGGCGGGTTTGTACATAAAAATATTTTCAGTAACTAATTGCGCAAAATCCTTGTCTGGCGTTACCATGAACACTTTAAAATTTTCTTTTTCGGCTTGTTTTGCGACCGTCCCAATGAGATCATCTGCCTCGCAACCCGCCAATTCGATAATAGGAATATGCATGGCTTGAAGCAAACGGTGAATATATGGAATGGCTATTAAAATGGCTTCTGGCGTGGCATCGCGATTGGCTTTATAATCGGAAAACATTTCGCTTCTCACGGCACTTCCTTCTTTGTCAAAAGCAACCGCCAAATGGTCAGGTTTTTCTCTTTTGATTAAATCCAAAAGCGAATTCATAAAACCCATGATGGCAGAAGTATCCATCCCTTTTGAGTTGATTCGGGGATTTTTGATAAAAGCGTAATATCCTCTGAAAATTAAGGCGTAAGCGTCGAGCAGAAAAAGGCGTTTTTGTTGTGACATATTTTTATTTTGATGACTTCAAAAATACAAAAACAAACGCATTGCCCGATAAAAAAAACCGGCACGAAATGTTTCGACACCGGTTTTTCCACTTTAAAAACAAAAAACTAACTAAAATGAAATACAATTTACTTTTTAACCACTTTTTTAGTGAAAGTCAAACCGTTTTCCATATTTATTTTTACGAAGTAAATGCCTTGCGGTTGGTTGGTAATATTAATTTCAGAAGTGTTTTTCACCAGAATTTTTTGTCCAATTTGGTTGTAAATTTCGACTGACTGAACCAATTCTTTTGATTGAATTTGAAAAATTCCGTTGGACGGATTTGGGTAAACCAAAATTTCGGCAACATTAAATTTGTCAACATTTAAGGCAGTTTGAACATTTAAAGTATAGTCTTCAACCTGACCATAATAAGCGTTTAAGCAAGCGTCAAATTCACCTTCTTCGTACACATTCCATTGGTCTTTGATAATTCTCATCCTGATTTGACCTTTAAAAGCATCTGCCGGAACCGTTACCGGAATCAAAACATGAACACCATCAATCCCGTTTGAAATTGGTAACGAAGCAGTTATAAATTCGGTTTGCATATCAAAAATTCCGTCATTGTTCCAATCGAAAAACGCTCGAATGTCATGAACAAATCCAACTGTGTTTCCTTGCACTTCGAGTTGATAATTTTCGCCTGCAATTACATTTCCTATAACATCAGTAAAATCTTCGTAAGCAGGAGTTGCATTTACCACTTCGCTGGTAACATTATTGATATCTGCAAAAATCACTCTTGTAATTGGTTCTACGTCAAAATCAACTCCAACTTCGCAGTATGTTGGCGGAACGAATTTTTTAAGACACCTTACTGCATTTCCATATTTTCTATTGGTTCCTGCCGCCGGATTTACAATAGCATTGCTGTAATACAAATATTTAGCGTAATTGCTATAAGTAGTAGTCGTTTTGCTCCAATAATATCCGCGTTGCGCTTCAAAATTAAAGCCTCCGGACGCGTTTCGTGAACCAGCTACTGTCAACTTCAAATTGCTCGTAAAAGCCGAACTAATATCTTCAATATTTTCTGCCGCTACGATATCTTCCCAGTCATATTGCGTGGGCATTTCCCAACCGTTTCCAAGTGCTTTGCAAGGATCACAACCGTTATCTTCAGTAACTTCCGCAGGATTTTCGATTTCCCATTTATCAGAAATTACACCATCTGCCCACCAATCTGAAGAGGCAGTTAAAAATTCTGAAACTTCAGCCAAACCAGTAGGATTATTTGGGGTTGGCATTGCATCTGAAATAGGGGAATTACGTTTTTGATGTCCGTCGTCCCATCTTCCCCATTGAAAAAGATCGCCAAAAGCAGCCGCATCCGTTGCAGAAGTTGCCACTTGATCGCTTCCTAAATTTTGTTGTAGCCAAATGTTTCCATCTTCGCCGCGAACAGTTGTATAAGTCGTTTGAACGTTTCCGTAGGTAAAAGTCACACAGCCTAAATCGCCGGGGTTATTTCCGGGATCATTGCAGGTATTTTGCGCCGAAATTTCTTTTGAAAACAACAAAGAAAATGCTACGAAAAGCATCGGTTTAAGATAATTTTTTTTCATTGAAATGTATTTATTTAATCGCTACAAATTTATTTATTTAGATTAAATAAAAATAATTACCTTTTCGTTTTTACTGATATTTATTTTATTTGGGAAGATAATCGAACGACTCGTAAAAATTTTAACGTTTAAATTTTTTGATTGAAATTTCTCACATAATTTGGATTAGATAATCGTAGTTAAATTTCGGTAACGTTAAAATTTATCAAACGATTGGCGATAGATTTTAAGAATTTATTTTCTTTGTCGAAACTTTATATATGTTGCGTTGGATTCTTTTTATTTCTGTCTTATTGGTGATAGAAATTTACGCCTTTCAAGCTTTTAAAACTGCTATAAGACACAAATGGATTGTTTTTTCATACCAAATTCTCTCCATCGTAGTCATTATTTATGTGATTTATTCGTTGAGTCAATTTGATCGTGCGGTTGGGCAAAACCGTCAATCCTTGATTACATTTGGATTGATTTTACTCACGCTATTGCCGAAAATCATTATCATGGTCATTTTATTTGGTGAAGATATTTGGAGAATTTTTTACGGAATTTATGCGAAAATTACCCATCAAAACCAAAGCAGTTTTCTACCAGAACGAAGAAAATTTGTAAGTCAAACCGCTTTGGGAGTTGCCGCCATTCCGTTTCTTTCCTTAATTTACGGGATGACGATTGGCAAATACAATTTTAAAGTACGAAAAAAAACGGTTCAATTTCCTGATTTACCTGACAGTTTCGACGGTTTTAAAGTTTTGCAAATTTCTGATATTCACAGCGGAAGTTTTGATAGCAAAGAAAAAATTGAATACGCAATCGACTTGATTAATCAGCAAGAAGCCGACATTATTCTTTTTACCGGCGATATTGTGAATACGCATGCCACAGAAATGCATCCGTGGATTAATACTTTTAAAAAAATAAAAACGCCTGAATTTGGAAAATTTTCTGTGTTAGGAAATCACGATTATGGCGAATACATCACTTGGCCTACGGAGCAAGCGAAAATTAAAAATTTTGAAGATATTAAGGATTTGCACCAAATGATTGACTTTAAACTTTTGCTCAACGAAAACCTGAAGTTGAAAAAAGGCAGTGACGAAATAGCATTGGTTGGAGTGGAAAATTGGGGTGTTGGATTCAAACAAGCCGGTGATTTAGCGAAAGCCTCACAAGGATTGACGAAAAAAGATTTTAAAATATTATTGAGTCATGACCCGTCGCATTGGGATTTTGAAGTGAAAAATCACGCCGGAAATTACCAACTGACGCTTTCAGGACACACACATGGCTTTCAATTTGGGATTGAAATTCCTGGATTTATCAAGTGGAGTCCGGTTCAATACCGTTATCCTCAATGGGCTGGATTGTATGAAGCCAATAAAAAATATTTGTATGTAAACCGTGGTTTTGGCTTTCATGCCTATCCTGGTCGTGTAGGAATTATGCCGGAAATTACAGTGCTCGAATTAAAAAAATCAGGAAATATATCATAATTCGGTAAAAATGCTACATTTGTAGTAAAATTGTTGTAATTTAGAATTAAATCTACGAGTAAAACTTGATTATATGTCAAAATTTGGAGAACTAATTAGTGCACAAGTGCCGGTTTTAATTGACTTTTATACCGAATGGAATGAGCAATCGGTTTCGATGCATCCGGTAATTCGTGATGTTGCGGCAGCTTTGGGAGATAAAGCTAAAGTGATAAAAATTGATGTAGATAAAAATCAGGAACTTGCCGAAGCACTTCGCATCAAAGGATTACCAACTTTGATGATTTATAAAAATGGGCAAATGGTATGGCGTCAATCCGGAGAATTAGATGCCAATTCTATCATCACCATCGTTAATGAACAACTTTAGATTTTATCAAAAATAAATCCTTTGCTTTTCAAAATTTCGATGGCTTTTGGCAAAGCAAATTTTACGTTTGTGGCAGCTTTTAAACTGTCATGAAAAACGATGATGCTTCCCCTTTGGGTATTTTTGACAACATTATCCAAGCATTTTTCGGGAGAAACATTGGCATCATAATCCACGCTCAAAACGTCCCACATAATTATTTTGTAATCTAATTTCTTGAGCGCCTTTGCCTGAGAAAATTTAATTTTGCCGTAAGGCGGACGAAATAAATGGGGCTTTTTATCGCTCAAATTTTCTATTTGATTGTGACATTCTTGAGCATTTTCAAGATATTTTTCTAAAGAAACATCCCAACCTTTTACATGATTCTGAGTGTGATTACCTACGGAATGACCTTCGTTGATGATTCTCGAAAACAAATCCGGATGCGCTTCGATATTTTTCCCAATGCAAAAAAAAGTTGCCTGAACATTATTCTTTTTTAATTCGTCTAAAACAAAATCAGTAATTCCGGGCATTGGACCATCGTCAAAAGTGAGGAAAATTTTGTTGTCCCGATTTGGAATTTCCCAAACCAATCCTGAAAAAATCCACTTAATTAGTCGATTGGTTTTGACCCACATAATATCCATTTTCATACTATAAAAAAAAATGCCGATACAAATCGCATCGGCACTAATTTACGAAATTATATTTTATTCAAAATCACGCTTGAACTGTTTAAACATCGCGTTATACGAATTAAAATCTTTTTTAGAAGCATTATAAAACTCCATATCTCCGCGATCTTTCATGGTTTCGAGCAAACTTCTGTAACGTTCGATATCTGTAATGATTTCGATGTAATATGTGTTTTGTTCGCTTGGTGAAAACGTTTTGTAATGCGTAAGATTTTGCTGGTATTTTTTAATCAACGTGGTTAGGGTTTCTCTGGCTTTTGCCTTCTCTCCTACTTCATAATAACCGGCAGCGAAAGGTTCCACAAAACTGTAAAAACCAAATTGTTCAATTGGCATATTGGTCATTGCCATTTCAATAATTTTTTTGGCTTGGTCTGTTTTGCCTTCATTTATCAATTGCTCCATCAAGCGAGCCAAATTCGTACGGTAACTGATGCTGTTTTTGCGGGTTTCCGGATCGTGGTAAATTTCGGTGCTACCGCTATTTCCCCAATCCCATTTTGAAACAATGCCAAACATTTTTTCAGAATCAATTTGTCCCATATCCATTGGGCTTGCAGCTTTTTCCAAAGGCGTTTTTATTGGAACTAATTTGTAAACAATTCCATCAAGTTGCAAATAATCTTTCATCCAAAGATAATCGTCATCGCCAAAACTTCCCGGAGAAAAATAAATTGGTCGTTTCCAATTGTTGTTTGCCACAATATTCAACATCATCAAGCGATTTTTGTACAAAGCATTGCCTTTAATATCTAAATCGATGTATGGAACAACTGAATCCATTGCTTGAGCCGAAACCACTTTATTTGCCATCACAGCTTGTTTGTCTACCGGAATTCTGATTTTATTGGTTGGGAAAAAGTGTACTTTTTGTCCGTTTGGCAAATCAACCATTGTTCGTGGATCATCTAAGGCAATAAAGGACATCAAATCCTGAATATTCCAACGATTTTCGGTTTGAGGTCGATAAATGACATAGTCTAACTTATCGCCAACATATTGATGGTGTTCGAAGGAAATAGGCAATGGCTCGGATTTGTACGCTTTGGCTTTCATTTGATCAATATACCAATCTGTCATGAAAAGACTGGTATTGACGATTCTCACATCGGTTCTAATTCCTTCAATTTCTTGAGCATACCAAAGTGGGAAAGTGTCGTTATCCCCAATTGTAAATAGAATGGCATTTTGGTCACACGATTCTAAATAATTTTTTGCCATGGCAATTGCCGTGTATTTTCCTGAGCGGTCGTGATCGTCCCAGTTTTGAACTGCCATTAAAACTGGTGCCGCTAACATTGTAGTAGCTATGATTACTGGTGCAGCAATTTTTGGTGACAAATATTTTTTTACCGTATCATAAATTGCATAAACTCCATAACCAATCCACATGGCAAAGACGTAGAATGAACCTACCAAAGCATAATCTCTTTCGCGTGGTTCAAAAGGTCTCTCGTTTAGGTAAATTTTCAACACTAATCCGGTAAATAAAAATAATACTAGCAGAACGTAAAAGCTTTTCAAATCTTTATTAGCGTGATAAACCAAACCGATAACCGCTAAAATAAATGGTAGAAAGTAATAAATGTTTCTTCCTTTGTTATTCAATGCATCATCGGGTAAATTTTCTTGAGAACCTAATCTGGCTTCATCAACAAATTTAATTCCGCTCAACCAATTTCCGTCAAAATTATCGTACCGTCCTTGGTTGTCGTTTTGTCTTCCCGCAAAGTTCCACATTAAATATCTCCAGTACATGTATCCAAATTGATATTCGAATAAAAACTGAAAATTATCTCCGGCAGAAGGCTTGTCGATAATTAAATAATCGCCATAAGTTTTCAAAAATTTATGATAACCGTCAATTTCAATATCTCCAGAAGCATAAGCCGCGCGAAATTGTTGCACGTTTTTCTCCATTTCCAAACGAATTTGTGCACCATAATGCATCAATTCTTCTTCCGAAAGTTGGCGTGGATCAATCCCGTATTGTGGCAAATCTGAAGCGTAATCATAAGTAGGATCTAATCTAAAATTCAAAACTTTAGAGAATCTCATGTAATTTTCGGCATGTTCCGGACTCCACATTCTTGGCAAAAATGCTTTGTGGTTATCGTCAGAATTTTGCTCTGCATTTTTATAATTATTGACAATTACATATTTGCCAAGTTTGTAATCACGCTCGTAATTTGGTTTTTTATCCAAATAAGGATTTTCTTTGTCTAAACCTGCATAAGTATCAGAAAATTGTGGTCCGTAAAAAAGAGGATTGGCTCCATATTGTTCACGGTTATAATAGGCCAAAACTTCTCGTGCATCCGAAGGTTTATTTTCGTTAATTACCACATTTGCATTCGCACGAATCGGTAACATCATCCAAGTTGAAAAACCAATCAAGATAAAAAGAATACAAAGTATCAACGTATTTGCCTGAACTTTTCCTTTTTCACGAGTATATTTTAAACCAAAATAAAAGAAGGCAATTAACGCTACCGTCACAAAAATGGTTCCTGAATTAAACGGCAATCCCAAATTATTTACCATGAAAACTTCTGCATTTCCAAAGAATCCCATTGTTAATGGCAACAATAATTTGAAGATAAAAAGCAACACCGAAACCATCACAATATTAGCAATGACAAAATTTTTAACAGTAATTTTCGGATAATTTTTGAAATAATAAATAAATCCAATCGACGGAATCGTTAACAATGCCATGAAGTGAACCCCAAAAGAAAGTCCGATTACCAAAGCAATCAACAATAACCATCGATTTCCTCTTGGCAAATCCATTTCTTGTTCCCAACGCAATCCTAACCATAGTAAGACCGCAATGAACAAACTTGCCATGGCATAAACTTCTGCTTCTACGGCATTATACCAAAAACTATCAGAAAAAGTATAGGCCAAACTTGCTACTGCAGCACTTCCTAAAACGGCAAATGCATTAGAATTATTGAACTCGCTTGTGGTGGAAACTAATTTTTTCAGTAACATCGTGAGCGACCAAAACATGAATAAAATGGTAAACGCACTCGATAAAACCGACATGAAATTCACCATTAAAGCTACCTGACTTGGCTCTAATGCAAACATGGAGAAAAACGCACCAATCATCTGAAAAAGCGGAGCTCCAGGAGGATGCCCAACTTCTAATTTCGCAGCGGTAGAAATATATTCGCCACAATCCCAGAAACTTAAAGTAGGTTCAACAGTTAAGGCGTAAACAAGGAGGGCAATCGCAAAAACGGTCCAACCAATAATGGTGTTCCATTTCTTGTAATTAAAAGATACCATAGAATCCTGATAAAAATTATACTTGCAAAGAAAATGCTTTTTTACTTAACGGAATGCTAAAAAAAAATTATTACAGAAAAAGTACATAAAAATTTGTGCAATTGAATTTTTGTTCTAAATTTGCACTCGCAATCAAGCAATGCTGGCCTATGGTGTAATGGTAACACTACGGTTTTTGGTGCCGTCTTTCTAGGTTCGAGTCCTAGTAGGCCAACATAAATTTAACCTCTCAATTTTTTGGGAGGTTTTTTTATTTTAGCCAAAGGCAAATCTACTCATAAAATTAATCTTCTCTCTTTCAATTTTCTGCCTAAAAATTTTTATTATTGGCATACAATTTGGCAATACCATCCATAAAAAATAAAATATGAAAAAAATATTGTTCGCCTTCGCATTACTTTCATTTCAAGGATATTCGCAGGAATTTCAAGGAATGGCAGTTTACGAATCTAAAACCAGCATCGGAGATTTTAAAGGAAGAATGGTCAATCGTCCCGAAATCACTCCGGAAATGCAAAAATCAATCGAAGAAAGAGTGAAAAAAGCCATGGAAAAAACTTTTGTGCTCAACTTCGATAAAACTTCTTCGATTTATAAAGAAGAAGAAAAATTGGATGCTCCAGGACAGCAAAATGCTGGATTGAGAATGATGAATTCCATGATGGGAACCGGCGGAACTTTCTACAAAAATGTAAAAGAAAAACAGATTACGGTGGACAAAGAATTTCTCGGAAAAGAATTTTTAATCAAAGATTCTTTGCCGGCTTATCAGTGGAAAATGGAAGGCGAAACCAAGCAAATTGGCGGTTATACTTGCTACAAAGCAACGGCCGTTAAACCCGCAAGCAAATCGGATTTTAGAAATTTTCGCCCGAAAAAAGAAGAAGAAAAAACAACTTCTGAAAAATCTACCAATTTCATGGATCAGATTGAAATGCCTAAAGAAATCGAAATCACAGCTTGGTATGCTCCTGAAATTCCAGTAAATCAAGGACCTGAAAATTATTGGGGACTTCCGGGTTTAATTTTAGAAATCTCCGATGGCAAAACGGTTATTTTATGTTCCAAAGTGGTTCTAAATCCAAAACAAAAAGCCGAAATTAAAGCGCCAACCAAAGGAAAAGTAGTTTCTCAAAAAGAATTTGATGCAATTGTTGTCGAAAAAATGGAGGAAATGCGTCAAAATTTCCAAAACGGACGGCAAACGCCAAGGGTAAGAATCGGAAACTAATCCGTTTAGCCAATTAATTTATAGCCATGACTGCGAACATTTATAATTTGAATGTTTGGGTCGTGGCTTAGTTTTTTCCGAAGTTTGGTAATAAAAACATCCATACTTCTTCCGTTAAAAAAATCATCGTCACCCCAAATATTATTCAAAATAAACGACCGATCAACCACCTGATTTTTATTTTCAATCAGCAGTTGCAATAATTCCGCTTCGCGGTGCGTTAACGAAAAAATTTCTTTGCCAATCGTTAGAATTTGCTTGGTAAAATCGAAATTAAATTTGCCAATCTCGAGCATTTTTTCTCCTTCAAAAAATTTCCGATTAACCAAAGCATGAATCCGAACAATCAATTCTTCCATGCTAAACGGTTTTCGCAAATAATCATTGCCACCAAGGTTAAAACCATCCACCACGTCTTGAGTTTGGGACTTTGCCGTAAGGAAAATTATGGGCGTTTTGGCATCTGTTTTCCGGATTTCTTTAGCAACAGAAAACCCATCTTTTTTAGGCATCATGACATCCAAAACCAAAATATCAATACTTTCTGTACCGTATTTTGCCAACACTTCTTCTCCATTTTCACAATGAATAACGCTAAAATCGCGCGTTTCCAAACTTTCTTTAACGATTTGCGCCAAAGCAGGTTCGTCTTCCGCCAAAATAATTTTAATTTTTTCCTTCATTTGGTAAAATTATTAAAAATGTTGTGGGTAAACCGGATTGCAATTCGAGTGAACCGTTGTGTTTTTCGATGATTTTTTTGGCATAAAAAAGTCCAATTCCAAAACCTTTCACATCGTGCAAATTTCCTTTCGGGATGCGGTAAAATTTGTCAAAAATCTTGTCGCTTTGGCTTTTGTCGATTCCTTTTCCGTTGTCTGAAACGCTTATTATTGTTTTCGCTTTCGCAAAATTTACCCGTACAAAAATTTCGTTTCCACCATATTTCACGGCATTGTCAATCAAATTTGAAACCGCATTTTCCAAATGAAAAAAATCGGCATCAATTACAATCTCATCCTCCTCCGAAACAAAACGAATGACTTTATCTTGCGTAATAATTTGATGTTTTTCGCAAAGATTTTTGACCATCAAAACCAAATCATTTTCTTCCTTTTTCAAAATCAATTTTTCCGTGTCAATCGAAGCGGTTTCCAACAATTTTTCTACAATTAATTCTAATTTTTTTAATTGATTTTGAGAAATATCAAGGTATTTTTTCGTTTTTTCGGGATCGTTATTTTCGTTAAAATGTTTTAGGGCCTCAAGTGCTGTGGCAACTGTGGTGATTGGCGTTTTAAATTCGTGTGTGATGTTGCTAATCAAATCATTTTTAATTTCGTCTGTTTTTTTTTGTCGGTTGATGATTTTTAGCAAATAAATCAAACAGAAAATAATGGCTGACGAAAGCACCAATGATAAAGTAATTTCTACCAAACTGCGTTGCAAAATCTGAATTACAGGATTGCTAAACTTTAGTTTTAACTGCATCCCGTTTCGCAAATAACCTGAATTTCCTTCTACAATTAATGGCAAAACCGATTGATTTTCGGTTTTAAAATTTGCCAAAAGTTTTCGGTCTTTTACCTGCAAAATTTCGTAATCAACTTGAATATTTTTTCTTGCAGCTTCTTTTTCAAAAGCGGTTGCTAATTTTTTAAAATCGATAGAATCATTCCGTACAGAAATGATAATTTTATTTACCAAATTTTCCAATCCCGAAATACTATCGACTTCCTTTCTTCCTTTGATAACTCGAATACTCTGTATTTCAGACGGATTTTCTATTTTCGGAAAATTACTTTTTATCTGCTCATCCGACGTAATTTCCTTCGCACTACTTTCACTAAAATTAATGGCTGTAACTTTAGTTTTAACCTTCATTTTTTGCTTCGGAAACGATTTGCTAAAAGCGGAATCTTTCGTAACATTCTCAAAAAATTCATCGCTGTTCAGATTGTTGTTTCCCACAATAGCCGTCACTTGATTAATAGCGTCTTTTGAATAATACAATTCAATTCCGTTATCAAAAGCGGATTGAACCTCCGCTACAAACCGTGTTTTATTTTCTTGATAATTTTTTACATTCCAAAAAATTTGTACGCCAATGGTGGCCAAAATCGTAATGGAAATAAATAAAATGATAATATTGTAACTGCTTTTTTTCATTGTTTCAAAAATAGAAACAAAAACAATAGATTTTAAGCTGTTAACGAACGTTAACTTTGGTTAACGCAAAGTCTGGATTTTTGTAAGGAAATTTGGAACATCAATCTAAACTTTATCATCATGATACGAACACTTTATTATGTGGCAATTTTTTCCATCACAGCAATTTTAAACCTTGCAAGCGCACAAGAATTTCATGGACAAGCCATTTACGAATCGAAAACGCAAATGCAGGATAAGATTAAAATCAATAGTCCGAATATGACGCCGGAAATGATAAAAAACATGGAGGAAAGGATGAAAAAAATGTTTGAGAAAACTTACATTTTAAATTTCAATAAAAGTGAGTCGGTTTTTACTGAAGAAGAAAAATTAGAAGCTCCAACGCCCGGAAATACATCGATGGTTGTAATGAAAAGCGGTGGTGACGGCATTTCTTATGTAAATATTAAGGAGAAAATGCTGTTGAAATTTGAAGATACCTTCGGGAAAGAATTTATAATTTCGGATTCACTTCCTAAATGGAATTGGAAAATAGACGGTGAAACCAAAAAAATCGGAAATTATTTGTGTAGCAAAGCCACGGCCACGATTCCACCTTCGGCGAAAGCCATAGAAAAATTTAAAGAGCAAGAGGTAAAACGCGCCAAAGGCGAAACAATGATGTTTACCATGAGCGAACCCAAAGAACAAATTTATACAGTGTGGTTTACTCCAGAAATTCCGGTCAGTTTGGGACCGGCAAATTATTGGGGTTTACCCGGATTAATTTTGGAAGCAAGTGATGGAAGAACCATTTATCTTTGTTCAAAAATTGTACTGAATCCAAAGGAAAAAGTGGAAATCAAACGACCAAACAAAGGCAAAAAAGTAACACGAGAAGAACACGAAAAAATAATGGAAAAACAGCTCGAAAAAATGCAGGATTCTAAAGGAAATATCCGCATTCAGATTGGTGGATAGTGAACTTTTTATTTTTCCAAAAATTAAACCCATGCAAAAAAATTTTACCCTTATTTTTTTCTTTATTTTTTCAATTTCCCAAGCGCAAAATGTTCGGTTTGAAGGTTTAGTCGTTGATGAAAAAGCGGTTGGTCTTGAAATGGCAAACGTGATGGCGATTAATCAAGCAACGAACGCGATGGATGCTTATGCAATTACCAACGACAAAGGGAAATTTTTATTGAATTTAAAAGCCAATACTTTGTATAAAATCAAAGTGAGTTTTATAGGGTTTTCCCAAAACGAATTTGACCTGAAAACCGAAACCGAAAATCTTGTTCAAAATATTGTCATGATCGAAGGCGTGGCTCTTGATGAAGTGGAAATTGTTCATGAAATGCCGGTTTCCATAAAAGGCGATACTATTGTTTACAATTCGGATTCGTTTACTAATGGAACGGAACGCAAATTAGGCGACATTTTGAAAAAATTACCCGGAGTTCAAGTAAACAAAGACGGACAAGTAGAAGTTGAAGGAAAAACCGTACAGAAATTGATGGTTGATGGCAAAGATTTTTTTGACGGCGACACTAAATTAGGCGTTCAAAATATTCCGGCTGATGCAGTTGATAAAGTTCAGGTGTTGCGAAATTACAACGAAGTGAGTCAACTCAAAGGCTTGGAAAATAACGAGGAAAATATTGCCATGAACATCAAACTCAAAGACGGAAAAAAGAATTTTTGGTTTGGCGATGTTACGGCAGGAATTGGCGTTGGCCATGAAGATTCTCGTTATATTGTGAATCCAAAATTATTTTATTACAGCCCAAAATATAGCGTAAATCTTTTGGCGAATGCCAACAATATTGGCGAATTACCGTTTACCATTCAGGATTATTTTAAGTTTAGCGGCGGCTTTCGAAACATTATGCGAAAAGGCGGAACTAATTTTAGCGTGGCTTCAAATGATTTGGGTTTGTCGATGGTGAGAAATAATCGGGCAAAGGAAATTGAAACGCGTTTTGGTGCGGCAAATTTTAGTTACAATCCTAAGAAAAGCTGGACCATTAGCGGTTTTGGGATTATCAATTCATCGGATACTGAAATGGAAATTGCCTCGCGCGAACAATTTTTAGACACTGACGGAAATGTTGATACCGAACAAATTTCGAGGGAAAATACATTCCAAAGGTCTAATTTAGGATTGTTCAAGTTGAGTTCAAGTTACATCCCGAATGCGAATGTTCATTTTGACTATGATGCTTTGCTCAAAATTTCTTCACAAGACGAAAATGTGGGATTATTCACTTCGGAAAACCGCCAAAACATTACGATTGACCAAGATATTTACACCCGAAAAAAGCAAAAACCGGTAGCTTTCAATCAAAATTTAAATTATTATTATACGCTTAACGCAAAAAATATTTTTGCCTTTGAAATGCAACATGTGTATCAAGAAGAAGATCCTTTTTACAACGCCAATTTGCTTGTTCAACCCTTTGAAATTTCAGGTTACGTTTCGGGACAAGACAGAAATAACATCAACCAAAATCGTTTTATCAAAACCAATAAAATAGATGCGAAGTTAGATTACTATTATATGGTTACCCCAAAAAGTAATTTGAACATCACACTCGGAAATACCTATTCTTACCAAAATTTCAATTCTCACATTTTTCAAATTTTGGACAATGCCGAAAGAAATGATTTGAATGCTCCAGAAAATAACAACGATGTGGATTTTGCTTTTAACGATGTTTTTTTAGGATTGCATTACAAATTTATTACGGGGAAATTTACTTTTAATCCAGGATTTTCAATTCATAGTTATGTTATGAAAAACCAGCAAGAATCAGGTGATTTCGACCGAAATTTCTTCAGAGTTTTACCCGATGTTTATGCTTTGTACCAAATAAAAAAATCGGAAACATTGACTTATAATTTTTCGCTTCAAAACGATTTTACCGATATTTCTCAATTGGCTGAAGGTACAATTTTCTCGAGCTACCGTTCGCTTTTTCAAGGAAATAGAACGCTTGAAAATGCTTTAAGCCAAAATCATTCGTTGCGTTATTTTAAATTCAATATGTTTGACCAAACCAATATTTCCGGAAATTTAAATTACAACAGAAGAATTGATGCCGTGAGAAGAATTGCTGCTTTTGACGGAATTAATCAAGTGGCAACACCTTTTAATTCTAATTTTGCCGATGAAACTTTTTCGGGTGCTTTGTCTTACGGAAAATCTTTTGCCCGATATTACAAGGCAAATGCGAGTGTTTCCCTTGGTTGGTCAAAGCAAAATAATATTCAGTTAGACCGAAATACGAACAACTTATTGCGAACCGTAAACGAAGTTTTCAATCAAAATTACACGGTAAATTTTTCCACCAATTTTAAAAATCTTCCGAGCTTAGAAGTAGGTTATTCGGTGAGCATCAATGAATATGCCAATGATGTTTTTTACAATCATTCGCCGTTTGCTAACCTCGAATATTTTTTCCTTGACGCTTTTTCGTTTAAAGCAGAATATGAATTTAACAAATATTTCAACAGCGAAAAAACTGTGGATAATACCTACGATTTTCTTTCGGCAAGTATTGCATATCAACAAAAAGACAGCAAATTTGAATATCGTTTGGCAGCTACTAATTTGCTTAATACCAGAAGTTTAAACGACGATAGTTTCAACCAATTTTTCACCCGAACTTCACAATATCGCGTTCAACCACGATTTATCATTTTGTTTTTGAGATATAATTTATAGTATAAAAAAAGGGGACATTAAAAATCCCCTTTTCCTCTCAAATCTCAATCTAAATCTCGCTTAAATCCATGGCCAGATTATATTCTAAATGTCACAACAGGTCTTTGTGCATGATTTACTAAATCTTCGCTAATGCTTCCGTTGAAGAAATGCGCCAAACCATTTCGCCCGTGAGTACTAATTCCAATTAAATCAGCATTAATACTTTTGGCAAAATTCAAAACACCTTTTTCAACATTCGTATCATTATAAATATGTAGAGAATAATTATTTAGGTTAAATCCGGAAATAAAGTCGTTCATGATTTTTTGAGCCACATCTGTAGATTTAAAGCTGTTTGGCGTGTTGATCATCACTAAATTAAGATGTGCATCAAAATTTTGGGCAAATTTCACCACTTTCGAAAAAGAACTTTTAATTTCATCAGAAAAATCCGAAGCGAAAACAAATTTATTTACATCAAATTCGCCTTCTTCACGCTTAATGACTAAAACTGGAATTTCCGAAGAACGTACCACTTTTTCAGTATTGGAACCAATAAAAACTTCTTGAAAACCGCTTGCTCCGTGAGATCCCATCACAATCAAGTCCACATCGTTTTTTCGGCTGATATTGATAATTCCATCAAAAGCTTTTTCAAATTGAATTACTTCTGAAACTTCAATTCCTTCGAGAAAAGGATAATCCATCATGCTTTCGACACGTTCAATTGCTTTGTTTTTGAAAAACATTAATTCAGGAATATCGCTTCCGTGGCCAATGGCATCGCTGCTTTGTCCGGGAAGTTCAAGCATGTGAAGTAAAATAATTTCACCATCGTGTTTTCTGGCGATTTGAGCGGCAACACGCAAAGCATTTTCTGCATGTTCGGAAAAATCTGTAGGGACTAAAATTCTTTTCATAAACTAAGAATGTAAGGGTGTAAGTATCGGTTTGTTTTATGAAAATAAAGGTACGAATTTTATTTCAAATGAAACAATATCACAATGATTTTCAATATCTAAAAAAAATAACTATATTTGCAGCGTTATTTATAAAAACCATTAAATAATGAGGGGACATTTGTCCCCTCTTTTTATACGAATATGACATTTAAGGAAAAAGTTGCGGATTTAGTCAACAAAGGTTTGGAAGAAAAACCGGCGTTATTTCTAATCGATCTTTCCATTTCCGAAGGCAATAAAATAGTTGTAACTTTAGATGGAGATAATGGCGTAAATTTGCAGGATTGTATTGATATCAGTCGTGCCATTGAGCAAAGCTTGGATCGGGAAGAAGACGATTTTTCGTTAGAAGTTGCTTCGGCTGGAATTTCGGCACCATTGAAATTGGTTCGTCAATACAAAAAAAATATCGGCAGAAATTTAAAAGTAAAAACCACCACCGAAACCATTGAAGCTAAACTTGAAGCCGCAGATGAGGAAAAAATAACGTTAGCCTGGACGGCTCGCGAACCTAAAAAAGTTGGAAAAGGGAAAGAAACGGTTGAAAAAAAACAAGAAATTCCTTACTCCGAAATTAAAGAAGCAGTTGTTACAATAATATTTTAAAAAAATAAAAAACTTGGCATGGAGAATATTGCATTAATCGAGTCATTTTCAGAGTTTAAAGATGATAAGCTGATAGATCGCGTAACGTTAATGGCGATTTTAGAAGATGTGTTTAGAAATGCATTGAAGAAAAAATACGGTTCGGACGATAATTTCGATATAATTATCAATCCTGATAAAGGAGATATGGAAATTTGGAGACGACGTGTGATTGTGGCAGACGAAGACCTTGATTTTGAAAACGAAGAAATCACGTTAACTGAAGCCAGAAAAATTGAGCCGGATTTTGAAATTGGAGAAGAAGTTTCGGAAGAAGTAAAATTAATCGATTTAGGAAGAAGAGCAATTTTGGCGCTTCGCCAGAATTTGATTTCGAAAATACACGAACACGATAACACTAATCTTTACAAGCAATTTAAAGATTTAATTGGAGATATTTATACGGCAGAAGTTCACCATGTTCGTCCAAGAGCCGTAATTTTGGTGGATGATGAAGGAAATGAAATTGTTTTGCCAAAAGAAAAACAAATTCCTTCGGACTTTTTTAGAAAAGGAGATAACGTTCGCGGAATTATTGAAAATGTGGAATTGAAAGGAAACAAGCCACAAATTATTATGTCAAGAACGTCAGAAAAGTTCTTAGAAAAATTATTTGAGCAAGAAATTCCTGAAGTATTTGACGGTTTGATTACCATTAAAGGAGTGGTGAGAATTCCGGGAGAAAAAGCAAAAGTAGCCGTAGATTCTTACGATGATAGAATTGATCCTGTTGGTGCTTGCGTAGGAATGAAAGGATCTAGAATCCACGGAATTGTAAGAGAATTAGGTAACGAAAATATTGACGTTATCAATTATACTAACAACACACAATTGTTCATCACTCGTGCATTAAGCCCGGCAAAAGTTTCTTCTATCAAAATAAATGAAGATGCCAAAAGAGCCGAAGTTTTTCTTAAATTAGAAGAAGTATCAAAAGCCATCGGAAGAGGTGGACACAATATTAAATTAGCAGGATTATTAACCGGTTACGAATTAGATGTAATTCGTGAAGGAAACATTGCAGAAGAAGAAGATGATGTAGAATTAACAGAATTTTCGGATGAAATCGATGGATGGATCATCGACGAATTTGCAAAAATTGGTTTGGATACTGCAAGAAGCATTCTGCGTCAAGACGTAGATGATTTAGTAAGAAGAACCGATCTTGAAGAAGAAACTATTAGAGAAGTAGTTCGCATTCTAAAAGAAGAGTTCGAAGACTAAACAAAACAACAACACAACGCAATAGGTAATAATAAAAAGGTTTTATGTCTGAAGAAAGAGTAATAAGAATAAACAAAGTTTTACGAGAATTAAATATCTCGCTGGATAGGGCTGTCGATTATTTAAAAGACAAGGGAATTGCTATTGATGCAAATCCAAATGCCAAAATTTCGCAGCAAGAGTTTAATATTCTCGAGAGCCAGTTTGCGGGTGATAAAGGTCGCAAAGAGGCTTCTATTGAAGTAGGAGAAGAAAAAAGAAAAGAAAAAGAAGCATTGCGTGTTGAAAGAGAAAAAGAAATTGAAGAGAAACGCAAGCAAGACGAGGAACGCCAAAGACAACAAGAAGTAATCAAAGCGAAAGCTACTTTGTCAGGCCCGAAACAAGTTGGAAAAATTGACCTTGAGCCAAAAGCTCCAGCTGTTGCGGAAACTCCAAAACCAGAACCTGTTGCAGAAACTCCGGCTCCCGCAGTTTCGGAAAAACCAAAAGAAGAATCTGTAGAAAAAGTTAAAGAGGTAGAAAAACCATCTTCAGAAACACCTAAACCTCAGACAAAACCTACAGAAGTTCAGGCAGAAAACAAACCACAACCTATTAAAGAGGAAGTAAAACCTCAACAAACTCCTGCGGCTTCAACTGATCAGCCTCAGGTGGACGAAATTACAACACAATACCAAAAATTATCAGGGACAACTTTTACTGGTAAAACGATTGACTTGTCTCAATTTGAAAGACCAAAAAAGAAAAAAGAAGACCCGAAAGCACAGCAAAAACCTGGAACTCCGGGAGCTGCTAACGCTTCAAACAACAATAAAAACAAAAGAAAAAGAATTCCAGGAAAACCAGGTGCTCCTCAACAAGGGCAAGGTGGACAAGGAGGTCAAGGGCAAAATCGCCCTGGTGGTCAACAAGGTGGTGGTTTCAAAAAACCAGGCTTTAATAAACCAGGTGCTCGTCCGGTAGTTGCTAAAGTTGAGCCGACGGAAGAAGAGGTTAAAAACCAAATCCGTGAAACTCTTGAAAAATTACAAGGTAAAGGCGGAAAATCTAAAGCGGCAAAATACCGTAGAGACAAAAGAGACACGCACCGTCAAAAATCTGATGACGAACAAAGAGCAATAGAAGAAGGAAGCAAAACTATTAAAGTTACAGAATTCGTAACTGTTGGAGAAGTTGCAACCATGATGGATGTGCCAATTACAAAAGTGATTGGAACTTGTATGGCTTTAGGAATCATGGTAACCATGAACCAAAGGTTAGATGCCGAAACTTTATCTATTGTTGCCGATGAATTTGGTTACGAAGTAGAATTTATTACAACAGATATTGAGGAAGCTCAAGAAGTTGTACAAGATAAAGACGAAGATTTAGCATCTCGTGCTCCAATCGTTACCGTGATGGGTCACGTGGATCACGGAAAAACTTCCCTGCTCGATTACATTCGTAAAGAAAATGTAATTGCCGGAGAATCTGGAGGAATTACCCAACATATTGGAGCTTACGGAGTAACGCTTGAAAATGGACAAAAAATTGCATTCCTTGATACACCAGGTCACGAAGCGTTTACCGCAATGCGTGCTCGTGGTGCTCAAATTACCGATATTGCCATCATTGTAATTGCTGCCGATGACGACATCATGCCGCAAACTAAAGAAGCAATTTCGCATGCTCAAGCAGCGAATGTTCCGATGATTTTTGCCATCAATAAAGTAGATAAGCCTCACGCTAATCCTGAAAAAATTAAGGAAAGATTGGCTTCCATGAACCTTTTGGTAGAAGATTGGGGTGGAAAATACCAATCTCACGATATTTCGGCGAAAATGGGAATGGGTGTGAAAGAATTATTAGAAAAAGTGTTACTTGAAGCTGAAATTCTTGACTTAAAAGCAAATCCTACCAAACCAGCCGTTGGAACCGTGGTTGAAGCACAGCTTGACAAAGGCCGTGGTTATGTAACAACCGTTTTGGTACAAGCCGGAACTTTAAAAGTTGGTGATTATCTTTTGGCCGGAAAAAATCATGGTAAAGTTAAAGCCATGCATGATGAGAGAGGAAATGTGATCAAAGAAGCCGGACCTTCAACACCAGTATCGGTACTTGGTTTAGATGGAGCTCCAACAGCGGGAGATAAATTTAATGTTTACGAAGACGAAAAAGAAGCGAAACAAATTGCAGCTAAACGTACCCAATTAATCCGTGAACAATCGGCTAGAACTAAGAAACATACAACTCTTGCGGAACTTGGACGAAGAATTGCTTTAGGTCAATTTAAAGAATTGAACATCATCATCAAAGGTGACGTGGATGGTTCGGTTGAAGCATTGGCGGATTCATTCTCTAAACTTTCTACGGAAGAAATCGAAATCAAGATTATTCACAAAGGAGTTGGAGCTATTACTGAAAGTGATGTGAACTTGGCTTCGGCATCAGATGCGATCATCATTGGATTTAACGTTCGTCCTGCGGGAAGTGCAAAACAATTGGCTGAAAAAGAAGAAATCGATATCAGAAGTTACTCAATTATCTACGATGCAATTGATGATTTGAAAGATGCAATGGAAGGAATGCTTTCTCCAGAATTAAAAGAAGAAGTTACCGGAACTGCAGAAATCAGAGAGACTTTCAAAATTTCGAAAGTGGGAACAATTGCAGGTTGTATGGTTACCGATGGAAAAATCTTCAGAAATTCACGCATCAGAATTATCCGCGATGGCGTTGTGGTTCACACAGGAGAATTGGCAACACTGAAACGTTTTAAAGACGATGTTAAAGAAGTTTCTAAAGGATATGATTGTGGTATTCAAATCAAAGGTTACAATGATATTGAATTAAACGATACCATCGAAGCTTACCAAGAAGTAGAAGTGAAGAAAAAATTGAAATAAAAATCCATTCATACAAAAATGCCTCAAGTTAATTTGAGGCATTTTTTTTTGTAAAAAATTTATTTTGACTGTATTATTTGCATAAAAAATTCCCGCGAAATTTCTCTGGCTCCCAAACTTTCTAAATGTGAATTGTGAACTTGGCAATCCAGCAGTTTATAATTTTCTCGTTTCAAACATCCTACTAAAGCCGTAAATGCCACTTTTGAAGCATTCGGTACTTTTGAAAACATACTTTCGCCACAAAAAATATTTCCCAAATCTATTCCGTACAAACCGCCAACTAAATCATCATTTTGCCACACTTCAATTGATTTTGCAAAACCTAAATTATGCAATTGTGTGTAAGCGGCAATCATTTCTTCGCTAATCCAAGTACCATGTTGTCCGCTCCTTTTTATTTTGCTACAATGGTGAATGACGTCCAAAAAATTTTCATTAAAAGTAACCCTGAAAATGTTTCGGTTTAAAATATTTCTCATACTTTTTGAAACCTTAAACTCTTCCGGAAAAACCACCATCCGTTCTGCTGGAGACCACCATAAAATAGGCTCATCTTCGTCAAACCATGGGAAGATTCCGCTTCGATAAGCTA
Source organism: Bacteroidota bacterium (assembly GCA_023387965.1). Classification (GTDB taxonomy): domain Bacteria; phylum Bacteroidota; class Bacteroidia; order Flavobacteriales; family Flavobacteriaceae; genus Flavobacterium. The sequence goes on along the minus strand of JAEWHE010000015.1, from coordinate 223,524 downwards.
ACATCAATCTTTCCGGAGACAAATCGCCACCAACAGCCAAAATGCCTTCTGGCGAAGCTTCATTTACATCGGGAAAAAATAATTCTTTGCTTAAAAAATACATAAACGCTTTTTGAAATAATTTTGATTCAAAAAAAAATTAGAAACCAAAATTTACTTATCTTGATTTCTAATCTTTTATTACTGTTGGCTAAAAATTAAAACGGTAAATCGTCTTCTTGATTTTCGTTATAACTTGGAGCTGGCGCAAAAGCCTGAGCTTCTGGCATTGGCGGTTGCTGTGCTTGTTGAACTGGAGCTGCAGGTTGCACACGTTCAATTCTCCACCCTTGAATACTGTTAAAATATTTGGTTTCGCCTTGAGGATTTACCCATTCGCGACCACGAAGATTAATTGAAACTTTCACCAATTCACCTGGATTGTAACTGTTTAACAAATCACATTTGTCTTGGGTAAACTCAATCATAATGTGTTGCGGATATTGCTCTTCTGTGGTTACAACCAACTCTCTTTTTTTAAAAGATGCGCTAACCTGTTGTTCTGGATTAACAACTTTCACTCTTCCTGAAACTTCCATAATATCAATTGTTTTTGTTTATTTATCTGGCTTTTAAACCAATTTTTCATTCTTATTTTCTTTCGGACAAAAGCACTTTCCAAGCGGTCATCACTTCGTTTTGGTCCAAAAATTCTTTTGCCATTGCGTGAATTTTTCCCTCATCATCAGAGCTCAAAACGCCTTTCACGGCAAAACTTTCTTGTACAAAGATAGCAACTTCTTCACTTGTAGGCAAAGCTTCTACATTCCCTAATTTACCCAAATCATTTCCATCAAAAACCGTGCTTTCTTTGACAAATTTCGGAATATTATCTACACCAATTCCCAATGTTGTCAAGGGTTTTTCCACTTCAAACAAACTTTCGGACGAACGCGAATACCAATTTCCGCCCAAACGTGAAACCAAGTCTATTTTGTGCTGGTCAATATTTCCGTTTTCGTCTAAAATTTCTTCGGAAATATGCATTTTCAAAATTTCGCAAATGACCAAATTCCCAGCTCCTCCACCATCGCCTAAACTCACAATATTGTTCACTTTACATTCAAACTGAACCGGCGATTCTTTTACCCTGAAAGGTTTTACCACTTCCGAAGGCAACTGCGTAAAGCCCGCTTTCAAAAATTCATTTACACCATCGGCATATTCCGTACTCGAAAGCGACGTTTGTTGCACCATGTTAAAATTAACCACGTTAATCACCACTTCGCGCGTTTTTTCTACGTTAAGCAAAGTGTGTTTTACGGTATTGTCCCGAACGCGTCGCGAAGGTGAAAAAATTAAAATGGGTGGATTAGTGCTAAACAAATTAAAAAAACTAAACGGTGACAAGTTAGGATTTCCATTTTCGTCCAAAGTGCTGGCAAAAGCAATGGGTCTTGGACCAACGGACGATTGCAAATAACCGTGAAGTTTTGGCGTAGTAATTTCTTTAGGATCAATACTAATCATGTTTTTTTTCGTTTTAAACAAAAATAAGAATTTGAAATCAGTCACAATTACAATTTCACCAAGACTTGTAAACAATTTTGAAGTTTTAGTATATTTATAACCAAATAAAAATTTATGCAGTTTTCCGAAAAAAGAAATCTTACCCGCTGGATCATCATCATTGCTTCGTTTATCATTGTCACACTGATTTTGTGGAATACTTACATTTTTTTTCAAATATTTAAAAAAGAGGAACGGCTGAAAATGCAGGTTTGGGCGGAAGCACAGCAAACTTTGCTTAATGCCAATGAATTTACCGAGGTTGAGTTACCGCTTAAAATTTTAAATTACAATTCTACCATTCCGTTGATATTAACGAATAGCAACGATAGCATTTTAGATTCCCGAAACATTGATTCTCTGGTGATTCAAGACGTGGCAAGATCCAAAAAAATGCTCAGCCAATTTAAAAACGAAAACGAACCCATTAAAATTTCATTCGATTCTACAGGATACAATTTGTTGTATTACGGAAATTCGGAATTGTTGAATAATTTAAAATATTACCCCATTGCTTTTTCGCTTATTTTATTGCTTTTTGGGCTTTTAGTTTACAATTTTTATCGGGCAAACCGAATGGCAACGCAAAACAAACTTTGGGCTGGAATGGCAAAAGAAACCGCGCATCAAATTGGAACACCTTTGTCATCGCTTTTAGGTTGGATAGAAATTATGAAAGCTGACAATGTAGATGAAACCACAGTTACTGAAGTGGAAAAAGATGTGGTCAGGTTGCAAACCATTGCTGACAGATTTTCAAAAATTGGTTCAGAACCGGCTTTGGAAAAACGAAACATCGTTAACGAAACCGAACAATCTTTCGATTATTTAAAATCTAGATTTTCAAAACAAATTGACTTCAGTTTTAAAGCTCCTTCTCATGAAATTTTGGTCAACATCAACCCAATTTTGCACAGTTGGACGGTAGAAAATTTGGTAAAAAACGCTATTGATGCTATGAAAGGCAGAGGGAAATTATCGATAGAAATTGAAGACGATTCGAAATATGTAAAAATTAAAGTGAAAGATTCGGGCAAAGGCATTCCGAAAAATCAGTTTAAAAGAGTTTTCGAACCCGGATTTACCACCAAAAAACGCGGTTGGGGATTAGGACTTTCGCTTACCAAACGAATTGTAGAAGAATATCACGACGGAAAAATTAAAGTTTTTTCGTCAGAAGTTGGCAAAGGAACTTGTATGTTGGTAAGTTTAAAAAAATCAATTAGTCAAGGGGAATAAAAGCTGTGGTAATCCGCTGCGAAAAAAACACACAGACTTTAAAAATAAAATCTGCTTTAATCTGCTTTAATCTGTTTAATCAGTGGCAAAAAAAAAACAGACTTTAATAAATAAAATCTGTAATTTTCTATATAATTCTTAGTAAAAACAACCTACATATTTTTTGAGATATTCTCCGCCAATCCTTCAAATTCTTCTTTAGAAAGTTTTACTTTATTTTGAAAACGCATTTCGTCCATTTCATTCAACGGAATCAAGTGAACGTGAGTATGCGGCACTTCTAGACCTATAACTGACATTCCAATTCTTTTACACGGAACCGTTTTTTCCAAAGCAATTGCTACCTTACGAGAAAAACGCATCAAGTCCAGATACAAATCTTCGCTTAAATCAAAAATTTTATCCACTTCCTGTTTTGGGATGCAAAGTGTGTGGCCTTTTGCATTTGGATTCACATCCAAGAAAGCCAAAAAACGATCATCCTCCGCCACTTTATATGCCGGAATCTCGCCGTTAATAATTTTTGTAAATATCGAACTCATGGTTTTAGTTTAAAGTTTGAAGTTTAACAGGTTTGGAGTTTAACAAGTTTAGAATTTTTAGTCTAAAGTCTTAAGTCTCAAATCTTAATTCTTAAATCATAAATCTCAAATCTCAAATCTAATCCCTGGAAATCTCTAAAATTTCAAATTTCAACACGCCATTCGGGACATTTATTTCTGCGACTTCACCTACAGATTTTCCTAACAAACCTTTACCAATTGGCGATGTCACCGAAATTTTTCCCGACTTCAAGTCAGCTTCGCTTTCAGCCACTAACGTGTAAGTCATCTCCATTTTATTGGTTTGATTTTTAATTTTCACCTTAGAAAGCACTAACACTTTTGAAACATCTAATTGTGATTCGTCAATTAATCTGGCGTTAGAATAAACCTCTTCCAGCTTAGAAATTCTCATTTCAAGTAATCCTTGAGCTTCTTTTGCAGCATCGTATTCCGCATTTTCACTCAAATCACCTTTATCTCTCGCTTCGGCAATTGCAGCAGAAGCCTTGGGACGTTCAATGCTTTTTAGCTGTTCCAATTCTTCCTTTAATTTTTTTAAGCCTTCCGCTGTATAGTAAGATACGTTACTCATAATTTCATCGTTTATATAAATAGAAAAAATCCCATCTCGACGGGATTTCTTTACTACAAAGATAGTATTTTTATTTCAGAAAAAATTTTAAAATTGTTTCAATAGAAAACCAAAGTTAATTAATTTAAATTTGTTCCAGCAAAATCTTATCCTAAAAATTAAAATGAAAAAAATTGCCTTTTTGCTTTTCGCCATCATCACGCTTCTTTCTTGCGAAGGCGACCGTGTAAACCGTAGAAATCCGCACATTCCTAACTATGCCGTTAATATAGAACTTAACCTCACGCTTCCACTTTACAATAATTTACAGTATCCCGGAAACGCAATGCTCGTCAACACCGGGAATTCCGGTCTCAATGGTGTCATCGTATTCAACAGCGGTAACGGAATCGTAGCGTTTGATGCCACTTGCCCTAATCAATATCCCACTTCGTGTTCTCGATTAGAAATTAGCATCCCACATTTAATTTGCCCTTGTGACGACGTCGAATACAGCCTTTACACCGGTTTGCCAAATGCCGATCTTCAATATCCTTTAAAACAATACCGCGTTTCCGTTACAGGAAATATCGTACGAATTACCAATTAATTTTTTTTGGGCGTGCCCCTGCGGGTCGGGTTTTCCGCTGTATCTTTTCTCCATTATCCCGGATAAAAATCCGGATAATTGAGAAAAGGATGCCGCTTCAACCCCTCACGCAACCCCTGCTCAAAAGAAAAAATAAAAAAAACCGGCAAGTTGGTGGTGAAACTGCCGGTTTAAAGTGCAAATCAGGACATTTGCTTAAAATTTTAAAGTCAATCCAACTAAGAAATTAATTCCCGCTTGCGGATAAAATCCGGCACCTTCGTAAGTAATCCCTTCATCATCATACGTGTAAAAATATCCGTTGGATTCATATTCATAATCAAAAATATTATTCACCAACCCACTAATCAATATCGACTTAAAAATGGAATTGGTTTTAATTTCATACGCCACATTAAAATCACTTACAGAATAACTACTCAATTTACTCGTTTCAGAGTCAATGTTGCCCATAAATTGTTCTCCCACAAATTTGCTTAACAATGAAATTTGCAAGTTAGGTAACGGCAAATAAGTCACGGCATTTGCGGCAATCAGGTTCGGGGAAAACGCAATATCTGTGTTGCCCAAGTTCTGTAAAATTCCGTCACGTTCGAAGAAGAAATCTTTATTTTTATTTGAACTTATTGTAAAATTCGGACGGAAAATAAATTTTTCACCCACATATAAAAACGCATCAGCTTCTAATCCTAAACGGTAACTTTTCCCAGAATTTTGTCGGATTGGAGCACCAACTTCGTCTAAAGATCCGGTTAAAACCAATTGGTCTTCATAAGCCATATAATAACCATTCACGTTGATTTTCACTTTAGGTGTGTTGTATCTCCAGCCTAATTCAAAGTCATTTAATTTTTCCGGTCTTGGACTCCCCGATTCATAATCGCTTCGGTTGGGTTCACGATTGGCACGAGCATAACTGAAATACAAATTGTTGTTTTCATTGGCGTTAAAAGTAATTCCCGCTTTTGGATTAAAAAAATTGAAATTGTCGTCCACAATTCCGGTGTCATTTCCGTTAGCTTTGTAAGTCACATTTCGGTATTGCATATCACCAAACAAGCTTAATTTTTCAGTAACGGCAACATTTATTTTTGCAAAAATATTAGCGTCAGTTTTAGTGGCGTCATCATCATAATATTGGTAATTTGTTTCTGGTAGCACAACGCTTCTTGTGTAAAGTACGTTCCCAAAGTGACGACCTTCGTACTTGTTTGCGCCACCACCCAAAATAAAATCTACCGTCTTATTTTTATAATTGGCAGAAAAAGTGGTTCCGTAAAAATCATTGTCCAGCCATTTTCTTCTGACCAAATCGCTCTCAGTAATTTCTTGTCCGTCAATAATTTGCGGCGCAATATTATAGTCGCTTAAAGTTTCGCCTTGTTTGTAATTTTCAAAAAATCCGCGACCGATTGTATAATGAAAAGCTAAATTGGTACTCCAATTGTTATTCCAGCGTTCGTTCCAATGCAGTTGGTAATGATTTTGTTGGTAATCGTCAATTTCATTGTCATAAAAACGGAGATTTCCGGCGTCGTCAAAATATTCTCCGGCAGTATTGTACGTTCGGTCGTTTTCTAATTTGTCGGGATCTTCTAAACCGTTCCAAGCTTGATAGGTTTTTTCAGTTCCACCAAAAACCAAAGCCTTGATTAAAGTGGTTTCGCCTATAAATGTTCCTTGGAGAAAATACGATTTCAAATCCGATGAAGCGCGATCGATGTATCCGTCGGATTTAATGTTGGAAACTCTTCCCGCCAGTTCAAACTTGTCGTTCATTAAACCTGTGCTGAATTTTACGGTATGTTTTCTGGAATTGAAACTTCCAAAGGAATTGGAAATTTCGCCGTTTGCTTCTTGAGAATACGAATCAGTCAATAAATTTAAACTCGCACCAAAAGCTCCGGCTCCATTGGTAGACGTTCCTACACCACGTTGCAATTGAATACTTTGTACGGACGAAGCGAAATCGGGCATATTGACCCAAAATGTTCCTTGCGATTCCGAATCGTTGTAAGGAATTCCGTTAAGGGTGACATTTACGCGTCGAGAATCAGAACCACGGACGGAAATCGCAGAATATCCAATTCCGTTTCCGGCATCGGAAGTGGTGACAACTGATGGTAGAAAATTAAGCAACAACGGAATGTCTTGCCCGAGATTTCTGCTTTCGAGTTCTTTTTTTGTGATGTTAGAAAATGTTACCGGCGTTTGCGAAGTAACGCGAACGGCTTGTACCAAAACTTCATCGATATTGGTGGCTTTTGTGGTGTCGATTGCAACTGGATTGTTTTGCGCTTGCGCGGAAAAAAATGTTCCGGTGAAGCAGATTACGGTTGCATGAAGGATTGTAGCGGAAAGCCCGGAAACGGAAAAGCTAATTTTTTCCCGACGCAAAAGAGCGACCAACGGAAGCTCCTTTTGTGGCGTTGGAAAAATTACTTTTTCGGGTGAGGACTTGAAGCGGAAAGCCTGACCCTTGTGGTCATGCCAAAATTTTTGGAATAAAAGTTTCATTCGTAAAAAATTATACGAATAAAAGGGGCAATTACTCTGGTTGTTAAAAAATTATTTGTGACAAATTTTGAAGCGTGCACTCTAAAAAATTTGTCTTTTCCCTTGGCAGCATTACCTGCCCAGGTTCGTTGGGTATGATCTCAGCTCGTTTTTTGAGCACCCCTTTGAGACAGCGCAAAACTAATTATAAATTTTTAAAAATCGGGTTTTTTGCGGTTTTGTTTTTTTTCGGAAAGGTTTCGCTTGGTTTGGATGCGTTTTTTGATAACGGATTTCGGTACTTTTGTCGCTTTTCTTTCCTTTGGAACTACTAGATTTTGCGCGATGATTTGCAAAAATTGTTTGGTTACAATTTCTTTGTTTTTGAGTTGGCTTCTGTCTTCGTCGCAGTTTAGAATCAGGATTTTGTCGTTGGTTAGACGGTTTTCGAGGTTTTGTTCGAGCAATAATTTCTCATCGTCTGAAAGTGCCTGAGAATTGACAAGATCGAACGAAAGCACGACTTTTGAAGCGACTTTGTTGACGTTTTGCCCTCCTGCTCCACTGCTTCGAACGGCTTTGAAACTTAACTCTGAAATAATTTTTTCCTGGTTCATTATTGCGGTTGATGTGCGGGTTTCAACAAATCGTTGACGGTTTTCACGGGATTGAAAGTGATGAGCGGCACTTCTACAAAAATGGTAATCCAGTTTGCCATCGCGCCATTCCAAAGTCCGGGAAGTTCGTAGGCTTTTATGGCTTGACCGTTTTTGTTTTTTTCGACGATGAAACCGCTATTTGGGTCGATGAATTTTTTTAAATCGAATTTTTCACCTTTGTAATTTTTGATGGAACACACCAAATCCACCGGATTAAAGTGTGTCGCCGAAGCCATAATCGCCTTTTGTTGCGGATTTTGAAGATCAACTTGTGAAGATTCCACGATTTGCAGCGAAATATTTCCGTTGGAATTTTTTACCCAAAACGGTCCACCTCCAGGTTCGCCTTCGTTCTGAACCATTCCACAAACACGAATTGGTCGGTTGAGAATTTCTTTTAAATGAAGAATTTTATTCTCCGAAGTATATTTTTCGAAGTCGGCTTTTAGGGTCAAACCTAAATTTTTACGGATGTAATCGGCAGTTTCGGCGATTTCTTCTTCAGAAATTTTTGTGTCCAACAGTTCACAGCACGAAAATATTTTTTTCCGAAGTTCCAACAGCAAACCAGCCAATGCTTTTTTGTATTTGGAAATAATTTCAATATGATTCTGAATCACGTTGTCGATGTTTTTGATGAAAATAACATCGGCCGAAAGCGCGTTCAAATTTTCAATCAAAGCGCCGTGACCTCCGGGACGAAAGAAAAGCGAACCATCGTTTTGGCGAAACGGTTTGTTTTTAAAATCGACTGCCAACGTATCCGTACTTGGATATTGGTAGGAAAAAGTGACCTCGATTTCGGTTTGCGAACGTTCCTCGATTTTAATTTTTGCGGTTTCCACAATTTTTTCAAACTCGTCGCGATGTTCTTGGGAAATGGTAAAATGTAATTTGCTTTTTTTGTTTTCCGACGCGTAAGCAACTGCTTCGTTCAAATGTTCCTCTATTGGCGTTGCCGTATGACTTTCGTACAAATGAAACGGCAAAACCGCTTTCGGCTTGCATAAATAATCAAAACCGTCTTCTTGAAGCAAGGCGTGAATTAAATAATACGTTTTGGTATCCTTGTTGAAAATATCAAATCCGGAATATTTGGATTTAACGAAATTCAGCAACGGTTCGTAAAAAGGAAATTTTTCCAAACCAACCATAAAAACAGGCATTTGAGCACATTTGCTTCGGTTGATGTAAGCGTTTATGGTTTCTTTTCCGAGTTTGAAATCGTTTAAAAATTCGCTTAAAAACTTAAACATTCGGCTTGCGGCACCAGAAGCGGGAACAAATTTCTGAAGCAAAAGTCCGCGTTTTTCCAAGTCGAAATACCTCGAATATTTAGTCGCGTTTTCTTCGTTTAACGGAAAAATTCCTTTTGAAAGAGTCGCCGGCCCCAGAAGCGTCATTTTTAAAATTCCGTTGGAATATTGTTCCAATTGATTTTTAACGTCTTCAAACGAAATTCCCCAACTGTATGCCTGGAAAAAATCTTTGGAACTAAACCCAAGTGATTTCGCCAACTGAAGCTGATGAATGGCCTGCGAAGCGTTCACCAAACGTTCTTCTTTAGTTCCAGAAAGACGAACGAATGGTTTGTTGGAATGTTCCAAAACCTCCAAAAATTTTGCCATCAACATTGGTCGATCGTTCGGTTTATCGCGAAGATCATCCGCTTCAAACGGCACATCGATGTCGGTTAAAAAAATCAAATCGTATTCGTGAGCAATTGCAGCTTCGTCTAATTTCGGATCGCAAAAACCGTAATAAATTTCAGAAAAAACCTTTGTACACAACAGGTTAGTATCGCAAAAAATAAAATTTCCTGGTTTTGCCAATGCTTTGTTTTCGAGATCAATTTGCCCAATAGCAATTGGAATCAAGTCTTCCGGTTCACAGATTTTTTGGCTGTTGTCCCATTTTTTCTGCAAATAATCACGAGCGAATTCAGGAACCCAAGCCGACGAAAATTCTTCCGAAAGCTGTTTGGCCAACGTCGTTTTTCCCGTGGATTCCGGTCCGTAAATCGCAATTTTTATTTTGTCGGTTTCCCGTTGTCTAAGATTTTCTTCCATTCAATGTAAGCCAAAACGGCCAGAATTGTAAAAAACACATATTGTAGCGACAACATTCCTAAACCTCGATACGCATAAAGCGGAACCGCAATGAGGTCGCCAATAATCCAGAGCGTCCAGTTTTCGATTTTTTTAAGCGCCATGTACCACATTCCCGTGAAAAATATTCCAGACGTTATAATGTCGATATAATTTTCGGGACGGATTTCGGCACCAAAAAAGCGATAAATCACGTACGTTACAACAATAGTAAGAAAAAATAAAAGAATTCCAATAATTTTTTGGGTGGTATTTGTTCGAGAAATTTTAAAAACTTTTTCATTATTTTTAGTTTGCGACCAAGTTATCCAACCGTAAAAACTCATGACCGAAAAATAAAGATTGAGCGTCATATCGGCAAAATAACCCGCTTGGTACAACAGATAAACGGTTATGGTTGTGGCGACAATTCCGGTGGGATAAACGAGAATATTTTCTTTTTTGGCGAAATAGACGCTGGCGATTCCAAAAACAAAAACAATGGTTTCCAAAATAATGTCGATGGTAGACTTGTCGCGGTAGGCATCGAGAAAAAAATCAATCATTGGTAAATCCGTTAAAAAAGTTGGGGTTGTTTTCGAAGGCAGTTCCAATTACCACTAAATCGGCTCCTGCAGAATACGCTTCGAGAATTCCTTCGAAAGTTGTAATTCCACCGCCAACAATTAACGGAACCGAAATATTTTTCGCCACTAAAGCAATCGTTTCCAACGGAACGGGCAATTTTGCACCACTTCCCGCTTCAAGGTAAATAAGTTTGTTGCCCAAAAATTCTCCAGCAAGTGCGGTATTTGCAGCAATTTCGGCGTTGTGTCGTGGCAAGGGAATGGTTTTGCTGACAGAAGAAACTGCTGTTGGATTTCCGCTTTCGATTAAAATATATCCGGTCGAAATTATTTCCAGTTTTGATTTTTTGAGAATTGGTGCGGCTTTTACCTGATGTTCGATTAAAAAATCGGGGTTTCTGCCCGAAATAAGACTGAGGAACAAAATTCCGTCTGCGTTTGAAGAAATCTGAGACGGATTTCCAGGAAAAAGTACAACTGGAAGTGTCGTGTTTTTTTTTATTTCGATAATAATTGAATCGATGTTGGAGGCGTCGCCAGAACTTCCTCCGACAAAAATATGTGTTGCAGGTGACTGGTTTATTTTTTCGATCAAATCCTGAATTTGATCTAGAAAAATTTTATCAGGATCGAGCAACACGGCCAATAATTTTTTACTGGATTGTTTGGCTTGCAGAATTTGTTGGTACAGATTTTTCATTTTAATTTAAACAGGAAAAGCACAGACAAAGATATAATCTTCCACGTTGTTGAATACAATGTCGAACGTTTCTTTAGCGTTATTAAAGTGAAGTTGTGCGGTTGTTTTTTTGTCGAGAAGCGAAAATTTTGACTCAAAAATATGATCTGGGAAACTGATTCCTTTTTCGTTTTTTACTTTAAATACACTTTCTTTTATACCCCAAACTACGGTTGCTTTTACAACTTTTTCTTGTTCCGAAAGATTTTCGAGGTGTGAAACATCCATGAAACGTGGCGCGATTTTTAGGACTTTTGGTTTTATTTTTTCCAAATCGAGACCAATTTTTTTGTCGCTTATCGCAATGGCAGAAAATTCGTTTGAGTGTGAAATGGAAATTTCTTTATACGGACATTCTTTTAAATGCGGCTTTCCTGATTCGTCATAAAATAAACTGAGATCGTCGAGATTGAGGTGTTGCAAAATCATCCGAACTGCTAAAAAACCTTTTTGGTGTTCTTCGGATTTCATTTTTTCGAGTCGCGCGAGTGAAACGTCGCGAAGTTTTACGGCACGAAAAAGTTCATCGAAACTTTCGGTGATTTTCCAGAGATAGACTTTGGTGGTTGCGTTTATGTCGATGGTTTGGAAGAGCAAATTTTTTTTGTTTGAGGTTTGAGATTTAACGTTTGAAAGTTTCAGGTTTCAGGTTGAAACTAGAATTGCTTCGCAAGGTTTTATGCTACAGATTACTGGATTTTTTTGATTTTTTTTGAAATTGAAATTGTCATTGAAATTGTATTTTATTTTCCTTGGAATTTGGAATTTGAAAAATTTGGAATTTCTTTTCAGTTAGCCCTGTCCCGACGCTTCGGGAGCAGCGGAAAGCCCGGAATTTCAAAATCTATTTTTTGTTGGCGCAAAAGAGCTTCTCCCGAAACTTCGGGAGAAGCTCCTTTTGTGACTTACAAAAAAAGATTTTTGAAATGAGGACTTGCAGCGGAAAGCAGGATTAGCTTCATATTCAAAAACTTATGCGGTATTAAACTATCCTTAAATTAAATTTTGCGATTATTTTAATAGAAAGTAATTCCGTAAATTTGCAAAAATTTTGATAATACAAATATAGAAAAATAGATGAGTACAACGACATTACCTTTTGTGGCTTACAAAGTAAAAGACATTTCGCTAGCGGCTTGGGGAAGAAAAGAGATTGAATTGGCGGAAGCTGAAATGCCAGGTTTGATGGCTTTGAGAGCTGAATATAAAGATGAGCAACCGTTGAAAGGTGCTAGAATTGCAGGTTGTCTTCACATGACGATTCAAACTGCAGTTTTGATTGAAACTTTGATTGCTCTTGGAGCAGAAGTTACTTGGTCTTCTTGTAATATTTTTTCTACGCAAGATCAGGCTGCTGCTGCCATTGCTGCTGCTGGTATTCAGGTTTATGCTTGGAAAGGTCTTGACGAAGAGTCTTTTGACTGGTGTATCGAGCAGACTTTGTTCTTTGGAGAAGATCGTCAGCCGTTAAATATGATTTTGGACGATGGTGGAGATTTGACTAATATGGTTATTGACCGTTACCCAGAATTGGTTGCTGGAATCAAAGGCCTTTCTGAAGAAACGACTACTGGTGTTCACAGACTTTACGAAAGAATGAAAGCTGGAACTTTGCCAATGCCTGCGATTAACGTTAATGATTCGGTTACAAAATCGAAATTTGACAACAAATACGGTTGTAAAGAATCGGCTGTTGATGCAGTTCGTCGTGCGACCGACTTGATGTTGGCTGGAAAAAGAGTGGTAGTGTGCGGATACGGTGACGTTGGAAAAGGAACTGCTGCTTCTTTTAGAGGTGCTGGTTCTATTGTAACAGTTACTGAAATCGACCCAATTTGTGCGCTTCAAGCGGCAATGGACGGTTATGAAGTGAAAAAACTGAACACGGTAATTGCTAACGCAGATATCATCATCACGACTACTGGAAACAAAGATATTGTTCTTGGTGAGCATTTCGAAAAAATGAAAGATAAGACTGTTGTTTGCAACATCGGTCACTTTGATAATGAAATCGACATGGCTTGGTTGAACAAAAACCACGGCGCTTCAAAAGTTGAAATCAAACCTCAGGTTGACAAATATACAATTGCTGGAAACGACATCATTATTTTGGCAGAAGGTCGTTTGGTAAACCTTGGTTGTGCTACGGGTCACCCAAGTTTTGTAATGAGTAACTCGTTCACGAACCAAACTTTGGCTCAAATCGAATTATGGAAAAACAGTGCCGCTTACAAAAATGAAGTGTACATGTTGCCAAAACATTTAGATGAAAAAGTAGCTGCATTGCATTTGGCGAAATTGGGAGTTGAATTGGAAACTTTGAGAGAAGACCAAGCGGCTTACATTGGTGTTGAAGTAGAAGGCCCGTTTAAACCAGAATATTACAGATACTAATTGATCGAAGATTTTGGATTTTGAATTGAGAATCTTTCAGTTTTAATTTATACTGAAAATACCCTTGCAGAAATCGCAGGGGTATTTTTTTTGTAGTGAATTGTTTTTGTGTCCTCAGTCTTTACTCTTTTCTCTATTTTCTTTTCTCTATTTTCTTTTCTCACTTTTCACTCCTTACTTTCAAAAAACCTGTTAAAAAAAACTTTGGCATGGTTTTTATTATACATTTGTAACAAATTTTAAACACAAAAACAAAAATGAAAAAAATCATGCTTTCAGTAGCGGTATGCGGAATGCTAATGGCTACTTCTTGTAAAAAAGAGGAAAAAGTTACAACTGTTGATGCAGAAGGTAACGTTACAGAAACAACTGTTACAACTGATACTAACGTTGGTTTAAGCGACGAAGCTAAAGCAAAATTAGATGCTGCTGAAGTTCAATTGGCAGAAGCTAAAGCTAAAGGTGATAAAGAAGCTGAAAAAATCGCTCAAGCTGCAGTTGATAACGCGAGAGCAGCTTGGGAAGCTACCAAAAACGGCGTAAACTCTGCAACTGATAAAATTGTAGAAGAAGCTAAAGAAGCAAACCAAGACATTAAAGATGCAGCTTCAAAAGCAAAAACTGATGTTCAAGAATCAGCTGACAAAGCAAAAGCTAACATCAACGAATCTGCTAAAAAAGCACAAGAAAACGTAAAGTCTGAGTACAACAAAGCTTTAGACAAAGCTAAAGTAAACTAAGACCAAAACCCAATTGCTATGAAATGAGAATCCTGCTTCGGCAGGATTTTTATTGCCCAATTTCATTTTATTCCATAAAAAAATCCCGAAAAAATCGGGATTCTATCAGATAAATCTTATTTCTTAAGCTTCAAATGGAAGAATAGAAACAAAAGATTTGTTGTCTCCTTTTTTCTGGAACTTCACAATTCCGTCAACTTTTGCATGTAAAGTATGATCTTTACCCATGTAAACGTTTTCACCTGGATTGTGTTTAGAACCTCTTTGTCTAACGATGATGTTTCCAGCAATTGCAGCTTGACCACCATAAATCTTAACACCTAAACGTTTCGATTCTGATTCTCTACCATTCTTGGAACTACCGACACCTTTCTTGTGAGCCATGACGTATAAGTTTTTAAATGTTAATTATTCTTGAGTATCTTCTTTTTTAGCTTTAGCTACTTTTTTCTTTGGAGCTTCAGCCTCTTCAGTTGTAGGAGCAGCTTCTTTTTTAGCAGCAGCTTTCTTAGCACCTGGAGCTACAATTCCAGAAATTTGGATTTGCGTCAAAGCTTGACGGTGACCATTTTTCTTTTTGTAACCTTTTCTTCTTTTCTTTTTGAAAACAATAACTTTGTCTCCTTGAAGGTGTTGTAAAACTTTAGCTTCAACAGAAGCACCTTCTACAGCCGGGGCGCCTAAAGTTACGCTTCCGTTATCATCCAACAAAAGAACTTTTGCAAAAGAAATTGCATCTCCTTCTTTGTCAGCCAAACGGTGAACATAAACCTTTAAGTCTTTGCTTACTTTAAATTGTTGCCCTGCTATCTCTACGATTGCGTACATAACAATAATGTTTAGTTAATTTTTAAGGTTGCAAATATACAACTATTTATTTATCCCGCAAGCCATTAAATAAAACTTTTCCCTATTTATTCGAGTTGATTTTTTTAAGAAGCCAATCCTGCTTTCCGCTACAAGTCCTCGCTTCAAAAATAATTTTTGTAAGCCACAAAAGAGCGACTCCCGAAGTTTCGGGAGTCGCTCTTTTGCGTCAACAAAAATAAATTTTTGAAACTCCGGGCTTTCCGCTGCTCCCGAAGCGTCGGGACAGGGCTACAACGGGAAATCCCAATAAAAAAATTCCAAATTCCAAACTTTTCACCAATTACTAATTACTAGTCACTCTCTTCTAATAACTTCACTCCGTTGCCTCACTTCTTTCAACAATAACGGAAAGCCAGGTTCTGCCATCGCGCCGTGGTCAAAACCATCTAGTTCGTATAACGTGGTATTTTCGTGTTTTGTCAATTTCATCATTCTTGCCAAATAGGCGTTTTCTTCGTAACGGCCCATAATTTCCAACTCACGATCGCCCGTAATCAACAACAACGGTGGCAAATCTTTTCGAACAAAAAACAACGGCGAATATTCGTCTATAATAGGTTGCAGTTCGCCTAAACCTTTTTCTTTTCTCACCGTAAAATGCGTGACGGCTTGTCCGCTAAACGGAATCAATCCTGCCACATCGTTCGCGTCTATGTTGTGTTTCTTCAAATATTTTTTGTCAAAAGTCGCCATCATTCCCAAATAAGCTCCAGCAGAATGCCCCGAAACGAAAATCAGTTTTTTGCTTCCGCCGTATTTTTCCACATTTTTAAACACCCAAGAAATCGCGGCCGCGGCATCTTCAATATATGCTGGCGCTTTCACTTTTGGCGAAAGCCGATAACCGACACCCACAATTGCATAACCTTTGTTCATCAACGCTGGCGGAATTTCTTTTTTTCCACCCGTGATTCCTCCGCCATGCAACCAAATTATGGTGGCAAAATCTTTTTTATCCGAGGGATAATAAAAATCGAGCTTGCATTGGCTTTTTTGGTATTCGTCCATTTTCCCTTCGTAATAATTAATGTTGGAAATGGTTTTGTAATCCTGTGCATTCACGGAAAAAATCGTAAGCAAGGCAATTAATTGGAGCAACATTCTGTTTTTCATATTTTGCATAAATTAAAAAACCTAAAACTTTTGGCTTTAGGTTTTATGTTTTTTTTTAAAAAAGTTTCGCGATTTCCTCGTTGACAAATTCCAGAAAACGTTCGTCCTGATCGCTAAACGGATCCAACACATTCGAGTCGATATCAATCTGACCGATATTTTTTCCGTCCACAAACATCGGCACCACAATTTCCGACTTTACCGTCATGCTACATGCGATGTAATTGTCTTGCGCTTTCACATCTGGAACCACAAAATTTTGGTTGGAAACCGCCACTTGTCCGCAAATTCCTTTCCCAAACGGAATCGTGGTATGATCAGTTGGTTCGCCAGCATACGGCCCTAAAATTAGTTCTTCCTTGTCACCGTTTCTAAAATAAAATCCAACCCAGTCGTAATAATCGATGTTGTCTTTAAGCAAATGGCAAACTTGTAGGAGTTTTTCGTCGCGAAGTATATTTTCGTGTTGTAAAATGTCGAGCACTTTAGGCTTCAGTTCTTCAAAAGTCATTATTGATAATTTAATTACAAAAGTATTTAATTGCCAAAAGACAAAATTGTATAGTTTTGTTAAAAATAATCTTTTGAAAAAATACTTCGTCCAATACCGCGCGTTTTTTATGTTTCTGCTGAAATTTTTCGGCACGTATTTACTTTTGGCGTTGGTTTATCATGGCTATTTAAGCCAATTTGATGAAGACAAACCGGACGGAATCACGCAATTTGTAGCACAACAAACTCATTCGCTGCTTCAGTTGTTCGGAAGAAATTCTGCCATTGCGGTTCACGAAACCGAACCTTGCGTAAAACTTTTTTTAGACAATATTTATTTGGCCAGAATCATTGAAGGTTGCAACGCGGTTAGCGTAATGATTCTTTTTGTGGCGTTTGTAATCGCTTTCAAAGGAAAATTAAAAACTACCTTATTATATATTGTTGCTGGAATCGCAATTATTCACATTTTGAATATTTTACGAATTGCGCTATTGGTTATCGCCCTAAAAAATTATCCCGAATACGAACATTTGCTTCATGGCGTAATTTTCCCGCTGTTTATTTACGGTGTGGTTTTTTTGCTTTGGGTGTTGTGGGTTCAAAAATTTTCCGATCATGCAAAGTCTTCGTAAATACTGGAAAGAAATCAGCTTTAGCGTATTTTTGATTGCGCTTTTTGCAGTAATTCGTCTGTTTGAATCTTCGTTTTACGATCCTTTTTCCGATTATTTCAAAGGAGATTTTTCAAAAAAAACATATCCCGAATTTGATAGCTTGAAACTATTTTTCTCGTTGCTTTTTCGATATTTCTTAAATTCTGTCATTACATTGTTATTGGTTCAAACAATCTTTAAAGACAAAGGGCTGACAAAGTTTGCCGGTGTTTTGCTATCGGTATTTTTCGTCATTTTGATTTCTGCCTTTTTTATTTTGGCTTCCGCCGAAATACCACAGAACTCGTTTCTGTTCTACGTTAGAAGGTTTTTGATCCAGCCGATATTTGCGCTTTTGTTCCTTCCTGCATTTTATTATCAGAAAAAAATAGGAGAAAAATAACTTTTTCAAACGGCTTGCCCTAATGATTTTTTTATACATTTGTTCCGAACAATTTAATTTCCAATGCGTTTCAAAAAAGGCACCGCTTTACTTTTAGCTTTTTTCCTGCTGCTTTCCAGCTCGGGATTTGCTTTTAGTGCGCATTTCTGTGAAGGAAAATTGGCTTCTATTTCCGCTTCCTACAAAACGGAAGAAACTTGTGGAAAAAAAGGAAAAAAATCGGACGATAAATGTTGTGGAACGCCAACGGATGACCACAAAAAATGTTGTTCGGACAAAAAAGTGGAGCTTAAAAAGAAAGCTCCCGAAGTAGTTACCAAAACTTTTTCGCTTGAAATTGACCACGCAATCAACACATTCGACTGGAAACCTTTGGTTTTTGAATTTCAGCCGGAGGTTGTCTTCGAACAAAAAAATAATTATTGCTGTGACGCAAACGCGCCACCGCTTTTCAAACTGTATTCTCAATATATTTTTTACGCCTAATTTTTTGTTTTTGAACATGAAGGAAAACGCTTGTTTTCCCTATTATCACTAACATTAAATCATTTTTTATGCCTAAATATTTTTATGCGTTAGTTGCATTTTTGTTAACGCAAATGAGTTTTTCACAAGAAAAAATCTCGGGGAAAATTACGGAAGCAACTACCGGAAACCCGCCATTAATTGGTGCTTCTGTTCAGTGGCTTGATTCCGAAATTGGAACAGTTACCAACGAAAATGGCGAATTCTCGCTTCCTTTTTCAACTGAAAACAAATTCCTGAAAATCAATTTCGTCGGGTTTTCTACAGATACGATTGAAGTTACCTCATCGAATTATATCAATCATTCTTTGCGTCAGGAAACGACTTTGGACGAAATTGTAGTGGCGAAAGAACGCAAAAGTCTGCAGAAATCGTATCTGCAAACGCAAAACGTGACCAATATGTCCAGCAAGGAACTGTTGAAAGCGGCTTGTTGTAATTTGGCCGAAAGTTTCGAGACCAACCCTTCCATCGACGTAAATTTTTCTGATGCATTGACGGGAACCAAGCAGATTAAAATGCTCGGATTGACGAGTCCGTACTTGTTAATCACGGAAGAAAATATTCCGTCGGTTCGAGGCGCTTCGCAAGCTTACGGACTTTCCTTCACGCCTGGAACTTGGGTGGAAAGCATCCAAATTACCAAAGGAGCGGGTTCTGTTGTAAATGGTTTCGAAAGCATTTCGGGACAAATCAATGCAGAAATCATCAAGCCTCACGACGATATTCCGTTTTTCCTGAACGCTTACGGTTCAACCGATAGTCGATTTGAATTGAACACACATTTCAACAAAAAAATTTCGGACAAATGGAGTTCGAGTTTATTTCTTCACGGAAACGCGCGTGTCTCAAAAAATGACATGAACGACGATGGTTTTTTGGATAACCCGCTTGGAAAACAAATCAATGTGATGAACCGTTGGCAATATTCCAACTTGGAAAAAGGTTGGGTAAGTTTCATCAATTTGCGCTATTTAAACGATACAAAACAAACCGGAGAAATTGATTTCGACAAGGATCGCGACAAATTGACCACAAATTTCTGGGGTTCGGAAATTAAAACGCAACGTTATGACGTTTCTGCGAAACTTGGATATGTTTTCCCAGAAATTCCGTACCAAAGCATTGGTTTTCAAGCCGCTTTAAACGGTCATGACCAAGATTCGTATTTCGGGCTGAATCAATACGATATCAATCAGCAAAGTTTTTATTCGAATTTAATTTTCAACTCCATCATTACCAACACGTTGAATAAATTTGCCGCTGGAATTAATTTCACTTACGATAAATACGATGAAATGGTTACGGTTTCAAACATCAACCGTGATTTCAACCGAATTGATAATTCTGTTGGCGCTTTTTTCGAATATACATACGACAATACCGATAATTTCAGTTTGGTTGCTGGCGCGAGGATTGACAACCACAACCGTTTGGGAACTTTTTTCACGCCACGTTTGCACATGCGATACAATCCGTGGGAAAAAGGTGTGCTTCGTGCTTCTGCCGGAAGAGGAAAACGTTCCGCGAATATTTTTGCCGAAAATCAGAATCTTTTTGCCAGTTCACGTGTGTTTGACATCGTAAACAATTCTGGAAAAATTTATGGTTTAGATGCTGAAATTGCTTGGAATTACGGCTTGAGCTTCTTGCAAGGTTTCACGCTTTTCAACCGTTCTGCAGAAGTTAGCGTAGATTTGTATCGAACTGATTTTCAGAATCAAGCAGTTGTAGATGTGTTCCGAAGTCCGCAACAAGTTGTTTTTTATAATTTGAGTGGAAAATCGTTTGCAAACAGTTTTCAGGCAGAATTTAATTACGAATTGGCGACACATCTTAATTTAAGAACAGCTTACAAATATTACGACATTCAAACCGATTATTTAAGCGGAAATTTTGAACGTCCGTTGCAGGCCAAACATAGATTTTTTGCAAATTTGGCCTACGAAACGCACATTGGCGACAAAGGAAAACAGTGGCGTTTTGATTTCACCTATAATTGGTTAGGCGAACAAAGGCTTCCGAACACGGCAACAAATCCTGCAAATGATCGTTTTGATGAATATTCACCTTCGTTTTCGCTGATGAACGCTCAAATTACCAGAACTTTTTCGTCTGTGTTTGAAGTGTATGTAGGTGGCGAAAACATTGGGAATTACAAACAAGAAAAAGCGATTTTAGGAGCGGAAAATCCGTTTGGAACAACATTTGATAGTTCTATCATCTATGCGCCTATTTTTGGTCAGATGTATTATGCAGGAATTCGATTTAAAATAAAATAACTATAGTATCATTTTTAAAAATTTATATTCAATGAAAAATTTATTTTTTGCCACAATGATTATGCTTGTTAGTTTTTCAACTCAAGCACAAGAAAAAAAGAAGAAAAACGCCAAACACGATATTGAAGTTCAAGGGAACTGTGAGATGTGTAAAAAGCGAATTGAGAAGGCAGCTTATTCCGTTGGTGGCGTAAAATCTGCGGAATGGCATCAAGACGATCAGACTTTGCATGTGTTGATCAATGAAGAAAAAACTTCCACGTTGAAGGTTTCGCAAGCCGTTGCAAAAGCTGGCCATGATACGAAACAAGTTCGCGCAACTGACGAAGATTACAACAAATTGCATACGTGTTGTTCGTATGAACGAAAGGCAAATTCTAAGCAGGAGTAAATTTTGCGTAAGCGGAAAATAAAAAACACCCCGATTAGTTTGACTTTTTGGGGTGTTTTTTTTGTAAAAAAATACTTTTTTTAATTCAAATTGATTTTAACCATTTCGGAAATTAATTTTCCATCAGCAGAGAAACCTTCGATTAAAACCTGAACTTTTTCCTGCATCATGGTTGGCGTTTCTACTTTAAAAGTTGCTTCCTCCTGAACTAAAAGATCCGGAACCCAATTGACTACACCGAAGTTTTGAAAACCTTCATCCACAGTATTTACGTAGCTTTTATTTTTAAATTTCTGAATTTGGGAGAAGCCATCTTTTACTTCGTAACCTACAATATTACTTTTCTTATTATTGATTGGACCACCCATTTTGCGGTAGATTTTAATCAATCCCATGTGATTTCGAATGGATGGAACAATGGCGTGAGCATTGATATAAATTTCATCAATTTCTTCCATCTTCATTCCTAAAAGCACATCGAAATTCATTTGCTGAACGTTGTCGATAAACAATTGCGGATACGATTGTGCTCCATTTAATGTGGTTCTAGAGCGGCTATAAATTTGTACCGAAGAAGACAGGCTCGTTACCGGAACATCAAAACCATTATTTCTAATAAAGTGCAAAACGTCCATGTAAAATTTGTGATCGTCTTCCCCTACTTTGTAACCGCGAAGGTTGTCGTTTCCAAGGTGATTTTCGTATTTTAGTTTTCTTTTTTTTGTTACCGAACTGATTTCGATATCATCTAAAGTGATGCTTTGCATTACAAAATCTGGCAATGGGAAAACTATTTTTTCTTCAATAATTGGGCAATCAGATTTAGCAGGAACGAAGATTTTATTAAATGTTTTTCTACCATTTGTAATTTGAGGATAAACTTTTAGCGGTAATTTTTTATTATCCTGAATGAGTGAAAAACTCAACCAAGTCGAATCAGAAACCACAAGATTGTTAAAATAAAATTCGTTTTTTTCGTTTACGGTTGTTCTCTCGTCAATTAAAATTTGTGGAGCTACCATCTCGATTTTTACATTTTTATTTTTAAGATCTTGATTTACAACACCTTTTAAATTTAGTCCGAAATCAAAAGGGTATTTCGAGGTTGGCGGATTAGAGGTGATATCATACCAATTGTATTTGTCTAAACTTTGGCTTAGTAGCGCCAAATCCAATTCGTATTGTTTATTTTTAGAAATGTCCTTGAAGTAATTACTCGCATTTAAGATGTTATTTTTCAAGTAAGGTTTAAAATAAAATGAATTGAAAATATCATAATCCATCGAACCTGCTTTAGAATTTTCGGGTAAAACTGACATGCTTACGCTTACGTGCTGCGCATTAAATTTTCCAGAAATTTCTAAATCGCTACTGGTTCTCTTTGCATCAAAAAAAGAAACTGAAAGCGATTCTTTTGGATATTTAAAAATTATTCTTGAAGCCAATTGTTTGTTATTACCATCAATAATTCTGATGAAATTTATGCCCTCGAAAAAATTTTCTTGAGCAATTGGGAGAAGTAATTCATTTTTGTCGGCGAAGTTAACATCTAAAATTACCGATTTATTATCTTGTTGAATCACAAAGTAAATTGTTTCCGACTTTAGCGTAGCTAAATGTTTTGGGCTGGTTTTTATTTTTGCCAATGTTTTATCGGCAAAAGTATAATTGTTGATTTCCAGCGCAATTTTTTCCTGAGATGTGATTGGCAGTAACTGCTCAACCGTAACGTCGTTATGTTTAAACGAAATTTTTTTGGAATGGTAATCGCCATTAACTAAAAATTTTCCAAAACCATTTTTACTGATTTTAATTTTTTGAATGACCTTGTTATCTTGGTCTAATAAATTGACATCTTGAATATTTATTGGTTTACCCAAACAATCAGCAATATGAATTCCTACTGAATTATTTACTCCTTCAATAATATTTCCTCCTTCCGGAAAAAAAATGATTTTGACCTCAGCACTCGATCTTTTGATCAAAAAATTATCGGTCTTGTTAATAATTTCAATTTCAGTAACAGATGATTCATCTTCTTTAAAATTGTTCATCCAATTGGTAAAAGTTTGGATGTAATACTTGCCAGTCTTAAAGTTTTCATTTAATTCGAAACTTCCCGTAAACCGACCATTTGAGCCGTAAAAAAGTTTATCTTGTACTCGCGTGCCATTTTCGTCGTACAAAACTGCGTAAATATTGGTAGTGGTGAAAAAAGGTTTTTTCTCTTTTCGGTGGTACACATAACCTTTTAACCAAATATTTTCGTCTGAGAGATAAACAAATTTATTAGGTTGAACATGGATATTTTCCCGCTCCAAGAAAAAATAATCTTCAATGGCTTTGGCTATCGCTTGTTTCTTAGAGTCGATTTCTTGCGCATTACTATTGTGGAACGTTAAAAAAAATACTGATACAGCTAGAACTAAAATTTTTCTCATGTGGGGAGGCTCAAATATTTATAGAGTTTTAAATATAAAAAAAGACGCAGTGTAAGTTGCGCCTTTTTTTGGAATTTTCAAAATAAATTACATCATTCCCGGCATTCCACCACCCATTGGGTTTCCGCCAGCATTTTCTTCTTTGATTTCAACTAAAGCGCATTCGGTCGTTAGAATCATTCCAGAAACTGATGCAGCATTTTCTAAAGCCACACGAGTTACTTTTTTCGGATCGATGATTCCAGAATTTAGCATGTCCACATATTCGTCAGTTTTGGCATTATAACCAAAATCTCCCGAACCTTCAGCAACTTTCGCTACCACAACAGAACCCTCAAGACCAGCGTTTTCAACGATTGTTCTCAATGGCGCTTCAACCGCACGAGCTACGATTTGAATTCCAGTAGCTTCGTCTGCATTGTCTGCTTGAATATCTTTCAAAGTATTTTTAGCTCTTAACAAAGCAACTCCTCCTCCTGCAACAATTCCTTCTTCAACCGCGGCACGAGTAGCATGCAAAGCATCTTCAACTCTATCTTTTTTCTCTTTCATTTCTACTTCCGAAGCAGCTCCAACGTAAAGAACCGCAACTCCTCCGGCTAATTTCGCCAAACGCTCTTGCAGTTTTTCTTTGTCATACTCAGAAGTTGTAGTTTCCATTTGGCTCTTGATTTGATTCACTCGGTTTTGAATCATTTCAGTTTCGCCAGCTCCACTTACGATTGTTGTATTGTCTTTGTTGATGTTCACTCTTTTTGCAGTTCCAAGCATTTCAAGAGTAGCATTTTCTAACGTGTAACCTTGCTCTTCAGCAATTACGGTTCCACCTGTAAGAATGGCAATATCTTCTAAAAGTGCTTTTCTTCTGTCTCCAAAACCTGGTGCTTTTACAGCAGCAATTTTCAAAGCGCCTCTTAATTTGTTTACCACTAAAGTTGAAAGTGCTTCGCCATCCACATCTTCAGCAATGATCAAAAGTGGTTTTCCCGATTGCGCAACTGGCTCCAAAATTGGAAGCAATTCTTTCAACGACGATACTTTTTTGTCGTACAATAAAATGTAAGGACTTTCCAATTCTGCTTCCATTTTTTCTGAATTGGTCACAAAATATGGCGAAAGATAACCTCTGTCAAACTGCATTCCTTCCACAACATCTACGTAAGTGTCAGTCCCTTTTGCTTCTTCAACTGTAATCACGCCTTCTTTTCCTACTTTTCCAAAAGCAGTGGCAATTAATTCTCCAATTACGTCATCGTTATTTGCTGAGATTGACGCAACTTGTTTGATTTTATCAGTGTTAGAACCAACTTCAGTAGCTTGTTTTGCTAAATCTGCAACGATTGTTTCAACCGCTTTGTCGATTCCACGTTTTAAGTCCATCGGGTTTGCTCCCGCAGCAACGTTTTTCAAACCTTCTTTTACGATAGCTTGTGCCAAAACAGTTGCAGTAGTCGTTCCATCTCCAGCCAAATCGTTGGTTTTTGAAGCTACTTCTTTCACCATTTGAGCTCCCATGTTTTCAAGTGTATCTTCCAACTCAATTTCTTTTGCCACAGAAACACCATCTTTAGTAACCGTTGGTCCACCGAAAGATTTTCCAATAATCACGTTACGACCTTTTGGTCCTAAAGTTACTTTTACTGCATTTGCCAATGCGTCAACTCCACGCTTTAAACCGTCGCGTGCTTCAATATCAAATTTTATTTCTTTTGCCATTTTATTTTTGTTTTAGGCAGAAGGCATTAAGCTTTAAGCTTTTCCATTCTGCATTAATATTTGTTTTAAACTGTAAATTTTACTTTTAATAATGTTGATTTTTTCCAAAAGATTTGTGGCAACATCTTCGTCAATGTAATATAAATCTTTAGATAAAATCAAAACATATTCTGTTTCATTAGCCGAACCGAGAGCAATGTTTAAAAAGTGATTAAACTCTTTATCGCTGCTTCTTCCACAACCCTCACTAATATTGGTTGGGACAGAGGAAGAAGCTCGTCTAACTTGACTTGTTAAACCGTAAAGCTCTTCCTTTGGAAAATGAGCAGTCACTTTATAAATCTCTAATGTTATAGAGTGGCTTAATTGCCAAATTTCATATTTTTTAAAATCTCTCATAATCGTGGCGTATATTTTTATATTGTTGTGAAGCTTACGGCATAAAGCTTAAAGCCTACAGCTTTTAGATAATTGCCAAAATATCATCCTCACGCATGATTAGATAATCTTTGCCTTCTAATTTTAATTCTGTTCCGGCATATTTTCCGTACAAAACTGAATCGCCTACTTTCACAGTCATGTCGTGGTCTTTGGTACCATTTCCAACGGCAACAACGGTTCCTTTTTGTGGTTTTTCTTTTGCAGTATCTGGAATAAAAATTCCTGAAGCAGTTTTGGTTTCAGCGGCAGCAGGTTCAACCAAAACACGATCCGATAATGGTTTAATGTTTAAAGCCATAATTATTTTAAGTTTTTAATATTAATATTTTGTTTCTATTTAGTCAGAAATTATGCCAATTGACGAAAGTGACATTTTGTGTAAAAAAAAATGCCAACACGTCAGATGTTGGCATTTTTTCTAAAATCAAATTTTATTATTGAGCTGTATCTGCTGGTGTTGCAGGAGCTGTTGTAGCTGCAGGTGTTGTCGCTGGTGTAGCAGTTCCATCAGCTGGAGTTGTTGCAGGAGCTTGTTGAACTGGAGTAGCACTTGGATCAATTAATTTTGAGCCAGAATCTCCAAAAGTTCCTGTAAAACTTAATGCAGAAAGTAAAATCAATACAATTAGCGCAGTTGCCAATGTCCAAGTACTTTTATCCAAAAAGTCCGACGTTTTTTGAACGCCACCGATTTGACCACCACCTCCAAGAGTTGAAGACAAACCGCCACCTTTAGGGTTTTGCACCATAATTACCAGAACTAATAAAAAACAAACAATGGTGATCAACACCAAGAAAATTGTGAAAGTACTCATTTTTTAACTATTGTTATTTTGTTGTAACGTCTTAATATCCAAAATTCGGTCTGCAAAGAAATGACTTTTTTCCGGATATTTCAAAATTAAAATTTCATAAGCTTGAATTGCTTTAGAATATTTTTTTTGCTCAAGGTAAACTTTCGCCAAAGTTTCGGTCATGAGATAGGAATTATCGACTGACGAACGCTCTAAAACCGGCGGATTTACTGCAATTGTTTTTGATGGAACAATTTTGGGATTGGTTTCAATAAATTTATCGATTAAAGCGGCTTGCTGCAATTTTTCAGGATCTTCGTCGGTTTTAGGTTCATAATTTTCAACAACTTCTGATTTTTCTTCCCGATCTATGGGTTTAAAACTGGCCAATTGTAACCATTCGTGGAAAGAATGTGTTTCGGTTCGAGAAAATTCTAACGGTTTGCCAATTTGTAAATTTTCTTCGGCTGCTGTTTGAGTATTTTCTACAATTGGCGCTTCGGTTTCTGGGCTATTTTTTACGGCAAAAGTGTCACTGGTTGCCAATTGGTCTTCGGGTTGGTTTTCCGGAAGGGCTTCTTCTACTTTTGGGGTTGCTTCTTTGATGGAAGTTAGAATGGATTGTTCCAAAGTATTTTTAGGAACAAAACTTTCAGGATTGGTTTCTTCGGTTTTCGGCGGAAGGATTATTTCTAAATCATTGACCATGATTTCACGAATTCGGGCTTCTTTTTCGTCACGGAAGGCTTTGTTGATTGCCATAAAATTTTCCGAAGTGATGAATTCAAAAAGCACGCTTCTGTCGGTTGTATGTGCGGCGGTAAGCTTTAGTTGCTGGTTATACTTAAAACTGTCTTGGTTGTAAAGTCCTTTTAAATAAATGGCTCTTGCGCTTTGAAAATAGGGAAATTCTTCCACGAGTTTTTCCATGGAAAATGTTTGGCGATCACCGATGGTGGTGGGTTGGCTCAACAGGTTTGTAAATTCGGCTATGTTCATGGTTTATTCTTTAGGTTTTGTATGGCTTAGCCCCGGCAAAGCGGAAAGCCCTGAGGTGAAAAAAAATTATTTTTCCCGAACCGGCAGAGCGACTCCCGAACCTTCGGGAGAAGCTCCTGACGGGAGATGGAAAAATATTTTTTTTCCCGAAGGCTTGCAGCGACGACGGGTTCCCGGCTCCTCAAAATTATTTTTATCTTACCACTTTGCCAACGATTGGTTGAAAATATCTTGGGTGATGCGTTCGTAAATTTCGTCGAGTGCGGTGTTGAGAACGGCTCCCACAAGTTGCTGTTCTCCAGGGTAATCGTAGAAAAACGAGAAGGGTTTTTCGAAATTTTCTTCCTCTTTTTTGGTGTTGATGAAACGCACGTTGATGCGGATGGTAAGGCGGTTTTGTGCGGCACGTTGATCGGCAGTGGCGGTCATTGGTGCGATGCGATAATCGACAATTTCGCCTTCGTAAATTAAATCTCCGCCTTCGTTTGTGAGGGAAAGATTGGTTTGGTTTTGAATGAGATCTTGCAGGCGAAGCGTGAAACGACGGTCGATTCCGGGTTCGATAAGGTCGGCATTATTTTGAAAAAAATTCACCTGAAAGGTACTTGCGTCAATTGGTCCTGCTCCTGTGAAATTGTAGACGCCACAACTGTTAACGCTGAAAGCGATGAGGAAAACGATGATTATTTTTTGTACTATTTTCATTTTTTACAGGTTGAATTGTTTGATTTTTCTGTAAAGTGTTCGCTCTGAAATTCCGAGTTCGTCGGCGGCAGCTTTGCGTTTGCCTTTGTTTTTTTCGAGTGATTTTTTGATCATTTCGATTTCTTTTTCTTCTAATTTCAAAACTTCCTCTTCTTCGATGGTCTCGGCAAAGGTGAAATTTTCATCGTTTTCGTCGTCAAATTCTTCTACTTGATGTTTTGGCGTAGCGATAACGGAAACGGGCGATTCTTCTTGGTAATTATAATTTTTTTCGGTCGAAGGTTGGTTTCCGTATATTTTTTGGATAAGACCTTTGTTGTTTTCCTGAACTTTTGTACTTCCGTTTTGCATGAGTTCGAGCGTGAGTTTTTTGAGATCGTTGAGATCACTTTTCATGTCGAACAATACTTTGTAGAGAATTTCACGTTCGTTGCTAAAATCACTTTCGCTTTTTTTGTCACGAACTACCGCCGGAAGATTGGAGCCTTCCGCGGGAAGATAGGATTGTAAAGTATTTGCCGAAATTTCACGATTGGTTTCGAGCACAGAAATTTGTTCGGCAACGTTACGCAATTGGCGAATGTTTCCGCTCCAGCGAAATTGCAATAAAAATTGCACCGCATTATCGTCTAACTTTATAGGTGGCATTTTGTATTTGTGAGCAAAATCTGAAGCAAACTTTCTAAACAATAAATGTATGTCGTCTTTGCGGTCGCGAAGTGGCGGCAATTGAATGTCCACGGTGCTTAAACGGTAATAAAGGTCTTCTCGAAATTTTCCTTTTTCGATGGCATCAAACATATTGACGTTTGTTGCGGCTACGATGCGAACATTTGTTTTTTGTACTTGTGACGATCCTACTTTGATAAATTCGCCGTTTTCGAGTACACGAAGTAAACGAACTTGCGTGGTTAGCGGCAATTCTCCTACTTCATCTAAAAAAATAGTTCCGCCGTCGGCTACTTCGAAATAACCTTCTCGAGTAGATGTTGCTCCAGTAAACGCGCCTTTTTCGTGGCCAAAAAGTTCTGAATCAATGGTTCCTTCGGGAATGGCGCCACAGTTTACGGCAATGTATTTTCCGTGTTTTCTATGCGATAACGAATGAATTATTTTTGGGATGCTTTCTTTCCCGACGCCACTTTCGCCTGCTACCAAGACAGAAATATCCGTTGGAGCAACCTGAATGGCTTTTTCGATGGCACGATTGAGCTTGGGATCATTCCCGATGATTTCAAAACGTTGTTTTATTGCTTGTACTGATTCCATGTAAAATTTGTTTAAGGCTTAAAGTTTCACGTTAACGCCATAACTTTAAACTTTGAACTTTAAACTTTTAATTCATTTCCGAAAAACCTTCGGCTTCGCCAATCAAAGTGGCAGAGGTGCAATGTGTGATTTTTACATTAACGAAATCGCCTGGTTTGTAGTTTTCTTTCGGGAAAACAACGGTTGTATTTTGCGAATTTCTTCCTGACCAGAAATCGGGTGATTTTTTTGATTCTTTTTCAATCAAAACCTCTACAGTTTGGTTTAAGAATCTTGCGGTTCTTTCGGCGCTTAATTTTTGCTGAACATCTACAATGTCTTGCAAACGGCGTTTTTTTGTTTCTTCCGGAACATCATCTTCCATTTTTCGAGCCGCTAAAGTTCCGGGACGTTCAGAATAGGAAAACATATAACCAAAGTCGTATTTTACATATTCCATCAACGTTAAAGTATCTTGATGATCTTGCTCAGTTTCGGTTGGGAAACCGCTAATCATGTCTTGCGAAATTGAACAATCCGGAATAATATTTCGGATTTTATCAATCAAAGCCATGTATTCTTCACGCGTGTGTTGGCGATTCATTTCTTTCAAAATTCTGGTGCTTCCAGACTGAACCGGCAAGTGAATGTAATTGCAAACATTTTCATTATTGGCAATCACATGCAACACTTCTTCGTGCATATCTTGCGGATTTGAAGTAGAAAAACGGAAACGCATTTTCGGGAATGCTTTGGCAGCCATATCTAATAATTGTGCAAAATCTACTGCTGTTGCTTTCTGCATTTCGGTAGCTTTTACAAAATCTTTTTTGAGTCCGCCACCATACCAAAGGTAACTGTCCACATTTTGCCCTAAAAGCGTAACTTCTTTATATCCTTTTTGGTACAAATCTGAAATTTCTTCCAAAATACTTTGCGGTTCACGACTTCTCTCTCTTCCACGAGTGAACGGAACGACGCAAAAAGTACACATATTATCACAACCTCTGGTAATAGAAACCAAAGCGGTAACGCCATTGCTGTTCAAACGAATTGGAGCCACATCGCCGTAAGTTTCGTCTTTGGAAAGTACAACATTGATGGCATCTCTACCTTCGTCAACTTCCTTTAACAAGTTAGGCAAATCTTTGTAAGCATCCGGACCTACAACGAGATCCACAATTTTTTCTTGTTCGAGAAACTGGCTTCTTAGTCTTTCTGCCATACAACCCAAAACCCCCACTTTCATTCCGGGATTTAACGAACGTTTTACAGCGTTGTATTTTTCAAGGCGTTTGCGAACGGTTTGTTCGGCTTTATCACGAATGGAGCAAGTATTTACCAAAACTAAATCGGCCTCTTCGAGATTTTGTGTGGTGTTGAAACCGTTTTCCAATAAAATAGAAGCCACGATCTCGCTATCGGAAAAATTCATCGAGCAGCCGTAACTCTCAATAAATAGTTTCTTGGTATTATTTGTTTTCGGCTCTAATACTAAACTTTCGCCTTGTTTGCTTTCTTCAATAATCTTTTCCATAAATGCTTTTTCAATCCCGAATTACAAAAATTCTGGTTTGCAAATATACAAAGTATTCCGAAAAAATCTGACAAGTTGTCAGAGGAAAAGCTGCAAATTTAAGATTGTGGATTACACCTGATTTTCCGCAATTTTTTTAACTTCTTCTAATGCCGGTTTGAAAGCCTTTTCCATAAAATCTTTGTGCTCGTTTGTCATTTGAACTTCAACTCTCAAAAGCGTTCCTCCAGAAAAAGGCGTGAGAAAATAACTCTCGGTAGTTTCGGTCCATTTTTCGGCTTCGGCATCAATGGGAAGTTCTTTACCATTTTCCACCATTCCTAAATGTTTCATGACTAATTTTGAATTCTCTTCAAAGTCAGAAATTTCGCTGTACATTCCGTTTTTTGAACCGTCAACCAATAATATTTTGGCATTTTTTTCCAAATTACCCAAAAGCTGGCTTCCTTCAGAAAAAAATTGAGTCCATTGTGTGTAATTATTTCTGTCCCAAAGCGCTTTCCATACATTTGAAGGCGAGGCGTTAATTTCTTTTTCGAAAGATAAATTTTCTATTTTGTGTAATTTATTCCGAAGAATTAAAAGAATCTCGTACCAACCTTGTTCGAAACTTTCTCGGCGAAACATCGCTCCGGCTTCGGCAAATTGTTCTGTTCCGGAATGTGTAAGTGTCACCAAAGTAAGATTTTCTTCTAACGCTTTTAGTTCCCATTTTACGACCGAAACACCTTTCACTATTTCGGGATATTCCCAAGTATGTTCGAAAATTTTTCCGGGCGTAACTTTGAGAATTTTGCAACGGTGTAAAAATTCGCCGCCAGTTTCATTTTCGTAAAAATAAAACTCACTTCCTTCTTGTAATTGAAAATTATGAACCGTAAAATACCAGATTTTCATCAATTCAGGATTGGTGAGCAATTGCCAGATTTTTTCGGCATTGGCACTAATTTTTCTTGAAAAAGTAATTGGATTCATTATATTAAATTTTTCTTTGTTTTTACAAAAAATGCCACCACAAGAGAAGTTATTAATCCCCAAATAAATGCAGCAATCGTAGCCTGAAGCGCATAATTTTCGTAGTTGAAATAAGCTTTCGCCTCTGCTTCGGTTTTGTGATCACCTGTCTTTAAAGAGTAAGCTGTTGCATTTTCGAAAAAATCCGGAGTAACATATTCACTTACCACATATTGCGTTAATGGTGAAATTGCAGTAATAATCAAGGTAATGATTATTCCGGTTAAAAATCCTTGAACGAAAGTCATTTGACCATTGTAACAATAATTTTTTTTGTCTTTTAATGCCAAAACATACATCCAAATCGCCGGAATCATAAACAGTAAAGTAAGATATTGATGCAAGTGAATGTATTTATCATGCAAGCCAACCAATCTTTCGATCAGTAACCACGCTAAACTGATTCCAATAAAAATCATGGACCATTTAATTTCGATTGCGTATTTTTTCATTTTATTTAAAATTTTAATAGTTAGGTGTTTTGTTTATCGCAAAATTATCTAAAAAATAATCAATTTTTCAAAATATATTTTCTAGGAACACTCTTTAAATTGATTTTTGAAATAAATGTAAAAAATTTCTACATTTGGCGTAACAAAAAATAAATTAAGCGTACTAATGCTTAAAACAGTAACAAATTATTAACGGTTATGAGAAAAACTATAATGGCGTTGAGTTCTGCCCTATTGATTGGCAACGTGGCTTCTGCTCAAAAGGTTTCTTTTGAAGAATACACACTTGACAATGGTTTGCATGTTATTTTACATCAAGACAAATCGGCTCCTGTTGTGATTACTTCGGTAATGTATCACGTTGGAGCGA
This sequence comes from Bacteroidota bacterium, assembly GCA_023387965.1. Classification (GTDB taxonomy): domain Bacteria; phylum Bacteroidota; class Bacteroidia; order Flavobacteriales; family Flavobacteriaceae; genus Flavobacterium. The sequence goes on along the minus strand of JAEWHE010000015.1, from coordinate 190,860 downwards.
AAGACGAAAACCCGGAACGTACCGGATTTGCTCACTTTTTTGAACACCTTTTATTTGAAGGCACAAAAAATATTCAAAGAGGAGAATGGTTTAAAATTGTTTCAGGAAATGGTGGTACTAACAATGCCAATACTTCTGATGACAGAACTTACTATTTTGAAGTTTTCCCTTCTAACAATACTGAACTTGGTTTGTGGATGGAATCTGAGAGATTGATGCATCCAGTTATCAACCAAATTGGTGTTGATACTCAAAATGAGGTTGTGAAAGAAGAAAAAAGACTTCGTGTGGACAACCAACCTTATGGAAATTTATTTTCGGCAGTAAAAGAAAATATTTTCAAAAAACACCCTTACCGTTGGGCTCCAATTGGCTCAATGGAACATTTAGATGCTGCAACTCTTGAAGAATTTCAGGCGTTTAACAAAAAATTCTACGTGCCAAACAACGCTGTATTAGTAGTTGCCGGAGATATTGATTATGCTCAAACAATGAAATGGGTAAACCAATATTTCGGACCAATTCCTAAAGGGACAACGGATTTGACAAAACAAAAATTCGTTGAAGAACCAATCACTCAAACGATTCGCGCTACTCACGAAGATCCTAATATTCAGTTGCCAATGTTGGTAACAGCTTACAGAACACCTTCGATGAAAACTCGTGACGCTAAAGTTTTAGACATGATTTCTTCTATTTTAAGTGATGGAAAAAGTTCTCGTCTTTACAAAAAAATCGTTGACGATAAAAAAATGGCTTTAGAAATTGGTGCTTTCAATTATAGCCAAGAAGATTACGGTGTATATTTTGTGTACGGTTTGCCAATGGCGCCAACAACAACGGAAGGTTTAACTAAAGAAATCGACGAAGAAATCTTAAAACTTCAAACCGAATTAATTTCTGAAAGAGATTTTCAAAAATTGCAAAACAAATTTGAAAACCAATACGTAAACAGTAACACAAGCGTGGAAGGTGTTGCCGAAAATCTTGCTACATATTACTTATTGTATGGTGATGTAAACCTTATTAATAACGAAATCGACATTTACCGTTCGATTACTCGTGAAGAAATCAGAGACGTTGCCAAAAAATATTTGATGCCTAATCAGCGATTGATTCTGGATTATGTTCCGGCAAAAGACAAAGCACAAAACTAAGATTCTATCATGAAAAAAATATTTATTCTATCAAGCTTGTTTCTTACAATGGTTATGCAAGCACAAGACAGACCTCAGCCAAAACCAGGACCAGCTCCGGTAATCAACATTGGTAAGCCAACAACTTTTGAACTTAAAAACGGTTTAAAAGTATTGGTTGTTGAAAATAATAAATTACCACGCGTTTCTTACAACTTAACGTTAGACAACGCACCTTACGCAGAAGGAAACAAAAAAGGTGTTTCTGATATCACCAGTTCTTTGATTGGTAGTGGAACCAAGAAAATGCCTAAAGATAAGTTCAACGAAGAAATTGACTTTTTAGGAGCAAACATCGGTTTTAGCGCTAATGGTGCTTATGCCAGCGGTTTAAGCAAATATTCTGACAGAATTTTAGAATTAATGGCAGATGGTGCTTTGAATTCTGTATTTACTCAGGAAGAATTTGATAAAGAAAAAGCAAAACTTATCGAAGGCTTAAAAACACAAGAAAAAAGCGTTCAGGCTGTTGCAGGTCGTGTGGAAGATGTATTATTTTACGGAAAAACACACCCTTCAGGAGAATATTTAACTGAAGAAACCATCAACAATGTGACGTTAAATGATGCCATCCAAAACTACACTACGTATTTTGTTCCGGCAAATGCTTATTTAGTGGTTATTGGCGATGTAAAAACCAAAGACGTTAAAAAATCGATCGAAAAATATTTTGGTTCTTGGAGAAAAGCAACCGCTCCAAACATTAAATATAACGACCCAAAAGACGTTCAATATTCGCAAATTAATTTCGTGGACATGCCAAATGCGGTTCAATCAGAAATTTCTTTGGTAAACGTATCCAACCTAAAAATGACTGACAAAGATTACTTTGCAGTTCTTTTGGCAAACCAAGTGATTGGTGGAGATTTCAACAGCTACCTCAACATGAACCTTCGTGAAGCTCACGGATGGACTTACGGAGCTCGTTCAAGCATCTACGGAAACAAATATGTAGGAAAATTCAAAGCTTCCACGCAAGTTCGTAACTCTGTTACTGACAGTGCTGTGGTGGAATTTTTCAAGGAATTGAAAAAAATCCGTACAGAAAAAGTAGCTGACGATATGTTGAAAAACGTAAAAGCAGGATACGTAGGAAACTTCGTAATGCAAATCCAAAAGCCAGGAACTGTAGCTCGTTACGCTTTGTTGACGCAAACTCAAGGTCTTCCGGCAGATTTCTACGAAAACTACGTAAAAAACATCAATGCAGTTACAGCAGAAGACATTCAACGTGTAGCTAACAAATATTTCTTGGCAGACAACATGCGTGTGATGATCACAGGAAAAGGTAGCGAAGTGTTACCAGCATTAGAAAAATTGGGAATGCCAATTATGTATTTCGATAAATTCGGAAACGCGATTGACAAACCAGTTGCCAAAAAAGAAGTTCCTGCAGGTGTTACTGCAAAAACTGTTTTCGACAATTACATTCAAGCAATTGGTGGAGAAAAAGCAGTTAAAGCTGTAAAAAGCATCGCGGTAAAAGGTACAGGTTCTGCTCAAGGTATGACAATCGAGTACCACAAAAAAGCAACAAACACCGGAAAATCTACCGAAGGACTTTCAGTTATGGGTCAATCCATGAAAAAAGTATTCAACGGAAAAGACGGTTACCAAGCTCAAGGACCACAAAAAATGCCTTTGGATGCTCAAGAAACTGCAGACATGAAATTCTACGCAAACGCGTTCCCAGAATTGACGTTGGCAACAAAATCAGGAATCACAGTTAGCGGAATCGAATCTATCGAAGGTAGCGATGCTTACGTAATCAAAGACGGAGAAACTACAATGTACTACGATGTAAAATCGGGTCTAAAAGTTGCCGAAAGCCAAGAAGTTGAAATGGCTCCAGGACAAAAAATGACAATCGTTTCGCCATTTTCAGATTACCGCGAAGTAAAAGGAATCAAAGTTCCGCACAAAACATCGCTAAACATCGGAATCGAAATTCCAATTGTAATTTCAGAAGTAAAAATCAACGAAGGTGTAACCGACGCAGATTTCAACTAAGAAATACATAAAAAAATTAAAACCGTCAGCAATGGCGGTTTTTTTTATGCTTAATTTTTTTTCTGGGAGCCATCCCGAAGCATCGGGACAGGCATTTTAATAATCCATTTTCCCGCTTTCGGCACTATCTTTTTTAATTACCCCGGATTTCAATCCGGGCAATAAAAAAAGTATAGTCGCCTCTATCGGGGCTAGTTAAACACGAAGGGAATTTTTTAAGGGTTGGGAAGTTGCAAAGTCAAAAGTCAAAAGTCAAAAGTCGAAAGTCGAAGGTCGAAAGCAAAATCCGATAAAGAAAATCTCAATTATCAATTCTCAATTCTCAATTCTAATATCTTAAATCAAAAATCCCAAATCACTTCCTCGCCGAAAGATAAACCCCAGCCAAAACCACCAAACCTCCTAAACCTTGCCAAACCGACAACGTTTCGCCATCGGCAACACCCCAAAAACATGCCACAAGCGGCAACATATACGTAACCGAAGAAGCAAAAATTGGCGATGAAATCTGAATCAGTTTAAAGTAAATTACATTGGCAACGCAGGTTCCCATAATGGCAAGAATTCCCACAAAAATCATGGAATGCTGAACTTCTGGTATATGCGCCACTTGCGAAAAATCGGAAAAATAAAGAATAACCAAAGCCGGAATCAACAATACCGAAAAATTCCCAACCGTTATACTTACAGCATTCAAATCCGACAAATATTTCTTGATTAGATTCACGTTTACCGAATAACAGATCGCGCCAATTACGGCAAGCAAAGCAAACCAATAATTTTGTCCGGGATGGTTGATCGCGCCACTAAAAATAAGCAGGCAACTTCCCGCCAAACCTAAAATCACACCAAAAAGCTGCCGTCTCTGAAAACCCATTCCGAAAATCGTGATTCCCAAAACCAACGTTCCCAAAGGTGTAAGCGAATTCAAAATCGCACTAATGGAACTATCGATTTCGGTTTGTGCCATCGAAAATAAAAAAGCAGGAAAAAAAGTTCCCATCATGGCAGTAATCGCAATATATTTCCATTGGTAACGTTTAATTTTTGCTAAACTTCTAAAACCAATTATCAGCAAAAATGTTGCGGCAAAAATCATTCGCAACGAACCCAACTGAAACGGATTCAATCCCACCAATCCCTTTTTGATTAAAATAAAAGAGCTTCCCCAAATCAGAGAAAGCACCAATAGAAAAAACCATTTATTTTGTAGCGATTTCATGAATTATTCGCGGTTTTTGGTGTCAATAAAAAGAGTGACCGGACCGTCGTTTAAAAGTTCTACTTTCATGTCGGCTCCAAATTTTCCAGTTTGGATTTTTTTGCCAAAATCTAAACTTAATTGCTGTAAAAATTTTTCATAAAGCGGAATTGCGATTTCTGGCTTCGAAGCTTTAATATAAGAAGGTCGGTTACCTTTCTTCGTTGCCGCATGAAGCGTAAATTGACTCACGACAATCATTTCTCCGTCAATATCCTTTATCGAAAGATTCATCACGCCATTTTCATCACCAAAAATTCTGAGGTTGCAAATCTTTGGCGAAAGCCACGAAATATCTTCTTGGTTATCTTGGTCTTCAATCCCAACCAAAACCAGCAAACCTTGACCAATTTCACTGATTTTTTCTCCTTCCACAGTGACGGAAGCGTGAGAAACTCTTTGAATAATTGCCCGCATTTATTGTAAATTTTCGCCTTTATCCGAATAATCATCTGTTCGGTAATGTTCGTCTTCGCCTTCCAAAATTTGCAAATAACTTCGGTAACGCGACCAAGCAATTTCGTCAGTATCCAAAGCTTCTTTCACGGCACAATGCGGTTCTTCTTTGTGCAAACAATTGTTGAATTTACAGTTTTTCTTCAACGCAAAAAATTCCGGAAAATAATGACCTACTTCATCTTTATCCATATCAACAATCCCAAAACCTTTAATTCCAGGCGTGTCGATAATTTTAGCATTGAAAGGCAAATCGTACATTTCTGCAAAAGTTGTCGTGTGTTGTCCTTGTTTGCTTTGCTCAGAAATTATAGTGGTTTTTAAATCCAAAGTAGGTTCCAAAGCGTTTGCCAAAGTCGATTTTCCAACTCCGGAATGTCCCGAAAACATTGAAACTTTACCAACCATCATTTCCTTCAATTGCTCAATTCCTTTATTTCCTACGCTCGAAATTCGCAGGCATTTGTAACCAATTTTCGAATAAATGTATCGCAAAAATAATTGTTCGTCTTCCGTCGCTTCGTCGTACGTATCAATTTTGTTAAAAACCAAAACCGCTTCAATACCATAAGCTTCGGCAGTTACCAGAAAACGGTCGATAAAACTTGTGGTTGTCGGTGGATTATTGATGGTAATCAGCAAAAAAACCTGATCGATATTTGAAGCAATGATGTGAACTTGTTTCGAAAGATTCACCGATTTTCTAACGATATAATTTTTCCTGTCGTGAATGTGGTGGATGATTCCCACGGTTTTGTCGGCAGATTCGTCTAAGTCAAAATCTACAATGTCGCCAACCGCAATTGGATTGGTACTTTTGATGCCTTGCATTCGGAATTTTCCCTTGATTCGGCACTCAAAAATTTCGCCTTCGTCGGTTTTCACAACGTACCAGCTTCCGGTAGATTTATAGACTGTTCCCGTCATTCACAAAAAAATAAGTCTTAAAAGTTAAAGGGCAAAATTACGCTTTTCGAGCCGAAATTTGTTGCAAACCCATTAAAATTTAAGACTTATCAAAAAATATTTTAGATAGAAATCTCTGCCAAAACTTCATTTTCTCTTACATTGGAAAGCTGAATGGTTTTAATTTCTTTCGAAATTTTTCCGGATTTGTTGGTATAAATTTCAATCATGACCGTTGCCGGACCGTTTTCGGTTAATTGGCTTTCGCCAAAATAATTCGTTTTTAACACATATTTTCCTTTGGTCGCATTGCGAAGCAAATATTGTTCTGGACCGTAACCTTGCGTAAAATCTTTAGAAAAACGAGCACCAATTTCTGTCTCTTTGTTTCCGTAATAACATTCTTCGCCGGAAGGTTCAATCACGTGCAAATCAAGGTCAACATCCATCAAATTCCAGTTCATCACCACCCGAATATCCACCGGCATTTTGCTCAAATATTTTTTATCAAGTTTGCCCGTTTTCACATTGCTATTTTGTGCAATTCGGTTTAAATCCATCAAAATAATATCTTCAACACCAGCATATTGACCCGTCATTTCTCCAAAATAATTCACCTCCAAAGCTTGTACCAATTGATCAAAAGCTTCTTGATTTTTTCCACCATCTTCCAAAGCCAAAGCGTAATCCCGAAGGCTTTGCGGTTCGTGTTCACGCCATTGCGCAATTTTTGAAGCGGTAAAAATAGCGTCGTCGTAACTTTTCCATTGGCGAAAAGTATAGCTTAAAGTTTTATAAAGTTGGTGATTTTCCAAACCTAAATCAGCAATATTGCTCAAAACCTGCAATGCTTTTTCCGTATCTCCTTGATTTTTAAAAAAATGCGCCACATCAAAATAAAAACTTGGATTGCGTTCTTGGTCTTTTTTCAGTTCCAAATACGTATCATATTGTTTTCCTTTTTCGGCGGAAGCCAAAACTTTTAAATACAAACGATCCGGATTCCATGATTTTTGAGTTTTATCTTTTGTAACAATCACGACAGCTCCAGCTGAAGCTCGATTACCGTAAACAGCGGTTGCTACATCTCCTTTTAAAACATTTGCCGAAACCACTTCATCTGAATCAATATCGGAAATTTTACCATTAAAAATTTCGCCATTGATAATAATTAAAGGTTTTTTTTCTGGCAAAACTGATGCATTTCCGCGAATCGCAATCACATCATCTTGAATCTGAATACCAGAAACTTTACCGTCCATTGCGTTAATCGCATCGTATCTTACAGATTTTTCAATTGCTTCAGAATTAACTACTTGAACAGCATTAGTTGTCATTCTTTTCGATTCGGCTTGATAACCCGAAACCACCACTTCTTCCAAAACCGACTCTGTTCCATCCAACTCAATCATTTCCTCTTGAACATGGCAACTCTTGGCGCTTTCATTTTTTTGATAGTCTTGTCCTTTTTGGGAGCAACATATTTTTTATCGGCTTTCCACCAAGTTTGCAGTCCGTCAAAATAACTTCCTATGTTTTCCCAATTGCTTCTTTTTTCTGCCAAAAAATTATCTTGTTGCTGCTTTTTGATGCGGTCAAATTCCGGTCGCAATTCTGCCGGAGGTAAGATATCATAAGCAATATAATCGCGAATATCTTCGAGAACAATCAGTGAAGTATTTCGGGTGACGATGCCAAATTTTTTGCCCAACATTTCAATTTCTTCCGCATTTTTTTGGTACAAAATTTCTAAATCGGCAATTTTTTTCTGTGCCCAAAGTTTTTCCACACTAAGCATATCGGTTCGTTGTGACGCCAAATCCAGCGTGATTTTCTTCTCTTGCTGAACATTTCCGTTTGTTCCAAATTGCAGCGTGATTTCGGTTAAACCTGAAAGCGAAATTCCGGAAAAACTAAAATTTCCTGAAACCGGAGTTCCAACAGAAGGAAACATTTCCATCACCGAAATATTTTCTTTGATACCAAGGAATTTCAGGCTTGAAAATTTCATTTTTGTCATGGCGTCTTCGGTAGAAATTTGGTTCAAATTCAAAAAGTTTCCACCAGAATTTCTTGCCGTGAAATTAAGCATTGCAAAATCTGCCGAAGCGGAAGAAGTGATTGTGTGAATTACTTTTTTGGTTTTTGGCAAAACGTTATCACTCAACGATGAAAGTCCATCAGTAAAGAAAAAATATTCGTCATCAGCACCCAATTTTATTTCGGAAAATCTTGTTCCACCATCGTATTTTGCAGTTTGCAAAGCGGTTTGTAATTCACTCCAATTTCCGTTTACCACATTAAATTCTCTTTGTTTTTTAAACTGATAATTCAGGAAATACAAAGTAACTTTTGTGTTTCTAACTTCCTGAAAATATGCCATCAAAAAAGCAATTTCTTTGGCATAATTTTTATTTTTTGCGCTAAGCGAATTGTCCCAAATTAAACCAATTGACTTGGGTTGTGAACGGGTCATATTTTTTGCTTCTACGAAAGTATTGCCATAAAAATAGTGTTGTCCTCCCACATTTTCCATAAATACCGAAGAAATATTCTGGTTTTTCGGAATCTGAATTGTGAGGTTTTCGTCCGGTTGGTAATTTGTTTTGGCAATGTTCGCCTCAAAATTTTGATTCCATTGCGTAAAAACAATATCACTTCCCGAAATTTCTGTGGTTGAAGGTTTTTTTGCGGCACCAACAACGGTAATTTTTAAATTAAATTTGTCGATTTTTTTAGGATAACGGCTCAAAAACTGGTAAGCCAAATTGTGTTGGTCGAGCATGTTTAATTCCTGTTCGTAACCAATCAACACAATTCTTTTATTGTTTGGCATCAACGGATAAATGCGGGTTTTAAAATTATTTCCGTCCACTTTTTCCAGCAAACCCGGATCGACTCTGCGATGTTCGATGGCTTCAAAAACTTGTTTTCCCTTGCTTTTATTCACCGGAACGGCGTCGCGCATTTTTCCGTTAATATCGATGGCGTAACGTGAAACCGAAACATTTTCCGGCAACGGAAAAATTAATTCAGCTTCCATTTGTCGGTTTGAAGCGTTGAAAAAATGCATTTCGGCGGTGGTGTAGGCAATGTTGCCCACGATTTGCACGTTGAGCGATAATTCGGTTAAACGCACTTTTTCGGCATTTTCACCTTTTACGGAAAGTTCCGGACTTTGGGCAAAAGTGTTTCCAATAAATAAAATTGGAAAAACAATGCTCATCATTTTTTTAAAAAAATCGAGATTTCCGGCTTTGAAGTTGTTTGATTTCATAACGCAAAATTTTAAAGGTTGCTTATTTTTTAAAGAGTGTAAAAAGTTGCGAAAGGTTGGAACAATAAAATTTTATGGCACAAAAAAAGCCTTAACAAATTAATTATCAAGACTTTATTTTTATGTTTTTTTTACTGGTTCAAAATTTTCTCTTGGTGGCTAATGCTTTCTTGATGAATTGCTTTAAATAATTGGTTGATGAATTCTTCGCTTAAACCTAAATCTGCTCCTGAAGTTTTCATTTTTTCAAGAATTTCTGTCCAACGATGATTTTGCAATAGCGCTACATTTTCCTCGCGTTTCAAACTCCCAATTGATTCCGAAACTTTCATTCTTTTGCCCAAAAGCTCTAAAATTTTAGTGTCATACTCGTCAATATCCACGCGTAAACGGTTGAGTTTTTCGTTAAATTCTTCACCATCGTCGGTTTTTTTTCTTACAATTAAATTTTTGCAAATTTCCTTCAATTGCGTTGGCGTTACTTGTTGAGCCGCATCGCTCCAAGCATTATCAGGATCGCAATGGGTTTCAATCATCAAGCCGTCATAATTTAAGTCTAACGCTTGTTGCGACACTTTCTGAATCATTTCGCGCTTTCCTGTAATGTGCGAAGGATCGCAAATAAGTGGTAAATCTGGAAATTTATTTTGCAATTCAATCGCCAATTGCCACTCCGGAATGTTTCGATATTTGGTTTTTTCGTAAGTGGAAAATCCACGGTGAATCACACCTAAATTTTTAATTCCGGCATTGTAAAGCCGTTCAACACCGCCAAGCCAAAGTGCCAAATCCGGATTCACAGGATTTTTTACCAGCACAATTTTGTCAGTATTTTTTAACGCGTCGGCAATTTCCTGAACCGCAAACGGATTTACAGTTGTTCTCGCTCCAATCCACAAAACGTCAATGTCGTGTTCCAAAGCCAACTGAACGTGAGCTGCAGTTGCCACTTCTGTCGCCAATAAAAGTCCGGTTTCGGCTTTGGCTTTTTGCAACCATTTCAAACCAATAGCGCCAACGCCTTCAAAACCTCCGGGACGCGTTCTCGGTTTCCAGATTCCAGCACGAAAAATAGTGACATCAGAATTTTTTAATTCATGGGCAATTTTCAGCACTTGTTCTTCGGTTTCGGCACTGCAAGGTCCTGCAATTACTAAAGGATGCGAAAGATTAAAATGATCAAGCCAAGTGCGGAATTGTGTGGAGTTTTGCATTAAAAATAAAATTGAAAACAAAGTTCAAATTTAAGAATTTTTACCGACGATTGCCAACCAAAATAAACTTTGACAGATTTGACTCAGGCAAGAAAATATTTTTGCTATTTTTGTTCAAAATCGCAACTTATGTCAATTGAAGTTCAGGAAATTTCTAAAAATTACGGCAGTCAAAAAGCGCTGAACGCTGTTTCGTTTTCGGTGGAAAAAGGAGAAATTGTAGGTTTTTTAGGTCCGAATGGTGCCGGAAAATCAACTTTAATGAAAATTTTAACCACCTATATCACGGCAGATTCCGGCAATGCAAGCGTTAATGGAAATAGTGTGGCAACGTCGCAAAAAGCAGTTCAGAAATCCGTGGGTTATTTGCCGGAACACAATCCGTTGTACTTGGAAATGTTTGTACGCGAATATTTATCTTTTAATGCCGATGTTTATCAAGTTTCGAAAAAACGTATTGACGAAGTGATTGAAATGACTGGATTAACACCGGAAAGTCACAAAAAAATTGGACAACTTTCTAAAGGTTACCGCCAAAGAGTTGGCTTGGCAACGGCATTATTGCATGATCCGGAAGTTTTAATTTTAGACGAGCCAACAACCGGTTTAGACCCAAATCAATTGGTAGAAATCAGAGATTTGATTAAAAATATTGGCAAAAATAAAACGGTTTTTTTGTCCACTCACATTATGCAAGAAGTGGAAGCCATTTGCGATCGCGTGATTATCATTAACCACGGCAATATTGTTTTAGACGAAAAAATTCAAACGCTGAAGGACAGCGGAAAAAATCTGGAACAAGTTTTTAGAGAAGCCACTGTAAAAATATAATTGATGAAAAAAATTATTCTCATTTTATGTGTGATAGCCTTGGTAAGCTGTCACAAAACCGGAAGCGAACCGAAAATTATTTTTCCAAAATATGTGTCGACCGAAGCAGATTTTAAAGACAATTTAAAAGACTTTGATAGCATACAAGCAGTTTATCAGTTTACGAACGAAAGGAATTTATTAGTCCAAAAAAGTAATAACAATCTCAACGTAATTGCTTTTACAAGTGATGATTCGATGATGAAACCGGGAGATAAGGAGCCAATTTTTACCAACATTTTGGAATATTTGAAGGCTAACATCGTAAACCTCGACGAATATGATAATGTGAATATGACTTTGCAAAAAGAAGGTACACAAATTGAATTTGTCAAAAGCAAATCAGAAATTTTTACGGTAGAATAACCCTTCCTTGATATAATTGTGCTACTTCAATCGTTGGCGGAAGATTTTTTAGAACGATATTTCCTGTGCTGTAAATCGTGCCTTGTACTTTTTCAGAAGGTTTTACCACAATATCATTACTGCTTCGCTGGAAACAATGCACGTTTTTGGCTTCTAAATTCTCGCCATCAAATCGGGCATTTCCATCGTAAAAGTTTACATTTAAATCGATAGTTTCTCCAGAAATATTAAAATAACTCGATTTATTGTCTTCAATAGTTAAGATGTTACATTTTACATTGAGATGAAATGATCCTGAAGCCGTGTGCGAAAACATGCCGGATTGTAAATTGAGTTCCGGAAACTCCAAAATTCCTTGTGAGCGAACGGCAAATTGAGATGCTGAATAAATATTATCGAGATTGGGAACCGTGATAAAAACTGTAGTAGAATTATAATCCCGAACCCAATTACAACTGTTATTATTTTTTACAAAAAGCTGGTTATCAATTAATTCTACTGAAATATTATTTAATAAATTCTCGCCGGTTTCAATGGCAACTGAAGTTTCGCTTCCTTGAGAAATGACGAGTTCGATTCCTTCGGAAATATGGATTTTATCAAAATTTTCTGCAGCGATTTGTTGGGTAATATTTTTCCCAGCAGTTTTGAAACAACCGGGTGCGTTTTCGCTGTTGCACGAAAGCAAAAAAATAAAACTCAATAAAACTCCATATTTTTTTAGGTTTTGCATGGTTCCGAAAGTTTAAAAAATTCCTGAAAGTTTTCCTTTAGCCCCGTCCCGAAGTTTCGGGAGAAGCGGAAATCCTTTTTTATCAATTTTGCTAAAAAAATTGATAAAAAGATTGCAGCGGAAAGCGGGAACATGGATTACTTTCTCACTGGCGATTGGCTGCAAATTTAAAATTTTATTCCGACTCCAAATTCTAACGCTTCGGCTTTTGCACCATGCGTTTTGAGTGAAGTTGCGGCGAAAATTTCTTGCGAAATGTAATATTTTAATCCTAATCTTTGGTAAAATGGGCCTAAATATTTGAATGGCGAATAGAGGTAATAACCGAATTGGCCTTCGACTGAAAAATGGTTGATGTAGAGTTCGTGCCCTACGAAAATTCCTACACGTTTATAGTCGGTTTGGGGTGAAATATTTTCGTTTGGATAAGCAACCGACTTAAATTTGATGTATTCTTTGAGGTATTCCATGAAGAAAAAATCGGCTCCAAATTGCAAACCACTTACGCGTGACAATCGTTTTTCGGCTTGGGTGGAAACGACCAAAAATGGGAATTGACCGGAATTGATGATGTCGCTTTCGTTTAAACCGCTTCTCAATGCAATGGAAAATTTGATGGGTTGCAAACGGTAATTTGTAGTATCGGAAAATTTTTTAATTCGCTGATTTTCAACATTTTTATCAAAGGAATAATTGAGTCCGAAATTTGCAGCAAGCGTATTGGTGCTTGTATTTGGCGAACGAAAATTAGCGTTAGAATGGTGGAAAAAACTGATTCCGGCTTGTACGCCAATGTTGTGGAAAATATTTTCTTTTTTATAATTGAGCATGAAATACGTGGACGGCATGAGCTTGGAGCCGTAGGCGAGATTTCGAAAGTTTTCGGTTTTGTCAAACGGATTTGTATTGTAGGAAATTCCTTGCGCGACGCGAAATGTTAGGTTTCGGTTAAAAAAATAAAAATTGTAATGCCCATAAACGCCAAATAAATTTCCAAGCGTGGGATTATTAGTGTTTTGGTAATGAAACGAACCGCCGTAATCCGGGAAATTATAGGTGGATTGCCATTCTTTTTCACCAAAAGTTTTTTGGTTGAAACTAACCAAAATTCCTTCGGAGCGATTAGTAATGAGGTGTTTGATGGTATTGTTATGTGGCAAAATATTGCCATAAAAAAAATCGGCTTCAAGGGAAAAGCGACCGTTTTGCTGGGAAAAAGCAACGGACGAAATGAGCAACAACAGGTATTTGGTAATTTTTGGCAACACTCAATCTATATGGATATGTTGCCAAAAATAAAAAATTATAGTGAGTGGATTGGTTTTTTAAAAAACTTCTTTGGCAATTGCCTTGATATTTTCGGGTTTTCCCATTGAATAATAATGTAAAACAGGGATTCCGGCGGCAACTAATTCTTTACTTTGGTTGATACACCAGTCGATTCCTATTTGCTTTACGGCATCATTGTCTTTGGCTTTTACGACTTCCATGATTAAATTGTCGGGTAAATCTACCTTGAAACGATGCGGAATCAGGTTGAGTTGTTTTTTGGTGGCAATGGGTTTCAGGCCTGGAACAATCGGAACTGTGATGCCTTCTTTTCTGCATTTTGCCACAAATTCAAAAAATTTTTGGTTGTCGAAAAACATTTGTGTAACAATATAAGAAGCGCCATTTTTAATTTTTTGTTTTAAGAAATAAATGTCGCTGTCCAAACTTGGGGCTTCCATGTGTTTTTCCGGATAACCTGCCACGCCAATGCAAAAATTGGTACAAGAAGAATTTTGGAGGTCTTCATCCAGATAAATTCCTTTGTTTAAATTATTGATTTGGGTAACCAACTCCGAAGCAAAACGGTTTCCATCTCGTTCCGGTTTAAAATAAGTTTCGCTTTTTACGGCGTCTCCACGAAGTGCCACCACATTTTCAATTCCTAAAAAATCCATGTCAATCAAGAAATTTTCGGTGTCTTCTTTAGAAAACCCACCGCACAAAATATGCGGAATGGCATCCACTTCATATTTGTTTTGAATTGCCGCACAAATCCCAACCGTTCCGGGACGTTTTTTTACAATTTTTTTCTCTAGCAAACCGCTCGGCAATTCCTTGTATTCATATTCTTCCCGATGATAAGTCACATCAATAAACGGTGGATTGAACTCCATCAGCGGATCGATGCTATCAAAAATGGATTGGATATTTTGCCCTTTCAACGGTGGTAAAATTTCAAATGAAAACAATGGTTTTCCCTTGGCTTTTTCTATATGTTCGGTTACTTTCATTAAAAGTTATGAGTTTTGAATTATGAGTTATGAGTTGAAATCTAAAATCTGAAATCTAAAAGTCAATCTGCTATATTTGGCGAAAGCCATTTTGTTGCCATTTCTACTGAAATTCCTCTGCGTTTGGCATAATCTTGAACTTGATCTTCTTTTATTTTTCCAAGCCCGAAATATTTACTTTGCGGATTGGCAAAATAATATCCTGACACGGACGAAGCCGGCCACATCGCCATGCTTTCGGTTAATTTTACTCCAATTTCTTTTTCGACATTTAAAAGTTCCCAAATAGTGGGCTTTTCCAAATGGTCTGGACAAGCCGGATAACCTGGTGCAGGACGAATTCCAGTGTATTCTTCTTTGATTAATTCTTGGTTATTCAAATTTTCATCAGAAGCATAACCCCAAATTTCTTTCCGAACTTTTAAGTGCAAATACTCCGCAAAGGCTTCGGCAAATCTGTCGCCTAAAGCTTTTACCAAAATGGAATTGTAATCGTCTAATTGTTTTTCAAATTCGACAGCTTTTTCATCGACGCCAAAACCCGTTGTCACACAAAAACACCCGATGTAATCTTGCTTTCCAGAATTTTTTGGCGCAATAAAATCAGCCAAAGCGATGTTTGGAGCACTAGCAGTTTTTTGAGACTGTTGGCGAAGTGTTAGAAATTGCAGTGATCGGTCATCAGTGTTCAGTGTTTGACTTACCTCAATATCGTCGTCATTAATCGTATTTGCAGGGAAAATTCCGAGAATTCCTTTGGCAACAAACCATTTTTCGGTAATAATTTGCGACAGCATTTTTTGGGCATCGGAAAATAAATTCGTGGCTTGTTCGCCCACAACCTCATCGGTTAAAATTGCAGGGTATTTCCCATACAATTCCCACGATTGAAAAAATGGCGTCCAATCGATAAAATCTACTAATTGAGAAAGTTCGACATCTATTTTTTTGGTTCCAAGGAAATTTGGTTTAACCGAATTAAAATTTTCCCAATCTATTTTGAACTTATTTTTTCGGGCTTCCTCAATCGAAAGGAAATTTTTATCCCGACTTCTATTCAAATAACCATCTCGAAGCTTGTCATATTCCTCCCGAATGGCTTTTACATAATTCCCTTTGGTTTCGGCTTGAAGCAAATTACTTGCCACCGTTACCGCACGCGAAGCATCGTTAACATGAACCACAGTTTGCTTATATTCGGGAGCAATTTTCACAGCCGTATGAGCTCGCGAAGTGGTTGCACCGCCAATCATAATTGGTATTGAAATATTGAGTTTGTCTAATTCTTTTGCCAAATAAACCATTTCATCAAGCGAAGGCGTAATCAATCCGCTCAAACCGATGATGTCCACATTTTCTTTTACAGCAACTTCAATAATTTTTTCTGGTGGCACCATTACTCCTAAGTCAATGATTTCGAAATTATTACATCCCAAAACCACCGCCACAATATTTTTCCCGATATCGTGTACATCACCTTTTACGGTTGCCATTAGGACTTTTCCAGCCGAGGACGAAGTTGTCGAATCTTTTTCAGAATTTATGTGCGGCAAAAGATATGCCACCGCTTTTTTCATCACTCGAGCCGATTTTACAACTTGTGGCAAAAACATTTTTCCGCTTCCGAATAAGTCGCCAACCACATTCATTCCTGCCATTAAATTGACTTCGATTACTTCTATCGCTTTCGCGGAATTTATTCTTGCTTCTTCAACATCAATTTCGATAAATTCGTCGATTCCTTTTACCAATGAATACGTTAACCTTTCCTGAACCGAAGCATTTCGCCATTCTTGCGTAACTTTTTCATTCGTTTTAACTTCGCCTTTGAAGGTTTCTGCCAAATCCAGAAGTCTTTCAGTAGCATCTTCTCTCCTATTTAAAAGCACATCTTCAACGTGTTCCAATAAATTTTTATCGATTTCATCATAAATCTCGAGCATTTCAGGATTTACAATTCCCATCGTCATCCCGTTTTGAATGGCGTGATACAAAAACGCCGAATGCATGGCCTCACGAACTTTGTCATTTCCTCTAAACGAAAAAGAAACGTTACTCACGCCTCCGGAAATATTGCCATACGGAAGATTTTCACGGATCCATTTTGTTGCTCTAAAAAAATCTAAAGCATTCAATTTATGCTCGTCCATTCCTGTTGCAACAGGGAAAATATTGGGATCAAAAATGATGTCTTCAGCCGGAAAACCTACTTCATCAACTAAAATGTCGTAGCTTCTTTTGCAAATTTCAATCCGTCTTTCGTAAGTATCCGCTTGACCGATTTCGTCAAAAGCCATGACGATTACCGCAGCACCGTATCGTTTGATTAATTTGGCGTGATGTACAAAAGTTTCTTTCCCTTCTTTTAATGAAATGGAATTAACAACGCCTTTTCCCTGAATGACTTTTAGTCCCGCTTCGATGATTTCCCACTTAGAAGAATCAATCATCACCGGAACGCGAGCAATATCAGGTTCGGCAGCGATAAGATTTAGGAATTTTGTCATGGCATAAACACCGTCGAGCATTCCTTCGTCCATATTAATGTCGATGATTTGAGCACCACCTTCCACTTGAGCACGAGCGATATCAAGTGCTTCTTCGTATTTTTCTTCTTTTATTAATCGCAAAAATTTACGTGAACCCGTAACATTAGTACGTTCGCCAACGTTTACGAAAATAGATTCTTCGTTTACGAAAAGCGGTTCTAAACCTGAAAGTTGTAAATTTATTTTGTTTGTCTTTGACATTTAAGTTAAGGTTTGACTTCACCAGTTTAACTTCGCCAGAGTTTTAAACTCTGGCGAAGTTTGATGATTTTCGAGGTTTAAATTGTTTTGCAACGTCCGCTATTGCTTTGATATGTTCTGGCGTTGTGCCGCAACAACCGCCGATGATGTTGATTAAATCGTCTTGCAAATATTCTTTGATTAAGGCTTGCATTTCTTCTGGCGTTTGATCATATTGACCGAAAGCATTGGGCAAACCCGCATTGGGATGTGCCGAAATATTTAGTATTGTATTATGTGCTAATCTTTTTAAATACGGTTTTAATTGATCAGCTCCAAGAGCACAATTAAACCCAACGCTTAACAACGGAATATGCTGGATGGAAATTAAAAAAGCTTCGACTGTTTGTCCCGAAAGTGTTCGTCCGGAAGCATCTGTAATGGTTCCAGAAATCATTACGGGAATGTCGACATTCCGTTCTTCTTTAACTTCTTCTATGGCGAAAAGTGCGGCTTTGGCATTTAGCGTATCAAAAATAGTTTCTACCAAAAGTACATCGCAACCGCCGTCAATCAGGGCTTCAACTTGTTGTTTGTAGGCAATTCGTAAATCGTCGAAATTTACGGCACGAAATCCGGGATCGTTTACATCCGGACTCATGGAAGCAGTTCGGTTGGTTGGTCCGATGGAACCTGCGACAAAGCGTGGTTTGTCCGAAAATTCGTCGGCAACTTCGCGGGCGATTTTTGCGGATTGATAATTTAATTCGTACACCAAATCTTCCATGTGATAATCGGCCATTCCGATGGTGGTTCCTGAAAAAGTATTGGTTTCCACAATATCGGCTCCAGCTTGAAAATACAAGCGATGCACTTGCTTTACAGCTTCGGGTTGTGTGATGGAAAGCAGATCGTTGTTGCCTTTCAAGGGATGTGGAAAATTTTTGAAACGTTCGCCTCGAAAATCTTCTTCGGTGAAATTATTGCGTTGCAGCATGGTTCCCATGGCGCCATCGAGCACGAGGATTCTTTGTTGTATGGCTTGGTTTATTTTTGACATTTAGTATTTTTTTACAGAGAGTTTCGCTGAGTTTCCACAGAGTTTCTCCGAGATTTTATTTTTTTTTACGCAATCCCAAAGCGTCGTGACGCAAAGGTTTTTCGCAAGGGTTGCTATATTGTTTTGTTACACAGAGGTTCGCTGAGTTTTCACAGAGTTTATCCCAGTTTTTCACTGTTGTTTATTTTGCAAAAATGGTTGGCTCAATAGCCCCGATTGAAGCGATATCCTTTTATTTTTTCTTTAAAAAAAAATAAAAGATATAGCGGAAAGCGGGAATAGGGATGGCAATAATGCCCAAGCCGTTCGCTCCAAAAAAAACAAAAAATAAAATATTGAGGTGTTCAGGAAAGTGAGGAAAATAAATTTTCGTGTGTTATCTATCCAAAATGTTGGTAGAATTTAGCACCTTCTACAGTTGTTGTAGGGTTGCTAAGGCTTCGTTGGGTCTATTCCCTCGGCCTTTCGTGATAACTTTCAATAAGTGAATGAACGGTGCAAAGAAAGAAAATTTATTGGGATTTTACAAATTTGCGGAAAAATTATCCGGCCAAGAGGATTTTTGATTCTTGGGCGAGTTTGAGGATTTGGGCGGTGATTTCTTGTGTGTCGTTAAGGTTTGGTTCGACAAAAATGATTTCTTTTTGGGCGATTTTTAACAGGAAAGAAATTTCGGGTGGTGGTAATTTCGCAATTTTGTTGGTGCTGATGATGGGTAGGTTTTGCTGCAGAAAATCGGGGTAATGGTAGAGGATTTCGGTTGAATTTGTGGTGTCGATGATGATGGTATTTGCGAGTGATTTTTGGAACAAAAATGTAGCGAGTTTAGCAAATTCGAACGGCGAACCGAAGTCGGAAAAGTTAGCATCCCAATTGTTTTGTTTTTGATTATTTTCAAGAAAAACAATTTGATCGCTTGTAATTACTGGAATTTTGAGGGTAATGTCAAATTGCGTTTCCCAGATTTTTTGCTGGTTGATGAGCTGACTCACGAGTGAACTCCCGATGTTTTCGAGCCCGAAGATAATGATGTTGATGGTTGTATTCATGCTGGTAGGATTTTTAATTTTTTTTAGAAAAAACCGCTTTTGGAACGTGCCAAAAGCGGCCTTTCAACAAACAAACAAATAAAAAAACAAACTTAATTTTTAACTTAATTTCAAAAAAAAAAGTCCTTTTGGCTGGCTTACCAAAAGGACTTTAGACACTTTATATAACAAAAATTGGTCGTTTACTTTTGGCAATAGCGATTTGGGTGGCGGTACATCCACATGTGCATAAAACGCGTTTGTTTACAAATATTCTTCATTTTTAATTTTTTTATAAAATCTCCCCGAAATTTTTTCCGGGGAAGATTTTGGTCAAAATGGTTTGGGTTAGTTAATCCATTTTTGGTTGAACAAAAAAGCCCCTGCTTTTGGCAGAGGCTCGTTTGCGATATATTTTAAAAAACTTAAAATCTGGCAACAGCAACCTCTGCGGAAATTTTCCACATCTTACGGTACATATGACAGAATGTTGTTTTCATTTTTCTGATTTTGTGATGCAAACTTCTGAACTATTTTTGGAAAATCAATGTTAATTTTTAAATTTTAACATTTTGAAATACCCTATTTGGGGCGTTATAATAATTTATTATTATAAATCATTTCAAAAAAAATTTCGCCAGAATAATCTTAAGAAATGTCAAAAACGTTTGAAAAAAAAATTTTTCTGTTTAAATCTGCTTTTATACCTTTGTTGCCGAAAATCAAGAAGAGGAAAAATTTGATCTGATTGCAACCTCTTGTTTCTGAATCATTCAGGAATATAAAAAATGCTAAAGCAGGAACTTCTCTTCTTTAGCACGTGTTGCAGTTTTTCATTTCCCGATTCTTTAAAAAAATATTTTATTTATGGCTTATTTATTTACGTCAGAATCTGTTAGTGAAGGACATCCGGATAAAATTGCAGACCAAATTTCTGACGCTTTAATCGATAATTTTTTGGCTTACGACAGTTCGTCGAAAGTGGCATGTGAAACTTTAGTTACTACAGGTCAGGTTGTTTTAGCTGGTGAAGTAAAATCCGATGCTTATCTTGACGTACAAACTATTGCGAGAGAAGTGATTAACAAAATTGGTTATACCAAAGGCGAATACATGTTTAACGGTGATTCTTGCGGTGTAATTTCGGCCATTCACGAGCAATCTCCAGATATTAATCAAGGCGTTGATCGTAACGTTGCGGACCAATCTTTCGAAGCAAAAGCAAATGCTCAAGGTGCTGGAGACCAAGGAATGATGTTTGGTTATGCAACAAACGAAACTGCTAATTACATGCCTTTGGCCTTAGATTTGGCACATACAATTTTAAAAGAACTTTCTGCAATTAGACGCGAAAATTCTGAAATTAAATATCTTCGACCAGACGCTAAAAGTCAGGTAACGATTGAATATTCTGACGATCATAAACCAGTAAGAATTGACTCTATTGTGGTTTCAACCCAACACGATGATTTTGGTTCAGAGGAAGAAATGCTGACTAAAATTCGTAAGGATATTCAAGAAATTTTAATTCCCCGCGTTGTAGCATTGCAAAAAAAAGAAATAAAAGCATTGTTTAACGACCAAATTAAATTTCACATTAACCCAACCGGAAAATTTGTAATCGGTGGACCTCACGGAGATACCGGATTGACCGGAAGAAAAATCATTGTGGATACTTACGGTGGAAAAGGAGCTCACGGTGGTGGTGCTTTCTCTGGAAAAGATCCGAGTAAAGTGGACCGAAGTGCCGCTTATGCAACCCGTCACATTGCCAAAAATTTAGTTGCTGCTGGAGTGGCTGACGAAGTTTTAGTTCAAGTTTCTTATGCAATTGGTGTTGCAGAACCTTGCGGTTTGTACATTAACACTTATGGAACTTCTAAACTTAATTTAACCGATGGCGAAATTGCGAAAAAAGTAAATCAAATATTCGATTTACGTCCTTATGCAATTGAGCAAAATTTAAAACTTAGAAACCCAATTTATCAAGAAACTGCATCATACGGACACATGGGAAGAAATCCTTACGTAGGAAACAAAACTTTTAATAAAGGGCAAAAAAATGAGCTTACTGTTGAAGGTTTAGAGTTCTTTACTTGGGAAAAATTAGACAAAGTTGATGAAATTAAAAAGAGTTTTTCTTTGTAATTAAATTATAGAAATAAAAAACCTTCAGTTTTCGCTGAAGGTTTTTTTATGTTTTAATACGTTCCGTTTTTCATTTTGGTCAATACTTCTTGCATATCTGATTTTACTGATTCATCAACAGTGGAAGCATTTTTTAGTGCATTTTCCTGAACCGAAATGGCTCGAGTTTTTTCGCCGTTTTTGTAAAGCAATTGTGCCAAAGTGTCTAAATAATATGGGTTGTCTTTTTCAATCCGCAGGCTGGTTTCGCTCCATTTGATGGCGCGTTTCACCTCGTTAGCGTCTTTCACTTTTTCTACCACATACCAAGCGGCTTGATTGTGTGCGTTTGAAAATTTATTTTTAAAATTGGCCCAATCTTCGCCATAATAAGAAGTGGTCACGCTCTCTGAATAAAGCTTATCGATTGCTACAATTTCATTTTGATTTTCAAAAAACTGTTGGTGAAATTTGTCAAAAACGTCCAAATACAAATCATCCACTTTTTGATCTCTGCCAATGTCATAAATCATGGCAAAATAATCCAATTGGTTTTGGTAATTTAGTGCAGAACTACTGATGGATTTTTTCAAATAAGCCATTAATTTATCACGGTTTTCCACACCATATTCCGTTGGCGTTAACCGAAGCGTTAAGGCTTTCCCCACTTGATCACCAATTTTTTCACTTTTCAAAGCGACAGCATATTCGCCTTCAGGTTTTGGTTCCGAAGCAATCATTTCTTCAGGGAAAAGCAATAAATAATCTAGCATTTTCCACGTATTTTCGTCCATTGGTCTGGCCTTTTCAAATAATTGATAATAAAATCCTTGTCCAGCAACATCTCCAATGGCGGCTTTTGCAAAATCGTTATTGTATTTTTTTTCCGAAGAATATTTGTTCACGATTTTGTCCCAAGCTTCAGAAACTTTCGCCTCGTCGATTTTTACAATTTTTATCTCGTGCGTTTCTGACTCAACAGCCGATCGAACCACCACAGTTTCTTCCACCATCGGCGGATAAATGGACCACGAATTCCACTCGCTCATGTCGGCTAATGCTTTTAAAACTTCAGCGTCATTATTTTTTTTTGCCAAAGCATTTTGCAACGATATTTTTTTTGCAGCGCCATCTAATTGCTCGGCAAACCCATAATTGTACGTACTAAATTTCTCGGAATTGCTTAAAACATTGCCATTGATGGTGGCCAAAATGTTTCCGGTTTTGTCTAAAATTGCGGTCGAAGCCGATTTTAGATTATTTTTTTCGGCCCATTTTTTATCGGCTGACGAAGCATTGTAATAATCAAATTCTAAATAATTTTTTAGTTCTTCTTCACTAAAATAACTGATTTCGGACTGCTGTCTGTCCATGAAATTTTTGAAATCCGAAGCATTGTTTTTATTGTTGATGTCGTAGGAGACGACCAAATAACGGTTGTTTTTTTTGGCAGCGTCAATGGCTTTTTGCAAGTTTTTTTCAACGGAAAATTTGAAACTATTGTAATTAGCGGTAACTATAGTGGTATCCGCAACGGCATAATCATCTATGTACAAATCGGTTGATTTACCAGGGAACTTAAAGTTAGTTTTTTCGGTAACTTCTACCGGCGCAATTTTCTTGACGGCTGTATTTTCGCCTTTGTCAAAAGAAAAAAGCAGCGGACTAAATTTATTTTTTTCGGTTACTACCAATTCGTCTTTTTCATTTTTATACCCAATCAACTTAATATTTTGCATATTATTTGGAGCATATTGAATGTTGATTTGATTTTGATCTTGAGGGATTTTATATTTTGAAATTTTGGCAACACCAGAATAACTTTCCGAAACAAGGTAGATGAATTCACTTCGGATGATTTCAAAACTCGCTTCGGTTTCCGCTTCGTTTAAATCGGTTTTTAGGTCAGAAAAACTTTTGTAAACTGGTTGATCTGTTCCATTTTGTGTACCAAAATAAATTGCGGAAGAATATAATTTTAAAAAATTTCCGGAAAGCGTCACTTTTATTTTCCCGATTGAAGGATTGGCTTGGTCGCTAAAATCAACAGCAAAATCACTGTCAACCGCATTTGGATTGAAAACGATGGTGTCATTTTTGATCTCATAATTGCCATGAAAAATGACCATCTCGTATTTTTTATCGTCGGTTAACCGGAGTTTAAACTCGGTTCCTAATGAGTTTGAAACGTAGTTTCCTGAAGGGATTTTTTGGTCTTGAGCTTGCGATGAAGCAGCGAAAAGAATGGCAGAAAATGCAATTATTTTTTTCATAATACAAAATGATTTACACAAATGTATCGTTTTTCTTGTGGCGTTTTGAATATTTTTTTGTGGATTTGAGAAAAAATGTATCCTATTTGCAGATACGTTTTTGCCCCGGATTGAACGGAAAGCTTGCCGGAAATTGGCGCTATTGTTTTTTTTGTCCAAAGAGCGACGGCAGGAGCTCCTTTGGGCAAATTAAAAACAAAGCGGCAAGAACGGCAACTTGCAGGGAAAGCCGGAAATGGCACCAAAAAAAAATAAAAATATTGGGGAAAGATTTGTAATTTGGCATCGATGAAAAAGTATTTTTTGTTTTTATTTTTAGGTTATTTTTGGGGCATTTTTGCACAAAATGAGGTAGTTCCGTTTTTTAAAAATACCGAAAAATGGAGCGACGGAACTTTTGTGAATCGGGATCATTTCGGTAATTTGTATGGAATTTTCGGAAATGAGTTTCGGAAAATAGCTCCTAACTCGACGCTTTTTTACAAGAATGTCGCTTTGGGAAAAATTTCTCGGGCTGACTTGCAAAACCCGCTTCAAATTGTGCTTTTTTACCGAAATTTCACTTCCGTGGTATTGTTAGACAATCAGTTGAATGAGTCGTTACGCATTAATTTTTCGGAATTAGAAACGCCTTTGAATCCAGATGCTGTGGGGCTTGCCGCGCAAAACAGGCTTTGGGTTTTTGATTTGCTTACGCAAAAGTTAGGCTTGTATGATTTACGAAAAAAATCATTTTTGCCACTGACGCCAACTTTTACGGAACCGCTTGTTTTTTACCAAACTGAATACAACTATTTTTACTGGATAGATGCCAAACAGCGTTTGTATGCGGCAGATATTTTTGGAAAAACGGCTTCATTGGGCGAAATTCCGGCGGGAAAAATGTATCAGGTGGTGAATGGAAAGCGGGTTTTGTATGCCAATGACGAAGGACTTTTTATTTTTAACTTGGAAAAAGGTTCAATTTCAAAGGTTTTAGAGGTGGAAAAAAGCTTTGATGGTTTTACTTATCAAGATGAAATTTTGAGTATTTTTACCAACCAAGAAATTAAAAATTATAAAATTAATTTACCGTAATGCACATAGCAGTAGCAGGAAATATTGGTGCGGGAAAGACCACACTTACACGTTTATTAGCCAAACATTTTAATTGGGAACCGCACTTTGAAGACGTAGTGGACAACCCGTATTTAGACGATTTTTACCACCAAATGGAACGGTGGTCGTTTAACCTCCAGATTTATTTTTTGAACAGTCGATTTCGTCAGGTGTTGCAAATTCGCGAAAGCGGAAAAAATATTATTCAAGACCGTACGATTTATGAAGATGCGCATATTTTTGCTCCAAATCTTCATGCGATGGGACTGATGACCAACCGTGACTTTAACAATTATAAGTCGCTTTTTGAGTTGATGGAATCTTTAGTGGAAGCTCCGGATTTGATGATTTATTTGCGAAGCTCGATTCCAAATTTGGTCAACCAAATTCACAAACGCGGACGCGATTATGAAAATTCTATTTCGATTGATTATTTAAGCCGATTGAACGAGCGTTATGAAGCTTGGATTGAAAGTTATACTTCGGGAAAATTGCTGATTATAGATGTGGACAATATTAATTTTGTGGACAATCCTGAGGATTTAGGAGATATTATCAATAGGATTAATGCGGAGATAAACGGATTGTTTTGATTTAGGATTTTAGATTTATAATTAAAGATGTTAGATTTCTGATTTTAGGGGTTGGAAGAAAATTGTAAGTTTAATCTTGTCCTTAGCTATCATTTAGAAAATAAAAACCTTTGACTGCTCATGAAAAATTTTACTCTGATTCTTTTTCTTTTAACCGTTATGAATGTCCAGAGTCAAAATTTGAAGAACGGAATTTATGAGGGAACAAAATTCCCATTTACAATATGTTATGTTACTTATAAAGACAGTATAATTGAAGTGGAATATTTTGCAAAAAAAGCTTCAACTTTTTTTGATCGAACTCCCGCAGTGACATTAAAGATTCCTGGTTTGCCTCCGCCTCGTAATTTATTATTGGTAACAAAAAACGATAGTTTGAAAGTAACTTTCAAAGAAAAATATTTGGTAGTAAGAGATAAGGAAATCGGTAAAATTAAAGTCTACAAATCAGAATTGACAGAAGCAGATATTGCCAATCTTCGGAAAAAAGTTGACGCCTTTAAAAAAAGAAGATAATTTCTTAATTGATTTTAGAAAGGATTCCATATCTATAAACTAGAGTCTTGTAATAAAAATAAAAACCTCTCAATCGAGAGGTTTTTACTTTTTTAGAAAATTACTTTTTTAAAGCATCAATTTTAGCATTCACTTCGGTTTCGGTTCCTTCAAAGACTTGAACGTCTTCGCGTGAATCCTGAACGGTGGTTACGGTTGCTTTTACATTTCCGTCGGCATCTTTTGTCTTTTCAATGCGAACTTCTTTAATGCTTTCTTGGGTTATGGTTTCTGGCGTTTCCGCTACTTGAACTACTTCTACTTGTTGTTCACGAACGACCTCAACAGCATCGTGATTGCCTAAAATTGGGGCGATTACCAATCCAATCAAACAAGTCAACTTGATTAAGATATTCATCGATGGACCAGAAGTATCTTTAAATGGATCTCCAACGGTATCTCCGGTAACGGCTGCTTTGTGAGCATCTGAACCTTTGTAAGTCATTTCGCCGTTGATCATCACACCAGCTTCAAAGGACTTTTTGGCATTGTCCCAAGCTCCTCCAGCATTGTTTTGAAAAACTGCCCAAAGCACTCCGGAAACCGTAACTCCAGCCATGTAACCACCTAACATTTCGGCAATCAACATATTATTTTCAGGATAAACCAATTTACCTAACACTACAATTAATATTGGAAAACCGATGGTTAATAATCCTGGGAGCATCATTTCGCGTAAAGCGGCTTTTGTAGAAATATCAACGCATTTTGCGTATTCGGGTTTTCCTGTTCCTTCCATAATTCCTGGAATTTCACGGAATTGTCTTCTAACTTCGTAAACCATATCCATTGCGGCTTTTCCTACGGAATTCATTGCCAAAGCAGAAAATACCACCGGAATCATTCCACCCACAAACAACATGGCTAAAACCGGTGCTTTGAAAATATTAATTCCGTCGATTCCTGTGAAAGTAACGTAAGCAGCAAAAAGTGCTAACGAAGTTAATGCTGCAGAAGCGATTGCAAAACCTTTTCCGGTTGCTGCTGTTGTGTTTCCTACAGAATCTAAAATATCTGTTCTTTGACGAACTTCTTTTGGCAACTCGCTCATTTCGGCAATTCCTCCCGCATTGTCAGAAATTGGTCCAAACGCATCAATCGCCAATTGCATAGCCGTCGTTGCCATCATGGCAGAAGCTGCCAATGCTACACCATAAAATCCGGCAAAAGCATACGAAGCCCAAATTGCGGCAGCAAATAATAAAACGGTTGGAAAGGTTGAAACCATTCCGGTTGCCAAACCTGCGATAATGTTGGTTCCGGCTCCGGTGCTTGATTTTTGAACGATAGCCAAAATTGGTTTTTTTCCTAATCCTGTATAATATTCTGTTACCGAAGAAATGACAGCTCCTACAAATAATCCTACTAAAGTGGCGTAAAAAACACGCATTGACGAAATATCCATTAAACCTTCGCCAAAAAATTCCATTTTCATGGTTTCGGGAAGCATCCAAATTACTAAAAAGTAGCAAGCAACGGCTGTTAATGCAATGGAAACCCAGTTCCCTACATTCAACGCACCTTGCACTTGAGCTTCTTTGGCATCATTATTTTTTATTTTTACCAAAAGCGTTCCGATAATGGAAATCACAATTCCCACTCCGGCAATTGCCATTGGTAACAAAATCGGTCCGATACCACCGAAAGCATCTGCAATGCTTCCGCCCATATCTTTGATGACGTAATTTCCTAAAACCATTGCCGCCAAAACGGTTGCCACATAAGAACCAAATAAATCGGCACCCATTCCGGCAACGTCTCCCACGTTATCTCCCACGTTATCGGCAATTGTAGCTGGATTTCTTGGGTCGTCTTCAGGGATTCCGGCTTCTACTTTTCCTACTAAATCTGCTCCAACATCGGCAGCTTTGGTGTAAATTCCGCCACCAACTCGTGCGAACAATGCGATCGATTCAGCACCAAGCGAAAATCCGGCTAAGGTTTCGAGCAAAATAGTCATAAGTTGTCCAGCGTTTTTAGTTTCACCGTTGTACATTCCTTCTGCCCAAACACCGTTCATGAAATAATGGAAGAAGAAAATAAAAAATGCCGAAAGTCCTAAAACAGCCAATCCGGCAACTCCTAATCCCATTACGGTTCCGCCTCCGAAAGAAACTTTTAGCGCTTGCGGCAAACTTGATCTTGCGGCTTGCGTGGTTCTTACATTAGATTTCGTAGCGATTTTCATTCCCATATTTCCCGCAAGGGCAGAAAAAACGGCGCCAAATATAAATGCGATTACGATTGACAAATGGGTTGTAGCTCCAGGCAAAAAGGTGATTCCGGCGAGAATCAAACTGGCAATAATTACAAAAGCGGTTAATAATTTATATTCTGCCTTTAGAAAAGCGAGGGCACCTTCATAAATATATTCTGAAATTTCCTTCATTTTTCCGTCACCGGCATCCTGCTTGAGTACCCAGGATCTTTTGACAACCATAAACAAAAGTCCGACGATTGCGAGAATTGCCGGAACATAAATCATATTTGACTCCATAAGATTAAGAATTGGTTTGTTAATAATATGTAAATATAACAAATCAATCATAAACAAAAAAGCAATATTCGTTGCTGAATATTGCTTTTTATATAATTATTTAGGAAAATGGTTTAGCGAATGCTGAACAATTCTGCTGTACGGTTTTCGATTCCTTCGAAACGATCTACGCATTGCTCGATGATTTCTTTAGCAACGCTCACATCTCCCCAACCTTCGACATCTACTTTTTTGTGCTCTAAATCTTTATAAACTTGGAAAAAGTGCTCAATTTCTTTTAATTGATGTGGATTCATATCAGATAAATCGTTCAGTTTGTTCCAAATTGGATCAGAAACAGGAACGCAAATAATTTTTTCGTCCGGTCCTTTTTCGTCTGCCATGTGAAACACACCAATTGGTTTTACTTCCATCACACAACCCGGAAAAGTTGGCTCTGTTGCCAAAACTAAAACATCTAACGGATCACCGTCTAAGGCTAAAGTTTCAGGGATAAATCCGTAATCTGCTGGATACATCATTGATGAAAACAACATTCTGTCGAAGCGGATTTTTTTTAATTCAAAATCGTATTCGTATTTATTTCTGCTTCCTTTTGGTATTTCGATTAATACGTCAAAAGATTTTTGTTTGGCTGCACTCATAGTGTAATTTGTTTCTATATACTTATTTAGCGGGTGCAAAAGTAAGCATAACTATACATATCGACAAGGAAATAATTTTGAAGTTGGAAAATTTGATGATTTGTTAAAAATAAAACCCAAAAGATGCCTTAACCGCAAATTTATTGGCTTCCGGAAGGTTTAAATAACTTCCTCTCCAAGCAAAATCAATTCGTAGTACTTTAAAAATATTTCCAATTCCTGCGTGGTATTCCCAATATAAGTCGTCTGGAGCGCGATACGGAATTAAAGTTTGCGCATTGATCGCTCTATTTTCGTCAGAAATCGTTCCGTAAACTCCTTTGATTCCGATGATTTCTCGCCAGTTTAATTTTCGAAGAAACGGAACTCGGGCAAATAATCTTCCGTTGAAATTGTGTTCCAAATGAAGCGACACGTATTCGTCTGCCATGAATTCGTAATAATTCATCAGATTATAGGTGTTGTCGATTACAAAATACGACTGGTTTCCAGGAACAACTCCCATTAATCCAAGCGGAACGGTTCCGAAAATTTTTCCGGCTTCAAATGTGGTAAACAACCTTCCGAAACCACCTACCAAAACCGGTTGACGGTAATAGAATTGTAATTTTTCGTATTCAAAATCACTATCGAAAAGTCCTTTAATTCCTTGGCTAAAACTCAAATATAATCGGGCATAATTATAATCGATTACGGTTCTTTCCACGCCATAACCTATGGTTTTTCGGCCTGGAGTATAATCAATTGAGGTATTAAATTCGTATTGTTTCAGGCTTCCGGAAATGACACCAAGCGGATTTTCGGCAGATGGCATTTCTTTGTAATAATCCAAACTAAAAGTATTTGGCGAAGCCGATTTTAATGTTCTGTACGAAACTCCTGCTTGAAACGTGAGGTTTTTTAGGGGCTCGACTTCGGCAGAAAAATTCGTAAGATTTACCGAAGTTAATTTGCTGTTATCACCACTGGCAAAAACGGCTGAAGACGCAAAACTTCGACCTAACAAATCATTAGAAGTGGTAAGGCTTACGCCAATTTGCTCAATGTCACGACGATTTCCTCCGGAGATTATGAAACGATTTTTTTTGTTGAGCAACACTTTTCCGGAAATTCCGTACTTAAATTGGTTGTCTTTAAAACCGTAAGCCGTGTAACCTTGAATTCGCCACGGATCATTTTGACCAAAATACGTTCGACCTCCGGCACGAAGCCTCACTCCTTCTACATCATTGTATCCAAACGTGGAAAATATCGGACCAAAATCAAAATTATTAAATTCGACGTAACCGCTTCCCAAAATGGAAACTGCATTGTACAAACGCTTGAATTTTTTGACCGTTTTAAGCGTGTCGAGCATTTGATAAACGCCTTTTTCGTCTTTATTTAAACGTTCGAAGCGATTTTCTTCCCAGAATTCATCGCTTTTCACATAAATATTAGGGTCATAATCATTGACTTCCTGCTTATAAAATTTGTCTTCTTTTTTAATATTAAATTGGTGGTCTTTGAACAAAGTGGTTCTCTTACCGTAAACACCACGAGATTCATCTTTTTTAGAAAAAGCAAAATCCGACATCATGTGATCACGAGTCAGTAAAAAAACGGAATCGTTCAAAACTTCAAATTCTTGTTCGATATAAATTTCCTTAACCCAGTTGATATTTGCGCTTCGGCTTGCGGTTAGGTTTATTTTTTTGATGGCGAAAGTGGTATCGTTCACCCAAAAATCCCCTTTAAAGGTCAGTTCGTTTTTTCGTCTTGGATAATACACAATGTTGTAACACCATTTGTTATCGATAAAAGTACTGTCGTGCAACACGTAATTATAGACGTTGATACCCGTTCGCGAAAGCGGACTCACAAAATCTTTGTCGAAAAATTTTAGGTAATTGTCGTAAATATCGTAATCTGCATATAAATCTTTGACGAAGCCGATAATTTGCTGGTTGTTGCTAAATCCCGAATTTTTATTGGCAATTTGCACCTCTTTTTTTCGGTTATTGATGTTATCGCCATAAACTTTGCTCAAGGCTTCATTGATGAAAATCGGAAGGTAAGATTTTCCCGTAACGTCTGAAGTATCCACTTGATTGAAGACAAATTCCATGCCTTTGAAGAGTTTGCTTTTCATCAACGCAGAATCTATTGTATTGAGGTCAAATTCGACTTTTTCGTACTTATCATATTCATATTGCTTGAACATTTTGAGTCCGTTTTTTTTGCGGCGTTCCCAAATTTTTCGCAAAATATCAATTGCAGGATTGTCTTTTTTAGAAGTTTTTCCGGTGTAAATCACGACTTCGCCAAGGGTTTTTCCGGCGCCAAGATTTACTTCGAGATTGTAGGTTACGGCTTTTTCAAGCGTGACTTCTTTTTGTTCCATCCCCACAAATGAAACCACTATTGCTTTTTGAGTTTCTTTAGATTCGAGATAAAACTTTCCTTCTTCGTTAGTAATAATTCCTTCGGTAGTACCTTTAAAAACGACGTTTGCGTAGGGCAATGGTTGCTTAAATTCGTCATAAACAATTCCGCTGACTTTGGTTTGAGAAAATGCGGTTGTGATTATAGTAAGAAAAAACGCAAGGCTTAGAACAAATTTGTTATTCATATAATTAAAAAAAACTTCACCGGGAATATCCCAATGAAGTTTCAAATATAGTCAATTAGACAATTAGATGATTTGAAAATTAGTTAATTTGAAGATTTGAAAATTACAAGATTAGTTAATTAGATAATTAGCCAATTTAAAAATTTGAAGATCGGCAAAAGCAAATTTATTACTTTGCGATTCTTTAAACCAATTGACTCATTTTCAAAATTACCACATTTTCAAATTGTTCCAATTAATTCTTTTTGTAAGCTACTTTTTTTACCGCTTTGATTACGTCTTGTGCATTTGGCAACCATTCTTTCAACAATGATGGAGAATATGGAGCTGGAGTATCAGCCGTTGTAATTCTTTGGATTGGTGCATCAAGATAATCGAAAGCACGTTCTTGAACGATGTAAGTTATTTCTGAAGCAACGCTTGCGAAAGGCCAAGCTTCTTCTAACACTACTAAACGGTTTGTTTTTTTAACCGATTTTAAAATGGCATCATAATCCATGGGGCGAACCGTTCTTAAGTCGATGATTTCACAAGAAATTCCTTCTTTTTCGAGTTCTTCTGCAGCGGTGTAAGCTTCTTTGATAATTTTTCCAAAAGAAACAATTGTTACGTCAGTACCTTCTCTTTTGATATCGGCAACACCTAAAGGAATGGTGTATTCTCCTTCCGGCACTTCCCCTTTGTCGCCATACATTTGTTCAGATTCCATAAAAATAACCGGATCGTTGTCACGAATTGCCGATTTCAACAAACCTTTGGCGTCGTACACGCTGGAAGGCACAACCACTTTTAATCCTGGAGTGTTGGCAAACCAGTTTTCAAAAGCCTGAGAGTGTGTCGCTCCTAATTGTCCCGCAGAAGCTGTTGGTCCACGAAAAACCATTGGCATTGGAAATTGTCCAGCAGACATTTGACGCATTTTTGCAGCGTTATTGATAATTTGATCGATACCAACTAAAGAAAAGTTGAAAGTCATGAACTCAACAATCGGGCGGTTTCCGTTCATTGCCGAACCTACTGCAATACCTGCGAAACCAAGTTCTGCAATTGGTGTATCAATAACACGTTTTGGTCCAAACTCGTCTAACATTCCTTTTGAAGCTTTGTAAGCACCGTTATATTCGGCTACTTCTTCACCCATTAAATATATTGATTCGTCGCGACGCATTTCTTCGCTCATTGCTTCGCAAATCGCCTCTCTAAATTGGATTGTTCTCATGATAAATAATTCTACTTGAAATTGTGAAACGCAAAAGTAAATAAAAGAATTTAATGATTGAAAGATTTATTGATTTGAAGATTTGAAAATTTGGAAATTGGTGGATTTGGAGATTTGAAAATTTGGAAATTTGAAGATTGAGAAACTACAAAATTCCTATTTGTTAACAATTTTAACAAAGTGGGGCTTCGACATAAAGTATCCATAAGGAAGAGTGGGAGATGATATGGGTGAAAGGCGAACTATTTGGCAGAAAATTTTTGAGCAAATTTGAAAATATTTTCCTCGATTACGGAAACCCGTAAGGAATTGATTTTTGAACCCAATATTTTTGGCGCAACGAACAAGAAATATTTCACTGAAATACACTTGCAGTACAAATTTTTAAAATTGCCCAAATCTAAAAATGGACATTCGGATTATCATCAAATTACACGAACTAATCTCCACAGAACGAACCGGCAACCCTAAAGCTTGCGCGGAAAAATTGAATATTTCGGAACGCACGATTTACAATTATGTTTCGTTCATGCGGAGAGAATTAAATGCCCCAATTATTTTTAATGTGATTAAAGGTTGTTATTGTTATGATGGGGAGTGTAAGTTGAGGTTTAGGGGGTAGGGTTTTTAATAAATAGATAAATTAATTATATATGAATGATAACTCAATATTAGAGACACCAAGCGGAAAAAATGTGGAAAAAATAACTTATAATCAATTAGGTTTTAGGTCCGCACAAAAATCGCAATCGAGTCCAGAGGCGATTGAAGGTTATTTAGAAATTGTTTACGATAAATTTCTTGAAGACCAAAAATTGGACGAACAAGGCGTAAAAGACCGAATTTCGAAATTGAAAGCAGAAGTTCAACAAGAAAAAGCACGTAAACAAGATGCGATTGCAGATTTAAGCGCCAACAAACAAATTAAAGAAAATATTGAAAGAGAAATCGCCGACTATGAGCTGGAAAAAATCGATATCCGAAATGGAGACGGAGAAGTTAGTGACACCACTCCTTTTATAATAGGAGCATTTATCACTTTACTATTAACTCTATACTTATTTGTTTTCTATTCGTCGTCTGGCTATTCGGCATTTTACGGAATTAAGCCTGGAAGTCTGGGATTTATAAATCCAAACGTGTTTTCGGACGCTTCAACTAAAGGTGGTGGAGTAATGGCTCTAATAATTTTGTTTCCAGTAATATTTTTAGGGCTTGGCTTTCTAATTCATGATTCACTGGAAAAAAACAAACAATTGGTAACAGCAGGAAAAAGAAAGCAATTCGGAGTAATTATAACCTTATTATCGATAACCCTTATTGCAGACGCATTCATCGGATATAAAATATCCGAAGGCGTTCACACAAATGACTTTAATTCTGGAAGAACTGATAAATTATGGGAATTTAAAATGATTTTCACTGACATCAATTTTTATCTAGTATTAATATTAGGATTCGTTGTTTATGTGATTTGGGGATTTTTATTAAATTATGTGTTAAGCCACCAATATCTTAAAACTGAAAGTGAAAAAATTAAATTATTGATCGAACTCGTTAATAATAAAATAATTGAAAAAAGAAAAGAGCTTTCGGAGATAATAAACAAAATTCATAAACTAGAAAGTGAAATCATTAACATCGATGAAAAAGTTGAGCAGAAGCAAAAAGATATAATTGGCTATGAAAATGGTGTCATTCCTGTAAATGTTGCTTCGTTGAAAGGTTCAATTGGAGAA
Organism: Bacteroidota bacterium; assembly: GCA_023387965.1. Classification (GTDB taxonomy): domain Bacteria; phylum Bacteroidota; class Bacteroidia; order Flavobacteriales; family Flavobacteriaceae; genus Flavobacterium. The sequence goes on along the minus strand of JAEWHE010000015.1, from coordinate 156,116 downwards.
TTTATGGGAGGCTGGCAAAATTACACATATGGAAATTTATCTGGTTCTTCTGCAACAAAAAAAATAGAAGACGCTATAAAAATTCAAAACAATTGGGTTGAAGAAAAAATTCAAAACTTAACAAGTGACAATATATAATGGAACACAATCAAAATCTAGGTAAGAAGAAAAAAAAGAATAATAAACCCCTCTTTATTTTAGTTGGGGCGTTAGCATTCTTTTCCTTTTTTATTTATCTCATTGCTCGACCTGGTCAACAGCAAATTGCAATTGAGCAAATTCAGGTTTCTAACAATATTAATGATGTGAAAGCAATTTATGATCGTTATAGATTCGATTTATTAGAAAGTGATGAGAACGGAAATAAAATTATTTCTCCGGAGTTTCAAGAAGCTGTCAGAAATAAGCTACAATCTTTAAAATTAACTGACGAAGAATTAACTGAATGTTTAAAATGGATTCCGCCGACTAGAACAAACTTAAATTTAATCGTTGTTCCAGACCTTTCAAGAAGAATATTACTAATTCCGCAGCAAGTAGAAAATGATATCTCTGCATTAAGTGCTATTTGGAACTCGTTTGAAAAATTTTCAAAATTCCGGCAAGACACTAAAGATAAATTGAAAATCGATGTGACTATTGACCAATCAAATCCTATTTTTGAAAGTATTGCAAACGAATTGAATTTTGATCTTTCATCTCATAAAGGAAAAAGTAATCGACTGTACTTTAATGAAGAAAGATCGAGACAATTCAATGACAAAATTAATGAAATGTATGCGTCAGCAATTGCAAAACCGCTAGGTTCAGACTACATCTTGTATTTCAGAAGAGATCTTCAGAAAAATATAAAAAAACCGACTCTTTTTGACGATTATCAAAACAAAATTATTGTCCTTACCGACGGTTACATTGAGCTAGAGGAAAGTAGGGATTATGGAAATGGCAAACGTTGGGATTATACTCCTTGTACAAGTTTACTATATAATTCCGTTAATATCGGAAATACGAATAATGAAATCTCAAGATTGGGCTTAAATATTCCCGTTGCTTCTGGAGTTGATTTATCAAATACAGAAATTCTAATTTGCGAAGTTAATGAAAGAAACAAAGGCAAAGATTTTGAAATTTTGAAAGCATATTGGACCGATTGGCTACAGCGAATGAAAGTGCCTGAAAAAAATATCTCTTTTATTGGAAGGAACTCTGCAAACAACATAACAAAACAGCAAATTGAAGAATTTATTAAAAATTAAAGGACTCGTCTACTTCCTCCTCCTTCTCTCCTGCAAACACCCAGAAAGTAAAGCGGACGAACGCTATTACGTTAATTCTGATAAAACGAAAACCGAAGTTGCAAACGAACCAACATACAAAGTTATTGGTGTCAAAGATGGCGATACCTTCTCGGTGTTAATGGATGGAGAAGAACAGACTGTGCGATTTGCACATATCGATTGCCCTGAAAAAAAGCAAGCTTTTGGTAATAAGGCAAAACAATTTGTTTCGGATATGTGTTTCGGAACTAACGTCTCTCTTATCTACAACAAAAAGAATAAGTACGATCGAAACAAAAGATTAATCGCAGAAATTATACTCGAAGATGGAAGAAACTTGAACAAAGAATTAGTGAAGAACGGTTTAGCTTGGCATTTTAAAAAATACTCTGACAGTGAAGAATATGCTGCATTAGAAAATGAAGCAAGAAAAAACAAAATTGGAGTTTGGACGGAAAAAAATCCGATAGCTCCTTGGGCTTGGAGAAAACTATCAAAGGCAGAAAAGTTGAGAATTACACAATCTGTCGCCACCCCCTAAACCACCCCCATATCCTTCACAATCCCAACTAAATGCACCGCATTTTTCGCCTTGAAATAAATTTTCAACTTATTCATGCGCTTTTCAATGCTGCTGATGCTGGAAGAACTTTTGCCGAGTTCCTTAAATTTTTTACCAATTTCTTCTTGGGTAAATCCTTGGCTCAATAACCGCAAAAAATCAAGATCAGTATCGTCTATCTCAAGCATTGTCGGGTTTGCGATGAGGTGTGACAATTCCGGAGAAATATATTTTTCATTTTTCCACACAGATTTTACCGCATTTACCAACTCAACCGAACCTTGGCGTCCTTTCGAAACATACGCATCAATGCCTTCATTAAACAAAGTTTTAATTCTAAAACTCCTGTCTTCGATGGAATAAACCACGATTTTAATGTCGGATTGTTCTGACTTTACCGCTTTTATTAAATCCTCGCCCGATTGTAAAATTACCGCTCGATGATCCAGTTTAAACGAAAGATCTGTAATCAATAAATCAAACGGAACGCCATCAATTATCGCCTTTTTTATTTTTAAAAACGCATCGTCGCAATATTTCGCATGGTGCATTTCGAGTTGGGCATTGTCATGAAATATCGAGGCAATTCCTTGGTTTATGCTGTCAATGTCTTCTGCAATCAATATCTTTTTCATTATTTATTTATTTTTTAAAACGGAATCTTCACAACTGCTTTAAAGCCCTTATTAGGATTCGGTTCAAAAATAAGACTTCCCCGAACTTGATTTATACGGTTTTCCGCATTTTGCAAACCATTTTTAAAAATATTTTTTCCAAAATCAAACCCAACGCCATTATCTGAAAAAACCACTTCCAAAACACCCGCTTTCTCTTCGAACGAAATCACGCAAATCGTGGCTTGACTGTGTTTTTTAGTATTTATCAAAAGTTCTTGCAACACCCGAAAAAAATTGATTTTCTTACTTTCATGAAGCGCTTGCCAGCGAATGGAATCAAACCCTCTTAAAACCACGTTTAATTGACTATTTTGAAAATCCGAAATCATTTCTTTGAGGTGAACACAATAATTTTCGCCTGTTTCGACAGTGGCATTAACGCGCGAAATATTTCGGGTTCGCTGGTACAAATCGTCTAAATCAGACAAAATTCTATTCTTTGGTTCAGAATCCATCGCTTGTAAATCGGTGAAAGCCATCACATTATAAAGGTCATTCGCTAATTCGTCATGCACTTTTTTTGACAATCGGATTTCTGTATTGTAGGTTTCGCGAATTTTTTCGTTGGCATGTTTGGCTGCGGCAATTCGCCTTAACAATAAAAAAACGAACAATGCGAATACAATCACGATAAACAATATCACATTAAAAATTCTTGATTTTTGAGCCCGAAGTTTATTTTCTGCGGATTCCGTTCGGGCTTTTAGCATCGCTTCTTCGGCTGATTTGTAGTCATAGCGCAATTTTGCAAATTGGTTTTTGGCTTGCTGGCGAACTTTGCGAATGCTATCGTTTATGGAAATGTAATCGGCTATATAATTTTTTCGCTGCGCAACCACATCTTCGGAAGCAATCAACAATTCCAAAGCTCTGAGTTGGTCATCCGGATTTTCGATTGTTTTAGAAAGTTGCAGTGCATTTTCCGCTAATTCTTCGGCTTTCGCCAAATTTTCCCGTGCCAAGACTTCGGCCATTCGCAAATCGATAGAAATCATGCTATGAAAATCAGCGGGATTTGTTATGCTTTTCGCTTCTTCTAAAAATTTCAACCCCGAAAAATCACCGGATTTATGCAAAGCATAGCCTTTATTTGATAATATTTTAGACCGTAATGGATTGTCATTTTTCGGAACAATTTTTAAAAGAGAATCTAACGTTACAATGACCTGATTGTACTTTTGTGTATCAATATAAACCAAGGCTGCGTTTACGGTCATGTAATTTTTTGTAGTAGTATCTTGCTCTAAATCAATAGCTTTGTTGAAATATTTTAGCGCATTTTCATAGTCAAATAACTCCCGATAAACCAACCCCATTGAATTATAAAGATTAATTCTGTAAGAATTATCTTGGTTTTGCATCAAAATTTCCGCCTGAACTAATGCGGTTTCTGCACCAAAATAATCAGCTTCCCGTTTTTGCAAAATACTCAGCTGCACTAAACTAAAACCAGCACGCAAACTGTCTTTAGCCTTGCGATATTCTGCCACCGATTTTTCAAAATAAATAAAACTGCTATCGCGGTTTTTATCTTCAAAATATTTTCCTTTTAAATAAAAATAACCACCTTGGTAGGAACTTGTTGTGGCCATTTTTTTCAGTTGATCGAACGATCCCGATAAGTTAGTTACCTTTTCTTCAACTTGATTTTCAATCTTTAAGTAAAGTGAAGTGTAGGCATCGGGTTTAGAAGTGCCAACATTTTTTTCTTTCTCAGGTTGTGCACAAGAGAATTGAAGGAGTAACAATAAAAAAACAATCGGGGGACATTGCTTCATTTTGTAAAGAATTTCCCCCGAAAATAGTAAAATTGTTTCGAAAAAAGCGAAACTTACGGATTATTTATTCCGTTGCTTGGTGGCGGAGGTGGTGGCGGTTTTACAGGAGTTGCAATGCCATCTCCTCCGGAATCATCGGCCGTTTGGTTTGTTAAAGATGTTTTTTCGGCTACTTCATCTGCTTCGCAGGAAACCATAGCCACGCTGCTCGCCAAAGCAAGTATGAATACAATTTTTTTCATATTTTTAGAAATTAAAAATTTTACAAAAGCCCTTTTGGAAATGATTTTTCCGAAAGGCATCATGATTTTTTTGGGAAGAAAAAATGGCTTCAGGGACTGAGAAAAAATCTTCCCAACTTGTTTCCAATCACCTGAAAACCATTCTGTTTTTGTAAATCAGTTTTGTACATTTGTTTCTGATGCATCAAAAACCCGGGAACTGATTTACGAGGCAAAGTAACGGACGCAATGCAGCTAAAACACTGATGTTTTCTAAGATTTCTAATTATTCCACAGGTTTCCAACCTTTTCTAATAATTTCTAAATAGTTTGAAATGAATAGCGCTTTTGAAGAATATAAAAATGCTGTGATTGCGAAATATGAATCAGAAAAAAATGGCGAAAACGCCGACTTTTTGTTCGACCCAACGTCAGGGAATTTGAAAAAACTCTGTTTAGAAATTTCACAGCAGGAATTATCTGTTTCGGACAAACAAATCCTTGAAAGTTTTTTTGAAGAAAGAAAAGAAGGTTCCTTGTCAGCTCATATTAAAAATATTCATGTTGACAAGTTTAAAAATGTAAGTAAATTTTTTCGTGGTGAGGGAAATCCCAGCTTAGCTTCAACTGTAAATATTGCAGCGCTTTTGGTGGAATTTAAAGAACGTCCGTTTGCTAAATTTCGGAACAAGAATGAAAAAATGGTCGGCAATTCAATGGGAAACAAAATGGATGAAACTTTGATTGCAGTTACTCAAGATGAAACCGGTTCAATAAAAGATATCAGTCCAGACAAAAACTTTTCGTTTTCAAAAATATCATGGTTTTTAGTGACATTATCAATAATAAGTATCGGTGGACTTTTCTACTATAAATCCACGGAAGAAAAGTGCATGATTTGGAACGGAGATCATTATGAAAGAGTAGATTGTGGCGAGAATACCACGATGGGAATCATGCATTATTCGAACATCGTTTCATTTCATGAAGAAACGCTACAAAATTTCAGGAAAATAACACCAGATAGCAATACTGTGTTTTTTAAAAACGGGAAAGCTGTTGTGTATTATGACAAGCACCATAATGTTGTAGAGTTTTTTTCATGCGATGGGGTTCATCCCGTGACCAAAAAAGATCTAAAACCGGTGACTGATTATATGATTAGGAAGTATGTGTTAAACAAACCTCGAAAATAAACCATTCCAAAAAACCCCACAAATAATCATTTTCCTACGAAAACGAAATAGTTCCACACAAATCATCATAATATTATGCATGCATAGTTTTTTATTTCGAATAAAATGCTTATTTTCGACACCTGAAAAATCAACTATAAATTCTATATCGAAATGAAAATATTAGTATGCATCAGCCACGTTCCGGATACCACATCCAAAATTAATTTTGCCAGTGGCGATTCGGAATTTGACACAAACGGTGTTCAATTTGTAATTAATCCTAACGACGAATTTGGTCTAACCAGAGCCATTTGGTTCCAAGAACAACAAGGTGCTAACGTAACAGTTGTAAACGTTGGAGGTCCAGAAACCGAAGCGACTCTTAGAAAAGCTTTGGCAATTGGTGCTAACGAAGCCATCCGGATTAATGCCAATCCAACCGACGGTTTTTTTGTAGCGAAACAATTAGCGGAAGTGATTAAAAATGGCGGCTATGATTTGGTTATTGCCGGAAAAGAATCATTAGATTTTAACGGTGGAATGGTTCCTGGAATGATTGCCGGAATCACTGGAATGAACTTTTTAAACTCTTGCATCAACTTAACCGTTGAAGGAAATAACGTAAAAGCGGTTCGTGAAATCGATGGCGGAAAAGAAACTGTTTCTACTTCTTTACCGTTAATTATTGGTGGACAAAAAGGTTTGGTGGAAGAAAAAGACCTTCGTATTCCTAACATGAGAGGAATTATGACCGCAAGAACCAAAGCTTTAAACGTGGTTGAACCAGTTGACGCTTCAGTAAACACTAAAGCAGTAAAATTTGAAAAACCCGCTCCAAAATCAGCAGTAAAATTAATTAGTCCGGATAATTTAGACGAGCTTGTCAATTTGTTGCACAACGAAGCGAAGGTTATCTAAGATTTCAGATTTTAGATTTCAGACTGAAACGAGATAAAACAATAACACGATTTATCGATTTGCCTTCATAAATCATAAATCATAAATCATAAAAAGTATGTCAATTTTAATATACGCAGAATCTGCCGAAGGAAAATTTAAAAAAGTAGCATTTGAATTAGCTTCTTACGGAAAAAAAGTAGCAGAATCTCTTGGTACAACCGTTACAGCCGTTACCATTAACGCAAGCGATGTTTCTGAGCTTTCTAAATATGGTGTCGATAAAGTTTTGAAAGTAAACAACGAAAAACTTTCGAAATTTACCGCCAAAGCCTATGCAGATGTAGTAAAACAAGCTGCCGAAAAAGAAGGCGCTAAAGTAATTTTGCTTTCATCAACCACAGATAGCCTTTATTTGGCGCCACTTGTAGCCGTATCTTTAAACGCAGGTTACGCTTCTAACGTGGTTGGACTTCCGGTTAGTACTTCGCCATTTCAAGTAAAAAGAAACGCTTTTTCTAACAAAGCTTTCAACATTACCGAAATCAATACTGATGTAAAAGTTTTAGGGTTAGCCAAAAATTCTTACGGAGTAAAAGAAAGCGCATCTTCCCTATCTCAAGAAGATTTTTCTCCAGCAATTGGCGAAAACGACTTTGGCGTAAAAGTAGAATCCGTAGAAAAAGTAACCGGACAAGTAACCATCGCAGATGCTGAAGTGGTAGTTTCCGGAGGTCGAGGACTAAAAGGACCGGAAAATTGGGGAATGCTTGAAGACCTTGCAGCCGCTTTTGGAGCTGCAACCGCTTGTTCAAAACCAGTTTCCGACTTAGGCTGGAGACCTCATAGCGAACACGTAGGACAAACCGGAAAACCAGTAGCTACAAACCTTTATGTTGCCGTAGGAATTTCTGGAGCCATCCAGCACATCGCCGGAATCAACTCTTCCAAAGTAAAATTGGTCATCAACCAAGATCCAGATGCGCCGTTTTTCAAAGTAGCTGATTACGGAATTGTAGGTGATGCGTTCGAAATCGTGCCAAAACTTACAGAAAAAATTAAAGAATTTAAGGCGAATAATTCCTAAGAAAAATTTTTTAACTTTGCCCATATCAGGGCTATCTAAATTTAGGTAGAAATACCAAGATTCAGATAGCCCTTTTTTAATCTGACTCGTTTCAGATTCTTTATTTATCAGGAACCAGCATAAAAGCATATTCACAAACTGCTCACTCAATACTGATTACTGATTTTTTTTAGAAGCGAATGGTTCGGGCATTGAATCAATCCATTTTCCTGCCTTCCTTCCAAGCTTTTTGTTTTTTTGGCAAAAAACAAAAAGGCTTTTCCCTTCTCCCGAAGTTTCGGGACAGGGCTAAAAAGCAATCCATTTTTGCCAAACTTTGCCGAAAAAACTTTCGTCAATAAAAAAATATAAGTAAATTTCAAGTTGCTAAAAAACGTAAAATTATTGCCTTTTTTAACAACAAAGATTGACACCGAAAAACGAAATCGTTAATAAAAACAATGAGTTTAGTAAAACTAACCATAAAAGGAATTTCTTACAGCCAAACCCAAAATGGCGCTTACGCTTTGATCTTAAACGAAGTAGATGGCGAACGAAAATTGCCCATAGTAATTGGCGCTTTCGAAGCACAATCCATTGCCATCGCATTAGAATCTGAGCTCAAACCGCCAAGACCATTAACCCACGATTTATTCCGCAATTTCGCCGAAAGATTTGATATCGTGGTCAAACAAGTTATCATCCATAAATTGGTAGATGGTGTATTTTACTCGAGTATTATTTGCGAACGCGATAAAATTGAAGAAATTATTGACGCCCGAACATCCGATGCTATTGCTTTGGCGTTACGTTTCAACGCACCCATTTTTACGTACAAAAATATTTTAGACAAAGCTGGAATTTACCTAAAATCCAATCCTGAAGAAAACGAAAACGAAGAACAGGACGATTTAGACGAAATGTTATCTTCCAACGAAAATATCAGTCAAGAAAAAACTGGCGAAAGCTATGACAAACACAGTTTGTCAGAATTACACGAGTTGCTCGAAACCGCAGTTCAAAACGAAGATTACGAAAAAGCAGCGAAAATTCGGGATGAAATCAGCAAGAGAGAATCTTAAATAGCGCTATAAGCTATAAGCTTTTAGCAAAATTTTTCCTACCAACCCGCCTAAAGCGTAAGGCTATGGGCCTAAAGCAAATCAAAATAATGCAGCAATACCACGACCTTGTTAAACATGTTTTAGCTAACGGAACTCAAAAAGGCGACCGAACTGGAACCGGAACCATTAGTGTTTTTGGGCATCAAATGCGGTTTGACCTTTCGGAAGGATTTCCTTTGGTTACTACTAAAAAATTACATTTGAAGTCGATCATTTACGAATTGCTTTGGTTTTTAAAAGGCGAAACTAATATTGGTTACCTTAAGGAAAACGGTGTGAAAATTTGGGACGAATGGGCAAATGAAAACGGCGATTTGGGTCCGGTTTACGGTTTTCAATGGCGAAATTGGAACAACGAACAAATTGACCAAATCAGCGAAGTAATCGAAATTTTAAAAACGAATCCCAACAGCCGCAGAATGTTGATTTCGGCTTGGAATCCTTCGGTTTTACCGGATACCTCTCAATCTTTTGCCGAAAATGTAGCCAACGGAAAAGTAGCGTTACCGCCTTGCCACGCGTTTTTTCAATTTTATGTTGCCGACGGAAAATTATCATGCCAACTGTACCAACGAAGTGCCGATATTTTTCTTGGCGTTCCTTTTAACATCGCATCTTATGCTTTGCTAACGCTGATGATTGCTCAGGTTTGCGATTTACAACCGGGAGATTTTGTGCATACTTTTGGCGACGCCCATATTTACAATAACCACATTGAACAATTAGAACTACAATTGTCACGCGAGCCAAAACCTTTGCCCAAAATGATTTTAAATCCGGAAATCAAAAATATTTTCGACTTTAAATTTGAAGATTTCACGCTGGAGGGTTACGAACCGCATCCGCATATCAAAGGAGCTGTTGCGGTATAAGTATTTAAAAATATGAAAATTAGTTGTCTATTTTTTCTATTGTTCCCGATGCTTGTTTTGGGGCAAAATAATCCTGCGAAAAAGGTATACTTGGATTCGTTATATCAGAGAACCAACCAAAAAAACTACGCATATTATAAAGTTTCGGAAATTCTTGAAGACGGAACTATAGAGTCTAAAACTTTTGATAAAAATAACAGATTAAAACATCTAGTCCGGTCGGCAGATACTTTGAGTCTTAATTTTTACGAAAGTATTCGATATTATGACAATGGAAATAAAAAAGTCCACAGTATTAGAAACGGTTCTTATACAATAGAAAGATTTTTTCATGAAAACGGAATATTTGCTTACCAACCAAGAACGCTCATGGAAAACGGGAAAAGCAAACCCATCATTACACAATACTACGACAAGGACGGAAATCAAACCGTAATAGATGGTGAAGGCACTTGTATCATAGACGATGGTGACTGTGAAACATCGGGCAAAATCATAAAAGGCGTTAGAGAAGGAGAATGGAGTGGTAGGGTTTACAAAACCGGACATACCTTTAAAGATCAATATCAAAATGGTGTTATCGTTTCTGGTGAATTAACCGATGAAAATGGAAAAATACATAAGTACAAATCTCCGTTAGAAGTACCAAGTCCAGGCACAAAATTTAGTAATTACGTCTTAAAAAATTTCAGAAAACCTAAGGGAATTCCGGCATCAGGAACGGTATTAATGAATTTTATTGTAGGCAAAAACGGAAGACCTTATAATATTAAAGTTATTCGTGGTCTGCATCCTGTAATTGATGACGAAGCCATTAGAATTGTTCAAAGTTACAGATATTGGGAGCCTGGAAAAATGAGAGGAGTTCCCATGGATATTGGTTTTACATTGCCTTTACGGATAGACTTTAGAAATTAGCATTGCACCGTATCCCTAATTAACTTATCTTTAGTTTAAAATTTTTGTACGATGGAAAACAACCAACACGAACTTTACGAATACGCCCGCAAAAGAATGCGTCAAAAAAAACGCCTCTACTTCCACTTCGTTCTATTTTTTGTAGGAAGTTTGTTTTTTTTATTGGTTCGCAGGGTTTTAAAACTCGACTTTTTCCCGCAAGCGGATTGGGATATCTGGGCAATTGTAATCTGGGGATTTTTATTTACGCTACATTTTATCAGGGTTTTCATCACCGATAGTTTTATGAACAAAAACTGGGAACGCGCCCAAATTGACAAATTAGTAGCCAAGCAGGAAAGAAAAATTCAGCAAATCTCTGCTAAAGTAGAAAAACAAAACCTAGAAAATCAAGCCGATTTATAATGATTACAATGATTGCGGCAGCCGCCGAAAATAATGCTCTTGGCAAAAACAACGACTTACTTTGGCATCTTCCGGACGATTTTAAAAGATTTAAGCAAATCACTTCCGGACATTACATTATCATGGGGCGAAAAACTTTTGAAAGTTTTCCAAAACCCTTGCCAAACCGTACTTCTGTAATCATTACCAGACAAAAATACAATGCTCCCGAAGATTGCCTCGTGGCCAAAAATCTTCAGGAAGCTCTATCGCTTTGCCCAAAAAACCAAGAAATTTTTATCATCGGTGGTGGAGAAATTTATAAACTCGCACTTCCATTTGCCGATAAAATAGAACTCACTCGCGTACATCACAGCTTTGAAGCCGACGCTTTTTTTCCGGAATTAGATTTACAAGAATGGAAATTGCAAGAATCCGTACTTCATCCCGCTGATGAAAAACACCAATACCCTTTTACCTACGAAACTTACATCAGAAAATAAAAAAAGACATCCCGAAGAAACTCCGAGATGTCCAGTCAAACTTATATGTTTTCTAATAAATCAGCTCATTCTCCGAACAAAATCTGATAACTTAAAATAAAAATCACCACTGCCATCATAATCCCTAAAATAAGGATAATGACATTGGCGAACTTTCGAGTATACATCTCGAAAAAGCCTTTAACACCAAATACCACAAAGGCACTAAAGACAAAAAAAACTAAAATTTCCAAAAACAAATTTAACCCTAAGAACGTTTGAGGCACCCCAAAACCGGATTGACGTTCATAAAACGCTGCACCGTCGATAAGGTTCAAGAGAAAAAATGAGATAGCCAGTGCCAAAAACACCCATTTTATTTCTGCCAAAATTACCCTTGAAAACATATAACTATTTCTTCTTGTTTAACATTGTAAAATTGCGCAAATAAACAGTCTCACACAATCGCCAAATTTGGGTAAATTTAAATATCACCAAATTTAGTGATGCCGTTTTTACCTTCATGAAAAGTTTAAGAAGCCCATCGTTCCCGCATTTTATTAATCGTAATTCCTGCTGTTCGTACTATCTTTTATTGTAAGCTTTTGCTTCGCAAGCTCTCAATAAAAGGATAGTTACTACCATCAGGGCTAACGAGTAAGCAAAGAGAATTTTTGGAAAGGTTCAGGAAAAAAATTCCAATAAAAAATTCCAAATTCAAAGCTAACGCAAATTCCAATAAGGAAATTGCTTCGCCTGTTCGCTGTCGCTCGAGTCCAAATTTCAAAAAAAGTGTAATTTCAATTTCAATCTCAAAAATCAAGTGATTAATTTTGCTAGTTCGCAACTTCGCGAGAAAAACTCAAATGTTCTTAAATGCCTTATATGGTAAAATTTGCAATAAAAAAATTCCAAATTCCAAAAAAAATGCAATTTCAATTTCAATCTCAATCTCAAAAATAAAGTAATTAATTTTGCGACTTCGCGAGAAAAATTCCTTCAAATATTCTTATATGCCTTATATGGTAAAAATTTAGTTTCAGGTTTCAAGCTTAAGGTTCGAAAACCTTCGCTCCAAACTACCGACTAAAAACTCCCGACTAAAAAATCGTATCTTTGGCAAAATTTGTTTATGAAATCTGAAAAAGTTACTCCATATAAAAACTCCGAACTCGGCAAAAAAAAGCAAGTAGAACAAATGTTCGACAACATTGCCGGAGGTTACGATAATATGAACCGCGTGATTTCTTTTGGCACTGATGCAGGCTGGAAGAAAAAAATATTAAAAATGATTGCCGCCAAAAATCCCGAAAATATTTTAGACATCGCCACCGGAACCGGAGATTTGGCTATATTAATGACCGCTACATCGGCAAAAAAAATTGTTGGTTTGGACCTTTCCGAAGGAATGCTTGAAGTAGGCCGAAAAAAAATTGCCGCCAAAAATCTTTCGCATAAAATAGAGATGATTCAAGGCGATTCTGAAAACTTGCCTTTCGAAGATAATTCTTTCGATGCCGTGACGGTTGCCTACGGCATTCGAAATTTTGAAAACCTCAACAAAGGATTAGAAGAAATCCTTCGCGTGCTTAAACCTGGTGGAAATTTGGTAATTCTCGAAACGTCTAATCCTACCAAAACGCCATTCAAACAATTTTATCATTTTTACACTAAAAATATCTTGCCACTCATTGGCAAATTATTTTCAAAAGACAATAGTGCTTACGGATATTTGTCAGAATCGGCGTCAAATTTTCCTTTTGGCGAAGCCTTAAACAATATTTTAAGAAAAATTGGGTTTATAGAAGTTGCAGACATGCCACAAACTTTTGGCGCTGCAACCATTTATACAGCATCTAAAAAATAACATGAGAAAAATTTGTGTCCTGATATTGCTGATTTCATTTAAGTCGCAAGCGCAATTTGGCAAAGGTCTTTTTAGCAAAGATCCTATTATTCACCTGGAAAATTTCGACAAGCAGCGTGTGCATTGGGGATATTTTCTCGGATTTAATTCTTATGATTTTAAATTTGACTATGAAGAAGTAGGGCCAGATATTCAGGTAAAAAAAACTACAGGTTTTAACGTAGGTTTGGTTGGAAATTTACGTTTACACGAATATATAGACTTGCGTTTCGAACCCGGATTATATTATACCCAAAGAGATTTACATTTTCCAGGATTTACGGATACTTACGATGCACTTCGTGAAGTTAAATCTACTTACATTCACTTTCCTTTATTGGTAAAATTTTCTTCAAAAAGAACCGGAAACATTCGGCCGTATTTAGTAGGTGGAGTTTCCAGAACGTTGAATTTAGGAAGTAATTCCAAATCAAAAGACGACAATTTTAACAACCGTTTTCGTATGAAACAATGGACTAACAATTGGGAAGTAGGTTTTGGGGTTGATCTTTATTTGGAATATTTCAAATTTTCACCGTCAATTCGAGGGGTTTTTGGGCTTCAGGACGAAATTATTTATGACAACGATCCTGATAGTCCTTGGACAGGAAACATTGGTTCGATGAAAACACGCGGTATTTTTGTGAATTTTACTTTTCACTAAAAAAATTTAGGTTTAAAATCTTCGGCAAAATTCACTCAAAACAATTGCTGCAGCTGTCGCCACGTTCAGGCTTTCGGTAGCTTGTAAATCGCCAAATCTTGGAATTGCCATTTTTTGTGTAACCGTTTTTGACACTTCGGTAGAAATTCCGTTGGCTTCGTTACCTAAAACGATGATTCCTTCTTGAGGCAAATTAGCTTTATAAATATTTTCGCCATCCATAAAAGTTCCGAAAATAGGTACGTTACTTTTTTGCAAAAATTCTGGAAGATTTCCGTAGGAAACATTGACTCTTGCCAAAGAACCCATCGTGGATTGTACCACTTTTGGATTATAAAGGTCCACCGTTTGTTCTGAACAAAAAATATTTTTGATACCAAACCAATCGCAAAGCCGAATAATGGTTCCGAAGTTTCCGGGATCGCGAATGTCATCCAATGCAAGGATTAACCCAACATGAGAAAATTTTGCGAAAGCGGGAATTTTAAAAACAGCCAAACAATCATTTGCCGTAGAAAGCGCTGAAATTTTCTTCAAATCGTTTTGAGAAATGGTTACGGCTGGCAATTTTTTTTCGGAAAAAACAGCGTCCGTTTGGAAAAGCCAAACCAGTTCAAACCCTGCATTAATTAACTCTCCTATGACTTTTTTTCCTTCGGCAACAAATAAATTTTGCTCTTTTCGATATTTCTTATGCTGAAGCGACGTTATAAGTTTGATTTGGTTTTTACTAACCATAAAAAAATGTATTTTTGAATTAAAAAATAACCGACGTTTTCACTTGAAAAAGACCAGCACAAAAATATCATTATTTCTTCTAACAGCCACTGTTTTCTTCGCTTGTAACACCGTAAAAAGAGTTCCTGACGGGAAACAATTGTTGAAAGAGAACGAAATTTTGATAAATAACGAAAAAACTACTGACGAAAACATTCATAATTTATTGTACCAAAAACCTAACAGCTCCTTTTTAGGTTATAATTTACGATTGAATTTATACAATTTAGCCAAACAAAATCCGGATTCTTCCTTCAAAAAAAATGTTTTAGATAACCCGAAACGCTACAAAAGATTGAGCAATTTGCTTTCGGAGAAACAAGTGGAACGATTGGGGAAATCTTTTTTTTACTCGGGTTTTCATAATTTTTTAAAACGAATTGGAGAACCGCCGGTAATTTTAGACACTAAACGTGCCGAAAAATCCTTGACACGTTTGCGAGCTTATTATTTTAACAACGGATTTTTTAATGCCAAAGCCAGTTACGAAGTGGATACCATAGGCAATAAAAAAGCGATGGTCAAATACAACATCAACACGGGACAACCTTATATTATTGATTCGCTTTCAAGGGAAATTTTGACACCAGCATTAGATTCTTTGTATGTTTTAAACCAAAATAAAAGTTTAATTAAAACAGGCGAACAATTTAAATCGGCTAATTTTGAAGCCGAACGTGAACGCATCACGACTAATTTCCGTAACAACGGAGCATATTATTTTCAGCCTACAAATATTAATTTTATTTGCGATTCTATTGATACTAATCATAAGACCAATGTGGAACTTTTGATTAGCGACAGAAGCGTGAGAACCGGCGACACGACCATTGTGAAACCATTTAAATTATATACTGTTAGCGAAGTAAATATTTTTACCGATAGTCCATCTTCGGCAAAAAACAGAGGAACCGGCGACAGTGTGACTTACAATAATTTTAATTTGTACAGTATTGATAAACTTCGTTATAATCCAAAGGCTTTGACTGATGCGGTTTTTATTAGCAAAGGAATCAAATATGCTGATTTTAGACGGACGTTGACTTCACGAGCTTTGAACAATTTGAAGGTTTTTAATTATCCAACCATTCAATTTGTGGAAGATTCTACTGATGTGAATCAAGAGTCTTTGATTGCCAATATTTATTTGGTTCCAAGAAAAAAATTCTCGCTTGGTTTTAATGCTGATGTAACGCATTCTAACATTCAGGCATTTGGTATTTCGGGTGGTGTTACGGGAACTTTTAGGAATGTTTTTAGAGGTGCCGAAACGCTGGAACTTTCGCTTCGCGGAAATATTGGTTCTTCAAATGATTTTGGTGCCGCAAATCCTAACAATGTTTTTTTTAATTTATCCGAATATGGAGCCGATGTGAAATTAAGCGTTCCGAGGATTTTTGCACCATTTAATACCGAAAGAATTATTCCGAAAAACATGATTCCGAATACGGTTTTCCAGCTTGGTTTTGCCAAACAACAAAATATTGGATTGGACAAGGAAAGTTTAACCGGAGCGATGTATTATAATTGGAATCCGAGACGAAACGTGACTTCGCGGTTTGATTTGTTCAATGTTCAATATGTGAAAAACGTTAACAAAGAAAATTATTTTAATGTTTACCGTTCGTCTTACAATAGGTTGAATGATTTGGCGCAAGATTATCAAGCACAAACCGATGCCGATTATTTTGATGACAACGGAAATCTTAGAGTAGAAAGCGGCACTAATGGTTTCATCGAAGATGTAATTACCAACAATATTGCAACTTCCAATGAAGACCGACAAATTATCGAAAGTATTTCTGAAAGAAAAGACCGTTTGACCGAAAACAACCTCATTGTTGCCACAAGTTATGCTTATACCAAAACCACAAAAACGGATTTGTTTGACAATAATTTCTGGATTTTTAAAACCCGTGTTGAAACAGCCGGAAATCTTTTAGGTCTTTTGTCGTCTTTAGGAAACGAAAACACGAACCAAAACGGAAACAAAACGATTTTAGATGTAGAATATTCGCAATATGTAAAAGGCGAACTTGATTTTATCAAACATTGGGATTTGTCAAATGGACGCGTTTTGGCCGTGAGAGCTTTTGGAGGAATTGCTATTCCTTATGGAAATTCTAACAATATTCCTTTTGCCAAAAGTTATTTTGCCGGAGGAACTAATGATATCAGGGCTTGGCAATCTTATGCTTTAGGACCGGGAAGTTCTGGTGGTGTCAATGATTTTAACGAAGCCAACATGAAAATTTTGTTAGCTGCGGAACTTCGTTTTAAGATGTTTGGAAAATTAAACGGAGCTATTTTTGCGGATGCGGGAAACATCTGGAACGTACTCGACAACGTTACCGATCCCGAATATACTTTTACCGGATTAAAATCTTTAGAGAATATCGCTTTGGGAAGTGGTTTTGGTTTTAGATACGATTTTAACTTTTTTGTCATAAGAATTGACCTTGGATTTAAAACCTACGACCCCGGAAAAGAAATGGGAAGCAGATGGTTCAAAGACTATAATTTAGGACATTCTGTATTAAATATTGGAATTAATTATCCGTTCTAAATTCAGATTTATTATTTTTGTAGCTTCAACTTAAAACAAAAAACAATGGCTCATAATATCAAACCAGGAGTTGCCACTGGTGATCAGGTACAGGAAATTTTTCAATATGCAAAAGAAAAAGCATTTGCACTTCCTGCAGTAAATGTAACCGGTTCGAGCACCATCAATGGAGTTTTAGAAACAGCCGCAAAATTAAAAGCCCCGGTTATCATTCAGTTTTCTAACGGTGGATCTATTTTCAATGCTGGAAAAGGTTTGTCTAACGAAAATGAAAAAGCAGCCATTTTAGGAGCAATTGCCGGAGCAAAACACATTCATACTTTGGCAGAAGCTTACGGAGCAACCGTAATTTTACATACAGATCATTGCGCCAAAAAATTATTGCCTTGGATTGACGGTTTACTTGACGCATCTGAAAAACATTTTGCAGAAACCGGAAAATCACTTTTTTCTTCCCACATGATTGATCTTTCGGAAGAACCAATTGAAGAAAACATCGAAATCTGCAAAGATTATTTGAAAAGAATGAGCAAAATAGGCATGACGCTCGAAATTGAATTAGGAATCACAGGTGGTGAAGAAGATGGTGTTGACAACTCTGATGTGGATAGTTCAAAATTATATACACAACCTGAAGAAGTAGGATACGCTTACGAAGAATTGATGAAAATCAGTCCTCGTTTTACCATTGCTGCTGCTTTTGGAAACGTTCACGGTGTTTATAAGCCAGGAAACGTAAAATTGACCCCAAAAATTTTATTGAATTCTCAAGAATTTGTTCAGAAAAAATTCAACACTGAAAAAAATCCGGTGGACTTTGTTTTCCACGGAGGTTCAGGCTCTACTGTTGAAGAAATCCGCGAAGCAATTGGTTATGGTGTAATCAAAATGAACATTGATACTGATTTACAATTTGCTTTCACCGAAGGAATTCGTGATTACATGGGCAAAAACGTAGATTATTTGAAAGCACAAATCGGAAATCCAGAAGGAGCTGATTCGCCTAACAAAAAATACTACGATCCAAGAAAATGGATTCGTGAAGGAGAAGTAACTTTTAACACACGTTTAGAGCAAGCTTTTGCAGATTTAAATAACGTAAATACATTATAAATTTAAGATTTAAGATTTCGGATTTTTGATTCTGAAATCATCAATCATAAATCACAAATTATATCACTATGGCTTGGTTTAAAAGAACAGAAAAAGGGATTACCACCGCTACCGAAGATAAAAAAGATGTTCCAAAAGGACTTTGGTACAAATCACCAACCGGGAAAATTGTAGATGCAGACGAATTGGCAAAAAACCTTTACGTAAGCCCTGAAGATGATTTCCACGTAAGAATTGGAAGTAAAGAATATTTTGAAATTTTGTTCGACAACAACGAGTTTAAGGAACTTGATGCCAAGATTACTTCAAAAGATCCTCTTGGATTTGTGGATACCAAAAAATATTCTGACAGGTTGAAAGATGCCATGGACAAAACCAAGCTGAAAGATGCGGTTCGTACGGCAGTTGGGAAATCTAAAGGAAAAGATTTAGTGGTTTGTTGTATGGATTTTGCTTTTATCGGTGGTTCTATGGGAGCTGTTGTGGGAGAGAAAATTGCCAGAGGAATTGATTATTCTATCAAAAATAAAATTCCGTTCATGATGATTTCAAAATCAGGTGGCGCGAGAATGATGGAAGCCGCATATTCATTAATGCAATTGGCCAAAACCTCAGCAAAATTAGCGCAATTATCTGATGCGCAAATTCCTTATATTTCACTTTGTACAGATCCTACAACTGGAGGAACTACAGCAAGTTATGCGATGTTAGGAGATGTCAATATTTCTGAGCCTGGAGCTTTGATCGGATTTGCGGGACCTCGCGTTGTAAAAGATACCACAGGGAAAGATTTACCGGAAGGTTTCCAAACCGCAGAATTTGTTTTGGAGCACGGTTTCCTAGATTTTATCACACATCGAAAAGAATTGAAGAACAGAGTAAACTTGTACTTAGACTTGATCTTGAACCAACCTTTGAGATAAATTTATTTCAAACAAAATAATAAAACCGCGAAAATTTAATAATCTTCGCGGTTTTTTCTTGCACTTTATTTAGGGGAAATCAGCAATTCATCCTAATAATTTAACGCAGCAATTTACTCTTTTTAATTAATATTTTGGTTTAACTAATAAAAAAATTACATCCCCGTTCTAATCGCTTCCACAGGATCCAGTTTAGAAGCAGAAATGGCAGGCAAAATACCGGAAACTAAGCCAATACCAACAGCCAAACTTGTTCCAATTACGATATTTGAAAAACTTAAGACAAATTCAAATTCGAGCATTTTTGTCAATCCGGCAGCAATTCCCCAAACCAATAAAAGTCCGATCGCGCCACCAATGAGACATAAAATAATGGCTTCAAACAAAAACTGTAGCAAGATAAATTTATTTTTTGCCCCCAAAGATTTCTGAATCCCAATGAGGTTGGTACGTTCTTTAACCGAAACAAACATAATGTTAGCCACGCCAAAACCACCTACCAACAGCGAAAAAAACGAAATCGCCCAACCAATCATGTTCATCGTGCCCACAATTTGGTCAATAAAAACCGTAAATCCCGAAAGTAAATCGATGAAAAAGTTGTTGTCGTCGCCTGCTTTCAAGCCGCGTTTGGAACGAAGTTTTTGAATAATTTCACCTTGAAAGGCGTCGATATCCACATCTTCAACCGGTTTAATTACGATAATAGGTGTCATAAAATCGTTATGATCGCCAAATTTATTCCGCAGAAAGTTCACCGGAATGTAAATACTCGTATCATTACTATCGCCAAACATTCCCTGACCTTGTTTTTCCAAAATTCCAATCACGGTAAATTTTTGCCCATAAATCCGGATTTTTTGTCCCATCGGGTTTAAATTTCCAAACAAAGTATTCGCAATTTCATAACCCAAAATCACCACCGTTGCACCCGAATTCGATTCGGCTTCATTAAAAAATCTTCCCTCCTGAAACTTCAAACTTTGGATTTCCACAAACTCATTTGTTGCCGGAACCACGTTTACATCGCTTGCCGTATTGCCTTCAAATTTTAGAATTTCTCTTTTGGTAAACAACTGATACGTAGATTTTTCCATTCCCGTAACCGAATTTTTCAAGTATTGAAATTCATCATACGTTACATCCGGAAACTGTTCCCTTTTCCATCGCGGAATTTCCGTAGGTCCAAACGAAAACCGCTTCAAATACATCGTATTTTTATCCAGCGAACTCATGTCACTCTTAATTTTTCGGTCGAGAGAATCCACTGCAGCCAAAACCGCAATAATCGAAAAAATACCAATTGTAACACCCAAAAGCGATAAAATAGTTCGTAACTTATTGTTGCGCAATGCATTAAAAGCAAAACCAAAACTTTCCCGCAACAACCGTAAGTAAAGAATCATCGTATGAATTTTTAAGAAATGTAAAATTCAACAAAAATCAGTCAATATCCTAATCTTTAGGTTCATTTGGGCGTGACCCATTTTTATCAACTCCCGATTTACCACACCAATCCCGAGAAAAAATGGGTCGGGCTTTACGCTACAATCTTTTTTCTTGCCAAACAAAGGCAAGAAAAAAGGATTTCCGCTTCAATCCCTCACGCAAGAAAACTTGACATCGCAATAAAAATTTTGTTTTACAAATTATCATTTTGCTTTAAATAAAAACTAAAATGTTATATTTATGCACCATATGAATGTCCAGAAGGAAAAATCATGACGCGACAGGAATGTGAAGATAAATTGGAACCAACAAAAAGGCAAAGAGAATAATTAAGTAAAAAACCAACGGAAATAACCAATAAATGGGATACGCTGATGATAGCGAAAAGGTAAACGGTATAGCTAATGCAGCATTCGACGCTTGTTGATAAGCTGGTAAGTGGAACTTAGAATCGGTTGAGTCCTAAATTAAAAAACGCAAAACATGAAACAAATAATTTTATCTTTTTTTTTAATTGTATCTAATTTCATTTGGGCACAAATTGATAACGGACAAATTAGCTACAAAGTAGTTTTTAGTGAAAATCAAAACAACGAACTTTTTTTACAAGCTAAAACAATGTCTGATAATTTAGAGTATAATTTAATATTTGATAAAAATGGATCGCTGTTCAGTCTGCAAAAAAAAATGATTGATGAATTAGAATATCGATACGCAACAATATTAGCTGGTGAAAAATTAATCCATCAGGATTTACAAACCAAAACATTGACATTTAACAATAGTGAATATTCTTTAACCATGAAAAAGGATGAATTTTTACTTACTGACAGTATAAATTCAAATTGGAAACTTTTTCAAGAAAGCAAAATTATTGGAAGCTATACTTGCTATAAAGCCACAACTTCATTTATCGTTCATAATTCAAAAGGAACTTTTACCAACCATGTTACGGCGTGGTATTGTCCTCAAATTCCTTTCGGATATGGACCCGCAGGATATGGCGGATTACCTGGTTTAATTTTAGAACTTCAAGTAAAAGATATTCTTTACGGCGCGGTATCTATCAATTTTAATCAACCTAATATCATTGTTAAAAAACCATCAAAGGGAAAAAAAATAGCTCTCGATGATTTTACTAAAATTTCACAAGAAAGATCTGAGTTATATCGAAAAGGAAAAAATTGATTTGAAGCTTTTTAAATACAAAAAAACCGCCTCAATGCCCAAATCCCTCCTCCTCTTCTCCATTCCCGTATTTTTCGCTAGAATTTTAGCAAATACTTAGAAAACATTAAAAACACTTTACGGAAACCCGTAATTTCACAACATATTATGATTTTTTAGCATAAAAACTTGCATATCAAAAAAAAAAAAAACTTCCTTTGAAATGTTGCAACATCAAAACATTTTATAATTTTAAAAAATTTAAAAACAATGAAAAAATTATTATTTAGTGCATTTGCTGTGATAGCATTTGCGGGAAGTTCGTTTGCAGGTAAAAACGTAGAAAACAAAAAATCTGTTGACTGTGTTTCAGTTGCGATTGATTATCTGGATGCGGTAGATCCTGATTATAGCTTAAATCAAGAACAAGTAAATTTTGTATTTCAATTAGCATATCAAACTTGCTTAAAATACAGTAACTAAATTTCGGAATTTCTCAGTATAATTACTGAGAAATTCTTTTAAAACAGCTTCTATGAAAAATCTACTTTTATATATTTTGTTAATCCCGTTTTGCTTCTCTTGTTTTGGGCAACAAAGTTCTGGAAGAATTATTTACAAAATACGTCCTATCACCTTAGAGGGTAAAGCTGCAAAAGACAATCCGTTGGTTCAAGAAACCAAAAAAATTTCCGAAGCGCAAACTTTCGAGTTAGCGTTCAATCAATCATTATCAAAATTTAGCTTGATTAGAAACCTAACTACAGACGAAACTGATGACAATCTTTCAAGACTTGCATCAATTACTTTTACAACGGAAGATACTTATTATACCGAAAAAGAATCGAACACCCAAATTATAGAAAAGCCTGATCGAACATTAGTTGAAAAAAACAAATTTAAAAAAGATTGGACAATCACATCCGAAACAAAAAAAATCGGAAACTACAATTGCATTAAAGCCACATTAGATTTGCCAATTATCAATAGAAAAGGACAAAAAAAAACCATTCCTATCGTTGCTTGGTTTGCGCCTGCAATACCTTCAGGTTACGGACCGAAAGAATTTTACGGTTTGCCAGGATTAATTTTAGAACTAACCGAAAGACAAACTACTTATTTAGTTTCAAAAATCACGTGGGTTAAAAATTCGGAGATTAAAATCGCTATTCCAAAAGGCAAAAAAATTTCAGAAGCAGAATATTTAAAAAATATGTAAAGTCGATTTTGGAAGTTTATAGAAATTAAAATTCTCCACTTAACCCACCTCAATGCCCAAATCCCTCCTCTTTTTTCTTCTCTTCTCCATTTCCGCGTTTTCACAAAAAATTATTACCGGGACGGTTTCCGATACACTTCAAAATCCGTTGGAGTCTGCAAATATTTTGGCAAAACCACTGGATGAAAACGGCGGAATCAAATTTGCTATTGCCGATAACAAAGGCCGTTACCGCATTGATATTCCTAAAAATATGCGGTACGAACTTTCGGTGTCTTACATTGGTTACCAAGACGCGGTTTTTATTGTAGAAGCCAATGCCGAAATTAGCGAGCATCATTTTGTACTCAAAAATACTGGCGAAAATATCAAAGAAATTGTCATTACCCACGATTACAAACCCATTGAAGTCAAAAAAGATACCATGACGTTTGATGTCAGGGCTTTCGCCAATGGCAACGAACGCAAGATGAAGGAAGTGCTCGAAAAACTTCCGGGTGTGGAAGTGGCCAAAAACGGAACCGTAACTGTTCAAGGTAAAAAAGTCACTAAAATGCTCGTGGAAGGCGATTTGTTTTTTGGCGGTGGTTCCAAATTAGCAGTCGAAAATATTCCTGCAGACGCCATTAATAAAATTGAAGTGATTGACAACTTTAATGAAGTTGGTTTCATGAAGCAAGTGTCTGACAGCGAAGATCTTGCCATGAACGTCAAACTCAAAGAAGAAAAAAAGAACTTTATTTTTGGCGATATCCAAGCGGGAATTGAAGCCGGAAATGACGACAACGGTTTTTATTTAGGTCACGCGGCTTTGTTTTATTACAGCCCAAAAACGAACTTCGGACTCATTGCAGACGCTAATAATTTCGGGAAAAGTGTTTTTACTTTTGACGATTTGATGCGTTTTGAAGGAGGCGTAAGTTCTTATCTTTCCGGCAGAAAATCGCTCAGCAACTTGTACTCGTTTGTGCATGAAAATACGGATGTGGTGGAAAATAAATCGCAGTTTGCCGCACTTAATTTTACCCACAAATTGACGGATAAAGTGGCACTTTCCGGTTTTGGTTTGTTTTCCAAAATATTTTCGGTGGCAAAAGATGAAGTGTTTAACCAATACCTTCAAAATGAAACCTCCATTTTCGAAAACAGAAACACACGCAACCAAAACAAAGCGTTGCTTGCAATGGGAAATGTAAAATTGGATTATTCGGCATCAAATAAAGAAAAATTGTATTATAATGCGCAATTTCAAAGTTCGAATAACAATTATCTGACGAACATCCAGACGATTTCTCCTTCGGGAAACAATAATTTTGAAGCCTTGCGCGAAGCCGATAATATTTCGCTTAAACAATATGTGGAATGGCATAAGGCTTTTAACCAAAATCACACCGGAACTTTTGTGGTAAACCACGCTTTTGACCAAAATAAACCCGAAAATTTATGGTTAACCGATGCGCCGTTTTTAGCCGGATTTATTCCGTTAGAAGAAGATTCGAAATACAAAATTTCGCAACTCAAAAATATCAAAACCAATAGTGTTGATGCGATGTTCAAACATTATTGGATTGTCAATAACTTCAACCATCTTTATACAATTGTCGGCAATAATTTTGAAAATTCATCTGTAAAAACTTCCGAAAAACAGTTGCTTTCTGACGGAAACATCAATGATTTTGCCGAAGCCGGATTTGGAAACAACCTAAATTATCACCTCAACGATGCTTATTTGGGATTGGAATACAAATTTAAAATTGGAAAAGTGATTACCAAACCGGGAATCTACGGACATTTTTATCACTTGAATACGAATCAATTTGGTGATAAAAAAAATGTAAGTAAATTTTTATTTCAACCGCAGTTGGAAAGCGAAATTGAGTTCAATAAATCCGAAAGTTTAAAATTAAAATACCGTTTGGAAAATGATTTCCCCGATGCTGAGAATTACGCCAATCGGTTTTCATTGGTAAGCTACAATTCGGTTTTTAAGGGAAATGCGCTTTTGCAAAACGAACGCTTTCATTCGGCTAATTTATTTTATAGCAAATTTAGTTCGTATCGTGGTTTGCGGTTGAACGCATCTGCGAATTTCAACAAAAAAACCAGAACGCTTCGCAACGAAATTATTTTGGAAGGCATCAACCAATATGCCACGCCAATTCTCACGCACAATCCCGAAACCAATTGGCGCGTTTACGGCTCGATTGCCAAAAATATTTACAAATTTAATTTGTCGGTAAACAGCAGTTTGTCGTGGTTTCAATACATTCAAAACGTGAATAATATTGCCACTGAAAATAACCGTGACAGTCAAAACATTGGCGTAGAACTGAAAACTGCCAACCGAAAATGGCCTTTTGTTAGTGTGAAATATACCAAAGGTTTCAATCAATTTAGCGGTTTGACCCAATCGTCTTTTGAAACCGATTTGTTCGAAGCCAAACTCGACATTTCGATTTCAAAATCGCTTTCGTTTAAAGCCGATTACGAAAATTTCTTCAACCAAAATAGCCAAAACCAAAGCAATCGCTATGAAATTGCCAATGCATCGCTCCTTTACCAAAAGAAAAATAGCGCTTGGACTTTTGAGGTTTTTGCCAATAACTTGCTCAACAACCGCATCAAGGAAACGAATTCTTTCTCGGACTTTTTGATTAGCCAAAGACGTACTTTTATTTTGCCACGCGTGGTGATGTTTGCTGTGAGTTATAAGTTGTAGTCTTACAAGAAATTCGAATTTTTTAAAATTCCAAGAGAAAGTACAATTTCAATTCCAATTTCAATTCCAATTCCAATTTTTTAAAAACTTAAATCTTATTTTTTTCAGAAGCAAAAGGTTCAGGCATTTTTTAAACGAAGTTCCCGTTTTCCGCTGCAATCTTTTATCAATTACCGGGTTTCCGGGCAATCGATAAAAGGATATCCACTACTCCCGAAACTTCGGGACGGTGCTAATGAAAAGTTTTAGGCATTTTTTTAGGAAATTCCAATAAAAAAATTCTTCGCTTGTTCGCTAATCGCTCGAGTCCAAATTCTGTGTTCGGTTGTTGGTACTCAACATAACTCCGTCTTTTTTCTTTCCTCTTTTCTCTTTTCTCTTTCGACTTTCAACTTTCGACTTTCGACTTTCGACTTTCAACTTTCGACTATAATAACTACTTTTGCACGCTTAAACACAACTACACAAAAATGAACAATTCAAAACAAATTAAATCGGCATTGGTTTCTGTTTTTTCGAAAGACGGATTAGAGCCAATTGTGAAAAAATTGCATGAGCAAAATGTGGTTTTTTATTCGACTGGAGGAACCGAAGAATTTTTAAAAAACCTTGGCATTCCTGTGATTCCGGTGGAAGATGTAACGTCTTATCCTTCTATTTTAGGCGGAAGAGTGAAAACCTTACACCCGAAAATTTTTGGCGGCATTTTAAACCGTCAAAACCATGAAGGCGATGTTTCGCAAATGGAGGAATACAATATTCCGCAGATTGATTTGGTGATTGTTGATTTATATCCTTTTGAAAAAACCGTGGCTTCTGGTGCTTCGGAAGCTGATATTATTGAAAAAATTGATATTGGTGGCATTTCTTTAATTCGTGCTGCCGCAAAAAATTTTAAAGATACCGCCATTGTTTCGTCGATGGAACAATACGGAGATTTTTTAGAATTGATTTCAAAACAAAACGGGGAACTTTCGTTAGCAGACAGAAAATTATTGGCTACCAAAGCATTCCACGTTTCCTCACATTATGATTCGGCGATTTTCAATTATTTTAATGAAGACGAAACCATTTACAAGCAAAGTGTTGCCAACGGACAAACGCTTCGTTATGGTGAGAATCCACATCAAAAAGGATTTTTCTTTGGAGAATTTGACGCCATGTTCGATAAAATTCATGGCAAAGAACTTTCGTACAACAATTTGCTCGATGTTGATGCCGCAGTCAATTTGATTTTAGAATTTAAAAATAACGAGCCTACTTTTGCCATTTTAAAACACAACAACGCTTGCGGTTTGGCTACAAGAAGCACGATGAGAGAAGCGTATCTTGATGCTTTGGCTGGAGATCCTACTTCTGCATTTGGTGGTGTTTTGATTGCCAACGGAAATATTGACAGTGAAACGGCTCGAGAAATCAACCAATTATTTTGTGAAGTAGTAATCGCTCCTTCTTTTAGCCAAGAAGCAATTTCAATTCTTTCTGAAAAGAAAAATAGAATTATTTTGGTTCAAAAAGAAGTTGAACTTCCTGAACGTCAGGTAAGAACTTGTTTAAACGGATTATTAGTTCAAGATAGAAATTCAGTAACGGACAATAAAGAGCAACTAAAAACCGTTACAACAACTCCCCCATCTTCAGATGAAATTGAAGATTTGTTATTTGCATCAAAAATTTGCAAAAACACCAAGTCCAACACAATTGTTTTGGCAAAAAACAAACAGCTTATTGCATCGGGAACCGGACAAACTTCCCGAGTTGACGCATTAAAACAAGCAATCGAAAAAGCAAAAAGTTTTAATTTTGATTTAAAAGGAGCCGTGATGGCGAGTGATGCTTTTTTCCCATTTCCGGATTGTGTAGAAATTGCAAGTCAGGCTGGAATTGGGGCTGTCATTCAACCCGGAGGTTCTATTAAAGACGAATTGAGCATTGATTTTTGTAATGAAAATAAAGTTGCAATGGTATTTACAGGAACGCGTCATTTCAAACATTAATTTATGTAACTTTGCGTGTTAAATTTTATAAACATTTTAAACCCTAATTAAAGTATGGGATTTTTTGATTTCATGACCGAGGACATCGCGATTGACCTTGGAACAGCTAACACCTTGATTATCCACAATGATAAAGTGGTAATCGACAGTCCATCAATCGTGGCTCGTGATAGAGTTTCGGGAAAAATTATTGCTGTTGGTAAAGAAGCCAGCATGATGCAGGGGAAAACCCATGAAAACATAAAAACCATCAGACCTTTGAAAGACGGGGTTATCGCTGACTTTGATGCTTCGGAGAAAATGATCAGCATGTTTATAAAAAGTATTCCTGCTTTAAAGAAAAAATTATTTACGCCAGCCTTGAGAATGGTGATTTGTATTCCTTCGGGAATTACAGAGGTAGAAATGCGTGCCGTAAAAGAATCTGCAGAACGCGTAAACGGTAAAGAAGTTTACTTAATTCACGAACCCATGGCGGCTGCAATTGGTATTGGCGTTGATATTATGCAACCAAAAGGAAACATGATTGTGGACATTGGTGGTGGAACAACCGAAATTGCGGTTATCGCTTTAGGCGGAATTGTTTGCGACAAATCGGTGAAAATTGCCGGTGACGTTTTTACCAACGACATCGTTTATTATATGCGAACCCAACACAATTTATTTGTGGGTGAAAGTACTGCCGAAAAAATTAAAATTGAAATTGGTGCCGCAATCGAAGACCTTGAAACACCACCAGACGATATGTCGGTTCAAGGGCGAGATTTGTTAACTGGAAAACCAAAACAAGTGGAAGTTTCGTTTAGAGAAATTGCCAAAGCATTAGACAAATCAATCCAAAGAATTGAAGATGCGGTGATGGAAACTTTATCGCAAACACCACCGGAATTAGCAGCCGACATTTACAATACCGGAATTTATCTTGCAGGTGGAGGATCAATGTTAAGAGGTTTGGACAAAAGAATTTCTCAAAAAACCGACCTTCCGGTTTACATTGCCGAAGATCCGTTGAGAGCCGTAGTTAGAGGAACCGGAATGGCGCTAAAAAATATTCCAAAATTCAGAAGCATACTAATAAAATAATAGCATCGTTTCATGCAGCAAATCATTAATTTTTTACTGAAAAACAGCAATAAGTTGCTGTTTTTGCTGCTTTTGGGCATTTCGTTAGTGCTTACTGTTCAATCACATTCTTACCACCGAAGCAAGGTGGTTACTTCTGCTAATTACGTTAGTGGTGGTGTTTATGAAAAAGTAAATGACGTAAAAGAATACTTGAGCCTGAAATCCCAAAACGAACAATTGGCGCAAGAAAATGCGCTTTTGCGAAAATTACTTTACAACAGTACCGATTCTACTGAAATTGTGGTAAAAGATAGTTTGAAAGGTTTTGAAAAAATTAATGTAATTCAATCGAAAATCATTAAAAATTCTTACAACGTAAAGGAAAATTATCTTACTTTAAATAGCGGTGCCAAAGCCGGAATCAAACCGGATATGGGAGTGGTGAACAGTTTGGGAATTGTGGGAATCGTAGAACATACTTCAAAAAATTACGCTACCGTCATCAGCGTTTTGAATACCAAAATAAAAATTAATGCCAAATTCAAAAAGTCAAATCACTTTGGTACTTTGACCTGGAACGGAAAAAGCACCGGATTCCTCCAGTTAGTGGATGTTCCGCGTTTGGCACAAGTACGAAAAGGCGATACGATTGTGACCGGAAATGAATCGGTTACATTTCCACCGGGAATTGGCATTGGAACAATTGATAAAGTTTACACGGATAAAGTGACCAATTATTATACGTTAGACATCAAACTGTTTAACGACATGACTAATTTAGGACATGTGTACATTTTGGAAAATTACGAAAAAAAGGAAATCGAACAGCTTGAAGCACAAACCGTAACCGAAGATGAATAGTACGCTTTTGCTCAATATCACACGATTTGTATTGCTCATTGCCGTTCAGGTTTTGGTGTTTAACGAAATGGATTTTTTCGGGTACATCAATCCATATCCGTATATTTTATTTATTTTGTTATATCCCGTTAACGGAAATCGTGCCGGATTATTAGCGGCAAGTTTTTTATTAGGAATTACAATGGATATGTTTTGTGATTCTGGCGGTGTTCATGCCGCGGCATCATTGGTTTTAGCATACGTTCGACCTTCATTTTTCCGATTTTCATTTGGAGTAAGTTATGAGTACCAAACCGTTAGAATCAACGACAAATTATCACCTGAAAGATTTTCTTTCCTGCTCGTCTCAGTTTTAACACATCACATCATACTATTTACGCTGGAAATTTTTAAATTCAGCTTTATTCTAAATATTTTATTGCGAACGCTATTCAGTTCCATTTTCACCCTGATTATTTGTATCGGAATTATATACATCTTTAAGCCTTCAACCAAACGATGAGAAAAGCCTTTTTGCCAGTTTTGATAATTGTAGTTACAATAATCATTGTAGCCAGGCTTTTTTATTTGCAAATTGTAGATGATTCTTTCATAAAAAAGTCCGACAACAACGCAATTAAAATTAAATACGATTATCCCGAACGCGGTTATATGTACGACCGAAACGGGAAATTAATGGTAGCCAATCAACCGTCATACGATGTGATGGTGATTCCTAACGAAATTAAAAATCTCGATACTTTAAGTTTTTGTTCGCTTTTAAAAGTTACTAAAGAAGAATTTTTGACGAAAATTGCTAAAGCAAAAGTGTACAGCCCGAGATTGCCTTCGGTATTTTTGCCACAATTAAACAAAAGAGAATACGCAGGTTTCCAAGAAAAAATCAGAAAATTTCAGGGATTTTACATCCAAAAACGTTCGCTTCGGGATTATCAAACCAAAGCTGGAGCAAACGTATTTGGCTACATCGCGCAAGTAAACGATGCCATCATCAAAAAAAATCCGTATTACAAAAGTGGAGATTTGATCGGTCGTCAAGGCGTTGAAGAAGTTTACGAAGATGTTTTACGAGGTGTTAAAGGTGTAAAATATATTCAGCGTGACCGTTTTAACCGAGAAATTGGTTCTTACAAAGAAGGTATTTATGATACGATTCCGGTTCAAGGAAAAGATGTAACCCTTTCGCTCGACTTGGTTTTACAAGAATATGGCGAACAATTGATGGTCAACAAACGCGGTGGAATCGTAGCGCTTGAGCCAAAATCAGGCGAGATTCTCGCTTTAGTTTCAGCACCAACTTACGATCCGGCTTTGCTTGTAGGAAGAGAACGTTCAAGAAATTATACCAATCTTTACAACGATTCGTTAGCAAAACCTTTGTATGACAGAGGACTTCTCGCAGAATATCCTCCGGGATCGCCCTTTAAAATTTTAACGGCACTAATCGGTTTACAGGAGGAAGTGATTGATACTCAATCGTCTTTTTATTGCCGAAACGGATTTTCCTACGGAAGAGGTGCTTTCATGAAATGTCACGACGTAGGAACTAACAACCTGCACACCGGAATGGCGCATTCGTGCAACACTTATTTTGCCAATGTTTTTAAATTAATTATCGATAAATATCCGAAACCTACTTACGGCGTTGATGCTTGGAGCAATCACTTAAAAAGTTTTGGATTAGGAAGTTTTATGGGCTATGATTTGCCTGCCGGAAGAAAAGGTCACATTCCGGACGCCAAATATTACGGACGTTGGTATCCAAATGGCGGCTGGAGAAGCACCACAATTATTTCCAACTCAATTGGTCAGGGAGAAGTTTTGACAACGCCAATTCAGTTAGCAAACATGATGGCTGCTGTGGCAAACGAAGGTTACTATTACACGCCTCATATTATCAAAAAAATCGAAGGTCAGACCATCGACAAAAAATACACAACCAAACATGTTACCACTATTGACAAGCAACATTTCAAACCCGTAATCGAAGGACTTTTAGGTGTTTACAAAGAAGGAACTGCGCGAAGTTTACAAGTGGAAGGCATTGAAATTTGTGGAAAAACCGGAACCGCTGAAAATAAAACCAAAATCAACGGCGTTACCGTTCAGTTGCAAGATCACTCCATTTTCGTGGCTTTTGCACCAAAAGAAAATCCTAAAATTGCGTTAGCTGTTTTCGTGGAAAACGGATATTGGGGAGCTCGTTGGGCAGGACCAATCGCCAGTTTAATGATTGAAAAATATTTAAAAGGAAAAATTACCCGAACCGATCTCGAAAAACGAATGCTGGAAGGAAGTATTGAAGATTATTATGCCAAAATTGCCAGCGGAGAACTTGCAAAGCCAAAAGTAACAGTAAAAAAAGACACCGTAAATGAAAAACCAAAGCGTATCGAACAACATTGATTGGATTGCCATCCTACTCTATGCGATGTTGGTTATCATGGGGTGGCTCAATATTTACTCGGCATCTCTCCCACTCGAATCAACTTCAATTTTCGATTTAGACCAAATTTACGGTAAACAAATCCTGTTTATTATTCTCACCGTCCCATTAGTTTTAGTCATTCTAACGGTCGATGCCAAAATTTACGAAAAATACGCATTTGTATTTTACATTATTGGTTTAGTAGCCCTTCTCGGACTTTTTGTTTTTGGAAAAACCATTAAAGGACAAACCAACTGGTACAGCATTGGTGGTTTCACGCTTCAACCATCGGAATTTGTAAAAACTTCGACAGCGTTGCTTTTAGCAAAATATTTAAGTGATGTTCAAGTTAATTTAAAAAATTTCCACGACCAAATAAAAGCGTTTGTCGTGATGGGAGTTCCTCTGGTTTTAATTCTTGTCCATGACACCGGAACCGCAATGATTTTTGTAGGATTAGTTTTTGTTCTTTACCGCGAAGGGCTTCCGTCTGGTTATCTTTGGACCGGATTTGGTGCTATTGCATTATTTTTTCTTGCACTTTTGGTTGAACCGCAATATGTAATCATCATTGTAGCCGCTGTAATGTTAATCCAATTTTTCACTGCAAAACGCATCAACCGAAACCCATTGGCATCCGTCATCTTATTTGTTATCGTGACCGCTTTCACTTATTCGGTGGATTTTGTGTATGACAATGTTTTGGAACCGCACCAAAAAGACCGTATCAATGTACTTTTTGGCGGAGATAATGTCGATTTAAAAAACGAAGGATATAATCTGAACCAATCCATGATTGCCATTGGTTCCGGCGGTTGGTTTGGCAAAGGTTTCCTCGAAGGTACACAAACCAAAGGCGGTTTCGTTCCAGAACAACATACCGATTATATTTTCACAACCGTTGGCGAAGAATGGGGATTTGTAGGAGCAATCGTAGTCATCGCATTATTCGTCACGCTTTTCATCCGCCTCATTTATTTGGCCGAAAACCAAAAAACTAAATTTTCCCGCGTTTACGGTTATTGCGTCGTCACGTTTTTATTCATGCACTTTTTGGTGAACATCGCCATGCTAATCAGGCTTTTCCCCACCATCGGAGTGCCCTTGCCTTTCTTTTCCTACGGAGGATCCAGCCTTTTTGCGTTCAGCATTTTGTTATTTATTTTTATCAAAATGGACGCCAATAAAGTCAATGAGTGGTAAAAGTTTATTATTTAAGAGCGATCCCGAAGCTTCGGGACAGGCATTTTATCAGGGCTATTGAAAGATCTTTTCGCACTTTTTGGAAACTTCAGGCTAAAAGCTCCAACCCTTGTAATCGCTTTGTTTTTCAAGCGCATTTTCAACCGCATCAGGCAAAATCGGAAAAAAATCAATTCCCGTCAATTTCTCAATTTCATCCACCGAAACCATAAACTCATACAATGGTTTTTTACTATTTTCGTGCGGCATCAAAAACGCCACCATTCTGTAAGTTCCATTATTTTCAGTCGCCAATAAAATTTTATAGAATACTTCGGAACTGCCACTTCTTCCGTACCAATCGTTTTTAAATTTTTCTCCAAAACACCACCCGTTACTACGTAAATGCCTCCAAATTTATCAGCCCAATAACGCGTTTTTTGCTCCAGTCTGTTCCAAATTCCTGCATTAAAATCTTTGCGTTGTGGCGAAATATTCGACGTATAAAAAGTGTCGTCAAATGCTTTTTTAGAAAATTTCATATCACCCGCCGGAACCAAATGTCCTTTGTCATAACCAGAATTTTTATAATTTCGGTAATCCGCAGATTTCGTTTTTACTTTTGGATCCTGAATAAAATAAGGTCTTTTGAAATCGCCACTATTTTTTCCAGCATCTAAAAAATAAAAAACCCATTCGGCTTGTTCTGCTTTTTCGTTATATGAAAGCAAATAATAATCACGATTTACCAATTGATTTGTGGTGGAAGTTGGCGCAAATTTCTGCCAATCGGTAACATTTGTATTTTGCAAATTCTCTTCAATCGAAGCTGCAACCAACTCTTTTTGAGTAATTTCTTTACAACTCACTTGCGAAAAAACCATCACAATAAAAACTAAAATGCACAGAAATCGATTCATAAAACACAAAATTAATGAGTCGCAAAGTTATGGAATAATATTTGTTATATATTTGGCAATATAATATCAAAACTTTAAAATATGAAAGCCAAAATTATTCTTTCAGCCTTATTTTTCACCGCCATTCAATTTGCAAATGCACAAACTACAGCTTCTACCGCTGCAATTGAAAAACAACAAGCCATCGCACAAAAAGCTTTGGAAGAACAGCAAAAAGCAGAAGCAAAAATTTTAAAAGCACGCGAAAAAGAAGCCAAACGCCTAGAAAAAGAGCAAAAGAAAATTGAAAAAGCGCAGCGAAAACTGGAAAAAGAGCAAAAAGCGGTTGAAAAACGCCAAGCCAAAATTGCAAAAGCGGAACGCAATGTAGAAAAAGCCAAAGACAAATTGGCGAAAGAAAAATCTTCATTGGAAAAAAACCAAAATAAGCTTGACGCCAAAATTGTAAAAGGAAAAATGAGTAGTACCGAAATTGATGCTGCCAACATTAAGATTCAAAAACAAAAAGTAAAAATCAGTGAGCTGGAACTAAAATTAAAGCAAGCTGAAAATGATTTGATAAAAACAAAATCGTAAATTGATAACAGTTTTAACACACATTAAATTTATGATTAAGAAATTATTTGGAGTATTTTTACTTGTTGTTTTTTAGCTTTCTTACAGGGTGCTCAAAAGATATATATGAAGACAATATATATTCAGAAAATAGAAGTTTAAAAAAAATCTCTTTTAATGAATTTAAAAACAATTCCGTTGCTTATAAAAAATTTCAGAGATTTAAAAATGTTTCTAAAAATAAACTCTCTCGTACTTCGGACTCACTACACAATTTTGAAGTCGATACCTTACATGGCATCTATTTAAAGAAAGAGGATTACGAGTCCTATACCTTTAAAATTATAACACCCCCGAATGGAAAGTTAAATAATTTAGTTTTTTCAAAAAATGAAAATGGTGAATTTGATTTGTTTAGAATTGAGTATGACTTTACAGAAGAGGAATTCAGTTACTTAACTCAATCAGAACTCAACAATAAAAAAACGAAATACTATCCATTAGAAATCGACCAAACTAACGCTAGAGTACATATGGAGATAGTATGTGTAGAATTTTGGGTGCTAGATTATACAATAAATGGTCAAGGTGAAAGTTACACTTCAGGAGTGCCTACTTGGGTTCTTGAGGCGAGTTATTGCGAGTCAGTAATGATAAACACCAATGACGGAGGCGGAGGTGGAGGTTTCGGCACTAACAATTCTGGAGACAGTAACAATCCTGGAGGTTCTTCTGGTGGTGGAGGGGCTTATGGGCCTGGTAATCCTCCTATAATTACACCTCCCGTGTCAACGAAACCTAGTTACAATGATCAAACTTCTAATTGCAACAGATTAAAATTTTTAATAAAATCCCGAAAAAACGGCGACCCTCCAAGTCCAAACATTAAACCTAAATTACAGGCGTTGAAAAACAATCTTATATCAGATGGAGAGGCCGGATTTTCTACCCAGAAAAATTATTCTAACTATACAAATCCAGATTTGCCGACGAGCACAAATCGACATCTAATAATCCCTTATGGTTTAAATGTTTATGGTGCGGCTCATACACATAGGATTGGAAAAGAAGACCCAATGTTTTCTTGGGGTGACGTACAATCTTTACTAAAAATATATGAAGAAGCTTCTCCCGAAAATAAATCTTCAGTTGTATTGATACTAATATGCCAAGATAAAAATGAGAACAAGCACATATATGCTCTAAAAATTGATAATTATAATGCTTTAAAGGAAAAAATAGATCAGGATTTGGCACAAGCACAAGGTGCAGACAATCGAGAGAAAAGAGATTGGGATACATCAAAACAAATATATTCCCGAATTTAATAGACGCATGGGAGGTCACGAGCGCACTTTTTTAAATTATTTCAAAAGTGCAGGAATAAGTCTTTATGAAGCAAATGAAAACATTGACAATTGGAGTAGATTATCGTTAAATGTATCATCTCCTCCCAACGATTGTTGTGAGGACATTAACAAAACTCCATGTAACTAATTTAAATTATGAAAAAGTATATAATATCAGTAATTTTCTTGATTTCCGTAAATATT
Source organism: Bacteroidota bacterium (assembly GCA_023387965.1). Lineage (GTDB taxonomy): Bacteria > Bacteroidota > Bacteroidia > Flavobacteriales > Flavobacteriaceae > Flavobacterium. The sequence continues at coordinate 119,616 of JAEWHE010000015.1, read as the reverse complement.
TACGCTCAAAGTCCTATCATTCCCATAGAATCTTTTGATGGGTCGACCCTCTCGGCTGGTGCTTATTTACAAGACACTAATAATCGGCAAATACCTTATATAGGAACTTGGCGTTATGCCGAAAACGGCAAAGAACTTACAATTGTTCTCAAGAGATACACAAGGGTTAACTTAGGGAGTATTTACCAAGATATTCTTATTGGCGAATATAAATATGCTGAAAACGGTGTTACAATTGTAAATACGCTTGCAAACCTTGATGTCGATTTACCAAACAAATGGAGTCATAATATTAGTGGTGGCACGCCTATAAATACCACATCGTTTCCATTGTGTTTAGATTGTGAACCGCAAGAAAAGAGAATGGTTCTAGGACTTAGAGACCCAATTCGCGAAGCCTCAGGTAAACTAACGCTTAGAAGAATTAATATCAACGGTAATCCTGCTATCCACATGATTCTTTATGGAAATGGAGAAACGTACAATTTTGATGATCCTAATGTAAATACAGAAAACTTTAACCTTCGAGTTAATATTTCAGAGTGTGTATTACTCAAAATAGATTAACATTTCATAATGTGTAACAAAAAAATCGGGACTTTCATAAATGAAAGTCCTTTTTTCTTTTCCCTAGCTCTTCACATCCAAAGCATCACGCAACGCATTTCCCACCATCATGAAAGCAAGCGTGATCAACATAATCGCAATTCCGGGAACCATAGCGAGATATGGTTTGTCTAAAATAATGTCGCCATAATAATCTTTAATCATTCCACCCCAACTCGGGACTGGTGGTTGGGCTCCTAATCCTAAAAAACTCAATCCGCTTTCTACCAAAATCGCTGACGCAAAATTTGCCGCAGAAATCACAATTACCGGAGCCATGATATTGGGCAAGATGTGATGAACAATTATTCTTAAATCATTGTAACCCAAAGCTCTTGCAGCTGTGACAAATTGCATTTCTTTTACCGAAATAATTTGCCCTCGAACGACTCTGGCAACTTCCACCCACATCGTTAAACCAACGGCCACAAAAACTTGCCAAAATCCTTTTCCTAAACTTAAAGTAATAGCAATAACTAATAATAATGTGGGAATTGACCAAATAATATTGACTAACCACATGACAAATGCATCAATTTTCCCACCAAAATAACCGCCAATTGCTCCGAAAAATATTCCCACAATCAAAGAAATAAAAACGGCTACAAAACCAATAGAAATTGAAACCCTTGAACCTACTAACATTCGGCTAAGGTAATCGCGTCCGGCTTTATCGGTTCCTAAAAGAAAAGTTTCTGTGGAAATTTGTTTTGAAACGACTTCTTCTAACGATTTACTTCCGGGAAAAGATTTTAAGGAAACCTCTTTTTCAATGTTCACCGAAGCATCATCGCTATACAAACTATAAATCAATTGATCACCTTCAATTTTATAGCTTGAAATCGGTGTTTTACTGTATCGCATTTCTTCGCCAAAAAAATAACCGGAAAAAGATTTTTGTGGTGCATCAGGCAACGGGATTTTAAGCATTTGAACCGAAAACCCAGGCGACTTTGAACGAATAGTTAAATCGCCCCAATTAGCATTTTCGCTCGAATCTGGCGCCAAAACATAAGCAAACACAGCCACAAGCAACATTAATACAATGAATGCCAAACTGAAAACGCCCCAAAAATTTTTCTTAAATTTTTGGAGCGCTATCTGATGTAATGATTGTGAGTTTGTACTCATTAATGCGTTTAATTTTTAAGACCGCACTAATTTATCCTTTTTTTTCACATTAACCGTTCCCTTTTGAGGAGAATTTCCTTGAAGATCATCTAAAACATTTAACGCTTCTTCGACATAAACGTCTTTAGAAAGCGTTTCATGCCAACGGTCACGTTTCTCTTTCAGCAAGTTATCGTTTTTAATCAACTCATTTTCGTAAGGTAACGATGAAAATTTGAGTTGGTTATTGTATTTAGAAATCGCTTTGTATTTTTTCGCTTTTGCTTCTAAGGCAGTTTGTTCTGCTCTAAATTTATCAATATTTAAGCTAAAATCATTTTCGTCCTGACGCTTTTTAATCCATTGTGCATTTTCTTCAATCAAAGCGAATTGCGGATTTTGCTCCATTCTTCTTTTGCTTCTTTCGATTGCAAAATCAAGATTGTTTTGTTTGTCCCAAGGTTTATAATCTGCAGGATCAATTTTGTCCCATTTCATCGCATTGTCAATGTCACGTTCGCCCATTTTTAGATATGAATATCTATCCGGAAGTGGCACATCACTACTCACGCCATTTAATTGCGTTGAACCACCGTTAATTCTATAAAATTTTTGAGTGGTGGTTTTCAAAGCACCTAAATTTCCGTAAGAATTTCCTCTGATAAATTGGTTCAAGTCAATTACATTTTGAACCGTTCCTTTACCATAAGTTTGCGAACTTCCAACAATCACACCTCTTTTATAATCTTGGATTGCAGCCGCTAAAATTTCTGAAGCCGAAGCCGAAAATCCGTTTACCATCACTACCAAAGGTCCGTCGTATTGAATGCTTGGGTCTTTGTCTGACAAAATTTCTTTTTTCTTTCCTGAAGATTTGATTTGCACAATCGGGCCTTGCTCAATAAAAAGTCCTGCGATGTCCACCACAGTTTTTAACGAACCTCCACCATTGTCTCTAACATCCATCACAATCCCGTCAACACCTGCTTCTTTCATTCGGTTTACTTCAAGAGCGATATCTTTTCCGGCATCACGGCTGTCTTGATTGTCAAAGTCGATATAAAATTTTGGCAAATAAATAATTCCGTATTTTTTTCCGTTTTTTTCTACGATGCTCGAGCGTGCATAAGTTTCTTCAATTTCAACTTCGTCTCTGATAATTGAAATGATTTTGATAGTTCCATCAGTTTTTTTCACGGTCAAACGAACTTCAGTACCTTTTGGTCCTTTGATTTTTTTCACCACATCGTCTAACCTCATTCCCACAACATCCACAGCTTCTGCGGAACCTTGTGCTACTTTCAAAACCACGTCACCAGGTTCTAATTCTTTTCCTCTCCAAGCTGGACCTCCCGAAATTAATTCGCTGATTTCAGTAAAATCATTCTTTTTCTGCAATCTTGCGCCAATTCCTTCTAACTTTCCGCTCATCGAAACATCAAAACGTTCTTTGTCATCTGGAGCAAAATATGAAGTATGCGGATCAAATTGAGACGCGATTGAATTGATATAAACCGAAAAATAATCGTCACGGTCTAATTCTGTCATGAAACCAAAAAATTCATCTAAAGATTTCATTTGGCTTTCACGCGTTTCTTTTTCTAAAACATCAAACGATTTGTTTTCAACTTCTGCTTTTTCTTTTTCAAGTTTTTTCTTGATGTCTTCCGCTTTTTGACTCAGTTCTATTGTTTGATTTTCTATATCATCCACATTATCACTCACATCTTTTCCTTCCTGAATTTCTAACTTATTGGTTAATGATGAAAGCGTTGACAGCTTAATTTGTTTGTACCAACGATCTCTTAATTCAGAAGAATTTTTTGCGTAAGCGTGTTTTTCATAATCCGTATTAATCGTTTCATTTTTGGTATAATCAAACGGTTTGCTCAAAATATCTTTGTAATATTTTTGGCTTTCGCCAATGCGTTGCACGAGTCTCTCATGGGTAAGGTAAAAGAAAGAAAGGTCTCTGGCATTAATTTGATCGTCGATTACAGTTTGGTATTTGGCAAATTCATCGATGTCAGATTGCAAGAAAAATCTTTTCGACGGATCGATGGCTTCCATGTAATTTTTATAAACGGCTTTCGAAAAATCATCGTCTATTTTTGCCGGATCGTAATGTCCTTTTTCAATAACAAAAGTGAGCAATTCGATTAGTAAACGATCTTTTTCGGGATCTGGTTCTGAAGAAGCATAGATTTCTTTCGGAACAAAACTCCAAAGGGCTGCACAAAGTGCCACCACAATAATCAAAACTTTATAATTTCTTTTCATAAATCTCATAATAGCATTCATCTGATTGGGACAATCGTAAAATAATTTCCTAAATTACAATAAAAACTGTGCCACTAATTTTTCCGGCGCATAATTTTTTGTTAAACCTCAACAGCACGATTTTCGGGCGATGGAAAGGTTTGGTCAAAGTTATATATTTTTGCGAGTGTCGAAAATTTTAAAATAAGTATTTTTGCGAAGCTGAGCATAATGTTTCTCTGCAACCATGGCTTTAGCCCGTTCCGAAGCTTCGGGAAAAGTGGAAAGCGGGACATTGCTCCTAAAAAATAATATGATGACGAAAAAAAAACCGCTGATTTTAGTAACGAATGACGATGGAGTTTCGGCTCCGGGAATTAAGGCTTTGATTGAGGTGATGAAGGATTTAGGCGATGTGGTGGTGGTGGCTCCTGATAGTCCGCAAAGTGGAACGGGACACGCGATCACATTAAACAGTACGCTTTTTCTGAATAAAACGAGTTTACACGAAGGCGTGAAAGAAGAATTTTCCTGTTCGGGAACGCCGGTGGATTGTGTGAAATTTGCGGTTAAAGAGGTGCTAAAACGCAAGCCTGATTTGTGTGTTTCTGGGATAAATCACGGGAGTAATTCGTCGATTAACGTAATTTATTCGGGGACAATGAGTGCCGCGGTTGAGGCTGGAATTGAAGGAATTCCGGCGATTGGATTTTCGCTTTTGGATTATGACTGGAATGCGGATTTTGAGCCAGCGAAAAAATTTGTGAGAAAAATTTCAAAGCAAGTTTTGGAAAATGGTTTGCCTGAAGGTGTAATTTTGAACGTAAATTTGCCAAATCTTTCCGAAAAAGAAATTAAAGGCATTAAAGTTTGTCGTCAAGCGAAAGCGATGTGGGAAGAAAAATTTGACAAGCGAAAATCTCCGATGGGACGCGATTATTATTGGCTTTCGGGGAAATTTGTAAACTTGGATAATGGCGATGACACGGACGAATGGGCTTTAGAAAACGGTTATGTTTCAGTGGTTCCTGTGCAATTCGACTTAACGGCACATCACGCTATTCAATCGTTAAATAGTTGGAAATTAAATTCTTAAATATTTTTTAGATGAAATATTACATCATTGCGGGTGAAGCTTCGGGCGATTTGCACGGTGCGAATTTGATGAAGCAAATGTTCAAGCAGGAACCTGATGCTGAAATTCGTTTTTGGGGTGGCGATTTGATGCAAAATGCCGGAGGAACTTTGGTAAAACATTATCGGGATTTAGCATTCATGGGCTTTGCCGAAGTAGTGATGAATTTAAAAACGATTTTGAATAACATCAAATTTTGTAAAGAGGACATTTTAAAATTTCAGCCGGATGCGATTATTTTCATCGATTATCCAGGCTTTAACATGCGAATCGCAAAATGGGCGAAAGACCTTAATATATTGACGCATTATTATATTTCGCCACAAATTTGGGCTTGGAAAGAAAATAGAATCAAAGCGATTAAACGTGATATAGATTTCGTGTATGTGATTTTGCCTTTTGAAAAAGATTTTTACGAAAAAAAACATTCATTTCCCGTAAAATTTGTAGGACATCCTCTTATTGATGCCATCCAAAATCGCGAGCAAAAAGACGCCGATTTCCTCCGTAAAGAATTTAATTTAGACGATCGACCTATTGTGGCGTTGTTACCTGGAAGCAGGAAACAAGAAATTTCTAAAATGTTGGAAGGAATGCTTTCTGTGGTGAAAGATTTTCCGGAGAATCAGTTTGTAATTGCTGGAGCTCCAAGTCAGGAATTTGAATTTTACCAATCTTTTTTAAAAAATGAAAATGTAAAATTTATTTCAAACCGAACATACGATTTGCTTTCAATTGCCACGGCAGCATTGGTAACTTCCGGGACGGCAACTCTCGAAACCGCTCTTTTTAAAGTTCCTGAAGTAGTTTGCTATAAAGGAAATTGGATTTCGTATCAAATTGCGAAACGCATCCTGACTTTAAAATATATTTCGTTGGTGAACTTGATTATGGATCAAGAAGTGGTGACTGAGTTGATTCAGGATGAATTCAATTCCAAGAAAATTAAGGCGGAATTGAAAAAAATTCTGGATGAAAACCACCGAAAAAATTTGCTCGAAAAATATAATTTGCTCGAAAAAAAATTAGGAGGCGAAGGAGCAAGCCAAAAAACCGCAAAATTGATAATCGAAAACACTTTTGCCTCAAAAAAACAAACAATCCTTGTAACAGCAAGACTTTCAAGAGATTATAAGCATAATTTCTGACAGAATAATCCTGTGAATTGTATTAACTTTTGTAATTTTTTAGAAAATTTTTAATACTCGGAATGGAAATTGTATTATATTTGAAGATTAAAATATAATAATGTTTCCAAACGAACGTTATTAGATAATTAAAAAACTAAATTCTCTATAAGAGCAAAAAAATAATTCTTCGGAATTTTATTAATAAATCTAAAGTTGAATTGCCCAAATTGTTCAACTGAAAAATAAAAAATAAAATATGTCTGTAAAAAAAGTACTTTTCGTAATCCCGATGTTGGTTTTAGCAACCGCAACCGGATTTTCTCAAAAAATTGTCACTTCAAAAAAAGAAGCAGTTAAAAAAGGTATCTACGAAAAACCTTCTGACGAAAAAAAACCTACAATTGTTGCAGACAAACCAGTGATGGTGAACAAACCTGTGGCGGCAACTCCTGAAAAAAAGGTTTCAAAAACTACAAAACAAGCGAAAAAAAATATCACTGTTGTTGAGACAGAAGACAACGATTTAATGTTCGCTTCTCCAACTGATAGCTACCTTTCAATGCAATTGATCAACAACGCTATGGAATTTTTAGGCGTGAGATACAGAGGTGGCGGAACTACAAAAGCCGGTATGGATTGCTCCGGAATGGTTACGGCAGTTTTTAATTTGTTTGACATTAAATTACCAAGAAGTTCGCACGACATGGCGCTTGTGGGTGAAAAAGTAGAAAACGACGACGTTAAAAAAGGCGATTTAATTTTCTTCAGAACTAATGGAAGAAAAGTGATTAACCATGTTGGTTTGGTGGTGGAAAAAATTGGTGATGAAATCAAATTTATCCATTCTTCTACTTCTCGCGGCGTGATTGTTTCTTCTACCAATGAATCTTACTATAAGAGAGCGTTTGCGCAAGTGAATCGCGTTTTGACACAATAATTTTTCTCAAAAAAAATCATAATTAACGGATTTTCAGTATTTTCGATTTATGAAAGTACTGAAATTTCCGTTAGCGAGAATTACAATTTGTTTTGTTCTCGGATTATCTGCCGCATTTTTGACCAAACCATTTCCTGAAAAAACACTGATTTTCGCAGGAATTTCGGTCATTTTATTATCGTTAGTTTTTTTGTTGAACAAAAAATTCCGAGTTCCACATCTTTATGGAATTGTGGCTTGTTTCAGTTTTTTTATCCTCGGATTTTCGGCACTTTCTATTCATTCTGAATATTTTTACCAAAATCATTTTTTACATTTTGTCAAAGACGAAAAGCAGGTTTTCAAATTGGTGATTCGCGAGCAATTGAAAAATTCTGCTTCTGGTTCGCGTTTTGTGACCGAAGTGAAGCAGGTGGAAAAAACCGAAACAGAAGGAAAATTGTTGGTGACCATTAATCATCCTTCCAAAGAAATAAAAATTGGCGATGAATATTTTGTCATCGGAAAATTTCTGCCACATCGAAAAATCACCAATCCTTATCAATTTGACTACGGAAATTATTTGCACAACAAATCGATTTCAGGGCAAATTTTCTTGGAAGAAACATCTTTGATTAATACTGGTGAAACGAAAAGAGACATTTATTATTACGCGGCAAATTTTCGTATAAAAATTATTAATAACTTAAAAAAGTCTGGCTTCAACCCGGATGCTCTTGCAGTTTTATCTGCTTTGATATTAGGCCAACAACAAGAGATTTCAAAAGAAATTTTACAAGATTATCAATTTGCGGGAGCGGTTCACATTCTTTCCGTGTCGGGACTGCATGTGGGTTGCTTGATGTTGATTATCACTTTTTTATTAAAACCGTTACCTAATACCCGTTTCTACAACTTTTTCCGATTGATTTTTGTGATTAGTTTCTTATGGATTTTTACTTTGATTGCAGGTTTTTCACCTTCTGTGGTAAGATCTGTGGTGATGTTTAGCTTTGTAGCCGTCGGACAATTTTCAATCCGGAAAACCAATTTATTGCACACACTTTTGGTTTCGATGTTGTTAATTTTACTTTTCAAACCTTCATTTTTGGTAGATGTTGGGTTTCAATTGAGTTACAGTGCACTCTTTTTCATCGCTTGGCTTCAACCTAAGTTTGATACCTTTTGGCAACCCGAAAATAAAATCTTGAAATATTTTTACCAAATCATCACGGTTTCATTTGCAGCTCAATTGGGAACATTGCCTTTTTGCCTGTATTATTTCCATCAGTTTCCGGGATTATTTTTAGTGACAAATTTGGTCGTTCTTCCAGTGATTGGTGGTATAATGGGATTGGGATTGTTGGTAATGATTTTGGCCTTTTTTGATTTGATTTGGAAGCCGCTCTCCGTTATTTTAGAAACTGCCATTCTTTGGATGAACAAAATTATTCACCTCATTGCTTCGGTTGATGTCTTTCTATTCAAAGAAATTCACTTTAATCTGATGATGCTTTTCGCCTCGGTTTTTTTGGTTTTTGCAATTGGTTTTTGGATTCACAAACATTCGTTTAAAAATATGGCAACGGCAATGACATCCATTGTTTTGTTTCAAATCATCTGTTTATTTACGGTTGTCGACAGTAAAAATATAAACGAAACGATTGTTTTCAGCGATCGAAAAAATTTAATTTTGGCCGAGAATAATGGTTCGGAAGTAACAATTAAAAGTCGCGATTCTGTGAATGAGAAGAACTTGAGTTTTGCCATAAAACCTTACACCATTGCTACTGTTTCGAAAATTAAATCTTATGAAAAATTTAGAAATGTGGTGTTTTCGCAACGACAAAAAATTCTGGTTTTAGACAGTACTTCGGTCGCTTCAGGATTAATGAAACCGGATATTTTAATTGTTTCGCATTCGCCAAAATTAAACTTCGAAAGAATTATAGCCAATACGAAACCTAAAGTCGTCATTGCTGACGCAAGTAATTACAAAAATTTTGTAGAACGATTATCGCAAACCTGTGAAAAAGCAAAAATCCCTTTTCATTCAATTTATGAAAAGGGATTCTATACTATTGTGGAATAAATTCTTATACTTTTAGCAAAGGCAATAACTGTTCTGCCGTGTGATAACCAACAATTGGAGCTTTTAATTCTCCTTTTTTGTCAAAAATATACATTGACGGATATCCTTGCACTTTTAAGAAAATGGTAAAATCGTGTACCGCGTTTCTACCTTTTCGATTAGCATCATACTTAGGATTACCGTATTTTGTTCCTTTGTAAGTAACTTCAGAATTTCCTTCGCCATTAAATTTTACCGCATAATAATTGGCATTGATGTAATCAGCTACTTCTTTGGTTTGGAATGTATTTTTGTCCAGCATTTTGCAAGGTCCACACCAATCTGTGTACACGTCCATAAAAATTGGTTTGGCTTTCTTTTTTTGAGCTGCCAAAGCTTGATCTAATGTCATCCATTTGATTTCTTGAGCCTGAACAGAAGCCAAACTTCCGATGGCGATAAATAGTGCAAAAAGTAATTTCTTCATTTTATTTTAAAATTTAATTGTGTGTTTTCAAAAATAGTGCCGAAAATTAGGCCACATTGTTTTCCCTCATCACGCTGTTGAGCCATTTTAGCATCAACAATAAAACGAGAGCCGCTCCAAGAACGAGCCCGAAGTTAAGCAAGAAGAAATTTTCCTTTTCTTCCATTGTTTCCCACAATGACGAAAGCATTCCGGAAAGTTTGTTTCCTACGGAAATCGCAAGGAAAAACCCTCCCATCATCAAAGCTGTGATTCGCGGTGGCGACAATTTAGAAACCAGCGACAGTCCCATAGGTGAGAGACATAATTCTCCAATTGTGATTACCCCGTAAGATGCGATCAACCACCAAGAACTTGCTTTCGTCGTCAAATCGTTTGTTGCCATTACCGCTCCAACCATTACTAAGGCAGACAAAGCCGTGATCACCAAACCGATGAAGATTTTTGTTGGCGTGCTTGGTTCTTTTTTTCTTCTTCTTAAATATCCGAAAACTCCCACAACCAAAGGTGTCAATACTACCACCCAAAACGGATTGATGGATTGGTACAATTCGGTTGAATATAATTTTAGATTTTGTCCCGATTCTGGAATTTGATCGCCTGGAAGTGTCGAGAAATATTTACGGGATTTTTCCAATTGTCCGGTTTCGCCCGAAAATTTTGCTTTCGCTGCCAACTCTTCTTTAGAAACCGCTGGCATCGCATTTTCTGCGTCTCTTCTTTCTTTGATGATTTTGTCGAACGTTTCCTGATCGGCTGAAACAATGTCGTTATTTACCACAACTTGTGCCATTCCTACTTCATCAGCAGTTGTGGAAATTGAAGCCGGCATATTTCTATCTGTATGATCTTCGGCCCAAACCGTTAAGGCGTCTCCATTTTGGTGGAAAATCGCAAAAAACAAAATTACGCACGTAAATACCGCCAAAAGTGCTTTGATGGCACGACTTTCTTTTGCTTCGGCTTTAAACGCGAGGTAAATGAAAAACGCAATTACGGGAATACAACCGATGATAAATGCGTCATTTGTATCTGATCCTAAAAAATTTCCAGGAATAATGTAGCCAATAATTCCGAAGATGAACATCGGCACAACTGTTAAGCCTAAAATTTTCCCTGTGGACATATCGCCTTCTTGAACCGGTTTGATTACATCGACATGCTTGATGTGTTTGGTTCCGACAAGGAAAATTACCACACCAATCAACATTCCAACTCCAGCAGCCGCAAACGCATAACCCCAGCCGTAGTTGATTCTCATGTAAGCCGCCACGAAGTTACACACGAAGGCTCCAATGTTGATTCCCATGTAAAAAATGTTGTATCCAGCATCTTTCTTGTCTTTCAGTTCTTCATTGCTGTACAGGTTTCCGACTAACGTGGAAATATTCGGCTTAAAAAATCCGTTTCCTAAAATAATGCAAAGCAAGGCAATGTAAAATGTGGTTGTGCTGTGGATGGAAAGTAAAAAATATCCAGCAGACATCATCAAACCACCCATTACGATTGATCTTCGGTAGCCTAAAACTCTATCGGCAAGCAAACCTCCGATGAAAGGAGTTAGGTAAACGAGACCAAGATACGTTCCGTAGATGTCGGATTTTTTTGCCGCATCGAAGCCCATTCCTCCGTTGTTCCAGCCGTCAATCATATACAAGGAAAAAATTCCGAGCATCAAATAATAGCCAAATCTCTCCCACATTTCGGTACCAAAAAGATACCATAATCCCTTTGGGTGAGAGTGCTTTACAGTTGTTTCCATTTATTTATAGTTTTAGTTAAGGTTTGTTATCTTACTCCGTGCATTAGTTTTTTCAAAAATGGACTTAACAAAATCGCAATGCAGCCGATAATTGCGGGAACAATTGCGAAAATTAAGAAAAAAGTTCCAATTGAATATTCTTTAGTAATTTGGTCAATCATCCCACCCATAGTTCCTGCGGCTTTTTGACCGACGGCAATGGCCAGGTACCAAACTCCGAACATGAAGCCAATCATTCTTGGCGGTACCAACTTGCTTACATAAGACAAGCCAAGAGGTGAGAGACAAAGTTCTCCCATGGTATGTAATAAGTAAGCCAAAATTAAAAAGATCATACTTACGGATGCCGCTTTTGCTCCTTGAGGAATTCCCCACGATCCGAAAGCCAAAATTCCGAAGCCGATTCCTAAAAGAATTAATCCTACACCATATTTCACACCTGCACTAGGATTATATTTACTTTCCCACCATTTTGAAAACAATGGAGCCAATGATATTATAAAAAAGGAGTTCAAAATTGCAAACCATGAAGCATCTACTGTGCTTCCTGACTCTGAAAATTTATTTACCAAACGAAAAATCACAAAAAACCAAATTCCAATGAACGCTAGACCTAAGAAGATATTTGACAGAGCAATTTTTGAGAAGGTTTGACGGAATAGTTTAAACAATACCCAAGTAATGATAACAAGTGGGATTGTGGTGAGCAATGCATCAACAATTTTAAAAACGAATGCCGCAGATCCTTCTAAAGTTCTGTTGGTGTATGCGTCGGCAAAAATAGTCATAGATCCCATTGACTGTTCAAAAGCCATAAAGAAAAAAACGGTAAATAAACCACAGAAGCAAACAGCAATGATTCTGTCTCTAACAATAGAGGAATACCTAGAAATTCTAGAAATAAGCAGAATTATAAAAAGCACCAAAGCCGTGATTACTACAAAGTTTGTTCCGCTCAAACTACCAACTTTAAATGGCAATAGGTTTATTTTTTCGATTTTCTCTAATGGATCGTTAAACAAATACAATAAACCACCTATCGCTGAAAGTGCTATCAACGCATAATCAAAAAGTTGAAATGGATTTCTTTTGTCAGAATCTACTTCTTCAATTGAAGCTTTAAGTTCTGCCGCTGCAATTTTTTCCTTGTCTGGCTTGGCCCCAAGGTCACCGAAAATCGGCTTTGCCAACCAAAACTGTAAACAACCGAGCATCATAAAAATACCAGCAAGACCAAATCCCCAAGACCAGCCAAAATTCTCGGCCAAATATCCACACAGCATCATCCCGAAAAAAGCGCCCGCATTAACTCCCATGTAAAAAATGGTGTATGCTCCATCTTTTTTCTCATCTTTCCCTTTGTACATTTCAGAAATTATCGAAGTGATGTTTGGTTTAAAAAATCCAGTTCCTATCACTAATAAAGCCAACCCAATATAAAATGAAGGTTTTGTTTCGAATGCCATTGCAGCGTGTCCAGCTGTCATGATTATACAACCAATAACCACTGCAATCCTATAGCCTGTAATTTTATCGGCAACGTATCCACCAATTAATGGTGTTAAATAAAGTAACGACCCATATGTTCCAATTAATGCTAGAGAATTTTCTCGCGACCATTCCCATCCTGGGTTATTTCCGATTAAAGGAGCTGTTAAAAACAAAACGAGTAATATTTTCATTCCGTAAAACGAAAAACGCTCCCACATTTCTGTGAAAAATAGTACGAACAAACCGGAAGGATGTCCTAAAACTTTGGAATCAAAAAAGTCAGAATTGGCATTCTCAGTAACCATGTAACTTGGGTTTAAAAATTTAATTGCGAAAGATAGTCAAAATTATCTTAAAGCGTTTTAGTTCGCAGACTTTTTCTCAAGCGGTCTTACCACAAATCGGTCGTAAATAATTAAAGACACAATTGACACTAATCCTACGGCGCAAACGACAAACCAAATTTTGTTCGGTTGGTAATTTTCCCACAACAAATCAGTCATTTGCCAGTGATTAAGGTTGAGTTTTTGTTCTGCTAACGCAAAATATTCGCTTTTTGAAAAGGGTGTCTGAATTCCGGAAACGTCAATGCCTTTTTGAGCCGCAACTGTTTTAAAATTTTCTCCAATTGTAGCGTAGTCAAGATTGGCGTCTTTTAGATGAAATTGTTTTTCAAAATCTGAAATAGAAAGGTTTAAGGCTTTTGAACCTTGCTCAATAAATTCTTCTTTACTTACCACTTCTGGCATTGCGATGTTTCTTTTGCCTAATTCTTTTTGAAGAAGCGACAATTTATCCGACCATTTTTGGTACAAATCACCAGCAATAAATCCGGTAAAGAAATTTCCAGCAGCAACCGGCAAAAAATAAGTTCCTTGGTACAAACCTTCTTTCCCTTTTGGTGTAATCAAAGCGATAAATGACGATAATGTGGGACTCGACATCATTTCCCCGATGGCAAAAATCATGGTTCCGATAACTGTAAACCAAACGTTATGGGTAAAAAATGTAAGTGAAACACCAATTGTGGCAATGATTGATCCTCGAATAATCGCGTTAATGTGTCGCATTTTGATTACAAAAAATGATACCGAAACTTGAAACAAAATAATCATCAAGGAATCAATATTGGTAAACCATTCTGCCTTCACTTGTCCGTCTTGCGTTAGAGTTTTGCCTAAAAACGGGAGATTTTCGTTAATCCAATTGCTTATTTGTGCAGAATTTACCCAATCTTCAATAAAATTTGGAAGCGTATAAAAAAGCTGGTTGAACATCGTCCAGAAACCAATCATTAAAATTAACAGAATGGTCAAACGTTTATCTTTCAAAGCTTCAATAATATTTAAAACCGAATTTTTAATCTCTGTTAAAATCGGTTCCTTGTGTTTCTTTTCAACCTTTGGTTCTTTGTAAAAAAGCAAAACCATTAATAGGTTAACTCCTATCACAACGGCTGCTTGGATAAAAATAATTTTCCAACCAAATTCAGTTCTCAAGTAAGACGACATTGCCGGACCGATGAACCCACCGATGTTTACCATCATGTAAAAAATTCCAAAACCCATTGTCCCCGTGGTTTCATCGGTATTTCTAGCTACAATCGCCGAAGCAACTGGTTTAAAGAACGCTGCTCCAATTGCAACCAGTAGGAAAATCATGTACATGCTCCAATAAGTGTTGACTTCACCCATGAAATAATAACCCACAATCATGATAATGTAAGCAATGACAAGCGACAATTTGTATCCTATTCGATCGGCAATTACGCCAAAAAATATCGGAAGGAAATATAGAATTGCCGTGACGTTTGCCATAATATTTCCTTTTTGGATATGGTTAAAACCCAATCCGCCTTCATCCGTGGAACCTACTAAATAAAGTCCGAATAATGTAAAAATTCCGTACCAAGCCCAACGTTCCATGAGTTCCATGAAACTGGCTAACCAGAATGTTTTGTTGAATGAATTGATCGTAGAAAAAAGGGAGGTTTTTTTATCAGACATTTTAAAGAAATGATTTTAATTTATCGTAAAAAGCGACTCGGAAGTCGCTTTTCTTTTGGATTATTTAGCAAGACAAATGTAGAATTTAGTTATTCAATTCTTTGTCAACACCATGCATTAATTTTTTGATAATTGGAGAAATCAAAAGAAGAAGTACTCCAAATCCGATTCCGGTGTAAAATAAATATTCAAATAATTTTAGATAGCTCAGTTTTGCCATATTCAAATCTGGAGCCGTTCCGCTTGAAGTGTCTACTGACGCAATGTTTGCTAACACCGAAGCAATAAATTCTGAACTTGCGGTTGCCAAAAACCAAACTCCCATCATGAAACCAACAATTTTTGCTGGCGAAAGTTTTGTTACTGCCGATAATCCAACCGGAGACAAACTCAATTCACCACAAGTGTGTAAGAAATAAGTTAGGATTAACCAAACGGCGGCAACTTTACCTGTATCCGAAACATTAATTCCTAAAACTAATGAGCCAAAACCTAATCCAACAAGCATTAAAGCAAGCGAAAATTTCACTGCAGTATTTGGATTGTATTTTCCTAATTTCACCCATAACCAAGCAAAAACAGGTGCTAATAAAATGATGAATAAAGCGTTAAAACTCAAAAATTGTCCAGCGGTCAATTCTACTCCAAAAATATTTCGATCGAGAATTCTATCGGCAAAAAGATTTAAAGACGTATAAGCTTGTTCAAACAAAGCCCAAAAAACTATCGTAAAAACAATTAAAATTGTTAACGCAACGAGTTGATCTCGCTCTTTGCCAGTCAGTTGCGTTACAGCATAGTAAACAATGTACAAGAAAGACAATCCTCCGGCAATTTTTAAAATCCAGGAAACCGCTTCGTGACTTTGTACCATTTGCCAAAAAAATATTGCCGACAAAGCACTTGCAATATAAATCAACCATTCATTTTTGATTCCAAAAGATCTTTTAGCCAAGAAATCTGGGACTTTAGACTCACCTTTGCCATTCAAAAATCTTTTCCCGGCAATAAAAGTTATCAATCCAAAAAACATTCCGATTCCTGCTGCACCAAAACCATAACTCCAGCCGTATTTTTCCCCTAACCACGCACAAATAATTGTAGCTAAAAATGACCCAAGATTGATTCCCATGTAAAAAATAGTGAATCCTGAATCACGTCTTTTGTCGCCAAATTCATATAATTCGCCCACCAAAGAAGAAATATTTGCTTTTAAAAATCCTACTCCTACAATAATTAAAGACAGCGAAAAATAAAAAACCTGAAGCGCAACGTCATCTCGGACTATTTCTCCCGTCATAGATTGCGTAGCGGCATTTCCTTCGTAAGCCATTCCAAGATGCCCTAAAACGAGCATGATTCCCCCGAAAATAATGGCTTTTCTAAAACCTAAATATTTGTCGGCAATAAAACCTCCAATCACAGGAACTGCATAAACTAAAGCGGCATAACTTCCAATCAATAAATTTCCTGAAGCGTCAGAAAAAAGATGGTATTTTGTGAGATAAAAAATCAACAAGGCTTTCATCCCGTAAAAAGAAAATCGTTCCCACATTTCTGTAAAGAACAAAATAAAAAGTCCTTTAGGGTGTCCGAAAAAATTTTCTTTTTCTATTGCTGTAGTATTCATTTCTATAAATTTTCTTTAATAAAGTTTGTCATTTTAGTATAAAGCTGTAAGCGGGTTTTTCCACCGTAAATGCCGTGATTTTTGTCCGGATAAATGGCCCAATCAAATTGTTTGTTGGCTTGTACCAAAGCTTCAATCATCAACATTGTATTTTGCACATGAACATTGTCATCGGCAGTTCCGTGAATCAACAAATATTTTCCTTTTAATTTTTCAACGTGGTTTATCGGTGAATTTTCGTCGTAACCTGAAGGATTTTCTTGTGGCGTTTGCAAAAATCTTTCGGTGTAAACCGAATCATAAAAACGCCAATTGGTTACCGGAGCAACCGCAATTGCCATTTTAAAAACATCATTTCCTTTCAAAATACAGTTAGACGACATGAATCCGCCATAACTCCAACCCCAAATCCCAATTCGGGAAGCATCAACATAATTGTATTTCTGGAAAACTTTTGCGGCGTCAATCTGATCTTCAACTTCTAATTTCCCTAAATCTTTATACGTAACTTTTTTAAATTCGGATCCTTTAAAACCAGTTCCTCTTCCGTCCACACAAGCCACAATGTAACCTTCCTGAGCTAACATCATGTACCACATGTCATTGATATCAAGCCATTGATTGGCCACTTCTTGTGAACCTGGACCTGAATATTGGAACATTAAAACCGGATATTTTTTATTGGCATCAAAATTTTTCGGCTTAATCATCCAAGCGTTTAATTGATGACCTTTTTCGGTTTTTATTTCAAAAAATTCTTTGGCTGGCAAATCATAACTTTTCAATTTGTTCAGCAACGGTTGATTGTCTTGAATCGGCTGAACCATTTTCCCGGTTTTGCTATTGTTCAGACTGTAAACCGGCGGAATATTAGCACTAGAATACGCATTGATAAAAAAATCGAAATTCGGGCTGAAAGTTGCCGCGTTAGTTCCGGTTTTATCAGTCAAGCGTTTTTTATTTTTTCCGTTTAAATTGATGCTATAAACATCGCGGTTAATCGAACCATTTTCAACCGATTGGTAATAAATCGTCTGTTTTTTTTCGTTGAAACCATAATAATTCGTCACTTCCCAATTGCCTTTGGTGACTTGATTTTTCAGTTTTCCGGATTTGTCGTAATGGTAAATATGATTAAAACCGTCTTTTTCACTTGTCCAAATAAAACTATTGTCTTTTAAAAAAGTCAAATTATCGGTGATGTCAATATACGCTTTGTCTTTTTCATTTAAAATTATTTTCGGTTGCCCCGAATTGCCATCCACAAAAATCAAATCCAGATTATTTTGATGGCGGTTGATGATTTGAGCACTCAAAACATTGGCATCACTCGTCCATTTGATTCTCGGAATATAAAAATCCTCATAGTTTAATTGAATTTTTTGGGTCGAATTATTTTTCAAATCGTGAATATGCAACGATACTTCGGCATTTTTTTCACCAGCTTTCGGGTATTTAAAAACGTGTTGAGAAGGATATAAATCTTTGCCATAAACATCCATCGAAAACTCCGGAACTTGGGTTTCATCAAATCTTATGTAAGCAATTTTATCACCCGAAGCATTCCAATCAAACGCACGAACAAAAGCAAATTCTTCTTCGTAAACCCAATCCGTAATTCCGTTGATGATGGCATTTTTCTTTCCATCAGTGGTAATGGCGGTCGATTTTTTGCTTGAAATTTCGTACACAAATAAATTATTGTCTTTTGCGTAAGCAATCTTTTTTCCATCCGAAGAAAAAACAGGCTCTTGCACCTGGAAATCGAAAAGTTTGGTCAGTTCTTTTGTTTTTAAATCATACAAAAAATAATCAGCCAAATACGATCTTCTAAAAATTGGCGTGGAATTACAAGCCAGCAAAATTTGCGTTTCGGCATTATTAAAGCTATAACTGTCAATCATCGGTAGATTTTGATGATTTTTAGTATCAATTAAAGTTTCGATTTTTTTGAGCGTGGCAAAGTCATACAACTCAATTTGCATGCTTCGCGAACTGCGATCAAAATTTAAAACCGTGTAATGATTAGCGTTTTTAAGTGACTGGAGCTCATCCATTCCTTGCGTTCTGAAAGCGCCACTCCAAATTTGTTCGAGGGAAATTTTTTGCTGTGCAACAGTTGTGATGCTCATCAATAGAAACATCAAAACTACTTTGCCGGAATTCTTCATATTTTGTAAAGGTAAAAAAACTGTCAATTTTAGTGAAAAATTTACAATTAAACGTAATTTTTATTGTTAAATGCACAAACCCATAATTCCGATGTGGGTTTTGGTGCGAAGCCATACCGAAAAATGTATCTTTGCAGCAAAATTTTAATGCCTTTTTAAGATGGACAAATCTGTTTCCGGTTTTTCTAAATTTTCCAAAGCCGAAAAAATCAGTTGGATTGCCAATCAATATTTTTCTAACCCGGAAGAAGCCGTTTCGCTGCTTACCAATTATTGGAACAAAGACGTAAAACTGCAACAACTTCACGACGATTTTATCGAAAACACGATTACCAATTTTTATTTGCCTTTAGGAATTGCGCCAAATTTTTTAATCAACGAAAAGTTTCACACCGTTCCAATGGCTATCGAAGAAAGTTCGGTGGTTGCGGCTGCGGCAAATGCGGCAAAATTTTGGTCCACTCGTGGCGGATTTAAAACAACCATCATCGGAACCGAAAAAATTGGTCAGGTTCATTTTATTTTTAAAGGCGAAAAAGAAAAACTGCAATCTTTTTTTAACGAAAAAAAATACCGCTTTTTCACCGAAACTGAGTCGATTACCGGAAATATGCAAAAGCGTGGTGGCGGCATTTTAAACCTCGAACTTCGGGATAAAACCTCAGAAATTGAAGGTTATTACCAACTTCATGCTACTTTTGAAACGAAAGATTCTATGGGGGCAAATTTCATCAATTCATGTTTGGAACAATTTGCCAAAACTTTAAAAACCGAAGCCTTTTCTTACGAATTATTTTCAGAAGAAGAGAAAAATATTACGGTGGTAATGAGCATTCTGTCGAATTATGTTCCAAATTGCTTAGTTCGTGCTGAAGTTTCATGTAAAATTGAAGAATTAGCTGACAAAACCATTGCGAATCCGCAGGAATTTGCCGAAAAATTTGTGACTGCCGTGAACATCGCCGAAGTCGAAACGTATCGCGCTGTAACCCATAACAAAGGTATCATGAACGGAATTGATGCCGTAGTTTTAGCAACCGGAAATGATTTTCGTGCCATCGAAGCCGGAATTCACGCTTATGCAGCCAAAGACGGAAAATATTCAAGTCTTTCTCATGCCAAAATCGAAAACGGAATTTTTTCTTTTTGGATGGAAATTCCGCTGGCTTTGGGAACTGTTGGCGGATTGACGAGTTTGCATCCTTTGGTAAAATTTAATTTGCAAATGCTCGAAAATCCTTCCGCTAAAGATTTGATGCAAATTGTGGCAGCAGCTGGTTTGGCACAAAATTTTGCCGCATTACGTTCGCTTACCACTAACGGAATTCAGGAAGGACACATGAAAATGCACCTCGGAAATATCATCAATCAATTAGAAGCGAATGAAACCGAACGCATTTTAATTCTGGATCATTTTCGGGAGAAAGCTGTGACACACGCGGCTGTTGTGGAATATGTGGATCATTTGAGAAAAGCAAAAATTTAAGCTTTGGAGCAAACATTTTACAGCAACGGAAAACTTTTTATCACGGGCGAATATCTCGTTCTCGACGGTGGAACGGCGTTTTCGCTTCCTACGAAGTTTGGGCAATATTTAACCGTTGAACCTTCAACCGAAGAGCGGATTTCCTGGAAAAGTTTTGACCATGATGGAACGATTTGGTTTCAAGACAATTTTACCGTTGCCGATATTTTTTCAAATCAAAAACAAGAAAATACGGTTAGGGAAACTTTATTGAAAATTTTGCACGAGGCGCATTTGCTTAACGCAAAAATCTTTCAGAAAAACAAAGGCTTTACGGTGGAAACCCGTTTGACTTTTCCGCGAAATTGGGGTTTGGGAACGTCTTCCACTTTGATAAACAATATTGCTTCGTGGTTTGAAGTTGATGCCTTTGATTTGTTGCAGAAAAGCTTCGGTGGAAGTGGTTACGATATTGCCAATGCGCAAAATAATTCGGCGATTTTTTATCGAATTGAAAATGAAAAACCAATAGTTGAAACCGTTGATTTTCAGCCGGATTTTGCATCTAAAATATTTTTTGTTTATCTGAATAAAAAACAAAATAGCAAGCAAGCCATTGCCGCTTACAAAAAAAACAACGCACAAGTTTCTGAAGCAATATTGAAGGCTACAACGGATATTGCTACGCAATTGGTTTCCGCTGAAAATAGTTTAGTTTTTGCAAATTTACTTCAGCAATACGATGAAATGTTGTCGCCGATATTGGAAACACCAACGATTCAACAGCAATTATTCAGCGATTTTAATGGCGTTGTAAAAAGTCTTGGTGCTTGGGGAGGTGATTTCGTTTTGGCCATTTCAGAAGAAAATCCTACTGGATATTTTAATGCAAAAGGTTACACGACCATTCTTTCTTACTCTGAAATTATTTTATAAAAATTTGGACTTAAAAAAAAATCCCGATTCCATTAAGAAGCGGGATTTTTTATGAGATGAATTTAATTTTAGTAACCGAATTTCAATCTGTTGTCTTCAATATCGGCGTTATCTTTAAGCGAAGGCAAGATTTTGTTCATCGAAACATTTCCTTGACCTTGTAATTTTTGTTTTTGAGCTGACAAATCAGTTGCAGCAGGAGCTTTGGTTACAGCAGTAGTTTTTACCATAAAAACTCCAGTTCTACCTTCAATCAATTGCGAAACTTTGTTTGGAGCCGTTGCAATAGCCGTAGCTACCACTTTTGGTTCAAAACCAACACCAGAAAGATTTGGAACTGCAACAGTAACGTCAGCAGCCGTTTGAACCGTCATTTTCGAAGCAGTTGCTACTTGTTCTAAAGTGCTACCTTTCATGATGGCTTTAATTTTTTCAGCTTTTTTCTGGTTTTTCAAAATTGGCTCAATTGAAGGTCTTGCATCCGAAACAGGAAGTAATCCTTCTTCGTTTACCTTTTTCATTTTTACAATTAAGTTTCCACCCGGAACATTGAATTTTTTCACATCTCCAGCAGCAGTTTCTTTGTCAAAAGCCCAACGAACAACTTGACGTTGGTTACTGAAACTTGCAAAATTATCGTCAAAAGCTTTTACATTAATCGCTGGAGCAACAGAAAGTCCCATTGATTTTGCAGTAGCAGCAAAATCTTTTTCAGCAGCTTCCATTTCAAATTTGGTTGCTTTTGTAAAAATATCGTCGCTCGTTTTTTCTGATGGTTCAATTCTCAATGCTACAGTTGCCAAACGAATTGCATCTTGTTTGTCGATAACTTTGATTACGTGGTAACCAAATTCAGTTTCTACCACTCCTAAAGAACCGATTGGTTTGTTAAACACGAAGCTATCAAAGGCCGGAACCATTTGTCCAGGCACGATATTGTCATATTCACCACCGTTTTGAGCAGAACCCGGATCATCAGAATTTGCGGCAGCTAAACCTCCAAATGCAGCAGGATTTGCTTGAACTTGTGCCAATAAATCATTTGCTTTAGCTTGTGCTTCATCTTTAGTTCGCGTAATCGCAGGATTTGGTGCTTTTCCACCAGCATAAGCTACTAAAATGTGAGCTGCTTTTGCACTTGCTCCAGCTCTTTTTCCCATAGATTTACTTACAGCATAATAACCGTTGTAAACATAAGGACCGAAAGTTTGTCCGGTTTGCAAGTTGTACAAATTATCAGCATATTGAGCTGGAAGTTTTGATTTAGTGATGTAAGTAGAATCGTACTTGATATCAGAATTTGCGTTTACAAATTCCACCACATTAGCAGTTGAGTTAAAACCTGCAACAGTGTCATTTTTACCAGTTGCTTCGTTAAAAACTACTTTTTGGTTCATCAAATCTGTCAAAGTTTTTTTCACTTCGTTTTCATCTTCAGTTGACGGTTTGTCTTCGATCAAAACATATTCTAAACTTCTTGACTCTTCAGCTTTGTATCTTTTTTCGTTTTTTCTCATGTAAGCCACGATTTCATCATCAGAAACCGGAACTTCGCTGTCTTTGATGTTAGAGAAAGCGTAAGCAACGTAGTTGAAAGACACTTTTTCAGTTTCTAAACGGTGTTGCAATTTCGCTTCAGCATCAGTAGTGTAAAAACCTGATTTAATTAAAGTGCTGTAAATTTGAGATTTAGCACTTAATTCTGCTTGTCTTTCCATTTCCAATAATTGAGCCGCCATTTGCGGATCTGCTTGGAAAAAAGCTTTGAATTTTTCGGCATCAAATTGTCCGGCAGCATTTTGAAACTGTGGATTTTGACCAATTTGAGGATTTTGTTTCAGCATTTCTAAAATTTGGTTTTCACCAACTTGAATGCCTAATTTTTCGAATTGTTCGTTTAAAAGCGCCACCGAAACTAGCTGATCCCAAACAGTGCTTACGGCTTGAGTGTTCGACATGCCTTGTTGACCTCTTTCTGCCGCATCAACTTTTGTTCTAAAATCTTCAAACGAAATATCTTCGCCATTAATGGTTCCTACATATTTAGGAGTGCTTTGAAAACCACCTCCTTGAATAAGGTCTCCAATCACAAATGCTAATAAACAAAAACCGATCACCACAATAAGGAGAAGCGATCTTTGTCGGATTTTCGATAAAACTGCCATTTTATAATGTTACTTTTTAAATTCAGAGGGCGAAAATACAATTATCTACTTAATAATAAAAGCAGTAAAGTTATATTTTGCCTTAAAGTGAATTTTTTTTGATTGTGCTTGCGAAATTGCTAGAAATTATTTCGGGTTTGAAGAATTGTTTTTCTTATGCTGATCGAACTTTTTTGCATAACTTCTTCTAAAGAAAAACATGAATAATGCCAATGCTGCAAAGAGAAAACTCAACCACGGCGTGCGTTCTTGGCTATTTAAATTCACGAAACCGTCAACCGCAAAAAGTATTGCAGCCAACAAATAAAAATAAGGGATGTATTTGTACATTTTGATAAAATTATTTTTTTAAAAATCGTCGGCTTGGCCTTCCCCGAAGAAAGTTTGTCCGCTAATGTCTTTTAAGTCGCGACTTGCGTCAAAACCTTTGGTATAAAAAACATTGCCTTCGCCAAGCGTGAGTTTGCATTTTTTTTCGGTAAAAAACCATTCTCGTTTTTGGTCGTAATATAACTGCGTCGTTTCAAGCATTTTACCATCTTCAGAAGTTACTTTGACATTGCCTTGCAAATCAATAATATTGGTTCCTTTGAAAGAAATAGCATAATCCGAACGCACAAAAGTTCGTTTTTGAGTCGCATCGTAAATGGTTACGTCCACGCCTTTTGGAAATTCTTGGTAAGGAAACGCCACATTGCCAAAATCGAGCATTTTTGGACTTTTCAAAATTGCGGTAATCCTTCCCGAATCGGTGTATTTTAAGTTAACCGAATCAGCTTCCCCCATTGGAGCAAAAGCCGCTCTGTTAATCTTTTGAACTTCTTTAATATTGTTTTGGCAAGAAGCAAAAATCAAAACGAAAATCCCGAGTAATATGTAGGAAATATATTTCATTTTTTATTTCGGAATGGTCACAGATTGCTTAATCCAGCAAGAAAATGTGATGACATCACCTGCTTTTTTTCCGGCTTTTTTCAAATCATCTTTTGAAGGTGCTTTACGCAAATAATCTGCAGCCAAATCTTTTGCTGTTTTTTCAAAATTAGGCTGCACTTGCCCTGCTTTTTTAGCAGTTTCGGCAGCTAACCAATAAATGGCTTGTTGTTCAAAAGTTGAATTGCCACACATTTTTCCGCTATTGGCATACAACTGCGAAATTAAAATATACGATTTTCCAAAATCAGGTTTAATTTCTACAGCTTTTAATGCAGAAATTCGGGCTTGTTCTTTGTGCTTGATTTGTTGGATGGTTGCCAACATGTAATAAGCTTCGGCTTTTTTTGAAGGATTTGTTTCGAGTTCGGCCGCTTCCTGAAAATATTTCATGGCTACATCTTGCTCCCGGTTTTTTCTAGCGTCAAATGCCAAAACGTTTGCCGTTGCCGCAGAAGGTTTCGCGGTGTGCAATTTTTTTGTCAAATTAAAATAAAAAGCTGACGTACATTTTTTTTGTGTCAACACCTCAAAACCGTTTTGCATCGCCAAAATATCTTCAGCACTTTTAATTTTTTCAGCATAAAAACTTTCCAATTGTTCGCAAGTCGCCAATTTTAAAAAACGTGCGTTCACATTTTCTTCCACCAAAATTAAATTGTCAAAAGAAGATTTTGCACTATTCAATTGCTGAATTTCTTCGGGAATTAGCTTGATGGTTTGTTTTTTATTTTCCAAAGTTTCAACCGTTGGCCAATATTTTTGTTTTTCGGTTTTAATTTGAATGGCAATAGCATCCAATTTTTGTAAAACTTTGTTTAAATCCAAATTTTCGGCATTGGCATGAAATTGATTCACCAAAACTTTTGAATACAAATCAATTACAAAAGGCTGTTTAAACTGCGAAGGTTGCGATGCAAACGCCTGATCGAGAAAATTAAAAATATCTTTTTCTGAAGCTGCATTATTTTCAAAAAGTATAACGGACTTTGCAATTTTATTCCCGTTTTGATTGTTTGGGAATTTTTTGTCATGTTCGTCAAAAAGAGTTGCTAATTCGGCAATCATTTTATCTTTTTCCGCAGAAGCGTTGGCGGCTTCTACCATTTGCGATAAAATTTTTATACCCGAAATAAAATAATCTTCGTTGTTTTCTGAACAATTTTTCAGAGCTAACCAAGGTTGATAAGTAGAACTGTCGAAATTGTTTTTCGTTGCAAATTCCGAAAAATCAGTCCATTTTTCTTTGCAGGATTTTTCTTGTGCGGTTGCACCAAAACCCATCAACAACAAAAACAAAAATCCACAAATTCTCTGTTTAATCATATCTTCTCTTTTGGAACCATTTATCATTTAACGATAAACCGATGATTATATTGGCGTAAGTTTCACGAACCAAGTTATTTTTTATAGTTCCACGTTGTCCATATTCAAAACCGATGTTTAGGTTAGAAGCCATTCCACCTAACGGCAAACCTACTCCAACGCTTCCGGCATAATCTTTTATTGAAACGTCAGAAATTACGAGTCCGGTAGTTTCGTAACGGAAACCTGCACGGTAAGTTACCCTTTTTAAATAGCTGTCGTAAGAATTATATTGCGGAATAAAATAACCTCCCAAAACATATTTTTGAGAATTTTCGTACGCTACGTTTTGAATGTCGTTAAATCGGTTTCCAAAAGAACTGCTTTCTTGGAAAACTGCTTCGGCACCTGCAAACCATTTGCCTTGTTCTCCCATTCCTACTCCAAAAGAAAATTTAGACGGCATTTTAATTTCCGTATCATCAACAGTGAGATTTCTTTCTTCTACTGTAGAAATATTTCCGTTGGCAAAAAGCAAAACAGTTGCCAAATTACGTTCATTTTCTGAAGTGATTGTTCCTTCCGGACTGTAAGTGGCGCTTGCCGCAAAATGGTATTTTTTTCCGATTTTTTTATCGAACATCAAACCGAAATTGGCATTAAAACCTGTAAGATTTGAATTATTTATTTCTCGGGTTCCATATTGAACGCCGCTGTTTTGAATTACATTTCTGGTTTCAACATCACCGAAATTATAGTTTCCTTCCACACCAAAACTCAAATAATCTGTAATTTTATAGGAAGCTCCCAAGAAAACGCGGTTTAACCCACCTTTTCCCGAATATTGCCTTGATGGCAAACCTTCTCCCGTGCTTTGAATCCTGTAACCTACTGACGAATACGGAATAATCCCGAAACCGAAGCCCATTTTTCCAACCGGAAATGCCAAGGCTAAATAATCAAGCGTGGTTCTTTGCGCATCTGCACTACCTGAATTTGAATGTAAATTATTGTAATTTTGAGTTCCCCCAACGGCAAAATTCGTTAATTTTAAAAACGAATATCCGGCAGGATTTTGCAAATTCATGTGAATACTATCTGCAGCAATCGAAAGAGTTCCCATGGCTCGATTTTCGGCAGTTCCTTTAAAACGAACATCGCCAAGACCATAATAAGAATAAGGCGAAGAAGTACCTTCTTGGGCAAAAACAGCCATTGAAAAAAGCAAACCGAAGCTTACTAAGATATTTTTAATCATTTTTGATTTTGTATTGAAATAAAATGTTCAGGCTTTCCAAAAGGAAATTTGAATTGGCAAATATGGTATTTTTTAATCGTTTAGCCAAAAATTCCGCATCGCCACCCGTTAAAATTATGGTAAAGTTTGAAAAATCAGTTTGATAGCGATTTATAAAACCTTCAATCTCTCCAATTACGCCGTTAATTACACCGGAATGCATAGATTCTGCGGTGGTTTTACCGATAAAATTTTTGGGGTTTTGGGTCTCCAAAAGCGGTAATTTTGCGGTATAATCGTTCATGGATTTATACCGAAGTTTGATTCCTGGCGAAATCGCGCCACCGAGATATTGGTTCTGATTATTGACAAAATCGTACGTAATACAAGTTCCTGCATCAATTACCAATCGGTTTTGGTTGGCAAATAAAAGTGTGGCTCCAGATGCCAAAACCAATCGATCGATGCCTAAGGTTTGCGGCGTTTCATACAAATTTTGAAACGGAAATTGAAAATCCCGGGATACGATCACCGTTTCCACCATTTCAGAAAGTGGTTGTAACAAATTTTCATCCAGTTTTCCAACCGATGCCATGACTAAATGTTCGATTTTTGGAAATTTTTTTAAAATAATTTCGATTTGACTCAAAAAAATTTCGCTCTCAAAAATGTAGGTTTTTAAAATGACATTCTCCTCAAAGACAGCAGCTTTCACTCTTGTATTTCCAACGTCAACGGCTAAAAGCATATCATTAATTTAGTTTTGGCGAAGGTACGAATAGATTTTTTTTAAAATTTATTTTGGATAAATTAAAAATCGTTCTATATTTGCACCCGCAATCAACAAGCAGTAATGCTCAAAATTGTACGGTACCTTAGCTCAGATGGTAGAGCAATGGACTGAAAATCCATGTGTCCCTGGTTCGATCCCTGGAGGTACCACTTAAACCCGAATAGCAATATTCGGGTTTTTTGTTTTTATAAAATTCACTTTATATGCCTCACTATTTTTACATCCTATATTCGGAAAAAGCCAACAAATACTACATTGGTGAAACACACAATGTTGATGAACGCGTCAAAAAACACAATGAACATTTCTACAAAAATTCTTATACAAAAATTAGCGATGATTGGAAATTGACATTGACGTTTGAATGTTTTGATAAAGAGGAAGCGATATTTTTAGAAAAGTTTTTTAAACGAATGAAAAGCATAAGATTCATTGAAAAAGTGATTCAAAACCCACTTATAATTTCAGACATCCTCGCTAAGAAATAGTGTCCCTGGTTCCCCCGAAGCGTCGGGACTGGAGGTACCACTTAAACCCGAATAGTCCCGACGCTTCGGGATTCGGGTTTTTTGTTTTTATAAACTTCACTTTATATGCCTCACTATTTTTACATCCTATATTCCGAAAAAGCGAACAAATACTACATTGGTGAAACACACAATGTTGATGAACGCATCAAAAAACACAATGAACATTTCTACAAAAATTCTTATACAAAAATTAGCGATGATTGGAAATTGACATTGACTTTTGAATGTTTTTATAATGAGGAAGCGATATTTTTTGAAAAGTTTTTTAAACGAATTAAAAGCATAAGATTCATTGGAAAGTGATTCAAAACCCACTTATAATTTCAGACATCCTCGCTAAGAAATAGTGTCCCTGGTTCTCCCGAAGCGTCGGGACTGGAGGTACCACTTAAACCCACTAAGAAATTAGTGGGTTTTTTGTTTTTAGAATCTTCCGTAAATTATTCTGAATTTCGGCATGAAAAAAACCTTTCTGACTTTTGCGTAAGCGAAAAATAGCTTCTTCTCTAATGCTATGTTTTCTAAAAAAAATCTTCTTAAAAAAATGATAATTAAATTCTTGTCTGGATTTTAACTGCAATTTTCTGGTTATATTTAATAGAAAAAAGCAATGGCAATTTGGAGAAAAATATTAATTACAATTGGAATTTTACTGATTTTGGTGGTCGTTGCCAACATTGGAGTTAATTTTTGGATCAAAGAAAAACTACCTGAATTAATTAACGAAAAAAATAATTCGCCTTATCAAATTACTTACAAAAATATCGATGTCTCGATTTTGGGTGGCGATGCTTTAATATCTGAAATTGTTTTGGTGCCAAAAAATTCTTTGAACAAAACCGAAGTAAAATCGGGGATTTATGCCACTATCGAATCCGTTAATGTGGAAGGAATAAAAGCTTGGAATATAATTTTTGGCGATAAGATTCAGGCGAAAAAATTAACGATTAACAAGCCTGATATTATTTTGTATAAAGAAAATGACAAGGCTTTAAACGACCCGAAAAGCATTAAAAACCGCGTAGTTGAACCGTTCCGAAATACTATTTCCGTAAGGGACATTGCTCTAAATAACAGCAGTTTAAAAATTATTTCTACTAAAAATAACAAAGCTTCGCTGATTGTTCATAATTTGTCGATGGCGATTGATAAGTTGGTTTTAGATGACGAGACGCTTTCGGAGAAAATTCCGTTTCAGTACGACGATTTTATTGTGAATTGCGACAGTATTTATTTTCGCGCCAGCGAATTTTACCACATCACGGCACATCAAATTACAACTGATAAAAATGATTTGAAAATTGCAGCGTTTCGGTTGATTCCGCAATATGATCGTCCGGAATTTATACGACGGATTCCGAAAGAGAAAGATATTTTTACGATTAATGCCGACGAAATTAGGATTAATAATATGGATTGGGGATTTAAAAACGATAATTTTTATTTTAATTCGACCAATATTTTCCTGGACCGTGTTTTTGCGAATGTTTACCGTCCGAAAATGCCAGCTGATGATCTTTCGAAAAAGCCACTTTACAATAAATTGCTTCGCGAAATTCCTTTTGGATTACACGTGGATACGCTTGCAATTCGTGAATCGACTTTAGAATATGAAGAAGAAAAAACCTTCGAGCGCGGAGCCGGATTGCTTTCGTTTAACCAATTTAATTTATTTGCAACTGAAGTAAACAGTGGTTTTGGGAAGACAAAATTACCGGATTTGGTCATCAATGTAAATTGTAAATTTATGAACGTTTCGCCGATGAAAGTGAAATGGAAATTGAATGTTTTAGACAAAACGGACGGATTTAACATCAATGGTAGTATTTTAAATTTTCCAGCGAAAAGACTCAAACCTTTTACCAAGCCTTACATGAACGCAGAAGTTGAGGGGATGCTGAACGAAGTTTATTTTAATTTTACCGGAAATGACAAGCGTTCGAGTGGAGATTTTGCTTTGCGATACAAAGATTTAAAAGTCACAGTTTATCGCAAAAATAAACCGCAAAAGAAAAACAAGTTGCTTTCTTTTGTAGGCAATTTGCTAGTAAAAAATGATTCTGACGAAGAAATTGTGGAGGCAAAAATTGAGAATTTGGAACGCATTCCAGAAAAATCTTTTTATAATTTCTTTTGGCGAAATATTGGCGAAGGCTTGAAAGAAACACTTTTGAAGATATAAAAAAAGCCCTCTCGAAATACGAGAAGGCTTCTTTTTCTTAAACTAACCCAAACAATTATTGCTTCATCAATTTTAAAGTTGATTCGGCATTATTTTCTGTTTTTACTTTTACAATGTACATTCCCGGATTTAAGTTTTCGATGTTAAATTGATGGCTTGCATCAAAATTGCCAGCGAAATCTTTCACCAATTGTCCGGTAATTGAATACACCGAAACGTGAGTAGCATTGCTATTGAGATTAAAAATTCCTTTTGAAGGATTTGGATACAAAGTTAATTTTTCAATTTCAAAAGTTGGATTTGAAAGATTTGGCGCTTTGTTTCCAAACACTCTATAACCGTCGGCTTCAATTGTAATATTTTGGTTGACATTGGTTACTTGGAAAGAATCTCCTGTAATCATGTTGTACCAAGTTCCTGTGTAAGGAAAACCTCCTGGCGTAAATGCCGTATTGTTAGTAGAATTGGTTAAAACAATTACGTAAGACAAATCTGTTGTAGGTGTTAAACTGGTTCTAACATCAAGTCTTGGTCTTCCTTGTGTTCCAAAATTCCAGAAATGCTGACCATTTTCGAAAAGCGGTTCCGTGATTCTTAGTTTGATCATTTTAGCCCATTCGTCATAGATTTTTCTTCTGGCAGGATCTTCCATCCAGTTTTCAGACCATTGAGGTTGTGGTTTTGTATCTAATTTACAGTCACCACTTGTAGCATCGCTTGGCGTATTTACAGTTCCATTGTTACAAGTAAAAATTGAATCGTCAAATCCTAACGAACCAAAGTGATACATCATTTTAGGACCAGGAACTAACAAATGAAGCGCTCCTAAAGCTGGCATTCTGGCTAAGGCTTTCGCCAAATTATTTTGAGTTTGTCCGGCTTCGGTTACAGCTTTATACATTACTCTTTCTTCATCATGGCTTTCGGCATAACCGATAAAAAGTCCAGTTGCATCGGCAACGCGAGTTAAATTAGTACCATTTCCTTTTAAGAAATTAGCGTATTCATCGGTCATTTTTCGCCATTGCATGATTCCTTTAGAAATTCCGTCAGCGTCACCCGTTTTGCGGTAATTTGCCCATTCTACTTCTTCATCATAAGAACCACCAGTTCCTAAATGTTCGAAAATTACGTAGAAATTAGGATCGATTGCCCATTGTAAATCTGCATAATATTTCAGTTTCGCAACACGATCCGCTTGGTAAGCGTTCGTACAAGCGTCTTGAGCAGAACCACTTCCGGTGTAAGGACAATTTTGTGTAAAACCTTTGGTTAAATCCCAACGGAAACCATCAATTTTGAAGTCATTCATCCAATGTTGGATTACCCTTTGTACATAATAAACGGTCAAATTTTCCGGTTCACGGAAATGATTCAAATCACGACCTACATTGTAAGAGTGCATTCCGTTAGCATTACAGTAAGGATTTTCGGATGTAATTCCGTCAGCCCAACCATCGTTATTGGTATCGGTCATCCACATTCTTTCTAAAGGCGAACGACCATAAACGTGGTTTAATGCAATATCTAAAATTACTGCAATTCCGTTTTGGTGACACAAATCAATAAATTCTTTTAGCTTTGCTTCGGTTCCATATCTTTTATCCAAAGCCATGTGAAACGCAGTATTGTAACCCCAAGACTCATTTCCTTCAAATTCCATTACCGGCATCAATTGGATGGCATTGATATTCAAATTTTTGAAATAATCAATTTTATTGATCAAATCTTGGTAAGTCCTTGAAGCATCAAAATCACGAACCAATACTTCATATATTACCAAATCCTTTTTGTTTGGTTTCACAAAATTTGTAGTTGCGCTACTCCAATTGTACTGATAAAAAGCATTTGGACCAGTTTGCAATACCGAAACTTCACGTTCTTGACCCGCTGGGAAATCTGGAAGATTAGGATAAACGCCTAAAGCAGCAATTTCCGGATCGTCATACTGACTTAAAACCAATGTAGAAAACGGATCCGCGGTTTTTACCAAAGCTGGTGAATTAGCCGGACGATTGGTTTGATCTCCTACCCAATATTGGTAAGAATATGAAGTTCCTGAAACTAAACCAGTTAATTCCAACCAAAATTTTCCAGATGCAGGATCTTTTTTCATCAAATGATTTGTTGATGGAGAATAACCGTTGAAAGTTCCGGCTACGTAAACAAAATCTTTGAAAGGAGCGTTTAGAACCAAAGTTGCTCTAGTAGGATCTGACGGATTGTAATTGACACCATCTTGTAATCCAGCAGGCATTGCTTCGGCGGTAGCACCGGCATTTACCACAACTGCAAAATTTCTCGTGATGGTTGTAGTACCTTGTGTTACTTCTAAAACATAATTTTGATTAGAGGTAATTCCGGTGTGGTTATATGAAAAACTAGTAGCAGAAGCCACCGAGTTAATCGCAGTTCCGTTTGCTTTTAAAACATAAGCGGCATTGCCACCAGTATTTGTAGCAGTAACATTTAAGTTTCCTCCAGAAGGAATAATGGTAGTAGAATTTTGTGCAGGAGCCGTTAAGTTTACCTGAAAAGTCCCCACGTTTACCAAAATATCTTGAGACTTTTTATCTCCCGTTCCGTTTTTAGCTTTTATCAAAAATCCGATTCGTCCGATATTTGTTCGGGCAAAAAAAGTAGTTGGAACAAAAGTGATGCTGTAAGTATCAGTTCCAGCATTGTAAGTCAAGCGATTGGCTTCGTTAGAGCTTGTCCAAGTTCCATTAGTAGGACAATCTTGGTTGTTTAAATAATTTTGATCGAAAGACCAAGCCCAAAGATACAAAGCGTTCCCGGTAACAGCCCACGTGGATTCGTTAATGCTGCTTCCGTTAACTGTGATTGTAATCGATTGATTTTCTTCAAAAGTTGCCGGCGAAACGTTATAAGTAACCGTTTGCTGTTGCGCAAAAGCAAAAGAAGAAATCAAAAGAAATAAAAGTGTAATTTTTTTCATTTGAAATAAAGTGAAAAAAGGGCTGAATTTTGTTCAGCCCTTTTTGAGTTAATTTTTATAGTCCGGTTAGCGTTGCAGTACCATCAAAATCAATGCTTAATGTGATGGTGTATGAACCTGCCGTGATAGCAAAGTTTGGTGCACCTGTATCGTAAGCAAATTTTTCTGCGCTATTCCCGATAGCAAATTTCCAATCTTCATTGTAAATTGCTTGGCTCACGTTTTTGGCTCTTAGTTTTAATTCGCCATTCGTCAAAGTTCCGGTGTAAGTGTAAGTATTTGTTCCGAAATCGTAAGTCATTGCCGTTTCGTCACCCCAACCTGCAGGAGTAGAGTCTCCAATGATTCCCCAATTCATTTTAACTGCTTCATAAGTTAAGGCATCAATATCAACTCTAACATAATAAAGACCTGGACCATCAACTTCTGCAACTTTAACATCGCCAGAACCTCCACCATTTTCTAAGTTGCCGTCTTGAACTCCACCAATTGTACCGAAGTTACCATTGTCCCAAGTTCCTTGCTCTCCGATAAATTTAAATCCTTGGCCAGCGTTTACTTTGATGTAAGCTTCGAAAACTTTAGTTGTTCCGTTGCCTACATAACGCATTGGCATAGCCGTAGTGTTATCCCATTCGTTCAAACCGTAAGCACCTTGAACAGCTCCAACTACAAATAATTCTGGGTTTAATGCAACGTAAGGCGTTACAGAAATTGTCATCACGTTGCTATACATTGCTTCGAAAGTACCGTTAACACTCGCTTTAACCCGAACATCAAAAGTTCCTTCTTCGAAAGCTACACCTCCAACAGAACTTACTGCATTATTCAATGTTTCAACTGAAACAGAAAGTTGAGAACCTCCAACCGATGAACCTAACGAAGCTGGATTGTCGAAATCATGACCCGTTGAGTCAATTTGTACTTCATAAGTAATGGCTACATCTTGATCAAAATTTGCTGCAGACCATACAAATCTTTCAGCTTGTTGAGCCGCGTTCTCAATTGCTAAAACATAAGAACTTCCATTATCTGGAGCCAATAATACAGGAGCATCAACTGGCGTGATTACCGGTCTATCTTCTACATCGTCTGAAGAACACGCTACGGCAAAAACCGTAAATAGTGCAATAATTGATTTAGTTATATTTTTCATTTTCAATTTTATTAATATTAATAACCTGTATTTTGTTGTAAAGTTGGATTAGAGGTTCTTGCTCTATCTGGAATTGGGAATACTTTTAAATGGTCTGCGATTGGAGCACCGTTAACGGAATTTCCTTTAAACTGCCACAAATATGATCCACCTGTAAATTTCCCGAAACGGATCAAATCCTGACGACGGTGACATTCCCAAGAAAGTTCACGAGATCTTTCGTCTAAAACAAAATCCGGACTTAATTGAGATTGTGAAATTGTTGGCGCGTTAGCACGCATACGAAGTTCGTTAATGTAAGTTACCGCCTGACCAGGAGAACCTTGACCTTTTGTAGCCAATTCTGCATACATTAAATATGCATCTGCTAAACGAAACATTGGAAAATCTGTATCTACGTAGTTTCCGGTTGGATCGTTAAACGGTTCACCATTAGATCGAAGGTTTGTCCATTTTGTAAAACCATAACCTTGTGTTTCATCAGCAATTGAAGCGATGTCCAAAGTTTGTCCGGTTGTATGGAACATGGCGCGATCGTCATTCGTAGTAAATTTGTTTACAAATTCTCTTCGAACTCTTAAACCTTTCCATCCACCATTTACTCCGAAATCACTTGCATTCATGCTACTTAAGATAGATGCGTGAACTAAATAATTAGTGATTCCGCTTGTAGTATAAAGACCATCGAAACGGATTGGGAAAATAAATTCGTTTTGAGCACCATTAGTATCATTATCTCCCATGAACAAATAGCTGTAAGGCACATCAGCAATGGTGTAAGTTGAGTTTAAAACGTCTGCCAAAGCTTGTGAAGCCTCGATATCTTTATTTTGGCTGATGTAAACTGGAGCATTTAGATACAGTTTTGCCAATAACATTCTGGCTGCCACTTTATCCACACGTCCGTACTCGTTTTGTTGAGAAGCTTTTAAATCAGCATCGATCGCTTGTAATTCTTCAACCAAAAAGTTGAAAACCTCTTCTCTGCTGCGTTGTTGTGGATAATAAAAACCTACAGGATCATTCTCGGTTAAAATAGGCACATTTCCAAACATATCCATAGCATGCCATAAAGAAAGTGCTCTCAAAAATCTTGCTTCTGCACGGTAAGAAGTCATATCAGCAGCGATTTCTGGTGCAACCGGACGGCTTGCTACCAACTCAGGCGTTGATTGTCTTAAAAATTCATTTGCCAAACTAATTTGGTACAAAGATCTTGAAAACATCACGTAGATAAACTCGTTGTTACCAGCCCAAGTGTGGTTGTTCATCGATGGTAAATTTCCGTCAGCCCAAGCGATAATGGCTTCGTCTGTTGGTAACTGTTGCATGGTGAAATATGATCTCATATAAACACTGAAATCATTTCGGATTCCTCCAATATCTTCACCTCCATCACCTTCTCCAGTTCCTGCTCTTGCTAAACCTGCATATAATTTTGCCAAAAACATGCGGTATGCTTGCGGATCTTCGTAATATTTTTCAGATGTAAACTCGTCGTCATCTTCTGGCAGCACGTTCAAATCATCTGTACAAGAAATACCAACTGCCATGAGCATGAACAGCAGGATTACTTTTTTTCCTAATAAATCGATTGTTTTTTTCATTTTCATTTTTTTTAGAAGTCTAGATTCACACCTAACATGAACATTCTTGCTCTTGGATAAACTGCTTTGTCAATCCCTCCATTTTGAACTTCCGGGTCTAAACCGTCATAATCTGTAATCGTAAATACGTTTTGAACAGCTCCATAGATTCTAAGTCTAGATTTTTCGTTTCTTACTGGATCTTTAATCGTGTATCCAATGGTAATGTTATCCATTTTCAACCATGATGCGTTTTGCACGTAATAATCTGAATAATAATTATTTCCTTCTGCCAAGAAACCAGTGTTGTAGAAATCTGTTCCAAGATTACTGATTACATCTGGATAACGTACTCCAGAAAGTAAATAACCGTTAGTTGAAGTCACGTTATTATAAGCGTAGTTTCCTAAACTTGCACGCATTGCAAACGATAAATCCCAATTTTTGTAGTACATATTGTTCATGAAACCAAAAGTATAATCTGCATTTGGCTTTTTATAACGGTACAAATCATTTGAATTAATTACACCATCTTGGTTTCTATCTACATAAACGCCTTCAACTGGACGACCTGCGTCATCATAAACTTGCTCATAAACATAAAATGCATTTGGAGCAAAACCTTCCGTGTGAACTTGGATTCTGTTACCTCCACCACCGTCGATGTCTCCAGTAAGAGTAGATTCGCCATTGGCTAATTCTTCTACTCTTCTTTTGTTATAAAACATATTGAAGTTAGCGTTCCAAGTAAAGTCTTCTGATTTAAAAATGTCGTATGCAACGCTAAACTCAAGTCCTTGAGAAGTAAAACTTCCTAAGTTAGTAAATCCTTCGTTACTTAAGTTTGCACCGTCTGGATAGGCTACGAATGCAAGTAAGTCTCTAGAATCTTTGTAGAAATATTCTACGGCTCCCGTTAAACGATCATCAAAAAATCCGAAATCGATACCAGCATTATAAGTAACAGTTTCTTCCCATTTTAAGCCGGTATTGTACCCTAACGGACGTCCGAAAGTTACAAAAGTGTCACCAAATTGATATTGTGCTTGCGGACTTGTTGATGTAGAATATCTCGGAATGTAAGCCATTCTTGCAGAAATATCTTGTTGTCCAGTTACACCATATCCTAAACGTATCTTTAAATCAGAAAGGAACCTAGAGTCTGCCAAAAATGCTTCTTCAGAAATTTTCCAAGCGAATGCCGCTCCGTAAAAATCTCCCCATCGAACATCTGGTGCGAAACGTGAAGTTCCGTCTCTTCTATAATTTAAGGTGAATAAATATTTGTTATCAAACCCTAAATTTAATCGACCAAAATACGATTGAAGGTTGATATCCGGTTCTGTATTAACATCTGGAGTAGCTATTGGATCCCAAGTTGGACTCAAAACGTTTCCACTATTATATTGTTCTGCTTCGAAATGTTGGTAAGAATATCCCGCAGTTGCCTCAATATTCAATTTACCAATTTCTTTGTTGTAAACTAAATATGCGTCTAACAATTGATTTTGACGATCATCCCAAAAATAATTATCTGCTCCGTAGTTTACGTAATTTCCTGCACTAATATTTCCGGATTGTGCTCCCGCCGGACTAAATGGCGCCAAAACATTATGTCCGCTACCATCTTGCTTGTCTAAACCTACGTTTACAACAGCTCTTAAATCTTCAAAGAAATGTAATTTATAGTCCAATTGAACATTTCCATAAATTCTTCGGTTATTAGTAATATTTCTTCGTTGTTCCAATAAAGAAACTGGATTAAATTGAGCTCCAACCGCTACACGATCTCCATCTGGTTCAAACCACTCGAAGTATCCTCCCAAAATTGAAGATGGGTCGTAAACTGATTGTGTTGGGTCAAATCTAATAGCGTTTCCAATAGCACCTTCATCTGCAAAACGGTTATTTTGCCAAGAAATATTTGCATTAACGCTAATTTTTAAATGATTGTCAAAAAGTGAAGGGTTCAACGCTAATGAAGCTGTTGTTCTTTCAAATTTCCCTGTTCTTAACAATCCCGGAACTTCAGTGTAACCAACTGATAATCTTGACGGAATTGCGTTGAATAAATTTCCTCTAACACTTAAATTGTTATCAACCGAAAATGAGTTAGCGAAGATTTCATCTTGCCAATCCGTGTTTGCAGTTCCTAACAAACCTATTTGCGTTGATGTTCCATATTGATTCACAACGCCTCTAAATTCGTCTGCCGATAATACATCAATTTTTCTATCTAAAGTATTTAACGTAGTTAAAGAGTTGAAAGAAACTTGTAATCCGGCACGTCCACCTTTTTTAGTAGTAATGATGATTACTCCGTTTGATGCTCTTGAACCGTAAATTGCAGTTGCAGAAGCGTCTTTCAAGATTGAAAAAGATTCAATATCATTTGGGTTAATCGAAGCTAAAATACTGGTTGAACCTCCAGAATTTGCGTTATCTACAGGTAAACCATCGATTACAATTAATGGATCGTTACTTGCACTTAACGACGAACCACCACGAATTCTGATTGTTGAACCAGATCCAGGAGCTCCACCGGTATTAATCGAAAGCCCAGCAACTCTACCATTTAATAGGTTTTCTGCAGTAACATTGTTTCCACGGTTAAATTTTTCCGCCGTTACCACTTCAACAGAACCTGTAGCGTCTTTTTTACGAACACTACCATATCCAATCACGACAACTTCCTCTAATTGAGAAGCATCTTCGCTCATGGTTACGGCTAAAGTTGATTGTCCACCATAATTAACGGTAGCATTTTGGTATCCCAAAAAAGAGAATACGATGACATCTCCCGGTTTTACACCAGAAAGCGAGAAATTTCCGTCGAAATCTGTGGTTGAACCACCGATTCCGCCTTGAATCGTAATACTAACTCCCGGAAGCGAAAGCCCTGAATTTGCATCAGTTACATTACCTGTAACAGTGCTTTGGGCCAACATGCTTAACGGAAACAGTACTAGTAAAAGCAACAACTTTTTAGAAATTGTTTTCATACATTTTGTTTAGGTTAAAAATTGAATGTGTTTACCTTAAATTTTTACTTCGGATATTAAAATTATGTAAATAAATGAATCCACAAAAACGTTTTCGTGAAACTACCTACCGAAAACGTTTGCGTGTTGAAAACTTTACGAATACGATTGAAATTTCCGTTAAAAATCTACATTCCAAAAAAATAAGATTATCTTTATTCACAAATAATTACTTGACAACAAAACCCATGCGTCGAAAAGTTACCCTCAAGCAAATTGCAAAAGAATTAGATGTGTCCATTTCAACTGTTTCAAAATCACTTCGAGACAGCCCTGAAATTAGCGAAGATACCCGTTTAAAAGTTCAGGCTTTCGCCAAATTATACAATTATAAACCAAACCTGATTGCGTTAAGTTTAAAAAACAAAAAAACCAAAACAATCGGCATTATCATCCCTGAAATCGTGCACCATTTTTTCGCGACGGTTATCAGCGGAATTGAGCATGTTGCCAATGAAAACGGCTATAACGTAATTGTAACTTTGTCCGACGAATCTTTTGACAAAGAGGTAATCAACATGGAAATGTTGGCCAATGGAAGCATCGACGGTTTCATCATGTCGCTTTCAAAAGAAACCCAGCACAAAAAAGATTTTCACCACATTACCGAAGTCATTAATCAAGGAATGCCAGTGGTGATGTTCGATCGTGTGACCAATGATATTTTGTGCGATAAAGTTATCATCGACGACAATCTTGCCGCTTACGAAGCCGTTCAATCGTTGATAGATAATGGTTTTAAAAAAATTGCCTTAATCACAACAGTCGATTATGTTAGCGTTGGAAAATTAAGAACCGACGGCTACATTAAAGCATTAAAAACCAACAATATAGAAATCAATCCGGAATTAATTATCAAAATTGAAGACATCGACAATTGTGAATTCCAAATAGAAGAATTGGTTTCAAATAAAGAACTAGATGCTATTTTTGCGGTAAACGAACTTTTTGCGGTAACCGCAATTAAAGCCGCTAAAAAAACTAACATGAAAGTTCCGGAAGACATTTCAATCATTGGTTTTACTGACGGAATTATCTCAAAATATTCTTCGCCAAGCATTACTACGGTTTCCCAAAACGGAATTAAAATGGGTGGAAAAGCGGCCAAAATGTTAATCGACCGTTTAGAAGCTGAGCAGGAAGATGACGAACATTACAAAACAGAGGTAATCGAAACACATCTCGTAGTGAGAGAATCTACGCCAACGTTGTAGTTTTTGTTATTTAATTGGTTTTTAGGGATTTATAAGAATACTTTTGGTTATTTGGAAAATGTTAAAATCAAAAATCATATATCTTAAATCATAAATCTATATATATTTGCATCATTATCACACTTAAATTTTTACTTCGAAAACAAAATTAAGTTTGATAAGCAATAACGCTTATCGTATTAATAATCATTACGATAATGAAAAAGCGTAAATTAAGTTTTCTAGATATCTGGAACATGAGTTTTGGATATTTGGGAATACAAATGGGATTTGCTTTACAAAACGCAAATGCCAGTAGAATTCTGCAAATTTTCGGAGCCGACGTTCACAGCTTGTCTTGGTTTTGGATTGTTGCACCATTGATGGGATTGATTGTTCAGCCTATTATCGGACATTATAGCGACAGAACTTGGACGCGTTTCGGCAGAAGAAAACCGTATTTTTTAATCGGATCCATTTTGGCGGCGTTTGGATTAATTTTCATGCCACAATCTGATACATTAACCGCTTTCATGCCCGCACTTTGGGTTGGAGCCGGAATGTTGATGATTATGGACGCTTCGTTTAACATTGCCATGGAACCTTTTCGTGCTTTGGTGGCAGATTTACTTCCGTCCGATCAAAGGACTTTAGGCTTCAGCGTTCAAACCGCTTTAATTGGTTTTGGAGCGGTTATAGGTTCTTGGCTTCCGTATGCTTTGAGCAATTGGTTTGGTGTTTCAAGCCAAGCAAATCCAGGCGAAGTTCCTTACCATTTAATTCTTTCATTTATTATTGGGGCAATTGTTCTCGTTGGTGCGGTTTTATTGACCATTTCCACTACAAAAGAATATTCTCCTGCAGAATTAGAAGCCTTTGACAAAGCCGAAGGAATTGTTCACGAGCAAGAATCTTCAAGCTTGATGAACATTTTTGAAGATTTTAAAAATATGCCCCAAACTATGAAACAATTAGGTTGGGTTCAGTTTTTCTCTTGGTTTGCCTTGTTCGGAATGTGGGTTTTTTCCACACCTGCAATCGCACATCACGTGTACAATCTTCCTTTGGACGACACCAGTTCAGCAACGTACCAAGAAGCTGGTGACTGGGTCGGAATCATCTTCGGAGTTTACAACGCGGTTTCTGCTGTTTTTGCTTTCTTCTTGCCTGCTATCGCAAAAAAAATTGGCAGAAAATCTACACACACTTTTTCATTAATCATCGGAGGAATCGGATTGATTTCGGTTTATTTCGCTCCAAATCCTTATTGGTTGATTTTATCGATGGTAGGTGTTGGAATCGCTTGGGCAAGTATTTTGGCGATGCCTTATGCGATCCTTTCGGGTTCTATTCCTGCGAAAAAAATGGGCGTTTACATGGGGATTTTCAATTTCTTCATCGTAATTCCGCAAATCATCAACGCCATCATCGGCGGTCCAATCGTGAAATATTTTTATGGCGGAAATCCAATTTATGCTATTGTAGCAAGCGGTGTTGCTTTTATCGTTGCAGCGCTTTTTGTTTCGAGAGTAAAGGATGAAGACGATAAAATTACAGCTGAAGACGACACAATTAAAATTTAAATTTTGAAAACAAAAGCATTCATATTCGACCTGGACGGCGTGATCGTCGATACTGCAAAATACCATTATTTGGCCTGGCAGAAAATCGCAAATCAACTCGGCATCGAATTTACGCATGAACACAACGAAGAGCTAAAAGGTGTCAGCAGAGTTCGCTCGCTGGATCTTATCCTTGCATTAGGAAAAATTGAAGCAACTCAAGAAGATAAAAATCTTTGGCTGGTTCAAAAAAATGAAGATTATCTATCGTATTTGGTAGATATGGACGAAAGCGAAATTTTAAGCGGCGTTGTTCCCGTTTTAAAATTTTTGAAAGAGAATAATCAAAAAATTGCTTTAGGTTCTGCAAGTAAAAATGCAAGACCAATTTTAGAAAAAACAAGAATCATTGGTTATTTCGATGCTATCGTTGATGGAAATGACGTTACAAACGCAAAACCAGATCCAGAAGTTTTTTTAAGAGCTGCGCAATTATTAGGTGCAAAACCTGAAGATGCCATTGTTTTTGAAGACTCGGTGGCAGGTGTTCAAGCGGCAAACATCGCCAATATGACAAGCGTTGGAATCGGCGAAGCTAAAATCTTGCACGAAGCAAAATTCATCTTCCCTGATTTTACGCACATCGACGAACAATTTATTAAGAATCTAATTAGAGAATAAGCTAATTTGATAATTAGTTAATGCCCGCATTTGCTCAATTATCAAATTATCAAATTAACTAATTGACTAATTGAAAAAAAACATGAATCAAGACTATATAAAGCCAGACAACTGGTCCATCATAGAAGAGGGATTTGATGCTGAAAGAGTCAAATCTTCCCAAAGTTTGTTCAGTATCGGAAACGGTGCGATGGGACAACGTGCCAATTTTGAAGAAAATTATTCGGGCGAAACCTTCCAGGGAAGTTACATCGCCGGAATCTATTATCCAGACAAAACCAAAGTGGGTTGGTGGAAAAACGGGTATCCGGAATATTTTGCAAAAGTATTGAACGCGCCAAACTGGATAGGGATTGAAATTGAAATCAACGGCGAAAGTTTTGATTTGGCCAAATGCAAATCGGTTTCTAATTTCAAGCGTGAATTGAACATGAAGGAAGGTGTTTATTACCGTTCTTTTGAAGCTGTTTTGCGAAATGGAACTGAAATTTCAGCTAAAATCACGCGTTTTCTTTCGTTGGATATCGATGAATTAGGCGTTATCAATTATGAAATCACACCTTTGAACGCTGAGGCAACTATTGTTTTCAAGCCGTATGTTGATGCCGGAGTTCATAACGAAGATGCAAACTGGGAAGAAAAATTCTGGGAACCGCTTGAGGTAAAACATTCCGAAAACGAAGCTTTTGTAACGGCAAGAACGTTCAAGACGCATTTTACGGCGACAACTTTTATGCAGAATTCGATTTTGTTGAATGGAAGTTCTATGAAACAAAATCCTTTTGATGTTCAAAAAACTTCAGATAAAATTCAATTTTCTTACGAAGTAAAAGTTGGAAAATCTGAAACAGTTTCTTTCCAAAAACTAGGTGGTTACACAGTTTCTTTGAACCATGAAAATACCCAAAGTGCCGCTCAAAACGTAATTGCCGAAGGTTTGAAAATAGGTTATGAAAACCTGTTGGAAAACCAAAAATTGGCTTGGTCAAAAATCTGGGAAATGTCAGACATTACCATCGATGGCGACGTAAAAGCACAACAAGGAATCCGCTTCAATATTTTCCAATTGAACCAGACGTATTTGGGCAAAGATTCTCGCTTGAATATTGGTCCAAAAGGTTTTACTGGAGAAAAATACGGTGGTTCGACTTATTGGGACACCGAAGCCTATTGCATTCCGTTTTATATGGCGACAAAAGACCAGCAAGTGGCGAGAAATTT
Organism: Bacteroidota bacterium; assembly: GCA_023387965.1. Taxonomy (GTDB): domain Bacteria; phylum Bacteroidota; class Bacteroidia; order Flavobacteriales; family Flavobacteriaceae; genus Flavobacterium. Next base: position 75,897 of record JAEWHE010000015.1, on the reverse strand, counting down.
GTTGACCTATCGTTATAATCAATTGGATAAAGCCATTGAAAACGCTGGGAAATTAGGATTTACAAACGGTGCCGCTTTGTATCCGATGGTGACGATGAACGGTGAAGAATGCCACAACGAATGGGAAATTACATTCGAGGAAATCCACAGAAATGGTGCGATTGCTTTTGCAATTTTCAACTATTTCAGATTTACTGGAGATTACAGTTATATTCCAGAAAAAGGTCTGGAAGTCTTGATTGCCATTGCGCGTTTTTGGCACCAAAGAGCGACATTTTCTACGAAGAAAGATCAATTCGTGATTCTAGGTGTTACAGGTCCGAATGAATATGAAAACAACGTAAACAATAACTTCTACACGAATTATTTGGCAAAATGGTGTATCGATTACACTTTGGAGCAAATTGAAAAAGTAGCAAAAGAATACGCTTCCGATCATTCCAGAATCATGTCTAAAGTAAATTTAGATAATGGAGAAATGGCACAATGGAAGAAAGTTGCCGACAAAATGTACTTGCCGTTTTCTGAAGAGCATGATGTTTATTTGCAACAGGACGGTTTCTTGGACAAGGAATTGGTAAAAGTGCACGATTTGGATAAAAGCCAACGACCAATCAATCAGAAATGGTCTTGGGACAGAATTCTTCGTTCGCCTTATATCAAGCAAGCCGACGTTTTGCAAGGATTTTATTTCTTCGAAGATCATTTTTCGAAAGAGCAATTGGAAAAACATTTTGATTTTTACGAACCCTTTACAGTTCACGAATCTTCGCTTTCTCCTTGTGTTCACTCGATTCAGGCTTCGGTTTTAGGCAGAATGGAACAGGCTTACACCTTTTATTTGAGAACTTCCCGTTTGGATTTGGACGATTATAACAAGGAAGTTGAAGAGGGTTTGCATATCACGTCAATGGCGGGAACTTGGATGAGTATTGTGGAAGGTTTCGGTGGAATGCGTGTGAAAAATGACGCGTTGCATTTTGAACCAAGAATCCCGGAACAATGGAAAGGTTATTCGTTCAAGATCAATTTTAGAAATCAAATCCTGCAAATTTCTGTAGAGGCAAATGAAACCAAATTCAACCTCGAAGGCACTGAAAAACTGACTGTTTTTGTTAACGGAAAAGCAGTTTTGGCGGAACCCAATACTTTGGTTACGGTATAATACTCTTTGAATCAACCCTGTCAGAGTTTCAAACTCTGACAAGGTTTTAAATAATAAGAAATGAAAAAAACAATCCTACTTTTATTATTATCCATTTCTGCTTTTGCCCAAATCGACAAAGTAGAACCACCTTTCTGGTATGCCGGAATGCACAATCCAGAACTCCAAATTATGTTCTACGGAAAAAATATCGCACAATATGAAGCTTCGGTTTCCAATAATGTGGTGATTAAAAACGTTGTCAAAACCGAAAATCCAAACTATATTTTCGTTACCATTGACACTAAAAATATCCCAGCTTCTGATTTGGTTTTCTCTTTCAAAAGCAAAAATAAAGTCGCTTTTACTAAAAAATATTCATTAAAAGCAAGACGTGCAAATTCAGCCGAACGCAAAAGTTTCGATTCATCGGATATGATGTATTTGATAATGCCGGATCGTTTTGCCAATGGAAATCCAAACAACGACAGCGACAAATCGACCAACGAAAAAGCCAACAGAACTTTGCCTGGCGGTCGTCACGGTGGTGATATCGCCGGAATCATCAAAAACTTGGATTATTTGGACGAATTGGGTGTTACAGCACTTTGGAGCACACCACTTTGCGAGGACAACGACAAAGGATATTCATACCACGGATACGGTCAATCCGACCTTTACAGAATTGATCCCCGTTATGGAACCAACGAAGAATATTTGAAACTTTCTTCCGAAATGAAAAAACGCGGTATGAAATTGGTCAAGGATTATGTAACCAACCACTGGGGTGCCGAACATTGGATGTTTAAAGATATGCCAACTTACGATTGGTTCCACCAGTTTCCGGGATATGCACAATCCAATTACAGAATGACCACGCAATTCGACCTAAATGCTTCCGCAATCGATGCGAAATATTGCATGGACGGTTGGTTCGTACCTTCAATGCCTGATTTGAACCAATCGAATCCGTTGGTGTTGAATTACATTACTCAAAACGCTATTTGGTGGATTGAATATGCCGATTTAGATGGATTCAGAGTCGATACCTATTCGTATAACGACAAAGTTGGAATCGCAAAATGGACAAAAGCCATTACCGATGAATATCCTTATTTCAACATAGTTGGAGAAGTGTGGATGCACGATCAAGCGCAAATGTCCTATTGGCAAAAAGACAGCAAGATTGCCGAAATCCAAAGCTACAATTCCTATTGTCCGAGTGTGATGGATTTTACGTTGCACGATGCTTTCGGGAATGTTTTCAATGAAGACAAAGACAGCTGGAATGATGGAATGATCAAGGTTTACGACAATTTCACAAACGATTTCTTGTATCCAAACATCAACAATCTTTTGATTTTTGCCGAAAACCACGACACGGGACGTTTCAACCAAAACTACAAAAACGATATCAAGAAATACACGATGGCGATGGCGTTGTTGGCTACAGTTCGTGGAATTCCGCAATTGTATTACGGTTCAGAAATCGGAATGGCTGGCGACAAAGGAAAAGGTGATGCCGACATTCGTCAGGATTTTCCTGGAGGTTGGGAAGGCGATAAAAACAACGCTTTCACAAAATCTGGAAGGACTGAAGAACAAAACAAATTCTTCGATGTGACTTCAAAATTGTTCCAATGGAGAAAAAATAAAAACGTGGTTCACTTCGGAAAAATGACGCATTATCTTCCGCAGGAAAATGTGTATGTGTATTTCAGATACGATGATAAAGAAACCGTGATGGTCGTGATGAACAATTCCGCGGAAGCGAAAACCATCAAGACAAATCGTTTCCAAGAAAATATCAAATTGTTCAAATCAGGAAAAGACGTACTTTCCGGAAAAACCGTTGATGTTTCAAATGAAATTTCATTGGAAGGAAAATCGGCTTTGGTTTTGGAGTTGAAATAAAAAATTATTCAATCTTGTCATCCCACAATCTTGTCATTCCGACGAAGGAGGAATCTTAGCAAACACAATAGAGATTCCTCGTTCCTGGGAATGACAAAAAATTATCGGTTAAAAAAACGTTCAAATATGAAAAAAACAATCTTGTTAGCAATCGCAATTTCCGCTTTTATTTCTTGCAAAGACGATAAAAAAGCAGAAGATAAAACAGTTGCAACCACAGAAACAATCGCTCCAGTTTCAGATGCAACCGCTGAAAACGCCGTAATTTACGAAGCAAACATCCGTCAATATTCTCCCGAAGGAACCTTTAACGCGTTCACAAGAGATATTCCAGAATTAAAAAAATTTGGTGTAAAAGTAATTTGGCTGATGCCAATCCACCCCATCTCGATGAAAAACAGAAAAACCACTGATGGAAGGCTGGTTTCTGATATCAAAGATCCAAAAGAAAAAGCAAAATATTTAGGAAGTTATTACGCGATTTCTGATTACACGGCAATCAATCCCGATTACGGAACTAAGGAAGATTTTAGAAATTTGGTCAAAACCGCACACGAAAATGGCATGTACGTCATCTTGGATTGGGTTGCGAATCACACCGGTTGGGACCACAAATGGATTACCGAACATCCAGAATATTACCACAAAAATGCCAAAGGAGAAGTGACCGACCCGCTAAATCCAGAAACTGGAAAATCATGGGGCTGGACTGACGTCGCGCATTTGGATTACTCCAATAAAGAGCTGAATGAAGTGATGAAAAACGAAATGTTGTATTGGGTAAAAGAAGAAAATATCGACGGGTTCCGTTGTGATGTAGCCGACAACGTTCCAACAGAATTCTGGCAAAAAGCTATTCCAGAACTCAAAAAAGTGAAGCCAGTTTTTATGCTGATGGAATCCAATAAAAATTACCTTTTAAAGGACGGACTTTTCGATATGGCATACGGATGGGAAGCGCATCACGTGATGAATGACATCAACAAAGGCACAAAAACCGTGAAAGATTTGGACGCTGTTTTAGAAAAAATTTCCAAAGAATATGAAAAAGACGATTTCTTCATGAATTTCATCACAAACCACGATGAAAATTCTTGGAACGGAACCGAATATGAAAGAATGGGCCATGGCGTTGAGGCTTACACGGCTTTGACTTACGTAATGCCAGGGATGCCGTTGATTTACACTGGACAAGAGTATGAATTGAAGCGTAGACTGAAATTTTTCGAAAAAGATTCCATTCCAAAAACCAAAGGAAAAATGTTCGACCTCTACCAAAAATTAGGCGAACTAAAAAACAATAACATTGCCTTAAACGGTGGAAAAAATCCAGCTTCGTACAAACGATTAGCCACTTCTGCAGACGCAAACATCATGGCGTTCGAAAGAGAAAAAGACGGTAAAAAAGTAATTTACATAGCCAATCTTTCCAAACAAAACCAGGAATTTACCGCACCAATCAGCGGAACATTCACCAATTATCTTACAGGCGAAAAAGTGACTCTGGCGAAAGACCAAAAACACAGTTTCCAGCCTTGGCAATACTGGATTTTAACCAATTAAATGTAACTCAAAAACAATCAAAACCATGAAAACAAAATTATTATTTGCCGCCTTATTTTTAGGCAACTTTGTTGGTAACGCACAAATTGTGATCTCGCCAAACCCGTTTAACATCAACACCGGAAACATCACCGTAACCTACGGTTCTGCCGGAGATTACACGCTTTTCGATCCACTTTCTGATCCTAATTTGTACCTTTATTCAGGTCTCGAAACTGATGCTGATATCGCGACTTGGGACTATCATGACGATTGGACAAATCTCGCCACCTTAACGCCGCTAACTTGGGACGAAACTGCCAACGCTTACGTGGCAAACCTCAACATCGCCAACCGAAATTACATGGAAGAAGGCACCACAAATTTTGCCCCAATTCCAGCGGGAACCAACGTCAACGATTATTATTTCGTGATTAGAAACGCAGCTGGAGACCGTCAATCGGGTGATTTGAAAGGCACGGATTTCGGTATGACGCCAGCCGTTTTTCTTTCAACAAAAAATTTCGACAACAAAAATACTTTCCACATTACCAACGGTGAAATCACCACCAATTTAATCGGAAAATCTAAAATTGAAATTTTTGCCCTCAACGGTTCGAAAATCAAAACCCTCGAAATCAACAACCAGTCCGAAAATGTTCAGCAAAAAATTGAACTCCAACCCGGAGTTTTCATCGCCACAATCACCAATAATGGCACACAAAAAACGATTAAGTTTATCCAAAACTAACAAATTTCCCGGTTCAACATGCCGGGATTTTTTTTTAGAGGAAGCCAATCAATAGGCATTTTTTAATCCATTTTCCCGCCATCCGTTTTATCTTTTCTTTTTTTTAAACCAAAAAAAGAAAAGGATGCCACTTCTGTCGGGGCTATCCCGAAACTTCGGGACAATCTTTAGGCTTCTTTTAAACTTCGTTCCAATCTTCGTCAAAAATCCTTTTCAAATCCATGTAATCTGTCGCAAAAAAAAATAAAACCTTAATTTTGCCAAAAATCTTCTCTTGAAAAAAATATTGAACATCGGACATCGTGGTGCAAAAGGACATCAACCCGAGAACACACTTCCCTCTTTTCAGAAAGCTTTTTCACAAAACGCTGATGGAATTGAGCTTGACGTCCACATATGTAAAACCGGAGAAGTTGTAGTTATTCACGATTTTACTGTTGATCGAACCACAAACGGAACCGGATTAATAAGCGAATTTTCTTTAGCGGATTTAAAAAAACTCAAGATTGAAAAACAATTTCAGATTCCAACATTGGAAGAAGTTTTAGAAATTGTACCTTCCGGAAAACTCATTAACATCGAACTAAAAGGAAAGAATACCGCAAAACCCATTGTGAAAATAATTGAAAATGCCATCGCAAAAAATCAGTTTTCAAACAATAATTTCTTGATTTCAAGTTTTGATCATGAGCAATTGCGACAAGCATTCTGTTTAAATTCTAAACTAAATTTTGGTGTTTTAACTGAAGACGATTTGGAAACCGCAATGGAAGTGGCACGGGAAATTTTGGCGAAAGCCATACATCCACATTTCAGCCTTTTAACGGAACAAAATGTGCAGGAAATTCAGAAACAAGGTTTCAAAATTTTTCCGTGGACAGTCAACGAAACCGAAGACATCGAACGAATAAAAGATTATAAAGTAAACGGAATCATCACCGATTTTCCAGAAAGAATATGAGCCAGAATTTCGACATCATCATCGTTGGCGGTGGAGCCGGCGGATTTTTTACGGCCATCAACATTGCAGAAAAAAATCCGAAACTGAAAATTGCCATTTTGGAGCGTGGCAAAGATGTTTTGACGAAAGTCAGAATTTCCGGAGGCGGAAGATGCAACGTGACACACGCTTGTTTTGAGCCGAACGAATTGGTTAAATTTTATCCGCGTGGCGAAAAAGAATTACGTGGACCGTTCCATCAATTTTGTTCCGGCGACACGATTGAATGGTTTGAAAAACACGGCGTTGAATTGAAAATCGAGGAAGACGGACGAATGTTTCCAATTTCCAATTCTTCGCAAACGATTATCGACTGTTTTACTTCGGCAACAAAAAAATTGGGCATTCAAGTCTTGACTGGACAAAGCGTGCAATCGATTTACAAATCGGAAACTTCGGACGGAAATTTTTGGAAAATCGAAACCCAAAACGAACAATACGCATGCGAGAAATTAGTTTTGGCAACGGGAAGCAACCCCAAAATGTGGGAAATGCTTCAAGAATTCGGACATTCAATTGTTTCACCTGTTCCGTCGCTATTTACCTTCAACATAAAAGATTCCAGAATAAAGGAATTGCCAGGCGTTTCTGCGCAAGTTTCGGTAAAAGTAAAAGACAGCAAATTGACGTCAACAGGACCTTTGCTTGTTACACATTGGGGAATGAGCGGACCTGCAATTTTAAAATTATCGGCTTGGGGAGCGAGAATTTTGGCAGAAAAAAATTACCAATTTACCATTTTTGTGAATTGGTTAAATGATGTGGAAACAGATGATACCGAAGCGATGCTGAAAGAACTAAAATTAGAACATTCGAAAAAAACAGTTTCCAAGAAATCGCCTTTTGAAATTACAAACCGTTTATGGGAAAGTTTGGTTTTGGCTTCCGGAATTTCCGAAGAAACAAAATGGGCAGATTTGTCTAAAAATCAACTTCAAAACTTGGCCAATCAACTCACAAACGGACAATTTCAAGTCAACGGAAAAAGTACCTTTAAAGAAGAATTTGTGACCGCTGGCGGAATTGATTTAAAGGAAATCAATTTTAAAACGATGGAAAGCAAACTCCATCAAAATTTATTTTTTGCTGGCGAAATTGTTAATATCGACGCCATTACTGGAGGTTTTAATTTCCAGAATGCTTGGACAAGCGGGTTTATTGTGGCGAATTCGATTTAATTTTTACCACGGATTTACTTCGTCCGTTCGACCTTTGGTCCTCGGGTCACAGATTAGCGCAGATTTGTTCCAACTTTGAAATCATTTCAACGGTTCAAATTCTTTTTGCGTTTGGAGCTAGCCCATTTACTGAGAACTGATTACTGAAAACTGTTTACTTATTAAGCCACCAAATACTTGCGTTCAAAACCGTCGCAAAACTTACCCAAAGCAAATACGGGATGAATAAATAACCTGAAAATTTATTGATTTTGGCGAATTTGATATAGGTTTCATAAATCATCAACCAAAGCAGAACGATCTCGATCAAAGCTAACAAAGGATTTTTCAGTCCGAAGAACAAATACGACCACAACGCATTCAACGCCAATTGGATAGCAAAAAACAGGATGGCATTTTTAACTTCTTGTTTTCTTGGCGAATTAATTTCGTGCCAAACCAAACCGCCGGCAATTCCCATAAAAATGTACAAAGTGGTCCAAACTGGCGCAAAAACCCAATTCGGCGGATTGAAACTTGGTTTGTTAATCGTTGGAAACCAAGTGTCCACACTTTCTTGCGTTACCAAACTGGAAAAATAACCAACGACCAAGCACGTTGCTACCAAAACCAATATTCTTGTGTATTTATTCATTTTCCTTTTTCTAAGTTAAATTCTGATTTCGAAAAAAAACCAATCTGTCTCTTACAAATTTACATAAATTAATCCGTAGCAATCTGTGAATCTGCGGTAATTTTCAGCTTAAAAAAAGTATCTTTGCAAAAAATATTTCTATGGTTCTTGAAAAGGATTTTATTCCGGAAAATTATACAAATTCAGTTGAAAAAGGTTCGGTAAAATGGAGCGCTCCTAGTAACATCGCACTGGTGAAATATTGGGGAAAAAAGGAAAATCAGATTCCCGCAAATCCGTCGATTAGTTTTACGTTGCACAATTGCAAGACGATTACTTCCTTGCATTTTTCCAAAAAAGAAACAGCAGAAAATTTTTCTTTCGATTTGTTGTTTGAAGGAAAACCGAAGGAAGATTTCAAGCCGAAAATCCAGAAATTTTTTGAAAGAATCCAACAATATCTGCCTTTCTTAAAAGAGTATCATTTTACGATTGACACCGAAAACACTTTTCCTCACAGTTCAGGAATTGCCTCTTCGGCTTCGGGAATGTCGGCTTTGGCGATGAATTTGATGAGCTTGGAAAAAGAATTATCCCGAAACTTCGGGACAGAAATGTCGGATGAATATTTTTTCCAAAAAGCTTCATTTTTAGCGCGATTAGGTTCGGGAAGTGCTTGCAGAAGCGTGAAAGGAAACGTGGTGATTTGGGGCGAAAATGCTTCGTTTGAAAAGGCTTCTGATTTGTTTGGAGTTGAATTTCCGAATAATATCCATGAAAATTTCAAGAATTATCAAGACACGATTTTGCTTGTTGATAAAGGCGAAAAACAAGTTTCGAGCACAGTTGGGCATGATTTGATGCACGATCATCCTTTTGCAGATCGTCGTTTTGCGCAAGCGCACGAAAATTTGTCAAAAATAAAAATCGTTTTAGAATCCGGGAACTTGGACGAATTCATCAAGATTGTCGAAAGCGAAGCCCTGACTTTGCATGCGATGATGATGACTTCAATGCCGTATTTTATTCTGATGAAACCGAATACTTTGGAAATCATCAACAAGATTTGGAAATTCAGAAATGAGACTAAAATTCCAGTTTGTTTTACCCTTGATGCTGGCGCAAATGTCCACGTTTTATATCCCGAAAACGTTCGTGAAAATGTTTTGGAATTTATTAAAGCTGAATTAGTTGGCTATTGCCAAAACTCGCAATATATTTGCGACGAAATTGGTTTTGGTGCAAAAAAGTTGTAATTTTATTTAAACTCCAGTAAACAAGATATGAAAGGACCGTTATTTTACTCCAAAATATTACTCTTCGGAGAACACGCGATCAACAGAGGTTCTCGAGGTTTGGCCATTCCTTATAATTTTTTCAACGGCGGATTGAAAGTTGAAGACATTCTTTCTGATGAGGCAAAAAAATCCAACGAAAGTTTGAAACGATTGGTGGATTATTTGGATCAAATGCAAAAAGAAAATCCTGATTTGGTTACTTTTGACATTACAACTTTAAAACAAAATATTGATGCCGGAATGTACTTTGATTCTAGCATTCCGCAAGGTTACGGCATAGGAAGTAGTGGCGCTTTGGTTGCTGCTATTTATGACCAATATGCCGAAAATAAAATTACGGTTTTGGAAAATTTAACCCGTGAAAAATTGCTGAAACTGAAGCAAATTTTCTCCAAAATGGAATCGTTTTTCCATGGAACGAGTTCTGGTTTAGACCCGTTGAATAGTTATTTGAGCATTCCAATTTTAATCAATTCGCACGATAATATTGAAGCTACCGGAATTCCAACACAAACTTTGGACGGGAAAGGGGCCGTATTTTTATTAGATTCGGGAAAAGTAAAAGAAACCGCTCCAATGGTGCAACTTTTCATGGAAAGCTTGAAAGACAAAGGTTTCCGAACGATGGTAAAAAATCAATTTGTGAAATATACGGACGCCAGCATCGACAACTTTTTGCATGGCGACATCAAAGGATTGCTTTCAAATACCAAAAAACTTTCTAAAGTGGTTTTGAATAATTTTAAACCAATGATTCCCGAGCAATTTCACGGTATTTGGCAAAAAGGAATCGACTCTAACGATTATTATTTAAAACTTTGCGGTTCTGGTGGTGGCGGTTACATCCTTGGATTTACCCGCGATTTACAAAAAGCCAAAGAAGCGTTGAAAGATTATAAACTTGAAGTGGTTTATCAGTTTTAGTCAAAAGTCAAAAGTGAAAATCCGAAAGTTTTTCGAGAAAAATTTAAGTTTTGGTCAAAATCTTAGACCGTAAACCCAAAACCTTTTACCCCAAAAAGATGTTAAGCAGAAAAAACAAACTTCTCGTAATGAAAATTATCAGTTTGTTTTCTGTGGTAAGAGGCTACAACATTCCCATAATTGTTTTGGCGCAATATCTTTCGGCGGTATTTATTTTAACGCCCGAAAATACTCGTGCTTTAGATGTGATTCTCGATTTAAACTTGTTTATTTTGGTTTTGGTTTCGAGTTTTTGCATTGCTTCGGGATATATCATTAATAATTTTTACGATGCCCAAAAAGACCTCATCAACCGCCCGAACAAATCGATGTTGGACAGATTGGTAAGTCAAAAAACCAAACTTTACGTATATTTTTCTTTGAATTTTCTCGCGGTTTTGCTGGCGTATTTCGTGTCGTGGCGAGTGAGCGTTTTTTACTCGGTTTATATTTTTTTGATTTGGTTTTATTCGCATAAATTAAAAAAATACCCGATTATTGGGAATTTGACAGCTGCTTTGTTGGCTATTTTTCCTTTTTTCGGAATTTTGCTCTACTTTTTTAAAGGCCAATATGAAGAATACGATTGGCAGAAATTAGGCATCATTTTTAGTCATGCCGGATTTTTATTTTTAATTATTTTGATACGCGAAATGATTAAAGATCTTGAAAACATGAAAGGCGATTTTGTAACCGATTACAAAACAATTCCGGTGGTTTATGGCGAAAGAACTTCGAAAATTGCCATAACGGTTTTGAGCATTTTGACCATTTTCCCGGTTTATCTTTTAGTTGATATTTACGAAGTGGGTTACATGGTCATTTATTTTTACGCGTGTTTGATTGCCTTGATTTTTGTGTTGATAAAACTATGGATGTCCGTTGCAAAACCCGATTTTTTATTGTTGCATAATGTGCTAAAAATGCTGATTGTAGCAGGCGTTTTTTGTATTATTTTGATTGATCCGACGGTTTTATGGCATGGTAAAAAGATGTTGTTGGCTGGTAATTTTTTGTAAAAAATGTTAGCTCTCTTATTCAAAACTTGTCATTCCGACGAAGGAGGAATCTCCATTCGAAGTAATTAAAGATTGTGAGATTCCTCTTTCGTTGGAATGACAAAAAATAGCTAAAAATTTTATTGTAATTGGCTAATCGATTGCTACGTCATTAGCCCTGATTGAAACGGAAATCCTTTTTTTGGGAATGCTATTTTTTGCTGACACAAAAGAGCGACCAGCGGAAGCTCCTTTTGTGGCTTGCAAAAAAAGCAATTGCTAAAAAAAGATTGAAGTGGAAAGCAGGATTGGCTCCTAAAAAATTATCTGGAAAAATGAAGTTTCAAATGCGTATCTTTGCACAAATTTAGCGTGATGAACAAGAATGACGGAGGAAAAAGAAGTTCCTCAAACCGTAGCGGCGGGAAAAATTTTGGCAAATCGAAACCGCCAATGGCGAAGCGTTCGCAAAAACCGAAGGCGAAACCTGCTGCGGAAACTACTGGAAAACCTGCTCCAAAGCCAAATCAGGCTCCGAAACGCGAAAAAAATTCGGAAGAAATTCGTTTGAACAAATATATTTCTAACTCTGGTGTGTGTTCGCGTCGCGATGCGGACATTTACATTCAGTCTGGAAATGTGAAAGTTAACGGCATTCCGGTGACCGAAATGGGTTACATGGTGAAGCCTGGCGATGTGGTCAATTTTGATGGCGCGATTTTGAGTCCGGAACGAAAAGAATATATTTTGCTGAACAAACCAAAGGCGTTTACGACGGCGATGGACGAAGGTTTTGAACATAGAAATGTATTGGAACTGGTTCGAAACGCGACTAATGCCAGGATTAAACCGATTGGCAGAATGGACAAAAATACAACTGGGTTGCTTTTGTTTACGAATGACAACGACATGATTCGGAAATTTTCGGCGGGAACGCAGCGTTCTACGAAAATTTATCAAGTTTCTCTGGATAAAAATCTGAAATATGAGGATTTAGAAAAAATTTCTAAAGGTGTGAAAATGGAGGATCATTTTCTACGTGTGGAAGAAATTTCTTACGTGGATGATCAGCCGAAAACGGAGATTGGTTTAACGCTGAAAACGGCTAACGTAAAGGTAGTTCGTAATATTTTTGAGAACTTTGGTTACGATGTTTTGCGAATTGACCGAGTATCGTTTGCTGGTTTAACGAAGAAAAATTTGCCTCGAGGAAACTGGCGTTTTCTAACGGATCAAGAGGTTATTAATTTGAAAAATATTTAAAAAAAAATCCTTCAGCGACAACTGAAGGATTTTTTTTTAACCTTTTATCTTCTTTAAATTTTCAGGTTTTTGGTCTAAACCTCGCTTACGCAAAAGCGGTTCAACACTCGGTTCTTGGCCACGGAATTTTTTGTACAGAACCATCGGATCTTCGGTTCCGCCTTTTTCCAAAATATTTTCACGGAACATTTTCGCCATTTCCGGACTGAAAAGATCCGTAGTATTGAAGGCTTCAAAAGCATCCGTATCCAAAACGCCTGACCAAATGTAACTGTAATATCCCGCAGAATATCCTCCCGAAAAAATATGCTGGAAATACGTACTTCTATATCTCGGAATAATCGCATCAATCAAGCCAATTTTTTTCATTGAATTTTTCTCAAAAGTATTGGCATCAAACTTAATTGGAGCTTTTTGCGAATGATAATCCATGTCTAAAAACGAAGCTGCCAAATATTCTACGGTCGCAAAACCTTGGTCGAAAGTGCCTGCTTTCTGCATTTTTTCAATTAATTGATCAGGAATAACTTCTCCCGTTTTGTAATGTTTCGCATACATTTTTAATACTTCAGGTTCTGCCGCCCAGTTTTCCATAATTTGCGAAGGCAATTCTACAAAATCTCTCGAAACGCTTGTTCCTGCAAGACTTTTATAATTTACATTTGAAAGCAAACCATGAAGCGCGTGACCAAATTCGTGGAAAAATGTGGTGACTTCGTCAAAAGTTAAAAGCGCGGGTGCATTTCCTGTTGGTTTAGAAAAATTACAAACGATAGAAATTACCGGAGCTTTTCGTTCTCTTTCTACCATTTTTTGAGTTCGGTAAGATGTCATCCAAGCGCCACCTCTTTTTGAAGCTCTTGGAAAAAAATCCATGTACAAAATTCCCACGTGTTTGCCATCGGCCTCGGTAACATCCCAAACGGTAACTTCTTCATGATACTTTGGAACATTCTCTAACTGCTTAAATTTCAGTCCGTATAATTTTTCGGTAACCATAAAAACACCTTCACGAACATTTTCCAAACTAAAATAAGGTTTGAGTTCTTGCTCGTCTAAGTCAAAACGTTGCTTGCGGATTTTTTCGGTGTAATAACGCCAATCGTAAGGTTTTACGTTATCTTTCACGCCATCGGCACTCATCATTTTTTGAATGTCAGCCGCTTCAATTTTTGCTTTTTCCAAAGCCGGTTTCCACAAATCTGTCAATAATTTATTGACATTTTCCGGATTTTTCGCCATCGATTCTTCTAAACCAAATGCCGCATGAGAATCATAACCAATCAACCTCGCTCTTTCGCCACGAAGGTTGGCGAGTTTCACAGCGTTTTCTTTATTATCAAATTCATTATTTTGGTTGGATCTTGTTTGATAAGCATTCCAAATTTGTTCTCGCAATTTTCTGTTAGCGCTGTATTGCAAAAATGGCATCACGCTCGAATTAGCAAGAGTGAAAACCCATTTCCCGGACAATTTTTTAGCAGCAGCTTCTTCCGCGGCAGCCGTAATTAATTCTTGTGGCAAACCAGCTAAATCTTTTTTATCCGAAATAACCAATTGGTAATTATTGGTCTCCGCCAAAATATTTTGCCCATAATTTAATTGCAAAAGAGAAATTTCGGCGTTTAACTTTCTTAATTTTTCTTTTTCCGAAGCTGACAAATTAGCGCCACTACGCACGAATCTTTTGTAAGTTTTTTCGAGTAATTTTTCTTGTTCAGGCGTTAAAGACAAAGTCGCTTTGTCATCCCAAACGGTTTTTACACGATCAAAAAGTTTATCGTTTAAATAAATATTATCGTTATTGGCAGAAAGCATTGGCGAAGTTTCGCGTGCGATTTTCTGAATTTCGTCGTTGGTATTGGCGCTATTTAAGTTTCCGAAAACCTGATTGACATTCGAAAGCAATTCGCCAGAATTTTCGAGCGCTTCAATAGTGTTTTCAAAAGACGGGTAAACAGAATTTGATGTAATTGCCTCAATTTCGCGTTGTTGTTGCTCAATTCCTTCTTTAATTGCTGGTAAAAAATGTTCGTTTTTAATAAGGTGAAACGGCGGCACTTCAAACGGCGTTTCGTAGGGCTTAAAAAATGGATTCATACTTTGTGAGTCTTGCGCATTCATTGACAACAAATTACTTATCGTCAACAGAATGAAAATATTTTTTTTCATAAAAATTAATTTGTGGAAACGTAAAGATAGGTTTTTTGAGGAAATTTTATTTCAAAAAAAAAGCCCCTCAAAATTGAGAAGCTTTTTGTGCGGATAATAGCTCCGACGCTTCGGAGGAACCTACACAAATTTTTCCAAAAAAAAAACTCCTCAAAATTGAGAAGCTTTTTGTGCGGATAATAGCTCCGACGCTTCGGAGGAACCTACACAAATTTTTCCAAAAAAAAAGCTCCTCAAAACTGAGAAGCTTTTTGTGCGGATAATAGCTCCGACGTTTCGGAGAAACCTACATAAATTTTTCCAAAAAAAAAGCTCCTCAAAACTGAGAAGCTTTTTGTGCGGATAATAGCTCCGACGCTTCGGAGGAACCTACACTAATTTTTTCAAAAAAAAAGCCCCTCAAAATTGAGAAGCTTTTTGTGCGGATAATAGCTCCGACGCTTCGGAGGAACCTACATAAATTTTTCCAAAAAAAAAGCTCCTCAAAATTGAGAAGCTTTTTGTGCGGATAATAGGACTCGAACCTACACACCTTGCGGCACCAGATCCTAAGTCTGGCGTGTCTACCAATTTCACCATATCCGCAGTAGACCTTTGAAAACAACTGCTGTTGCTATCGAGGTGCAAATATAGTCATAGTTTTGAACTTTCAAATAAAAATTTTAAAAAAAATTAAAATATTCTTTTTTGTATTTTTGGCAAACACATTTCAAATTTTTGTACATGAACGACATTAAAAGTTATATAGAAAAAAACAAAGACCGATTTTTAAACGAGTTAATCGAACTGCTAAAAATTCCATCCGTTAGTGCTGATTCTGCCTACTCTCAAGATGTAATTGACACTGCGAACGCTGTGAAAGAAAGCCTTGAAAAAGCAGGTTGTGATTTTGTGGAAATTTGCGAAACTCCTGGTTATCCAATTGTTTATGGTGAAAAAATTATTGATAAAAATTTGCCGACGGTTTTGGTTTACGGACATTATGATGTACAACCGCCAGATCCTATGGATTTGTGGACTTCGCCTCCATTTGAACCCGTAATCAAAAAAACTGAGTTACATCCCGACGGTGCGATTTTTGCCCGTGGCGCTTGCGACGACAAAGGTCAGATGTACATGCACGTGAAAGCGTTGGAATATATGGTTCAGACAAATAACCTTCCTTGCAACGTAAAATTTATGATTGAGGGCGAAGAAGAAGTAGGTTCATCGAGTTTGAGCTGGTTCGTGGAAAGAAATCAGGAAAAATTAAAAAACGATGTGATTTTGATTTCCGATACCGGAATGATTTCCAACACACAACCGTCAATTACAACAGGTTTGCGTGGTTTAAGTTATGTTGAAGTAGAGGTTACGGGACCAAACCGTGATCTACATTCTGGCTTGTACGGAGGTGCTGTCGCGAATCCGATCAATATTTTGGCAAAGATGATTGCATCGCTTCACGATGAAAACAACCACATCACAATTCCAGGGTTTTACGACAAAGTCGAAGAACTTTCTGATGCCGAAAGGGCCGAAATGGCAAAAGCGCCTTTTTCATTGGAAGCTTACAAAAAATCGTTGGACCTAAACGACATTTACGGCGAAAAAGGCTACACCACAAACGAAAGAAATTCCATCCGACCAACCTTGGACGTCAACGGAATTTGGGGCGGATACACTGGCGAAGGTGCAAAAACAGTAATCGCGAGCAAAGCTTTCGCAAAAATTTCCATGCGATTGGTTCCCAACCAAGACTGGCATGAAATTACAGAATTGTTCACCAAACACTTTGAAAGCATTGCTCCAAGTGGCGTGACGGTAAAAGTAAAACCGCATCACGGAGGTCAAGGTTACGTAACGCCAATCGACAGCATTGGTTATCAATCTGCCGCAAAAGCGTACAATGAAAGTTTTGGCGTACAACCCATTCCGGTTCGTTCCGGAGGAAGTATCCCAATCGTAGCGTTGTTCGAAAAAGAATTGAAATCAAAAACAATTTTAATGGGATTCGGTTTAGATTCCGATGCTATTCACTCGCCAAACGAACATTTCGGCGTGTTTAATTACTTGAAAGGAATTGAAACTATTCCGTTGTTTTATAAATATTTTGTGGAACTTTCAAAATAAGAAAATGAAAAAAATTATTTTTACATTATTCGTAATGGTAGGTATTTCCATTTCTGGATTTTCTCAAGAAAACACTCCTGAAGAAACTACATTGCAGACTAATGTCGTTACAGAAGCAGGATTTGATGGTGGCAATTGGAGTAAATTCGCAAAATATCTTCAGAAAAATTACCGTATGCCAGATGACAGTCGTTTAAAAGGCACGCTTCTAATCACGTTCGTGGTAAACGCAGACAACTCAATTTCCGACATAAAAGTAATATCTGATCCCGGTTACGGTTCCGTGAAGAATGCCTTCGATGCGCTAAAACGAGTTGAAGACAAATTTACCGCAGCAAAAGACGCAAACGGAAACCCTGTAGCCACAGTTAGAGAAATGAAAATGCAATTTAATATTTCTGACCTCATCCAAAAGATAAAATGAAAAAAATATTCGCCTTAAGCATCTTAGTATCCGCCCTAAATTTCACGAAAGTGAACGCACAAGAAAAAGTATATGATGTTGTTCCGGCAAAAGAAAAATCACCAAAAGCCGAGAATCTGCCAGAAAACCACATCTACAGAGGAATTGACCAAATGCCCGAATTTCCCGGAGGTCTGCAAAAATTTGGCGAATTTGTAATGAACAATTTCATGTTCCCCGACGAACTGACCCAATCCGTTCGACTCGTCATCAACTTCGTGGTTGAAAAAGACGGCAGTTTAAGCAATGTCAAACTCAACCAAGACCCAGGTTTTGGAATCAACGAAGAAATCAAACGCGTTTTTGCACTTTCGCCAAAATGGAAACCCGGTCACGACAAAGACAAACCCGTGCGAACCGCATTTATGTTTCCCTTAACCTTACAATTCGAGTAACACACAATCCGTTCAGCAATGAGCGGATTTTTTTTTGGGCGTTCCCCGATTTACAAACATTCTGCAAAAAAGAAAATCCCTGCAAAATCGGGTCGGGCTGTCCGCTGTATCTTTTATCAATTGCCTCGGGTTGAAAACCGAGGCGATTGATAAAAGGATGCCGCTTCCATCCCTAACGCAAACAAACCCAGATAATTTCGCTAAGTTTGTAATAAACCACATTCTTATGACAGTCAAAAATCTTCTAAAAAATATTTTACCAATTTTCATGTTGCTGCTTTTTTCGAGTTGTAAAACCAATCGAATAAAAAACAACGAACGACACGGAAAATGGATCGATACTTTTTCGACTCCAAAGGTGACCTACAAAACGGTCGGTCGTTTTAAAGACGGTTTCGAAAAAGGCACGCACAAACGGTTTGCCAACAAAAAACTACATCGGAAAGAAAAATATAAAAACGGAATTTGCCACACCACTTACTATTATCCGAACGGAACTGTAATGTCGCAAGGCAATACGAAACTTAGCGTCACTGACGAAGAACTGCATTGGTATTACCAAGGAGATTGGAAATTCTACGATGAAAACGGCAAACTTCTCGGCATTAAATCATACGAACAAGGTCAGTTGGTCAATCAAGTTGAAACCGAATCGGAAGTTTTGTCCAATTAATCGCAAAATGCGTTCAACCAACAAGAAATCAACAACCTACAACAAAAACAAAAATCCGACGTTATATTTGCAAACATCATCAATCATCACGCGCGGGACACGTTTCTCGTGCACAAATCATCAATCATCATGCTAAAACAATTTTTTATTCTTTGTTCTGGAGCCGACAGAAAGCTTCTCGACACTTGTTCTGATGGCGAACAAACCAAATTCGCCGGAATTGGAGCCACCGTTTTTTTTACCGCCGTCATGGCGTTTATCGCCAGTGCTTATGCACTTTTTACAGTTTTCGACAGTATTTATTCTGCGATTTTCTTTGGGTTGGTTTGGGGATTTTTAATTTTCAATCTCGACCGATTTATTGTTTCCACCATTAAAAAACGAGATAGTTTTTCGGCAGAATTTCTTCAGGCGACACCACGAATCGCATTGGCAATCATCATTGCAATTGTCATCTCAAAACCGCTCGAAATAAAAATCTTCGAAAAGGAAATCAACACCGTTTTGTTGAAAGAAAAAAATGCGATGGCGTTGAACAACAAAAAGGAAGTCGCCAATTATTTCAAGTCGGATTTGGACAAAAACAAAGCGCAAATTGACAGTCTGAAATCGGAAGTTGCAAAGAAAGAGAAAGAAGTAAGTGCGTTGTACACGACGTATATAACGGAAGCTGAAGGAACTGCGGGAACCAAAAAATTGGGAAAAGGTCCAGTTTTTAAAGAGAAAATCGCCAAGCACGATTTGGCGAAAGCCGAACTTGACACCTTGCGAAAAACCAATCTCGCGAAAATTGCCGAACTAGAAAAATCGTCTAAAAAATTACAAGCTGATTTGGACAAAAAAGTTAATGAAACCCAACCGATTATCGACGGTTTTGATGGTTTGATGGCGCGAATAAACGCCTTGAACAGTTTGCCTTGGTTACCCTCTTTTTTCATCATGCTTTTATTTTTGGCGATTGAAACTTCGCCAATTATCGCCAAATTGCTTTCGCCAAAAGGTGAATACGATTTTAAGTTGGAAGATTTGGAGACGGCCTTCAAAGCAACCATCAACCAAGACAAGTACCAACGCGAACTTTTGGTGAAAACAAGTGCCCAAATGCATGACAAAGTTTACGAAGACATCGCTTCTGACAGGGAACTTTATAATTTACAGCGAAAAAATGCGCACGAACTATTGGAACTTCAATCCAAAAATTTCGTAGAAAAACAGAAGAGAACTTTTGGTTAGCCATTAGAAATCAGCCAAGAGGCAATAAAAAAGCGGAAGTTGAATTAATCATCTTCTGCTTTTATTTTTAACTTTTGCCTATTGGCTAATTGCTATTTCCTAAATTACATATGGGTCAAAATTTCCTTTTTCAACGTGTCGTATTCACCTTGGAGGATCAAGCCGTTGTCCAATAATTTTTTGTATCCCTGCAATTTTTCGAACAGTTCATCTTGCGACAAATCTTTCAGTGATCGTTCGGTTGAAGCAGGATTTTTATCCGGAAATTGCTTCTCATCGCGATATCCAGATTGCGAAACCGGAATAATTTCAGCAAAATCAGAAACTTCTTCGGTTTCCACTTCTTCAATAGATTCAGGTTCTGCCTCTTTTTCGGCTGTTTTCGGAAAAATATCGTCCTCTAGTTCTTCTTCCAAAAAAGTCTGAGGCTCTGCGATGATCGGTTCTGCTATCATCGTCGCGCCATTTTTTAAAACGTCCAATTGCTCTTTCGCAAACGTATTTATTTTTCGGGCCTGAATTTTCGGAATATAATCAATTGAAATCGTCAAGTCGGTTTTGGTCGTAAACGAAAATTCGGAGCCTAAAATATTTTCCTTTACGAAAGTTCCCACAACATCGTCCCAGGTATAATCCGTAAAATCCATTGAAAGTCCCAAATTCTTCGGTTTGCAGATGATGATTCTTTTGTTGGTCATCACAATGCTATCCGGAAAAACCGTGATCGCTGGTTTTTTTTGAACCGCAATGTACCCGATTTCCTCGTTTTTCATCAGCAAATCCGTCAGTTTCGCCGTTATCTTTTCAACCGCTTTCGGATCTTGTTCTTCGTTTAAAAATTTTTTGATATGTTCGTTCATTTTCTCGAGTTTCAAAGTGGCAAAGTAGCCAAGTTACAAAGTTTACTAAACAAAAATACTATCAAATTTACAATTCTGATATTTCGATTTGCAATTTTTTCGTTAAACTTTTGAAAACTAAATCGTAAGAATGATTAATAAGTTCGCACAATTTTTTATCCGAAACATCACCGTTGATTTTCACAGTATTCCAATGTTTTTTATTCATGTGATAACCCGGAAGCACGTCGCTAAATTCGGCACGCAAATCATCCACTTTGTCCGGATCACACTTTAAATTGACCGACGGGTTTCCTTTTTCCCAATCTGACAATGACGAAAGCGCAAAAATTTTTCCACCCAATTTAAAGACAAGTGTATCTTCGTCAAACGGGAAATGTTCGGTTACGCCTTTTTTGGCGAGACAAAATTCGAAATATTGTTGGATGTTCATTTTTTTTTTGGATTGAAAAATTTAAAGATTGAACTATTTAAAGATTCTCTGTTTGAAATTGAATTTTGAAATTGCTATTGAATTTGATACAAAACAGGTTTGCTTGGACTCGCGTCATTTTCAAACGAAGCAATTTGGAGATTTAGCAAATAACTTCCGTCTTGAATTTCATCTTTTACAAAAATCATTTCGGTTATGGTACAATCCAATCGAGCGTCTTCGTTTAGATTTTCTATATTTTTTACATTCCAAAATGCTTTGTGCGCCAATAATTTTCCTTCGTCGTGCTCTTTGTCAACGCTTGGCAGGTCGATCAGCAAATGTTTAATTCCGATTTTTCGGATGAATTCTGACGCTTTTTCATCCAAATAAGGTGGATTGGTATTGCAATATTTTTTCGAAAGTTTTTCGACTGAATTTGGTAATGTCCGGATTACAATTGCTTCTGGAGTTTTTCCGTTTAATGCTTTTTCGATTTGTTCTTTTGTGATGACCAAATCTTCACCGACTTTTGTTGGTTCAACCGAAATCAATTCTGTCAAAAAGAAAAAAGTTTTGAGACTGTCGTTAATGCTGTAAAATTCCTTTGTGATATGACCCAAACATTCCGTGTGCGTTCCGTGGCCATGCGGATTGAAAAAAATATTATTGAAGTTGGTCGATGATTTTCCTTCCAAAACTTTGCCGATCCATTCCGAATCCTCGGAACCAAAACGCACTGGTTCAATTTTCGGTTTTTCGATGTACCACGCTATCGGATTTTCATCAGTATTGGTTAACGTGATGGAAATGTCGAGCGGTTTTGAAAAATCTACATCAAATGTTTGGCTATGGGAAGTAACAGATGCTTTCACAAAAAGATAATTTATTCCTTCAAAGCTAACATTTTTTTGGATAACGCTTGGCGGACTTTGCGGTAAAATTGAACCGCAAAGTCCGCAAAGATTTCACGCGAAGCTCGCAAGGTTTTAGAGGTTATTTACAATTCTTCTTATTCCGTTCTTGATTAATGCTACATTGAAGTTGATTAGCAATCCTAATTTACAATCTGTCAGCTTCAAATAGGTTAACAATTGTGCAAAATGAACATCGTTAAGTGCTTCGCACGACTTTACTTCTACAACTAACTTATTCTCAATTATTAAATCTAGACGATAACCAATATCTAGTCTGATTTCCTCATAAATTAAAGGTAAAGCTTTTTGCTTCTCGACCTGTATGCCTGTCTTTTTTAATTCATAAAACAAGCACTCTTCATACGCACTTTCCAGTAATCCTGGCCCCAAATTTTGGTGTACTTTCAACGCACAATTAAACACAATTTTGGACAATTCATTTTCTGTCATAATCTGAATGGCTTTTAATTTAAATCCA
Source organism: Bacteroidota bacterium (assembly GCA_023387965.1). Classification (GTDB taxonomy): domain Bacteria; phylum Bacteroidota; class Bacteroidia; order Flavobacteriales; family Flavobacteriaceae; genus Flavobacterium. The sequence continues at coordinate 53,518 of JAEWHE010000015.1, read as the reverse complement.
CAAAGTCTAGCGTACTTTGCGTAAAATCTTTGCGAACCTTGCGGTTATACTACTTCAAATTTATCGAAAATAAATCTGAAGCAATTCCATCTGCCAAAAACTTCCCTTTTCGAGTAGTTTTGAGTGTATTATTTTCAATCGAAAGCAAATCATCAGCAAGAAATTTTTCGGCTTGTTCGAGAAGATATTTTAAAAAATCTGTTCCAAATTCATTTTCGATTCTTTCCAAAGAAATACCCCAAATAGTTCGCAAACCCGTCATTACATATTCATTGTAACGGTCTTGTTTCGATAAAATTTCGACTTCATTTGGCAGCTTGTTTTCTGAAATTTTTTTCAAATAAATCGAATTATTCGCAATATTCCAACTTCTGGAAATACCGTCATAACTATGAGCCGAAGGTCCGATTCCGAGATATTTTTTTCCCAACCAATATGCCGAATTGTTTTTTGAAAAATAATTTTCTTTACCAAAATTCGATAGTTCATAGTGGATGAAACCGTTTTCTTGCAACATATCGACCAAAATCTGAAAATGTGCCGATGCGACGTCGTCTTTCGGCTCCGCGATTTTTCCGGTTTGAATTAATTTTTTCAAAGCCGTTTTTGGTTCCACCGTCAACGCATAACTCGAAATATGTGGAACGCCAAAATCAAGAGCAGTTTGAATATTTTCCCGCCACATTTCATCAGTCAAGCCAGGGATTCCATAAATCAGATCAATTGAAATGTTGTCGAAATATCTTGTCGCAATTTCCAAAGATTTTTTGGCTTCCGCCGAATTATGGGCACGGTTCATCATCTTCAAATCATCTTCAAAAAAAGACTGAATCCCAATGGAAAGGCGATTTATTGGCGAATTCGATAATTCCCTAATTCGATTTTCCGACAAATCATCTGGGTTGGCTTCAAGCGTGATTTCTGGATTTTCGGCAACATCGTAGTTCCGATATACCTCATCAATCAAAAACTGAATCTCTGAAATCTGCAATACTGACGGCGTTCCTCCGCCAAAATATATCGTTTCAACCTGTTCCGAAATCTCATTTTTACGCAATTGCAATTCTTTGGTCAAAGCCAAAACCATCTCGTCCTTCTTCTTCATTGAAGTCGAAAAATGAAAGTCGCAATAATGACACGCTTGTTTACAAAAAGGTATATGGATGTAGATTCCCGCCATTTTTAGTGTTCAGTAGTCAGTGTTCTGTAATCAGTGTTCAGTAATAAGTTTTTAATAATCGGTTATTTAGTTAATTGTAGCACCGAACTTTGCCGGATTGAGAATCATATAATTTATTAATTTTCCAATCTCACTATTTTCAATTATCAGTTCGTCATAAATTTCGACAGAAATATAGTTGCAATTGTACGCAAATTCTATCCAAACTTGAGTTTCTGAATTTTCAGCATCGCAATCTGTAAGTTTGCTATGAAAATGTTTAGGATAAACACGTTTTCGGTAAGCTTCTGCAATATTTGCCGACACACTTCTTGATGAGCGTCGAATCTGGTCTGTTAAGGAATAAATCTCTTCCTTAGGAAATGATTTCGATAATTCGAAGACTTTCATTGCCAAAGCGAATGATTTTTTATAGGCTAATAAATCTTGAAATCGCATATTATTTTAAGTTTTAAAACTGAACACTAAAAACTGAACACTGATTACTTTCTAATTTTATCCTCATTTTGCTTCACAAAAGCGTCCCAACCCGAATAACTTTTTGTCCCGATAACCTTTCCAGAGTTAAAAAAGTGACAAACTGCAGCCGCTAAGCCATCGGTACTGTCGAGGTTTTTGGGCAATTGTTTTAGTCCTAAAAGCTGTTGCAACATTTTGGCAACTTGTTCTTTGGTTGCGTTTCCGTTTCCTGTAATTGCCATTTTTATTTTTTTCGGCTCGTATTCAGTAATTGGGATTTGTCGTGACAATCCGGCCGCCATTGCCACTCCTTGGGCACGACCCAATTTCAACATCGACTGTACGTTTTTCCCAAAAAAAGGCGCTTCAATTGCAATTTCGTCGGGATTATGTGTTTCAATCAATTCGATGGTTCGTTCGAAAATGACTTTCAATTTCATGTAATGATCATCGTATTTGTTCAGAATCAATTCGTTCAATTGCAAAAATTCCATCTTTTTGTTGACGACTTTGATGAGTCCAAATCCCATGATTGTTGTTCCTGGATCGATTCCTAATATGATGCGTTCGTTTGCCAATTTTTTGGTTTAAAATTTAAGGTTTGAAAGTTTAAAATCGTTCCTTTGCGACGATGATTGCAATTCCTCACAAAGCTAAACAATTCCTCACGTTTCTGATCAAACTTTTGATTGTTGGCGGTGCTTTTTATTTTATTTACGATCAGTTGGCGAACAATGAAAAATTAGATTGGAAGCAATTTTTAGAATTATTAAAAAGAAAAAAATCGTTTTGGGGAATTCTCTTCATTTTATCTTTTAGTTTTTTCAATCGGTTTTTTGAGATTTTAAAATGGCAAAATTTGGCACAAGTCTTAGAAAAAATTCCATTGGGAAAAGCAACCGAACAAGTGTTGAGCGCTTTGACGGCATCGATTTTTACTCCAAATGGAATTGGCGAATATGGCGCAAAAGCCTTATATTTTGAAAAAAAAGATGCCAAAAAAGTGGTTTTTCTTAATTTGATTTGCAACGGAATCCAGATGATTTTGACTGTGCTTTTTGGAACAATCGGATTGATGATTTTGGGTTTTGGAAAGTGGGTTTTGATTATTCTGGGAATTTCTTTTCTCTTGCTTCTGTTTTCTTTCTTCTTTAAAAAAATTACGATTAAAGGTTATTCCATCAACAGGTTACTTGAAAAAATCAATGAAATTCCAAAAGCGATTCATCAGAAAAATATCTTTCTGGCAGTTTGCCGTTACCTGATTTTTTCGCATCAATATTACTTTTTGTTTCTGGCATTTGATGTCGATTTGCCGTACGTAACCTTGATGGCCACTATTGCTGCCGTTTATTTCTTGGCTTCATCATTGCCCACTTTTCAGTTTTTGGATTTCGCCGTGAAGGGAAGCGTTGCCGTTTTTTTCTTCGGAAATTTGGGCGTAAACGAATGGATTGTGGTTTTTATTAGTACCTTGATGTGGTTTTTAAATGTGGTCCTTCCGGTAGTAATCGGAAGTTATTACGTTTTTAATTTTAAGTCGAAATGGAAATTTTAAATTATATCTTCTTCGGAACTGTTGCGGTTTATGCGGTTTTTATCTTGCGATTGGCTTTTGGTTTCAAAAAAGTTTTGCAATATGAAACAGATGAAATTTCGCCTAAAACTACGTTCTCAATCGTGGTTCCGTTTCGGGATGAAAACGAAAATTTACCCGGATTGTTGCACTCGTTTTCACAGTTGGATTATCCCAGAGATTTGTTTGAAATTGTTTTTGTAAACGATGATTCCCAAGATGATTCTGTGGAAATTATTGAAAATTTTCCGGCTTTGAGCTTTCCTTTTCAGATTATAAATAACCAACGAAAATCAAATTCTCCGAAAAAAGATGCGATTTCCACAGCGGTAAATCACGTCAAAAACGACTGGATTATTACTACTGATGCGGATTGTTTTGTAAACCCGGATTGGTTGAAAATTTTGGATGATTACATTCAAAATCACAATGCTGAAATGATTGTTGGTGCGGTTTCTTATTTTGCGAATGATTCTTTTTTACAGCAATTTCAGTTGATGGATTTGATGAGTTTGCAAGGTGCAACTGTGGGAAGTTTTGGCGTTGGAAAACCGTTTATGTGCAACGGAGCGAATTTTGCCTACACGAAAAATTTGTTTGAAAAAATAAATGGTTTTGATGGAAACAATGGGATTGTAAGTGGCGATGATGTCTTTTTATTGCAAAAAGCGATTAAAAAATTTCCTGAAAAAGTACATTATTTAAAAACCGATGAAAATATCGTGCTGACAAAACCTGTGAACGATTGGAAAACCTTATTTCACCAAAGAGTTCGTTGGGCTTCCAAGTCGGTTTCGTACGAAAATGGTTACGGGAAAATGTTGGCTTTGGCAGTTTTCGCCGGAAACTTAGCAATTGTTTTATCTTTTTTGTTGACTCTTTTTTCTTTGTTCTCGTTTTGGAACTGGTATCTTTTGTTTGCCCTCAAAATTTTTGTGGATGCTTTTCTTTTGTTTCCTACGGGAAAATTTTTAAAGCCGGCTTCGATAAAATTTTATTTGCTCAGCAATTTATTTTATCCGTTTTTCAGTGTCGCGGTTGCGGTTTATTCGCTGTTTGGAAAATATGAGTGGAAAGGGAGACGATTTTAGTTGGGAGTTGGGAGTCGTCAGTTTGCAGTGGTCAGTGATCAGTAGTCAGTTTGTAGTCTGCGGTAGCTAATTACGAGGTAACATTTTTGAAATTTTGAATTTGAATTCTAAATATCAAACTGTCAATGGAATACTTGATACTGAAAACTAAAAACTGACCACTGACTACTGTAATAGCCCTGATTGAAGCGGAAATCCTTTGGGGAAGAAAATCTATTTTTTGCCGACAAGAAAGAGCGACCTCGGAAGCTCCTTTTTTGGCGATGCAAAAAAAGATTTTCTCACCGAAGATTGTAGCGGAAAGCAGGAATTAGCTCCTGAAAAAAATTATTCTACATTGAGAATTACGGGCAAAATGAATTGGGTTTTTACTGGAATTCCCCTTTTGAGTGCGGGATTTATTTTGGGAAAATCGGCTAATCTTGCGTGAAGGATGCTGTCGATTCTGATTTTGTTGTAGGCTAAACTGTCGGATGGAAATTGTGGTTCGAATTGCAATGTGGCATCTGGAAAGACGGTTACTTTTACTTGAATGGTGTCGATTTCCGGGTAAAGAACGGAAATTTTGTCGATGTCGAGTTTTTCTTGGAGCGTGAGAGTGAGGAAGTCGAAGAAGCATTGTTTGCGGCTTTCGATGTTTTCGAGCGAATCGCAGGCGGCAACGGATGGGAATTCATCCACTTGTGTGAAATTTATTTTTTTGAGTTCGTCTCGAAGTAAATCATCTTCGGATATGGCTTTTTGCGGTTCCCGACAACTGAAAAGCGTGAGAATCGCAAAGATGAACGTAAAAAATATTATTTTTTGTTTGGCAGGCATTTTGCTTTATTTGTTTTCAAAAATACTAATAAAAATTTTGATGGACTATGTGTTTCTATTTTTGGGGTTAATCTGTGTAGTTTTAGGCTTGATTGGGAGCTTTTTACCGGTTTTACCTGACGCGCCACTTTCGTGGTTGGGAATTTTGATGCTTTATTTTTGCGACGGAATTGAAACGGATTACTGGCTTTTGGGAATTACACTCGCAATAGCGATTGTTGCAGGAATTTTGGATTATGTGATTCCCGCGAAAGGCACGAGAAAATTTGGCGGTAGCAAATATGGAATTTGGGGAACGAATATTGGATTGGTTGTAGGTTTGCTTGCGCCAATACCGTTTGGGTTTGTTATTGGACCGTTTTTGGGCGCTTTTATTGGCGAAATGATTTATGACAGCAAAGACCAGAAAAGAGCTTTGAAAGCGGCAACGGGATCGTTTATTGGCTTTCTGGCTTCGACTTTTATGAAGTTTGTGGTTTGTATGGCGTTTTTGGGATTGTTTGTGTACAAGGTTTGGGATTTTAGGGAAGTTTGGTTTTAGGGAGTTTGTAAAATCAAAAAAGCCCTCCAATTCAATGGAAAGCTTTTCATTGGTCTAACTACTAAACCAGGTACTTTCGTACCTTAAACAACACAACTAATCTTAAATATTATTTTGGGCAAAAAAGCCTTTCTCTCGAAAGGCTTTCCCAATTTAGCGGTCTGGACGGGACTCGAACCCGCGACCCCATGCGTGACAGGCATGTATTCTAACCAACTGAACTACCAAACCAGCGCTTAATTGCGAGTGCAAATATACAACGCTTTTTCACTTCTGCAAGTATTTTTGAGAAAAAATTCAAATTTTTTTTTGAGGTTTTATCCAAAAGATTGTTTTTCAACCAAATAAGTAGTCATTATTTTTTCAAAATTTTCTCCTACTGAAACGGGAACAAACCGGATTTTGTTTTGTGCACATGCCAAAGCGATTTTCTTGAAGTAGGTCTCGGCTGTTTTTTTATACTCGGTTTTGATGTTTTCGGCAAAAAGATTCACTTCTTCACCCGTTTCTTTGTCGATGAATTTGCGTGGCGTATTATCGAAATCAAAATTTAATTCGGTGATTTGATCGACTACGTGAAATAAGACTACTTTGTGTTTGTTGTGTTTGAGGTGTTGTAACGCCGTAAGCAACTGTTCTTCTTTTCCGGGTTGGAACATATCGGTAAAAAGCACCACCATGGATCTGCGGTGGATTTTTTGTGCTATTTGATGCAAGAAATCAACTGTTTCGGTAGATTTTTGCGTAGCGGAATTTTCAAGGGTTTTTTCGAGCGTATTGAGCAACATTCGATGGTGGCGATCGCTTCCTTTTTCGGGAGCATAATATTCGTATTGGTTGGAATAAATGCTTAAACCAACAGCATCACGCTGCTTTTTAAGCAAGTTCATCAATACGGCTGAAGCGAGAACAGAAAATCCGATTTTATTTTGGTAAAAATTCTGATTTTGCGGCAAAACAGGATAATGCATGGACGAAGAATTATCGATGATGAGATGACAACGCAAATTGGTTTCTTCCTCGAAACGTTTTGTGTACAATCGATCGGTTTTGGCAAAAAGTTTCCAATCGATGTGTTTGGTGGATTCTCCAGCGTTGTAGGTTTTATGTTCTGCAAATTCTGCGGAAAAACCATGAAACGGACTTTTATGCATTCCGGAAATAAATCCTTCCACAATTTGATTGGCCAACAATTCTAGATGTTGAAAACCGGCGATGGTTTGGTTTTGTGCTTCTATCTTCATCTCTCAAAGATATTGAAAGTGATTGAATGATTTAAAAAAATTAAGGATTGCTTTTTTTACAAAAATTGGAACTGGCGTTACCAAAAATTAAAATAGTTTTCTTAAATAGTCCTGATTCCGCTCCCGAAACTTCGGGATTTGAACTCTTAAAAATCCGGTTCAAAGCGAGTGGATGGAGCAGGAAAGTGGATGGCTGAAAATGCTTGTCCCGACGCTTCCGAATCGCTTCCAAAAAAAAAACCGACAGTTAATGCCGGTTTTTTGTATTTGAAATAAAAATTTTTAGTTTTTGATAAACTGAATTGTTCTTGATTCGTTTTCTTTCACAATCTTTATCATGTAAACCCCATTACTAAAGTTTGAAGTATTTACCTGCAAATCTGCTGATGTTCCAATTGCTTTTTCAGTAACGATTTGACCTAAACTATTGTAAATTTTGTAGCTATCCGGAAGGTTATCTCCTGAAGCGATGTTTAAAACGTTGTTTGCCGGGTTTGGATATAATTTAATCCCTTGCAACATCTCGAAAGATGGCGTGTTTAATGGCGGTTGACAAGCGGTTGATGTCACTAATGTACTACGTCTTGGTGAGTTTTGAATTACAGCCATCATTCTGGCTTTTTGATCTATTGTAAAAATATTCATGCACTCATCATTCGTATAATCCATGTAATTTTCTGTCATATCGTTACCTGGATCTGTTGGACATGAATCGTAAGGAAAAATACAATCATAATTCTCCCAACCCGCATTTGGCGTGTCAGCACAATAGTCGGTACCGCTACAATCAACACCATCTTCTTGGTTTCCTGCGTCACCCCAGATATGTCTCAATCCTAAAAAGTGACCAACTTCGTGGGTCGTAGTTCTACCTTTGTTGATCTCCTGATAGTAATTCCCTCCAGCGTAATCAGCTGAACCAAAAGCTCTCCAATCTATCACCACTCCATCCGTGTTAGCCGTAAAAGGTCCGCTAAGCCCAGGAAGCCCAGAACCACTCGGGAATTGGGCGAAACCCAATACACCACTTAAGTCACCGCCAAACTGGCAAACCCAAAGATTTAAATACTTTGTGGGATCCCATTGAGTTTGTGGTTTTAAAATACTCTGCACATTTGAATAACTCCATTGCGTATTCCCTAAATTTATACGATTAATTCCGTTGGTTGCGTTTCCATCAGGATCTTTGGCAGCTAAGCAAAATTCGATTTCTACGTCGGCTCCAATAGGATTTGTGTTGTGTCCCGGAGTTCCTAACATTTTTCTAAAATCTTGGTTAAGTACAGTAATTTGCGATATCGCTCTTGCATCCGTTATGTTTCTACCATTGTTGCTTACCACTTGACCGCTGTGAACGATATGAATTACTACCGGAATAGTCACAACTGCCGAAGTATTTTGTCCATCTCTTCTGAGTAACATTTTTTCTTTAATCTCTTCAACTTTAGGCGCAATCCATTGTTCAAACTGCTCTTCAGTCAATCTTTTAGGATCAATCTCCTGCAAGTACTCTTCATACTCTGAAGAAACACAACGAACAATTCCCGTTGTTGGGTGAGCTGATTTTATTTTTTTGCCAAAAACTTTGCGTTCTTGAGCAAATCCTGCTGTAACTGATAGTAACGAAATACCAATAGCTAACAGCGAAAAAGTAATTTTTTTCATTGTAATTATAATTTTTGGAAATTTTAGCGTGCTAATGTAGTACAAAAGTTATAATCCATTTGTTTTTTTTCGCAAAAAATAAAATTTTAACAACCTAAATCGTAATAGTAGATTTCTCTAACTAAAAAAGCCCCTTGAAAAAGAGGCTTTTTACATTTATTTTTCGAATTTTTATTTAAAAGCGGCGAACCCAGTTACGTCCATTCCTGTGATCAACAAATGGATATCATGAGTTCCTTCGTAAGTAATTACTGACTCTAAATTCATCATGTGTCGCATAATTGAGTATTCTCCGGTAATCCCCATTCCACCAAGCATTTGTCGTGCTTCACGAGCAATATTGATTGCCATATCCACATTGTTTCTTTTTGCCATCGAAATTTGAGCCGAAGTCGCTTTTCCTTCGTTTCTTAAAACACCTAATCGCCAAGTCAACAATTGCGCTTTTGTAATTTCAGTGATCATTTCCGCCAATTTTTTCTGTTGCAATTGTGTTGCTCCAATTGGTTTGTCAAACTGAATTCTCTCTTTTGAATATCTCAAGGCCGTGTCGTAACAGTCCATTGCGGCACCAATTGCACCCCAAGCGATTCCGTAACGAGCCGAATCCAAACAACCAAGTGGCGCTCCAAGACCCGATTTGTTCGGCAATAAATTTTCTTTCGGAACTTTTACATTGTCAAAAATCAACTCGCCAGTTGCCGAAGCACGAAGCGACCATTTATTATGTGTTTCCGGAGTGGTAAAACCTTCCATCCCTCTTTCCACAACTAATCCATGGATTCTTCCTTCTTCATTTTTTGCCCAAACCACCGCAATATCTGCAAAAGGTGCGTTCGAAATCCACATTTTGGCACCATTCAACAAATAATGGTCGCCTTTATCTTTAAAATTGGTAACCATTCCACCTGGATTCGAACCGTGGTCGGGTTCTGTCAAACCAAAACATCCAATAAATTCTCCCGAAGCCAATTTTGGCAACCACTTCATTCGTTGTACTTCGTTTCCATATTTCCAAATTGGATACATTACCAAAGACGACTGAACCGAAGCCGTGGAACGAACGCCAGAATCACCTCTTTCAATCTCCTGCATGATCAAACCGTACGAAATCTGGTCCAAACCAGCACCACCATATTCTTCAGGAATATACGGTCCGAAAGCACCAATTTCTGCCAAACCGTTAATGATTTGCTTCGGAAATTCTGCTTTTTGCGCATAATCTTCAATAATTGGCGATACTTCGCGCTTCACCCATTCGCGGGCCGCGTCACGTACCATTTTATGTTCGTCCGATAATAATTCGTCTAAAAGATAATAATCTGGAGCCTGAAAAAGATCTGGTTTCATTGTTAAGTTTTTAAGTCTTCGCAAAAATAGCTAAACATTTCTAACAAATCAACAAACATCCACGGGAAATTAAAACAAATTCGAGTAGTTTTTTAATTTTTTGTGCAATCCTCCCGAAGCTTCGGGACGGCCGGGCTGTCCGTTTCAATCTTTTTTGTTTCTAAAGAAAAAACAAAAAAGGATTTCCACTTCCATTCCTATTGCGAAGGAAACCGGATGTTTACATTTTCAAATAAAAATCCTTCGTCAAAGCAATATATTCTTCTGTATAAATATGTCGTGAAGTTTCAATTACCAATTCATCTACCAAAAAATCTTCTGTTTCAAATCGGCTAAAAGCCAAAAGACTGCGCTTGATTTCGGTTGTTGGCGTTCCTTTTACGCGCGTGATTTTCATCAGAAACAATTCACATTCCTTTGCTAAAGCAATGAATTTTTCTTCTTCTTTATAAGGTATGATCACAGAGAAAATTCCGTTTTCTGAAAGTAGCAAAGCGGCGGCTTCAATCAATTCTTCAAATGGCATGGCATCGTTAAAACGAGCTTGATCGCGTTTTTCGTCACCCGAAGAATAATTCTCACTATAAAACGGCGGATTCGAAATAATCAAATCGTACTCATCTTCCGGTTCTTCCACAAATTCGTCCAAACCCGCATGAAAACAAAACAATCGATCGCTCCAAGGTGAATTTTCAAAATTTTCTACCGCTTGTTCATAAGCATCTTCGTCAATTTCCAACGCATCGATTTGTTCGGCAAAACTTCTTTGCGCGATCATCAAAGCGATGATTCCCGTTCCCGCTCCAACATCCAACACACTAAAAACATTCTCCGGAATTGGCGACCAAGCTCCCAACAGAACACTATCAGTCCCGATTTTCATCGCACAACGGTCTTGGTTGACGGAGAATTGTTTGAACTGAAACATTTTAGAATTGAGATTTTAGAATTGAGTAGTAAGAAATAGAGAATAGAGAAAAGAAAAGAGAAAAGAAATCGCGAAAGTCTAAGAAGTCTAAAAATCCAACAATCTAAGTTGTCCTTAAAGATACATCTCGATCAATCCTTCTGGCAAATCCATTACCACTTTTTTGTTTTCGCGGTCAATTTTCACCAAAAAATGGTCAATCATTGGGATCAGAATTTCGGTTTTTCCTTTTAGTACCTCAAACAAAGGTTGAGCGGTTGAATCGTTGATTGACTGGATGATTCCAACGTTTCCTAAACGCTTGTCTTCCACCTGGAATCCAATCACTTCGTGGAAATAAAATTTGTTGCCCGAAAGTTTTGGCAACATATTTAAAGGTAGGTAAATTGCGTTGCCTACAATTTCGTCGGCTTCGGCTTCGGAGTTCACATCTTCAAAACGCACTCGAAGAAAGTCGTTTTTGTGAAGCGAACTGTTTTCAATAAAAAAAGGAACCAGATGTTTGCCACATTCGACAAACACTGATTCCAGATTTTCGTATAATTCGGGTTCGTCCGTGTCCAAATACACTAAAACTTCGCCCTTGAAACTAAATTTTTTCGCGATTTTACCTAAATAGAAACAATCTTCTTTATGCATTATCGCAAAATAATTAAGCCTGAGTTTCCTCGTTGTTTTCTTCAGTTGCAGGAGCTTCTTCAGTAGTAGCTTCTACGTCAGCAACTTCTTCTTCAACTGCTGGCTCGTCAGCTTTTGCAGCATCAGCTTCTGCTTGTTTAGCAGCAGCAATACGATCTTCGTTTACTTTTTTCTCAGCAGCAAGAGCTTTTGCTTTTGCATCTGCTTTAGAAGTAGAAAGGTTGTCTTTTTTAGCGTCAACTTTTCCTGCTTTTTCGTCAAGCCATTTAGCCAATTTTTCGTCAGCTTGCTCTTGAGTCAAAGCTCCTTTGCGAACTCCTCCGTCAAGGTGGTGTTTCAACAAAGCTCCTTTGTAAGAAAGGATTGCTCTCGCAGTATCAGTTGGTTGAGCACCATTGTGCAACCATTTTGCAGCGCTTTCGATATCTAAATCGATAGTTGCAGGGTTTGTGTTTGGATTGTAAGTTCCGATTTTTTCCAAGAATTTACCATCTCTTTTTGAGCGAGCATCTGCCGCTACAACCCAGTAAAAAGGTTTTCCTTTTTTACCGTGTCTTTGTAATCTAATTTTTACAGACATAATCGTATGATTAAATTTTGAGGTGCACGACCTCTATTAATTAAGGGTGCAAATATACAAAAGTTTCTCACACAAACTACTCTGCTTCAAAAAATTATTAAAACCTCAAGACTTGTTACCATTCAATTGTTGTTTTTCTTTTTTTTTTAAAATAAATTAGCACGTGTCTTATAAAAACCTATTTTTGTCAAGACATAATTAAAAATAAATTTCTACCTATTATATTTATGAAAAAGTTTTTTGCCCTATTTATTGTAGCCATTACTTTAGCTTCGTGCGAAAACGATGCCAGTTTTAGCAATCCGGGATTTCAGGCAAATTTAGACGGAACACATTGGCGTGCTTCAGATTTTACAGCTTCAATCGCTGATGGTTCGATGGTAATTGAAGGTTATACGCCATTTGAAATTTTAAAATTAAAAACTTCAGGAGTTACTCCTGGCGTTTACACGTTAGGAACCGGAGTTGATAATACCGCCACCTATTCTTATGAAGCTGATGGGTTGTCAGAAATCTTTACTACTGGATCAGGAAGCGGCGACGGTCAAATTACCATTGAAAAAATTGAAGAAGGAACCGTAACCGGAAAGTTTTATTTTAATGCTCCATCAACTACTGATACTACCAATGTGAATTTTCAAAGAGGTGTTTTTTACAAAATTCCAATTGTTAGCGGTGTTGTTGAATAAAGTTATAATATATTGAAAATATATCGATTAAAATAATTTTTTTATCTATTTTCATAAAAATAAAAAACATACATTTGTTTTAACTATAATTTTTTTAATATGAATATTTTCGTTGGAAGCCTTCCCTTTAGAATGGAGGAAGCAGATTTAAGAGAGTCTTTCGAGGCTTATGGAGCGGTTGACTCTGTAAAAATCGTAACAGACAAAGTAACAGGGAGAAGCAAAGGCTTTGGATTTGTTGAAATGCCAAACGACGATGAGGCGTTAAAAGCGATTGAAGCTTTAAACGGATCGAACATGCAAGGTCGTGCTGTAGTGGTAAACAAATCAGAACCGAAACCACAAGGAGAAAGAAGACCTTTTAACAACAACCGTGGTGGTGATTTTAGAAGAAACGACCGCGATAACGGAGGATATAACAGAAACCGTAACGAATATTAATCGTTAGAAATATCGAAAAAAATACAAGCCACGCAAATGCGTGGTTTTTTTATGGGAAATAATTTAAAAAATAAATCGTTGGAATAACTCTACAGAAAAAATCCATATATTTCCAAAATCCTATAAATTTAAAAGGGCACTAATATCGAATTTGATAAAAACTGGATAAAGGTCAGAATAATTTATGAAAACTTTTTTTGAATACATGTACTACAGAATTGCTGATCTAAATTTTAGCAGAGACTATGAACGGGCTATAATTAGCGTGTCGGGCTCTCAGCTGGGATACATACTAAATATTTATAGTACGACAACAATTTTATTGTGGGATGAAAAAAGAAAATTTACTATTATTGAATTTCTTGGAATAACAACAACCTTTTTTATTTTAGATTATCTAAACACCAAACTATTAAAAAACAGATTCGAAGAATTTGAAAAACGTTGGGGTAAAGATAGAAAATCCAAGAAAGTATGGGGATTAGCGTTAGTTTTTACATTTATATTCTTCAGTCTTGGAGGCGTTTTCATATCTGGATGGATTACTGGTAGGCTAAACTTTTAAAGTTCTTAAAACAATTTATGAAAACTTTTTTTGAATACATGTACTATAGAATTGCGGATCTAAATTTTACTAAAGATTATGAAAGAGCTATTGTTAGCGTCACAGGTTGCCAATTTTCAATCATTCTAAATCTTTACACCTTATTTATGATTTTAGTTTACGATATCAGTCGAAAATACACTCCGCTTGAATATTTAGGAATGGTAGTAGTTTTTTTTGTTTTGGATTATTTTAACGGCAAAATGCTAAATAATCGATTTATAGAATTTCACAGACGCTGGCGGAATGACAGTATGGCGAAAAAAACATGGGGATTGATTCTTGTTTTTTCTTTTATCCTGTTTAGTATGGGAGGCGTTTTTTTTGTTGCATGGATTACTGATCGATTGAACTTTTGACATTATAGGATCGCAATTTTTTTGGAATCTTTTAATAAAACTATTACAAATGTTTCGATGATTTTAAGAACGCTAAGAAAACATTTTAAGACTTGAAAATAGTTTACTCATCAAAAGTTTCTCAGTGTCTTGCTATTTCTGTTAATAACTCACACCTCCAAAACCCACAAAAAAGCACTACTTTTGTCATTCGCACAACTTGCTCGAAAATTTTTTCAAAACCCTGATAATTAGCCATGTATTTAATATTCGATACCGAAACTACGGGACTTCCAAAGCGTTGGGACGCTCCAATTACCGATACTGACAACTGGCCAAGATGTATCCAAATTGCGTGGCAATTGCACGACGATATGGGGAATCTTGTGGAACATCAGGATTATTTGGTAAAACCGGAAGGTTTCAATATTCCGTATGATGCGGAACGTATCCATGGAATTTCTACAGAATTGGCGGAAGAGCAAGGCATTCCGTTGGCAGATGTTTTGGAAAAATTCAACATCGCTTTATCGAAATCGAAATTTATTGTCGGGCAAAATGTGGGCTTTGATGTCAACATCATGGGAAGCGAGTTCTACCGTTCGGGTGTCGCGAACCGTTTGACGGAAATGCCTGTTTTAGACACTTGTACGGAATATACGGCAGAATTATTGCAACTTCCCGGAGGACGAGGTGGAAAATTCAAACTTCCGACGTTGACGGAATTGCACCAATTTCTTTTCCATGTCCCTTTTGCGGAAGCCCACAACGCAACTGCCGACGTGGAGGCTACCACAAGATGTTTCTTGGAATTAGTTCGTCGTCAAGCTTTTACAAAAGAGCAATTGGATGTTCCGGCAGACTATTTCAAAAATTTCTCCGAACAAAATCCGATGGAAATTCAGCTCATCGGACTGAAACACATCAACTTAAAAGGTGCTTCGGATGAAATTAGAAAACGCCTTCAAAAAACCCAACCAACCGGTACTACAAAGGTTTCTCAAGAAACGCTTGCCGATTTAGGGAACGCATTTTTTGCGCATTTGCACAACCATTCGCAATTTTCCGTGCTGCAATCCACAATTGGTGTGAATGATTTGTTGAAAGCTGCCGTGAAATTCAAAATGCCTGCCGTTGCCATGACGGATACGGGAAACATGATGGGTGCCTTTCAGTTTGTGAGTGCTGTTTTCAACCATAACAAATCGGCGGAAGCCAAAAATAATGCAGCAATTGAAAACGGCGAAGAACCTCAGGAAACTGTCGTGAAACCGATCGTGGGCTGTACGTTTAATATTTGTGACGACCACAAAGACCGCACGAAAAAGGACAATGGTTACCAAGTTGTCTTTTTGGCAAAAAATAAAAAAGGCTACCATAATTTGGCAAAAATGACGTCCATCGCTTTTACCGAAGGATTTTATTACGTACCAAGAATTGACAAAAATGTAGTCGAAAAGTACAAGGAGGATCTCATTGTACTTTCTGGAAATCTATACGGCGAAATTCCTGGGAAAATTTTAAATGTCGGCGAAAAACAAGCCGAAGAAGCGTTGATTTGGTGGAAAGATTTGTTCGGAAATGATTTTTATATCGAAATCATGCGCCACAATCAAGAAGATGAAAATCGCGTGAATCAAACGTTGATTTCGCTTGCACGGAAATTCGACGTGAAGCTTGTTGCCTCCAACAATACCTATTATATTTCCAAAGAAGATGCAAACGCTCACGACATTTTGTTGTGTGTGAAAGATGGCGAAAAACAAGCCACGCCAATTGGTCGAGGTCGTGGTTACCGCTACGGTTTGCCCAATCAGGAATATTATTTCAAGTCGCAGGACGAGATGAAATCGTTGTTTCGCGATTTGCCCGATGCCATTATCAACATCCAGGAAATTGTCGATAAAGTAGAAGCGTATTCGTTGTACCGTGACGTCTTGCTTCCAAAATTCGATATTCCGCAAGAGTTTCGTGTTGCTGAAGACGATTTGGACAACGGCGTTCGTGGTGAAAATAATTATTTACGACATCTGACAATGGTTGGTGCCGCAAAACGATACGCGGAAATCACTCCAGACATCCAGGAACGTCTCGATTTTGAGTTGCTTACCATTTCCAACTCCGGTTATCCAGGCTATTTTTTAATTGTCCAAGATTTTATTGCCGAAGCCCGAAAAATGGACGTTTCTGTAGGCCCAGGTCGTGGTTCTGCAGCAGGTTCTGCCGTTGCGTATTGTTTGGGAATCACCAACATCGATCCTATTAAATACGATTTGCTTTTTGAGCGTTTCCTGAATCCGGATCGTGTGTCGATGCCCGATATTGATATTGATTTTGATGATGAAGGTCGAGGTCGCGTCATGGAATACGTAATCAACAAATACGGAAAAAATCAGGTTGCGCAAATTATCACTTACGGAAAAATGGCAACAAAATCGGCTATTCGAGATACCGCGAGGGTTTTGGACTTGCCTCTTTTTGAAGCCGATAAAATAGCAAAATTGATTCCGGGGATGATGCCATCGAAGTGGAATCTTGCCCGATTTTTAGCCGAAGAAGAAAACGAAGTTCGAAAGGCGTTGAAATCTTCGGATGAATTTGATCGTGTAAAAGAATTGATTGCCATTGCTAAAGCCGAAGATTTGGCGGGAGAAACCATTCAGCAGGCAAAAGTATTGGAAGGTTCGCTGCGAAATACCGGAATTCACGCTTGTGGGGTAATCATCACGCCAGACGATATCACAAATTTCGTTCCGGTTACCACCGCGAAAGATTCGGAACTTTATGTCACACAATTTGACAACTCGGTTGCTGAAAGTGCTGGATTGCTGAAGATGGATTTCTTGGGTTTGAAAACCCTTACCTTAATAAAAGATACCGTTAAATTGGTAAAATACCGAACCGGAATTCAACTGGATCCGGATACGTTCCCAATTGACGACGAAAAAACATACGAACTGTTCCAACGAGGCGAAACTGTGGGGATTTTCCAATACGAATCTCCCGGAATGCAGAAATACATGAAGGAGCTGAAGCCAACGGTTTTCGGGGATTTGATTGCGATGAATGCATTGTATCGTCCAGGACCTTTGGAGTACATTCCTTCCTTCGTTCGAAGAAAAAATGGCGAGGAAGAAATTACCTACGATCTAGATGCTTGCGAAGAATACCTTGGCGAAACCTACGGAATTACCGTTTATCAGGAACAGGTAATGCTTCTGTCGCAAAAACTGGCCAACTTTTCCAAAGGTGATGCCGATGTTTTGCGAAAGGCGATGGGAAAAAAACAGAAGGAAGTTTTGGACAAGATGAAATCCAAATTCATCGATCAAGCGGTTGCAAACGGTCACGACGCGGTAAAATTGGACAAAATTTGGAAAGATTGGGAAGCGTTCGCGAGTTACGCCTTCAACAAATCCCACTCCACTTGTTACGCTTGGATTGCCTACCAAACCGCTTATTTAAAAGCGCATTATCCTGCCGAATACATGGCTGCGGTTCTTTCCAACAACATGAGCGACATTAAGCAGGTGACGTTTTTTATGGAAGAATGCAAACGAATGGGACTTCAGGTTTTGGGTCCAGACGTAAACGAGTCGTTCCATAAATTTACCGTAAACGAAAATTATGCGGTTCGTTTTGGAATGGGAGCGATTAAAGGCGTTGGTTCTGGAGCGGTTCAGACGATCGTGGAAAACAGAACTAAAGGAAAATACAAGTCGATTTTTGATTTGGCGAAACGAATTGATCTTCGTGCCGCAAACAAAAAAGCAATTGAAAATCTCGCGTATGCGGGAGGTTTTGACTGTTTCGAAAATACACATAGAGCTCAATATTTCCATAACGACGGCGAAGGCGGAATGTTTTTTGAAAAGGCAATGCGATACGGATCGAAATTTCAGGAAAATGAAAATTCTGCGCAGGTGAGTCTTTTTGGCGAAGCCAGTGAAGTGGAAATTCCGGAACCGGTTGTGCCGTCTTGCGAAGAATGGAGCACGATGGAAAAATTGGCGAAGGAAAAAGAAGTTGTTGGGATTTATATTTCCGGACATCCTTTGGACGATTACCGATTTGAAATGAAATATTTTTGTCCAACGAAACTGGAATCGCTTAAAAATCTGGAGCAACACGTAAACAAAAATGTGAGTTTCGGCGGAATCATTACTGACGTTCAACACAGAGTGACAAAGCAAAACAAAGGTTGGGCAACTTTTGTGTTGGAAGGTTACGACGAGTCGTGCGAATTCAGGATTTTTGGGGAAGAATATTTAAAGTTCCGTCATTTCTTGATTCCGAATAATTTTACGTTTTTCAAAATTTTGGTTCGTGAAGGTTGGGCTAACGCCGAAACCGGAAAAAAAGGCGATCCGAGAATTCAATTTATTGAGGTGAAGCAGTTGCAGGATATTATGGCCGCTTTCGCAAAAAAGTTAATCATCCATTTGAACATCAAAGAATTACAGTCGGAAATGATTAGCCAGTTGAACGAAATTTTTCAAAAAAATCGTGGCGAACACAACGTAACATTTGAGGTATTAGAAACTGAAAAAATTACCAGAGAAGTTTTCGAAGAAATTCCTGAAACAGAAGTTATGGAAGAAAATCCGGAAGATGAATTGATCGAAAATGCTGTGATTGTTCCAACAGTTGTGGAAGAAACAAAAGTGATCACTTATCTTTCAATGCCAAGCCGAAAGCTGAAAATCAATATTTCGGGTGAACTGCTGAATGAACTTGAAAAATTGCAAGTGAATTTTAAGCTCAACTAAATGCATCGCAGCTTGTCCCGAAGCTTCGAGAGCAGCGGAGAGCTTTGCGAAAAAAATAAAATAGTTTTGCCGATTTTTCACAGCGACGAACGGTCTCGAATTTTCGGATGTATAAAAGCGTTGCAAAATTTTATTTTTGAGCAAACTTAAAGCGAGAAGCGGGAATCGCTGCCCAAATTTTGATAAAAATAACATTTGATAATGCACAAATAGCCAAAACCAATTTTTGTTAACACTTATTATCACATAATTTGGCTAAATTTGTTCTTTAAACTAAAAACAAAAAATTTATGGCACAAGCAATAACTGATGCAACTTTTGAAGAAGTTGTGTTGAAATCAGACAAACCGGTTTTGGTAGATTTTTGGGCTGCTTGGTGTGGACCTTGCCGCATGGTAGGACCAATTATTGACCAAATTAGCGAAGAATATGCTGGAAAAGCCGTGGTTGGAAAAGTAGATGTTGATGCAAATCAAGAATTTGCTGCAAAATATGGTGTAAGAAACATCCCAACTGTTTTGGTGTTCCAAAATGGTGAAGTTGTGGGACGTCAAGTTGGCGTAGCACCAAAACAAAATTACACTGAAGCTTTGGATGCTTTGTTGTAATAATTTATCTTAAAAAAAAAAAGAGGTTCAACAAATTGTTGAACCTCTTTTTTTTAATGCATCTCTAATTTTTTCATCACATCTGGAGATTTTCCGTCGATTTCCATTCCGTCGGTGGTGATGAGAATGCCTTTCACACCATCGGTAGATTCAATGCCATAAATGGTTGTATCTTGATCATTGTCAAATTCACTTTTGTGCTTAAATACTTCGAGAATTTCAAATTCTTCACATTTATATTTGGCATCGCTAATTTTGAGGCAGTTTTCTTCAATTCGAAAATCTACCATGAAACCATTGTCTCGCAAATGATGGATGGCTTCTAAAACTTGTGGGTTCTGGTGGTGATTCATCTTTTCTTTTTCTTTTAAAGATAAGAAAAAAAAATTAGTAAATGAGGTAACTTGCGCCAATCGAACCATAGAAATAACCTTCAATCTTGTGATTGCTGAGTTCTTTTCCACGATAAATAAAAAGATAATGTAAGTTCCAATGGTTGCTTCGGTAACGCAATCCGGCTTCAGCATTGAAGCGAAACGGAATCAAATTATAAGTAACTTGACTTTCGTCGTTAAACAAACTGCCTTGAATGGTAGCGTCGTATAACTGATAATTTAGCGAAGGATTAACATAAAAGTAGAATTCTTTTTGGGTTTTAAATACCTCTTTTTCTTGCTGAAGTGAAGCATTTAGCAAATTCGACTCGTGCATGGGCAACAATTTTTTCCATAAGGCAAATCGTGCTATTGGTCCTGCAGAAATTTGTGTAAATGCAGTTCCCGCCGAAATATTGGCTTTTGCCAGAAAATCAATATCTTCACCCGAAGCTATGGTTTTGGCGTAAGCCGATTCCAACTGTAAAACTAAGGTATTCGGGATTTGATATTGCCAACCTTCAACATCTTTATAACCAAAAGTTTTATGAAATAATTTTTGAAAACCTTCAGCTCCGGAAGCTGGACCAATCACGCCTGCTCGTGCTCCAATCTTGAAATAGCTTTGATTTTGATAAAATCTCGACGTGGCAAATTCGCCATACAAAAAACCGGCAAACGGACGATCGTGTTTTCGGATTTCGGCGGCTTCGACGGTGTAAGGATTGTAAATTTTTTGCCCAAAACGGAATTCGGTTGTCTTTTTCAAAATTTTCTCCGAAGGATTTTCATTGAGATATCGGTAAAAAATCTCCATTCCGCTGGTGTAGTAACGGTCGTAAACGGATGAAGTGAACAAGTCGTTATCAACTGTAATGCCAACCTCAGCCCGATTTTGCGCAAAAGTAGTGGTGAAAAAAATCAGTAGGAAATGGGGAATTTTCTTGAGCATTTTTTTAGTAATCGAGTTTCACGTAACGCATGTGACGCATAATTCTGGATTTTCGCCTCTCAATATATCCGGAAGAATTGCTGGCTTTGTATTTTCTGGGATTTGGCAAAATAGCAGCAACTCCGGCAGCTTCCCTTTTACTAACCTGATCGGCATTTTTGTGGTACCAATGTTGTGAAGCAGCTTGAACGCCATAAACGCCATCACCCATTTCAATGCTGTTGAGATACACTTCCATGATGCGTTCTTTGCTCCAAAAAATTTCGATTAAAACGGTAAAATAGGCTTCCAGACCTTTGCGTAAATAACTTCGGCCTTGCCAGAGAAAAACATTTTTAGCAGTTTGCTGCGAAATCGTACTTCCGCCTTTTAATTTTTTTCCTTTGGAATTATTTTTAAATGCTTTTTGAATGGCTTTAAAATCGAAACCATAATGATCAATAAACGTAGCATCTTCGCTGGCAATTACCGCTTTTGGATAATTTTCTGACATTTCATCAAGCGAAATCCAATCATGGCTGCAAGTCATTTCTTTTCCGTTAGCTTTTTGTTCCAAAGCGCGAATGCCCATCAATGGCGTAAACGGAACCGGAACGTATTTGAATAAGATGACAAAAAAAACCGACACGCCCAAAAACCAAAGGGCACATTTCCATAAAAATTTAAAAATTTTGCGAAGCATAAATTATTATTTTAAACCAAATCTGCGAGTTCTTTACCAATGATACTTCCAATGGCAACTCCCATTCCTCCTAACCTCACGCCACAAAAAACATTTTCGGAGAGTTGGCGAACAATTGGATTTTTACCCGAACCCATTCCCATGATGCCACTCCAGCGGTGTTCGATTTCGAAAATTTGGTTGGGCAAAATTACTTCTTTTAAAATTGCTTCGAGCTTGTTTTGTATAATTTCTGTTTCACCAAATTGCGTGGTAGTTTCTCCTTCAAAGTCTTCGTTTCTCGCGCCACCAAAAAGAATTCTGTCGCCGATATTTCTAAAATAGTAAAAACCTTCATCGATGTGAAACGTGCCTTTGAGGTCGAGATTTTTTATCGGTTTGGTGATTAAAACCTGAGCTCTTGCGGGTTTTACTTCTCCATTGGTGAGTTGCGAAGCAAAACCATTAGTGGCAAAAAATATTTTTTTGGTATAAAAACTGACATCGTTTGTCATCACTTCCACCCCATTATTGGTTTCAGTAAATTGGGAAACCGTTTGGTTATTGAGGATGAAAATATTTTCTTGAGCCACTAATTTTAAAAAAGCCTGCATCATATTTCCGGTATCAATTTGTCCTTCAAAAGGATTAAAAATCAAAGCTTCGTGAATGTTGCCAAAATTAAAACGGTCAATTTCCTTGTTGAAAACATCAGCTTTAAAAATCGGGCGAAGCAACTCGTTTACGAAAGGCATTTTCTGTAAACATTCCTGAAAATGGCTTTCGTTTTCCTTGAAAAAAAGTTCATAACCACCGTAAGGTTTGAAATCTAAAGTTTGGTCGCCAATTTTTTTGCGCAGCAATGCCAAACCTTCCCAACGTTTTTTAATGAGTTGCCAAACCTCTTCTTCGGTGTGGTTTTTTAAGTCGGCAATAATTTCCGAAAGACTTCCAAAACAAGCAAAACCGGCGTTTTTGGTACTCGCGCCTTGCGGCAAAAATCCTTTTTCGAGGATAATAATTTTAGCCGAAGGAAATTTCTCTCGCAAGCGAAGTGCCGCGTTAATTCCCACAATTCCTGAACCTACGATTGTAAAATCGACATTGGAAAACCAGTTTTTGAGTTCCCAGAAACTTAAATTTGCCTGCATTATTTTATGTTTTCTGAATGTAAAAAAAGCCAAAAGATTACTGAAACAAAAATGGTTTTTCTCCCAACCCCGTCCCGAAGTTTCGGGAGTAGCGGAAATCCTTTTTATCAATTGCCTTGGTTTCCAAAGGCAATTGATAAAAAAATTGCAGCGGAAAGCGGGAACATGGATTAGAAAAAATCACTGACTTTTCGTTCCTCAAAATTATTTTGCTTCTGGGTCTTTTTTGATGGCGGTTTTTTTCTTTATATAGTTGAGAATCAGCGGAACGGTGGTGATGGCAACGATTCCTAAGACAATAAATTCGATGTGGGCTTTGAGGTCGATTTGAAATTTATCTAGGAAAAAACCGTACAAATAATGTCCGGCAAACACCAGCGAAAACGCCCACAAAACCGAACTAACGATGTTGTAAAACATAAATTTTTTCTTTTCCATTTGTACGATTCCGGCTACAATTGGAGCAAAAGTTCGGATGATGGGAACGAAACGGGCAAAAATAATGGCACGACCGCCGTGTTTTTCAAAAAATTCTCTCGACTCGATTAGGTATTTTTTCTTGAACCAAAAGGTATCTTTTTTGTTGTACAAATAATACCCACTTTTGGCGCCAAACCAATATCCAAAAGAGTTTCCGATGATTCCGGCGATAGCGATAAGCGTTGACAAAATGGTGACATTTACCAATCCGGAATCGACAGTGAAAAGTGTAGAAACGAGTTCGCTGCTGTAAATTCCCGAAAGGAAGAGCAAGCTGTCTCCGGGAAGAAAAAATCCTGCAAAAAGTCCGGTTTCGGCGAAAACGATGAAAAGTACTACGTAAAGCCCGATGGGAACTCCTGATACTTTTAAATTGATGTAAAACTCAGGATTGAGTAATTGAAGCCAGTCGAAATTTTCCATAACAAATTAATTTTCAATAAATTCCGTTTCAGGTTCGGCTTCCCATTTGTCAACGGCAGTTGTAGCCAAAGCGTTTCCTAACACGTTTGTCATGCTTCGTGCCATGTCACAAAAGTGATCGATTGGTAAAATTAACGCGATTCCTTCCGGTGGAATTCCGAACATCGCACAAGTGGCGACAACCACAATCAACGAAGCTCTCGGAACTCCCGCAACTCCTTTGCTGGTAAGCATTAGCACGAGTAACATGGTAATTTGTTCGCCAAGTGTTAAGTCGATATTATAAACTTGAGCGATGAACATACTGGCAAAAGTCATGTACATCATGCTTCCGTCAAGATTAAATGAATAACCTAACGGCAATGTGAACGAAACAATTTTGCTTTTGCATCCAAAACGCTCTAATTCTTCCACTAATTTCGGGAAAACTGCCTCACTTGAAGTGGTGGAAAACGCAATTAACAACGGATTTTTTATTCGTCTGAGTAAAATACCCAAACGGTTTCCTAAAATCAAATAACCAACAGCTAGCAATAAAACCCACAAAACAATAATTCCAATGGAAAAATCAATCAGGTAATTTTTGTATAATTTAAAAATTTCAAAACCATAACTGGCAACAGCCGCAGCAACCGCACCAAAAACCCCAAGAGGAGCCGTCCACATAATATAAGTTACCATTTTTAAAATCACGTGCGACACAATGTCGAGTGTTTTTACAATTGGTGTTGCCACACGTCCCATCGATGCCAAAGCAATCCCGAACATAATGGCAAAAATTACAATTTGTAAAATTTCATTCGTTGCCATTGCCTCAAAAATACTTTTCGGAACCACATGGGTTACAAAATGTTCCAGCGAAAAAGTTCCTGTGTTTTTCAGCAAATCTTCTGCACCAGAAACGTTTTCCATTTTGATAGACGTTCCTTTTCCAGGTTTTAGCCAGTTTACCAAAGCCAAACCTACCGAAAGTGACACCAGCGAAGCCGTGATAAACCAAGCCATCGCTTTGCCACCAACACGTCCTACCATTTTCATGTCGCCCATTTTGGCAATTCCCACCACAAGCGTAGAAAAAACCAGTGGTGCGATAATCATTTGCACCAATCGGATAAAAATTGTTCCGAGTAATTTAATATTTTGAGAAAATCCGGGAATATTTTCCGGACGTTGATAATGCACATAACCTCCCAAAGCCACCCCTAAAACGAGTGCCAGGATAATTGCGAAAAATAACTTGTTATTGTTTTTCAAACCGTAAAAATTTTTAGTCCGTGAAAATAACGATAATTTTTAAAATATTCAGCGAAATCGTTTTTTTCTGAAGCGAATCGTTCGGGCATTTCAGTAATCGTCGTTCCTGTCGTCCTTCCAAAAATTTTTCTCCCTTAAACGCAGCAACCGCTCAACGGGAGAAAAATGTTTTTCCCTCCCGTCAGGGCTAAAGGGTTTTCCATTTTTCGTCTTGGAAAAAATCGTTACTTTTAGCCTTTCAAAAAAAAATTCATTTCCAATGAAAAAAATCTTTTTAATTTCTCTCACCATGATTGGCATTTCGGCTTCGGCACAAACAGTAATGACACCCGAATTACTTTGGCAATTAGGCAGAATTTCACCGTTAGGCCTTTCTAAAGACGGAAAAAATATCATTTACAAAGTAAGCATTCCCAATGTTTCCGAAAATAAATCGGATTCAAAAATATACCAAATCCCTGTTTCCGGCGGAAAACCCACCGAAATTAAAGAATACGAAAATTTGGTTACCGATAAAAATATTTCGCCAGACGGAAAACACATTGCTTTTAGCAAAGAAATTAAAGTAGAAAAAGTGCTAGGCAAAGATTATTATCCAGAAATGGAACAATCTGATGTGCAAATATACGACGGACTTGATTATCGTCATTGGGACACTTGGAACGATGGAACGCACAATCACGTGGTTTTTTCTAAAATAAAGGACAAAGAAAATTTCACTGACGTTATGCCAAACGAACCTTTCGATTCACCTCAAAAACCTTTCGGTGGTGATGAAGATTTCACTTGGTCTCCAGATGGAAAAAGCATCGTGTATGTTTCAAAAAAATTGCAAGGAACAAAATACGCAACTTCCACTAATACAGATTTGTACCAATATGATTTGGCTACAAAATCGACCAAAAATTTAACCGAAAAAAATCCGGGTTACGACACACATCCTACATTTTCTCCAAATGGCGAATTGACTTGGCTGCAAATGAAACGCGATGGTTACGAAGCCGATAAAAACGACATCATTGTTCGCTATAATGATATCGACATGAATCTGACCGCAAATTGGGATGGAACTGTAGATAGTTTTAAATGGAGTGAAGATGGTAAAAAAATATTTTTTGTCGCGCCAATTGAAGGCACCAAACAACTTTTTGAAGTAAATTTCCCAGGTAGAACCAGAATTGCCATTAACGTTACACAAATTACAGACGGCGATTTTGACGTAAACGAAATCATCGGTTTCAGCGGAAACAACGTCATTCTTACAAGATCCGATTTTAATCATGCCAATGAAATTTTTGGCTTCGACCTTAAAAAAAATTCTTGGAAACAACTCACAAACGTAAATACTGAAACCTATTCGAAATTAAACCTGAGTACTTTTCAAAAAAAATACATCACTACAACTGACGGAAAGAAAATGGTGGTTTGGGTAATTTTGCCACCCAACTTCGACAAAAATAAAAAATATCCTACCTTATTATATTGCCAAGGAGGTCCGCAATCGGCTTTGACACAATTTTATTCTTTTAGATGGAATTTTCAAGTGATGGCAGCTCAAGGTTACGTAGTTGTAGCGCCAAACCGAAGAGGAATGCCTGGACATGGCGTGGAATGGAACGAAAAAATAAGTAAAGATTGGGGCGGACAAGTGATGGACGATTACCTTTCAGCAATTGATGAAGTGGCGAAAGAAAAATTTGTGGACCAAAGTCGTTTAGGTGCTGTTGGTGCAAGCTACGGCGGTTATTCAGTGTTTTATTTGGCAGGAATTCACCAAAAAAGATTTAAAACTTTTATTTCTCACTGTGGCGTTTTCAACCTTCAAAGTATGTACGGCACAACCGAAGAAGTTTTTTTCAACAATTGGGATGCCGGTGGTGCTTATTGGGAAAAAGAGAATGCTGCGGCACAAAAAACTTATTCGCAGTTTAATCCAATCAATATGGTAACAAAATGGGACACGCCTATTTTGATCATTCAAGGTGGAAAAGATTTTAGAGTACCAATTGGGCAAGGCCAAGAAGCTTTTCAAGCGGCACAATTATTAGGAATAAAAAGTAGATTCATTCACTTTCCAGAAGAAAATCATTGGGTTTTGAAGCCGCAAAATGCGCACGTTTGGCAAAAAGAATTTTTTAAATGGCTAAAAGAAACTTTGTAAAAACTCGCTAAAAAATATTCAATATTTTAACACATTCGGAAATAAATTAGTTTAATTAAAACGTTTTCGGAAAAATTCAGATAAATAATACAAAACGATTTTTGATAAAAATAATTTTTTTTCAATTTATTAACACTAAAATTCATTTTGTAATCTAAATAGTAGTACATTTGCCCTTATTAACTTTTTTTTATTATTACAATGCGTACAGGTACAGTTAAATTTTTTATTGAGTCTAAAGGATTTGGATTCATCACCGACGAAGAAACAGGACAAGACATTTTCGTTCACGCTACTGGTATTAAAGCTGAAGAACTTCGTGAGGGAGATAGAGTATCTTATGAAGAAGAAGAAGGACGAAAAGGAAAAGTTGCCGCTCAGGTTGCTCTACTTGCCGACTAAATATAGCATTAGTATTCGTTTTTAAAAACCACCTCTCTCGGGTGGTTTTTTTTTGGAATAAAATATCAAAATAGACTCTTTTTAAACCTGTTATTGCCAACCTGATAAATAATCTGCTAAAAAACAAATAAATTAAAAAACAGCTAAATCGATTAATTTTTTATTTTTATTCGTTCTAAATTAAAATTAGCTAATATATTAATAGGTATATAAAGGCAAAGCGTGTCAATTCAATATTCGCTTGTATATTTGTGGATATTTTTAAAAAAGTATTACAAAATGGATTCGAGTCAAATCAATTATCTTCCAATTTTAATGCAAATGGGACTTGCCGTTGGCTTTGTAGGTTTAACGATTGTAGGTTCGAGCTTTTTAGGTCCTAAAAGAAATTCTGCCAACAAAGACAAAAACTGGGAATGTGGCGTGGAATCAGTAGGAAATGCCCGTATTCCGTTCTCTATTAAATATTTTTTGGTAGCTATTCTCTTCGTTTTATTTGACGTAGAAGTTATTTTCATGTATCCTTGGGCGGTAAATTTCCGCGAAATGGGATTTGCTGGTTTGCTAAAAATGGGGATTTTCATGTTCTTGCTCGTGGTAGGTTTTTACTACGTAATCAAGAAAAAAGGACTCGAGTGGGAATAAATTTATTTTTAATGATTGATTGTAAATTTCGAAGTGAAAAATGTGTGCGTTTACAATTCATCAATAAAATTTAAAAAACGAAAAAGATTATGAGTGATTCTAAAATAAAAACCGTTGACGCTCCGGAAGGTTTTCAGGGAGAAGGATTTTTCGCTACAAAACTGAGTGATGTTGTAGGATTAGCGAGAGCCAATTCGCTTTGGCCATTGCCTTTTGCTACGTCTTGTTGCGGAATTGAATTTATGGCAACCATGGCAGCTCATTACGATGTGGCAAGATTTGGTTCAGAACGTATGAGTTTTTCGCCAAGACAAGCCGATATGCTTTTAGTAATGGGAACCATTGCCAAAAAAATGGCGCCAATTCTTCGCCAAGTTTACGAGCAAATGGCTGAACCGAAATGGGTTATTGCCGTTGGAGCTTGTGCTTCGTCTGGAGGAATTTTTGACACTTATTCAGTTTTGCAAGGAATCGACAAAGTAATTCCCGTAGATGTTTACGTTCCGGGTTGTCCACCAAGACCTGAACAAATTTTAGATGGAATTATGAGATTGCAAGAGCTTGTAAAATCTGAATCTGTGAGAAGAAGAAGTTCTCCGGAATACCAAGAATTATTGGCATCATACAAAATTTCTTAAGAAAAAAAATGGCATTAGAAAATTCGGACATTCAAAATAAATTGGTCGATAATTTTGAACTTATCGTTTCAAATTTCGCCCTTCAGCATGATATTTTTACTTTCGAAGTAGATTCAGAATCTGTACTCGAGGTTATGAAGTTTTTAAAAGAAGACAAACAACTGCGTTTTAATTTTTTAACTGACGTTTGCGGCATTCATTATCCTGAAGCCGAAGCAGATCGCCAATTTGCTGTAGTGTATCACATGCATAATTGGTTAGACAACGTAAGAATTCGTTTCAAATGTTTTTTAAATCCAAATAATTTAGAAATTGATTCGGTTACGCCTTTATTTTTAGGAGCTAACTGGCAAGAACGTGAAACTTATGATTTTTACGGCATCATTTTTAAAGGACATCCGCAACTTAAGCGAATTTTGAACATGGATGAAATGGTGTCTTTCCCAATGCGAAAAGAATTTCCTTTGGAAGACGGAGGCCGAACCGACAAAGACGACCGTTTTTTCGGTAGAACTACAGACAATTGTTAATTCCCAAAAATAATATTCCTATAATGTCAGATTTATTATTACCTCCAGAAAAACGTTACGCAGACATCATTAAGCAAAAGCAAAATGAAGACGGAAGCGAACTGTCTATTCTGAATTTGGGACCAACGCATCCTGCAACCCACGGAATTTTCCAAAACATCTTATTAATGGATGGCGAAAGAATTTTGGATGGCGAAGGAACCGTTGGCTACATTCATCGTGCTTTTGAAAAAATTGCCGAAAACAGACCTTTTTACCAAATTACACCATTAACTGACAGAATGAATTATTGTTCTGCCCCAATTAACAATATGGGTTGGTGGATGACATTGGAAAAAGCACTAAATATTGAGATTCCAAAACGCGTACAATACATGCGAGTTATTGTGATGGAATTAGCCCGAATTGCCGATCACATTATTTGTAGTTCGGTTATGGGAGTTGATACCGGAGCTTTGACAGGATTTTTATACGTGTTCCAATTCCGTGAAAAAATTTACGAAATCTATGAAGAAATTTGTGGTGCTCGTTTAACTACAAACATGGGTAGAATTGGCGGATTTGAAAGAGATTGGAGTCCGAAAGCTTGGGAAAAAATCAATAAATTTTTAGAAGAATTTCCACCAGTTTGGAAAGAATTTGAAGATTTGTTGACCAGAAATAGAATTTTCATGGACAGAACCATTAACGTTGGGGCAATTTCTGCCGAAAAAGCCATCAGTTACGGTTTTACAGGTCCAAACTTAAGAGCTGCTGGAGTTGATTACGACATCCGTGTAATGCAACCTTACAGTTCTTACGAAGATTTTGATTTTGAAATTCCAGTAGGAAAATCAGGAGATACTTACGACAGGTTTTGCGTTAGAAATGCAGAGGTTTGGGAAAGTATGAAAATCATCAAACAAGCCATTGAAAAAATGCCTGAAGGTCCTTATCACGCTGATGTTCCGGATTATTATTTGCCTCCAAAAGAAGATGTTTACAATACAATGGAAGCTTTAATTTATCACTTCAAAATTGTAATGGGAGAAATTCCGGTCCCAGTAACAGAAGTTTATCATCCGGTTGAAGGTGGAAATGGCGAATTAGGATTTTATTTAATTACAGATGGAAGCCGAACCCCTTATCGATTGCATTTCAGACGTCCATGCTTTATTTATTACCAAGCTTACAATGACATGGTAAAAGGACAAATGTTGTCAGATGCGATTGCTACGCTTTCAAGTTTAAACGTAATCGCCGGAGAATTAGACGCATAAAATTTCAGATTTAAGATATAAGATTATCTAAAATCTAAAACATAAAGGATATAAATTTTGAATTTTGGGTCAAGCCCAAAATCTTAATTCAGAAATAAAAATGAAAATTTCGCACATCAAACAAGAAATCAACTTTACTCCCGCTTTAATGGAGCGAATCAACGAGTTGTTGAGCCATTATCCGGAAGATAAGAAAAAATCTGCATTGCTACCGGTTTTACACGATGTTCAGGATGCTCACGACAATTGGTTAAGCATCGAATTGATGGATAAAGTGGCAGAAATTCTCGAAATAAAACCCATTGAAGTTTATGAAGTGGTTTCGTTTTATACCATGTTTAACCAACGACCAATTGGAAAATACATGTTCGAATTTTGCCAAACTTCACCATGTTGTCTTCGTGGCGTAGAAAATTTAATGGATTATACCTGCGAAAAATTAGGCGTAAAAGTGGGTGAACCTACACCAGACGGAATGTTCGAAGTTCGTGGTGTGGAATGTCTTGGCGCTTGCGGATATGCTCCAATGATGCAATTGGGTGATTTTTTCCATGAAAATTTAACACCTGAAAAAGTAGATCAGTTGATTGAAGACTGTAAGAATAATAAGGTTACTTTACACGATAAATAATATGTCGCAAAAAATATTATTAGACAAAATAAACGTTCCAGGAATAAAATCTTACGAAGTGTACCGTAGAGAAGGCGGTTATGCATCGGTAGAAAAAGCCCTGAAAGCAATGACTCCAGACGAAGTAGTTGAAGAAGTAAAAACTTCTGGACTTCGTGGAAGAGGTGGAGCCGGATTCCCAACCGGAATGAAATGGAGTTTTATCGATAAAAAATCGGGGAAACCACGCCATTTAGTATGTAATGCTGACGAATCTGAACCTGGAACCTTTAAAGACCGCTTTTTAATGGAATACATTCCGCATCTTTTAATAGAAGGAATGATTACTTCCAGCTACGCTTTAGAAGCTAACCTTTCTTACATTTATATTAGAGGCGAATACATGTGGGTTTATAAAATTTTAGAACGTGCCATCAAAGAAGCTTATGCTGCAGGTTGGCTCGGGAAAAATATTTTAGGAACCGGCTACAACTTAGACCTTTATGTACATTGTGGTGGTGGTGCTTACATTTGTGGAGAAGAAACTGCTCTTATCGAATCGCTCGAAGGAAAAAGAGGAAATCCAAGAATTAAACCACCGTTTCCGGCAGTTTCCGGACTTTGGTCAAATCCAACGGTTGTAAATAATGTAGAATCTATTGCAGCAGTGCCGTGGATTGTGAACAATACTGGTGCAGAATATGCTAAAATAGGAATCGGACGTTCAACAGGAACAAAATTAATTTCGGCATCAGGCCACATTAAAAATCCTGGGGTTTATGAAATTAATTTAGGCTTGTCAGTTGATGAATTTATGAATTCTGACGAATATTTAGGCGGAATGATTGACGACAGACCTTTGAAAGCTTTTGTTCCCGGAGGTTCATCAGTCCCTGTTTTGCCGGCAAATTTAATTTTTAAAACGGCTAATGGCGAAGACAGATTAATGACTTACGAATCTCTTGCCGATGGCGGTTTTGCAACTGGATCCATGTTAGGTTCCGGCGGATTTATTGTTTATAACGACACAGCTTGTATTGTAAGAAATACTTGGAATTTTTCCAGATTTTACCACCATGAAAGTTGCGGTCAATGTTCACCTTGCCGTGAAGGAACGGGTTGGTTAGAAAAAGTTTTACATAGAATTGAAACCGGTTTTGGCCGTGAAGAAGATATTGATTTGCTTTGGAGCATTCAGAGCAAAATTGAAGGAAATACCATTTGTCCGTTAGGTGATGCTGCTGCTTGGCCAGTTGCCGCGGCTATTCGCCATTTTAGAGACGAATTTGAATACCATGTTCGTTTCCCGGAAAAAATTAAAAACAGAGATCACTTTGTTGCCGAACCGTTTGAAAAAGTAAAACATTTGGTAGCAAAACAAACAGTTTAAAATAGCATTAAGCTGTAAGCAATAAGCTCAAGGGTTAACGCTTACAGCATAAAGCTTAGCGCATAAAAAAATATGAAAGTAACAATAGACGGTCAAAGCATTGAAGTAGAACCAGGAACCACAATCCTGCAAGCTGCCAGAATGATTGGTGGAGAATCTGTTCCGCCGGCAATGTGCTACTACTCAAAACTAAAAGGTTCTGGTGGAAAATGTCGTGCTTGTTTGGTAGAAGTTTCAAAAGGAAGTGACGCCAATCCCACTCCAATGCCAAAATTGGTTGCCTCTTGCGTAACCGGTGTTATGGACGGAATGGAAGTAAACAGCCTTCAATCTGAAAGAGTTTTGGAAGCCAGAAAATCGGTAACTGAATTTTTGCTGATTAATCACCCGTTAGATTGTCCGGTTTGTGACCAAGCTGGAGAATGTGATTTACAAAATTTAAGCTTCAAACACGGAAAATCTCAAACGAGATACGTGGAAGAAAAACGAACTTTTGAGCCGGAAAATATCGGACCGAACATTCAATTACACATGAACCGCTGCATCCTTTGCTACCGTTGTGTAATGGTTGCCGATCAATTAACGGACAATAGAGTTCACGGTGTGATGGACAGAGGTGATCACTCTAACATTTCCACTTGTATTTCGAAAGCAATTGACAACGAATTTTCTGGAAACATGATTGACGTTTGTCCAGTTGGTGCTTTAACTGATAAAACGTTCCGTTTCAAGCAACGTGTTTGGTTTAACAAACCTTACAATGCTCACAGAAATTGCGATAAATGTTGCGGAAAAACGACGGTTTGGATGTTTGGAAACGAAATCCAACGTGTTACAGGAAGAAAAGATGAATTTCACGAAGTGGAAGAATTTATTTGTAACGAATGTCGTTTTGACCATAAAGACACGAAGGATTGGGTAATTGAAGGTCCGAGAAAATTCGAGAAGGATTCGGTGATTAACCAAAATAATTACACCAGAAAATTAGACACTGTAGTAATTGAAACCGAAGAAGGTATTTTAAAAGGACGTGAGCAAGACCGTAAAAAAATCAGTATGGCTGCAATTCCGTTGAAAAGAGAAGAACAACAAGCTTTTAAAGAAGGTAATATTTAATCAAGATGGATAGCGCGATTATTATAGAAAAAGGGATTTTCATCGTCATTATTTTTGCAATTACCATGCTTTTTGCAATGTATGAAACGCTTGCCGAAAGAAAAATTGCGGCTTGGTTGCAGGATCGTGTGGGTCCTAACCGTGCCGGAAAAGGTGGAATTTTGCAACCTTTGGCAGATGGTTTAAAATTATTTTCTAAAGAAGAATTTTTGCCAAATACGCCAAACAAATTTTTATTTGTGGTAGGTCCAGCAATTTCCATGAGTGTGGCGTTGATGACAAGTGCCGTGATTCCGTGGGGCGATAAATTGCATTTGTTTGGCAGAGATATTATTCTGCAAGCGACTGACATTGACGTAGCTCTTTTATACGTTTTCGGCGTGTTATCAGTGGGAGTTTACGGAATTATGATTGGTGGTTGGGCTTCGAACAATAAATTTTCGTTAATGTCAGCCATGAGAGCTGCTTCGCAAATGATTTCTTACGAAGTAGCGATGGGACTTGCCATTATTGCTTTGTTAATGATGGAAGGAACCTTGAGCTTACGCGAAATTTCTGCAAATCAGGCTGGGATGAATTGGAATATTTTTTACCAACCGGTAGGATTTATTATTTTCTTGGTTTGTTCTTTTGCCGAAACTAACCGAACGCCATTTGATTTAGCAGAATGTGAAGCCGAATTGATTGGAGGTTACCATACGGAATATTCTTCAATGAGAATGGGCTTTTATTTATTTGCCGAATATGCTGCGATGTTTATTTCCTCTACGCTTTTGGCGGTGCTTTATTTAGGAGGTTACAATTATCCAGGAATGGAATGGGCTCTTGAAAATTGGGGCGTGAATCCTGCAAATATTATTGGAATTGTAGTGTTGTTCGCTAAAATTTGTATGTTTATTTTCTTCTTCATGTGGGTAAGATGGACAATTCCAAGATTTAGATATGACCAATTGATGCGATTGGGTTGGCAAATGCTAATTCCACTTGCAATTGCAAATATTGTGGTGACAGCTTTGGTGATTTTGTTTTTCGACAAATAAGCCGAAAGTTTAAAAAGAGCCTTTTGCTTTTAAAAATAGCCCCGATTGAGCCGGTATCCTCGAAGCGATAGCGGAGAGATAAAGGCGAAAGCGGGAAAATGGATTACTGGAAACGAAAAGACGATTCGCTCCAAAAAATAGAAATGAAAAGTATTAAATTTTTGATATGTCAGTAGAAACTATATCATTATCGGGAAGAAAAAAAGAGGTTTCGAACAAAAAGATGAATTTTTGGGAGAGCCTTTACCTGGTGGCGATTGTTAAGGGTTTGTTTATTACGATCCGACACTTGTTTACTAGAAAAGTTACGATAAAATATCCGGAAGAAGTTCGGGAATTGAGTCCTGTTTACCGTGGTCAACACATGTTGATGCGGGACGATGAAGGTCGCGAACGTTGTACAGCTTGTGGACTTTGTGCGTTGTCTTGTCCGGCGGAAGCAATCACGATGAAATCTGAGGAAAGAAAACCGGAAGAAATGCATTTGTACCGTGAGGAAAAATATGCTTCTATTTACGAAATTAATATGTTGCGTTGTATTTTCTGTGGATTGTGTGAGGAAGCTTGCCCAAAACAGGCGATTTATCTTACAAAATCTAGAGTGATGGTAAAATCGAGTTCGGATAGAAATGATTTTATTTACGGGAAAGACAAGCTGGTGATGCCGTTAGAGCAAGCAATTAATAACTCTAAAGTGAAAATGGCGAACTAATGATTACAACGATTTTTTATATTTTATCGGCTTTGACGCTTTCGATGGCGTTTATGACCATTTTTAGCCGGAATCCAATTCACAGTGCAATTTATCTTGTGATTTGTTTCTTTTCGATTGCGGGACATTATTTGCTTTTCAACGCACAATTTTTGGCGGTTGTACATATCATTGTGTATTCTGGAGCGATTATGATTTTATTGCTTTTTACAATAATGCTCATGAATCTCAACAAGGAAGACGAAAAACACAAAAGCGGATTGACGATTATTGCGGCTGTTGCCTCGTTTTGTTTAGTGGCATTTGTATTGTTGGCAGCTTTTATCAAATCGGCTCCAATGATTGAAGAATATTATGTTTCGGGCGAAGATTATCAATCGATTAAAATATTAGGACAAGTATTGCTTGACGAAAAAGAAGGTTTTATGGTTCCATTTGAATTTGCTTCGGTATTGTTATTAGTATCGATGATTGGAGCGGTTTTGTTATCTAAAAAAGAAGAAAAAATAAGCAGTTAATTATGCAAAATGTTTTACAGCAAATAGGCATTGACAACTACATTTATTTGGCTACAATTTTATTTTGTATCGGAATTTTTGGAGTGTTGTTTAGACGAAATGCCATTATTATGTTTATGTCTATCGAAATTATGCTTAATGCGGTTAACTTGCTTTTGGTGGTTTTTTCTACCTATCATCAAGATGCGGCAGGTCAAATTTTCGTATTCTTCTCAATGGCGGTTGCGGCTGCAGAAGTAGCGGTAGGATTGGCAATTTTGGTTTCGATATATAGAAATCTTCATTCGATTGATATTGATAAACTCAAAAATTTAAAAGGATAACAGCAAATGAATACAGGTTTACTTTTATTATTGATTCTTGCCCCGTTTGCTGGGTTTTTACTAAATGTTTTTGTTGGCAAAAAATTAAGCAGAAACGCTTCGGGTTGGTTAGGAACCGTGGCAATTGCCATTTCTTTCGTCGTTTCCATTATCTTTTTCTTGGAAATTAATGAAACCAAACAAGGCGTTACCATTAATTTATTCCAATGGATGCAACTCGGAAGTTTCGGCGTGAATTTCAGCTTTTTGCTTGATCAACTTTCTATTTTATGGTTGCTTTTCGTAACCGGAATCGGCACGTTGATTCATATCTATTCGATTAGTTACATGCACGATGACGAAAATTTACACAAATTTTTCTCGTATTTGAATTTGTTTATCTTTTTCATGATTACGCTTGTAACTGGTTCTAACTTGTTGATGATGTTCATTGGTTGGGAAGGTGTTGGACTTTGTTCCTATCTACTCATCGGATTTTGGTACAAAAACCAAGATTATAATGATGCGGCAAAAAAAGCATTCATCATGAACAGAATTGGAGATTTAGGTTTCTTGATAGGAATTTTTATTTTGGCATACATTTTCAGATCGGTAGAATTTGACTCGATGGAAAGTTTTATCGTAAGCGGAAAAGCGGTAAGTTTGAAATGGATTAGCATTGCCACTTTCTGTTTATTTATTGGAGCTTCCGGAAAATCTGCACAAATTCCGCTTTACACTTGGCTTCCGGATGCGATGGCTGGACCAACTCCTGTTTCGGCATTAATTCACGCCGCAACAATGGTAACGGCAGGAATTTTTATGATTACCAGATTAAATTTCTTGTTTGATATTACAGTTGATGTTCAAATGATTATTGCAGTTGTGGGAGCAATTACTTCTTTAGTTGCCGCATTTATTGCTTTGGTACAAAATGACATCAAAAAAGTTTTGGCCTACTCTACTGTTTCGCAATTAGGATTAATGTTTTTAGCGTTAGGTCTTGGTGCTTACGAAATTGCCGTTTTCCACGTAATTACACACGCATTTTTCAAAGCTTGCTTGTTCTTGGGTTCAGGATCTGTGATTCACGCTTTGCATGGCGAACAAGACATGCGAAAAATGGGTGGTCTTCGCAAACACATGAAAGTGACTTATATTACTTTCTTAATCGCAACTTTGGCAATTTCAGGTTTACCAATTTTCGCAGGATTTTTCTCAAAAGATGAAATTCTGATGGTAGCTTTTCACGAAAATAAAATTTTGTGGATTATCGCTTCAGTTGCTTCAATCATGACGGCATTTTACATGTTCAGATTGTTATACCTAACTTTTTTCAAAGAATTTAGAGGAACTGAAGAACAAGAAAAACATTTACACGAATCACCTTCTTTAATAACTTTCCCGCTAATTGTTTTGGCAATTCTTTCTACCGTTGGAGGATTTATTAGTTTCCCTGGAAATAGTTGGTTAAACGATTATTTAAAACCAATTTTCATCAGCGAAAGACACGAACACCACGTAGATACGACTACATTTATTTTAATGGGAGTTGCCGTTTTAGGTGCTTTAATCGGAATTGGAATAGCTTATTCTAAATACATCAAAAAAGCGGAAGTTCCGGCGGAAGACCACGAAATTACTGGTTTTGCCAAAATACTTTACCATAAATTTTATGTTGATGAAATTTATATGGCAATAATTGTAAAACCAATTTATGCTTTAGGAAGTTTATTTAGAAACTATGTTGAACCCGCGCTTTCTAACCTTGTTTTTGGTTTCGGAAAAGTGACAAATGCCATCAGCCATCAAGGAAGATTGCTTCAAAACGGAAGCGTTGGCTTTTATTTAATGGCTTTTGTAATTGGGTTTACAACAATTATCGCCTATTTGTTTTTAGCAAAATAATTTATACTGATGAACGTATCTTTAATCTTAATCATACTTTTAATAGGAGCAATTGCCACACTTTTATGCGGCAACAAATTGGCTTCTAAAATTGCATTGTTCTTTAGCGTTTTCGCTTTTGGCGCTTCAATTTATTTATACACACTTTTTCAAGCCGGTGAAAATATTGGCGTAGGATTTCAATGGATTCGCAGTCCAAAGATTTATATGGCTCTTGGAGTTGACGGATTGTCGTTAGCGATGTTACTTCTGACTACCGCATTAACGCCAATAATTATTTTTTCTTCCTTCGGAAAAACATTTAAAAATGCCAAAAATCTTTATGCTCTAATCTTGTTTATGGCATTTGCTATGGCGGGAACTTTCCTTGCTGCAGATGGATTTTTGTACTATATTTTCTGGGAATTGGCTTTGATTCCAATTTATTTTATAGCCTTAATTTGGGGTAGCGGAAACCCGGAAAGCATTAAAAAAGCAGTGGTAAAATTTTTCATTTACACTTTCGCTGGATCCTTATTTATGTTGATTGCCTTTATTTATATGTACCAAAAAGCAGGCAGTTTCCTAATTGGCGATTTGATGAACGTAAAATTCACTAACCAAGAACAATTGTGGATTTTTCTAGCGTTTTTTGCTGCTTATGCCATTAAGATTCCTTTAATTCCGTTTCACACTTGGCAGGCAAAAGTGTATCAAAAAGCACCAAGCATGGGAACCATGTTACTTTCAGGAATTATGTTGAAGATGGCTTTGTACAGTATTATTCGTTGGCAATTATTGTTAGCGCCATTGGCAGCTTTGCAATACAAATATATTTTTATCGGAATCAGTGTTGCCGGGGTTATTTACGGTTCGATAGTAGCGTTGAAACAAACTGATCTTAAAAAAATGTTGGCCTATTCGTCATTAGCTCACGTTGGGTTAATCGCAGCTGGACTTTATACAGTAACGATAGATGGTTTACAAGGTGCGGTTTTACAAATGATTGCCCACGGTTTTGTAGTTGTTGGCTTATTCTTCGCTGCCGAAATTATTTATAGAAGATATGAAACCCAAAACATTGAAGAAATGGGTGGAATTAGATCACAAGCCACAAAATTTGCTTCTATGTTTATGATTTTGGTCTTGGCTTCGGTGGCATTACCAGGAACTTTCAACTTTATTGGAGAATTCCAATTATTGTTTAGCTTGGCACAACGAAGCGTTACCATGGCAGTTTTAGGAGGGACGACCATTATTTTAGGAGCTTTCTATATGTTGAGGATGTTTCAAAAAGCGATGTTAGGCGATATGAAAGACAAAGTTTTCAAAGATTTAACCTTTAACGAAGGATTGGCATTAGTCATCATCATCGCAGTATTATTGTTTTTCGGATTGTATCCAAAACCAATAACCGATTTAATTTCTCCTACATTACAGGAAACTTTAAGAGTAATCAACCGATATTAATTTAGTTTAAAATATAAAATGTACACATTAATAGCTATTACCGGATTAGGAGTTTTATGCCTGATAGCTGAAATTTTCAACGCTAGAAAAGTGATTGTTCCTATAGCAATCATCGGACTTTTGGCCACTTTAGCGTTCACTATTTCCGAATTTAATTCGCCAGCAAGTTATTACAACAATATGGTGGTCGTTGATAATTTTTCAACCGCTTTCAGTTGCTTGTTCATCATTCTCGCTATTTTTCTTATTTCGATGGATCCGGATTTTCATAGAAAGCAAATCCATAAAATTTCTGATTTTGTCGGAATTAAATTATTCTTGCTTTCAGGAGCTGTAGCAATGGTTTCCTTCGGAAATTTGGCAATGTTTTTCTTAGGTATCGAAATTCTTTCAATTTCATTGTATGTTTTAGCCGCAAGTAATCGATTAAACTTAAAAAGCAATGAAGCCGGAATGAAATATTTCTTGATGGGAGCTTTTGCATCGGGATTCATTCTTTTCGGAATCGCTTTAATTTACGGCGCAATTGGTTCGTTCGATATGCGTGTCATTCAAGAAGCGGGAACTTCTGCAGATGTAGAAGATTGGTTTTATATTGGAGCAATTATGCTTTCCATAGGAATGTTGTTTAAAATTGCCGCTGTACCATTCCACTTTTGGGCTCCAGATGTTTACGAAGGTTCTCCTGCGTTAACCACTGCAACCATGAGTACTTTGGCAAAAGTAACTGCAATGGCAGCTTCATTTAAATTAGTTAGCGTGATGAACGTAAACCTTCCGGAAACTTCAGTTTTTGCGTTGGTAACCATTTCAGCCTTATCGATGACAGTTGGGAATATCATGGCATTGCGACAAGTAAACGTAAAAAGAATGCTTGCGTTTTCAGGAATTTCGCATGCAGGTTTTATGTTGATGACTTTGTTGGCTGTTTCTTCTACAGCCGGAATTTTATTGTACTATGCTGCTGCTTATGCTTTCGCCGGAATTGCTGCTTTTGCGGTAATTCTTTATGTTACTCGAGAAAAAGAAAATGAAGATATTTACAATTTTAATGGTTTGGGAAAAACAAATCCAGTTTTAGCCGCTATCTTAACCGCATCTTTGTTGTCAATGGCTGGAATTCCAATTTTTTCAGGGTTTTTCGCCAAAGTATTTTTATTTTCCGAAATGCTTCAAGCCAATCATTTGATCTTGGTTATTATTGCAGTTGTTAATTCCATCATCAGTGTTGGTTATTATTTCAAATTAATTTTGGCAATGTACACCAAAGACGCTACAGAACCGACTAAACCCGTTCCATTTGCTTACGGAGCCGTTGCCGTTGTTTCAATCATTTTAAACATCGCAATAGGAATTATGCCAACCACCATTTTAGATTTATTGGTGTAACAAAATAGTTAATTCAATAAAAAGGCTGTATCACTTCGATACAGCCTTTTTTGTTAGATAAAGAACATTATTTACTGTAATAAATTAAGAGCCACAGATTCACTGATTAAAATGATTTTTTCGGAATAATGAAATTCGTGAAAAACAGCGAAATCCGCGTCTAAAACATTTCTCTAACATCAAAAAAATAATTCGAGAATTCGTGGTATAAAAAAGCCACAGATTCACAGATTAGAAATGATTTATCTCTAATAATAAACCAGTGGCTAAAACTTCACAAACCAAAATGATATAACGCTAAAAGCAATCCGAAGAAATAAGCGAAATCCGCGTTTAAAACAACCACAAACATCAAAACAATAATTCGAGAATTCATGGCTAAAAAAACCGAGAAAATAAAAGCATAAAAAAAGGAGTTGCATGACGCAACTCCTTTAAGTTAATGAGATGATTATATACGAAAACTAATTTCCCCAAATAAAATTTTCATCATCTCACTTAGATTACCTTTTTGACCTACCACCAATCAAATCCTAGAACGGAACAGGTAACCTTATTTGAATGTTTTGCTGTTTGGCTTATAAAAACAGTACATCAGTCATTTCAACTGAACACTACAAAGAAAGCACACAAATATATTTGTGCACAATTTTAATCCACGCAGATATACTCATCTTGTAAATTAGCATTTAATTGATTTATTTTCAATATATTATAAAATACATTTAAGGGTGTTTTTTTCTATTTTGGGTATGATTTGAGTATTCGTTTTTATGAAATAACTACACACGAGTAGCAATAATTAGCACGATTTTGACCGATCTTTTGATATCTACGTACAAAAAGCGTAAGATACGTTCCAAAAAAAAAGCACCGAATAAATCGGTGCTTTTTGAAATTGAAAATAATTTCGAAATTATTTTTTCTTTCCTTTTGCAGGCGCTTTTGCAGCTTTTGCAGCTTCTTGAGCAGCTTTCATCGCAGCACGTGAAATCTTCACTTGAGCAACAACAGTATTTTCTGGGTGAAGCAATTTGAAATCCTCAGTTTTCAATTTAGTAACATATAACTTGTTACCCATTTCAAGCTCAGTAATATCAGCTTCAACAAAGTCAGGTAAGTTTTTAGGCAAAGCTCTAACTTTTAATCTTCTTTGGTTCAAACGAAGAACTCCTCCTAAAAGTACACCAGGAGACGTTCCTGTAACTTTAACCGGAACTTCCATTGTAATTTCTTTGTCCTCTTGCAACTCAAAAAAGTCAATGTGAAGAATCGCGTCGCTAATTGGGTGAAACTGGATGTCCTGAAGAACTGCGTTAAAAGATTTACCACCTAAATCAATCACAACTGTGTGTGCGTTTGGAGTGTAAACCAAGTTTTTGAATGCTTTTTCTTCTGCTGAGAAATGCACTGGTTGATCTCCTCCGTATAAAACGCAAGGAACCGCTCCAGCATTACGTAAGGCTTTAGTAGCAACTTTGCCCACGCTTTCTCTTTCTGATCCTTTAATTGTAATCGACTTCATTTTAAATATATATAATTAATAAAAAATTCTTCTTTATTATTTGGGCGTACCTTCGGCCCGGGCTTTCCGCTACAATCTTTTTTCGCCTAAAAAAGGCTCAAAAAGGATTTCCGCTTCACACGAGCGTAGCGAACTGACGAAGTAATCCTTAACGAAACCCCGTGCTAACCACAAAAATTTGATTTTCAAAACACAATTGTAATGAAAAAACCTTCCATCATCACAATCCAGCGACATTTTTTCAATTACATCAAAAACTTTCCGCTGATGGAATTATTATTCTGCACCATTTGCATCACATCAGCAAATAAAGGTGCACAACTCACCACTCTTATTTTCTTCGACTCCTTCTTCAACGGAATCGAATCAGTAACAATCAATTCGCTTAATTGCGAGTTTTCAATTTTCTCGTATGCTTCACCCGATAAAATCGCATGCGTACAAATGGCGCGAACGCTCAAAGCACCTTTTTCAATCATCAAATCGGCCGCTTTTGCAAGAGTTCCACCAGTATCAATCATATCATCCACTAAAATGATATTTTTTCCGGTCACTTCACCAATAAGCTCCATACTTTCAATCACATTGGCCGCTTTTCGTTGTTTGTAGCAAATCACCACATCCGATTCTAAAAATTTAGAATACGCATAAGCTCTTTTAGAACCACCCATGTCCGGCGACGCAATCGTTAAATTTTGCAAACCTAAACTTTTCACGTAGGGCAAAAAGATTGTGGAAGCAAACAAATGATCTACCGGTTTTTCAAAAAACCCTTGAATTTGATCTGCATGTAAATCCATGGTCATAATTCTGGTTGCTCCAGCGGTTTCCAGTAACTTCGCCACCAATTTTGCACCAATCGGCACTCTTGGCTTATCTTTTCTATCCTGACGAGCCCATCCAAAATAAGGAATTACAGCAGTAATATGTCGGGCAGAAGCTCTTTTTGCTGCATCAATCATCAACAAAAGTTCCATCAAATTGTCAGAACTTGGAAATGTTGAGCAAACTAAAAAAACCCTTAACCCACGAATAGATTCTTCAAATGAAGGCTGGAATTCTCCATCACTATATTTTGAGAACGTTACCTTCCCCAGCGGAACACCATATTGTGCAGCAATTTGTTCTGCAAG
This sequence comes from Bacteroidota bacterium, assembly GCA_023387965.1. GTDB lineage: Bacteria > Bacteroidota > Bacteroidia > Flavobacteriales > Flavobacteriaceae > Flavobacterium. The sequence goes on along the minus strand of JAEWHE010000015.1, from coordinate 9,975 downwards.
ATGCACACTTTGGGAACAGGCGAAAATCTTGGCTTCCGGTTCTTGATACGGCATTTTTCAGTTGTTTTTTTATTTGAAAAATTTATAGGACTTAATTTTTGACAATTAATTTCAGCTTATAAATTACTCAAATGTAGTTAGTTAGTTGTTGTGTTGTTTTACCGAGGTGCAAATTTAAAAATTAAATCGAGATAAATACAGATTTTTTTTTACTATTTTTTGTTTTGTTTGTTTTTATTTCTAAATTTGCACCCACAATTAACACATCAATTGCCTGGATGGCGGAATTGGTAGACGCGCACGACTCAAACTCGTGTACTTAGGTGTGTGGGTTCGATTCCCACTCCAGGTACTTTCACACAAAGCTTCTGAGAAATCAGGAGCTTTTTTTATGGAAAACATTCCCGTATTTTATATTTTTATCAAATGATGAATTGGTTAAAATTTTTATCGAAGAAAAAGCAAACTCCACAAATTGAAACAATGAAGAAATTTTTAATTGTAGGCCTCGGAAACATTGGTGCAGAATATGTAAACACACGCCACAACATTGGTTTTAAAGTCGTGGATCATTTGGCAAAACAAGAAAACAGCGACTTCCAAACTGCCAAATTAGGAACCATTTGCGAGATTAAACTCAAAGGCAAATCGGTTTTTTTATTAAAACCAAATACTTACATGAACCTGAGCGGCAAGGCGGTAAAATTTTGGATGGACAAAGAAAATATCCCCTTGAGCAATATTTTGGTAATTACTGACGACTTAAATCTGCCATTTGGAACACTCAGAATTAAACCAAAAGGAAGCGACGGCGGACACAATGGACTCAAAAGCATCCAACAAATTTTAAACACGTCAGAATATCCTCGTTTTAGATTTGGTATTAGCGATGAATTTAAAAAAGGCAAACAAGTAGATTATGTTTTAGGCGAATGGACTGAGGAAGAAAAAACACTACTTTCAGAACGTTTAGAAATTTCAGCCGAAGTAATCCGGTCGTTTGTACTTTCGGGCTTGGGAAATACCATGACGACATTCAACGGAAAATAATTTTCATTACCTTTAATCAAAACTTTTGGTCATGAAACAAATTTTTATTGCAGCATCTCTGATTTTGACGTTATTGGGATGTGATTCTCAAAAAAAATCAATGGAAGAAAACAAAATGACAACTTCTAATTGTCCGGATACCGGAACTTGTAAATTTGAGGTATTTGAAAATAAAAAATTGGTACTAAATACTGATGTGACTGACAAAATTTACTACGCTTTTGAAGATAATGTGGGTTCTAATGTGTATGTCTATCAATACAATAAAACCACCGAAGCCGAACTTGCGGATGCAGGCTACCGCGAGGAAATTCTTTTTGAATTGGACAAAAACATCGCAAAAATAAATTTAGAAAATAAAAACCTGCAGGAAATAAAGTTGGTTTTTGGCGTCATGTGTTTCTGCCGAAGCAAAGCAGGAAATTACCAAGTGCTATCTGGAAAGTTTTCTAAAGACAGTAAAAAAATCTCGATTGACTTACCAGAGATTGTTGCTGATCAAATTTTACACAACATCACTATTGACTTAAAATAAAAAACGCTTCTCATAACGAGAAGCGTTTTCGCATGTAAAATAATGGGAACTTATTAATTTACAATTATTTTTTTCACTTCTTTACGTTCTCCATCTTGTACAGTTACCATATACATTCCGGTTTGAACGGTGCTTAAATTTAAGTTTTGGTCGAACAATGAAGCACTTTGATAGGTTTTATTAAAAATTTGTCTTCCTCCCATATCATGAACCGAAACCTGAACTTCGTTTCCTGAATTCGAAGCAAATTGAACATTAAAGTTTCCGTTGTTTGGATTTGGATAAATTTTAAAATCTGTTAAACCGAAATTATCTGTTGAAAGCGTTGCAGTTTGAGTACAAACTTCAACTGACCAAGAATTAATAACTCCAGTATCGCCAGTATAATTATCTTGTATTAGAAGAGTATAGTTACCTGCGGCGGTTTTTGTATTTAATGCGGAAAGAGGAGTAGCTGGAGCATAAGTCCCTACAATGTTTGGACTACAAACTATTGCCGGACCAGCATCGTCAAAAGTAATATCAAATCCAGTAGTGACAATGTTGCAATTTCTATTGTGTAATAGTACCTGACTTCCGTCCGGGTGCACAAGCACAGAAACTAAATCCCACATATAAGTATGCGTTCCATTAATTCTTACATTGATATCACTAATACCTCCTGAAGCTGGCACATTAATTTGTGATGTTACAATTGGACCTCCAACATTTTCTCCTGCTCCATCAGGAATTGTAATTGGCGTTGCGTTCGTATAAGTTTGACAAGTAGTAGTTACTGTTCCCACGCTAAAACTATTTGCATTTACTGCATAATAAATATTATTTACAGCTTCAACCATGATTCTGCCGAAAAGAATCGCTTGATTAGGAATTGTAATATCTTCCGAGCCATCATTAGGTGTGTTCAAAGCTAAAGGCGTGGTAAATGTTTGTCCACCATCAGTAGACAACCAAATATTTACATTAGCTGTAGAAATTGGTGAAGCTGTAGTTCCAGCAACATCCCAGGTTACTGTTTGGCTTGAATTTGGCGCAAAATTTTGACCAGAAACCCCTTGAGAAGTAACTCTAAATGGCCCGGTTGAACCGTCAAAAGTTACAGTCATATTTTGGCGAGCCGTTTGACCTCCATTTGCTCTGTTATCTCTCGCGGTTAAAGCAAAGTTCATTGTTCGGGCAACGTTTGGAATTACCTCCCATGTTGGAGCCAAATTTCCTGCAAGAACACTCGAAAGTGCAGGCATATATCGATTTGGACTCGCCGACGGTGCTACAGAACGAAAATTAGGGACTGATGCTGTAGTTGCCGCGGTTGCAGTACTTGTACTAGCTCCAGGATTTGTTTGCTCCCAAGTATAGGTCAAAGCATCTCCATTAGCATCTGTTCCATTCCCTTTTAAGATAAATGCAGTTCCTTTTGGAATAGTATAATTACTGAGCGGAGCAATAACCGGTGGAATATTCCCCGTCGTGGTTATCGTTGCGCAAGCCCCGCCAGTTTGCACGAAGCTAAACATTTGAGCCAAACTTACAGCGTGAAAATAAGCATCCGAGTTACTTTGAACATTTGGCGGACAAATTCCGGTGTAAGCCATAACTGTACTTCCACTTCCCGGCTCTACTGCAGTACTTCCTGTTCTATTGCCTCCGCAAGCATTGTTAAAAGTGTGGGTAGCTCCAAACTGATGCCCTACTTCATGAGCCACATAATCGATATCGAATGGATCTCCAACTGGATTGGGTTGTCCGGTAATCCCTCGTGCTTTGTCCGCCGAACAAACTGATGCCAAACGCGCAACTCCACTATCGGAAGTACAATTTCCGTGTCCAATGTCATAATTTCCAACACCTATGATAGCGTCAACTACTGCTTGAATTTGATTCAAAAATGTCCCAGGACTATTGTTATTAAAACTATCAGAATCAATAAAAATAATATCTTCATTATTGGCAACTAGAACCATTCTCACGGCAGCATCAATTTCATAAACCGAATTTAATCGGGTTACGGTAACTCCCATCGCATTTAAAACAGCCGTTTTCTTTTGTTCCAAAGTACCTCCGGATAATCCTGCTCTATTGACGTGAAATGCAGAGTATTCGATAGTACAAGTCATTGCCATACGGTAAGTTCTTAAAACGCCATCGTTAGCAAATGATTGGTAGGCAAAGTCAGAAGTATGTTCATGCGCCTCGCTTTGATCAGTTTCACATGTAAAAGGTGTTTTGTTTTCAGGTCTCGTTAGAGAAGATTTTTTATACACGATATAGTTTTGCAAATTATCTGTGTAAGGATCAATGTAGTAGGTTTCACCGTTTCCACGAACCATTCCATGAACCCCAAAAAGAGTTGAACTCAAGTGCATGGTTAATGCCGGATTGTCAATTCCTTTTGCCACAAATGAACGTAGTTCCGGATGACGATCCTGCAATTCTTTTTCTAAAACTGAAGATTCAAAAACTCTGAATTGCTCCATCTTTCCATCTGGATTTGGAAAAGAAATCACAACATTTGATGGTATTCCAGAATTAATTTCTGGAGCTTGCAGAAGCGCTTGTTTCAATCCATCCACATTCAAATGAAAAAGCTGGTATTGCTTTGGGATCGAACCTCGCTCTAATTTTTCGAGGGAAGATAATTTTTCGTCATTGGTCACAGACCAAAAACCTCTTTGAGAGTAGCCCATTGTGCTAAAAGCCACTAACATTAATAGTAAAATTTTTTTCATAGGTATAGTAATAATAGAACACAAATATAATTAATTAGTTGATTTTCAACAACGAAATCAGCCTAATTTTGAAAACTACTCAAAACCCTCTCAAAATTGTTAAACTTTTATCAAAATGATCACTGATAAACTTTTTGGTTGTTTTTCGTACATTAGCGTTACTTTTGCCAAAATATTATTCTACCAAAAATTGAAAATCTACCATAATATATTTGATTTTTCAACCCAAAAGAAAACCGTGGTTACTCTCGGAACTTTTGACGGGGTTCACCTCGGACACAAAAAAATCTTGGAAAAATTAAAGCCTGATACACAAACCGAAACCCTTGTACTTACTTTTTTTCCGCATCCGCGAATGGTGTTACAGCAAGGCGATTTTAAACTCATCAACACCCTTGAGGAAAAAGCGCAACTTCTGGCTGAAACCGGACTGAAAAATTTAATCATTCATCCGTTTAGTCAGGAATTTTCGGAGATGATGGCAGAGGATTTTGTAAAAAACGTTTTGGTGGATACTTTTAATCTGAAAAAAATAATCATTGGCTATGATCATCGCTTTGGCAAAAAAAGAGCTGCCGACATCAACGATTTAATTTTGTTTGGAAAAAAATATAATTTTGAAGTAGAACAAATTGAAGCTCAGGAAATTAACGATGTTTCAATTAGCTCAACCAAAATAAGAAAAGCTTTGGAAGAAGGCAATATTGAATTAGCGAATCAGTATTTAGGTTACGATTTTTTCTTCACCGGAATTGTTGTAGAAGGCAAAAAAATGGGCAGAACCATTAATTTTCCCACCGCAAATATTTCACTTACAGAAGATTACAAATTGATTCCGGCAAATGGCGTTTATATTGTAAAAAGTGAAGTGAATGGCAAAATATTGCAAGGCATGATGAATATCGGTACAAATCCTACTGTTGGCGGAAATCATCAAACGATAGAAGTACATTTTTTAAATTTCAACGAAGATATTTATGGCAAAAAACTTCAGGTCTCGGTGATGAAAAAAATCCGAAATGAAGAAAAATTTGCTTCTGTTGATGCTCTGAAATTACAATTGGAACAAGACCAAGTCACCACCGAAAATTATTTTAAAATTCAATGATTAAAAAACTTTTCACCCCCATTGACAATGCTCCGCTGATTATTTTTCGGATATTTTTCGGGTTTCTTTTAGCTGCCGAAACCTTTGGTGCCATTTTAACCGGATGGGTGAAAGACAATTTTATCACGCCTCAATTTACGTTTAACCATATTGGGTTCGATTGGCTCCAGCCGCTTCCCGGAAACGGAATGTATTTATATTTTGCGGCAATGGGTTTCTTGGGAATTTTTGTAATGCTCGGTTTTCGATACAAATGGAGCTTGGCATTATACACCATTTTGTGGACTGGAAGTTACCTCATGCAAAAAACTTCTTACAACAATCATTACTACATGCTGATTTTGGTATGTTTGATGATGCTGTTCCTTCCGGCAAATCGTTATGCTTCGATCGATGCGAAAAATAAACCTGATTTTCAAAAACTTTCAATGCCGGCTTGGTGTTCGTATGTGATGATTTTTCAGGTGGCAATTGTCTATTTTTTTGCAACTGTTGCTAAATTTTATCCGGATTGGTTAGATGGTACTTTTACCAAAAATCTGCTCATCAACAAATCGCCTTATGGGATTGTTCAGGATATTTTCAATCAAAAATGGTTTTATCTGTTTATCGCGTATTCCGGAATTTTGTTCGATATGCTCATCATTCCTTTATTACTTTGGAAAAAAACACGCACCATCGCTTTCATTGCGGCCTTAATTTTCCACCTTTTTAACGCCGTCACTTTACAAATTGGAATCTTTCCGTTTTTTGCCTTGAGCTATGTGGTGTTTTTTTATCCTCCGGAAAAAATGCGAAAAATTTTCTTCAGGAAAAAACCTGCTTTTGTTGCGGAAAATACAGATTATGAAAAATTACCTGCTCTTAAATATTTTTTTATACCTTATTTTGCTATCCAACTTTTATTACCCATCAGGCATTGGTTTATCAAAGGCGATGTGCTTTGGACCGAAGAAGGCCATCGATTATCTTGGCGAATGATGCTTAGGTCGAGAACCGGATATTCTTCTTTTAAAGTGGTTGATAAAAAAACCGGCGAAAAAATTCCGTATCGCGTGTACGACAAACTAACTCCCAAACAAATCGCGATGGTTGGCGACAAGCCTGATGCTATCTGGCAAATGGCGCAAAGAATCAAAAAAGAATTTGCGCAAAAAGGCAAAGAAGTTTCCGTTTTTGTGCGATGTAATGTTTCGGTAAACCAACGCCCGTTTAAGCCACTCATCAATCCGGACGTAGATTTGGCAAATGCGGATTGGAATTATTTCTTCCACAATGATTGGATTTTGCTCTACGATTCTTTGGACGAAACCACTCAACCAAATTAATTGGCAAACTTTTCGGTTTTATTAAAATTTTATTAAAACTGTTAAATTTAATTTTTCCTTACCGCTTGAATCCGATAATATTTTGTAATTTTAAGTTATCCATCGTTGAAAATCTTTTTTAATTTTCTCCGAAAAAAACCAACCACGATAACCACAAAAAACAAAACACCATGAAGATCAACAGATTAATTATTAACGGAATCATCATTTTTATAGGTTTGGCGCTTTATTTTTTACTAATTGAAGCACTCGGACTCAAAGACCAAGTTTACCTAAGATTATTAAACTTCATCTTTGTAATTTACGGGGTAAACCGAACCATCAAATCCAATTACCTCGATGGCATTCACGGCTATCTGACTAACTTATTTGCGGGATTTTTTACCGCAATGGTAAGTGTCGTTTTAGGCCTAATCGCTTTTATGATTTTCGTTGAAATACAAGGTGGTGACGAATATTTAGCCACTTTTGCGCAAGCGTATCTTATTCCGGTCACTGATGCAAGTTCGCCTCCGGGAATGTATCAATTTGCATTTATGCTATTATTGGAAGGAACCGCGGCTTCGGCAATTATCGCTTTTGCCATGATGCAATATTGGAAAGATAAAGTGGAAAAAATTAACGAAGTAGATTAATTTTTTTGCAAATCATTAAAATTAAAAGACTGCCAAAAAGGTGGTCTTTTTCAATTAATTCCAAAAATAACTTTATGAAAACATTGTTTACAATTCGGTAATCCTTTAGTAACTTTGTTTTCGGTAAATTATTTGTAATTCATCTAAATTAGAACATTCATGCCACTGAATTTAACTGAAATTGAACGCGTAAAGACAATTTCAAAAGAAGATTTTTATAACAATTACGTCAAAAAACAGCGTCCGGTTGTAGTAGAAAAACTCACTGAAGACTGGCCTGCTTACCAAAAATGGAAATTAAATTATATCAAAGATATTGCAGGAGAAAAGGTGGTTCCGTTGTATGACGATAGACCCGTTTCTCACGAAGATGGTTTTAATGAGGCTCACGCCAAAATGAAAATGGCGGACTACATTGACCTTTTGCAATCGAAACCCACCAATTACCGCATTTTTCTTTATAATTTGATGAAAGAAGTGCCATCCCTAAAAAACGATTTTCGTTGGCCGGACATCGGTTTACGATTGGTAAAACAATTGCCCATGTTGTTTTTTGGTGGCGAAAATTCAAAGGTTTTTATTCACTACGATATTGATTATTCTAACATTTTACATTTTCATTTCCACGGAAAAAAACAGTGCATTTTGTTCGAACCTAACCAAACACCTTTCCTCTACAAAGTTCCGCATGCGTTGATTTCTCGCGAAGACATTGATTTTGACAATCCTGATTTGGAAAAATGGCCTGCTTTAAAACACGCTAACGGATTAATTTGCAACCTCAACCACGGAGAAATGTTGTACATGCCCGAAGGTTATTGGCATTACATGAAATATTTAACTCCGGGATTTTCGATGAGTTTGCGTGCGTTTCCGAGAAAAGTAAGCAATTTAGGAAAAGCGGTTTACAACATTATGATCATGCGCCATTTCGATAATTTAATGCGAAAATGGAAAGGCCAAAATTGGATTGATTACAAAAACCAACAAGCCATTGTGGAAACACATAAAAAATTAAATCTACCTTACTAAATAAAAAAACCAGAACCTCTAAAGTTCTGGTTTTTTCTCTTTTCTCGTTTCTTTCTTCTTTTTTCTATTCCGAAAATTAAACCTTACTTCACTATCATCGCTTTTTTAGTGGTTTTCATGCCGTTTTCAAGTTCGATATGAATAAGCAAAGTTTGCTCTGTGGCTAAAAGTCCGGTGATAGGATATTCTTTGGTTTGAATATCGGTTGCTCGATGGATTTCTCGGCCTAACAAATCATAAACCACTACGGTTTTCAGATTTTCTTCAATTGATTTTACCAATAATTTTTCGCTTTGGTTTAATACATAAACTTGGTTTTGTGCCAAATCAAACTCTGGTTTGTCAAGGCTTGAATTGCGGTAAACCAATACAAATCGATTATTGAAGTTCCCGGTTGTAGTTGTGAACTCATAAGGTGCGGTTTTTAGATTGTGGATCACATTCAAGTTGTTATCTTTTAAGAAAATGTCTTGGGTGTTGAAAAATCCATCTAAATGGTCAATCAGTATTTTATAGTTTCCGGCTGTTACAAACGAAACGCTCAAAGGCACTTCGTCGGTGATTTCAAACGGGAGGCTTCTGCCTTGGATGGTGAATTTTTCTGTACCAATCAACGATGATATATTTGCCGAACTTCCACCCATCAAAATTCCGTCAAAGCCTCTGTCTTTGCCATTGGTAGCTTGATCCACATAACCAATCAACATTTGGTGGAAACGGGTACCATTGACTAAATTCAACCAAACCCTACCTTCGGTAGTATTATTTTGCTGGCGGTAAAAATTTGAATTTGGACCTGTGGTTCGCATCGTATTGCTGAAAACAGCATCGCCGGCAACATCGCCCAACACAAAAAATGATTGTCCGGCCGGAATAGTACCGTCTGGAGCATTATCGTTGTTATTGATTGGGTCATCGTCTCCAGTTTCGGCTGCAACTGCCGTGGCAACGCTACCTGTCAAATTATAACTTGCGTAATCATCGCTTGAATAATTGTAGGTTGCAGTTCCCGGATTTGAAGCACTTGGAGGCGAATTATGTGTCCAAAAATATAAGGTTCCGTCCAAATTTTCGTTTCCGGAATGTAAAATAAAATCTCTTGCGTCAATTGCTGATGGATACGGATTTCCAATTAAATTCCATTGGTCGGTTCCTCCGACAACGGGAACAGTAATCATTCCGTTACTTGGTTTTCCGGTGAAAGTAGCCATATAAGGTTGCGGTGTTGCGCCAGTTTGTCCTTCAATAGCATAACTTTGCGGAGCTCTCACGATGTAGCCGATTCCTTCGTCCATTGGCGAAGCACCATTCATCAACGTTTGCCAATTTTGCGTAAGCGTATTCCATTTAAAATATTTATCAGGCAAAGTTCCCGGCGACAACGTATTCAACGTAAAACTTGGTGATTCTTCAAGTGGTGATGACCAATAGGTAAAATCGTAACGGTACATTGGTGTGGTGATGCGTTTCATTTCGATGGTTCCGGTTCCGGTGTTGGTGATTCCATCGAGATTTTGTACTAAACTCGCTGCGTTTTCTAAACGAATGGTTCCGTTGT
>JAEWHE010000049.1 GCA_023387965.1 Bacteroidota bacterium | reverse complement strand
GCCCGGCAATGCCATGCGCGGTGGGCTGGTCACCATGGAGCTGGTGCTGGAGAAGGCCGGCGAACGAATCTCCCTGCTGCAACAGGTTCACGTCGACAATGCGCCCTGACCTCCGGCATAACTCACTCCTGGACTGTGGAAAGCAGAGCGGCTTCGGCCTGGTGGCCGCGCTGTTTCTGATCATCGTCATCGCTGCGGTGATTGCGGTGATGTGGCGGCTGTCGGTTACCCAATCGGCGACTAACACGCTTGGTCTCCAGCAGGCTCGAGCTTTCCAAGCGGCGCGAGCGGGCCTTGAGTACGGTATCGCGCGATCACTGGCCAGCCCGTCCCAAACGTGCTCGTCCTTCAATCTGGAAGGCTTCCGAGTGGCGGTCACCTGCGGAAGCTCCACGGTCCCTCAGGCCAGCGTGCCAGAGGAAGGTCGAGATCTGGTGTTTCATCGGGTGGAGGCTACGGCGACTTATGGAAACGCGGGTGACCAGGATTATGCCTATCGACGCCTGACCGCAGTGGTAGAGCAGCCATGACAGCGAAATGGTTTTTCGGACTTACCTGCGTTTTGTGGAGAGTATTGCGGGCCATTCATGGCTGCTGCTCCCGGCAAGGCAAGGTCAGTAGTACTTCGCACTGGCTTGCGACGATTTGCGGTATGTGGACAGTTCTATTTGGTGGCTGGGTGCATGCAGCGCAATGCACAGAGGTGTTTCCTGGCGGCATCCAGAGCCACGCGCCCAATGGCTTCATTCAAATGGGTTATATGTCACGTGTTTATGGCAGTGGCTCCACACTTAATGCTCCGACCGTCAACCATACCCACACATGGGCGGATCAGTATGGTCTGTGTGACGGCGTGATCTGTAGCGCAACCGGCAACCATACCAGTACGGTTGATACGGACTTCCAGACGGGCAGCGATGTGCCCACCGCCTTCCAGCTCTCTACTAGTAATAACAATGTTTCTAATGGCTATCAGGCAGGCACCTTGTCGCTGTCCGCTGGCGACTACGGCACCGTCTCGGCCGGGCAGGAGTCGACCATCAGGTTCGCTACGGCCAATAGCGTCTACAAGGTCAAGACCATCAGCACAGCTTACAAATCCACGATCGAGTTCCAGCCCGGAATCTATTGGGTCAACGGCAACCTCGACTGGCAGTCTCAGGAAACTCGAATACGTCGGCTGAGCGGCAGCGACGGCATGGTGACGTTGTATGTCTCGGGAAACGTGAATATCGGCCAGGCCCATATCGAGGGTTTCTCCTCAGGCCAGGTCAGGCTCTATGTGCAAGGTAACGTGACCGTTGGTAACAATTTCGTTTTCCCCGGCGAGATTCATGCGCGTGGCCAGGTCAGCCTGGGCATGAACGCGGTCATCACCGGTGGTGTCTATTCTGGCAACTTCTCGACGGGGAACACGGCGACCATTCGCTATACCCGGGCGAACTACGACCACAAGATGGGCACGCTTAACCCGGCCTACAAGTCAACCTTCGAGTTGAGCCCTGGAAACTACTGGATTAACGGCGGGTTCACGGCGGACGTCTCTTCTACGTTCCGCAAGGTTGGTGGTAGCGGTGTAGTCCGGTTGTTCGTGCAAGGGAATATTGATATTCAGCATGGTGCGTCCTTTGAAGGATTTGCCGGCGGCGACCTGGTCATGTACTCCACGGGGAATATCACTCTGACCAGCCAGACGGACCTGCCTGCGTTCGTCTACGCGGCTGGTGATGTGACCATCAACTTCAGCAGGGGGGCACGCTACAAAGGTGGCATCACCGGACGCAACGTTTACATTGGCCAGGGCAGCATCGTCGAGTATTTAGATCCGGTGGACCTCGGCCCGCTCTGCGACGATGAGCCCAGCGTTGTAGCCGTGGATCACTATTCATTGGACTACAGTGCGACGGCGTTGACCTGCAGCTCGCTGAGCGTGACAGTCAGGGCCTGTGCCGACGCTGCCTGCTCTTCGACTATATCTACGCCATCTACCCTTACACTAAGCCCGAGCAGTGACTGGGGCAGCAATCCCATCACCTTCACTGGCAGTACCACTGCCACGTTGGTGGCGCGATCACCCGGGGAGGTTACGTTGGGCGTCAGTTCCGCTTCGCCTGCGGCCAGGAACGGTCTGGTGTGCAGTACCGGCGGCTGCAAGGTTACCTTTCTCGACAGCGGCTTTCTGGTCAGTGTGCCGAACATGATTTCATCGCGACCACAGAGCGCCACTATTGCGGCGGTGCGCAAGGATGATACGAGCCAGGCGTGCGTGCCGGCTTTCGCCAATGTCTCGCGCACGCTCAACTTCAGCACCAGCTACCAGAACCCCTCGACCGGAACCCGTAGCATCACGGTCAATGGCTCGAACTCGGCGGCGACACTTTCGTTCAACAGCAACGGCGTCGCCTCGGTAACGGTGAACTACGACGATGCTGGCCAAGTGGCGCTCAACGCCAGCTACAGCGGTAGTGGCGGCAACTCCGATCAAGGCCTGAGCATGACTGGCAGCGGTTCGTTCGTCGCCAAGCCTTACGGTCTCTGCATCACACCGGATACCAACACTTGCAGCGTGGCCGGCGTGAGCAGTAATTGCACGGTGCTAGCCGCTGCCGGCGATTCGATCCCGATTCGCGTCAGGGCTGTCGGCTGGCAGGGCACCACCGTCAACGGGGTACAGACCGGCGAAGTGCTCGACGGCGAGGCGCTATGCACGGGAAATGTCGTTACTTCCAATTTCCAGTTATCGAATATCGGTCTAAGCCTTTCGCTGGTGGAGCCATCGGAAGGGGCCGTTGGACCCAATACCTTGCCTTCGAGTTATATCCATGTACTGGGTGAGCAAACCACTCTCAATGGTGATGGAGGGGTGTCTTTCTCCGAAGTTGGGGTGTTCCGCATAGCCGCCAAGACCAATACCGAATACATAGGCATGGGGCATGTCGGCGGCGATGGCACTACGTCTGGCAGCAATGCCAACAACCAGAACCTGAGCCGCCTGATCGGTCGCATTGTGCCTGCCTATCTGGATGTCACGCCGAACACACCGCTGCTGCAGCCCAACTGTGTAACCGATTCGGAGACCCAGGCTGGGTTCAGCTACCAAGGGGAGGCCATCAGCTTCGCCGTTGCGCCCATGCTCAGCATTACTGGCAAAAACCGCGCAAATGGGACTACCACGAACTATGATCATGGAGACTTCTGGCGCTGGCAATCGAGTAACTTCACTCATACACCGGAGTTCGGTAGCACCGATGACAGCTTCCACGATGACGCGCGGTTGAGCGGCAACCCAAACTTCACAGTGGATACGAACGACCTGCAATTGGGCGATGGTACTCGGGACGTGACTATCAGGGGGCAGGCGCTGACGTATGTGCGGAACCTTTATGCCCCATTGGCTAGCGACGCCGCCTTCCGCCCTTACTTGGCATTACGCTTCCCTATGACGGACCAAGATGGCGTCTGCTACAAGTCAGCCGATACATCGGCTGCTGCGGTCTGTGAGCCATATGTGTTGGATAATCTCAGCTTCCCTGAAGCCAACAGTCAGATTCGTCTAGGTCGCGCTGTATTGGAGAACGCCAACGGTTCCGAGCTTGCACCGCTTGGCCTGCCGTTGGTGATCGAGAGCTGGCAGGGTAGCTATTTCGCCAAGACCTCCGACGACAGCTGTACTGTGTTTCCTGAAGGGTCGGAACCGGAGCTGAGCAACTACACCGATAAATTGAATGCGGGGGAAACCACAGCCTCAATGAAGGGTGCGAGTGCCAATCGGTTCGTTGAGTTGACGGCACCGGGACTGGGTAATGAGGGGAGCGTTCGGGTTACGCCGATGGTGCCGGAGCTTTTAAGGTACGACTGGGACGGTTCCGGTAGCTTCCAGAACCCCAGCGGCCTCGCCACCTTCGGCATCTATAAAGGGGCCAAGCCCCTGATTTTTCGCCGTGAGGTCTATCGATGAGAGATATGTGCAATACGGTGTATATGAGAGGTCGAAGCTATTGATCTTCCGTCGTGAGCTTTACCGAGGGGCGGGACTGTTAGTTCATTGTAGTGGGCTGCGCTATCTGATCAAGGGAAATGCGAGAGGCAAAGATCGGCCGATTCTTTTGAAAAAAACCGTCGCGATTTTACCCACGAAAGAGCGTGAATAACGTTGAATCTAGTTCGCTCAGAAGGTGAAGCTACCCTGGTTTTACGCAGTACGCCGATTTGGGCTGCCGAAAGCAGCTCTAAGCTCTATAAGAACCGGCAACACAAAAAGGCCGCTCAATGACCGGCCCTTTTCGTCCGGGTGTAAAAGAGGGGAATCCCTGG